>CAYUSB010000026.1:81589-117073 GCA_964447205.1 uncultured Myxococcaceae bacterium
TGCTGCACCGACTCCTCCGAGGCCACCTCCGAGTCGCACGCGATCGAGGCCAGGGACAGGGTGTGGGCCACCGCGGCCACCGACTCAAGCACCCCCCCGTCGCCCCCAGGGCCCTCCGAGCTCACCCCCTTCAGCGTGAGCAAGACCATCGAGGCGTGCCACAAGGCCCGGCGCGGCTGGAGCTTGCTGTGCAGCCCGAGCTCGACCGCGCTCATGGCCGCCCCCACCCGGAGCTTACGCTCCGTCCACTTGTTGCCCTCCTCGTCAAAGACCGCGTCGAGGGCCGTCTCCAGGATCCGCAGAATCTCGGGGATGGCCGCCGTCAACCGCTGTACCTCAGGCCGTGTCAACCGATCGCGCATGCCCCGAAGGTAACACCCCTGTCGCCCGACGGCTCCCCGAAGATTGACATATTCTGTCCCCGGTCTCGTGGCACTGTAGGCCCACGATGCGTGGTGTTGTGGCGGGGGCGGTGTGGCTCGGGATGTGTCTGGCCGACCCGAGGGTCGGGGCCCAGGAGGCACCCCTGCGGCTGCGCGCGCCGGCGTCGTCGTGGTGGGTTCCGGTGGGGCACGGGGTGGGCCTCCTGGGGGTGCAGCGGGTGGGGGCCTCGTTGCTCTGGGGGCGGGCGTTTTCGTTCGCGGACGGGGCGGCGGTGGGGCGGCAGTTTGCGCGGGCGTACACGGAGCCCCCGAAGTTTGACCCGGGCCGCAGGGTGTTTGAGTGGGACGGAGACTGGTGGGTCATCAACGTGGTGGGGCACGGGCTGATGGGGAGCGAGCTGTACCTCCGGGCCCGGCAGTGCGGCCACGGACCGTGGGCCTCCCTCGCGTTTACCGCCGTCGGGAGCGCGGCCTGGGAGTACCTCGTCGAGGCCTGGCACGTCCGTCCGAGCGCCCTCGACCTGGTGTGGACCCCCCTCGCGGGCATGGCCCTCGGCGAGCTGCGCAGGGCCGTGTGGCAATGGGTGGCCCACAGCCCCCGCGGTGCACGGATCCTCGTACGAACCCTCGTCGACCCCTTCGGCGAGCTCGAACGGGCCCTCGGCACGCGTTGCTGATTGGGTCCGTGGACCACGGCCCTGGGGATATGCTCCGCGGATTGCCATGGGTGACGCAGAGATGACGGTACCGTCGGGGGAAACCCGCGACGGGGTGGCGTTGGCGGTCGAGCGGGTTCGGGTCTCGCTGGAGCCGACCCTGGCCGCGGCCCTCCTGGCGCTGCCCCGGATGGCCGAGCTCGCCGCGCGGGTGGGGGAGGGCGACCCCGATCGGGTTCGGCGCGGGCTCCTGGCCCGGTCTCTGCGGCTGTCCGAGGCGATGGCCCCGGAGGTGTGGGCCGCGGCCGGAAGGGCCCGCGATGCCCTGGGGCTCGACGTGGCCCTGGAGGTGTACCAGTCGGCGGGCCGTGAAAACGCGGTGATTCATAGGGTTCGGGCCCCGGCCCTGGTGGAGATCCAGGGGCGGCTCCTGACCCTGCTCGACGGGCCGTCCCTGGTGGCGGTGTTCGGGCACGAGCTCGGGCATTTTCTCGCCCATGGCCTGGAGGGGCCGGTGGGGGCCGCGGGGGCTCTGGCCTCGGCCGTGTTGGAGGCGGGGGAGGAGCCCGCGCGGCGTCTGGCCGCCCGCTTGAGCATGACCTGCGAGCTGACGGCCGATCGTTTCGGTCTGCTGGCCTGCCGCAGCCTCGACGCGGTCTTGCGCCTGGAGATGGCCTGCACCACGGGACTGCCCACCGAGGCCCTCACCTGGGACCCCAGGGCCTACCTCGCCCAATGCACCGAGCTCATGGAGGCCTGCCTCCGCGACGGCACCTACGCCCAGGGCATGTCCCACCCCGAGCACAACCTCCGGGCCTGGGCCGCCTGGCTCTTCTCCGAGTCCGACGTGTACCGCTCCCTCACGGGCGACGGCCCCGGGACCCGTCCCCTCGCCGAGGTCGACGCCCTGATCGGCAAGGTCCTCGGAGGGGGGGACCTCGAAGGCCCTCAGGCCATGTGGGAGGCCCCGGCCGCGGAGCTGTTCGAAGGGGCCCTGGCCTGCTGCGTCCTGGTGGCCCTGGCCGATGGGGTCCTGGCCGATGCCGAGGTGGCCGCCCTGGAGGCCGCCTTTGGGGCGAAGGTCCCGGGGTGGCGCAGCCTGCTCGATCGCGACGCCGCCGCGGGGCGGCTGCAAGAGCTCGGGCCCTTGTTCACCGTGCGCACCCCGCACGCCCAGAGGGCCCTGTTCTCGCTCTTGATGCACACGGTCCTGGCCGACGGGGAGGTGCACGGGGCCGAGCTCGCCATGGTCGAGGCCATCGGCGAGGCCTTCGGCTGCGGACGCGAGTTTCACACCCTCCTGGAGGTGGCCCTGCGCTCCCTCGGGATCGCCTCGCCCGCTCGTGACCCCCTGCCTCCGCCCTTCGCCCCGCCCCCCGGCGAGGCTCGCGAGGGCCTGGAGGTCTTCTTGCGCGGAGCCGCCCGGCGCGGAGGGGCCACCGTCACCCTGTCTCGCCTCCTGCGGATCCTCGGGCACGCGCAGCCCAACCCCGCCGTCCTGGGTGACATCCAGCGGGCCTTCGACCGGGTGGGCCTGCGCGGCCCCGACGACCTGAGCCTCGTCGACCCCGAGACGGCCTTCTTCCTGGCCCCGACGGCTCCGCCCTTCGAGGCTGACGGACGGGCTTCGGCGGTGTCCCTGCGATCGTCCCTCGGGGCGGGGGCGGGGGCCGAGCGGGTGCGTCTGTCTCGGGCCCTCACCCGGCTCCGCGACGAGCTGGTCTCGGGCGACGGACGCAGCCCCTCGGTGCGGGTTCATCGCCCTCGGAACGGGCAGGTCTTTGACCTCGCCAGCCTCGATCGGGCCAGCGTGGGCCGAGGGGAGCGGGCCCTCGCGGCCGTGCGGGCCGGTCGTTCGGTGCGCCTCGTCGACCCCGCGGAGGCCGGGGCCCACGCCGGAGCCCGCGAGGTCGGGGTCGACCTCCTCGCCCTCGAACGCAACCACCGGGCCCGGGCCGAAGAGACCGGGGCCCGCGACCTGGCCGTCGGGTATCCCGTCCTGACGGCCGTGGCCCGGGGTTACCTCGTGCGAGGCCCCCTCGTGCTCCACCCCGTCGACCTCGAGCGCGACGCCCGGGGGGCCCGGGGCTTCACGTTGCGCCCCGAGGACACGGCCCCCACGGTCAACCACGCCCTCCTGCGCCTCTTGTTTCACAAGCGGGGATACCAATACCCCGACAGCCTCGCGGCCCGGCTCGACGCCCTGTCCGCCGACCCCACCCAAGGGTCCGAGGCCGTGCTCCTGGCCCTCGGCGAGGTGGGGCTCACGGCCCGCCCGGCCACCCCGGGGCTGGTCCCCCTTGCCGACCGGGTGGAGGAGCTCGGGGGCTGGGCCGACGACCGGGCCGAGGTCGAGGAGTGCGCCCTCCTGGGGCTCTTTCCCCAGTCGTCGTCCGACCTCCTGCAGGACTACGACGGGCTCCTCGAAGACCTGTCCCGCCCCGAGGCCGACCCCGGGGCCCTCCTCGGATGCGCGGGGATGCTCCTGCCGGCCGACCTCCGGGCCGCCCTCGGGGTGACCGAGACCGTGGCCGACGAGACCGCGGCCGGGGAGGTCCGGCCGGTGATCCCCGCCGACCCGAGCCAGAAGGCCGCGATCGAGGCCGCCCGGACGGCCCGGGCCCTGGTGGTCGACGGCCCCCCGGGGACGGGCAAGAGCCAGGTGATCGTCAACCTCGTGGCCGACGCCCTCGGCCGCGGCCTCAAGGTGGCCGTGGTGTGCGAGAAGCGGGCGGCCCTCGACGTGGTCGTGCAACGGATGGACGGCCTCGGGTTTCGCCACGTCCTGGCCCTCGTCCACGACGTCCACGACGACCGCAAGGGCCTCTACCGGCAGCTCGCGGGCCGGCTCGAGTCGACCGTCCCCACGGCCTGGGATCCGCGCCCCGCGGACCAGACCGCGGCCTCCCTGGAGGCCACCCGGCGACGCCTCGGCGACGAGGACGCCGCCCTGGCCTGGCGCCTCGACGACGACGATCTCACCGTCGGCCAGCTTCATGCCCTCGCGGCGGGCCTGGAGGCCCCGGCCGTGCCGCCTCCAGGGGCATTGGGGGCGGTGGCCGGGCGGGAGGTTCCGGGGCTCCTGGGCGCCCTGGAGGCCCTGCGGCCGTGGCGGTCGATGCTCGGCCCCCAGAGCCCCTGGCGCGACCCGACGGGGCAACACCCCCGGCCCTCGTTCGCGACGATGGACCCCACGGCCCTCGGGGCCTTCGCCGCGGCCCTGGAGGCGGCTCTGGGAGCCTCGCGGGCGGTCGATGCCGCGGTGGCCGCAGGCGGGCCCCACCCGGGGCAGTACGAAGACGCCCGGGGGGCCCTGGAGGCCGTCCTGGCCGCCCGGGGCGTACGCACGGCGGTCGGGGACTACGGGGCCGCGGCCCAACTCCTGGCCGCGGGGGAGGTCTCTTCTGCCCACCTCGACCGCGTGACCGAGGCGGCCCAGACCTGGGGCGAGGCCGAGGCGGCCCTCGTGCGGTTTCCGGCCCGGGTGACCCTGAGCCTCGACGGCGCGGGAGAGGCCGCCCTGGGGGTTCTTCTGCGGTGGGCGGGGAGCTTCTTGCGGTTCTTTGTCATCGGGTGGTGGATGGCCCGGGGGGCCCTGCGGGGCTCCCTCGCCACGGCCTGGCCCGAGTCGGCCGGGGAGCGGCTCTCCAAGGCCTTTCTCGAGTCCGTGCTCGCCCGGCTGCGGGCCTCGCGGGCGTGGGGGGCCCTCGATGGGGCGGTGGTTCCGTTGGGGCTCGGGCACGCGGTGGAAGGGGTGGCCGGTCGGGCGGGGCCGTGGCTCGTGTCGCTGGCCGCCCTGGCCCGTCAGGCCCGGTCGCTCTACGCCGCCCGTTCTGCCCTGGTCCGGGCCGGGGCCTGGCCCTCCGCGTGGACCCCCGAGGCCCTCGTGCTCTGGGAGGAGACCCTCGACGCCCGCCGGGCCGCCCTCGACGCCGAGGTCCACCGCCGGGCCTGCGTGTCGGCCCTCGGCCACTGGCTCCCCTGGGTGACTGCGTCCGACTCCACGGCTTCGCTCGCGGCCCTGCACGCCGCCTGGACCCGCGACGCCGCGGCCCTCCCTGCGTACGACCGGGCCCTCGACCGGGCCCGGGCCGTCTACCCCGGGGCGGAGTCCCTGGCCGTGTCTCTTACGGCCGCCCTGCCCGACAAGCCGACGGCCTGGCGCGAGGGGGCCTGCGCGTTGTGGGCCGCCGCCCGGATCGGGCGTTGGGCTGCCGGGCATCCTGCTGCGGCGGAGGCATTGCGACAGGCCCGGGGCGACGACTCCGCCCGCCTCGGGGCCTCAGCCGGGGAGGCCATGCGCACCCTCGCGGCGATGGAGGCCCGGAGGGTTCTGGCTCGGCTCGACGAGCCCGCGGTCGTGCGCACCCAGAGCCCGGAGAAGGGGCGCCGGCGTACGGCCGACCAGGCCACCCGCGAGCAGATGCTCAAGGAGTGCCGCAAGCAGCGCAACGTGATGCCCCTGCGGACCCTGGCCCGGCAGTACGCCCGGGCGGGGCTCCTCGACCTCCTCCCGGTGTGGCTGGTGTCGCCCGAGACCCTGGCCGTCCTCTTCCCGCGCGAGCCCCTCTTCGACCTCGTGATCTTCGACGAGGCCTCGCAGTGCACGGTGGGGGCGGGGGTTCCGGCCCTCCTGCGTGGGCGTCGGGTGGTGGTGGCGGGGGACGAGCGGCAGATGCCTCCGACGAGCTTCTTCCGGGCCGTGTCCAACGACGACGAGGCCGAAGACGAGGCCGAGGCCGAAGCCCGCGACCTCCTCGACGCCGAGTCCCTCCTCGGCCTGGCCCAGGCCCGTGTGTCGCGGGCGGGCCTCCTCTGGCACTACCGCTGCCTGCACGAACCCCTCATCGCCTACTCCAACCACGCCCTCTACGAAGCCGGGCTGCGTACGATCCCCAGCGTGGCGTCGCCCGCGGCTCCTCCGGCCATCCGTTGGGAGGCCGTCGACGACGGGGTGTACGAGGCCGGGCGCAACGTCCCCGAGGCCCGCCGGGTGGTCTCGCTCCTCGCGGAGATGCTCGTGTCCCCCGAGGCCCCCACCCTGGGGGTGGTGACCTTCAACCTCCCGCAACGGCAGGCCGTCCTCGACGAGATCGACCGCCTCCGGGCCGACGACCCCGCCTTCGCCCAGGCCTGGGAGGTCGCGGCCGCCCACGACCGCCTCGACGCCCGCCCCTTCGTCAAAAACCTTGAAAACGTGCAGGGAGACGAGCGCGACGTGATCGTCTTCTCCCTCGGTCACGCCCCCCAGGCTCGGAAGGGGCGGGGAGGGGCCTCGGAGCGGTACGTCCCGGCCCGGTTTGGGCCGCTCGGGCAGCGGGGCGGCGAGCGCAGGCTCAACGTGGCCATCTCCCGGGCCCGCAAGGCCTGCGTGGTGGTGGCCTCCTTCGCCCCGTCGATGCTCTCCGTCGGCCGCAGCGCCCACCCGGGTCCGCGCCTCTTCAAGGGTTTCCTGGAGTACGCCTGGCACATCTCCGGGGGCCGCAACGCCCAGGCCGACCGGGTCCTCGACACCGTACGGGCCACGGGCCCTGCCGGGGCTCCCGCCCGCCCCGGGGCCACCCTGGAGGGCTACACCCCCCTGCGCGTGCAGGTGGCCCTCGCCCTGCAGCGCCTCGGGCTCGCGTACGAGCTCGACGTGGGCACGAGCGACTTCAAGGTCCCCCTGGCGGTGCTCCGCCCCGACGACCCGACCCGCTACGCCGTGGCCGTCCTCTGCGACGAGGGCGAAACCAGGCTCGACCCCTTCGAGCGCCACGCCCATCACCCCGCCGTGCTCGCGGCCCGCGGGTGGCGGGTCGTGCGGGTGACGGCCAGCGCCTGGCGCCACGACCGCCCCGCCGAGATCGCCCGGGTCCTGTCGGCGGTCCCAGGGTCTTCCCCGGGGGCCGCGTGCTAAACCCCGTCCCGTGCGACTCCTGCTGATCCACACGGGCGGCACCCTGATGATGATGGGGGGCGACCCGATGCCCCTCGTGCCCGAGGTGTACACCCGCGACATCGTGGCCGAGGTCCCGGTCCTGGCCCGCATCGCCGAGATCGAGACCCAGATCCTGTTTGCCCTCGATTCGAGCGACATGCAGCCCCATCACTGGGTCGAGCTCGCCCAGGCCATCCACGCGGCCCTGTGGGCCCGAGACGACGACGGGGAGCCGAGGTACCACGGGATCGTGGTGATCCACGGGACCGACACCATGGCGTACACGGCCACGGCGGTGGCCTTCCTGCTGCGGGGGGTCGACCGGCCCGTGGTGTTTACCGGGGCCCAGAGGCCCCTGTCGGAGGTGCGGACCGACGCCCGCGACAACCTCGTCGACGCCTGTTACCTCGCGACCCAGGACCTGCCCGAGGTGGGGATCGCCTTCGGGGCCCAGCTCTACCGCGGGTGCCGGGCGACGAAGCTCGACGCCTGGGGGCTCGACGCCTTCGGTTCGCCGGGGTGCCCCCCCCTGGCCGTCCTTGGGGTCACCCTGGAGGTCGGCCATCACCTGCTGGAGCCGCGGGCCCCGGGGCCCTTCGACCCGCGGATCGAGACCCGGGTCCTGGTCGTGCGGGTGTTTCCGGGGCTCGACCCGCGGCTGATCCTGGCCGCCCTGCGTACGGATGTCCGGGGCCTCGTGCTCGTGGCCTTCGGCAGCGGGAACCTCCCCCAACGGGAAAACTCCCTCATCCCCGTGGTGCGCCTGGCCACCCAACGCGACATCCCCGTGGTGGTGGTGAGCCAGTGCCCCCGGGGGGCCGTCGACCTGCGGCGCTACGAGGGCGGGACCTCGGCCCTCGCGGCCGGGGCCATCGGGGCCGGGACCATGTCGATCGAGGCCACCACGGCCAAGCTCATGGTGGCCCTCGGGCGGGCCGAGGCCGGGTCGCGGGTGGAGGCGGCTCGCCGGGCCTTCGGCGAGCTGTGGGCGGGCGAGTACGACCCCGACTGACCCATGGGTACGCTCAGCGGGCGTAGTCGACGGCCCGGGTCTCGCGTACGACCGTGACCCGGATCTGCCCGGGGTAGGCCAGCTCGCTCTCGATCTTGCGGGCGATCTCGCGGGAGAGGTTCATGGCCCCGAGGTCGTCGATCTCGCCCGGCTCGACCATCACCCGGACCTCTCGCCCGGCCTGGATGGCGAAGCTGCGCTCGACGCCCTTGAAGCCCGCGCAGATCTTCTCCAGCTCCTCCAGGCGCCGGACGTAGCTCTCCAGCATCTCGCGTCGGGCCCCGGGGCGGGCCCCGCTGATGGCGTCGGCCGCGGCCGTCAGATGGGCCAGGAGCGACCGCGGGGGCTCGTCGTCGTGGTGGGCGGCGATGGCGTTGACCACGAGGTCGTCCTCGCCGGCCTTGCGGGCCATCTGTCCGCCGATCACGGCGTGGCCTCCCTCCATCTCGTGGGTGACGGCCTTGCCGATGTCGTGCAGGAGCCCGGCCCGCTTGGCCTGCTTGGGGTTGAGGCCCATCTCCTGGGCGAGGAGGCCGCACATGTGGCCCACCTCGATGCTGTGCCGCAGGATGTTCTGCGCGTAGGAGTAGCGGTACCGGAGCTGCCCCACGATGCGCATGAGGTCGGGGTGCAGTCGCCCGATCCCGAGCTCGAGGATGGCCTGGTCGGCGCTCTCCTTGATGGTGCGCTCGACCTCCTCGCGGGCCTTGTTGAAGTACTCCTCGATGCGGGTCGGGTGGATCCGCCCGTCCTGGATGAGGCGCTCCAGGGTGATCCGGGCCATCTCGCGGCGCACGGGGTCGAAGCTCGACACCACGATGGTCTCGGGGGTGTCGTCGATGACGAGGTCGCAGCCGGTGACCTCTTGAAAGGCCCGGATGTTGCGGCCCTCGCGGCCGATGATGCGGCCCTTGAGCTCGTCGTTGGGGAGGGGGACGGAGGTCACGGCCCGCTCGCCGGCGTACTCCCCGGCGTAGCGCTGGACGGCGATGCCGACGATGCGCTTGGCGCGCTTCTCGGCCTCTTCGCGGGCGATGTCCTCGATCTGCCGGGCCTCGCGGGCGGCGGCCCGTTGGGCGTCCACGAGGATCTCGTCGATGACCCGGGCCCGGGCCTCTTCGGCGGTGAGGGAGGCCACGCGCTCGAGGGCCTCGTGCTCGGAGCGGCGTACGGTCTCGACGGCCTGGCGGCGCTCGTCGAGGAGGCGGGAGGCGTCTTGCTCGAGTTGGGTGAGGGCCCGCTCGCGGTCGACCACGGCCCGCTCGCGGGTGACCACGTCGCGCTCGCGGGCCACGATCTGGGCGTCCTTGTCGCGGAGCTGGGCCTCGACCTTGGCGAGGTCGCGCTCGCGTTGGGCGGCCTCCTGGGTCTTGGCCCGGAGCTCGTGGGTCAGCTCGGCGGCCTCCTTGCGGGCGTCGGCGACGAGGGACTCTGCGCGCGATCGGGCGGCCCGCAGCTCGTCGTCGAGCTCCTGGCGGGCGAAGGCCCGGGCCCGGAGCTCGGCGTCGCGCTCGAAGACCTGGGCGTTGCGCTGATGGGCATCAAGCTCGGCCCGCAGGCGCAGGGCCTCGGCCCGGGCCACCTCGCGCGAGGCCTCGGCGGCGTCGCGGCTGTCGCTGACGGCGTGGGCGCTGGCCTGGGCGGCGTCGCGTTCGGCCTCGAGGTGGGCGGCCCGGGCGATGGTCTCGGCGAGGCGGCCTTCGAGCTCGCGGACCCGGCTGCGGAGGGACTCGGTCTCGGGGGGTGGCTGCGGGGCGCGGACCTCGGTGCGACGGCGATCGGCCGCGAACCACTCGGAGACGACGCTGGACGCCGCGTCGGTGAGAAACGAGATGATCTTCATTCGGTCTCCGTACGAACGCCGGAGCGTGCCGCGGGGGCATCCTCGGCGCGATGACTACGCTGGTCGGTGATGACCCAGTGGCCCGGGACATCGTGCTCCTCGGCGGGAACCTCCGCCAGGAGCTGAAACTCGTAGCCCACGACCACCCGCAGGGCCCGGGTGAGGGCCGGCAGGGTCTGGTCGTAGTAGGCCCGTCCGTAGCCTACCCGGTGTCCTCGCGGGTCGATCACCAGGGCGGGGACCACCACCAGGTCGATCTCGGCGGGGGCGACCTCGGGAGCGGCCTCGGTGGGCTCGTCGATGCCCCAGGGGTTGGGGGCCCGGGGGGTCTCGGTCCCGTCGTCCTGGAGGGCCACCCGCCAGCGCATGGGCCCCGGCTCGGGCGGAACCACGGGCAGGACCACCCGCTTGCCCTGGGCCCGGGCCGCGGCGAAGAGGGGGGCGGCGTCGACCTCATCGCCGAGGCTGGCGAAGAGGGCCACGGTGCCCGCGGTGGTCCACGCGTCGAGGGCCAGCACGGCCGCGGCGATGGCGGCCGACCGGGCCTGCCGTACGTCGGGCGGGAGGCTCGCCCGCAGGCCCCGCATGCGTCGCCGGAGCTGCCGTTTGGTCTCGCGGCTCAGGGCGACGACCTCGTCGGGGCTCCAGGGGGGCGGGCGCGGGTTCATGGCGGCGACTCATACCACGGGACGCGGGGGGTCGCGGTGCCCCACGTGGTCGGCTCCCTTGCCTCTGGGCCGGGGTTGGCGTAGACGGCGACGCTCGCGTCGACGGTGTGCGCGTGGTGCGGTCGGAGGTGGTGTTGATGACGCGGAGCAAGACGGTGGCCCTCGTGACCCTCCTGGCCCTCGGGGCCTCGGCCCTGGGGTGCTCCCGGGGGCCGTCGCGCACCTGGCGGCCGGAGGACCACGACTCGGGGGTCTCGGGTTCGGCCGTGCCCGAGGAGGCTCCCACCCACGACGACCCCCTGGCGGCGGGGCGTGCGGTCTTCGCGGGGCAGTGCGCGAGCTGTCACGGCAGCGAGGGGCGGGGCGACGGGCCCATGGCGGCGATGTTTCGCCCGGCCGACCTGAGCGCGGCGGCGTGGCAGGTCTCACGCACCGACGCGGAGATCGCCGCGGCCATCACGGCCGGTCGCGGACGGATGCCCGCCTTCGGCGACCGGCTGCGGCCCGAGGCGGTGACGATGCTGGTGCGGTTGATTCGTTCGTGGCGGCGCTGAGAGGGGCCGCGAGGCGGGGCGCGGGGGAAGGACTCAGGAGATGGGCGGCACTTCGACGGTGTTGACCCGCCCGGGGGTCGTCCGCGGGGGCTGCGGGGCCTCGTAGGCCGGGCGGCGGGGGGGGGTCGTCCGGGGGGCGGCCCTGCGGGTCACGGCGGGGCTCTGGACGCGGGCGGGGGCGGGGGCCTGGGCGCACTCGGGGACGCTGTTGTCGTCGTCGTCGTCGTCGGAGCGCGTGGGGTCGACCCCGGGCATGCCCTGCGGCCCGGCGCCCGTGGCCGAACCCCAGGGGCCTCCCTCCTCGGGAACCCCAACCTGGATGGGACCGAAGGGGGTCGGGATGGTGAAGCCCCCGTTGGGGCTACGGCCCGTCGCGGGGGCGGCCGCGGGGGCGGTGGGCCGCGGGGCCCGGGCGGAGGTGCGGTTGTTGGCCGCAGGAGCCGCGGGGGTCGCAGCGCCGGTCGGGGTCCAGGCAGGCAGCCCGAACCACCCGGGCAGGCTCTGAAGGATCTGCGGAAGGCCCATTCCCTCCCCCCCGGCGGGCGGAGCCGACCCGGGGGCTGCGGTGGGGGCCGCCGTGGGGGCGGGAACCGGGGCCGCCGTGGGGGCCGGGGCCGTCGCGGGAGCCTGGGCTGCGGCCGGGGCGGGGGCTGCGGCCGGGGCAGGGGTCGCCCCCTGGGCGTCGTCGCGGAAGGTGGCGAAGAACTGGGTCACGTAAAACCCGTCGGGGGCCCGCACGATGCCGAGGCCTACCCGGCGCAGGTCGCGGTCGAGCAGGTTGGCCCGGTGTCCGGGGCTACGCAGGAGGGCCTCGTGGGCGAGGCGGGGGCTCTGGTTGAGGGCGATGTTCTCCGCGAGGGACCGGAAGGCGAGGCCGGCGGCGGCGGCGCGGTCGGCCGGGGCTCCGGTGGTGGGCGAGGTGTGCGAGAAGAAGCGGTGGGTGGCCATGTCGAGGGAGTGAGACTCGGCCACGGCGTCGAGCTGCGGGTCGGCGGCGAGGGGCCCGAGGCCCTCGGCGGAGCGGGCCTCGTTGATCCAGCCCAGCATGGCGGCGGTCTCGCTCCGGTCGACGGACTGACCCCACGCCATGGGGGCCGCCAGCGCGACAGTGAGTGCGAACGTCAGGGGAAATCGCATGGGCCTCGCTCCTTTGCCTCCGCGGGGGCTGTGGTGAGACAGAGCCCCGGGAGCGTCCAGGCCCCTCGCAAGGATGATACCGTGGGGCGCTCGCGGCGACATCTCCGAGGGATTTCAAGGACTTTGGGCATTGGGTCCCCGGGGGCCGGGGCGGACGAGGCGTGAAGGCAGGTGGGCAGGGGGGGTGTCAACCCGGGGATACACCCGCGCGGGGAGGCGACCCGACGGCGGGTCAGTCGTCGTCGGTGGACCCCCAGGGGGTATCGTCGGGGTCGAGGTCGGTCTCGTCGGGGGGGTCGAGGTCGGGGGCCATGGGCTCTCCCGCCCGGGCGTTGACCTCCTCCCGCAGCTTCTTGCCCACCCGAAAAAACGGAACCCGCTTCGACGGCACCTCCACCCGCTCCGAGGTCCGCGGGTTGACCCCCTGGTAGGCCTTGTACTGCCGCACCTCGAAGGTCCCGAAGCCCCGCACCTCGACGTGATCGCCCTGGACCAGGGCCTCGGTGAGCGCTCCAAATACCTCTTGGACCACCAGCTCGGCCCTTGTTTTTGTAATGTTTTGCGCAAGCGCGACACGCTCGATGAGCTCAGACTTGTTCATTCCTGCTCCCCGCCACCCGACATCCGCGCTGCGTAACTTTTGCGCAGTGGCCGCAGAGTCTACGACCCTCGGCCTCGAAATCAATCCCCTCGTGCGTCCGTCGGCTGCGGCGCGGGCGTAGTCTGCCCCCATGTGGTGCCTGTCTCCTCGTCGCCGTACGGCGGTCTGGGCCTTGTGCTTGGGGCTGTCGTCGTTGGGCCCCTTCGGGTGTCGCAGCTCGGGCCGGAGCCCTGTGCGCCCTGCCGACGCCACGGTCACGGCCACGGCCTCTCCGCGGGCGAGGCGGAGCTTCGACCGGGCGGCCTTCCCGGCCCTTGATGTCCACGCCCATTTTGACACCACGGCCACGGCCCGGGTCCTCGCCATCCTGGACGCCCGCAACATCCGCCGGGCGGTCAACCTCTCGGCGGGGTGGCCCGGGATGGGGCTCGAGGAGGCCCTCGCCCAGGAGCGGTCGTCGGGGGGGCGCATCCTGCCCTTCTGCATGGTCGACTGGCGGGGTTTTGGGAGTCCGGGGTGGGTCGAGACCCAGTCGGGTTATCTCCAGGCCTGTGCCCGGGCGGGGGTCCGGGGGTGGAAGATCTCCAAGGCCCTGGGGCTCGGGGTCCGCGATCAGGACGGGGCCCGGGTCCGGGTGGACGACCCGCGCCTCGACCCCCTGTTTGACCTGGTCGGGCGGTTGGGCATGGTGGTGCTGATTCACTCGGGCGACCCGCGGGCCTTCTTCGAGCCCGCCACGCCCTCCAACGAGCGCTGGGACGAGCTCCGGGTGCACCCCGACTGGAGCTTCGCCGACCCTCGGTATCCGCGTTGGGGCGAGATCCTGACCGAGCTCGAGACCCGGGTCGTGCGGCACCCCGGGACCCGCTTCATCGGAGCCCATTTCGGCAACGCCGCCGAGGACCCCGACCGGGTGGAGAGGCTCCTCGTTCGGGCTCCAAACTACTTTATCGACACGTCGGCGCGGATCCCGGAGTTTGGCCGCCATGACCCGGCCCAGATGCGTCGGTTCTTCTTGCGCTGGCAAGACCGAATTCTCTTCGGGACCGACCTGGGCGTCGGCTCCGACCCCCGCGAGCTGATGCTTGGTTCGACGGGCGAACAACCCCCGGGCCCGGCCGAGATCGAGCGCTTCTGGACGGCCACCTTCCGGTACTTCGAGAGCGACGCCCGGGCCTTCGCTCACCCGACCCCCATCCAGGGGGGATGGACCATCGACGCCATCGACCTGCCCGACGAGGTCTTGCGTAAGGTGTACGGGGCCAACGCCGCCCGCCTCCTCGGCCTGCCATGGCCCTGACCCCGACGCCCGGGACAATCGTCAAGGAGATTTACTTGCGCGTGGCCAGGGCCACCCCGGCGAGGGTGACCAGGCCCCCGACGACCGTACGCAGCCCGAGCCCCTCGGCCGGGGCTGGGACCCCGAGCCAGCCCGCGAGGGGGGCCGAGACCGTCACGGCCATCACGGCCGCGAAGGCCGGTTGCAGGTAGATGAACACGCTCACCACGCTGGCCGGGACCCGCCCCAGGGCCCAGGCGTTGGCCGCGTACGCGAAGGCCGTGGGCACGACGAGGATGTACCCCAGGGCTCCGAGCACGCGGGGTGAGGCGTGGGTGACGGTGTGCACCGCGGGGAGGAGCCCAATGGGGAGGGCGAAGAGGGCGCCGGCTCCGAAGGCCCAGCGCACGACCGAGGGGCCTCCGTGCTGCAGGACCGCGTCGCGGGCGAGGGCGAGGTAGAGCCCGTAGGCCGCGCTGTTGGTGACGATGAGCAGGTCGCCGAGGAGGTGCTGCCCGCCGAAGCCCGCTCGTTCGGGGCGCACGACGAGGAGGAGGCCGACGAGGGCGAGGGCCGTTCCCTGGGCGAAGCGGGGGCGGAGGGGCTCTCGGCCGAGGAGCACCGAGAACAGGGCGGTGAAGAGGGGAATGGTCGCCACCAGGACCGTGGCGTTGACCGCCGTCGTGCGGGCCAGGCCCGACAGGAAACACACCTGGTTGGCGAACACCCCGAGGGCCCCGAGGAGCAGCATCCGGCTCCGTTGTCCCCGGGGCGGAACGAGGGCCTCGCCGCGGAGCATGCCCCAGAGCACGAAGACCCCGAGGGCCCCAAGGGTGCGCAGGAGCACGAGGGCGGGCCAGGGGACGGCCCCGAGGGTGACCTTGCCCACCACCGACAGGGAGGCAAACGCGACCTGAACGACGAGGAGCAGTCCCAGGACCGCGCCGCGCCCGGGGGCCGACGTGTCGGGGGAAGGGTTCACGGAAGGGATCGACGGGGGGAACTCAGCGGGTCTTGGCCAGGGCCGAGCGACCGGGGTACAGGGCCCCGTCTCCGAGCTCGTACTCGATGCGCAGGAGCTGGTTGTACTTGGCGGTGCGCTCGGAGCGGCAGGCGCTGCCGGTCTTGATCATGCCGGCGTTGGTGGCCACGGCGAGGTCGGCGATGAAGGTGTCCTCGGTCTCGCCCGAGCGGTGCGACACGACGGAGGTGTACCCGTGTCGGCCGGCGAGGCGCATGGTGTCGAGGGTCTCGGTCACCGACCCGATCTGGTTGAGCTTGATAAGGATGCTGTTGCCGATGCCCTCGGCGATGCCGCGGCGGAGGCGCTCGGGGTTGGTGACGAACAGGTCGTCGCCCACGAGTTGGGTGGTGGCCCCGAGGCGTTGGGACATGAGCTTCCAGGTGGGCCAGTCGTCCTCGTCGGCTCCGTCTTCGATGGAGGCCAGGGGGTAGCGGGCGGCGAGCTCGGCGTAGCGATCGACCAGCTCGGCCCCGGTCATCTCGACCCCGTCCCAGCGGTAGGTGCCCTTCTTGCGATCGAAGAACCCGCTCGCGGCCACGTCGAGGGCCAGCACGATCTGCTCGCCGAGGGAGTACCCCGCGGCGCTCACGGCGGCGGCCACCCGCTGGAGGGCCTCTTCGTTGTTCTTGAGGCGCGGGGCAAACCCGCCCTCGTCGCCGACGCTGGTGGCGAGGCCGTCCTTCTTCAGGGCCGCCTTGAGGGTGTGAAACACCTCGACCCCGGCCCGCAGGGCCTCGGAGAAGGTGTCAAACCCCACCGGGCAGATCATGAACTCCTGCACGTCGAGGCCGTTGTCGGCGTGGGCCCCGCCGTTGAGGATGTTCATGAAGGGGACGGGGAGGGTGCGGGCCTGAACCCCCCCGAGGTAGCGCCACAGGGGCAGGTCGACCGCATCGGCGGCGGCCCGGGCCACGGCCATCGACACCCCGAGGATGGCGTTGGCCCCGAGCTTGGATTTGTTGGGCGTCCCGTCGGCGTCGAGGAGGATGGTGTCGATGCGCGACTGATCGAGGGCGTCGAGGTCTTCGATGGCCTTGCCGAGGTGGTGCACATGCTCGACGGCCTTGCGCACCCCCTTGCCGCCAAACCGTTTGTCCCCGTCGCGCAGCTCGATGGCCTCGTGCACCCCCGTGCTGGCCCCGCTCGGAACGGCAGCCCGTCCATGGCCTCCCCCCTCCAACCAGGCCTCCACCTCCAGGGTGGGGTTGCCT
The DNA here is from genome assembly GCA_964447205.1 of uncultured Myxococcaceae bacterium. Lineage (GTDB taxonomy): Bacteria > Myxococcota_A > Polyangia > Polyangiales > JAEUKH01. The sequence continues at coordinate 97,878 of CAYUSB010000026.1, forward strand.
CGGGAGTCCAGGATCTCGCGGGCAAACACTTCCCGAATCAGCGTGTCGGTCACGTCGTGTCTCCGTCTCGTCAAATGGGTGATGGGCTCTGACGGGCGCGGAGGGTAGTCGATCCGCCTCCGCGGCCCCACGGGAATCTACACGGCCCGGGGCCATCCCCCTCGCTCAGGGGGTCATCGCGTCGTCGCCAGCGTCGGCGCTCGTCGCGTCGGGATCCCCGGCGTCTTCGGGCCCGGTATCGGGAAGACCTACGTCGGGAAGACCTACGTCGGGAAGACCTACGTCGGGAAGACCTACGTCGGGTGGGCCGGTGTCGGGAGGACCTACGTCGGGTGGGCCGGTGTCGGGGGGGCCCGTGTCGGGCAGGCCCGTGTCGGGGGGGCCGGTGTCGGGCAGGCCCGTGTCGGGGGGGCCGGTGTCGGGCAGGCCCGTGTCGGGAGGCCCTGTGTCGGGAGGCCCTGCGTCGGGAGGCCCTGCGTCGGGAGGCCCTGCGTCGGGCAGGCCGAGGTCGAGGACGGGAACGTCGGCAGCGTCGGCGGCGTTGGGGCCGGCGTCGCCGAGGTCGGGGGTGGGGCCGAGGTCGTTGGCGTCGCCCGCGTCGCTGACGTCGGGCAGGGCGATGTCGGGCAAGAACCCGACGTCGGGGCTGGCATCGAGCCGGCCTTCGTCGAAGGTGGCCACGAGCTGGCAACCCGAGGCGGCCACCAAGGCGGCCAGAACGATCAGTCTTCGGAGCGGTCGTCGGTCCACGCGGGCATCCTCAGAATCGCAAGGTAAGTCCCGAGGGGCTGAGGCTCATGCCCGTCGGGGAGGAGGGCCGAGCCTGCGGACCGACGGGGGGCCGGGCCTCGGTGCGGTCGCGGGTCGAGAAGTACACCACCACGGCCACGGCCGAAGCCGCCACGGCGGTGAGGAAGCCCACGTCGGCGAGCATGGCATTGCGCTCGCCGCGATCGAGGGTCTCGCGGGTGGGGGTCTGGCTGTACTCGTTGGCGTCGGACAGGGCCATCACCCCCAGGATCGTGCCCGCCACGAGCCCGAACCCCGCGAGCCCTGCGGCCACATACACCACGGGGCTCGTGCGGCGGGAGGTGGTGAGGGGAGGCGCTTCGGTGGGGTCGGGCACGAGGGGCCCCGTTGGGGGCGCCGCCGGGGGGGCCACCGGGGTGAGGTCGACCGCCACGGTCTGCTGCGTGCCCGGGGCGAGGTCGAGGCTGCGGGTCTCGGGGGTGTGCCCGTCGAGGGTGAGGCGGAGCTGGTGAGACCCTGCGGGGAGCTCGACCGTGGTGGGCGTACGGCCCGCGCGGGGGGTGTCGTCGACGACCAGGCTGGCCCCGGGGGGCGTCGAGCGCACCTCGACCCGGGCGGGCCGGGCCTGCAGGGCGGCCCGTCGCGCCTCGAGGGCCGCGCGGTTGGGGGCCTCGGGCGCCTCGCGGAGGTACCGGTCGAGCACCGCGATGGCCTCGGGGACCTGCTGGAGCCGCTCGTGGCACTCCAGGATGGGGATGAGCACCACGGGGTTGGGGCGCAGGGTGTGGGCCCGCTGAAAGGCCGTGAGGGCCTCGGCGAAGCGGCCGGCGTTGAAGTGGGCCGTGCCCTCGTCGTAGGCCCGGCGGGCCTCCACGACCTGGGGGTCGTCGGCGGCGGGTTGGGCCGCGGTCGTGGCGGGTGTGGTCGGGGCGGGTTGGGCCGCGGCTGCACCGCTCAGGGCCATACACGCCGCGGCGAGCCCCAGGGGCCCGGAGCGAGGACGAGGGCGTCGGTGTGGGGCTGCACGCATCAACGGGTCTCCAAGGCCGCAGGGTATCCCATGCTGGACCCTGGCTTCAACTGCGTTTCCCGCTTTCAGACCACCCGGGCGTCGAGGGCCTCGACGGCGGTCAGGGCCTCGCGGCTCGCGGTGACCATGGCCTCGATGTGGGTCGTGAGCTCGTCGAGGAGGGGGCGCTGGTCGGCCTCGAGGGTCTCGTTGAGGCGGTCGATCTGGCGGGAGAGCTCGGCGTGCTGAAACTCGAGGTCTTCGCAGACGGCCACGGTCTCGCGCAGGACCTCCTCGCACGCGGCCATCTCCCACAGCAGGGCGTCGGCCTGGGGGGCGGACGGGCGGCTCCCGCGCAGGGCCGCGCGATGGGCCTCCAGGGCCTGACAGCGAGCGGCCGCGGCGTCGCGTTCGCGGGCCCGCAGGGACAGGTCGGCGGCGATGGCGTCGAGGGCCCGGCCGATGGACAGACGGAAGTCGCGCCCGCGGGCCTCGAGGGCGAGGAGGCGCTCGCGGCATCGGGTCACGAGGTCGCGGGCTGACTCCATGGTGACCACCCTGGCCTCCAGGAGCCCGAGGGCCTGGGCCACGTCGGCCGGGGCCTCGCCCCAGTACATCTCGGGCAGGCGGGTGCGGGCGGTATCGAGGAAGCTCCGCCAGGCTCCGGGCAGGCTCAGGGGGTCTTCGGCCGTGGGGACCCGCAGGTCGCGGAGCCCCGTGGTCGGGGGCATGCTCCCGCGGTGGGCCTCGGGGGGGCGGGGTCGGGCCCAATCGAGGAGGGCCTCGGGGTGGGGGTCGACGGGGGTGGGGGAGGGGTCGTCGGTCCAGACCGAGGCGGGAGCCCGCAGGGACAGACGCACCCGGGTGGGGACGTCGGCGTCGTCACGACCTGGCACACCCGCGATCTCGATGGGGGGCGACAACGAGAACAGGGTGCGGTGGTCGGAGAGGGCCGGGACCGACTCCGCGGCCGGGTCGCGCCCGAGCTCGCCCCGCAGGGCGTCGAGGGCCTCGATGAGGTGGAAGGCGTCGGTGAAGCGCTCCTCGGGCTTCTTCGCCAGCAGGCGCAGGATGACCCGCTCGAGCCCCTCGGGCAGCGAGGCCACCCGCGACCGGGGGGGCACCGGGGGCTCCAGGACGTGTTTGAGCATCAGGTCGCCCACGTGCTGGCTGTCGAAGGGCAGGGTGCCCGTGACGGTCTCGTAGAGGACCACCCCGAGCGAGTACAGGTCGCTCCGGGGGGTGAGGGGGCCCCCCATGGCGTACTCCGGGGCGATGTACCCGGGTGTGCCAAAGACCTTGTTGGCCTGGGTCAGGGCGGGGGCGTCGAGGAGCTTGGCGATGCCAAAATCCAGGACCTTCACCAGGTCGCTCCCGTCGTCCCGGCGCACGAGGAGCACGTTGTCGGGCTTGAGGTCGCGGTGGATGACGTTCATCTGGTGGGCCCGACCGAGGCCGGTGGCGATCTGTCGGGCCACGTGCACGGCCCGCAGGGGTGCCAGGGGGCCGCGGGCCAGGGCGCTCAAGAGGCTCTCCCCGGGCACAAACTCCATCACCAGAAAGACCACCCCCTCGCTGGTCTCCCCGTAGTCGGTGATGTCGATGATGTTCTCGTGCTGGATCCGATTGACGGCCCGGGCCTCCCGGAGAAACCGGTCGCGGTGCACCGGGTCGTGGGACAGCTCGGTCCGCAGGATCTTCACCGCCGCGAGGCGATCGATCACCGTGTGCCGGGCCAGATAGACGCTCGACATCCCCCCGCGGCCGATGCGGGCTACGAGGCGATACCGCCCCGCGAGGATGGCCCCCACCCAGGGGTCGGGTCCGTCGCCGAGGAGGGCTCCGTCGCGGGGGCACCGGAGCACCCCGGGGTCGAGCAGGTCGCCGCACAGGCGGCAACGATTGCGTCGGTCGGGCTCGCGTCGTACGGGGGAGGGGTCTTGCATGGCCTGGGGCGCTCCCCACCGCAACGGGGCGATCAGCGGGTGACGGGCAGGCTCGGGTCGGCCGCCCATTCGGCCAGGGAGCCGTCGTAGTTACGCACGTGGCGGACCCCCCGGGCGGACAGGGCCACCGCGGCCATGGCGCTCCGCACCCCGCAGGTGCAGTACACCACCACCTCGGCGTCGGGGTCGATCCCAGCGTCGGCCAGGGCCCGCAACAGTCGTGCGCTGGAGACCACCCGTCCCCGCTCGTCGAGGAGGGCCCGCCAGTCGAGGTGACGGGCCCCGGCGATGTGGCCTCCGCGGGCTTCTCCGTGGGGCGTGGCCCCGTTGTATTCCGTGGCCGAGCGTACGTCGATCACCTGACGGGCCCTGCGGACAATGTCGTGTACGGCGCGAAACTCCTCCCGAGGTCGCGCGTGAAAGTCGCCCGGCCTGGCCCGGGCGAAGGACGTGACCACGGGCCTGCCTGCGGCCCTCCACGCGGCAAACCCCCCGTCGAGGAGGGCCACGTCGGGGTGTCCGAGGAGGGCCAGGAGCCATGCGGCGTGACCCTCTTCGCCCCACCCGGCTCCCGCCGAGCCGTACACCAGGGCCGGTCGCCCCGCGTCGACCCCGAGCCCCGCCAGGGCCTGGGCGATGGCCTCCAGGTCGGGCCGAACCCTGCCCCGGGCTGCTCCCTCCCCCGTAAATGCCTGCCACGCATAGGGCTGGGCCCCGGGCATGTGCCCCTGGGCGTAGGCCGCGGCGTCGCGGGCGTCGAGCACGGCGGCCCCGCGGGCGAGGAGCGAGGTGGCCCCCCGCACATCGACCACCCGCACGGGCATCTGAAATGTAGGCGGGTCAGAAGCGCCCCCTGCCGAAGCAGAGAACAGCGTCAACGCCGCCAGCGTGAGTGGCGCGAGCAACCGCAGCAGCATGGGTCAAGTGTGTGCCCCTCCCTGCGGCCCCCGTCAACGATGCGGCGACGGACTGCGCCGAATGCGGGCCGCGGCCCGAGGGGGCTGTGCCAAGGCTGAGTCAGGTCGTGGGGGAGCCCACGCGGGGCTTCTCCTCTCCGGGGTCGGGGTCTGTGCCAGGCTGTGCCTCTTCGGGCGGGCGTACGGCAGCTCGCAGGAGGCGCAGGAGGTCTTCGCGTCCGTCGCCGGTGAGTCCCGAGATGCCCACCACGGGGCTGCGGGTCACGTCGCGGATTGCGCGGAGCACTTTTCCGCGGTCGGGTTTGGCGAGCTTGTCGACCTTGGTGACGGCCACCACGAAGTCGCGGTGGATGTGATGGAGCCACTCCATGAGCTGCAGCTCGTCGTCGCCGAGGCCCCGTCGGCCGTCGACGAGGACCACCACGAGGCGCAGGGCCGCCCGGCGTTGGATGTACTCCTCGATGAGGCCTCCCCAGGCCACCCGCTCATTCTTGGAGCGCTCGGCGAAGCCGTACCCGGGCAGGTCGGCGATGATGAACTCCGTGGCGTCGCGGAGCCGGGCCCGGAAGAGGACGACCCCGCGGGTGCAGCCGGGGGTCTTCGAGGTGCGGGCCAGGGATTTGCGTTGGGTGAGGCGGTTGAGGAGGGTGGACTTGCCGACGTTGGACCGGCCCGCGAAGGCCACCTCGGGCAGGAGGGTGGGCGGGGGGAGCCGCGATCCGGGGCGGGCCTCGGCCTCGTACTCGGCGCTCAGGCAGTCGAAGGGCGACGGGCCCGGGGGCGACGGATGCGGTCGACCAGGAGTCGAACCTCGGGGATGCGCAGGAGCCATGCGAGGAGGACATACACGGTAATCAGCCCGGCGCCACCCGCCACGCACTGGGCCCGGGCCGCGAGGGTGGGGGTCGACCAGGGCAGGACCGACACCAGGAGCCGCCCGCAGACCCCGGTGAGGCCGGCCGCGAGGGCCACCCGTCCGAGGAGAGGGAGCACCTCGGCCCAGGGCAGGGGCAGGTGCCGGGGGGCCCGGGACACCAGGAGGGCGAGCTGGACCGCGGTCGATCCCACCAGGGCCGCGGCCACCCCGGCGTGACCCATGGGGCCTCGCAGGAGGAGGGCCAGGGCCACGAAGACCGTGAGGTCGACGGCGGAGACCAGGACGGGGGTCCTGGGGTCCTGGGCGGCGGCGTAGACGGCGGTGAGCTGGCGCACGAGGGCCAGGAGGGCCACGTTGGCGGCCTGCCAGCGGAGCGACCGGGCCACCTCCTCGACCGCGATGGGTCCGAGGGCCTGAAACCGGCCGTAGCCGTAGATGAGGGGCACGATGGCCTCGGCGTACGCGCCCAGGATGACGGACACGGGGACGGCCACGAAGACGGCGAGGCGCACCATCCGGGAGAGCATGGCGGAGGCGGCGTCGCGGTCGTGGGAGGCCAGGGCCCGGGAGAGTTCGGGCAGGTAGCTGTTGGCGATGGCGAGGATGAAGAGCCCCTGGGGGATGTCGGCCAGGCGTTGGGCGTACGAGAACCAGCTCGTCGAGCCGGCCGGGAGCGAGGCCAGGAAGCGGTTGGAGAGCACCACGTCGATCTGGTAGATCGCGAGGCCGAGGATCTGCGGGGCCAGGAGGGTTCCGATGCGGCGGATGGCGGGGTGGCCGAAGTCGAGGACGGGCCGGGGGAGCATCCCGAGGCGACGGAGGGAGGGGACCAGGGCCAGGAGCTGCAGGGCCCCGCCGAGGAGGGCCCCCCAGGCGAGGCCGTCGACCGCAGGGAGGCCCCACCGCAGGCACAGGGGGACAAACACAAACGGGGCCAGGAGGAAGGCCACGTTGAGGAGGGCCGGGGCGAAGGCCAGGGCGGTGTAGCGCCCGAGGGATTGAAGGACCCCGACCCCGACGGCGGCCGATCCCATGAAGAAGATGTACGGAAAGAGCTGGCGCAGGAGGTGAGCGGACAGCTCAAAGCGTACCGTGTCGCCGCCGAAGTCACCGGCCAGGACGGACAGGGCCGGGCGGGCGAAGATCACCCCGAGGACGCTCAACGGAACGAGGACGGCCAGGCTGGCGGCCCGGACCCGGGCCACGACCTCCCGGAGGGCCTCGTGGTGGGTCTCGGCGAGGGCGTCGCGGGCCTCGGGGGACAGGGCTCGGGCCTCGCGAACGGCCGAGGGGTCGAGGGTTCCGGTGAAGGCCTCGCGCCCGTGTACGAGGGTGGCCGAGAAGACCGGGACGAAGGCCGACGACAGGGCCCCCTCGGCGAGCAGGGCCCGCAGGGCATTGGGGATCCGCCACGCGATGAAGAAGGCGTCGGTCTCGACGACCGTGAAGGTGGCGGCGATGAGGGTCTCGCGGGCCATCCCGAGGGCCCGGGACAGGAGGGTCCCGGCGCTGAGGAGGGCCATCCGGGAGGCCACGGCCCGCGTGCCCGGACCAGCAGGGTTCGGGGGGGAGGGGCCCTCGGTGCTCATCCCAGGGGCGACTAACACTGGCGTCCCCCGGGCGGCAACTCCGCGGCGAGGTCCCCCTATGGTACCCTCCCGCCCGCTTCGATGAACCTCCTCGACCAGTTTGAGCGCCTCCTCGACCGGGTCATTCCGCCCCCCGAGGAGACCGTGGTGGCGGTCCAGCGGGGAGAGGCCCTGGCCCGGGCGGGCGACTTCGACGGGGCCCTGCGCGTCGCCGAGGCCGCCCAGCAGATCGCCCCGGGGTATCTCCGGGCCCTGACGCTCCGGGTCGAGGCCCTCGATGCCCTCGGGCGCCCGTACGACGCCCTCGGGGTGCTCGACCAGGCCCAGACCGTGCGGCCCCTTCCGCCCATCCTCCTGGCCCGGAGCGTGACCCTGGCCGCCCGCCTCGGCGACGGCCGACGGGCCCTCGACCTCGCGGCCCTCCTCCGAACCCGAGCCCCCCGAGGCCCCAACCCCGCCCTCGGGGCCGCCCTCGCCGAAGCCGCCCGGGCCCTCGTATCCCGGGGAGACCCGGCCTCGGGCCTGCGCCTCGCCCGGGCCGCCACCAGCGTCCACCCCGAGCGGGCCGACGCCTGGCTCCTCCTCGGGCAGGACGCTGTGATCCGCGGAGACATCGCCCGGGCCCGGGCCGCGTTTGACCGGGCCCTGGCCCACCTCGACCTCGCCGACGGCCCCTCCAACCGGGCCCTGGGCGAGCTGGCGGCCTCCCTGGGCGACCGGGCCTGGGCCGAGAGGGCCCTGCGGAGGGCCTGGATCCTCGGCGACGACGGGGCCCTCCTGCGCCTGGTCGACCTCCTGGCCGAAGGGACCGACCCCGAGGGGCTCGAGCGGGTCCTGGCCGATGCCGGCGGAGCCTTCGCCCGCGTGGCCCGGGCCGTCACCGGCCTCCTCCAGGACAACCCCGAACCCGCCCTGGGCCTCGACGGCGAGGAGATCCCCGACAGCCTCTGGAGCTGGGCCCTGGGGGTGGCCATCGCCCGGTCGCTCCCGGTGGCCGCAGGGTGGTGCGACCGATGCCCCGCCCGGCCCGGGGCGGCGGCCGTGCGGGCCCTGCGCGACGCCGGGGAGGCCCTCGCCCGGGGGGAGCCCGCGGCGGCCCTGGAAGGCCTGTCCCTGGCCCTCGACGACCCGCGTACGGCCCCGGGGGCCCGGGGGCTGCGTCGGGCGGCCTACGGGGCCGCGTGGGGCGGGCGCCTGGGGGTGGCCCTCGAAGACCTGGCGGCCCTGGTGGCCCCCCACCCGGGCGGAGAGGCCGCGGGGCGGGAGCTTCTGGCCCTGCGGCGCGAGCTCGACGGGCCCCTGCGGGTGGCCCTCCTCGGGGAGTTCTCGGCGGGCAAGAGCACGTTTCTCAATGCGTGGGTGGGGGCCGAGGTGTCACCCATGGGGGTCCTGCCGACCACGGTCCTGGTGCACTGGTTGCGCCACGGGCCCGCGGCGGCCCGGGTGGTCGAGGCGGGCGGGTTTGTCACCGAGGTGGCCATCGCCGAGGCCCCGGCCGTGGTGGCCCGGCGCCGGGCCGCGGGGGTTCGGGTCGAGCGGGTGGAGGTGATGGTCCCGCAGCCCTCCCTCGCCCAGGTCGAGCTCCTCGACACCCCGGGCTTCAACGCCGGAGACCCCCAACACGAGGCCGCCGTCCGCGGGGCCTTCGACCTCGCCGACGTGGCCCTGTGGCTCTTCGACGCCCGACAGGCCGGCCGCCAGAGCGAGGTCGGACCCCTCGAAGAGGCCCGGGCCCAGGGGCTCCCCGTGGTCGGGGTCCTCAACAAGATCGACCAGTGCCCCCCCGCCGAGCGGGCCGCCCTTGCAGCCCACGTCCGCGAGGTCACCGCCGCCCTGGCCCCGTGCGTGGCCGCCGTGAGCGCCCGCCAGGCCCTCGCCGCCATGACAAACCCCCATCCGAAAGACCCCGAAGGGCAACAAGCCCTCGCCGCCAGCGGATGGCCGGGCCTACAATCCTGGATTGACCGCTGCCTCCTCGGCCAGCGCGAACGTTGGAAGCACGCCCGGGTGGCCCGCCGGGCCGAGCGGGTGATCCTGGGGTTTCGTGCGGGCCTCGGCGCCCGGGCCCACGAGGCAAGCGCCCGTCGGGCGGCCCTGTCGGCCCTCTCCGAGCCCCTCACGGCCCTGCGGGAGGCCCTCCCCGAGGTGGAGGCCGCGGCCCGACGGGCGGTCGACCAGGGCCTCCGTGAGCAGCTCGTGGCCCTCGGGGGCCGCGACAGCCAGGCCCTCCTCGACGACGCCCTGGCCGAAGCCGGGTGGCGGGCCCGGGCCCAGGGCCTCGCCGCGCTGGAAGGCCCCCTCCAGGCCCTGGAAGCGGGCGCCGTGGCCGCCGGGATCGTACGCCCCGAGGCCGCAGGGGTCATCACGGCCCCTGCGGTTTTGCGGGTCGAGGCCGCCATCGCCGAGGGGGTCCGCGACGCCGCCGCCGCCGTCGAGGCCTCGGCCCTGGGACGCGGGCTGCGCCGGGTGGGCCCCGCCCCCCGCCCCGTGGCGGCCTTCCTCCCGGGAAACCCCTTCGCGGCCCTGGAGTCGGCCCTCGACGAGGCCCTGGCCGCCGACCTGCCCCCCGAAGGCCCCACCGACGCCCTGGAGGCCGCCCTGGCCGTAGCCGCCGGGTACCTCCCCCCCGACCCCGAGGCCGATGAGGCCGGGATGCAGGTTTCAGATGCAAAGCTGACGCCGAGTGTTTAGAGTGCGGTCGGCCTCATGCGCGTCTGCAGGGGGCGCGTCGGTTCCCTCGGTTTTGAGGCGTGTGTGATATGGAGTTCAAGCTCGTTCAGCAGCTCTCCCAGAAGCTTGTGATGACGCCGCAGCTGCAGATGGCGATCAAGCTCCTGCAGCTCAACCGTCTCGAGCTGATCGACGCCGTCCGCGAAGAGCTGATGGGCAACCCCATCCTCGAAGACGCCGCCGACATCCCCGACCCCGGGGCCGCCGCCGCCGAGGCCTCCGAGACCCCCACCGTCGACCGGGTCGACGCCCTCGAAGAGCGCCGCGACGCCAACCCCGCCAGCCCCGAAGAGCGCTCCGCCATGGAGGCCTCCACCCAGGAGGAGTACTGGGAGAAGTTCCTCGACGCCTACGCCAACCAGACCCCTCTGCCCTCCACCGGCAGGCTCAACGCCGACGACATGCCCTCCCTGGAGGCCACCCTGTCGTCGCACTCCTCCTTGTCCGACTACCTGGAGAGCCAGATTCGTATGACGGCCTTCACGGAGGATGAGGCCCGGTTTGCGATGCTGGTGATCCACAACCTCGACGACAACGGCTACCTCACCCTCAAGGGGGTGGTGGTCGACCCCCCCGACAAGCGGGCCGAGAAGAAGAAGGAGCGCGACCGCGAGAAGGCCCGGGAGAAGGCCGAGGAGGACGGGGTCGATTTCGATGAGGAGTCCGAGGCCGACGAGGCCCCGGTGATGCACGAGCCCGGGGGCGACCCCGTGGCCGTGGCCAACTCCCTGCGCGAGCTCACCATCGACGACCTGGCCCGCACCGCAGGGCTCGACCCCTACGACGCCGAGGAGGTCCTGCGGATGATCCAGAAGCTCGACCCCGTCGGGGTGGCCGCCCGCGACCTGCGGGAGTGCCTCCTCGTGCAGGCCGAGCACCTCGGGTACGACGAAGAAGACGTGGTGTGGCAGCTCATCGACCGCCACCTGCCCAACCTCGAGCGCCGCAATTTCTCGGCCATCGTACGCGACCTGCGCTGCGAGCTGGAGGAGGTCTACGAGGCCGCCAAGCTCATCTCCACCCTCGAGCCCCGGCCCGGCCGCAACTTCTCCTCCGAAGACCCGGCCTACATCACCCCCGATGTCTACGTGATGAAGGTCGGCGACGACTACGTGGTCAACACCAACGACGACGGGATGCCCAAGCTCAAGATCAACGAGCAACAGGCCCGGGCCCTCATGAAAGACCCCAAGGCCCGGGAGTTTGTGACGGGCAAGCTCGCCAGCGCCAAGTGGTTCGTCCGGTCGCTCGACCAGCGCCAGAAGACCATCGTCAAGGTCACCCAGTGCATCGTCGAGAAACAACGCGACTTCTTCGAGCGCGGGATCGAGCACCTCAAGCCCATGATCCTGCGCGACGTGGCCGAGACCGTGGGCATGCACGAGAGCACCATCTCCCGCGTCACCACCAACAAGTACGTCCATACCCCGCGTGGGATCTTCGAGCTCAAGTACTTCTTCAATAGCTCAATCCGTAGGATGTCCGAGGAGGACATCGCCAGCGAGAGCGTGAAGCAGGCCATCAAGAAGATCATCGCGGACGAAGACCCCAGGGCCCCCTTCTCCGACGAGCAGATCGTCAAGCAGCTCGAGGCCCACAAGATCCTCATCGCCCGCCGGACGGTGGCCAAGTACCGCGAGATGCTCGGGATCCTCTCCAGCGCCAAGCGCAAGCAGTACTACTGATCGGATGGGGGCGTAAGGGGCGAGAAGTTTGCGCGGAGGGCAGGAGGGCCTTTCGCGGAAGCTTCTCACGGGTTAGGAGTTGAGTGATGGTGGCCGCGCGAGTCAACCGCACGACCCACCCGGGCGGAGCACGTGGCTCCCCCCGCATCGCCCCCGTGGAGCCTCCATGACGGCGCCTCACGGTGGGCTCACGCTCGATGGAGGACGACGATGGGAATTGCGATCACCTTCCGGCAGATGACTTCCAGTGATGCCGTCAAGGACTACGTGCACGAAAAGCTCGAACGCGTGCAGAAGTACCTCCGGCAGCCCCTCGACGCCCACGTGACCTTTTCCACGGAGCGGCATCAGCACGTCGCCGAGGTCCTCGTGAATTCCGTCGGTCGCCAGTACCAGGCCCGCAGCGACAGCGACGACATGTACAAGTCCATTGATCTGATGATTGACAAGATCGAGCACCAGATCTCCCGCCACCACGACACCCAGGCCCGCAACAAGAAGGGCGCCGAGGCCGCCCGTTCGCTGGTCTCCTCCGACACGGGCGGAGACTCCGGGGTCGACTGACCGTCCCCCGCCCCCTCGCTCCGCCCGTCCCGCCCTCGCTCCCCAATCCCAGTCCCATTTTCACCCCGCGCGACCCCGCCGCTGGATTCGCCAGGGCCTGCGCCGCTCTCGCTGGACATGGGCGAGGCGAAGGGGTATCCCCGCGCCCGTCGCCATGCGGCTGAGCGATCTCTTGAGCGACGAGCGCGTCAGCACCTCCCTCGCCGCCACCAACAAGGGTGCTGCCCTCGATGCCCTGGCTACCTTGCTCACCCAAGGGCCAGAGGCCCCGGAGCGCCTTGCCGTGGTGCGGGTCCTCCGCGAGCGAGAGGCCCTGGCCTCGACCGGGGTGGGCGACGAGGTGGCCATCCCCCATGGGCGCCTGCCGGGGCTGACCCGGGTCATCGCCGCGGTGGCCCTGAGCCCCGAGGGTGTGGAGATTGACTCCATCGACCGCCGCCCTGTGCGCATCTTCGTGGCCATCCTGGCTCCCGAGCGTTGCCCCGGCGATCAGCTCCGGGCCCTGGCCCGGGTGTCTCGGCTCCTGCGCGATCCGCGGGTGAGGGCACGCATCATCGCGGCGGAGAGCCCCGCAGCTCTCCTCCAGATCGTGCGCGAAGAAGAAGGCCCCGGGGCCTGACGAGCCTCCGGAGCCCCCCGCCTTTCGTCCGGCTGGGGGCTGTGCTACGTGTCGACCCTTGGCAGGCGTCGTCGACGCCATGACCGGAGGAGGTCGCCGATGGTCCGGACATCCTGGTTGGGGCTGTGGGCGCTGCTGGGCAGCATGACGAGCGGCTGCGTGGTCTACCGCGACCGCGTCATCACCGTGTCGACCCGCACCCGCCTCGAGGTCGGGACGGCCCCGGCCCGGGCCGCCCCCGCGACGGCCTGGACCGGCGACGCCCCGCGACCGCTCCAGAGCGTCTCGCTCGGGGCCCTGATGGATTTTGGCCAGTGGCACGAGCACGACGCCTACGGTCGGGTGTGGATCCCCGACGAGGAGCGCGTCGGAGAGGGCTTCGTCCCGTATCTCTCCCGAGGGCGGTGGGAGCTCACGGCCCAGGGCTGGTACTGGCAGAGCGACGACGCCTGGGGGAGCCTCACGTTTCACTACGGTCGGTGGGTCCTCGTCGAGCGCACCTGGGCCTGGGTTCCGGGGCGCACCTTTGCGCCCGCGTGGGTCGACTGGCGGGTCGGGGGCGGATGGGTGGGGTGGTCGCCGCGCCCGCCCGAGGGGGCCTCCTTCGCCGCCCCGTATGTGTACTGCTCCGCCCGAGCCCTGCCCGGGGCAGGCCTCTATGGGCGGGCCATCCTCGGCCCCGCCGCCTCGTCGCTCTACTACCGCACCCACGAGATCCCCGCGACCCCCGGATACGGCGGGGTCCGCTACGCCTGGGGGCCCTCTCCCGGCTCCGTCGGGGTCGCCACCCAGGGGGCCCGCCCCGTCCCGCAGGTCTGGGCCACCTCGCCCCGCCTGGGCATCCCCAGCGATGGGGCAGGGGGAGCCGCCGTGGGGCAGCCCGTTCGAGAGCCCCTAACTCAACGGGTGGGGCCCTCCGACGACATCCCCGAGATTCCGTCGGTGGCGAGGTTGTACAACCCCGCCACGGGCACCCTCCGGGCCCTCGACAGCGCGCCCGGAGGCCTCCGGGGCATCGACCCCTCGGCCCCTGTGGCCGTCGGTCCTCCCCGAGAGACCGTCACCCTGGGCAGCCGGGTGGAGGTCCCCATGGGCTACGGCCGGACGGGCTCCCTCGGCCCTGAGGCCATCATTTCGCGCCAGGCCCCCGAGCCCCGCCGGATGACCTGGGGCCCCGCGATGCGGGCGGCCGCTCCCTCCGTGGCTCCGGGGGCCCTGTGGGCAGGCCGCGGAGGCCCCGACCCGGTCATGGGCCCCGGTCCCTCCGCGCCCTCCGGCGGATTCCTGAGCACCTATGCCGGGCCGAGCGCCCTGCCTCCCTCCGCGGCGATGCCCCACTTCCGCGGGGGCTACATGCCCTCCACGGCCGGCTTCATCGGGGCCCAGGCGGCCATGGCCCCTACGGCCGTCATGCGGCCCGCCTACACCCCCACCTCGCCCATCGTTGGGGCCTATCCCATGGGGGCAGGCTACGGGGCCCCCCGGGCCGCCATGATGCCCTCGTCCCAGCCCACCTACGCCCCTGCGGCCTATGCGGCCCCTGTGGGGGCGATGGGGGGGGGCATGGGAGGAGGCATGGGGGTGCGCCCGGCCATGTCCGCGGCGCCTGGGGGCTTTCAGGCTCCGTCGGCCTTCAGCCCGGTGTTCGCCGGGCCGCGCTGATCGCGCTCCGCCCCGCGCCCGCTCGTAAATCATCCGTCGGCTTACGTCCTGTTGTAGTCCAGTGCCGTACCGGAGTACGTCCTGGTCGGTCGCTGCGGGCGCGGTCGACGGCTGATTCACGCTCGGACGCAGGGCACATCGGTATGATATGGGTCGGCCTTGCGGGGGCGCCCCGCGGGGCGGTACCGTGCAGACCGAAGCGGCGCAACGGCTGCGGGTCGACGTGGAGAGGTCAGGACGATGGCGAAGCGCAGGGTGTGGCCCACGGTGGTGATGACGGCGACCCTGGCGGCTTGCTCGGCGGGCGACGACCCGGGCGTCCTCACCCCCGACGGGGGCGATCCCTTCGCCGACGTGACCCGGGTCGATCGGCTCATTCCTGTCGACCTCGGGACCACGCCCGGGGGCCCCTGCCGCGACAGCGACGGAGACGGGCTCGACGACGGGGTGGAGGGCGCCCCCAGCGTCGACACCGACGGCGACGGGATGCCCGACTACCTCGACACCGACAGCGACAACGACGGCTTCCCCGACGCCGTCGAGGCCCGCCGGGCGTACCCCCGGTACGAGTCCATGGCCCGCCCCCTCATCTGCGGCGGGGTCGGCGACAACTGCGACGCCCCGATGGACGGGGTCGCCAACTGGCGCGACACCGACAGCGACAACGACGGCCTCACCGACGCCGAGGAGCGGACGGCGGGCTCCAACCCCTGCGCCGCCGACACCGACGGCGACGGGGCCACCGACCTCATCGAGCAGGCCGCGGGGTCAAACCCCACCGACCCGGCCTCCATGCCCCCGACCGGGTCGCTCTACGTCGTGCTCCCGTATCACCCGCCCCCCGCCGCGGGCCCCCGGGAGATGCGCGATTTCGACTTCACCACCCGCATCCGCAAGGCCGACGTCTTCTTCCTCGTCGACAACTCCGAGTCGATGCAGCCCAGCATCAACAACCTCCGCGACAACTTCTCGCGGCTGATCGTGTCGGGCATCCAGGCCGAGATCCCCGACGTGCGGATGGGGGTGGCCTCGTTTGACGCCATGCCCATGTGCCCGGCGAGCATCCCGCCCGGGCGGCCCCTCGTCCACGAAGGGCGAGCCTGCGACGGGCAGGCGGGCACCCCGGGCGACTACACCCTGTGGGTGCGTCAGGCCATCACCTCCGACGCCGCGGCCGTGCAGCGGGCCTTCAACGGGATGCGCACGATCGAGCAGGACACCGCCATGAGCCCCACGGGGGTGCGCTTCGGGGGCAACGGCCCGGAGTGTGTGACCGAGGCGGCCTTCGAGGTCATCGAGGGGGCGGGTTCGCGCGGGTACGAGACCAGCGCCCCGGCCCTGCGCTCGGTGCGCAACGCCCTCGACCCGACGGGCAACGGGTGGGTCCCGCGGGTCGACCCCGCGCGCGACTGTGGGTCGACGTCCAGGGAGCCGCGGTACGGGTGGGGGTGCTTCTCGGAGGGGCGGGTTCCCATCCTGGTGGTGACCTCCGACGCGGCCTGGTACGACGGCTGCCTCGGGGGATCGCTCACGTCCACCCAGGGGCACAACTGCAACGACCTCGTGACGGCCCTCAACCGCCGCGGGGGCTTCTTCGTCGGCGTCGACGTAGGCACGGGGGTGGGCGGGGCCCACTACGACAACGCCCGCCAGGTGGCCATGCGCACCCGCACCACCACCGCCGACGGGATGCCTCTGGTGTTTGGCCCCGGGCGCGGAGGGGTCGGAGGCATCGCCCAGGCCGTCGTGCGGGCTGTGACCGACCTCGCCACCCAGAGCCGGCAAGACATCACCACCCGGACGGTGCCCGACGCGATGGCCATGGGCCTTCCGGCGGGGCGCACCACGGCCGATTTCCTCAAGAGCGTGTCGCCCCTGCGCGGCAACCCCGAGGCCCCGACGGGGTACGAGCGCCGCGACATGACCACGTTCTTCAACGTCGTGCCGGCCACCCGGCAGGGCGCGGGGCTCGTGCCGACGACGGTGACGTTCCGGGTCGATTTCTTCAACGATTTCGCCGAGGGAGGCTCCCGGGCCCAGCTCTATCGGGCCACCATCGAGGTGCTCGGTAGGGCGGGGGCGGTGGTCGACTCCCGGCCCGTGTTCATCGTCGTGCCGGCCCGGGGGTCGGGCATCGGAGAGCCGGGCTGACTCGTACCGATTCGCCCTGCGTCCGGGCGTGAATCATCCGTCGAGCGCGCCCGGGGCGACCGACCAGGACGTACTCCGGTACGTCGTGGGAGAGCGAGAACGAAAGCCGACGGATGATTTACGAACGGGCGTAGGGCGGATTGGTATCAGCCCCGGACGCGGTTGCGGCCCTCGCGTTTGGCGACGTAGAGCATGTCGTCGGCCCGGCGCACGACCTCGATGGCCTCGGTGTCTGTCACGGCCCGGCTGGCGATCCCGATCGACACCGTGAGGGGCCAGCGTTGGGTGTCGAAGACCACGGGGCGCGACTCGATGAGGCGGCGGAGCTTCTCGGCGGTCAGGGTGGCCCCGGCCCGGTCGATCTCGGGCAGGAGCACCGCGAACTCCTCGCCCCCGAGGCGGGCCGCGAGGTCGTCGCGGCGGAGGTTGGTGCGCAGGAGGGCCCCGATCTGGCGCAGGGCCGCGTCGCCGGCGAGGTGGCCGAGGGTGTCGTTGACCCGCTTGAAGTGATCGATGTCGATCATCAAGATGGCCATGGGGCGCGTGTAGCGGGTCGCCCGGGAGAACTCCCGCTGCAGGGCCTCCTCGAAGGCCCGGCGGTTGGGCAGGCCCGTGAGGCCGTCGGTGGTCACGAGGCGGTGGATCTCGTCGTGGTAGGCCGACTCGATCGAGCCGCTGACGAGGAACTTGCAGATGTTGCGGCCGATCTGGATCTGGTCGCCGTGCTGCAAGGCCTGACGCTCGACGGGGGTGTCGTTGACGAGGGTCCCGTTGGTGCTGCCGAGGTCGACGATGTGCCATGTGTCGGGCTGAGACCCGGACCGCGAGGTCGAGGGCTCGACCCGGCAGTGGTGCCGCGACACGCACTCCTCCTCGAAGACCAGCTCGGAGGTCGGGGACCGCCCCACGGACAGGGGGACCGCCCCGATGGCCACCCGCCGCCCGATGCCCTCGCCGTGCAGGACCACGAGGCAGGCCTCTCGGGCCCGCGTGTCGCGGCTGTTACGGGGAGCCGTCCCCGCGGCCTGATAGGGGCTGGTCTTCTGTGCGTCCTCCTCGCTCACTCCCAGGAGCCTAGCACCGAGTGCGTGCGGCACACGATTTGTCGACGAGCGTGAACTCTCTACGGGGTGGGGATCGGGGCGGAAAGTTGACGGCAGGGGAGCCCGGTCGGTACGCCCTGCGGTCGTGATGCGTCTGCAGACCCGGATGGTGATGACCTTGGGGGTGGTGGGGGCCACGGTCCCGTGGCTGTGGACGCGGTACGCGAGCGCGGGGCGGGCCGCGCCGATGGCCCTGTCCCAGGTTCTGGCTCAGGGGCCGGTGGCTCGCCCGGAGGGGGCGTCCCCGCGGCCCATCGCGGCGCCTGTGGAGGGCTTCGAGCCTGGCCGGATGCGCTTCCAGGCCGGCCTCGGGCGCTTCGTCACGGGGCTCCCCGCGGGGCGTCGGGCCGTCCTCACGGTCGAGCCTGCCTGGCAACGCGGGACCGTGGCCCTGATGGCCCGTCACCAGATCCCCCGGGCCGGCGTGGTGGTCCTCGACACGGCCACGGGGCGGGTGCTCGTGTACGCCTCGTACGGGGGCGACGGGGGCGACCTCGCCCGGAGCGTGGATCCGCCCGCGGCGAGCGTGTTCAAGATCGTGACGGCCTCGGCCCTGCTTCAGCACGGGCTCGGGGAGCGGGACACCACCTGCTGGTCGGGCGGGTTTCACGGCCTCACGATGCGGGAGCTCATCGCCGATCCGCGCCGCGACCGGGAGTGCAGCACGATCGGCGAGGCCTTCGCGCGGAGCATCAACACGGTGTTCGCCCGTAGGGCCCTGGAGTTTCTGCGCCCCGACACGGTGGCCGAGTCGGCGAGGCAGTGGGGATTCGGGGAGGAGGTTCCGTTTGACGCGCGGGTGCCTCCGAGCGGGTACCACATCCCGACCGAGACCCTCCCCTTCGCCCGCACCGCCGCGGGCTTCTGGAACAGCCACCTCTCCCCCCTCCACGGGGCCCTCCTGGCCCAGGGGATCGCCCTCGGGGGCGAGATGCTCCGCCCCTGGGTGATCGACCGGATCGAGGGCCCCACGGGGCAGGTCATCCAGGCCGGGGGGGCCCGACCGTGGCGGCGCAGTGTTCCGCCGGAGGTGGCCGAGGCCCTGGGGCGGGCCATGCTGCGCACCGTGAGCGAGGGGACGGCCCGCACGGCCTTCCACGACTCCGCGGGCCGGGCCTACCTCCCCGACATCGTCGTCGGCGGCAAGACCGGAACCCTCACCGGCCGCGAGCCCAACAGCGCCTACACCTGGTTCGTGGGCAACGCCGAGGGCGCGGGCCGTCGCCTGTCCCTCGCCGTGATGGTCGCCAACGGCCCCTTGTGGCGCGTCCGGGCCCCCACCCTGGCCCGCCAGGTCCTCCAGGTCGCCTTCCGCGGCCGCTCCTCCGACTGACCAGCCTCCGCAGCCTGATTCCGCGGCTGTAGGGGCGAGTTTCAAACTAAACCACGTCCAGTTCGGGATCCGTAGTTTTCGCCGCAGATCCGCGGCGCGCTGCGGCGTCAGCCCTCCTCGCCGGGCATACAGCCCGCCTTCGTCGGCCTTCCTTGCGGCGCTTGCGTCTCCTTGCGAAAACCACGAATCCCAAACTGGCCGTGGTTTACCGCTGTCAACTTAGCGATTCAGCCTGCCCGGCCTCCCGCCAAACTCCGACAA
>CAYUSB010000027.1:0-116528 GCA_964447205.1 uncultured Myxococcaceae bacterium
CGGATCCGTACATCTGCCGAACCGCTACGACGTGTCGCGCGGCTCGGTGCGAGCCTGCCCCATCCCGAAGGGTGCGACCGACTCGACTTGCAACCAGGTTTTCAAAGATCGGGCGAGCTGTGGGCTCGCGCCTTGGGGGCCGTCTTGGCCCTGGGGGGTCTCACCGTCGAGCGCTGGCGTCTGCCGCCGTTTCGCCGCCGGGGAGCAGTGACTCTACCCGCTCTCGCGCCGCCGTCAGGAACTTTTTTCTCGCCGTCGGCCCCCCGCCGGATCGTGTGGCCGCCGAGGAGGAAGGGGCTTCTACGCCTGGCCCGGCGGTCCGTCAACTCCATCGTGCGGGCACCCCACGAAGGGCGCCCGAGCCTGTGGACGGTGGCCCACTGTCGCGTGTCGCGGAGGCCACGGGACGGGCGCGCCTACGACGTGAACCCACCGGGGATTTTCGTGTCCCCGCCGCTGGTCGCCCGGTTGCACAATGCCCCCGCGATGAACACCCCCCCTTCAGAGCTCCACCCGTACCGCGCCACCGAGGCCACCGTGGCCATCGAGGGCTCTCCCCAGCCCCCTCGGCGCAGGTCGCGCTGGACCGTCGGGGTGGTCGCCGCCTCGGCCGCGGTCGTGGCCCTCGTGGCCCTGCGGGGCCGCACCCGCCACGCCGCCCTGCCCACCGCGGCCATGCTCCGCGGACCGTCGCGGCTCCTGCTGTCCGACCTCCTGCCCCCGTCGACGCCTCTCAGCCCCCTCCTGGCCGCGGACGGTCCCGAGGAGTTCGCCCTGGTCGAGCCCTCGGGCGAAGGGACGCGGATCACCCGGGGACAGCAGCTCACCCTGCGCTTCAACCGCCCCATGGTCGGAGCCGTCCGGGTGGGCCGCGAAGCCGAAGCCGACCTCCTGCGCTTCACCCCGCCCGTCGTCGGCACCACCCGCTGGACCTCCCGGGCCTCCCTCACCTTCACCCCCGACCCGGCTGCCCTGCAGGCCACCGTCACCGCCCAACTCACCTTCAGCCCGGCCCTGCGCACCCTCGCGGGCGAAGCCCTCCCCGACGACACCACCCGCACGGTGGCCTTCGACGCCACCCCCCGGCTCGACCTCCCTCAGGTGCGCAGGCGCATCGCCGCCGAGGCTCCCATCCGCCTCGCGTACCAAGGGCTCCCCGACGTGGCCCAGGTCGGTCGCGAGGTCATGCTCTTCGAGAACAACGGCCTGCGTCGCACCCTGGCCTTCACCTCGCGGGCCGCGACCCCCTCCAACGGCATCGGCTTCGTCGACCTCGTGCCCGCCGAGGCCCTGTCTCCCGGGTCGCGGCTCACCGTGGTGTACGCCCCGTCCCAGGGCCAGACCTGGGGGGAGGCCCCGGGGTACTTCTCGGTCGAGGTGATCCCGCGCCCGCAGATCGACGGGGTCGGCTGCACCGCCCAGTCCGACACCATGCTGCACTGCGAATACGCCGCACGGCCCGGGCGTGTGGTGGACATCGCCGAGGCCCTCACCCTGCGGAGCTCGCACCCCCTCGGGGCCGTCGGGCCGAGTGACGTGAGCCTCGCACCGGCCGTTCCCAATCTGCGGGTGACCGTGGCGGGGAGAGCCCTCACCCTGCGCGGTGACTGGGCCCCGGGGCAGGTGTACGAGCTGCGTCTGCCGAGCCTCCGGGCCGACGACGGAGCCGCCCTCCTGCCGACGCCTCCCCTCGCGGTGCGAAGCCGCGGACTGGCCCCCGCCGTGGGCTCTCTGCGCGAGGCCGTGGCCTTCGAACGCGACCTCGCCCGCCCCCTCCCCCTCACGGCCGTTCACGCCGAAGAAGGGGCCGTCCGGGCCGTGGCTGTTCCAACGGGCTCCGAGGGCATCGCGGCCCTCGAACCGGCGAGGGCCCGCACCGACTGGCAGCGGACTCCCCTCGCGGGGCTCGTCCCCTCCATGCGCCCCAACCGCTGGGGACGCGGGCAGTTTGAGTGGTCCCGGGTCGGCGACATGGCCCTCGTGGCCGTCGACGCCACGGCCGAGCCCCTCGCCACACCTCGCCTCGTACAACGCACCCACCTCGGCCTCTCGTCGCTCCGCACCCCCGCCGGCGAACACCTCGTCTGGATCACCTCGCTGCAGAACGGATCCCCCATCGCCGACGCCGCGGTGGAGCTTCACGACCCCACGGGCAGGGTCGTCGTGCGCGGCCGCACCAGCGCCGAGGGCGTGGCCCGCCTCGCCGAGCCCCCCGAGACCGCGTCGCGCCTCGCCCTCGTAGCCCGCACCGCCAACGACCGGGCCGTGCTCGTCCTCGGCCCCGGACACGCCGTCGGAGCCGCCCAACTCGGCCTCAACGCCACCACCGGGACCACCACCACGTCCGAGGTTCTCGGCTCGGTGGTGACCGACCGCGGGGCCTACCGTCCGGGCGAGACCGTGCGGGCCGTGATCTTCCTGCGGACCTTGCGCGGCGAGGCCCTCGCAGCCGCACGCCGTCAGCGGGCCACCGTCATCCTCATGGGCCCCGGAGGCGTAGTCGCCCGCTCCCCCGGGCGGGCCGACGCGTATGGACAGCTCAGCGCGGAGTTTCCGCTCGGGCCGACGGCGTCGCTCGGGGACTACAGCGTGCAGGTGGAGGTGCGCACGGGCGTGGTGGCGGCCACCCGGAGCGTCCAGGTGGCGGAGTTTCGCCCCCCGCGGCTGCGGGTCGACCTGCGGACCCCGCGCAGCACGGCCCTGCACGGCGAAGCCCTGCCCGTCCAGGTGGCGAGCGCGTACCTCTTCGGTGCCCCCGTGGCCCAGGGCCTCGCCCGATGGACCCTCACCCGCGCCGAGGCCCCCGCAGCCCCCGAGCAGTGGTCCCGGTTTCACTTCGGCCCCGTCGACGCCCCCAGGGCCAACGGAACCCTCGCCGAAGGCGAGCTCACCCTCTCCAGCGCGGGCGAAGGCACCGTGAGCCTCACCCCCACCGTCACCCATGGGGCGGCCGAGACCCACAGCCTCGAGGTCACCGTCCGAGACCCCGGCGGCGAAGAGACCACCAGCACCCGGACCTTCACCGTGATGCCCGCGTCCTGGCGCCTGGGCGTGCGCCCGATGGCCCCGTGGCTCGCGGCCGGATCGCGGGTCGAGGGAAGAGTGATCGCCCTCGATGCGAACGGGGCTCCCGCCGTGGGCCGCCGGGTGGCCATCACCATCACCCGCGAGGGTTGGCGGAGCTGGTTCGAGCGGCACGAGAACGCCGACGAGGGCACCCCCGAGCTCGTGGCCCAGCGGGCTCGGACCCGCGAGATCGTGCACCGCTGCGAGGTCACCTCGGGGCAGGAGGACCAGGCCTGCGGGTTTGTCCCCGAAGGGCCCGGGAGCTACCTCGTCGAGGCCCGCAGCGAAGACGAGGCCCATCGGGTCACCCTCGCCAGCACCCGCACCTACGTCGCCGGCCCCGGCGACCAGCCCGAACGTGACCCCCCCGGGGCCCCCATCACCCTCACCCCCCTGCGGGCCGACTGGTACGTGGGCGAGCGGGCCCGGATCGCCTTCGAGTGCCCCTGGCCCGAGGCCCAGGCCCTCATCACCGTGGTGCGGGGACGGGTCCTGCACGAGGAGCGACGCACCGTACGCGGAGGCGGGGTGAGCCTGGAGCTGCCCATCACCGCCGCGATGATCCCCAATGCCTTCGTCACGGTCACCCTGGTCAAACCCCGCACGGGCCCGCCCGGAGCGGACGGAGTCGACCTCAACGCTCCCGACCTGCGCTGGGGAGCCACCGAGCTCGGGGTGCGTACGGGAAGCTCGCCCCTGCGGGTTCAGGTGGAGCTGCCCGCCACCCGCAGCCTGGTCGGGACGGACGTCCCGGTCACCGTGCATGTCACCGACGGGGACGGTCGACCGGTCTCCACCCGGGTGTCGCTGTGGGCCGTCGACGAGGGCATCCTGCGCCTCACCGGGTATCGCCTCCACGACCCCTTCGCGTCGATGCGCCCGCGGTCGGCACCCGGGTTTCGCCTCGAGGACCTGCGACGCCAGCTCGCGAGCCGGGTTCCGCTCCTGGCCGACTCGGCGGCCAGCGGGGACGGCGACGAGGACGGGGCCAGCCTCGGCCTGCGCGACAGCCTCGACGCCTTCGACCCGACGCCCCTGTGGGCCCCGCGGGTGCAGACCGACGCCCGCGGCAACGCCACCGTGATGTTTCACCTCCCGCCCCGGGCCACGGAGTACCGCGTGATGGCCCTCGCCACCAACGCGGGCGAACAGAGCGGCCTCGCCGAACAACACCTCACCGCCACCCGCCCCGTGATCGTGCAGGCCACCCTGCCCCGCACCCTCACCGCGGGCGACCACGCCGAGCCCTCCGTCCGTATCCAGAACACCACCGACCAGCCCCTCGACGTCCGGGTCCGCACCCGCCTCGGGGCCGGCCCCGTGACCGAACACCGCATCCGGGTGGCCCCCCAGGGGTCGAGCCCCGTTCCCCTCCCCCTCGACGCGCCCGAGCCCTCCACCTCCGCCGTCGGGAGCCTCCCCGTCTGGATCGAGGCCGAGGCCGCGGGCTCCCGCGACACCGTCGAACGCACCATCCCCGTAGCCCCCCGGGCCCGTTGGTCGCGGGCCTCCCTCTTCGGGGCCATCTCCGGCTCCCGAACCCTCACCCTCGAACGCCCCGCCGAGGGCGAGGCCCTGGGCCCCGAGGTGGTCTTGTCCCTCGCGGCCCACCCCTTCGTCGGCCTGGAGGGCCTCCTCGCCGACCGCGACCTCGCCGCCTGGGAGTCCGCCGACAGCCTCGCCTCGGACATCCTCCGGCGCCTGAGCGCCCTGTCCCTCGCCGAGACCCTCCCGCGCGGGACCTTCTCCGCCGAGACCCAACGGCTCCGCATCACCCGGGCCGCGGCCCGCCTGCACGAGTTTCAGTCCACCAACGGCGGGTTTACCCACTACGGCAACCACGACAGCATGGCCGACAGCGCCCTCAGCCTGCACGTCCTGCTGGCGCTCACCCACTGCCGCATCGCCGGGATCGAGCTGCCCGAGGGCATGATCGACCGGGCCGTGGCCTACATCGGCAACCAGATTGACAACAGCGGCTTCGAGCAGCTCGGACCGTCCGGGCTCGACGGCCTGGCCCTGGCCCTGCGCACCCTGCGCGAGGCCGGTCATCCCCGGGGCGCGGCCGTGACCCAGCTCCTCGCGCGGCGCGAACTCCTCGGGCCCTTCGGCCTCGCTCAACTCGCCCTGTCCCTCGAGGCCGACGACCCCCAGCGGGTGGCCCTCGTGCGCTCGGCCGTGACGGCCCTCGGGGTGTCCACCCAGCCCGCCGAAGACCCGGGCGAGCAGTGGTACCTGTCGCCCACCCGCACCGTCGGGGCCGTCCTCGAAGCCGCGGCCCGCAGCATGGACGACCCCGCCCTCGCCCTCGACCTGGCCCAACGGGCCCGAGGCCTCGACGCGGGCGACCCCGAGGCCCCGGCCTTCACCCACGGGCACAGCTACGCCATGCTGGGCCTCGCCGCACTCGCGCGGCGGTACACCCCGGCCCGTCCGGGTTCGATCAACCTCCAGGTCGACGGGGCCTCCGTGCCCGTCACCATCCAGTCCCAGGGCGGGGCCCGGGTGACCCTGCCGACGAGTGTGTTCCGGCCCGGGACGCATACGGTGACGGTGCAGAGCCCCACCCCCGTGTACTTCGCCCTCAACGCCCGCTGGGCCTCCCCCCTCGGCGAACACGACACCATCGCCCGGGGCCGTGACGCCACCGTGCACCGCATCCTGGAAGACTCCCTCGGGCGGCCCCTCGCCGACGGAGCCGCGGTGCGGGTGGGCGACCTCGTGCGGGTGCGCCTCTTCGTGTACGACGAGGGATCCTCGCCGGGCAACGTCGTGCTGCGGTCGCCTGTGGGCGGCGGGTTCGAGCCCGTCCAGGGGACCTTCCAGAGCGACCCGCGGGCCGCCGTGAGCACCCTCCTCGGCCAGACCGACGACGAGGAAGAGCTCGTCGACGCCCGGGTCTTCCACGCCATGCGCTCGGTCAGCGGGATCACCCGGCGTTGGGTGACCGGCGGGGCCGGGTGGTTCGCCCTCCAGGCCGGACGCAGCGAGCTCCAGGAGTACACCTTCGCCGTGCGGGCCACGGTTCCGGGTCGGTACACCCTGCCTCCGGCCCACATGCAGGCCCTGTATCGCCCGGGTTACCTCGCCCGTTCGACGGCCACCCGCCTCGTGGTCCGGCCCTGATGCGCGGGCCCTGGATCCGACGACTCCTCGCCGTCGCCCGGGGCCTCGGGCTCTGCCTCCTCCTGCTCCTCTTCGCCTTCGAGGCGGCCGTGCGCTGGGGCGGCCTCGTACACCGCGACGACTTCGCCGCCACCCCCGACTCCCTGCCCGTCCTCGACCGCGACGGCCTCGGGATCGGGGTCTTGCGCCCGGGCGGGGTCGACCGGCGTTGGGTGGCCCTGCGCGAGGTCTCGCCCCACCTCCTCGGGGCCCTCATCGCCACCGAAGACCGGCGGTTTTACGCCCACTCCGGGGTCGACCCCTGGGGCATCGCCCGGGCCGTGGTGCACAACCTCGTACCCGGTCGTCGTTGGTCGGGGGCCTCGACCATCACCCAACAGACCGTCAAGCTCCGGTACGGACGCCCCCACGGGCTGTGGAGCAAACTCGTCGAGGCCGTGCGGGCCGTGGCCCTGGAGCGGGTCATGGGCAAGGACGAGATCCTCACCCAGTATGTCAACCGCTTGCCCTTCGGCAACGGGGTCGTCGGGGTGGCCCGGGCCAGCGAGGTGTACTTCGGCAAATCTCCCAACGCCCTCACCGTGGCCGAGGCCGCCCTGCTCGCGGGCATCCCCCAGGCCCCGAGCGCCACCGAACCCCGCCGACACCTCGCCCGAGCCCTCGCCCGCCGTGACTTCGTGCTCGGCCGGATGCGGGTCCGGGGCACCCTCACGCCCGCGGAGTGTGACGCCGCCCGCCGCGAGACCGTGTCGCTCCACGATGGGGGCGAGACCCAGGCCGACGCCCTGCGTTTTGTCGAGGCCGCCGCCCAGGAGGCCCTCCGCACCCGACGCGGAACCGGAACCTCCCTCCGCACCTCCCTCCACCGCCCCCTGCAACGCGAGGTCGCGACCCTCGTGCGGGTGGCCGTCGATCGGTTTGCCTCTCGGGGAGCCTTCAACGGCGCGGCCGTGGTGCTCGCCAACGACAACGCCGAGGTCCTCGCCTACGTGGCCGCGGCCCGGTTCGGGGCGGCCTATCCGGGCGGGGCCATGGACCTCCTGCGGGCCGAACGACAACCCGGGTCGTTGATGAAACCCCTGGTGTACGAGATGTTCTTCGCGCGGGGGGCCACGCCTGCGACCCCGTTGGCGGACGTTCAGGACAGGCTGCGCGGAGCCCGGGGGGTGAGCTTCTTCGCCCGCGACTACGACGGACGCGAGCGGGGGCCGGTGAGCGCCCGGCGGGCCCTGGCCTCGTCGCTCAACCTCGCGGCCCTCGATGCGGCGGCCCAGGTGGGGGCCCCGGAGATCGTCGAGAGGCTGCGGGCGTTGGGGCTGCGGGTTCCGCGGGAGGCCGATGCGTACGGCGAGGCCGTGGTGCTCGGGGGGGTCGACGTGACGGCCCTGCAGATGGCCACCGTCTACGCCACCCTCGCCCGGGGCGGAACCCTCCTGCGCCCCACCCTCCTGCCCCGCACCCGCCCGCCGACGCCCACCCCCGTGATGAACCCCGCCGCGGTGGCCATGACCCTCGACGTGTTGCGCGACCCCAACGCCCGCCGTCAGGGCTTCGGCGACGACCTGCGGGCCCTGGGCCCGGGCGTTGAGTTCTCCCTCAAGACCGGAACGAGCAGCAACTGGCGCGACGCCTGGGCGGGGGTGTCGTCAAGCCGGTTTACGGTTGTCGTGTGGTTGGGCGACCCGGCCTCGGCCCCGATGGCCCAGGTCTCGGGCTTCGAGGCGGCGGCCCCGGTGGCGGTACGTGTCCTGGCCGCGGCCGAACGTCTGGTCGCCGGTGCGGTCCCGGCCCTGCGTCGCCCCGAGATGGAGTCGGTGGCCCTCTGCGCCGACACGGGGCACCTGCCGGGCCCGGGGTGTGTGCACACGGTGGTGGAGCGGGTTCCGGCGGGGAGGGCCCCGCAGACGGCGTGTACGGGCCACGACGCGGAGGGCCGCAGGGTGTTGCCCGCCCGGTACGCCGGCTGGGTCGCGCGGAACCACCCGACGGGTGTGGTGATCGCCGAGTCGGCCGCGTCCGCGGAGGCGGTGGAGGTGATCGAGCCGCGCGAGGGGGCGGTGTGGGTGATCGACGGGCGGAGGGCTCTGCCGGAGGTCGAGCTGGTGGCCCGGGTAGCCGGTCGGCGTACGATCGCGCAGTGGGAGGTCGATGGAGTGGCCCTTGCGGGAGCCACCTGGCAGCCCACGGCGGGGTCGCACCGGGTGGTGGCGGTGGTTGGGACCCGACGGAGCGCGGCACGCACGGTGCTGGTAGAGGTTCCGACTGGCGGCGCGCGTAGCCAGTCGGTCGGGGCGACACAGGTCGGTCCCTGACCCGTCCCGCAGGCCCGCGCGCGGCATCCCCCCGAACGCCGAGAGCCACCGCCGTGAACATCGCCAAGGACATCCTCGAGGCCCACCACGACTTCGTGGGAGCCACCCATCTGGTCGAGGTCGAGGGCCTCTCCAGTCCGCAGGTTTGTAACTTCCTCAACCGCCTGGTGGCCGCCATGGACCCGGGGGACACCTACCTGGAGATCGGAACCTGGAAGGGCCTCACCCTGTGCTCGGCCGCCCACGGCAACGTGGGGAAGCTGTGTTACGCCTGCGACAAGTTTCGTTTCTGGGGCAAGTTTACGGGCCCCGGCGTGTTGGCGAAATGGTCCCTCTATCGGAATGTAGACCGATACAGCAAGGGGGGCGCCCAGGTCCGATTCTTCCACACGACCTCGCAGAAGCTCTTTGCGCAGAAGCTGGTTCCGCCGCGGGTGCGGGTGTACTTCTACGACGGCGACCACTCGTATGAGGGCACCTATCACGGGGTCGTGGCCGCGGCTCCGCTTCTGACCGACTCGTCGATTCTCCTGATGGACGACTGGAACGACCCGGTCATCCGCAAGGCGACCTACGACGGGATCCGCGACGCCGGGCTGACGATTGAGTGGGAGCGCCACCTCGAAGGCGGCCACGACACCGGAGGCTGGTGGAACGGGCTGGCCGTCTTCCACCTGCTGCGGGGGTGAACGCGGGGAGCTTGTCTGCCTTGCGGAGTCTTGTGTAGGAGGTGTTTTGTGTCCGTCAAGTTGTTGTGTGTGCCGCTGATGATTTTGCTGTCTTCTGGGACGGCTTGGGCGCAGACACCCGTCCAACGAGGCCGCCTCCCGACCAGCACCAGGCATCAACAACTCGAACCCCAATATCGCTTGTCTCTCCGGCTATCACCCCTCACGCGAGGAGTAATGCTATCGAATGACTGGTCTGATCATACAGTTCTTGGCGGCTCAATCGCGATCACCATCTCAGAGAAGTTCTTCATTGAAGGGTCGAGTCACTTTTTGCCATTTTTGGATGACTATGCATTTGGTATCGGCTACGAGATCGGCAGGTATGCCCCCGGATGGCGCGTCGCATTTCCTGTCCAGATTGGATACCGACATGCAGAGTGTCTCCATGTGTTCCCCGAGACCCACAGCTCGACCGTCAGGGAGACATTGGACATGGTCATCCTCGGTGGTCGCATCATGGCGACACAACAGTGGGAGTATTTGGGCATCGAGCTTGGAATCTACTCCCACGTCGGAATTCCATTTCACAGAGAGTTCAACCGCCCGCCAGAGAGGGATCTCCCTCATGCAAATATTTGGTTTGATATTGGTGCCTTTATTGGCTTCACACTTTCTCCAGGTGATTCTTGACCGCGAGGAGATTCGCGTGAGCCCCGCTCATCCCTCGCGCAGCTTGCGGCGCAGCGTGTTGCGCCCGACGCCCAACGAGGCCGCCGCCCGGCTGCGGTTGCCCGCCTGAGCGGCCAGAGTCGCCTCGGTATACCGCCGCTCCACCTCCGCCAGCGACAGCCCCAACGGCAGCCGCACCCCCGCCCCTGCCCCCTCCCCTGTCCCCTCCCCCGCCCCTGTCTCCGCGACCACCCCCTCGACCGCACACGGCGCCCGCGGCCCCCACGCGGGCAGACCCAGCAGCTCCGGACCCAGCGCTGTCCCCGGGGCCAGCACCACCGCCCGCTCCACCGCGTGTTCCAGCTCCCGCACGTTGCCCGGCCAGGGATGGGCCCGCAGGGCGTCGAGGGCCTCGGCCGTCAACGACAACCCCACCCGCCCATACCGCCGCGCCAGGGTGTCGAGGAAGTGCCGAGCCAGGGCCACCACCTCGTCGCCGTCGCGGGCCCGCAGCGGAGGCAACGTGATCTCCACCACCCGCAGCCGGAACATCAAATCTTGCCGAAACTCCCCCCGCCCGCACATCGCCGCCAGGTCGCGGTGTGTCGCGGCCACCACCCGCAGGTCGGCCCGCAGGGTCTCGTGACCACCCACCCGCTCAAAGGCCCGCTCCTGCAAGAGCCGCAGGAGCTTGGCCTGGGTCGTCACCGACAGCTCTCCCACCTCGTCGAGGAAGAGGGTTCCGTGTTGGGCCCGCTCGACCTTGCCCACGACCCGTCGGTCGGCCCCGGTGTAGGCCCCGCGCTCGTGGCCGAAGAGCTCGCTCTCGACCAGGGCCGCGGGCAGGGTGGTGCAGTCGATGGTCACAAACGGCCCCTCCCGGCGCCGGGAGTTGGCGTGCAGGGCCCGGGCGAAGACGCCCTTGCCGGTTCCGGTCTCGCCCCGAAGGAGGACCGTGGCGTCGGTGGGAGCCACTCGCAGCACCTGCTCGGACACGGCCCGCATCGACGGCGAGGTCCCCACGATGTGATTGAACACCCCCCGCAGCTCGACCCCTCGCGCGGAGCCCTCGGGGGGCCGCAGGGAGGTTCGGTCGAGGGCCTGGGAGACCTGTTGGGCCAGGGCCCGCAGGAAGGCCTCGTCCTCGCTGTCGAAGAGTCCGTCAATCTTGTTGAGCACCTGGAGCACGCCCCGGGTGGCCCGTCGGGCGTCGACGATGGGGGCGCAGAGCATCGTGCGGGTGACAAACCCCGTGGCCCGGTCGACCTCTGCGAAATGCCTCGGATCGCGGGCCGCGTCGGGGAGATTGACCAGGGCCCCGGTCTCGGCCACCCAACCGGCCACACCGCGCCCCGGCGGGAGGCGGATCTCGCGGAGCTCGGGCAGGTCGGCGACCTGGGACCGGAGCTCGCCGGTCGATCCGTCGACGAGGTACACGGTGGCCCGTTCGGCGCGCAGGGTCTGGGCCACCCGCTGTCCGATGAGGCCGAGGAGCCCGTCGAGCTCGACCTCCTGGGCGAGCAGGGCCCCGAGGTCGAGGAGGAGAGAGAGCTTGTGGTCGCGCTCCATGGAGCGGTCGGACGCTAACACGACTCAGGCCGCGACCTCGTCGTGCAAGCGTCCCGCCCCGGCCTCGAGGCGCATCCCCTCGCACGCGGCCACGGTGTCGCCGAAACGCCTGCGGGCCAGGGCCTCGATGCGGGCCACGCCTTCGTCGTCGCGCGACGGGTCGTGGTGAAACAACGCGAGCTGCCCGACCCCTGCGGCCTCGGCGAGCGACACCGCGGCCTCCCAGGTGGAGTGGCCCCAGCCCACCCGGCTCATCCCCGCCTCGCCCGTGTACTCGGTCGGCAGATACTGGGCGTCGTAGATCAGGAGGTCGGCGCCCCGGGCGAGGGCCCGCAGCCGCGGATCGACGCACGCGTAGTGCTCGGTGTCGGTGGCGTACACGACCGAACGGCCCCCGTGTTCGATGCGGTAGGCGTAGACGGCGTCGGGGTGGTTGGCCCGGGCTACGGTGATCTCGGCGTCGCCGACGACAAACCGCTGGCGCTCGCGCACCTCCTGGAAGCTCAACGCGGCGGGCAGGGCCTCGAGGTCGACCGGGAAGGTCGGGGCGCTCATCTGGCGGCGGAGGATGTCGCGGCAGGGGGTTCCGCAGGGGCCCGAGACGATGTGGAGGCGGGTGTTGGGGACGTAGAGCGGGGCGAAGAAGGGCAGTCCCTGGATGTGGTCCCAGTGCAGGTGCGACAGGAGCACGGTGGCCTCGACGGGGCCCTGCCCGAGGAGGGTGTCGCCGAGGCGACGGAGGCCCGTCCCGGCGTCGAGGATGATGCGGGTCGAGCCGGCCAGAACCTCGACACAGCTTGTATTGCCCCCGACCTTGACGGTGTCGGGCCCCGGCGAGGCCACGCTGCCACGGACGCCCCAGAATCGAACGGTGGTGCTCATGCCCGGAGCCCCATCGCAGGGCCCGTGCCACCCGCGGAATCCAAGGGAGATGCGCGGAGTCTGGAGGGAGCTGGTCGAGAATGGAGCAGCCCGCGGGTCGAGAAGGGAGCAGGGCGGTCGGGGACGGACCACCCGCGCGTGCGGGTCAGGCCGTCGGGGGCCGGGTGCGCTCGACCGCGGTCGGCACGGCCCGGGCATTCCGCCGCCGCTGGCTGTCCCAGTACACGGGGTTGCAGGGGCGGTTGACGTACTGGCCGTAGCCCCTTTCGGTGTGGAGCTGGCCGTCGGACCAGACCACCCGGCCGCGGCTCAGGGTGAAGGCCGGGCCGCCCACCACCTCCATGCCCTCGTAGATGTTGAAGTCGATGTTCTGATGGTGGGTCTTGGCCGAGATCGTGCGGCTCCGGGACGGGTCCCACACCACCAGGTCGGCATCGGCCCCGGGCATCACGGCCCCCTTCTTGGGGAAGACGTTGAAGATCTTCGCCGTGTTGGACGAGGTCACGGCCACAAACTCGCTCGGAGTCAGCCGCCCCGTGCGAACCCCGTGGTGCCACAGGACGGCCATCCGGTCTTCGACCCCGCCCGTGCCGTTGGGGATCTTGCGGAAGTCGTCGAGGCCCGCCTGCTTCTGCGGGGTGCAGAAACAACAGTGGTCGGTGGCCGTGGTCTGCAACACCCCCGACTGAAGGGCCCGCCACAGGGCCTCCTGGTGCTCCTTCGGGCGGAAGGGAGGGCTCATCACGTAGTGGGCCGCGGCGTTCCAGTCGGGGTTGCGGTACACGCTGTCGTCGATGAGGAGGTGCTGGGCGAGGACCTCGCCGAACACCCGCTGCCCCTCCATCCGGGCCCGGGCGATGCTCTCCAGGGCGTCAATACACGACGTGTGCACGAGGTAGAGCGGAACCCCAAGGACCTCGGCGATACGAATGGCCCGGTTGGCGGCCTCGCCCTCGACCTCGGGAGGGCGCGACAGGGGATGGCCCTCGGGGCCGCGGATCCCGCGGTCGTAGATGGCCTGCTGGAGCCGGTAGACGAGCTCGCCGTTCTCGGCGTGGACGGTGCACAGGGCCCCGAGCTCGGCGGCCCGGGTGAAGCTGTTCACCAGGACCTCGTCGTCGCACATGATGGCGTTCTTGTAGGCCATGAAGTGCTTGAAGCTGTTGACCCCGTGCTCGCGGCACAGGGTCTCCATGTCGGCGTGTACGGTCTCGTCCCACCAGGTGATGGCCACGTGGAACGAGTAGTCACCCGCGGCCTTCTCGGCCCACCCCCGCCAGGTGCGGTAGGCATCGAGGATGCGCTGTTTGGGCGACGGGATGACGAAGTCGATGATCATCGTCGTGCCCCCGGCTGCGGCGGCGCTCGTGCCCGAGAAGAAGTCCTCGGAGGCCACCGTCCCCATGAAGGGAAGCTCCATGTGGGTGTGGGGGTCGATGCCCCCGGGCATCACGTAGGCCCCCCCCGCGTCGATCACCCGCGTCCCCGCCGGGGCCTCCAGGTCGGGACCCACCGCGGCGATGGTCTCCCCCACACACAGAACGTCCGCCCGAAACTCTCCCTCGGCGGTCACCACGGTCCCGCCGCGAATCAACGTCGTCGTCATGCCTGGCATCTCCTCAGGCCCCGAGGCTACGCCCCACGCCGCACGATGGGAAGACCGGGGGCCCTCAGCGCACGAGGGTCATGGTCGTCGAGGTGTACGGCCGCGGAGGCAGGGACTGGGACGCACGAAACCCCAGGCGGGCGTAGAAGGGTTGGGCGTCGCGGGTTCCGAGGTGAACGAAGGCGGCTCCCCGTACGGCGGGGTGATCGAGGAGGAGGCCCATCACGGCCGCCCCCACCCCGTGCCCCTTCCACGCGGGGGCCACCACCACGTCGTAGACCCATGCGTGTTTGGCCCCGTCCGACACGGCCCGGGCGCTGGCGATGAGGGTTCCAGACGTGTCGCGGGCGCCGACCCACGCGCTCGACCCGCGATGGGCCGCTGCGAGGGAGGCGGGCGAGAACCGATCGACGTTCCAGTACTGGTCGACGAGGAGGGAGACGGCGGCCTCGAGGTCGGCCTCGGCGTCCACCTGAGGCACGAGCTTGATCTCGTCAGGGGCCTTGAGGAACCCCGCCCGGGGTGTGTCCGGGCACGCATCGAGCACCCGCGAACACGCCAACGCATCGCCCGGTCCGCCCCGTCCCCACAGCCCCGCGAGGATCCGCCCCCGCTCGGCGGCAGAGCGGTTTTGCCCGAGCTTGGCCTTGCCGCGTAGGGTCTCGAGGCTGAGGCCCACCACGTCGATGCCCGCGAGGGCCTTGCGGTAGAGCGGGCTCTTGGGGTCGATGGGCGCGTAGCCCCCCTCGGGCTGGTGTTTGTGCATCAGGGCCTCCATGGCCAGGGCCTTGCGGTCGGGGTTCTTCTCCAACTCCAGGACCCCAAAGGCCTGCACCGCTCGGTAGAACGTGGTGGCCGGGCACGCCCGCACGGGGTCGATCCAGGAGCTCGACACCTGGGCGATGTGCTCCTCGACCGAGACCACGGCCTCGCGCCCGAGGCAGCCGGTCTTCTCGCCCACCGGGGCTCCGTGGAAGTACAGGCGGTCGCCCACCACGGCCGCGTTGAGGGCCCGCAGCACAGGCCGCCCGTCGGGGGTCGTGCTGGCGATCCGCACGTAGGAGGCCTCCGCCAGGAGGCGCAGGGCCTCGGGGCGGGGCATCGCGAAGAGGTCGTGTTTGCGCATGGGAGGGAGGTCCATGGGCGGGAGTGTGGTCTGGGACTGGTCTGTCCAGAAGGTCCAGTTTGAACAACCGTGATAGACCAGTGTCCATGCTCCGCGACTGGCCCGTGTCCATCGTCCTCGCGGGCGAAGGCCCCACCTACCTCCGGCTCGCCCGGTCGATCTCCGACGCCATCCGCGACGGTCGTCTCCGCCCCGGCCAGTGCCTGCCCGGGAGCCGGGCCCTGGCCGCATCGCTCGGGGTGCATCGCAACACGGTCCTGGCCGCCCTGCGCGAGCTTGAGGCCGAAGGCTGGCTCACCCCCCGCCCCGCCCGCGGAACCTACGTCACCGACGACCTCCCCGACCCCCATCCGCGCCCCCTCCGGGCTCCGGCCCCGCCCCGAAAGCCCCCGGGTCCGGGCTTCGACCTGCGCGGGCCCCGCCCCAACGCCGCGGCCCAACGTCACCTGGATGGCGTCCTGGCGGCCCTCGGGCGCCCCGCCGGGGCCCCGCGTCTACTGCAACTGGTCGGAGGCCTGCCCGACCTGCGCCTCGCCCCGGCGGTGGCCCTGGGGCGGGCCTACCGACGGGCCCTGTCCATCACCCCGAACGTCCTCGGGTACGGAGACCCCCGCGGAGACCCGAGGCTGCGGGCGGCCCTCGCGGCCATGCTGGCCCAGGTGCGGGGACTGCCCCTCGAACCCGACGACCTCGTAGTGACCCGCGGGAGCCAGATGGCCCTGTCCCTGGCGGCCCGGGCGATCCTGGCTCCGGGCGACGCGGTGGCCGTCGAGGCCATGGGCTACCGGCCCGCGTGGGAGGCCCTGCGGTTGGCCGGGGCCCGGCTGGTGGGGGTTCCGGTGGATGGGGAGGGGCTGCGGACCGAGGCCCTGGAGGCCCTCGCGGCCCGAACCCGTCTGCGGGCGGTGTACGTCACCCCGCACCATCAATACCCGACCACGGCCCTGCTCTCCCCCGGGCGACGGATGCACCTCCTCGACCTGGCCCGACGGCACCGCTTCGCCGTGCTCGAAGACGACTACGACCACGAGTTTCACTACGAGTCGCAGCCCGTCCTGCCCCTCGCCAGCGCCGACGCCCACGGCTCCGTCCTCTACGTCGGAACCCTCTCCAAGGTCCTGGCCCCCGGGGTTCGGGTGGGCTTCGTGGCGGGGCCTGCGGCGGTGTTGGGGCGCATCACGGCCCTGCGGTACTTCACCGACCGCCAGGGCGACCTCGGGGTCGAGCGGGCCCTGGCCGAGCTCCTGGAGGACGGGACCCTGGCCCGGCATGTTCGTACGATGCGGGGGGTCTACCGCACCCGCCGCGATGCTCTCGTGGCGTCCTTGGAGCGGCACCTGCCGGAGGTGTTGAGGTATGAGGTTCCGCGCGGGGGGCTGGCGTTGTGGGCGGAGGCCCCGGGGGTCGACATCGAGGCCTGGCAGACCCGGGCAGAAGCCGCCGCGGTGGTGGTGCACACGGCCCGGCGGTTTGCCCTCGACGGAAGGGCCCGGCCCGCCCTGCGCCTGGGGTATGCGCCCCTCGACGCGACCGAGCTCGACGAGGCCGTACGACGTCTCGCCCAGACCCTCCCGCTCCCCGGGAGACGGAAGTCCCGCGCGGGTCGCCGAGGGCCCCAAACGCAAACACCCTGAGGGCCTCGTCGGCGTCTCAGGGTGTCTACTGCTTGCGGGGTGGACGGGACTTGAACCCGCGGCCTCCGGCGTGACAGGCCGGCGTTATAACCAACTTAACTACCACCCCCCACACGGCGCCGCTGCGTCGTTGCCTTCGCTGCGTCGCGTCGAGGTGGGCGGTATCTACGGCAGCGCCCGCGGCGAGTCAAAGAAAAAATCTGCCCGGCTGCGCCCCCCTCCCTCACCGGCCCTGAAACACCCGCGGGGCCTTCGGCGACGACACGAACGTCCGCATCCCGGTCTTCTGGTCCTCGGTGCCGAAACACAGGGCAAAGGCCTGCACCTCCAGGGCGCTGGCCACCGCCTCCGGGACCCCCTCTCCCGCGTACAAGACCCGCTTCGCCAGGGCCACCGCCCGCGGGGCGTGGGCCGCCATCTGGGCGCTCAACGCCGACGCCCTGGCCGCAAGCTCGGCCTGCGGGTGAACCTGGTCCGCGAGGCCGATCCGCAGGGCCTCCGCGGCGTCGATGACCCCGCCCCCGAGGATCATCTCCCGGGCCTTGCCGAGGCCCACCCGGCGCCCGAGACGGACCGTTCCGCCGAAGCCGGGGATGACCCCGAGGCCGACCTCGGGCTGGCCAAACTTCGCCCGGTCTCCGGCCACGATCAGGTCGCACGCGAGGGCCAGCTCCATGCCCCCCCCGAGACAAAACCCCTGAACCACCGCCACAATGGGAAACGGAGCCGCCGCCATCTGGGCCGTGAGCCGGTGCCCCCGCTGCGAGAAGGCCTCGGCCTCCGCGGGGCCCATCTCCACCATGGCCGCGATGTCGGCCCCGGCCACGAAGGCCCGGTCGCCCGCCCCGGTGACCTCCACCACCCGCACCCCGCCCTCCGCCTCCAGGGCCGCGAGGGCCGCGGATAGATCGTCCACCACCTGACCATTGATCGCGTTGAGCTTGTCAGGCCGGTTGATCGTCACCCGGGCCACGGGGCCCTCCCGTGTCACCAGCACCGTCTCGTAGGTCGTCGTCATCGTCATCCCTCCCTGTCACTTCGCGTCGTACCGATAGAACCCGCGGCCCGCCTTGCGCCCGAGCCACCCCGCGGCCACGTAGTTGCGCAACAAAACCGGGGGCCGGTACTTGTCGTCCCCGGTCTCCCGATGCAGCACGTCAGCGATGGCGAGCACGGTGTCGAGGCCCACGAAGTCGGCGAGCTCCAACGGGCCCATGGGGTGGTTGAGCCCGAGCTTGGCGGCCTGGTCGATGTCCTCGGGGGCCCCGAGGCCCTCGGCGAGGGTGAAGATGGCCTCGTTGAGCAGCGGGATCAGGATGCGGTTGACCAGAAAGCCCGGGCTGTCCTTCGCGGTCACGGCCGTCTTGTGGAGGCGCCCGACCACGGCCAGGGCGGCGGCGTAGGTCGCGTCGCTGGTCTGCAGGGCCCGGATCACCTCCACCAGCTTCATCACGGGGACGGGATTGAAGAAGTGCAGCCCCAGGACGGCCTCAGGCCGCGACGTAGAGGCCGCGAGGCGGGTGATCGAGATGCTGCTGGTGTTGCTGGCCAGGAGGGCTCCGGGCTTCAGGGCCCGGTCGAGCTCGGCGAAGAGGCGGAGTTTGGTCTCGACGTGTTCGGTCACGGCCTCGACCACGAGGTCGCAGCCCCCGAGGTCGCCGAGGGCCGCCACGGGGGTGATGTTGCCCACCGTACGGGCCGCGTCGTCGGAGCCGAGCTTGCCCTTTGCCACGAGGCGATCGAGGCCCGCGGCCAGCCTGGCCTTGGCGGCCTCAGCCTGTGCCAGCGAGGCGTCGGCGAGGCGCACGGCGTAGCCCGCCGCGGCGGCCACCTGGGCGATGCCCGCCCCCATCTGCCCCGCGCCAAGAATCCCAATGCTTTCAATCTCACGCATGGGGCGGACTGTCCCCGACCTGCCACCGCCCCGTCAACGGCCCCGTGACCCGGCGCCCCCCTTGCGCAGGGCCACGGACCCGACGTTCAGCGCTCGATCACCACCGCCACGGCCTCGCCCCCGCCGATGCACAGGGTGGCCAGGCCCCGCTTGAGGTTGCGGGCCGACAGGGCGTGCACGAGGGTCGTCAGGATGCGGGCCCCGCTCGCCCCGATGGGGTGCCCGAGGGCCACGGCCCCGCCGTGGACGTTGACCTTCTGCAGGTCGAGCTCGGACTTCTGGGCCACCGCGAGGGCCACCACGGCGAAGGCCTCGTTGACCTCGAAGAGGTCAATGTCATTGACGGTCATCTTGAGCTTGCCCAGGGTGTTGCTGATGGCCTTGCTCGGGGCGGTGGTAAACCACTCGGGCTCCTGGGCCGCCCCGCCGTAGCCCACGATGCGCGCGAGGGGGGTGAGACCGAGGCGCTTGACGGCGTCGCCCGAGGCCAGGACCAGGGCCGAGGCCCCGTCGTTGAGCTTGCTCGCGTTGGCGGCCGTGATCGTGCCCGCCTTGTCGAAGGCCGGACGAAGCCCCGCCATCTTGTCGGGGTCGCCCCGGGAGGGCTCCTCGTCCTCGTGAACCATCACCGCCCCCTTCTTGCCCGCGACCTCGACGGAGACCACCTCGGCGTTGAAGAGGCCTTCGGACTGGGCCGTCCGGGCCCGGCGGTAGCTCTCGCGGGCGAAGTTGTCCTGGGCCTCGCGGGAGAACTTCATCTCCCTGGCGCAGAGCTCGCCGGCCATGCCCATGTGGAAGTTCTTGTACGGGTCCCACAGGCCGTCGTGGACCATCCCGTCGATGGCCGTCTGGTTGCCCATCCGGTAGCCCTTGCGGGCCAACGGGAGGTAGTACGGGACGTTGGACATCGACTCCATGCCCCCCGCCACCACCACCTCGGCGTCGCCGAGGAGCACGCTCTTGGCCCCGAGCATCACGGCCATCAGACCCGACCCGCACACCTTGCCCACCGTCGTACACGGCACCGTGTTCGGCAGGCCCGCGTACAAGGCCGCCTGCCGGGCCGGGGCCTGGCCGATGCCCGCCGTGAGGACGTTGCCCATGTACACCTCGCCCACCTCCGTGCCCACGACCCCCGCCCGCTCCAGAGCAGACTTGATGGTCACGGCCCCGAGGCGCGGGGCCACAACGTCCGCCAGGGCGCCCTGGAAGGCCCCGATGGGCGTACGCACCGCGCTACAAATGAACACCTCAGGCTTTGACATCTTCGCTCTCCGTGGTGGCCCGTCGTCCGACCGTCGCGCCAGAACCTAAGCGCGCCGCGGGAGTTTCAGTCCCAGGGCGCAGATGTCAAGGGACGATGTTGCGCTGCACAAATCCCGAACGACTCCCCGCCGGGCGGTCGAGGTACTACCTTCCCGAGATCATAGGAGCCACACGACGATGAACACGATGCGATGGGCGACCCTGGCCTCCCTCCTCGCGACCGGCTGCCACCGGGGCGAACCGCCCGCTCCGGTCGACATGGCCACCCGCCGGGCCATCACCGCCGACCGGGGCGTGGTGGGCGTCGAGGCCGTGCACGCGTTTGACCGCATGACCCCTGCGGACAGGGCCCGCCTGGGCGCCCTGCGGGTCTTCTGGGGGCACCAGAGCGTCGGGCGCGACCTGATGGGGGGGGCCGGGCGATTGGGGTTCCCCTTCGAGGCCGTCACCGGGGCGGGGGATTACCCGCGGGTGACCCGGGGCGAGGCCGAGGTGGCCGACAACCGCGATCCGGCCCGCAAGGTCCGGTCGTTTCGTACCCTCGTGCTCGACCGGGGCATCGGGGGGGCCGTCCAGGTGGTGGCCATGAAGTTCTGCTGGATCGACTTCACCCGCGACACCGACCTCGACGCCATCGAGCGGCAGTACACCGAGGCCGTGGCCGAGATCCGCCGACGGTTTCCCACGGTGCGGGTGCTCCACGTGACCCCGCCCCTCACCAGCGACGAACCCCGGGAGAACCGCATCCGTCTCGCCTTCGGCCAGCGCCTCCGTCAGCGCTTCGCCGCCACCGACGTGGTCTTCGACCTGGCCGAGGTCCAGAGCACCCGCGACGACGGGTCCCGCTGCGTCCGCGACCGGTCCGCCGTGCTCTGCGACCCGTATCGCTCCGACGAGGGCCACCTCAACGACGCCGGGGCCGACCGGGCCGCCAAGGCCTTCCTGTACGCCGTCCTCCAGGCCGCGGGGTCCCCCTCCCCCTCCTGAGGGCCCCCCCTCTCCTGCGCCCGACAGGGCCCGTCAGTGCTACCCTGCGGTCTGTGAAGCGCGCCTGCCCTGTCACCCTCCTCCTCTTCGGCCTGCTCGCGGGGTGCGCCGAGGGCTCCCTCGACGGCTCCGACGATGTTCCGACCCCAGGCGATCCCATGGACGCTGCGGTCACCGACCTCGGGCTCCCCCCCTGGGGCGACGGCCCCGTGCCCCTCGACGACACCGGCAACGGACCGAAGGACACCGGGAACACCCAGCCCGATGTCCCCGCGAGCTTCGACGACACCCCGGTCTCGACCCCCGACACCGGCACGACGGACGACACAGGCTCTGCCCCCGAAGACATCCCCGACCCGCAAGACACCGGAAGCCTCGTCGACGCGGGGGTGCGCGACACGGGGGTGCGCGACACGGGGGTGCGAGACACCGGGACCGCGGACGTGCCCCGCACCGACGCCGGCGGCACCTGCGCGGCGCCCCGGAGGCTCTGCGGCGGGACCTGCGTCGACACGACCACCAACCCCGCCCACTGCGGGGCCTGCGGGACCGCCTGCGCCGCCCCGACCCCCAACTGCGTAGCAGGCCGCTGCGCCGCCCCGGGCTGCGGGATGGGGGCCTCGGACTGCGACGGCAACATGGCCAACGGCTGCGAGTTTACGCACGCCGGCACGGCCACCTGCGCGGCGGCGCCCAACCTCGGGACCTGGTGCGGCGACACGGGCTGCGGGTTTCTGTGCCCGTCCACCCGGTCCCGCGTCGTGGCCACGCAAACGGGCCGGACCAGCGCGTGGTTTCGCGGACGGACCACGGAGTGCTCGATCTGCCCCGCCGAGATCGAGGTGACCTTCACCCTGACGGTCCCCGCGGGCATCGACTACGACCTCTACGTCTACGACGCCTGCGGCAGGACCCCCATCGGCAGCTCGGCCCTGCTCTCCGGGCAGACCGACCGCGTGACCATTCGCCGCGGCGGGAGCGCCGGGGGCGACGACTTCAACTGGTGGGTCGAGGTTCGGTACTACAACGGCAGCGCGTGCTCGCCGTGGAGCCTCACCGTCAACACCCGCAGCAACAGCGCCAGCTCCTGCTGACCCCGCCTCGTACCGCGACCTACGACCCCTTCGCGGCCTTCTCGGCCTCGGCGACCTCGGCCCGGCGGACCATGGCCTTGTCGGCCAGCTCCCGCGACGGGGTCCGGCCCGTCCGCAACTCGAACCGGGCCGCGGACACCCCCGAGGCCTTGATAAAGGCCTGCACGTCCGGGTCGGGGTGCACCAGAACCTCCGCGGGCGGCCCCTGGGCCACCACCTTGCCCTTGATGAGCATGGCCATCTGGTCGGCGATGTCGAACGCACTCACCATGTCGTGGGTGATGACCACGCTCGTCACCCCGAAGCGCTCGCGCATCTCGTCGATGAGGGCGTCGACCGTACGCGAGGTCACCGGGTCGAGGCCCGAGGTGGGCTCGTCGTAGATCAAGAGCTCGGGCTCCATCACCAGGGCCCGGGCAATGCCTACCCGTTTGGCCATGCCCCCGGAGATCTCCGCGGGGGTCAGGGTGGCCGCGTGATCGACCCCGAGCTCCTTGAGTTTGGTCATGGCCTTGTCGCGGATGTCGCGCTCGGACAGCTTCGTCTGCTCGCGCAGGGGGAAGGCCACGTTGTCAAAGCAGGTCATGCTGTCAAAGAGGGCGTACTTCTGAAACACCATCCCGAAGCGCCGACGCTCGCGGGCCAGGTCGACCTCGGACAGGGCCGAGACGTCCACCCCGCCGATCACGATGCGCCCCGAGGTGGGGCGTTCCAGGGCGATGAGGTGCCGCACGAGGGTGCTCTTGCCCGCCCCCGATCCGCCGATGATGACCAGGGTCTCGGCCCGGTCGAGCACGAGGTCGAGGCCGTGCAACACCGTCCGGTCGCCGTACCGCTTGAC
The DNA here is from genome assembly GCA_964447205.1 of uncultured Myxococcaceae bacterium. Classification (GTDB taxonomy): domain Bacteria; phylum Myxococcota_A; class Polyangia; order Polyangiales; genus JAEUKH01. The sequence continues at coordinate 22,744 of CAYUSB010000027.1, forward strand.
CAGCTTCTCCACCACCACATGGGGAGCGGGGCGAGCGACCTCGGGCTTGATCAAGACGCCGGGCTTCATCGCTACACCGTCGTGAGCAGGGTGGTCAGGATGTAGTCGAGCACGAACACGCACACCACGCTCCACACCACGGCCCGGGTGGTGGCCTGCCCCACCCCCACGGCGCCCCCCGAGGCGTAAAACCCGTGGCGACACGCGATGAGGGTCACGGCGAGGCCGAAGACCACCGACTTCACGAGGCCCTGCACGAGGTCGTCGGGGGCCAGCATCGAGCGGATGCGGTCGGCGAAGATCCCCGGGTCGAGGACCAGCATGTAGATCCCGATGATCCACGCCCCCCCGAGGCCCACCACGAAGAACACCAGGGTCAGCACCGGGACCATCACCAGCCCCGCCAACATCCGCGGGACGATGAGGTACTGCACCGGGTTGACGGCCATGGTCTCCAGGGCGTCGATCTGCTCCGAGGCCCGCATGTTGCCGAGCTCGGCGGCCATGCCCGACCCCGCCCGGGCCGCCACCATGATGGCCGTGAGCACCGGGGCCATCTCCCGCGACAGGGACAGGGCCACCACGCCGCCCACCATGTTCTCGGCCCCGAAGCGGCGGAAGCCGTACACGGTCTGCACCGCGAAGACCATGCCCGTAAAGAGCCCTACGAGGCCCACGAGGAAGAGCGACTGGACCCCGACGAACTCCATCTGCTGCACGATGAGCCGGAGACGGAACGGCCGACGAAAGGTCCACAGGATGCTGCGCAACCCCAGGTCGCCGAGGGCCCCGATCTCCTCCAGGGCCGAACGACCGGGGGCGAGGATGTCACGGCCGAGGCCCCGCATCTGGGCGGCGAAGGTCGGAGGCGGAGGCGTGGGTTCGGGCTCGGTCATACGCGGTGGGCTTCGACGTGGCGCCGCGGAACCCGACGCGACAGGGCCGTGAGCACCTCGTACGCGATGGTCCCGGCCCGGTCGGCGATCTCTTCGGCCCGGATGATCCCGAACCCCCCGGCGGCCGACTGCGCCCCGAGCAGGACCACCTCGTCCCCGACGGCCACCCCATGGACCCGGGCCACCTCGGTCACATCGACGCTGGAGAGGTCCATCGAGACGTTGCCCACCACCCGGCACCGATGCCCCCGCACGAGGACCTCCGCCTCGCGCGAGAGCCGACGAAAGAAGCCGTCTGCGTAGCCGATGGGGATCGTCGCCAGGACGGCCTTGCGCCCGGTGCGGTGCGTCCCGCCGTACCCCACGGGCTCCCCCGGCCCCACCGTACGCAGGGCCAGGACCTCCGTACGCAGCCGCATCGCGGGCAAGAGCCCCGGGGCCGTGTTGGGAAACGGGCACACCCCGTAGAGGGCGATCCCGACCCGCACGAGGTCAAACCGGGCCTCGGGCATCCGCAGGGCCGCGGCGCTGTTGGCCGCGTGCACCACCGAGGGGACGATCCCCTCGGCCGCGAGGCTCTGCCGGGCTTCGGCGAAACGCGCGAGTTGGGTGACCGAGTAGCTCGGGTCGTCGCAGTCGGCGTTGGCGAGGTGGGTCATCACCCCCTCGACCGTGACATGGGGCATCGCGCGCAGCCTGCGAGCCGCCTCGGGGCAATCCGCGGGGAGAATCCCGAGCCGGTGCATGCCCGAGTCGATCTTGAGGTGCACCCGGGCGGGGGCCTTGAGGGCCCCGAGGGCTTCGAGCTGCGACAGGTCGTGTACGACAGGGGTGAGCCCCGCCTCCACGGCGGCCCCTAACCCCTCCCCCGGAACGCTCGACATCACCAGGACGGGCAAGGTCACCCCGGCCCGGCGCAAGGCGATCCCCTCCTCGACGAGGGCTACGCAGAGCCCGTCGACCCCGGCCGATTGCAGGGCCAGGGCCACCTCGGGGGCCCCGTGCCCGTAGGCGTCGGCTTTGACCACCCCGTAGAGCCGCGGAGGCCGTGCCTGGGAGCCCTCGGCGAGGGCCGCCCGGACGGCCGCGACGTTGGAGCGCAGGGCCCCGAGACTCACCTCCGCGCGGGTGGGCCGCACGGTGGGGGGGTCGTTCACCCGACCTCGTGCACGCGATAGCTGGTCACGTCGGGGTTGGACTCGAGCTGCCGATGGACCCACTGGGCGTCGCGGGGTTTGACCGCGATGAGCCGCAGGGCCTTGCCCTCGGCGGGGGTCGGCAGCCCCGAGAACCCCACGGCCTGGGCCTCGGCGAAGGTCATGACCTGGGCTCCGGTCTCGCGCCGACTGTCCTCGGACAGCAGGGACTCCGGGTCGGCCACGGGGGTGAGGTAGACCTCAAAGACGTGGAGCATAGGCCAAGGACTATCCCACCGTCCGACCGCCCTTCACAAGGGGCCAACGACGACTTCGCACCGACCGTGGTAGAAGCCCCGCCACGTCTATGCAACCTCCCCCTCTCGCCGTGCTCAACGAGCACCCCGCGTGGCAGGAGCGGCTCTACGCCGAGCTCCGCCGACGGTCGCTCCCCTTCGTCGAGCTGCCCCTGCACGCCCATCAGTTTGACCCCTGCGCCCGGCCCTCGCCGTACAAGATGGTCCTCAACCGGGCCTCCCCCTCGGCGTGGAAACGTGGCCACGCCTCGGCCATCTTCTTCGCCCAGTCGGCCCTCGCGTACTATGCCTGGGCCGGGGCCCGGGTGGTCAACGGCCACGAGGCCTACCTCCTGGAGACCAGCAAGGCCCTGCAGGCCATGCTCCTGCAGGGTCTCGGGGTGTTGACCCCCCGGACCCGCGTGGCCAACAGCCCCGAGGCCGTACGGACCGCGGCCGAGGGCCTCGTATACCCCATGGTGGTCAAGCCCAACATCGGGGGCTCGGGGGCCGGGATCACCCGCTTCGACGACCGCGATTCCCTGGAGGCGTACCTCGCCGCGGACCCGAGTTTTGGCATCGACGGGACCGTGCTCGTGCAGGAGTTTCACCCCGCCGCCGACGACCACATCGTGCGGGTGGAGATGCTCGGCGACCGGCACCTGTACTCCGTGCGGATCTACCCCGACACCACGGACTTCAACCTCTGCCCCGCGGACATGTGCCGGGTAGGCCCCGCCGAGAGTGCTCCGGAGGCGACCGCGGGCGAGGAGTTCGAGCTCTGCCTGGCCGAGGCCCCGAAGAAGCTCCGCATCGAGCGCCACGACGAGGCCCCGGAGGTGGTGGAGGCGGCACGGGCCATCGCCCGGGCGGGCAAACTCGACGTGTGCGGGATCGAGTACCTGGTCTCGACCCGCGACGGGCGGCGGTACTTCTACGACGTCAACGCCTTGTCCAACTTCGTGCGCGACGCCGAGGAGGTGGTGGGGTTCGACCCCACCCGGGTGTTCGTGGATTGGATCGAGGCCGAGCTGCGGGCCCTCGGCTGAGGGCCTCGCCTGGGGGGAGCCGTACCCGCGAGGCCGTTCAGAACGTCTGGACGGCCCGGGTGAAGGCGAGGCGCAGGCCGATGGTGGCGTCGTGACCGAGGCCCCAGTCGGTGGCGGCCGAGCGGCGGGCGAAGAGGTCGTAGCCCAGGGTGAGGGCCAACGGGTTGAAGAGGGGCAACGACAGGCGCCCCGAGGCCCGGACGACCTGGCCCTGGTTGTCGCTCGGGTCGCTCACCGTATAGTCCACCGAGAACCCGCCCTCGATGGCGCGCGTGCCGAGGGTGAAGAGGGTGCCCGGGCGGGCGGTGAGGGTCGTGACGATGGCGAACTCGGGGCTCGACCCGGTGACGGCGTCGGGGGCGAGGACCTCGGCCCAGTTCATACCGCCCGTGAGGTTGAGGGTCATACGCTCCAGGAGCTCGAAGCGCAGCCCCACCGTCGGACGAAACAGGAGATGGTGGAAGTCGGGGTTACGCGGCGAGGGCGGGCCGTTGAGCTCGGTCTCGACGTACCCCAGGAAGGTCGGCAGGGGCATGTACCACCGCCGGGTCCCGTTGAACCAACGCCACGTCAACGAGGTGTTGTAGGTGATGAGGTCGAGGTTCTCGATGAAGCCCGTGGAGGCGGGCGTGGGCATGGCCATGCTCGGCGCGGCCACCTGGGAGGCCCGGCCGTAGCGCATCCTGGCCTCGTTGTCCCAGGTGTACCGCGGGTGGTCGGCGTCGAAGCGCAGGGTGGTGTCGAAGCGGAGGTTGACGCTCTGGGCCCGCGAGAGCTGCGGGTCGGCGTACTGGAGCGACTGCGCGCCCATGGGATCGGTCACCAGGGGGTTGCCCCGGATGGTCGTGCTGCTGAAGGTGAAGTCGGTGGTCGAGCGGATCACCCAACGCACCTGGGTGGCCGGGTCGACCGGGGCGCTCAGGATGTCGCCCGAGCGGGCCACCGTCAGCCAGGAGGCGAAGGTCTCCTGGAGGGTTCCGGTCCCGAAGCGGGTGAAGCCCGCGGTCGGCACGCCGAGGCCGCCGTCGCCGCCCCCGGCGATGTAGCCCGTGGTGACCACGGTGTAGAGCAGGGCGTCGTCGACGGCCCGGCCGTTGACCTTGACCCCCCCCTCGGTGGTGACCCCACGGATGTAAAACCCCTCGGCCCGCGATGCGGCCACGAAGTCCTTGAGCTGCTTGCCGGTCATCCGCACCCGCTGGAGGGAGTCGGAGAAGGGCATGGCGGCCGACAGGGTGAGCTGCGAGATGGCCCCGCGCACCGGGAAGAGACCCTCAGGGGCCCGCACCGCGGAGCGGTTGATGATGGCCACCTCGGACTCGGTACGCTCCCGGAGCACGTCGAGGAGGAGCTGCGCGAAACGGTCGCGCTCCAGCGGGGCCTCCAGGCGACCCCCGGCCGTCGGGCGCCCGAGGGTCGAACAGAGGTGGGTGCGGGTGGCCGTGGCGAAGTTGGCCACTGCCGTGGGGGGCGTTCCGGCCTGGGCGTGACGGGCCACCCGGGCGGCTCCCGGCTCGATCACCACGACCCCGCCCGCGCGGGCCGCCACCACCGGAACCCCTGACCCTGCGGCCTCGATCGAGTTCACCCCCTGGGGGAGGTCCTGCACCACGAAGGCGTCGGGTCCCTGCCCTGCTTGAAACACACCGGCCAGGGACATGGCCTGGGGGAGCTCGTGCCGATACCGCGGGTCGAGGGTGACGATCACGCGGGCCGCCCCGGCCGCCCGGGCCCGCTGAACCTCCCGGGGCAATGCCTCGTCGAGGGCCTCCAGGGAGAGTCCTGCGCGGCGTTCGGCGGACACGCCTTCCAGGGCCTCGGGGGCCATGAGGCTCACCACGCCCACGCGACCGCTGGGGGTGTCGAGCACGAGGGGCGGGTCGGAGGCGTCGCGTACGACCTCGCAGAGGGCGGCCCCTGCGGCTTCACAGCGCAGGTTGGACAGGACGTGCGGGACGTTGCGCTGTCCCAGGGCCCGGGCCGCGGCGAGGAAGGTGGCCCGATCGGCCGCCAGGTCGCGGTGCCCCACGGCCAGGGCCCGAAACCCCGCCCCGTGTACGGCGGTGGCGAGAGCCGCAGCGTCGTGCTCGACCACGAAGCGGCTCACGGCGGCGGAGCCGAGGAGGTCGCCCGCATCGATCACGAGGGCGTCGGGCTCGGACGCGAGCTGACCGGCCACGGTCGACAGGACGGCCCCAGACGGGTCGCCCTCGTCGCACTGCAGACCCGAGAACTGCCCGTTGATCCCCGCGGTCACGGCGATGCGCAACGGGGGCGGGGCCGGGGGCGGAGGCGGAGGGGGCGGGGTGGGCGGCGTGACCTGGGCCCCCGGGTCGGGGGTCGCGGGGGTCACCTGGGCGGCGGGGCCCGTAGGCTGGGCGGCGGGGCGTGCGGGCTGGGCGGCAGGGCGCGCGGGCTGGGCGGCTGGGCGCGCGGGCTGGCCCGCGGGACGGGTCGGTTGGGCGGGTCGGGCGGGCTGCGCAAGGGCCGAGGCAGGCGACGCGAGGCAGGCCAGGACGCCGACACAGAACACACGGGACGATCGCATGGAAGACTCTCCTTGGCGGGAATCCTGAGTAGGTGTTGGGAGGGCGTGAGGTGCGTTAGACCCCACGGAACTGAGGCGTCCGGCCCTCGGCGAAGGCGGCCAGGGCCTCGAGGCGGTCGGCCGATCCGAGGGTCTTCTCGTAGCAGCGGGCCTCGTGCAGGAGGCCTTCCTCCAGCGAGAGATCGGCCCCGTCGTCGACGGCCTCCATGGCCGCGGCCAGGGCGATGGGGGCCCCGGTGACGAGCCCCGCGCTGAGCCGTCGGGCTGCGGCCACGGCGGTCTCCCCGGGGCGGGCGAGGTCGGTCACCAGGCCCAGGGTGAGGGCCTCGTGGGCGGCCACGCGGCGACCGAGGAGGATGAGCTCCTTGGCACGGCCGGGGCCGATGAGGCGGGCGAGGCGTTGGGTTCCGCCGGCCCCGGGGATGATGGCCAGGGTGGTCTCGGGAAGGCCCACCACGGCTCCGGGCGCGGCCACCCGCAGGTCGCAGGCCAGGGCGAGCTCAAACCCGCCCCCAAGGGCCACCCCCTGGATGGCGGCCACCACGGGCTTGGGACACCGGTCGATGGCCCCGAACGACGCCCGGTACACCCCGAGGAGGGCCCGGACGTCGTCGTCGGTCATGCCCTTGCGCTCTTTGAGGTCGGCCCCGGCGCAGAAGGCCTTGTCGCCCGCGCCTGTGAGGATGACCACCCGCACGGAGGGGTCGGCCCCGAGGGCCACGAAGACCGCCTCGAGCTCGTGCAGGAGCACGCGGGACAGGGCGTTCATACGCTCGGGGCGGCGCAGGGTGACGAGGGCGTAGCCGCCGTCGTGCTCGACGGACAGGGCTGTGTAGGGGGCCGCAGGGGCGGAGGTCTCCTCGGTCATGCCGAAGCTGATAGGCCAGAGTCGCGGGCGGGGGCAAGACGTCTGCGCGCGGATAGCGGGAGCAGAGGGAGAGGGGCGGCGGTGCGGGAGACGCTGGGGGCTGGAGCGCGGTGCGCACGCGTGCTGGAGGAGGTACCTGGAGATTTCCCTCTCCCCCATCGATTCCATCGAAACGCGGCTCCCCTCTCCCGCGGAGAGGGAACTCGGGTGACGCACGAAATCGTGCCCAGATCGGGGAGGATGGCGCCGGGCCCGACGGCCCTCACCCCATCCTGTTCGTGCGTCACCCATCTACCCTCTCCCGTGACCGGGAGAGGGTCCCCTTCTGTCGTTGAAATCGAAGGAGTAATGGTACATCGACTCACCCACTCTATTCTCCCGATACGGCGGCCCCCTCTCCCGGTCACGGGAGAGGGGAAATGGGTGACGCACGAACAGTATGGGTGAGGGCCGTCGGGTGCTGGCCGTCGCTGTATCAGCATCCGACGCGCAGTCCCCTCCCCCGCCCCGTCGCCGCATCCCCATACGACGTGTCACACGCCCGACCGCGTTCCGGCCGCATCCCCATCCGACCCGCGGCGCGCCGGACCGCCCAACGGCCCGATCGGCATCCGACCGTAGGACCCTCCCCCCCTCTCCCCGTCGTATCCCCATCCGCCGGGAGAACGCCTGGGCATCCTCGGACCGCATTGACATCCACGCGCCTCCTCGGTTTTGATCCTTCCTCGCGTGGGGGACGCGGGCCCCCGACGCACCAACCCGAACATCCCGGAGGCACCCATGGCGACGAGCTACGCGACCACAGACAAACACCCCACCGCGGCCGACGACCGCCTGACGGCAGCGCAGAAGCAGGCGTTCCAGTCGACGGACCCGGCCGCGTGTTTCGCGCACTTCCGTCCCCTCGCGGAGCAGGTTCCGACCGAAGGGCTCGCGGTCTTCAACGCCGAGGCCACCCTGGTCCTGAACAACGTCAAGACGGCGGTGTCGATCCTCGGGCCACGCCTGCCGGAGGTGGCCCATCATCTCGTCGATCCGCCCTTCGTTGCAGTCCTGGAGCTTCCGGCGCTGGCCCTCGCGCTCGTGCACGCGGCCAACCGGGTTCCCGCGCGCAAGCTGTCGGAGGGCGAGATCCAGGACGCCCTGGCGGAGGTTGCGCCGCTGCGGGCCCTGACCCTGTCGTATCTGGAGGTCGCGTCCGACCCCGCGGTGGGGCTCGTGCCCGCCGAGCGGGTTCGGGCGGTGCGATCTGGAAAGGGTCCCCTGGACCTCGCAGGCGACGCGACGGTGCTCTCGGAGCTGTTCGAGGAGTACGGCGAATCCCTGAGCGGGAAGCACCCGTTTCGCCCGGACCAGCTCGCGCGGATGGGGGAGCTTGGGGCGTCCCTGATCCAGTCACTCAAGCCGGGGCGCGCTCCCGCGACGACTGTCGCGCGGCAGCCCGCGGCCGTGCTCCGTGACCAGTTTGCCGCCCTGCTCGCCGACCGCTACGAGGAACTCCGCCTGTGCGCCTCGGCCGTCTTTCGCCACTCGCAGGCGGCCGTGCTGATCCCCGCCCTGCGTGCGTCCTCGGGGCCGTCGGGGCCTGCGCCGACCGCGGAGAGCGTCCCCGCGAAGCCCGACGCGCCGACGGACTGAGCCCGCGAGGGGGGCGACGACACCGCCCGCTGCCCACCCTGGCACGATCACCAGCCCCCGACTGGGGTACTCGACGCCGGGCGTCGTCCGCAGTGATTGTCCGAGAGACTGACGCGGTGGTAGATCATGGCCATGGCGGCACCCGCCATGCAGTTCACCGAGCGTCCCGCGTACAGCCTGCCGATCCTGACGAGCGGCGAGGTGGCACGGCTGACCCCGTTTGTCCCCGGACGAACGTTGCGGTTCTTGCGGATGTTCATCGAGACTGTCGAGCAGGAAGTCGTCGCGCCCATGGTTCGGCAGCCAACCTACGTGGAGGCCGTCGAGTTGATGGAGCGCAACCTCCCCCTGGTGTTCGCGGTCCGGCGTCCGGCGCTCTCGATGTTGTTCGCAGACGCACAGAAGAACCCCATCCTGATGGAGAGTCTGCGCTCCAGCATCGACCACCTGCCCGAGGAAGTCTGGAGGACGAAGCCAGACCTCTTCTCGGGCGGGATTGGCGAGATTCTGGAAGACGCCCTGGTCACGTTGCAGCGAACCAACGGCGCGGTCCTCCGCCTCCTCGGGGGTGGCGACGCGCCGAGTGTCTCGAGCCTTCACGACCTCGCCGAGTTCGAAGGCATCGCGACGCGCGTCGACCTCCTGTGGATGACCACAATCGCCGCGGTGCAGGCGTGTGATGCCCCGCGATGGTTCGCCGAGCTGGTTACAGGCCTTCGGGCAGAGGTCCATGCCCACGCACGTCACGGCAATCGGCTTCTCTTCGACCTGGGACACTTCTGGCGGCCCGCCCCCTCGCCGGAGGCGCCACTCGTCCCGGAGGAGCGTGAGGTCGCCGTCGACACGCTCCTGGAGTCGTTCGATGCCCGCGATTGTAGCGCGGCACGTGCGTTCCTCCTGGAGCGTACGGAGGTGTTTGAGGTCCTGCAGGCGACCCTGCCGGAGATCATCCGGCACTTCGGCGACGCTCCGCGCAAGCTCTCGTTCGTACCGGCCGAGCGGTGGAACGATCGTCACCTTGCGGTTCGGATCGTCGTCCCGGACGAAGCCGAGCTGGCTGCGCGACGGGACGCCTTCGAGGGGCACTGGTGGAGTGACAACGCTCACCGCGCCTTCGGGGGCCTGGTGGTTGCGGTGCGTCCTTCATGAGCATGCGCTGGGACACCTACCTCGCATTCGCAGAGGAAGTGCTCCGGACGCCGTGGCCCGTGAAGCTGCAAGAGGCCGCTGCGCGGTCGGCCGTCAGCCGCGCGTACTACGCGGTCTTCCACTGCGCGCGTCAGCGCTTGGAGCACGAGGGCGTGGCTCTGCCCACAGACGGGAGCGCCCACGGCGAGGTGATGCGCGCCTTCGAGCAGCGCGGCGACAAGGAGCGGCGGCAGATCGCCAACATCCTCCGCGAGCTGCGCAACGACCGGCGCGACGCGGACTACGACGACTTCGCGACGTTGAGCCGCAACGCCACGACCATCCTCGGCCGCGCGCAACAGTGCATGCTCCTGCTGAGGCAGCTCCCTGAGTCGCCGTAAGCCGGGCAGACGTCTTCTGCGTCGGCCGCGGAGAGGCCTGAAAGAGTCGCTCCTGCTCGGTCACCCGCATCGGCTGCGGGGGTCATTTGTAGGACATCGTCGGCGGCCCGCTCGATGCGACCGGGGATCGCGCCGTGAGACACTCGCCCCATGAGCATCCACGGCGTCGAGATCCAGAAGGCGTGCGAAGGCGACCCCGAGCACGTTCGTGACGTTGTGGTCGGGTACCTGATCAAGCTCGGGTAAGGGCTCGTCGAGCGCGAAGACAAACGCGTGCTCCGTGTCGTCGGGCGTGACCGAGTGCTGGGGCGCGAACGACCTCCGGCAGATCGGGTCCGACCTCGCGACCCGCCCCGCCGAGTTCGCCCCCATCCGCGTCGACGTACGGATCGGCCGGGCCAACTCGGCCCCCCTTGCGATCGGGCGCTCCCACGTCTGCGCCTACTCGGGCGGAGGGCCCACCGGAGGCATCGCGTGTTGGGGCAACAACGCCCACGGCCAGACGGGACAGCCCCTCACGATGGCGATGGTGAACACCCCCACCGCGGTGGCGGGACCGGAGCTCAGCGGGGTCGTCCAGGTCGTGGCGGGGGAGAGTTCTACCTGCGCCCTCCTCGCCGACCGGCGCGTCCTCTGCTGGGGCGGCAACGCGTCGGGACAGCTCGGCCGAGGGACCGTGGCGGACACCTCCGACCCGACGCCCCAGCCCGTGCTCATGCTCCCTGACGCCCAACGGCTCGTGGCCTCCCTTGATGGGGTCTGCGCGTTGCGGACAGACCAGACGGTCTGGTGCTGGGGGGCTGCGGCCCTCCTCGGGGATGGCAGTTCGAGTCCGCGGGGCACCCCCGGGCCGGTTCCGGGGTTGACCGGGGTGTCGGAGATTGTAGGGGCGGGGCCCTTCTGCGCGATCATGGGCAACAACCGCGCGGACGTGCGCTGCTGGGGGCCCAACCCGGGCGACGGGACCGCGTACTCGGCCACCCCCGTCGCGGTGCAGTGGTGACCCTCCCGGGGGCTTGTGCATGAAGAGACCCGAGGGCGCATCCGCGCGGAGTGTGTGCGACGATGCACCCGAAGGGGTCCCGACGATGGAAGCGCCGCAATCTCCTCCACCCACGCTCTACCAACGGTTCGCCACGGCGTGGCTGCGCCATGCGCTGGGCCGTTGCGGGACGGCCCTCGTCGACGACTCCCTATGGACCGAGGCCCACTCCCTCGTGGTCTGGGAACCCCGCCGCTCCGAGAACGACTACACCCCCCCGCTGCCCGACGACCCCTCGGCATCCCTCGGCGAGCGGATGGCCCACGACCTGATCGGGGCGACCATGGAGGCTGCCGGGTCGGTTCCGGTGCGGCACGAGGTCGAGTCGATGGAGCTGCGGGTCAACCTCCGCTGCGTGTCCGACTCCCGCCGCCGATCCCTGGGCCTCCTGGGTCGCCTCGCAGGCCCGGCATCCGCCTGGGAACTCATGCACGACCCGCTCGCCCCCAACGAGATCGAGGCGTGTTTTCTCAAGCAGCTCAACCTCCTGCGCGACCTGGAAGACCGCCACGCCGCGCGTATGCCGCGCTTCTGGGTGGTCCTTCCGGTGCACGACGACGCGCTGATCGCCGGATGGGGGATGCGCCCTGACGAACGCTTGAAGCCCGGGGTGTTCAGGGCTCCGCCGGCGTATGCGCTTGGGGTGGTGACGCTCGATCGGCTGCCGCGTACGCCCGCCACCCTGGGGCTGCGGCTGCTCGGGTTGGGCGACGTGCTGCGCGACGCCACCGACGACCTGCGGGCGTTGCCGAAGCGGGCCTGGGCGCGGGCCGTGACACGGGCAGCCCTGGACGAAGCCCTGGGCCCCGACGCTTCGCCCGAGGTGATCGCGCTCGAACCCGCGCCCCTGCGCGCCCTGCGCCGGGCCTACCACACGCTGGGCGAGGCGCTGGGGTAGCGAGCCCCGTCCCATGGTCGCCGCGAGCAGCCGACGCAGAGAGCCTGTACAGTCCCCCCTGCGCCCGATGGCCCCGACGAAGACCCCCTGGAATCCCCGCTTCTACGAGGCCTCCCCCCTGCACGCCTCGATCGCCCACGCCGCCGCGCGGCTCGGCGAGTGCGAACTGTTTCCCACGCACGACCTGCTCAACCAGCGCATCGGCCCGCTCACCGCAGTGCCCGAGGCGTCCGCGGCCCCGCGCCGGTTCGTCCACGACCTCTCTCGGCGACGCACCCGCGCCCAGGGGGAGCGCACCCTCGAGTCGCTCTACGACGGGCGCATCGCCCTGCGCGGAGAGATCGCGACCCGCGCCAGCGACTGGCACGACCTGCTCAACGCCCTGGTGTGGGCGAGCTTCCCGCGGTCCAAGCGCACCCTCAGCGAGCGGCAGTACGAGATCCACAAGGCCCGGGTCGGCGAGCGCTTCGAACGCCTCCCCCCGACCCGCACCCCCGAGCAGGACACCCTGGCCCTGCTCGACGAGGGGTCGGTGCTCCTGGTGGCCGACGCGCGACTCTGCGCGCTCCTGCGCGAGGCCGTCGAGGCCCAAGATTACGACGAGCTCGGCGCGCGGGTGCAGAACGGCACCCTGAGCCTCCTGCTCTTCGGCCACGCCCAGCACGAACACCTGGTGCGGGGAGAGCGCGAGGTTCGGGCCGGGGCGGTGATCGTCGGGGTGCCTGGATTGCCCCGGTGGCCCGAGCCCACCGTCCTGCTCGACGCCGCCGACCGCGCCCTCGCGGCGATGCTCGGGGACCCCGCGTGCTTCCGGGAGCGCCCGACGGCCATCGCGCTCTTGCTCTCGATGCTCGAAGGGTGGCTGCAAGACCCTCTCCGCGACACCCTCTCCCGTCACCCGGATGGTTCGGGGACGGTCACGACGAATGGAGACGACCCGCAATGAGTGAGCTCTACCCGTTGGTTGCCGCGAGTTCGCGGGTGCTGTGTTTCTTCGCCGCGGTGCTGTTGTTCCTGGCGGCGATGATGGCCCTGTTTGGGTGGATGGCGTACGGGAGCATGACCTCGCGCGTGGAGGTGTCGGATGCCGGCGTGCGCGTGCGCAGCCCGATCTACGGCCAACTGATCCCTGCGGCGATGGTCCGTGGCCGCGACGCGCGGGTCGTCAACCTCTCGGACGATCGGGCATTGCGTCTGGCCGGCCGCACCAACGGGATCGGCCTGCCGGGTTACGCAGCGGGATGGTTTCGGCTGCGGGACGGCGGACGCGCCCTGGTCTTTCTGACGGCGCGGGAGCGCGTGGTGCACATCCCGACCCGCGATGGGGTTCAGCTCCTCGTGAGCGTGCGCGATCCGGAGGCCCTGCTGCGGTCCTTGCAGCGGTTCCCGGGGGACGGGCCGTAGGCTGCGGGCTGAGCCTCAGCCCACGCTCGCCCGCGCCCGATCGCACTCCGCGCACCCCGCCGCGGGACCGCACAGAAACACCAGGGGCTCGGCCGCCAGCCGCGCGGTGGCCACCCCCACCACGTCGCGCGACCGAACCAGCCGGGCCTCGGCGTGCCCCACCTTCCCCTCTCGCTGAAGCCCCTTCTGCCGGAGCCACCCATCCATCTTCACAAACCCCTGGCAGCAGTGGTCGGTCTCGGCGATGTCGACCGTCGTGGCCGCCCCGTCGACCTCCACCACCGTGGGGTACACCACCGCGTACGGCACCCCGGCCATCGACTCCGCGAGGTGCATCGTGGTGTTCTCGCCGTGGGTCACCCCGAGGAGGAGCACCTGTCCGTCGAGGTCGTAGACCCGCCCCACGGGGCTGTCGTGTCCGTGCGGCGGCGACAACGGCTGCGGGGCACAGATCCACGCCGCGTAGGGCCCCTCGGCCGCAAACGACCCCCCGGGATGCCCGCTCCGAACGACCCCCGGCCTTCGCCAGAAGGTCTCGGCCACCACCCCCATGTCGACCGTCGGCGTCGTGCCCGGATCAAACACGCTCTCCCCGTCGGTCATGGTCGGCATCACCAGGGTCCCGCCCGGGCCCACCGCCCCACGCAGGGCCGCGATCAACCCGAGGGGGCCCCCTTCCACGGGCCGCACCCTCCGAAACGCGGTGTGAACCAACAACACCCCGCCCGCCTCCACCCCAAGGGCCCGAAGCTGCTGGGTCACGTCCTCGATGCGGATCTCGTTCATCCCGGCTCCTGCCCCCATCGTATCCCGCTTGCACATCGCGCCGGGCCCTGACCCACTGCCGCCATGATCTCCCTCCTGGGACGGCTGCTTCGCGCGCTGTGGATCTACCTGTTTCCCCTCGTCGCCCCGTGGGCCCTGCTCGTGGCGGTCAACGCCACCGCGCCCGACGTGCCGCCAATGCGTACGCAGGTTCCGCGCGAGGCGTACCGCGCCGACCGCTGCACCTGGGCCTGTCACAACCGCGGATGCCGTCATCGCCACGCTCTGCCCGCCGCGCTCGCGGGCGACCGCGGGCTGTATGGGGCCACCATCCGGGGTCTGTTCGTGATGGGGCGCGGGCTCTCGACCGACCGCAGAACGGGCTACGGGGCGGCCAACCTGCTCGCCCTCTGCGTCCTGTGGCCGGGGGTGATGTACCTGCTCTGGGTGGTGGCGTGGCGGCAGGGTCTCGCCCTGCGTGCGGCCCGGCGGAGGGAGGGCCCGTGATCGCGCGCATGGGGTTCGCCCTCTACGCGGCCTGCGTTGACTTCATGCTGCAGTCGGCCCGGCTGCTCGGGGTGACGTACCGCGACACCAACGCGGGCATGTTCTTCGTGCTGTGGCCCGCGGTGACGGTGGGGCTGGGGGTGGTGGTGCTGTGGCAGCGGGCGGCCCTACGGCGGCTGCCGCGGCGCGGGTAGTCGGCCCGGAGGGCGCGCGCGGGCGGTCCCGGGTTCGCCGTCGCGACCGTACGCGTCGACCACGAGCCAGCGCCCCCGACCGAGCAGCAACGGAACGTGCAGATAACTCGGGATCAGCCGGTCGTCGCCATGGTGGCCGAGCGAGCGGATGCTCGTGCAGCGGAGGGCGTCGGCGACGTCGGGGTCGGGCACGCAGCGCAGGGTGAGGTCGCACGGGCGCGGGGGAGTGGTGGCCGTGGTGTGGCGAAAGTGCAGGTGCAGGGCCCCGTCCTCATCGCGGGCCTCGCCCGTCCAGCGGTGTTCGAAGTCTGCGGCGTAGGTTCGTGCCCCGTGCGGCCCCTGGGGGCCCAGGAAGGCCCCCCGGCGCTCGATGCGTCCCCGGACGACGAGCTCCACCTGCGTGCCGCGTCGATCGAGCCGCTCGTCGGCGGTGGTCTGGATGGTCTGGAAGTACCCGACGCCCCGGTCGCTGCCGTCGAGCAGGTCGACGCTCACGCGGGCGGCGTAGGTGTTGGGCCCGAGGCGCTCGGTCGGCTGAGCGAGGGCGGCCGAGGCGAGGAGAAGCAGGGCGGGCGCGAGGAGACGCATCGGAGAGCACCGACTCCGCACCGGGCGCGAGCCTTTGGAGCCCCGCGAGGGCCTGGTGCGGCTCATCCTCGGCGAGGCCTGGCCGGTCTGGACTACGGACGCGGTCAGTCCACCAGGACCATGGGCATGCTGAACCCGCCGCGGGCGACGACGAAGACCTCGTACGGGCCGCTCCGTCCGTCGAGCCACACCTCCGAGGTCGACGACCAGATCTCGCCCGACGGACCCCTGCCGTCCACCCTGACCACGAACGAGCCTCGTACCGATCGTGTCGCCGTGAAGTGGCCGTTCGCGGCGACCCGCGCGCGTGCATCTCCGACCCACACCGAGAGCGTTCCCAGGCGTGCGGTAACCGAGGCATCGGTGCCGAAGACGATCCCTTCGATCGTCGCGTGCTCGATCGGCAGCGCCGCCACGGGCACGAGGCCGGCGACAAGGACATTGCCGTAGCAGTCTCGTGTCGAGGTCACGGCGGCCAGGGCCCCGCGGCCGTTCGGGGCGTTTCCCAGCATCCACGCGTCGGAGTAGTGGACGTCCTGTTGCCAGCGCTCCTCGCCCGTCTGGCGGTCCAGGGCCTGAAGAAGGGAGCCATAGGGGGTCTGGTAGTAGGCGCCGTCTTCGCCGAGTTGGTAGCCGCGCGCATCGCCGACATCCTGCGTCCAGAGCGTCCGGCCTTCGGCGAGGTCGACGAGTGTGAGGGAGGGCCCGACGGCGACGAGCAGATGCCGACCGCGGATCGACCCGATGCCCCACCCGCTCTCGGGAAGTGTGGCCGTCGCGCGGGGACGCCCGGTGGCGCCGTCCAGGATGGCGACGGACGCCGCTGTGGTCAGGAGCCGAACCACGCGCCCACCGCCCACGAGGATGGCCTCCCCGTCGGGCTCTTCGGCCGTCGCGCGGACGAGGCTCCAGAGCAATTGTCCGCGCTGCGCGTCGAGGGCGAGGAACCTGTGTGCCCCGAAGTCCCCGACAGACGATTCGCTGGCGCTGAAATACACCCGGCCGTCGTCGACGGCGAGGTCTCCGACGAGGGGCGCTTCGACCCGCCACAGGGTGCGGCCGCTCGCGGCATCGAACCCCAGGACCTCGTCCCGGCCACGCACGACCACGACCCCGTCGGACACGACCACGGACCTGCGTTCGGATAGACCGAGGGCGGGGATGGCGGTACGCCAGCGCGGGAGGGCGCTGCGTAGGTCGAATCCCAGAAGCGCATCGCCGTCCGTCTGAATCGCCACGTCCCCCGCGGTCACGACAACATCACGCTGGTACGAGGGGTCGCGCCACGCCCGCGTGAGGGCAACCTGCCCGGTCGTCGAGGCGAGGACGGCGTATCGCTCCGTCCCTGCTTCGACAAGCCAACCGTTTGACTCCTGGACCGTGTGGATGTGGAAAGGCAGCTCGGTGCTCCACGCGGGGCGCACGCCGACCGTAGGGGCGGGTGCGGGTGGTGCAGGCTTGACCAACACCGCCGTCGGTGGCGGCGCGATGCCCAGGTGGCGTTCGGGCGAGGCGCACAGCGCAAGACCGAGGAGCGAACCAAACCCGCAGAGGGATCGCCGCATGACGGCAGAATCTACCACCGCGGCGGCCCAACATCGGGCGGACCCGCCCGCACCCGCACCCGCACCCGCACACGGCGCGCGGCGCTGCGCCCATGACGACCCTACGCCGCGCTGAATGGCGGAGGCAGGGACTGGCGTCGGCGCCCATGCATACAACGCAAGATCCGTCGAGCGCTAAAACGCCCCTGGGTGAGTTGACAGGTCGTTTTGTAGCTGATCTGCTCATGACCAGGAGGAAAACATGACAAGACGACGATGGATCTCGTGGCGGCTCTGTTCCTGCGTGGTGCTGTGTGCCGCGGGCGCGGTGCAGGCGGACCCACTGCCCCTGGCGATGTCGCAGCGCCCCCTGACGTTGCCGAGCTCGATGGGCTCCCTCAACCTCAGCGTCGATCGACACACCATCAACGCGGGCTTCTTCGGGAGTCAATCTTTGGCGGCCTTCTCGATGGGGGGAAGTTACGGTGCGACCGACAACGTCGAGGTGGGCGCATACCTCGTGCCCATCGCCTTCCACCCTGACCTGAGGGCTGGAGGCCTCCAGAGCCCGGCGGGCGTGCGCACCGGGTTGGAAGGTATCTACCTTGGGGGCCCCACGTTCTACCTGCGGAGTCGTGTCCATCACTCGGCCAACCTCGAGGCTGCGATTCAAACGGTCATCACAGTACCCATGGTAAAGACGTCGTTCGGTGATCCGGCCATCTCGTTGTCTGTGCCCGTTCGATACCGTTTCGGACGGAGGGTGATGATCGAGACGGGTCTCCAGATCAGTGTGATTTTTGATACCAATGACAGCAGCGTTCAGCTTGGCGTACCGCTTGCGGCGACAGTGAGTGTCACGGATGCGTTTTATCTGAGCGCAAGGACCGGATTCACTTCGATCGACGTTGGCTCCCGAGGCGGGGTAAGTATATTCCCGTTTGGTATCGGAGCCGGGGTCACCGCAAGGCGTACGGATTCGGACATCCCGCGGGCCGACGTAGGTCTTTCGGTATTCTTCCCAAGTGTGGAGGGCACCGGCCGATCATCGTCATCGTTGACTGATCTGTGGACCCTGACCGCAAACGCGACCTTCTACTTTCAGAACTGATGTCGGCGGCACGCTGGACCGGGCATCACGAGCGCCTCGGTGCGGCGACGTGCGCCCCTGCGGTCGCCTGGGAGGCGGCCCAGGGACTTCGGGTTCGGGCCCGGTTGATCTTGAGGCGAGGGTTGCGCGTGGGGTCGCGGGCGGCGACAACGGCAGTCATGCTACGTCGCGTCGGGGTCCTAGCCGTTGCAACCCTGGTGTGGCTCTGTGCGACCCCCGGGGTCGTGTGGGCCCAGCCCGCGCCCGAGGCGGCCCACGCCCTCGTTCCGCCGCCCGCGCGTCCGACGGAGGTGGCGGTGGCGATGCACCTCGTCGCCCTCACGCGGGTGAGCCCGCCCAACGAGCCCTTCCCGACCTTTCAGGCCGAGCTCGTCCTCGACGCCCGTTGGAACGACCCCCGGCTCGCGACGGAACCTCCCACCGTACGGCGCACCTACCTCGGGGCGGACGTCGACCGCTTCGAGCGCGACCACTGGTGGCCCGACCTGGAGCTCGACAACGTCCAGGGGCAGCGGCAGGTCGAGGGCCGTGAGCTCATCGTGTCGCCCGACGGGTCCGTGACGTACCTCGAACGTTTCCAGGCGACCTTCACTGCCCGGGTCGACCTGCGGCGGTTCCCCTTCGATCGGCAGACCCTGGAGGTGGCGGTGGCCTCGTTGCCCTGGCACGAGGGCGACCTGAGGCTGCGCCCCCTCGATGCCCGCCCGGAGGTCAGGGCCCAGGGCTCCAACGAGTGGCGGGTGGTGGCGGTGCGGGGGGACGTCTCGTCGCATCGGGAGGTCCAGGCCGAGCGGGCCTTCTCGCGGTTTGTGATGCGGGCCGAGGTCGAGCGGCTGCCGTGGTTCTACCTGTGGAAGATCGCGGTCCCGCTGTTGTTCGTGGTGATGTTGGGATGGTCAACCTTCTGGATGACCGGGGAGGCCGCCCCCACGCGCCTGCAGCGGGCCTTCATCGCGACCCTCAGCGTGGTGGCCTTCCACCAGGTGGTCTCGCAGAACCTCCCGCGCATCGGCTATCTCACCTTCCTCGACGGGGTGGTGTACCTGGCCTTCGTGTCGTCGGGGTTGAGCATCGTGCAGATCATCGCCACCCACCACCTCGGCCCCGAGCGGGCCGGGCGGCTCGACCGGACGTGCCGGTGGGCCTTCCCGCTGGGGTTCGGGCTCGTACTGGGGGGGTTGTGGGCGTTCTTCCACCGGTAGGCCGCGCGGTCACCGCGTTCGCCGGGAGCCACAGTCGCACGCGACGGTGGACGGGCAGCGAAACCGCCAGGGCGCAAGGGTCGCAAGGGGCAGACGAGGTGATGGGGGTGGAAGGACGGCGTGACACCCTCGACGCTTCGCGGACGACAGGGCCCTCGTCCACACCTCCTCCGACCCCGCGCGCCGACCTTCGTCTGCCCGAGGCCCCCCAACGTCCGGCCCTTGCGCCCTGGCGGTTTCCCCGTCTTCGTTCCCTCATCTCGCCCCTCTCCGCCAACCCTTGCCGAGCCTTCCCCTCCGGCTCGATATCCCATGGGCCGCCCCGTCGCCCACCGTCGCCCTCCCCCCAGCCGCGAGCCCCCCGCATGAACCTCCCTCCCCCAACCCTCCACACCCTCGTCCCGGCGCCCGGTCTCCGCGCCTGGTCCCCGGGCGACTCCCTCGACTTCGCCGCCCCCTTCGTCTGGACGGTTGACGACCTCCTGAGCGCCGACGAGTGTCGCGCCCTCATCGCCCGCATCGAAGCCGACGGCCCCGAACGCGCCCCCATCACCACCGCCCAGGGCTTCGTGATGAACAGCCGCATCCGCAACAACACCCGCGTGATGTGGGACGACCCCGCCCTCGCCGCGCAGGTCTTCGCCCGCGTCGCACCCTTCGTCCCCGCCACGATGTGCGGCGGGATGACCTCGGCCGGCGCCAACGAACGCTGGCGCTGCTACCGCTACGAACCCGGGCAGTACTTCGCCCCCCACTACGACGGAGCCTTCGTGCGAGGCCCGGAGGAGGAGAGCCTGCTGACGTTCATCGTGTACCTCAACGAGGACTTCACAGGCGGCGAGACGGTCTTCAACGACCTGGGCGTCTCGGTGCGCCCCAAGACCGGTCAGGCCCTGCTCTTTCAGCACCGCCTGCGGCACGAGTCGACGCCCCTCCTGTCCGGGCTCAAGTACGCCGCGCGGAGCGACATCATGTACCGCGCCCCCGCCGGGTGACGACTCCTCTCCGGGGAGCACCCCCGCCCCTCGCCTGGCCAGCGTCCGGACTGCGGGTGGCAGTGTCTTGCCCCGCTCGGATGTCCGACCGAACCGGCGACGCGCCGACGCCACGCCCGACGCAGCGACGCACCGACGGGAGGGCCCAATCCCGCAGCATCACCCTGGAATCCAAGGCATTTCGACGATGGCATCGCCGCTGCAGTGCCTCTCCGCACGGCGCCGACCTCCGGCCCCAGACACACACGGAGAATCACCATGCACAAGCTCCTCGCCTCCCTGCTCCTCTCTGCTTCCCTCCAGGCTTGCGTGATGCACGGGGTCTCGACCCTGCCCCCGCGGCCGGGCATGGTCGGTTCGACCGCGGTCTACGGGGCCTCGCCGGTCGTCGGGGGCGGTATCGCCGCAGGGCCCCAAGGGGCCTCGATGCGCCTCGGGGCCAACACACCCAACGGGCCCGTCGGGGTCAACGTGGCCGCGGGCCCGGGCGGCCTCCAGATGGGCGCCACCGCCAACGGAACCTCCCTCCAACAGCACGCCCACACTGGCCCCGGGGGCCTCCAGATGGGCAGCTCGGTGGTCACCCCAGGGATGGGGGTTCGGCAGGTGGGCGTCGGCGTGGCGGTGCCCGTGCGTCCCTGAACACAACGCCCGATGCCCACCGGGGGCGTGCCCCAAGGCGACCGGGCCGACGCGCAACCTGTGCAGTGCTTGACCGGGGCAACCCGAGGGAGTATTTGCCCAATTGTTGTCGGTCTGGGAGGTCGGGGTGATCGGGATGCGCGGGGCACCGTGTAGACCTTGACCTCTAACACTCCATGACACGATCCACTCCAAACGTCTGGAGCATATTCTCATGATGGAACCCTTCATCGGATCGGTCGTTTTGTTCGCGGGCAATTTCGCACCACGCGGTTGGGCCTTCTGCAACGGCCAGCTCCTGCCGATCAGCCAGAACCAGGCCCTCTTCTCGATCCTCGGGACCACCTACGGCGGCGACGGCCGGACCACCTTCGCGCTTCCCGATCTCCGCGGACGCGCGCCGATCCACTGGGGTCAAGGGCCGGGGCTGAGCAACTTCGTCCTCGGCCAACAGTCCGGAGCCGAGACCGTGACGTTGACCACCGCGCAGCTCCCCGCGCACACGCACGGCACCTCGTTCGAGCTGCCTCTGGCGGAGGCGCCGACCACCCCGACGCCAACCGTTCCGATCGCCTACGATCGCCACACCATGCCGACCGCCAGCGTCATCCAGAGCCAGGCCACGGGGGGTGGGCAGCCGGTCTCGATCGCTTCGCCAGGCCTCTCCCTGTCCTTCATCATCGCGCTCGAGGGAGTCTTCCCCTCACGGGGCTGAACGTCATGGGAGAGCCCATCAAGACGCCCTTCACGAGGCGCCAGCTCCTCTCCGGCGGTGTCGTCGCGGGTATCGCGACGATGTTCTCACCCCTCGCGATGATCGGATGCGGGGAGGAAGGAGTCCCCACTCCGCCGATCCCTCGAGACGTGCCCGCCTTGCTGCGAACGCTCACGCTCGGGGAGTCGTTCCTCATCGCCGACCCTCGAACCGGGCGCTTCTACCGCCTCGACCAGTCTGCACGCACGGTCTCGCAGCTCAACGCGGACGGCACGCCCCGCTGGACCTTCGGCGCGACCGGCGACCCCGCGATGCAGCTCAACTTCCCGACCGACATCGCGCCCAGACCTGACGGCTCGCTCTTTGTTGTCGACCGGGGCAACCAGCGTATCGTACAGCTCTCCGCCGACGGAGCCTGGGTGCGTGCGATCGAAGGCCTCGGGTCTCCGCGTACCGCGGTGGTCGACGCCGAGGGTGTCCTCTGGGCCATCGACTCCACAAACCATCAGGTCAGGAGCTTCGACGCGAACGGCACTTCTGGCCGCCTCATCGGGGAAGCGGGTCAGGGGTCCACGCAGCTCAACGGACCCCGTGGGCTCGCGCTCGACACCGCAGGGAACCTCCACATCGTCGACGCAGGCAACGCGCGCGTGCAGGTGTATTCCCGCAGCGGCGCCCATGTCCGAAGCTATGGTGCGTACGGTCGCGACGCGGGGATGTTCCTGGCGCCACGCAGCGTGGCCGTCGCCCCCAACGGGTTGTGCTACGTCGCAGACCCTACCGCAGGCGCCGTGGAGGTCTTCGAGTCGTCGGGCCGGGCCCTCGCCCGCCTCTCAGGACTCAGCGTCGCGGGGAGGTCCGCCGTGCCCCTCGATGTCAGCATCAGCCCGAACGGGCTCGTTCAGGTCCGCCTCCACGCGCCCATTCTGAGCTGAGGCCGCCTTCGCCCCTGAAGTTGCTGCCCCGCGGGGGGTGCGATACATCCGCCCCCATGGCCCGCGCTGTACTCCGCCTCGCCGCGCTCTCCGTGGCCTTCGCCACCATGGGCGGGGCCATCGGCTACCTCCTGCTGCCCGAGCGGGCCCCCGAGGCCGCGGGCCTGCCCCAGGTGCGGATCCGCGGACGCCGGGTGGGCCCCGTACGCGACCCCCACGCCGTGGCCCTCCAGATCGCCCGGGCCTACCTGCGCGAACACGTCACCCTGCACGCCGACGGACACTCCCTGGAGCGCTCCCGCGAGGCCTTCGGGGCCCGGGTCGACGTGGCCCTCCTCACCCGCCTCCTGGCGAGCGCCACCGACCCCACCAGCGCCCTCCTGCGCCACCACGCGGTCATGACCCCGGGGCCCGTCGAGCTGCCTCTCCCGGTGCGTCTGGAGGGCTCCGTGGCCCTGCCCCTGCTCGCCCAGCTCAAGGAAGAGGTCGACCACAACCCCGTCGACGCCCGCATCGATGTCGAACGACGACGGGTCGTTCCCGAACGCCGCGGGGCTCACCTCGACGTGTTCGGCACCCTCGCCCGTCTCGACGAAGCCCTCGCCCGCGGTCATGCGCGGGTCGAGGCCGCGGTGGTGCACACGACCCCGGGGCTCACCGCCAACGCCCTGCGGGACGTACGGATGGACGCCGTGATGGGGTGGTTCCAGACCTCGTACAACGCCAACCAAGACCACCGCGACCGCACGTACAACCTCCACCTCGCCGCGAGCCGCATCAACGGGTACGTCTGGATGCCCGGGACCGAGCTCGACTTCAACCAGGTGGTGGGCGACCGCAGCGAGGCCAACGGGTTTCGGATGGCCACCGTGATCTCCGCCGGCGAGCTCATCGACGGGGTCGGCGGAGGCACCTGCCAGATCGCCGGGACCCTCTACGCCGCGAGCTTCTTCGCGGGCATGGACATCCTCGACCGGTCGCCCCACTCGCGGCCGAGCGGGTACATCAAGATGGGCCTCGACGCGACCGTGGTGTACCCGAGCATCACCCTGCGGATGCGCAACAACCTGCCGTTCCCGGTGGTGGTGCATACACGGCTCGGACAGGGGTCGGCACGGATCGAGCTCCTCGGGCCCGCCCGCACACGCACCGTGACCTTCGTGCGCAAGATCATGCCCCGGGTCGACCGCTTCGAGGAGCGCGAGATCCCCGACCCCAGCCTCGCGGCGGGGCAGCGGGTGCTCACGCAGCGGGGCATCCCCGGGTTTCGCATCGTGCGGTACCGCATCGTACGCGAGGGCGACCAGGCCGTTCGCGAGCGCTGGCTCGACGCCTATCCCCCCACCTCCCAGATCTGGCGCGTGGGCACCGGAGCCGGCAGCGGAACCCCTCCCCGCCCCGACGACCACCCCGAGTACACGGCCGACCAGTACCTCGCCACGACCCAGATCGCGGAGACCAACGACATGCAGGAGGTTCGGCGCCTGGGGTTCTCGGGCGAGCGCGGGTGGATGGTGCGCATGGGGCTGACCCGGGCCGTCCCGGGGGTCACGGTGCCCGCGGCTCCGGCGCCTGCCCCGGCTCCGGCGGCGAGGCCCCGGCGTTGAGCGCCCTCGCCGGCAAGACCGTCCTGCTCCTCGTGGGCGGCGGGATCGCGGCCTACAAGTCCGTCACCCTCGCCCGCGAGCTCCAGCGCCGCGGGGCCCACGTCGAGGTGGCCCTGTCCGCGGCGGCCCAACGGTTTGTCACCGCCCTGACCTTCGCGGGGGTCACGGGCCGGGCCGCCCACACCTCCCTGTGGGACGAGACCCTTCCCGGCGAGCTCCACGTGGCCCTCACCGACCGGGCCGACGTGGTGGTGGTGGCCCCGGCCACGGCCGACCTCCTGGCCAAGATGACCCACGGGCTCGCCGACGACCTGCCCTCGGTGTGCCTCCTGTGCGCCCGAGGCCCCGTGGTCGTTGCCCCCGCCATGCACACCCGGATGTGGGAACACCCCGCCACCCGCGACAACCTCGCCGTTCTCCGGTCCCGTGGGGTGCTCATTGCGGGCCCCGAGACAGGACCCCTCGCGAGCGGAGCCGTCGGCCTCGGGCGCATGCGCGAACCCGAAGCCCTCGCCGACGATGTGGCTGCGGCCCTCGGGCGACGCGACCTGGTCGGGCGGTCGGTGTTGGTGACCGCGGGCGGAACCCACGAGGCCATCGACCCGGTGCGTTTTGTGGGCAACCGCTCGTCGGGCAAGATGGGCTACGCCCTGGCCGCCGCGGCCCGCGACCGGGGGGCCGAGGTCACCCTCGTGCACGGACCCACGGCCCTACCCGACCCGACCGGAGTGACCTGTGTGCGGGTTCGTAGCGCTCAGGAGATGTACGAGGCCGTGATGGGCCGGTGGCGCACGATGGACGTGGTGGTCATGGCCGCCGCCGTGGCCGACTACCGCCCTGCGTCGGCCGCGACCGAGAAGATCAAGAAGTCGGCCGAGACCCTGAGTCTGTCGCTCGTGCGCAACCCTGACATTCTTGCCACGCTTGGGGCGGCCCGGGGCGCGGAGGGGGTTCCGGTGTTGGTGGGGTTCGCGGTGGAGACGGGCGACCTCGTTGCGTACGCCCGGGAAAAGCTTGCGCGCAAGGGGTGCGACCTGGTGGTGGCCAACCGGGCCGAGGACGGCTTTGAGGGCGACCACAACCGGGTGGTGCTGGTGTCTGCGGAGGACGAGACGGCCCTGGAATCGCAGTCCAAGCGTGCTGTGGCCGAGCACATCTGGGACGCGGTTGGGGCCCGGTGGGGGGAGCCCGCGGGGTAGGCACGGGAGTTGGAAGGGGCTCGCGGCATGATGCAGGAGTCACAGCGTAAGGCAGGCCGCGAGGCGTGGGTGGTGGGGGTGTCGTTCGGTGGGTCGGGGCTGTTCGCGCTGCTGGGCCTGGTGCTCGGACGGGTGCTGTAGGGACCGGACGAAGCCGCGAGCACCGGGCGGGTTTGGGACGGCGCCCTCTCCCATCGCGGCTTGCGCGTTGCTCGAGTCCCCTCTCCCCGGGGAGAGGGGAGCCGCGTATCGAGAGCATCCTTTGGGGGAGAGGGATCGTCTCCAACGTACCTCCACCGCGACACACGCCATCCGCCGCCCATGTCGCCTGGGAGAGGGGCAGTCCACCGCCTACGCCAGCACCGTCTGCGGCGCGGCCCGGCCCGTCAAGGCCCCCGCGCCCGCGTACTGCCCGCGCCACGAGCCCTGGGTCCAGCGCAGCCAGAACACGGCCGCGCACAGGGTGGTCTCCCCGACGAAACCCAGCCATCCGCCGAGCACCCCGAGGCCCATGCCCCGGCCGAGAAACCACGCGGCCCCAGGCACGAAGGCCCACACGATCACGACCCCGAGGGCCGCCACCGCCCGCACATCCTTGGCGCCCCGCAGGGCTCCGCGCAGCACGATGTTGACCGCGTCCAGCACCTGAAACACCGCGGCCACCCGCAGGAGGGTCCGAACCTGGGCCACCAGCCCCGGGTCGTCGGTGAAGGCTCTGCCCACGAGGTTGCCCCCGAGGGCGAAGGTCAGCCCACACAGGGCCATGAAGCTCACGGCCACCCCGAGGGCCGCCCGGGTCATCCGATCGGCCTCGGCCAACGACCCGCGCCCCAGGGCCTTGCCCACGAGCACCGAAGCCGCCTCACCGACCGCGACCCCTGGCAGAAACGACACCCGCAGGGTGGCCAGGGCGATCTGATGGGCCGCCAGCTCCGTGGCCCCGAGCCCCCCGAGGATCACCGTGAAGGTCGCGAAGGCCGCAGTCTCGATCCCAAACTGGAGCCCCGTGGGCAGACCCAGGCCGAGCACCTTCCGCACCGCCTCGCCCAGGCTCGGGGTGTCAGCACGGCGCAGAAGCGCCTTCTCCCGCCACGACGACCGCACGAGCAAGACTCCCAGGGTCGTGGCCGACAGGGCCTCGGCCGTGGCCGTGGCATACCCCGCTCCCGCCACGCCCAGACGCGGCAGCCCCAGGTGGCCGTGGATCAGGCACCAGGCCAGCCCCGCGTTGATCACGTTGCCCACCAGGGTGATGCGCATCGGGGTGCGCGAGTCGCCGACCCCCTGACGCCACTGAACCAGGGCCGACAGGGCGCAGGTGGCCGGAGCCAACACCGTGCGGGCCGAAAGAAAATCCCGGGCCGGAACCCACAAAGCCGGATCGACCCCAAGCCCCCGCAGGAGCCAGGTGATGTCGCGCCCCCAGGCGAAGACGGCCAGACCCGCCCCGAGCCCGAGGAGCACCCCCGCCTGGGCGTACCGGATCCCGTGGTGAGCATCTCCCGCGCCCAGGGCGTGGGCCGCCCGGACCTTGACCCCACGCATCACGCCGAACACCGTGGCGTACGAGAGATACATCAAGGTCACGGCCAGCCCGACGCCCCCGAGGGCCGCGGGTCCGAGGCCGCTCACGAGGCGGGTGTCGACCAGCCCCATGGCCGTATCGCCCAACATGGCCACCGCGATGGGCCAGGCCAGGGTGACCACCTCCTTGCGGGGAGAAGGTCCTGCCGACGGCCGCGCAGCCTCCACCCTCCCGCCGCCGCCCGACACGGCGAGCAGGGAGGTACGGAAACGCGCGGCCCAGGGTCTTAAGCGTTCGGTCCGAGGCATGACATGGCTCCGTTGCGTCGTCGATCCCATCGCCACCTTCCGCGCCCTGCGGCGCCGATGGGATGGAGGGCACTGCAACGGGCGATGATCTACCTCGGGGGCGCGTCGATGCGCACCACGCACCCACGGAACTGCTTCGGAGAGCAGGTGCCCGTGAGGGGCATGAGGGTGCGATCGACGGCGAGGAGATACATCGCGCGCGAGCCTCGCAGACGACCGGCCCGGCGTCAAGCGACCCGCAGACACGCTCCCGCGCGGGCGGTCAGAACAGCCGGTTGAGCCCGTTGAGGGCCGCCACCCGGTACGCCTCGGCCATGGTCGGGTAGTTGAACGTCGTCGACACGAAGTAGTCGATGGTGTTGTGCGGGGCCGGGGCCTTCATCACGGCCTGCCCGATGTGCACGATCTCCGAGGCCTGGTACCCGAAGCAGTGGATCCCGAGGATCTTGCGGGAATCCCGGTGAAACAGGAGCTTGAGCATGCCCGCGGTCTGCCCCACGATCTGGGCCCGGGCGAGGCTCCGGAAGAGGGCGTGGCCCACCTCGTAGGGGACCTTCTCGGCGGTGAGCTCGCGCTCGGTGCGGCCGAGGGAGCTGATCTCGGGGGTGGTGTAGATCCCCGTGGGGATGTCGCCGAGGCAGCGGTCGTCGCAGGGGCCCTCGACGAAGTGCGTCGCCGCGAACCGCCCCTGGTCGTAGGCCGCGCTCGCGAGGGCGGGCTGGCCGATCACGTCGCCCACCGCGTAGATGTGCGGCACGGCGGTCTGGTAGGACGCGTTGACCCGGATCTGCCCGCGCCCGTCGGGCAGGATCCCCAGCGGCTCAAGACCCATGTCCTGGCTGTTGCCCGTGCGCCCGTTGGCCCACAAGAACACGTCACTCTTGCTGCGTTTGCCGCTCTTGAGGTGCACCACCACCCCGTCGTCGAGGGGCTCGACCCGCTCGATCTCCTCGTTGTGCCGCACCATGCACCCGGTCTCCCGGAGCTGGTACGACAGGGCGTCGATGATCTCGTCGTCGAGGAAGGACAAGAGCTTGTCGCGGGTGTTGATGAGGTTGACCTTCATCCCGAGGGTGCGAAACATGCTCGCGTACTCGCAGCCGATGACCCCGGCCCCGTAGATGGTCATCGAGCTCGGGGTCTGCGACAGGCGCAGGACGGTGTCGCTGTCGACCACCCGGGGATGGCGAAAATCTACGTCGGGGGGATGGTACGGCCGCGACCCGGTGGCGATGACAAAGCCCCGGGCCACCACGCACTCACGGGCCCCGTTGGGCCCCTCGACCTCCAGGGTGTTGGCGTCGAGGAAACGCCCCGTGCCCCGCACCACCCGGACCCGGTTGCGCTCATAGAACCCGTGCCGCAGAGCCACCTGCGAGCGCACGACCCCTTCGGCGGCCCGCAGGAGCACGGGGAGGTCGATCAGGTAGTCCTCGACCAGGGACGACAACATGGGATTGGCCCGGTACTCCGCGAGGGTCCGGATGTTGTGACGCAAGGCCTTGGAGGGGATCGTGCCCCAGTGGGTGCAGCCACCGCCTACGTCGTGGTAGCGCTCGATGATCGCCACCGACAGGCCGGACTTGGCGGCCTTCATCGCCGCCCCCTCGCCCCCAGGGCCCGAGCCGATGACGACGAGATCGAAGGACATGGGGGTCTTGGGGGGAATGGTCAGCGTCTGCATCGGGGTCCGCTCGTTCCGGTGGAGGTCTCCGGGCGGCACAATACCTACCCGATCCGCCCCGGGAAACCTCCATCCGTGGGCTCAGAGTCTGTAGAACGATGTCGGACCGAGGTGGTGGCGGGAGGCCCGAGCGAGGCAAGGAGATGCACTGAAAGCGCACTGAATGTGCGGTGAAGTGCGTCGACGCCGCATCGCGACGGGCATCGCGCCGCCACCGACGGGAGACATTGTTCTACAGACTCTCAGGCAGGGTGGCCAGGGCCCGCTCGACCCAGTGCCCGCACAAGGCGTCGAGGGCCTTTACATCGGGCCCGCGCGGCAACGGAGACACGTCGGCCAGGGCGTCGAGGGCGGCGTCTTCGGCCGCGGCCCAGGACTGAAGCTGCGCGAAGGGCCACAGCCCGCCGCGGATGGCCCGCAGCTCGTCGGCGTCCGGCCGTCGGACCCGAACCTCCCCGGTGGTGAGGATCTCTCGGGCCATACGCAAGAGCCGCACGACGTGGCTGCCAAACTTCGTGTCGTACCCGTACTTCGCCTCGAGCTCGGCCCGCCGGGGGTTTCGCCCCTTCTGCCACTGCACGAACTGCTGCCAGGTGCGCTGGGCGGAGCGCCACCCGCGTTCGGCGGCGAAGCGCGCGGCCAGGTCGTCGTGCAGGCCGAGGTGACGCACGGCCGCCCGCCAGTCTTCGGCCTCGGCCGCAATGCGGGTGGAGAGGGCCTCGACGATGCGCTCCCGGAGCTCGTCCTGCCCGTCGCGGGGCAGGGCCGACAGGTCGACCTGCCACCCCTGGACCACCCGGTCGACCTCGCCGTGGAGGAGTTCGAGCCGGGTTACCTCGTCGTCGCGGAGGGGGTCGAGCCCGAAGTCCGCGCGGGAGGGAGGGGCCGTCGGGGGGGCCACGATCCAGCGGTGGTGCTGCTCCAGGCGACGCAGTTGGGCCATGGCGTAGCCCGAGAAGGTGTGCCGGGCCTTGCGCGACACAAACCTCTCCCGGGCCCCAAGGACCTCGGCCCCGAGGGGCGTCACCCCGAGATGGTCGGAGGGGTCGGTGAAGAGGACCTCCAGGATGCTCGGGTTACAATCGGCAGCCAGCTTGACGAACTTCCGCAGCTCGTACACCACCGCGTCGGGCTCGCGCACCTCGGCCTGCTCAAACCGCTGGGCGAACCCGTAGTAGTACGCCCGCGGAGGCACGGCGAAGCCCTTGAGGTCCGTGTCGCTCTCGGGGGTGGACGTGCCGTACGCGTGCGACCCGTGACGGGTCAGAAACAGCGTGCGGGGCCCAAGCCAGGTCAGGTTTCCGCGATACCCGGGGATGTCCATACCCCGCGACCGTAACACTGCCCCGCGGGGCCGCACCACGGGCCCCACGAGGGTTCGCCCGGGCGACGTCAGTGCCCCCGGGCGAAGGCCTCGCGCAGGACCTTCCCCGTGGCGGTGTCCCGGGTGGCGAGATCCGTGGGCGTGGCCTCGGCCACCACCCGGCCCCCGTCGCGACCCCCTCCGGGGCCGAGCTCGAGGATCCAGTCGGCCGCCGCGAGCACGCTCGGGTGGTGCTCGATGACCACCAGGGAGTCGCCCCGGTCGACGAGGCGCTGCATCACGTCGACGAGGCGGGCCACGTCCTGCAGGTGCAGGCCCGTGGTGGGTTCGTCGAGCACGTACAGGGTCGAGGCCCCGCCCGTCTGGAGCTCGGTGGCGAGTTTGATCCGTTGGGCCTCGCCCCCCGACAGGGTGTGCGAACCCTGGCCGAGGGAGAGGTATCCCACCCCGAGGTCGTGCAGGAGGTCGAGGGCCCGATGCACCTTGGGGACCTGGTAAAACACCTGACGGGCCTCCTCGACCGTGAGCCCGAGCACCTCGCCCACGTCGTACCCGTGCAGCTTCACCTCGCGGGTCTCGCGGGTAAACCGGGCCCCGTTGCAGCCCTCGCAGGCGACGACCACGTCGGGCAAGAAGGCCATCTCGACGTGTTTGACCCCGGCCCCGTCGCACTCCTCGCAGCGCCCCCCTCCCGACTGGGCCGTGGTGTTGAACGAGAACCGCCCGATGCCCCACCCCCGGGTCCGGGCCTCTTCGGTGGCCGCAAAGAGCTTGCGGACCTCGTCCCACAGGCCCACGTAGGTGGCCGGGACGCTCCGCGGGGTGCGCCCGATCGGGGACTGATCGATGGCCACGGCCCGCTTGAGGCCCTGCCACCCGTCGAGCCCCTTGTGCGCGAGGGGGGCCTCGGTCTGGAGCCCGAGTTTGGCCCGCAAGGCCCGCAGGAGGACCTTCTCCACGAGGGTGCTCTTGCCCGCCCCGCTCACCCCGGCCACACACACGAATCGCCCGAGGGGGACCTTCACCGACGTGCGCTGGAGGTTGTGCCCCTCGGCCCCCTTGAGGCTCAGGGCCGGAACCCCCTTGATCGGTCGTGCCCGGGCCCCCTCCCCCACCGGCACCCGCAGGGCCCGGGCCGTGGGTCCGTCTCCCGTCAGCACCGTGGAGGCAGGGCCGGCCGAGACCACCCGCCCACCGCCCTTTCCGCCGCTGGGACCGAGGTCGACCACGAAGTCCGCGGCCCGGATCACCTCGGCGTCGTGTTCGACCACGAGGACGCTGGCCCCCCGGGCCACGAGGGCCCGCATGGCCGCGATGAGGCGCCCGGTGTCCCGCCCGTGCAGCCCGATGGTGGGCTCGTCGAGGACATACAACACCCCCGTGAGCCCGGCCCCGATCTGGGCCGCGAGTCGCAGCCGCTGCATCTCGCCCCCCGACAGGGTGTTGGCCCTGCGGTCGAGGGTGAGGTAGTCGAGCCCGAGGTCGAGCAGGGTGGCCAGCTTCGAGGCCAACTGGGCCCGCGGGGCCTCGGCGATGAGGGCCTCACGGGCCCCGAGGGTGAGCCCCTGGAGGGCGGCCCGGAGCTCGCCCGGGGTGCAGGTCATGGCCTCGTAGAAGCGCAGGCTCCCGAGACGGACGGCCCGGGGCACGGGGCCGAGGCGCGTGCCGTCGCAGCCCTCGCAGGGGTCTCCGTCGCTGTCGACCCCGCTCCCCTCGCAGCGGGTGCATCGCCCCTGCGGGGTGTTGAACGAGAAGTGCCGCGGGTCGAGCTCGGGCACCCCGAACCCGCAGCTCGGACACGCCCTCCGCGTACTGAACCGTTGGGGCTCGCCGACCTTGCCCGTGCGCTCGTCGCGTTCGACCACGCAGTGCCCTTCGGCGAGGGACACGGCCCGACGCAGGAGCCCCACCAGGGCCTCGGGCTGCCCCGCCGTAGCCCGTCCGAGCCAGAGCCACACGTCGTGCTCCTTGCTCTTCTTCAGCTCTGGGACCTTGTGCGGCTCGAAGTCCTCCCCGTCGACCCGGACGGCTTCGATCCCGGCCTTGCGTGCCCGCTCAAAGACCTCCCCGTGCAGGCCCTTCCGGCCCTGCACCACGGGAGCGAACACCGAGAGGTTGGCCTCGGGAGGCATGGCCCCGCGGAGCTCGTCGGCGATGGACTCGGGGCTCCGGGCCCCGATGGGCAGGTCGCACTTGGGACAGTACGGGGTGGCCGCCCGGGCATAGAGGAGCCGGAGGTAGTGGGCCACCTCGGTGACCGTGGCCACGGTGCTCATGGCCCCGGCCCGGGCCGTTCGCTGCTCCAGGGAGATGGCGGGGGGGATGCCCACGATCCGGTCGACGTCCGCCCGCCCCAGGGAGGGCAGGTACTGCCGGGCGTAGGGGGACAGGGTCTCGAGGAAACGCCGCTGCCCCTCGGCGTAGATCACGTCGAACGCGAGCGAGCTCTTGCCCGAACCCGACGGACCCGTGACGGCCACCAGACACTCCCGGGGGATGGCGAGGTGTGGGATCTGGAGGGTGTGCTCGCGGGCTCCATCGATGAGGATGGCGTCGGGTACGGTGATCTCGCCCCGCGGTCGATCGAGGGCTCCGGCCACGGCCGACGGAGCCGCACGGTCGAGGGCCGTCTTGAGGAACGGAGCGAAACGCGACCGGGAAGAGGCCGCGACCTTCTCGGGGGTTCCTTCGACCACGATCTCGCCGCCGCCTTCGGAGGCCTCGGGGCCGAGGTCGACGACCCAGTCGGCCCGGGCGGCCACGTAGGGGTCGTGTTCGACCACCACCACGGTGACCCCGCGGGCCACGAGGGCGTCGAGGGTGTCGAAGACCCGGGCCACGTCGCGGCGGTGCAGGCCGGTGGTGGGTTCGTCGAGGAGGACGAGGGTCCCGGGGCGGGCTTCGACGAGGGCGGCCGCGAGCTTGAGGCGTTGGGCCTCGCCGCCGGAGAGGGTCGACAGGCTCTGCCCCACCCGGAGGTACCCGAGGCCCACCGAGCGCATCAGCCCGAGGGCGGCCACCAGGGGGGCGTCGTCAGAGAAGTGTTCGGCCAGGGCGTCGGCGCTCATCTCCAGGACGTCGGCGATGGAGACCCCCCGGACCCGCACCTCCAACACCTCATCGCGGAACCTCCGCCCCTGGCAGTCGGGGCAACGGAAGCTCACGTCGGCCAGAAACTGCATCTCGACCGTCTCGTACCCCGCCCCCTCGCAGGTGGGGCAGCGCCCACCCTCGACGTTGAACGAGAAGGTCTTGGGGCTGTACCCCCGGGCCTTGGACTCCGGGCAGGCCGCGAACCGCTGCCGGATGCGCTCGTAGAGCTTGAGGTACGTCGCGGGGTTTCCGCGGGTGGTGCGCCCGAGGGGCCCCTGGTCGACGTAGTGGACGTCGCGCAGGGACTCGGCCCCGTCGAGGGCGTCGTACGGGAGCGGTTCGAGCGACTGGACGGGCAGGGCCCGGGCGGCCAGGGCCCGGGTCACGGCGGGGAAGAGGGTCTCGCCGACGAGGGAGCTCTTGCCCGAGCCCGACACCCCTGTCACCACGGTCAACACCTTGAGCGGAACCCGCAGGGTCACCCCCTTGAGGTTGTGCCCGCGGGCCCCGTGGAGGATGAGCCAGTCCGTGGCCTTTCGCCGCGTCTCTCGCGCAGGACCCCTGGCGCGGAGGGCCTCCCCCGTCGGGGTCTGGGCCTCCAGCAGGGCCGACGGAGAGCCGTCAAACACGATGGTCCCTCCGGCCTCGCCCGCGTCGGGTCCGAGCTCCACCACCCGGTCGGCCGCGGCGATGACGTCGAGGTCGTGTTCGATCACGAGGGCCACGTTGCCGTGGGCTGCGATCCCACGGGCCACCCCGATGAGCCGGGCGGCGTCGCGGGGGTGGAGCCCCGCCGTAGGTTCGTCGAGGACCATGAGGGTCCCGGTGAGGGAGGTCCCGAGGGCGGCGGTGAGGGCCACCCGCTGAACCTCGCCCCCCGACAGGGTACGAGACGCCCGGTCGAGGGTGAGGTAACCCACCCCGACGTCGTCGAGGTACCCGAGGCGGGTACGGATCTCCTGGGCGATGCGGTCGGTGGGCTCGTCGATGGGTCCGAGCTCGGCGAGGCGGTCACGCAGGAGCCCGACGGGGCTGGCCGCGGCCTCGGTGATCGACAGACCGCAGACGTGGTAGCGGGAGACCTCCCCGCGGAGCCGGGTTCCACCGCAGGCGGGGCACGGGATGTAGCGCCGAAAGCGCGAGAGAAAGACCCGGACGTGCATCTGGTAGGTCTTGGTCTCCAGCCACTGAAACCACGGGCGGACCCCGTCGAAGCCCGGGGCCCCTTCGAGCACGGCCGTACGCTGGGTGGGGGTCAGGTCGCACCAGGGTTTGTCGGCAGGGATCCTGGCCTTGGTGCAGTACGCGAGGAGCTGCTTCTTCTCCCAGGAGGTGACCTTGGAGTTCCACACCTTGATGGCCCCGGCCTTGAGGGACAGGGTGACATCGGGCACGACCTTGTCCCAGTCGATGTCGATGGTGCGGCCAAACCCGCGGCACTCCCCGCAGGCTCCAAGCGGCGACGCGAACGAGAACAAAGCCGGCGACGGGTCGGGGTAGGTGCGATCGCAGTACGCGCAGTCGAGCCCGCGGGAGTACCGCAGCGGGGCCGGAGCCCCCGCGGGATGCACCTCCGCCCGTCGACCCCGGGCCATGGCCGTGGACAGGGCCTCGACGAGGCGGGCCCGGTCCTCGGGGCGCAACACGAGTCGGTCGACCACCACGTCGAGCCCCCCCGCGGGGACGACCTCCGAGGGCTTCACGTCGTCGAGGTCGCGGGTCTCGCCGTGCAGGTACACCCGACGGTAGCCCTCCTCCAGGAGGCGTTCGCGCACCCCGAGGTAACGCTCGGGGTCGATCACTTCGACCCGCCAGGTGACCACCGCCCGGGGAGCCGTGGGCCCGGCCACCCGGGCCAACACGTCGTCGACGGCCTGGGCCACCGAACCCCGTCGCACCTCGCGGCCGCAGCCCTCGCAGGTGATGGTCGAAGCCCGCGACCACAAGAGCCGGAGGTAGTCCGCGAGCTCGGTCATCGTCCCGACGGTGCTCCGCGAGGTCCGCACGGGGGCCCCCCGGTCGACCGCAATGGCCGGCGGAACCGGGTCGAGCGAGCCCACCGGGGGCCGGTCGCGGCGCTCCAGAAACTGCCGGGCGTAGGCCGAGAAGCTCTCCACAAAACGCCGCTGGCCCTCGGCGTAGAGGGTGTCGATGCAGAGCGAGCTCTTGCCCGCCCCGGAGACCCCCGCCACCACCACGAGCTCTCCCGGAGCGAGGTCGAGGTCGATGCCACGGAGGTTGTGCGTGCGGGCGTCGCGGAGGCGGGTAGGTTCCATGAGGGTCTGTGGGCTTCGGGGTCTTCGATGCGAGCAGGGGTCGTGCGGGGGCGTCCAGGCCGTGGTAGGCCAGGGATGGTGCGCGTACGATGCGGTTGGCGAGGACTCGGGGTGATTCTGGTGCTCAGCGCCCCAGTCCAGGCTCAACCCCGCCGATCGAACGCCGACGGGGGACTAGACATACGCGCAGTCTCGCCCGCCGTCGAGGCCGCCCTCGGTCAAGCCCGGGCCGCCATCGAACGCGGCGAAGCGTCCCAGGCCATCACCCTTCTCGACGCACTTTCGGTACGTGACCGACGCGACGAGTCTGTCATCGCGCTTCGGGCCATCGCGGAGTGGGAGGGGTTGGCGGTTCCGGTAGAGCCGGGGGGAGCGGGGACGTTGTCGGCGGCGGGGCGACGGGCCCTCACGGGGCTGACGGCCGTCTTGCGGCGTTGGACCGCGGAGCATCCCGACGACCCCATGGCCGCCCAGACCCTGGGCCGGGTTCTCCTCAGCCAGAGCGACCTGTCCGGAGCCGAAGATCCCCTCGCCCGGTACACCCGCCTCCGCCCCCGCGACCCCGTCGGGTGGAACGACCTGGCCATGCTGCGGGTAGCCCTGCGGCGTTTCCCCGAGGCCGAAGACAACCTCGAGTCCGCCGTGGCACTCGGGCCCGCAGACG
The DNA here is from genome assembly GCA_964447205.1 of uncultured Myxococcaceae bacterium. Taxonomy (GTDB): domain Bacteria; phylum Myxococcota_A; class Polyangia; order Polyangiales; genus JAEUKH01. The sequence goes on from CAYUSB010000027.1 coordinate 58,926, forward strand.
CCGACCCCTGGAGCAACCTCGGGGCCGTACGCCTCGCCCGGGGAAACCCCACCCGGGCCGTGGCGGCCTTCCGTCAGGCGGTCGAGCTCGCCCCCACCCAGGCCCGCTACCACGCCGACCTCGGGGCCGCCCTCCTGGCCGCGGGCGAGCCGACCCACGCGGTCGAGAGCCTGCAACGGGCCGTGGCCCTGCGCCCCGGAGAGGGAGTCCTCCTGGCCACCCTCGGGTACGCACTGCACGTGGCCCGCCGCTCCGACGAGGCCCTCGCTGCCCTCCGCCGGGCCACCGTCCTCAGCCCCCGCTCCGTCACCGCCTGGAACAACCTCGCCGCCGTCCTCGCGGCCCGCGGAGACCGCCCCGCAGCCCGCGAGGCCCTCGGCCGGGCCCTGGCCCTGAGCCCCGACGATCCCCGGCTTTTGGCCCAACGGGAGGCCCTGGCCGGCCCCGAGCCCGCCTCCCCTCCGGCGCCTTCGGCGCCTTCCCGCACCCCGCCGACGCTTCCCCGATGATCCCAGGGGGCGGTGTCTGGTAGAGTCCTGCCAAGGCCATGGCGCTGTATCGTTCTCATGGGCATACCGATGTGGGGCGTGTGCGCAAGCACAACGAAGACGCCTTCCTCATCGATGAAAACCTCCACCTTTACGTGGTCTGCGACGGCCTCGGCGGACACGCCGCGGGCGAGATTGCCAGCGAGGAGACCGTCTATACCATTCGCGCCTGGGTGCGCCGCGAGCTGTCCAAGATCGAGGGCTTGCTCCTCGACCCCTACGACCAGGAGCTCCAGTCTCAAGCCGAGAAGATCCTCGCCACAGCCGTCCAGGCCGCGACGTACATGGTCCACTCCATGGCCGAGTTCGACGAGACCAAGGCCGGGATGGGCACGACCACCTCGGTCCTGCTCCTGCTCGGCCGGGTGGCCGTCGTAGCCCAGGTCGGCGACAGCCGGATCTACCTCGCCCGCGACGGCCAGATCGCGCAGATCACCGACGACCACACCCTCGTGGCCATGCAGATCCGCGAGGGGATGATCACCGAGGAGGAGGCCAGACACGCCCCCCACCGCAACGTGATCACCCGGGCCGTAGGCTCCCACGAGTACGTCGAGGTCGACACCCGGGTCGTCGAGACCGTCCCGGGCGACCGCTTCCTGGTGTGCACCGACGGCCTCCACGGGTACTTCGACGACACCGACGAGCTGCTCGAGTACCTCGCCCTCCCGGCCGAGCAGGCCGCCAAGAGCCTCATCGACACGGCCATCGCCCGCGGCGGACGCGACAACATCACCGCCATCGTGGTCGAGGTCGAAGAGGTCTGAGGGCCTCACGGGCCCTCCGCACCCTTGGTTCTGATGCGCCCCCTCCGCACCCTCCCGGCCCTGCTCGTCGCCCTCGTCCCGTGGTTCGGGGGCTGCGGCAGCCGCACAGGCCTCGGCGACGAGTCGTTCCGCTCGGACGACGTGTTCTGCGCCGACGCCTCGTGGCGGGCTCGCCCGGGAGCCCCCCTGCGACTCTACGCGGGCGTCCCCCGGAGGCTGCGCGGCCAGGCCCAATGGCGCGTGCTCTCGGCGCCCCCCGGGGCCTCCACGCGGCTCACCAGCGACGGGGGCGAAGACGCCACCTTCCTCGCCGACCTCGAGGGCGACTACCTCATCGAGGTGGCCCTGCCCCAATCTGGCCCGACCGATGCGGGAGACGGGTTGGTCCGCTGCACCCTGCGGGTCACGGTCCGGGCCTCGGGCCCCGTGGCCGTGTGCCCCCCCGACCTCGTGACCCAACCCCTGCGCCGGGTTCAGCTCGTGGGGGACGCCCAGGCCGACCGCGGGATCGACACGGCGGGCTGGTCCCTCTTCGAGGCCCCCCCGGGCAGCGGACGCCCCGCCCCCTCCCCCGACGACGGCCCCCGGGCCGGGTTCACCCCCGACGTCGCGGGAGACTTCGTCCTGCGCCTGATGGTCACCGACGACGACGGCGAGCGCGACCAGTGCACCACCGTCGTGCGGGCCGTCCCCCTGGAGGGCCTGCGGGTCGAGCTGAGCTGGGATCCCCCTGGACGGTCCTGCCCCCAAAACCCCGGGGCCGCCTGCGACTCCAGCGACGTCGACCTCCACCTCCTGCGGGCCTCGCGGGGAATGGGCTGGGGTACGGGGGACGACTGCCACTGGCTCAACTGCAACAGCGCCGCCCGCCGGACTCTCTCCTGGAGCCTCCCGGGCCTCGCCGACGACCCCCGCCTCGACCTCGACGACGTGACCGGCCACGGCCCCGAAAACGTCAACATCGACCGCCCCTCCGAGCGCTCCTACCGGGTCGGGGTGCACTACTACGCCTCCGACGGAGCCGGGCCCCAGGCCGCCACCCTCACCTTGTACTGCGGCGGCCCCACCCCCGTCACCCGCCTCGGCCCCATCACCCTCCGCAACCCGGGCCGTCCCGACGAGGGCGATTTCTGGATCGCCGCCGACGTCCTGCCCGACAGCTCCCCCGCGGGGTGCACCGTGCGCCCGATCCTCCGGGGCCGTGACCCCTGGATCGTGCCCTACGCCCAGGCCCGCCTCAACCCAGGACCACCCCCTCCCTGAGGGACGTCCCCGCGGCCCCGCGGCCGCGCGCGATGCGTCGGTGACAGGACACCGCATCGTCTGGCATGGTCGCAGGGTGCGAGTCGTGCTGCGTGGTGTCCTGGCCGTCCTCCCCATCCTCGCGGGATGCCGCGTCTACGATGAGGCCCTGCTCCTCCGAGACGCCGGCAGCGACCGCGGACCGACCGACCTCGGGGCAGACCTCCCGGCCCCCGACGCCCCCGCCGACGCAGGCGTCGACGCCCCCGACGCTCCCGCCCTCGACGCGGGGCGTGACACCGGCCCCGACGTCCGCGACGCCCCCGAGGTCGCGGTCGATGCAGGCTCCGACGGGGGTTCCGACGCGGGGCGTGACACCGGCCCCGATGTCCCGGTCGACGTCCCGCCCTCGTGCGACGAGCTCGTGGCCCAGGGGAGGCCCTGCATCGAGCCCCTCACGGGTCAGGTTCCCCTCCTCGACGACGCCCGCACCCTGGCCCCCCGCACCGTGGCGGCCCTCGGAGGCGAGGTCCTTGTCACCGACGACGCCACGGGCCGCATCATGGGATACACCCTGACCCTCACCGGGGCCTCCCCCCGACGCGTGGCCGGCAACGGGGTCGTGTCCACGCCCGTAGCCGGGGCCGTCCTGTCGTCGCCCTTCGGGGCCGTCACGGGCATCGTGCAGGTGGCCGAAGGCGTCCTCCTCCTCGCCGACGCCGAGGCCCGCGGGATCTACCGCGTCGAAGGCGGAGTCCTCGCGGCCATGGGCCTCGGGCGCTCCCTCGCCACGGGCCCCTTCGGCATGGTCTACGACCCCACGGCAAGGGTCCTGTACTTCACGGCCGACAACCGCGTGTGGTCCATGCCCCTCGGGCCCGACGGGAGGCCGAGCGCCGCCGCCACGGGGGCCGTCGGACTGCCCTGCGGGACGGCGTGCACGGTCCGCTTCAACGGCGACGGGATGCCCGGAGTCGACACCGCCGTCTCGACCCCCAGCGGCCTCGCCCTGAGCGCCGACCACGTGTATTTCGCCGACCGCGACAACTGCCGGGTCCGACGATTCTCCCGCACCGACTCCGCCCGGGCGGTCGAGACGTACATGGGCTCCGTGTGCGACGCCGCCTCCGACCCCCTCCTCGGGGCCCCTACATTCACCGACCGTACGAGCCTCCGCCTCGGGTCGGTCAGCGCCGTGGCCGCGGGGGCCGACGGGAGCGTCTACGCCCTCGACGATCAGCGCTGCGCCGTCTTCGGGGCGGTCCCCTCCCCGGCCGTTCTCAGCCGGGTGGTGGTCGGGAGCCGGGCCGGATGCGGCCAGCCGGGGGTCAGCATGCCCCCCATCGGCCGCCTCGGGGGCCTCGCCATCGCCGCCGACGGGCTCGGATTGTACTTCTCCGACGTGGGGGGCCAACGGGTCGGACGGGTCCGGGCCGAGCGGGGCATGGCCCCCACCCTCGACTACCCCTTCGGGATGGGACGGACCCCCGCCGCCGTCGAAGGGGGTCGGCGCCTGCGCCTCGGCCGCCCCGTGGCCCTCGGGGTCGACCCCGCCGACACCGGGCACCTCCTGGCCGCCACCGAAGCCGACGGGAGGCTCTACCGCTTCGACAACACCAGCGTCGAGGTGCTCGTGGGCGACGGGTTCGCGACCCCGAGCGACGCCGTGATGCAGCGGGCCCGTGACCTGTCCCCCACCCGCATCGTCGGGATCTCCCTGGAGCAGGGTCGGACCGTGCTCGGCCTGCCCGAACGCGGGGCCATCGCCGACCTCGTCGACGGCGGGCTGCGGCGCATCGCGGGAGAGTTTCCCACCCTGGGCCCCGACGGCGGGGTGCTCGACGGGGGTCCCCGCGACGCGGCCTTCTTCGCCCCCCAGACGCCCTTCGCCACGCCGGAGTTCACCTTCTTCGCCGACGAGCGGGGCCGGGTCTGGCGGGTGAGCGCCACGGGCCAGACCGTGGGGATCCCGGGCCTCTACGCCGGGGCCGGCCCCGACGGGGGAGCCCCCGACGGCCCGGCCGGGATCACCGCCACCACTGCGGGCATCGGAGCCATCGGGGGGATGACCATGGACACCGCGGGGAGGCTGTACATCACCGACCCCCAGCGCGCCGTGGTGTGGAGCATCGGCAATGAGGAGATCCCCCGGGCCCGCATCCTCGCGGGCCTCCTCGACCGCCGGACCCCCCTGAGCGACGCCGACCTGATGGCCAACGCCACGGCCCTGGGGGCCCCCCAGGGGATCGCCTTCGACGGGGCCGAGCGCCTCTTCCTCGCCGACGAGATGGCGGGGCGGATCCGGGTCCTCAATGTGCGCTCGGGCCGCATCGAGACCCTGGCGGGGCGCGACGACCCGGACGGGCGACGGGTCCCCACGGGCGACTTCGGCCCGGCCCGCGAGGCGGTCTTGTCCCGACCGGTGGCCCTCGCCTACCGCGCGGGGCGGCTCTACGTGGCCGAGTACGGGAGCGGACGGGTGCGGGTGGTACGCCTGCCCAACTGACCCCGCCCACGGCCCCGGACGGGCCCGCTCAGGGCCGTCGGCCCGTGAAGCGGTACCGCACGGTGCACGGCAGGGCCAGGACCTGCCCCGGGGCGGCCCCGATGAGTCCGCGGCAGTCGCTCTCGCCCACCGCCCCGTAGGCGATGGTCTCGCTGCCTACAAACTCCTGCGCGGCAGAGGTCCCTCCGTCGGCCGTTCCTCCGTCACCCAGACCCCCGTCGGCCGTCCCGGCGTCGGAAGACCCCGCGTCGACGGGGCCTGCCTCGTTGAGTGGGAGGGGGCTGTCTCCGGCGGGCACGGCATCCGAGGCCGCGTCGGGACCCGCGTCGGGCGGGGGCGGAGGCGGGGCCACCCCGTCGATGATGTCGGTGCGCTGCACAAAGCAGCCCACGAAGTCGTACCGCCGGTCGGGCGGGGCCACCATGAACTCCGTCTCCTGGCTGACCCGAAACGACCCGGTGGTTGGGTCGTACGACCCCTGGGCGGCGGCGGCCCCCTCGGGGCGCCACTCGAGGACCCCATTGCGGTGGGCGAGGCCTACCCGGAACGAGAAGCGCTGGGGATAGTCGTCGGCCTGGGCCCCGCAGGTGTTCTCCTGGAGGTCGGCGGTGATGAGCCAGGACCCGAGGTTCTCTTCGGGACCACCGGGTTCGCATCGGGTGGCGCCGAGGCTGAGACCGCAGGCGAGCACAAAAATCCAGGGTCGCACCCCACGGACCGTTACCCGACCCTGCGGGGCCCACGCGAATTCCTGACACCCCCCGGCGGGGGCCTCGAAGACCCGTCAGGGAGACGCCGCCTGGGCCGGGGGGGCCCCGGGCCCCTGCACGATGTGAAACTCCACCCGGCGGTTGCGGGCCCTGCCCGACTCGGTGGTGTTGGACTCCAGGGGCTGGTCGGGGCCAAACCCGCGGGCGCTGAGACGCCCGGCCTCGATCTCGTGGTCGACGAGGTAGGCCACCACCCGGGCGGCCCGGCGTTGGGACAGGGCCCGGTTGCGGGCCGGGTCTCCGCGGTTGTCGGTGTGCCCCTGAACCTCCACCCGCTGGAGCTCCGGGTGGCTACGCAGGACGGAGGTCACGGCGTTGAGCACGTCGAAGCTCGGGCGCCCGACGATCCGGTCGGAATTGTTGGCGAAGTTGACCTGCTGCAGGATCCGGATCTGCCCCGCGGAGATCTCCACGAGGCTCTGGGTGCCCGCCTCGGGGCAGCCGTCGTCGTCGTCCACCCCGTTGACGGTCTCGGGCTCGTCGGGGCAGCGGTCGCGGTCGTCGGGGATCCCGTCGTTGTCGCGGTCGTGCACGACCCGGGGGCACCCCGGGCGCTCGGGGTCGGGGTTGTGCCCCTGCGGGACCTCGCTGCACTGGTCGAGGGTGTCGATCACCCCGTCGCCGTCGTTGTCCGGGTCGGGGCACCCGTCGGTGTCTTGAAACCCGTCGGTGTCCTCGGCCTCGTCGGGGCAGCGGTCGACGTCGTCGGGGACCCCGTCGCGGTCGCGGTCGTTGTCGGGGCAGCCGTCCTCGTCGCGGTCGCCGTCGCGGTCTTCGGGCTCGTTGGGGCACGAGTCGTACCCGTCGGGGACCCCGTCGCCGTCGTTGTCGGGGTCGGGGCAGCCGTCGCGGTCTTGGAAGTTGTCGAAGTCTTCGGCCGCGTCGGGGCAGCGGTCGCGCTCGTCGGGGATCCCGTCGCCGTCGTTGTCGGGGTCGGGGCAGCCGTCGTCGTCTTCGTACCCGTCGAGGTCTTCGACCTCGCTCGGACAGCGGTCGTCGGCGTCGTTGACCCCGTCTCCGTCCTGGTCGGAGCGCACCGGAGCGTACGCCACCCCCGCCAACACCCGGGCGCTCGGAACCCCCGCCCCTCCGAGCACCCCGGCCCCGCCCCCGAGGGTGATGCTGACATCGTGGAGCCGAAGCCGCGCGGCCAGGTCGGCCTCCATGGAGGTGCCCTGGGCGTTGCCGAAATCCGAGGCCCCCCAGGCCTCGGCGATGGCCGACAGGCGCGGGCTGATGTCGACGCTCACCGCGGCCCCCCAGGTCATCCGCGACCCGAGCCGGGTCGACAAGACCGTGCTTGTCTCCGAGCGCCAGATGCCCCCGATGTTGACCGCCCCGGCGAAGCGCCCCTGGCGATAATCTGCGATGGCCCGGCCCCCGAGGGACAAGGCGTCGTCGGCGGCGAAGCGCCCGTCGAGGCCGGTGAAGCGCCCCGTGGGCACGTTTCCGTGCACGGCCACCGCGGTCCCAAACCCGCGCATCCCCTGCCCCGTGATCCGGAGCCGGGCCTCCACCCTGGGGTCGCCGAGGCCCGCCCCGCTCGCCCGCTCGGTGGCCCCGGAGCGCACCACAGGCCGGGCGGTCTGCGGGTCGATGGCGTCGCCGAGGGCGTACACGACCGGCAGGTCGATCGAGAGGAGGAGCCGTTGGGCGATGGAGATGGCCCCTTGCAGGTGCAGGGTGGCCATCGACTCCACGGGGCGCGAGCGTACGGCCCCCGCGGTGCAGCCCGCATCGTCGGTCGCGTTGGGGCAGTTGGCGTCGTAGATGGTGAAGGGCTGGTGGGCGTAATGGACCCAGGCTCCAAAGGCCGGGGTCCCGCTCCCGGAGACCCGGCTGCCGGCCACGGTGAGGAAGTTGCCGGGGCCCGGGACGGGGCGGAAGGTCTGCAGGTCGAGGTTGCGCGCAAACGGGGGTGTCTGCGCGGACGACACCGCAGGAGCGAGCCCGCCCGCGGCCAGGAGGGTCGCCCCAAGGCCGAGGCCGCGGAGGGTTACACGAGCTGCACGAAGGTCCATCACGGCACCGATCATCCCGCAGGGGGCGGGATGCACTCAAGCGGTAGTTGGGACAATCCCCACGACCGAGCCCGAGGGCGCCGACGCCTCAGTCGAGCTCGAAGGTCAGGCGGAATGTAATGGTTGTCCCCACCGCGCGCCCGTCCGGACCGCGGGGGGTGGTGCTGGTGCAGGCGTTGACCACGGCCCGCTCGGCCGCCCGGGCGAGGCCGTACCCCGGGTTTTCGAGGGCCTGGGCCCGGGTCACCCGCCCGCTCGCGTCGACGGTCACCCGCAGCCGCACGGACACGTTGGTGACGTTGTTGTCCTGGGCCTCTTCGGGGAAGAAGTTGCGCAGGGCCCCGTCGTCGCACTCGATCCGCGGGCGCTCGGTGAGGTCTTGGGTGACCGCGGGGGCGGGCGGACCCGACCCGGTCCCCCCGGGGGTCCCTCCGGGTTGGGCGTTGCGCACGGGCCCCTGGTTGGCCACCCCGTTGTTGGCCATGTCCCCGCCCTGGTAGTTGGCGTTGGTCCCTGTCGGGACGCTGTCGGTGGAGGGCTCGTTGGACTGCTCCTCGGCCACCATGAGCGGCGGAGGGGCCGTCGGAGGAGGAGGAGGCGGAGTGGCCTCGGGCGGAGGCGGGGCCGGGCGGGCCGTCCGGGTGGGCGGAGGCGGCGGGGCCGGGGCCGCCTGGGGGGGCGGAGGCTCGGGGGGCGGAGGAGGCGGAGGAGGCGGAGGCGGAGGAGGGACCTCGATGTCGACCTGGGAGACATCCGGAGCCCGGGCCTGCTCGGCGGCCCGGCCGGCCATCAGGGACAGGCCGCTGTAGACCCCCCCGTGCACGAGGAGGGCGACGAGGACGGCCCAACGCAGCACGGGCTCGGTGTCGGCCGAGGCCCGCGACCGCACGGGCAGGGCCTTGGCGGCCCGCGTGTCGTCGACGGGACCGACCCCGACCTCGACGGAGGCTTCGCTCACGGGGCGGCCCCTGCCACCGGGGTCTCTCCCGGGAGCTCGGTCTGGATGGCGAACTTCGACACCCCCGCCTGCCGCACGAGGTCGATGACCTGCACCACCCGGCCGTGGTCGACCCGCTGAGAGGCCGCGATGATGGCGCGGATCTCGGGGTTTTCCCGGTGCCTCTCGCGCATCAGGGCCACGAGCTGCTGCTCGTTGACGGGCCGGGTGTCGGCGAAGATGTTGCGTTGGGCGTCGATGGTGATGGACACCGCCACGGAGACCGCGGCTCCGGTCGAGGCCCGGGGCAGGTCGACGGGGATCGCCTGGGGGGTCACGATGTATTTCGCCGTCACCATGAAGATGATGAGCAGCACGAGGGCGACGTCGACGAAGGGCGTGACGTTGATGCCCGTGATCGACCCGTCGTCGTCTTGTTGTGCGCCGCCAGCCATGGGGTGACCTTAGCCCTTCTTCTCCGCGTCGGACGCGCTGGCACGGGACTCTTTGGCGGCCTTGGGGGAGGCCTTGGGGGCTTCGTCCCGGGCCACCACGATCTCGCCCCCGACCGAGGCGAGGCTCGCCGTCACGACGTGGGTGACGGTGTCGGTGGAGGCCACGATGGACTTCACCTTGCGCTGGAAGAAGTTGTAGGCGGCCACGGCGGGGATGGCCACGAGGAGCCCGATGGCGGTGGCCACGAGGGCTTCGGCGAGGGTGCCCATGACGGCCCCGGTGTCGAGCCCTCCGGCGGCGGCGGCTCCGACCCCGCCCGAGGCGGCCCGGCGCGCGGCCTCGCGGGCGGCGGTCTCGGCGGCCCGGAGGCTGTCAAAGGCCTGGATGATGCCGATGACCGTGCCGAAGAGGCCCACGAAGGGGGCGTTGTTGCCGACCGTCCCGAGGAAGGCCAGGTACCGCTCGAGGTTGAGCCGCACCCGAACCTGGGCCCCGGCCATGGCCTCCTCGGCCGAGCGCAGCCCCGCGTCGGCCTCGGCCAGCCCCGCGAGGGCCACCGCGGCGGCGGGCGACGGGGAGCGCTCGAGGAGGGTGCGGGCCGCGTCGCGGTCGCCCTTGCGCAGGAGGGCCCGGAGCTCTTCGGCGAGCTTGTCGAGGTCGTCAGAGAGCGTGCGGTAGTAGTACCCGCGCTCGCACATGATCGCCACGGAGGCCACGGAGAGGGCCACCAGGACCCACATGACCCACTCGGCTCCGAGCATGGCGAAGCGCGTAAAAAGACCGATGAGACCGCCGGTATGCATTCATCACCTGTGAGGGGAAGGAACCTCGGAAGGGGCCCTGTACCGCAGACGCGACCCTGCGGCCCGTCCATGTGGGATGCCTCCGCCGCGGGGGCGGGTGCGCCCGATCAACCGCCCGCGACCGCCGCGGGCTCCGAGGGGGACTGATTCTTCACAAACTCTCGCATCACAACGGTCGCGTAGGCCCCCGGGGGGAGGACGAACTCGAAGCGCAAGGCCGCGTCGCCTTCGAGGCTCACCGAGAGCCCGTCGGGGAAGATACGGGCCGCCCGGCGGGTGCCTTCCGCGAGGGACCCGGCCCGCGCGAAATGCTCGACCGTGAGGCCGTCGGCGGCGAAGAGGGCCTCCTCGCGGCGCAGGGCCTCGCCGGTGGGCCAGGGCATCTTGGGCCCGAGCATGGGCCCCGTGGGCGAGACCTCGCGGGAGTCGTAGTACCCCTGGGCCTCGGCCGGATCGACGGCCCAGGGCCTCCCCTCTCCGCCGGGGCCGTGCCGGGTGGCCAGGTCGCCGTCGACGTAGCGGCCGAGCTCACCCCCCGCGACCCGGGCGCTCAGCCAGCGGTTGAAGCACGCCGATTGCAGGGCCGAGGCCAGCATTTTGCGCTCGGTGGCGTCGCGGGGAGCCCGTCCGCCGTCGACGAGCCAGCGGCGGGCCCGGGCCTCGTTGTCGCCCCCGCGGCCGAAGCGCTGCGACCCGTAGTAGTTGGCCACCCCCTGGGCGGACAAGGTGGCGGCCACGGCCTCGCACCGAACGAGGGCCTCGGCGGGGCCGACGACCCCACGCAGGATGAGCACGAAGCGGTTGCCGCGGAGGTGGCCCGTGCGGAGCTTGTGGCGGTGAGGGGAGGCCGCCCGGATGGCGATCCCGTCGAGGGACAGAGACAAAAAACGCCCCGGGTCGCCGCCCGGAAAGGAGGCCGTCTGCACGGTGACCGCGTGGCGGTCTTTCATCCCGGCATAGCCCGCGTCGCGGGGGTGGACCCCGACGGCCCGGGCGAGGCGGTCGATGGCCTCGGGGGTGGTGAGGCCGCGTTTTTCAAAGGTCACGAAGGTGTGATCGCCGTCGCCCGAGGCAGGATACGCGGGGACCTCCTCGACCTGGAAGTCGTCCCAGGAGGCGCGCAACACGCCGGCCACCCCGGGGACGGAGTCGGTCACGAAGGGCAACGTCGTCGAACATTCAGGCAGCATCACACCAGGGCTCCCGCAGACGGGGCCGGAACATACTCGATGAATCCCCGCCACGCATCCCATCCTCCGCCACGCGGGATGACCTTGTGGCACCCTCACGCCCCGAGGCCCCCGATGCCCACCCCACACACCGTCTCCGAGGCCCTCACGGGCGTGCTCGCCGAGGCCATCCAACAGCGTGTTTCCCCGGGGTTTCAGTGGGCGTATGCACGCTTGCAGGATCGTCACACCGTAGAAGGTTGTGCGGGTCGTCTGTCGTATGAGGAAACGTCTCCGCGGGTCACGACGGAGACGGTGTACGACCTGGCCTCGCTCACCAAGGTGTTGACGGCCCTGACGGCGGTTCGGCTGGCAGAGAGGGGGTGGGTGGCGTTGGGGGGCGATCTGTCGGGGGTGGTGGACGGTCCGCTTGGGCGGATGCGGCTTGGGGCCCTTCTCTCGCATCGGGCGGGTCTCGCGGCGTGGGCCCCCCTCTACCCGTGGGTGGGCGAGGCCACGGGGGCCGAGGCCTGGGCCCGGGCCTTGGAGGCCCTGCAGGCCACTCCGCGGAGCGCGGGGGAGGACTGTCCGAGGGCGGTGTACAGCGACCTGGGGTACATCCTCGCGGGCCGGGCCCTGGCGTCGGCAGCGGGCCTGCCCCTCGACGCCCTGGTCGCCCGCGAGGTCACGGGGCCCCTCGGGCTCGCGCGCTCCCTGCGGTTTCGGGGCACGGGGTCGGCGTGGCGCGACCCGGCAGTGGCTCCGACCGAGGACTGCCCGTGGAGGGGGCGGGTCGTGCAGGGGGAGGTTCATGATGAGAACGCGTACGCCCTCGGGGGCGTGGCGGGGCACGCGGGGGTCTTCGGCACCGCCGGGGCCCTGGCCACCCTGGGGCGTAGCATGCTCGCGGCCCTCGCGGGGCAGAGCCCGTGGCTGTCGGCCGACGCGGCCCGGGCCATGATCGCCCCCCAGCCCGGCGGGACCCACCGTCTGGGCTGGGACGGCAAGAGCTCCACGGGGGCTTCCGCGGGCGCTCGGATGAGCCCCGCGACCTTCGGTCACCTGGGATTCACCGGGACCTCCCTGTGGTGCGACCCCGAGGCGGGCGTGGCCGTGGCCCTGGTGAGCAACCGGGTTCATCCGCGGCGGGACAACCTCGGGATTCGTGCCCTGCGCCCGGCCTTTCACGACGCCCTGATGGATGCCCTCGGCCGGACGTGACGGCACGACCCCAGGCACGTAGACTCCCCCGGGTGAATCCGCTGCGACCCTGGGCGATCGCCATCCTCGCGCTCCTTGTCGGCTGTGAGCGCAGACGCGACCGCGACGACAACCCCGCCCCCCAACAAGTGCCCACGGCCACCCCCGTGCAACCGCAGCCCGCCCAACAGGGCAACCAGGGCGGAGGAGGCGGCGGGTTTCAGATTCCGGGGCTCCCCGGGTTGCCCGGGCTCCCCATCCCGATCCCGGGCATGGGCGGAGGGGGCGGAGCCCCGTCGCGGGTGAGCGACCCCTCTCCCCTGCCCCCCGGGGCCATCGACGCGTACGGGGGCTTCACCGAGGCCTTTCAGCAGATGGAGGCCCGGTCGGTCCTGACCGAGCTCGTGGCCGCCCTCGAGCCCGCCCACCAGGCGCGTGTGGCCGGGGTCCCCCTCAACTTCACCAACGACCCCGCGGAGGTCAACGCCGCGGCCGGGTGCGACCGCACGACCCGCCAGGCCTTCATGCTCGCCACCCGCGGGATCCTGCGGCTGATGGCCGCCACCTCCGAGGCCCGGGCCGTGGACGAGGCCGCCAACTCGACCCTGCTCAACCAGTACATGGACGTCCTCGTGCAGCGGGTGCGGAGCCAGCAGGAGGTGATCCAGATCCCGCCCGGGTCGGTGCCCCCCGCCTGGGCGATGAACCCGCAGAAGCTGGCCCGCCAGCGGTTTCTGTTCTCGTCGCAGCTCGGGTTCGTGCTCGGCCACGAGCTGGCCCACCACTACCGCGGCCACACGGGCTGCCAGAACACCCGCGGGACCAACCAGCAGCAGACCGACATGGAGCAGATCCTGCGGACCGCGTCGAGCACCGTGCCCCCCTTCAATCAACCCCTGGAGGCCGAGTCCGACACCTGGGGCATCATCTCCACCCTCGACGCCGGGCGCCGCCGCGGCCCCGCCGCCTGGAACGAAGACGGGGCCATGCTCTCGATGGACTTCTTCCAGCGCCTGGAGGGCGAGCGAGGGACCTCGCCCATCTTGATCTTCGTGCGGACCCATCCCCCCGCCATCATCCGGCGCCCCATCATTCAGCTCTGGGCCAGCAACTGGCGCAACGGCCACCGCCCGAACACGGGGGGCACCAACAACGGCGGAAACAACAACGGCGGAAACAACAACGGCGGAAACAACAACGGGGGCGGGACCACCCTGCCCTTCCCCTTCCCCATCCAGCTCCCGGGCAGCCGCTAGACCCCTTCCCGTCCGCTTCGTTTCGTACGGAGCGAGGCCGCGAGGTCGACCGCGGGCGAGGTGGCCGTCAGCCAGGCCTCGAACTCCCCCGGTCGAAGCCCCTCGCTCGCCGGCAGGAGCCGCAACGTCGGCCCCGGCCCCACCGCCACCCGCACCGACTGGGTCAACACCGGAACCACCGCCGGCACATACGGGGCCGTCCGCTCGCCCACCGCCCGCGCCGCGTGGGCCGCGGCCAGGGCCGCCACGTCGGGCATGGGGATCACCGAGGTGTCCCCATCGACCAGGGGCGACCGCTCTCCTTGCAGGGTCGGCAGATCGGTCTCGGCCCGCATCACCGACGGGGCTCCTCCCGCGGCGGACTCGACCCGCCCGGCCTTCGCCGTCGGCCGCCCGGCCTCGCCGGGATGCACCCGCGAATTACGCCGGGTGGAACGGGGGTTGGACGCGGGACCCACGGCAGGACCCGGCTCCCGCATCGGGCGCGGAGGGGCGGTCAGCGCCTGAGGGGCCCCCGCGGTGGGGGTGGGCATCGGGATGCGGGCCGCGGGGGGCAGGCCGGGCCTCGCCGTGGGAGCGGGGCGCGACGGGAGCTCTGGCGGGGCCATCGAGGCCATCCTTGGTCGCGCAGGAGCCGGGGGCCGACGGGAGGGCAGAGCCGGCGGGGCAGACGAGGGCGCGACCGACGGGGCAGGGGCCGACGCGGGAAGGACGGACGGCGCGGCAGGGGCCGACGACGCGGCCGCGAGGCGTTGGGTCGGCAGGGGCGGGGCCGGGTGGACCATCGCCTGGAGCTCGGAGGCAGCTTTGGAGAGGGTCAATCCCCGGCGGTCGTCGCCCTGATCGAAGGCCGCGTCGATGGCCCGACGGAGCCAGCGCAGGGCCTCCTGACGCTCGCCCCGGTGCCACTGGGTGCGGGCGACCTCCAGGGCGTCCTGGACCGCTTCGATGTCGTGTTCGCTCGGTCCGGGGAAGGCCTGCATCACCCGGCGAGGGTACACCATCCCCCCTCAGCCGCCGAGATGTCCGCGGAGGGCGTCGTAGCGCAGCTTCCACACCATGGCCACGGCCTCCAGGAAGATGCCCCGGGACATCTTCGACCGCCCCGCCCGACGGTCGACAAACAGAATGGGAACCTCGGCCACGGTCAGCCCCCGGACGATGCCCCGGTAGGTGAGCTCGATCTGGAAGGAGTACCCGTTGGAGCGCACGGCCCCGATGTCGATGGTCTCCAGGGCCTTGCGCGTAAAGGCCTTGTAGCCCGAGGTGAGGTCGCGCACGGAGATCCCGAGGATGGCCCGGGAGTACACGCTCCCGCCCTTCGACATGACGTGGCGCCCGAAGCCCCAGCCCTCGACCCCGCCACCGGGGATGTTGCGCGAGCCGATGACGATGTCGGCCCCGGCCTCGATGGCCCGCAGAAACTCCGGGACGTACCGCGGGTCGTGGGACAGGTCGGTGTCCATCTCGAAGACCACGTCGTAGTCGCGAGCGAGGGCCCAACGGAAGCCCGCGATGTACGCGCTCCCGAGGCCCATCTTGCCCGCCCGGTGCATCGCATGAACCCGCGGGTCGCGGGCCGCGAGGGCGTCGGCGATGGCCCCCGTCCCGTCGGGGGAGGCGTCGTCGACCACCAGGACGTGAGCCTCGGGAGCCACCGCGAAGAGCCGCTCGACGAGGACCTCGAGGTTGTCGCGCTCGTTGTAGGTGGGAGTGATGACCAGGATGCGCGGGGCCATAGCCGCGCGGACGCTACGTGCCCCGACGCCCGATGACAAGCCGCTCCAGGAGGTAGTGCCCCGAGACCGGCTTGTGTAGCATCCCCGCCGAACCCCGTGCTGCGTCGTGTGCTCGTTCTGATTGGTTGTGCCTGCCTCGCCGTCCCCTCGGAGGGAGCCGCCTCGCCGCAGGACCTCTTCGGGTACGGGCCCACTCCCCTCGCCATGGCCGGCACCGGAGCCGCCCACGTGGCCGACTTCTCGGCCGTCTACGCCAACCCCGCGGGGCTCGCGGCCCAACGCCGGCGCACCTTCAGCCTCGGGTTCACCGGGGCCGCGTTCTTCCTGCACCAGGACGGCTCTGCCCTCAGCGCCGAACGCGGGGCCGCCACCGTGGTCGGCCTCGGGCTCCCCCTCCCCCTCGGAGGGGCCCTGCGCAACCGGCTCGGGCTGGGCCTCGGGTTCTTCACCCCGACCGAGGTGGTGGTGCGAGGGAGGGTCTTGCAACCCGAGACCCCGCAGTTTTCGATCCTCCCCGACCGGGTCCAGACCGTGGCCCTCCAGGTCGGGATCGGGGCCGACGTGGGGTACGGCTTCCAGCTCGGGATCGGGGTCATGGCCATGGCCGGTCTCACCGGCAACGTCCTGGTCTCGACCGACGCCGCGGGCCGAGCCGGGTCGCGCATCGACACCCAACTCGTGGCCACCTACGCCCCCGTGGTCGGGGTCCGCTGGGCGCGCGGCAACTGGTCCGTGGGCGCGGTCTGGCGCGACGCCCTGATCGCGCGGTTTCGGGTGGTGATCGAGGCCCCCGACCTCGGGGTCCCTCTGCCGCCCCTCGACATCGCCGGGGTGGCCCAGTTTGACCCCGCCCAGGTTCAGCTCGAAGGTGCCTGGAGGCGCGGCCCCGTGACCCTGGCCCTCGGGGTCACCGGCAAACGCTGGAGCGCCTTCCCGGGGGTCAACAGCCCCACCACCCCGGCCTCCCCCGCCCCGCCGGCTCCCGGGTTCTCCGACACGCTGGTCCCGCGGTTCGGGGCCGAGTGGCGGATGGGCTACCTCGACGGGACCGCCCTGGCCCTCCGCGGAGGACTGTTCTATGAGCCCTCCCCCGCCCGGGCCCCCACCCCCGAACTCCAGCTCCTCGACAACGACCGCCTGGCCCTCACCGCAGGCCTCGGGCTCCAGGCCCGGGCCGCGGGGTCGGTCATGCGAGCCGATGTCCACGGCCAACACCACTGGCTCCTCGCCCGCGACGGACGCGGGGCCCACGGGGCCCCCACCCGCTTCGGCGGCAGGGTCCTCACCGTCGGGGTCACCCTGGGCGTGAGTTTCTGATGCGCACCCTCCTGTCCTCCCTCGTCGGCCTCGGGCTTCTGGCTACGCCCGCGGTCGTCCGGGCCAACCCCCTGGACATGTACGGGTTCGGCTCCCGGGCGACGGCCCTCGGGGGGGCCATGACCGCCCACGCCAACGACCTGTCCGCGACCTACTACAACCCCGCGGGCCTCCTCGGGCTGCCGGGCCTGCGCGGCGAGGTGGGGTACTTCTGGGCCCAACCGCGCCTGCAGACCGACGGCCGCGACAACGGGGTCGACCCCTCGCACGGGCTCACGGGCGGGGTCGGGGCTCCGGGGCGCCTCTTCGGCATCCCCTTCGCCTTCGGGGTAGGGTTTCACCTGCCCGACAACCGCTTGTCTCAAGTGCGGGCCCTGCCCCAGACCCAGCCCCGCTGGGAGCTGTACTCCGTGCGGCTCCAGCGGCTCTACATCGCCGCCGACGTGGCCGTGGCCCTCACCCGCTGGCTCCGGGTCGGGGTGGGCCTGGCCTTCATGGCCTCCACCCGCGGAGGGATCGGGATCGAGGGCGACATCGTGGCCTCCGGGGCCTCCGGGTCGCAGCTCCGCCACACGGTCGACGCCGACCTCACGGCCGTGCGGTATCTCCAGGCCGGGATGCAGATCACCCTGCCCCGGGGCTTGCTCGCCGGGCTGACCTTCCGCGATGAATTTCGCCTCGACACCCAACTCGACGCGAGCCTCCGCGGCCAGATCGTGGCGGGCAACCCGAGCGACCCCAACGCCCTGCGGATCCCCGGGTTCTACGGGCTCCAGTCGCGCACCCTCGCGGCCTTTCAGCCCCGCCAGGTGCACCTCGGGGTCGCGTGGCGCCGGGCCCGATGGCTGGTGGCCCTTGACCTGGGGTGGGTCCAATGGTCGCGCTACGAGAACCCCACGGCCTCCCTCTCCGTGGAGCTCGAGCTCTCCATCCCGCCCGGGCTCGGGGGTCTGCGGCAGCCCACGGTGCCCGTGCCCGCGACGCGCGAGGCCATGCGGTTTCGTGATCAGTGGGTGCCGCGGGTGGGGGTGGAGTACGTAGCCCCCCTCGGGAGGCACAGGGTGGCCCTGCGGGGGGGGTATCACTTCGATCCGTCGCCCGTCCCGCCGCAGCCGGGGGTGACCAACTTCATGGACGCCTCGCGGCACGTGGTGGCCCTCGGAGCGGGCCTCACCCTCGTGCGCCTGGGACGGGCATTCCCCGGAGCCCTGTCCCTCGACGCCCACGCCGCGCTCCAGCTCCTCAACGCCCGCACGATCACCAAGGTCGACCCCAACGACCCCGTCGGGGACTACCGCATCGACGGGACCGTGCTCAACCTCGGCGCCACCCTCTCCCTGAGCTTCGAGTGATGCCCCGCCCCGTCCTCCTCCCCCTCGTGCTCGCCCTGACCGCCTGCGGGACCCTGGCCGAACCCGGGTCGGGCGACCTCGACCTCCCCATCGGCCGCGGAGGCCCCTTCGGCCCCGTCGCGCCCGCCGACATGAACAACCAGCTCTGCGCCGTGGTTGAAGTCGGAGCCCGCCTCGACGACCCCGCCCCCCTCCGGGTCACCGACGGGGTGGCCCTGTATTTCACCTACGTCCGCGGTGAGGTTCGGGCCATCGCGCGGGTCCTCCTGCCCGACGGGAGGCTGCCCCAGGGGGTGCCCGCGGTGGTGTACGCCCCGAGCGCGTCCTGGGAGGGCGACCGGGTGGAGTCTCCCAGCCTCGCCCGAAGCCCCGACGGGGCCCTGTGGATGGCCTATGCGAGCCCTGGGGGCCTCGGGGTGGCCCGCAGCGCGGACGGCCTCGCCTGGAGCCCTCCTGGGGCCCCCAGCCTCCAGCAAGACCCCGCCGCGGGCGAGGAGACGCCCCTGCGGGCCCCGTCGTTGACCCGCGACCCCGCCGGGGGGTGGGTTCTGCTCTACGAGAGCGCCGCGGCCATCTGGATGGCCCGGGCGGGCGACGACCTGCGCTTCGTACGGACTGACGGCGACCCCTCCACACCCCGCCGCGACCCCGTCCTGGCGCCGACGGGCGGGGGCCCCGACGCGGGCACGGCGGGATACCGCAGCGGAGCCGTCGGCGACCCGGCCCTCACCGTCGAGACCACCGCGTCGGGACGCACCCTGTGGCGGCTGTATTTTACGGCTCGGACGGTTCCGTTGCCGGTGGATGGGGGGAGCCGGGCGGAGGTGACCATCGGGGTGGCGGGGAGCTTCGACGGGCGGGCCTTCGAGGCCGCGTCCATCCCGGCCCTGGCGACGCGGGTCGACCCCACGGCGAGCGCCCCGGGGGTGGTGGCCGACGGGCCCACGCGTACGATCCTCTACGCGGGCGGAAACTGCTCGGGGGCCACCCAACGGCGCGGGATCCGTGTGGCCCTGAGCCCATAGTCGCTCCGTCGCGATCTACGGCGGCGGGACGGGCATCACCTTCATCCTGCCCACGGCCACGAACACGGCCAGGATGGCGAGGCTGATGTTGAGCGCGACGGGCCCGTACTCCCCGCGCGAGACGTGAAACGCGATCGCCAGGGCCATGATCACGAACAGCCCCATCGCGGCCACCGCGGTCAGCCGGGGCAGGATGTTGGTGGAGGTGGGCAGGATCACCCCGAGGGCCCCGAGGAGCTCGGCCGCCCCGATGAAGCGCACGAGGCCCGGAGGGACCACCCCAGGCCACCCGAGGTTGGCCGCGAGCTCGGAGATGGGCAAGACGAGCTTCATGATCCCGGCCGTGCCAAAGGCCGCGGCGAGGAGGGCCTGGGCCACCCACAACGCGAGGTGGAGGGTCCGCGAGGGATGAAGCGGAGGAGAGTCAATGGTGGTGCTCATGGGGCCTCCGGGGGCCGGCGACCGGGGCGTGCACGCTGCCGCCGTGAGACGAAGACAAGGTGGGGCTCGACCGGGCACATCGCAACCCCAGAGCCCTCCGCCCGCGGGGACTACACCCTGGCCCCATAACGCGTGCGCAGCTCGGGCAGGGCGGCCCCGATCGCGTCGCGGCTGCGGTCGCGCAGGGTGGCCACGTCGTCGAGGCCCATGCCCGCAGTCGAGAGGGCCGGCAGGATCTTCACCCCGGCCCTGGCCCGGCCGAACCACTTGGAGTCTTTCGGCCGCATGGCGTGGGTGCCCGCGATGGCCAGGGGCAAGACGGGGACCTTCGCCTCGATGGCGAGCCGAAACGCACCGTCTTTGAAGGGCAGGAGGGCCCCGTCCTTCGAGCGGGTCCCCTCGGGGAACATCATCACCGAGATGCCTCCGGCCAGGGCCTTCTCGCACTCGACCATGGTCTGCCGGACGCTCTCGGGGTCGCCGCGACGGAGCGGGATGTCCCCGCTGAAGCGCATGGCCCATCCTACAAAGGGCGGGCGAAACAGCTCCTCCTTGGCCACCCACCGCATGTCCCACGGGAGCCACGACAACAAGAACGGGTCGGCTGTAGACTCGTGGTTGGCCACCACCACGTAGGCCCTGTGGTCGATGTCGGGAGGGCCTTTGCCCTCGATGTGAAAGTCCCACAGCCACTGAAACCGCGTGGCCGTGCGCCCGAGCCGCCGCATCCACCGCCCCGGGACCCGCTGGGTCGGATCGTGGCGATACAGCCGGTGGGCCACGGCCATGATGGGCAGGAAGCTCCCGAGCACCACGCCAAACTCGGTGTAGGTAAACAGCCCCGTGGCGACGTTCTTCATGGCCATGATATCCGCCGGAGCACCATGGGGACGCCGTACCGCGGGCGCAAGGTGATGCTGGTCTGGGGCACCACGCGGGCTCCCGGGACGAGCACGAGGTGCCATCGGCGCAGGACGGTGGCGAGGATGAGGTTCAGCTCCATCATGGCGAAGGCTCCGCCGATGCAGATCCGGGGACCGGCCCCGAAGGGGATCCAGGCACCCCGGGGGAGGCGCTTGTCGAGGCCGTCCCGCCAGCGTTCGGGGCGAAACTGGTCGGGCTCGGAGAATCGCCGGGGGTCGCGGTGCATCCCGAGGGTGTTGATCCACACCTGGATGCCCGCGGGCCAGGTGCGCCCCCCGAGCTCGAAATCGGCGCTGGCCTCGCGGCCGATGGCCCAGCCGGGGGGATACAGCCGCAGGGTCTCGCGCACCACGCACTCGGTGAGACGCAGCCGGGGCAGGTCGTCGACGGTGGGGTCGCGGCCGCCGAGCACGGACGTGAGCTCGTCGCGCAGGGCGTACTGCACCCCGGGGTCGAGCGACAGGAGCCACGCGGCCCACGACAAGGCCAGGGCCGTGGTCTCGTGCCCCGCGAGGAACATCGTCAACAGCTCGTCCCGCAGGTCGGCGTCGGACATCGCCCCGCCCTGGTCGTCGACGGCCGCGAGGAGGGTCCCGAGGAGGTCGTCGTGTCGGGCCTCGGGCCGCGCGCGGCGGGCCCGGATGATGCCGTAGATGGTGTCGTCGAGGGTCTTCTTCGCGGCGTAGAGGTCGTCTCGGGCGCGCAGGGGCAGCTTGTGGACGTGCGGCGTGGCCATGAGGAGGGGCGACCCGTACCAGTGCATCACGGCGTCGAGGGCGGGGCCGATGCGCCGGGCCACGTCGCCTACGTCCGCCCCGAAGAGCGTGCGGGCCACGATGTCGAGGGTGACCTCCATGAAGGCCTCGTGTACGTCGCGGGTCTCGCCCGGAGCCCACCCCTCGGCCATGGCGCGGGCCCGGTCGACCATCACGTCCCCGTAGCCCGCGATGCGGTCGCGGAGGAAGGCCGGCTGAGCCAGTCGTCGCTGCTGCCGCCAGTGGGCCCCCTCGCTCGTGAGGAGCCCCTCGCCCAGGATGCGCCGCAGGTCGCGGGCGAAGGCGTCCTTGGTGAAGTTGGCAGCCTGCTTGACCATGACCTGGTCGGCCAGGCTCGCCTCGGACACGAAGAGGTAGTGGTCGTTGGCGAGGTAGGTCTCGACGAGGTCGCCCCGGCGGCGGGGCATGTCGATGACGTAGCCCACCGGGTCGCGTGCAAAGTGCGGGAGGGTGCCCAGGAGGGGGAGGCCCGGCCAGGACACGACGCGGGGCGGCAGGGCGGAGGGGAGCGGGGCGTTCATGGCGAGGGATCAGGGCTGGAGGTCGCGGGCGAGGTTGTCGAGGCAACGTTGCATGGCCCGGGCGAAGAGCCGCCCCACGACCCAGGCCAGGGGCTGGTGCAGGGCCGTCCGGGGCAGAATCCGGTAGTCCCACACGACCCGGGTGCCCCCGGGGGCGTCCTCGAAGGTCCACCGGCTCACCATGTTGGTGCAGAGGAGCCGCTGGAGCGGGTTCATCTCGGCCATCTCGTAGGCGTGGAGGCGGGGGGCCTCGAAGTCTGTGATCCGCTCGACCAGGGTCGTCCCGTCGGAGAGGGCCACCCGCCGGAGCACGCCCGGACCGGGCGAGGCGGCGTCGACGAGGGTGGCGTCGCGGATGGCGGGGATCAGCGGGGCGAAGCCCGTAAAGTACTTCGCGAGGTTGTCGGTCTCGCCGGCCGCGGCGGCGAAGACCTCCTCCCGCGGGCGAGCGATCGTGACCTTGGCCTGAACGTCAACATGCATGGGGGTACCGCGGACGGTACACCCGTCCCCGGACGGTTTGGGATCCTCCCGGCGACGACTCCCGTCAGCTTGGGGTGAGGAGCCCCCGCAGGCTCTCGACCCCGATGCGATATTCGTGGGCGCAGTAGTCGCAGGTGATCTCCAGGGGCTCGCCGTCCTCGATCATGGACTGGATCTCCGCCCGCGGGACCGTCGACAGGCTCGCCAGGAGCCGGGTCTCGTCGCACCGGCACTGAAACTGGAGCGGGGACTCGGCCAGGAGGGTGTAGGGCATCCGAAACAGGACCTCCTCGATGAGGGCCCGCGGGGCCGCCCCGGTCTGGGCCAGGAGGTCTTCGAGGGGCGGAAACTCCTCCAGGCGGAAGGTCATCACGGCCAGCATCTCCTCGGACAGCTCGGGCAATAACTGCACGAGGTAGCCCCCCGCGGAGACCACCCGGTCGCCGTCCATGATTGTGCCCACGGCCACGAGGCCCACCGATTGCTCGGACTCCTGGAGGTACGCCCCCAGGGCCCGCGACAGCCCTCCCCCCCCGGCCGGTACCTGCACCGTCCCGCGCTGCACCGCCCCATTGGGCAGGGAGCGCATCATGGCCAGCAGGGGCTGGGCGAGGGCCGCACGATCTTCGGGGCGCCGGTTGGGCCGCTGCACGAGGCCCCGGGTCCCGCCGTCGGGGTGGGCGTCGGCCACCAGGGTCAGGGCCGCGGTCTGCATGATCCCCTGAACCCGCAGCCCGGGCGACATGGTCTCTCGCATCAGGATGGTCCCGGTGATGAGCTCGCCCAGCATCCGGGCCTCGTCACCGCGGGCCTTCTGGGCGGCCACCGCGGCCCGTACGGTCTCTGTGGTGCGGGCGGCGATCACACGGAAGCCCCCGTCGTCGGTCATGGCCCGGTGGGCCCCGTCGTGTTGTGCGTCGTCTTTCATGGCTCGATCTCCCGGTGGGTGAAGCATGGCCCTGCCGGGCGGGTCAATCGAGTGCTATGTCTGTGCGCCACGCGAAGCCCTGGGAAGGGGCTGCGCCCTGCGGGAGGAGACACACCGATGCGACGACCTGAATCGATTGTGGCCATGCTGGTCTGGCTGGGGCGGCACTACGCGGGCCGACACTCCGTGGCCCTGCGCTGGGGTGCCCTGGGGGCCGTCGCTGCGGTCGCCGCCCTCGGCGGGACGGCCCTGCGCCCCGCGGCCACGCCCGCGGACTCGGGGTCTGTGACTGCGGCTCCTCGGGCGCGCGGGGTGCAGGGGTCGAGCCTCGCGCTCCTCTCCCGCGGGGTGCAGCTCGCCCCGGGGCGCTGCGTAGTCTCGCAGGGGCTCTGTTTTCAACACCACGACTGCCAGCCAGTCGGGAACGGCGACCGCTGCGTCGAGCCTACGTGGCTGAGCGCCCGGGTGAGCTCGGTCCTGGCGGCTGCGGCCGACGACGAGACCAACGCCGCCATCTCCCCCACCCTCGTGTGGAACGGCACCCACTTCGGCGTGGCCTGGGTGGGCATCCACGACGACCGCTTCGAGCTGTGGTTTGCGCGGCTCGGGGCCGATGGCAAGCGGGTGGGGGCCCCCGTGCGGATCACGACGAGCCCATCGGCGAAGGTGATCCCCTCCCTCGCGGCCGTGGGAGACGGCTGGGGCCTCGCGTGGACCGACCTCGGTGAGGACGACGTGACCGGGTACTTCGTGCGCCTGTCGGCCGCGGGGCAGCCGGTGGGGCGTCCCGAGGTGGTCTCCAGCGACGGGATCAACGTCGCCCCGCGGGTGACCTCCAACGGCCGGGAGTACGCCCTCGGGTGGTACAACATCAGCGTCACGGCGCAGATGTCGTTGCACTTCGCGCGCATCGACGCCAACGGGCGGCGGGTGGGCTCGACCACCGTGGCGGCCCGGGGGTTTCTCGCCACGGGCCTGCTCGACCTCGGGTGGAACGGCGACGGATACGGCCTGGGATGGAGCACCTACGTTCCGCGGGACGACAGGGCCGTGACCCACTTTCAGGGCCTCGGGGCCTCGGGGGCCCCGGTGGGGCGGGCCGTGGCGGTGTCTCAGGGGGCCGGGCAAAACGGCGGGGTGGCCCTGGCCTGGAGCGGGCGCCACTTCGGGGCGGCCTGGGAGGACGGGATGGGCGAGGACGAGGCGAGCAACCGCCTCGCGTTCGCGGGGGTAGGGCCGGGGGGGGTGGCGGTTCCGCGGCGCGAGCTGACCGACCGGAGCACCCTCGTGGTGGCCCCCACCCTGGGGTGGAACGGGGCCCGCTACGCCCTGTCCTGGACCCGCCTGGCCGAGTCGGGCCCGGAGGTCATGTTCGCCCGCCTCGGTGCGGACGGCGCCCCCGCGGGGACCCCCGTGCGGGTCACGCCCAACTCCCTCGGGGTCCTCTCCAGCGTGGCCGTCCAGGGCACGACCTTCGGCCTCGCCTGGACCGACCTGCGGGCCTCGGGGATCCACATCCGCTTCGCCCGCTTCGACGGCGACGGCCGCCGCATGGGCGACGAGACCCAGGTCGACCCCTGACCCTCGGCCAGAATCTAGCGGGGTGAGCTCCAGCGCAGTAGTGCCCTGGGCGGCCCCATCCCCCCCTTCGGAGACTCCCCCCTACGATGTCCATCGTTCTCTATCACCATCCCTTCTCGCGCGCGGCCGGCACCCTCTGGGCGCTCGAAGAGGTCGGCGTCGACTATGCGCTGCGCTGGGTCGACATCCTGGCGGGCGGGCAGAAGGCGCCCGAGATCGTCGCCCTCAATCCCATGGGCAAGCTCCCGCTCCTGACCGACGGCGATCAGGTGGTGACCGAGGCCGCGGCGATCGCGCTCTACCTCGCCGATCGGTACGCGTACGGCGGCCTCGCGCCGCGTGTCGACGACCCCGCCCGAGGCACGTACCTGCGCTGGTCGTTGTTCGCCCCGTCCGTCATCGAGCCCGGCGCGACGGCCAGGATGAGCAAGTGGGAGGGCAAACCCGGCACGGTGGGCTGGGGCACCTACGACGACATGCTCACGTCGATGGAGTCGGCCATCGCCGAGCGCGCGTTCGTCCTCGGCGACACCTTCTCGATGGCCGACGTGGTCTTCGGCGGAACCCTTCGCTACATGCTCCGCTTCGACATGGTCGAGAAACGCCCCGCGTTTGTGGCCTACGCCGAGCGCCTCGCCGCACGCCCCGCCCTCCAGCGGGCCGACGCCCGCAACGCCGCGGTGATGAAGGAACACGGGCTCGGGGGCTGATACCACCGCTACACCAAACCTGGACGATCGAGTCGCCCTCGGGCTGAAGCCCGGGGCTACCCTAAGGGATGGCCCACCGTTGTGGGCCTCCGAGGGAGTGAGCCGCAGTGCTCGGGCAGCATCGCGTGTTCCATCTCGAGCAGGCTCGCGGAGGCGACGCCTTCAACCTGGGTAGCCCCAGGCTTCAGCCTGAGGGCGGTGGGCAACGGAAAGGTCCAGGTCTGGTGTAGCGGTGGTATGAATCTGTCCCCAACTCTCCTGACGGGTGGACGGGTCGACGTTGACATGCTGGAGGGTGTGGGGCCCACGCAGCGACACCACCGTGCAGGGCGTCTGACACAACGGCCGAACCCAACGCATCCGCGCGAGCTCGTCCGCGCTGGGTGGGTACAACGACCCGGGGTGTGCGAGCGCCCCGACGCAGGAGCACCCCCGGTCGATGGGGGCGTCGATGCTGGCCCGCCCCCCGCTCGATGGGCCCCCCGGACCGCGGCGAGACGCCTCCCGAAGACGGGGGCCCCAGGATCCTCGATGCGGCCGCCACCCCCGATGCGGAGGTTTCTGAAGAAGACGGCGCCCTTGGGGGCGGATCGGGGGGCGGGGCACGAGCGGGTTGTCTGTGCAGCGCAGGTCCGTCTGGACCGAGCCGGGGCGGGGTGGGTGCGCGCTTCGTCGTGATGCTGGCCTGCCGACGCCGACGACGCGCCCACCGGGCCCGACCCCCCGTGCGGGGCGCAACGCATCACCTGTGTCACGCGTGCACAGCGACTGAGAGGCTTCGTCGGGCGGATCAGGCGGCGCGGGATCGTCTCCGGCGCACATCCAGAGCCGTTGAGGCTGCGCTCGGCGTTTGTCGGCCTCCTGTCTGGAGGGGGAATCCCTCCCAGAGGGTGCGGTACACCTCGTCTGGCCGCCCGAAAGGATCCGAGTGCCCGCTCCCGGCGGCGCCAACTTTGCAAACGTCAGGCGCAGGGAGGCGCGCATGGTGTTTCATTCGATGAATTCCCTCGGACGCACGTACGTGGCGTCCGTACTCGACGCCCGTGCCGACGACAGCACCTGTGGGCAGCGCAGAGTATGAGCGTCCTGGTCACCGGCGGCGCCGGGTATATCGGGTCGCATGTCGTCCATCGGCTGCGCGCGGTCGGGCGCGAACCCGTCGTGGTCGACAACCTCATCACGGGACACCGGGACGCCGTCCCCCAGGGGGTCCCCTTCCTCGAAGCGGACGTCGCCGACCGGGCGAAGGTCGCGGCGTTCGTCGCGCAGCACCGCGTGGGCGCCGTCCTGCATTTCGCGGCCCTGAGCCAGGTCGCCGAGTCTGTGGCGGCCCCGCGAAGGTATTTCCACCATGCAGGGCCGGGTAGCTGAAATTCTTGCAGAGAATTTTGCAAGTTCTCTGCGGGGGTGTTGAAGGGGGGGGCATGAAGGAGCTCTTCGTGATGCCGCGGCTGCGGCAGGGCCTGGCTCACATCCCGACGGTGACACCCGTGGCGGATCTCCTGGCGCCCTACATTGACGGGGCGTTCCGGGCGATGCTCGATCCCGATCGGATCGATGCGCCGGCCGAAGATCTCGGCGTCATCGAGCGGCGCAGGGTCTATCACGCCGGGCTCGCGGTCTGCGCGTGGATCCTGTCGTCGCTCGCCCGTGGCACCGACACCGAGGGACGCTAGCTCGACGCACGCCTGACCTACGAGCAGCTCGGGGGGCGCCGCGGCGGCAAGACCGCCTGGCGAGACCTCTCGCTCAAGCTCCGGCCCGTCTTCAGCACGCTCCTGGACCGCGCCACGCGACGGTGGTTGGAGCGGGCGCCGCTGCCGCTGCGGGGACGCCTCGCGCGCTTCACCGACGTGCTCATCCCCGACGGCTGCGCCTTCAAGCTCGCCAACGCTCTGAGCGGTGTCTACAAGGGAACAGGGCAACCTGCGGAGTTCAAGCTCCACGCGATCTACAGCGTCGGGCACGGCAGCCTCACGCGCCTGGCCTCCTCCGCAGGCTCGGTCCACGACAGCGACGGCCTCCCGGATGGGCCGTGGGAGTCCGGCGCCCTGTACCTGTGGGACCTCGCCTACAACGACTACTGCCGCTTCATTCGCGCGGCACGGGCCGGGGCACACCTGCTCCAACGGCTCAAGGAAAGGGCCAACCCCATCGCCCTGGCCTCGTACGGGGTGACGGGCCACCGTCGCGCCCTGGCTCGCGACGACGGAACGCCCGTGCGCCTCGATGAGGCCTGCGCTCTGGGCATGGTCCACCAGCGCACGGTGCTCGACCTCGACGTCCAGATTCGTGCGACGGGCCTCGCACCGTACGTCGCGCGGGCCGTGTGCGTCCCCTGCGACGGCGACGATCACTGGTACCTGACCACCCTGCCCCGCGAGATCTTTTCCCCGCAGGACGTGGCCGAACTTTACCGCGTGCGCTGGGAGGTCGAGCTCTACTTTCGTCACTGGCGCGGCGCCGTTCGGCTCGACGAGGTGCGCCGTCTGCGAGACCCCGCCGCGCTGGAGGTGGCGGTTCTCTCGTCGCTGCTGGCCTCGTTACTCAGCCACGAGATCCACGACGCCCTCGAACGCGTCGCCGCCGAGCTTCCCCCCTCATCGCCTCCGCCCCCGCCGCCCGCTCTCGATGTGGCTTTTTCCCCCAGAACCGTCGTCGTCTCCACTCGAGGCGCCCCTGTCGCCGTCACCCGCCCCTCCCGCCGATTCCGCGCACATCGCGCGGGATAGCGTCGCCGGACGGGCGTTGGCCCCCACCCCGAACGCGTCGCCCCCACGTTTGCCTTCGGCGCGAGAGAGCAGGGCCGCGTCCATCGTTGAGGTCGCCACCGTCTCGATCAAACGTCCGGTGCGCACGCGCTTTTCGGTCGGTCTGCAACTCGGTCGGATGTTCCCGTCGCTGCTTGGGCTGCTGCGCCAGCAGTATGCCGCCGACCCCGCGGCGAGCGTCACCTGCCGCCAGATCGCGCAGGCCGTGATCGATGGGGCTCTGGATCGCAGCCGTGATCGACATCTGCGTCCGGTGCTCGACCTGCAGCGACGCACCGCCCCGCTCACGTGCGTGCGAAAGCGACGACGGAAGGCCCAGCGCATCCCGAGGAAGCCGCGGCGCGCTCCGCCTCCGAAGGTCATCTACGAGAAGCAGAGGGCACCTGCTAAAAATTTGCCCTCGCAGATGGGACCCCCGTAGCTACCCGGCCCTGCACGGTCGAAGTACATGGGCGAGGAGCCGACATCGACCAGCGGTCGACCCGAGAGGTGAATGCCGCCAGGAATGAGGGTCCGAGCGCGCTCGTAGAGGGCGCGGGAGCGAGGGTAGCCGTCGCCGACGGAGGGAGGGTCCATGGCGCCAACGTGGGGTCTCGGCGTTCGATGCGCGAGGGCCGGATGACCGCACGCCGTACACGACCCGCCCAGCCTGCGCGGGGGGGCGCCCGGCCCTCCAGTGCGCCCCCGCCCGCTCCGTGTGCCTCGGCCGCGGGCGCCCGCCCCCCGAAGGGTCGGGCCGTCGGTTACGGGCAGCACCCCGGCGGGCAGCACGCCTTGGGGCCGGGTTTGACCGCCTCGACGTTGGCCGAGGCCACGTAGTCCTCCACCCCCGACCCGGGGAGCCAGTCGCGGATGAAGGCCCGGCTCTCGGGCTTGACCTCCACCCGCACGGCGTCAAAGCCCGCCTCGCCGAGGAGCCGACGCATGGTCTCGGCCTCCACCGCCCCCGACACGCAGCCCGTGAGGGCCGCGGCGTCGCGCTCGAGGGCCTCGGGCATGGGCTGGAGCTTCACCACGTCGGAGATGGCGAGGCGGCCGCCGGGCTTGAGCACCCGGAAGGCCTCGGCGAAGACCGCGGCCTTGTCGGGGCTGAGGTTGATGACGCAGTTGGAGAGGATCACGTCGACGGAGCCGTCGGCCACGGGCAGATGTTCGATCTCGCCGAGGCGGAATTCGACGTGGGTGACCCCGAGGGTGCGGGCGTTGGCCCGGGCCTTGGCGACCATCTCGGGGGTCATGTCGACCCCGATCACGCGCCCGCCGGGCCCGACCTGTCGGGCCGCCAGGAAGGAGTCGAACCCGCCGCCCGAACCGAGGTCGAGCACGGTCTCGCCCGGGCGCAGGGCGGCCAGGGCCTGGGGGTTGCCGCAGCCGAGGCCCATGTTGGCCCCCTCGGGCACGGCGGCCAGGTCTTCGGCCGTGTACCCGAGCTTGAGGCTGGTGTCGGGGGCGCTGCCGCCGCAGCAGCCGGGGGCGCAGGCAGAAGGGGCCTGGCGGGCCACCTGGGCGTAGGCGTCACGGACCAGGGCGCGGACTTCGTCGGGATGGGAATCGTTCATCGGGACCTCCTACAACACCAGACGACGAAGGCACCCGCAAGACGCAGCCCTGCGTGTTATTGCGGCGGCGGAGGGGATCAGCGCCCCGACGGGTACGCGCGAAGTAACCGTTCACGGGGTTAGGCAGGTTGTGGTTGCGAGGATCGCT
This sequence comes from uncultured Myxococcaceae bacterium, assembly GCA_964447205.1. Taxonomy (GTDB): domain Bacteria; phylum Myxococcota_A; class Polyangia; order Polyangiales; genus JAEUKH01. The sequence goes on from CAYUSB010000027.1 coordinate 88,876, forward strand.
GAGACTGATTGTATGGGTGTTTTGTTATGCGCGAGTTGCTTCGTATGGTCCCCGTTGGGTGACGACATCAGGCGGCCCCCGCCCCCGCGGAGCGAGGGCGGCGGAGCGCACACAGAAAAGGTGTTTTGATGCCACCTCGCACTGTGAGCCGTATCCACGATGCAGGGCTTCGCCCACCGCTGCACGGCATCGGCGCCATGACACCTACCGGAGTTCCACCCAGCAGCAATCGAATGCAACAAAAGTGCTTTCAGTATGCGCTCCACCGCCCTCGCTCCGCGGGGGCGGGGGCCGGGGGGTGGGGGCCGCGCCATCCGTCTCCCGCCGCAACAACGGACTCCAACCACGTGAACGGTTACACGCCTTCAGCGCCTACGAAGGCTTCGTCAAGGAGCACCCGCTCCCGGCGGACTTCATCGTGCGCGACGGGGCCCTGCCGGGCGATCGCGCCGTCTCGCTGGAGCGCGGCGGCCTGAAGGTCGTGCTCGTGGGGTTGAACCCGGCGTTCCTGCAACCTGAGGGCGGCGACCCGTCGTCGCGCGATGCTGAGCGCCTCGCCGACAACGCTGGGCTCCATCGTGGGCGCATCGATCTCAGCGGGTCGGCGCAAGCCGTGTGGTTCGACGTGCTCGACGAGGCGCGAAAGAGCGGCCGAATCAGCGCGGTCCTCGAGGCCGCGCGCGAGGAGTACCCGACCCACCCGGACCTGCTGCGACTGTCCCGCGCGGTGATGCCCGCGGCAACACAGGTGGCCGCTGCGCCTGCGGGGGTCGCCAACTCGTACGCGCTCTACGACGCCCTTGCCCGGCTGCTCACGGCCCAGTTCGAGGAGGTGCTCTTCCGCCTGTCTGTTCCGACGCACTATCTTCCTTCGCCGACGTCGTCCCAGTCGGAGCGGGCCATGGCCCTCGTGCGCCTCCTCGACGGAGAGAAGCGCCTTCCGGAGCTCGCCGCTGCCATCGAAAAGGTCGGGGGACGCCTGTCGTAACGGTCGGCTCTCCTCACAGCGGGACTCACGCGCCCCTGTAGCGTCCCCGGCACGAGCCGCCGACCGCCCGACCGTGTGGAGCCCGCAGGCCCACCGCAGCGTTGCCACGGACGGCCACACTCTGTGCGCGCCTGTACGGCCTCTCGTGCGGCACGTCTCGCGGCGAGCGTGGTCCCGCGGAGGAAGGTTCAGTGGGGATGGCGGCGGGCGCCTGGCCGCACGCCTCGATCATCTTGGATGCGCAGATGCGCCCCGAACCCGTCGCCATCGAGCGACGCAGGCGGCGCGGTCAACAACGCGTCCTGCGCTGTCAAGGCCTCGAGCGCGTAGCCCAGTGCAGCGAGCGCTTCGAGCGCCACGAAGGGGTCTGGCAGCGCCGCGAAGGCCACCCCCGACGGCGACGGAGCCCGTCCACTGCGCGCACCGACCTCGAGACCCGCGGCGACGGCCTCGCGCCACACCGCCCGTCGCGCGTCGTCGGTGGCGAGGGACGGTGGTGGCTCGCCTGGCCTCCGCAACGCGCACGCGGCCGCCTCGCAGGCCCGGCGCAAGGGCGCGGGCACGATCGCCCGAGGAGCAGCGCGCACCCGCCACACGACGACGCCCGGCGGCTGTGCACCCCAGGGCGACAGCGCGGCGACCAGACCGCTCAGGTGCGCCTCGGCCCGAACCATCCCCTCGGCATCGCTTGCGAAGGCCACGCAGTCGGCGCAGGTCGCGGGAGACCCGAGCGCGAGGCCACGGCACAATGGGCACTGCAGGCGCGACCGGCGGCTCCATGGCTCGGGGTGACGCACCGCGTGTCGACGCGCGCGGGCGCAGACAGGGCACGCGAAGCTCCGCGCAGGTTCGTCGCGCCACGACGCGGGGATCACCCGCCGCGCGACCAACGCCGCCCACACGCTCCGTGCGACCTCGGCTTCGGCTACGGCCCACGCCAGTGCGTTCTTCGGCGCCTCGCAGCAGGGAAAGGCTGTGTAGGCGTGGCCATTGATGGAGATCGGCGCGACGAGGGCGCCGAGCACCTCACGCACGACGCTGCGGGCGAGGGCGAGCTGAGGCCGGGCTGGAGCGAGCATGGCGGCCTACGATACCGCATGCGGCGATCGCGTTCGGTGGGTGGTGCCCGCACCCCGCGATAACCCGCCGTTGTCCCCACCCGGGCCCAGCAAGTACCCTCCGCCCCCGCGATGACCGCCCCTCTCCCCCCGAAGACCTCCCCCCGCAGCGCCCTCGGGGCCCTGTCGTCCCCCATCGCCCTGCCCGTCGGCACCCGCGACCTCCTCCCCGCCCGGGCCGCCCTGCGCCGGGCCCTGGCCCACCGGGCCCTCGAGACCTTCGCCCGCTGGGGCTACGACCAGGTGATCCCGCCCGCCTTCGAGCGCGAGGCCGTCCTGGCCCGCGGCCTCGGCCCCCGGGCCCGGGGCGAGCTCGTGCGTTTCCTCGACCCCGACACGGGCGAGGTCCTGGCCCTGCGCCCCGACATGACCCCCCAGGTGGCCCGGATCGTGGCCACCCGCTACCCCGAGGCCCCCCGTCCCGTACGCCTCGCCTACGAGGGCAGCGTCGTACGACGCCCCCGGGCCCGGGCCCGGAGGCAACGCCAGCGGGCCCAGGCCGGCATCGAGTGCGTCGGCTGGCACGGGACCGACGCCGACGCCGAGGCCATCGCCACCACCATGGCCGCCCTCACGGCCCTCGGCCTGGAAGGGCTGCGGGTCGAGCTCTCCCACGCGGGGCTCCTCACCCCCCTGGTCGACGCCCTGCCTGCGGTCCTGCGCGAGCCCGTGGCCGACGCCCTCACCGCCCGAGACACCTGCACATGGCAAGACCTCCTGCACGATCACCCCGACGCCAGGGCCATCCTGGAGGCCCTGGACGGCCTCGCAGGCGACGGGGCCACTCTGGACGCGGCCACGCACGTTCCGGCCCTGGGGGCGGCCTTCCCGGGGCCCCTGGAGGCCCTGGGCAGCCTGCGGGAGGCCCTGATGGGCATCGGCCTGGGCGAGGCCCTGCTCTTCGACCTCGGCGAGCTGCGAGGGCGGGGGTACTACACCGGGGTGTTTTTTCAGGTCTTCTGCCCGGGGTCGGCCGAGGCCGTGGCCACGGGGGGGCGCTACGACGACCTCCTCGGTCGCTACGGAGTAGACCTCCCCGCCACGGGGGCCGCCCTCGACCTGGAGGCCGTGGAGGAGGCCCTCTCGGCCCAGGGGCACATCCCGCCTCCGCCCGTGTTCCGGCGGGTCTTGGTGACGGGCACGGGGGAGGCCCGGCGGGCCCACGCCGCACGACTGCGCGCCGCGGGCTGCCAGGTGGCCGAGCTTGAGGGGGGCGACCCGGAGGCGGCCAGGGCCTACGCCGAAGCGGGCGGCTTCGACGAGGTCGTGCAGACAGACTGAAGCCCCTCAGGTCCCCGCGTCGGCCGCGTCGGCCCCGCAGGGAACGCCCCCCGCGGCCCACCCGTGCACCCGGGCGATGCGCTCGGCGGGCCAGCGCAGGAGCAGGTCGCTCCAGGCGATGCCCGCGTCGGGAGGAGAGGGGTCGAGGCTCCCGGTGACGATCCAACGCACCCGGGACGCCGCCCGCCCGTGGTCTCCGCGGCAGCTCCGCAGGGCCACCCCCTCGATCACCCGGCGCGCAAACGGAACCCTCCGGGCGTCTCCCACCCGAAACACCTCCACCGCCGCGTCGACCCCCTCGCTCCTCCGGGCCACGAGCCGACGTACGGCGTCGCTGTCGCCGAGCCGTGCAGGATTGGGGTCGTCGGCCAGATGGGCCACCAGCCACGCCACCTCGGGGCTCGACCGCGGGGACCGCCCGGCCTCCCCCGCCACCGCATCCGAAGCCACCGCGGCGTCGAGGCCGTCGTCGGCCCCGCCGTCGCCCGTCGGGCCTGTGGTGAAGGCCCCCTCGTGCTCGGCCGAGACGGGCTGCGGGCGGGCCGCGGCGCAGCCGAGGAGGACCCCCAGGCTGCACCCCAATACGCGGAGGCCCCTCACCGCGGGAGCACCGCCACGGGGTGGCCCCCGACCTGCAGCGGGAGCCCCTTGTCGAGGGCGCTGTACCGCACCATGGCCAGGGCCACCACGCGCCCGGGAACCTCCGGGTCGGCCGCCGCGGAGGTCACCGTCCCCATGGGCTTGTCCTCGTGGAGGACCTCCGCCCCCACCGGCGGAACCTCCCCAGCCAGCTCCAGCTTCACGATCTGGCGCTGCACGTGGCCCCGCATCTCCAGCCGGCACACCACCTCCTGCCCGAGGTAGCAGCCCTTCTGAAACGACACGGCCTGCGACGTGATGCTCGCCTCCTGGACGTAGTTCTCCGGGCTGAAGTCTCGGCCCCATTCGGGCACCCCGGACAGCACCCGCACGAGGTCCCAGACTTCGGGGTCGACGGCCACCACCCACTTCGCCTCCAGGGCCCCCCCGAGCTCCGCCGCGAACTCCGCGTCGTCGTCCTCGACGAGCACGTCGAAGCCCCCTCGCCCCAGCCGGTCGGCGGTCGAGGCCCCGGCAAACGCGCCCTGCAGGGCCGAGGCCATGGGGCCCTGAAACGTGTGCACCGCCGTGTCCCGGGCCGTCAGGGTCACGTCCTCCATCACCAGGTACCGATCGAAGTGGGCCATCACGGCCTCCCGCTGCTCCCGCGGGACCACCAGCTCCAGAGAGGCCTCCCGCGGGTGGACCCACAGATCGGCAAGGAGCTTGCCTTTGACCCCCACCGCGGCGGCGTACACCCCGCGGCCCGGGACGGGGGCCCGTACATCGTTGGTGACCACCCCGTTGAGCCACGAGGCCCGGTCCTTGCCGGTGACCGAGATGACCGACAGGGCGTCGAGGCGACGGGTCCCGACGCCGGTGAGGAGGGCCTGGTAGGCGGCAGAGTGCGCTTCGTTCATGGGGTGTGGCCCATTGCCATGCAGCCCGACGGGGCCGTTGGCAAGGGGTCCCGGAGCCCCCGAGCGATCAGGGCGACTGGGTGATGCGGATGCCGAGGTGGTTCATGACCGAGCGCTCGGTGCGGTCGGAGGGTCGGTTGACGATGCCCCCCTCGCGCTCGATGTAGAGGGCCGAGCTGCCTCCCCCGTCGAGGTTGGCCGCGTCCGACACGCCAAACTCCTCCAGGAGGGGGATCATCTCCAGGGAGGTGACCCCGGGCAGGGCCGTCCGTCGGCCGTCCATCACGGCCAGGACGAGGTGCTGGCCCCCCGGGGTGAGCCCGAGGGCTGTCCGGGGGTGGGTGCGGTACATCCCGATGGGCTCCTCGGGCTCGAAGACCACGGCCCCCTCGTGCAAGAGCCTGGGCCAGCCCGTGATCACCTGACGGGCCCACGGGAAGGGACACGCCCGGGCGTTGTCAAAGCTGTCGAAGAACCGCGCCCGTACCCCGGCCTCCCCCGGTCCGAAAGCCAGGGAGGCCCCGTGCCGGTCGCGCCGGGCGTCGCGCCACAGGACCCCATCGCCCATGGCCACCCCGAGCACCGACCCCTCGTAGAAGTTGGCGTTGATGGCGATCTGGGCCCCGTACTCCCCAGCGAAGGTGCTCACGGTGGCGTGGCGCTCGCGGGGGCGGGTAGCCACCACGTCGACCTGGCCGCAGGTGAGGTCGATCACCACGACGTGGGCGTCGAGGCCGGGCTCGACCCGATGGACGTGCTCGACGCAGGGATAGGGCCGGGTCACGCGGTCGAGTCCCGTAGCCGACGGGGCCATCAAGACCACCCCCGCACTCACCACTGCTATGCGCCGAAGCCACCGCATCACCGCGGGCGGTAGCAGCCTCGGACCAGGGGCGTCAACCCGCCCGCCGACGCCGCCGAGCCAGGACCCCCGCCGCCGTCAGGGCCGCGAGCCCCGCCCAGGCTGCCGGGGCCGGGGTTCCCGGGGCCTTCGCGCTGCACCCGAGACCCGCGGTGGCCACAGGCATCGGGCCCGACCGCGGGGGAGTCGGGGACGCCTCAGGGTCCGGGGTTTCCGCCGTCGAACGCACCGCGACATCGAAGCGCACGGGGGCCTCGACCATGGCCTCTCCGTCGGGGAGGGACAGCCGGGCCCCGAGCCCTCGACGCCCCTCCGACTCCGAGACCCAGCGCAGCACGAAGCGCCCCACCTCGCCGGGGTAGGTGGTCTCGGTCACGCTGGCCGTAAAACGATGAAGCCCGTCGTCGAGCTCCAGGACGGGCGACCCTCCGCCCTCGAAGACCGTACGCCAGGGCCGACGACCCGTGTTGCGGGCCTCGACCCAGAGCTCGGCCACGTCGCCCGGGGCCACGTCCGCGGCCCCTCCGTGGGCCAAGACCTCCCCCGACCACCACACCGCCCCCGGCCGAAGACGCACCCCCACATGCCCCCCCGCCCCCGGCCCCGAAACGGCCGTCCCCGGGTGGGCGGCCACCCCCGCCAGGACGAGGCCCCCGCCCGCCGCAGCATCGAGGGCCACCGCCTCCGTAGCCCCGAACTCCCGCAGGGTCTCGACGATCCGGGCAGGGTCGACCCGAGCCCCTCCCCGGGGCGCGGTCTCGACCGTGAGGAGCACCAGGGTCCGACGGTCGCCCGTGAGCCCCGCCGCGCTCTGGGGCCCCGCGGCCGGAGCGATCGACCCCTCCGCCGGGGCCACGAGGGCCCTGCCGTCGCGGAGCATCCACGGGGCCTCGGGCGACGACCACGCCCCCGGGGCCAGGTGGGCTCCGAGGGCCACGTAGGCGTCGTTGCGGGCGGCGAAGGCCGCGGTGCTCTCCGCGGGCTCGCGGGCCGAGGAGGTCACGAGGTCGAGCTCGGGGTGCTGGAGGTCGACCGTGACGACATGGAGACCGGGGCCCTCGCCCGTACGGTGCAGGTGACGGATTCCAGGGTGCGGGGCCGACCACACGTCGCGGGCCGAGGCCCGGGCGGCGGGGAGCCCGACGAGGGCGAAGCCGACGAGACCGACGAGGCAGGCGGTGCGTCCGGGGGGGTTCATGGAGCGATCGATGGACCCGCAGGGGGCGATGGGTCCATTTCGCGACCGGATGCGCGGAAAGCTTGCCAGGAGGGCCCTCTCCCGCGGGGTCGATGCCGCCTTGCACGACCCCAGGGACACCCCGCACCCTATCGGGGTGGCGACGGCTCCGCGACGGGCTCTGGGATGGTGGTGGTGGGGGGCCTCCCTCGCCGTCCACGGGTCCCTGGTGGCCGTCGGGGCCGCCCGCACCCACCGCCTCGCCGCCGCGCCCACGGCCCGCCTGGCCGCGGCCCCCGTGCTCTTCGAGACCCCGCTTCCGGGACCGACGTCCGATCTACGGGCTCGCGGCCTCGCAGCAGCGTCCGAGGAGGCCCCCCCGGACCCGGCCCAACTCGGCGGGGTCCGCAGCCCACAAAACCTGTCCGCCACCCAGGCCGGCGAACGCGGTGACGGACGGAGCTCCGTACAGGGCCGCCTCCTCGCCGCGCGGGCCGACGGGGTCAACCTCGACCCCCGCCTCGCCAACGCCCTCGGGGTCACCCAGGAGCAGCGGATCCGCACCGCCCGCGACCGGGCCTCGCCCCAGGACGACCGGCGCACCCCCAACCCCGACGACGACCCGTGGTTGGCCACGGGGGACGGGGTTCTGCTCTTGCGTACGCGCGCCGCCGAGGCCCTTCCTGCCCCGGGGGCTGCCGTCGTGGGCCCGGGTCGATCGCCCGGGGCCCAGAGCTCCATGGCCCGCCCACCCGATCCCCACGCGACCGCCACCGGCCCCCCGACGCCCGCCTCTGCCGCAGGAGGACCCCCCGCCCCGGCAGCAGGCCTCGCCGGGATGACCGGCCGACGCCCCACCGTGGCAGGTCCGGTCCGCACCGGCCGACCCGCCCTGGAGCAAGGCCACGCCGCCACCCAGGCCGACCCCGCGGCCCAGAGGCCCCGCGACGACCGCGACGCCGATCTCCTCGCCCAGGCCCTGCTCCGTGGAGCCACCCTGGCCACGGTTCACGACGGCCCCGAGAGGGCCCCAGGGGTCGGCGGGGTCGGCGGCGGAGGCGCCCCGGGCGCGGGCGGAGGGGCGGGCCGCGGGGGCCAGGCCCGGGCCTTCGGCGAGGGCGACGGGCTGGTCTCGCTCGGCACCGACGACGGGCGGTATGTGCGGTACTTCGCGGAGGTTCGGCGGCGATTGCACCCCTTGTGGGCGGAGGCCTTCCCGCGGGAGGAGGCCCTGCGGCTGCGCCAGGGCACGGTCATCCTGCACTTTGTCATCGCCCGCGACGGCACGGTCCGGGACGTTCGAGTCGCCCGCCGGAGCGGCATCGACCGCTTCGACGACAACGTCCTCGTGGCCGTCCGGGGAGCCCGCCTGCCGCCCATTCCGGCCGCCCTCGCGCGCGACCAGCTCCGGGTGCGGGCGCCCTTCGAGTATCGCAACCCCGCGGTGCGCTAAGGGCCTGTCAGATCAGCCGTTCTGCGACGTGGCTGAGGGCCGAGATGTCGTACACGTCCTCGTCGAGGGCGGGCACGATCACATGTCGCGGGACGCTCGCCAGATCGCGTCGCACCCGGGCCACCTCGTGGGCATCGCGGCGGGCCCAGAGCAGGGCGTCACGCCAGGCCATCGAGAAGGCCGCCCCAAGCTCGGCCGACCGACCGACCCCCGCGTCGTGCAGGAGCCCGGCAAGGCGCTCGCCCGTAGGCGGAGGCAGCTCGGGGGCCGAGCGCACACGATTGACCACCACGCCCTCGGCGTTCATCCCGTTGGCCTGGAGCCTCTCGACGAAATACATGGCCTCTCCGATGGCCATGGGGTCGGTGCTGGTGACCACCACGAAGGCCACGTCGCGGGCCGTGAGCGACTCGCGCACCCGGCCGGCCCGCTCGCGAAACCCGCCGAAGAGCCCCTGGATGTCGGTGAGAAACTCCGCCACCTGCTCAAGAAACCCGCCCCCCGTGAAGGTCGACAGGCCCGACAAGACCTTGGCCATGGCCCGCGACAGGATGTTGAGCGACAACGACCCGGTCCTCTGAAAGGCCGTGACGAAGGCCTTCACCGCGGGCGAGTCCATCGCCGCGATCATCTTGTCGGGGGCGTCGAGGAAGTCGAGGGCGTTGGACGTGGGCGGGGTGTCGAGCACGACCAGGTCGTAGCGGGGATCGTCCCGGACGGCGTAGAGCTTCTCCATCGCCATGTACTCGGGCGTGCCCGCCAGAGAGCCCGAGACCTCGCGGTAGATGCGGTTGCGCAGGATCCGATCGCGGGCCTCGGGGCTGCCCGCATACCGGGCCACCAGCTCGTCGAAGGTGCCCCGGACGTCGAGCATCATCGCGGTCAGCTCGCCCGTCCCCCCCTCCGGACGGCCCCAGACCTCCGGCGGAACCACCTGGGCCTCGGAGCGCATCTCGCGCAGCCCGAGGGAGGTGGCGAGACGTCGAGCCGGGTCGATGGTGAGGCAGAGCACCCTTCGCCCCGAGCGCGCGGCGGCCAGGGCCAGGGCGGCCGCCACGGTGGTCTTGCCTACGCCGCCGCAGCCTACCGTCACAATGACGCGCTTGGAGGGCAGCAGATCGCCCAGAGAGCTTTGCATGATCGGGGCGGACCCTAGCCGTCTTCGCCCCCCCATGCAAAGCCTCACCGGCAGGATGAGGCCCTACGGTCGAGGCTCGGCGGAGCGCAGGGCCTCGAGGTCGAGCTCCCAGGCGTCGTCGCGCAGACCTCCGTCGTCCTGGCCCCAGAGCAGCAACACCCGACCCCCGGACTCCAACAAGACCGCGTCGCGGCGCGGAGGGGGCCCCGGGGGCAAGGCGATCCAGCGTCGGGTCGCTGCGTCGTAGACGGCCCCGCTCCCCTGATCGCCGTGGATGTCGCGCCCGCCCCACACGATCAGGGCCCCGGGGACGGCCAGGGCCGAGGCCCCCAGGCGCAGGGGGGGCATGGCCTCGGTGGGGAGAGGCTCCCATCGACCCGAGAGGCGGTCGAAGCGCGCCGCGGCGCTCTCTCCGAGGACCACCGGGCCCGACTCCGTCGCGAGGTACACCGGCCCCTCCGAAGCCGACGGAACCCCCTCCCGGTCGAGGTCGGTCCAGCGTCCGGGGTTTGGGGTCCACCGGGCGGCGTCTTCGGCCCCGAGGGCCAGGGCCTCGCCTGCCCCGCCCACGAGGACGAGGCCTTCGTCGACCCGCCCGAGCCGTCCCGTCGCAGGCGCGAGGAGCCCGCGGTGTCGGGCCCGAGGCCCTTCGGGGAGAGCGGCCCATCCCTCCGCCCCCGGGACGAGCCCATACGCGTCGCCGAGAGACTCTCCCTCGCGGTCGATGCCGCCGAACAACACAAGAGCTCGACCATCCCAGGCTCCCATCGCATCGGCCCGGGGCGAAGGGGCCCCCGCGCGGGGCGTGGGCTCCCAGCGGTCGCGGGCCGCGTCCCAACACGCCCCGTCGTCGAGCAGCCCCGACGGACCGCGTCCGCCCCAGATGCACGCCCCCGCGGGGGTCGCGGCGGCGAGGTGGGCGGTCCGCCCCGCGGGAGCTCCCTGGGCGGCCACGGGGTACCAACGTTGACCGTCCCAACGCCACGGGTCGGCGAGGGGGAACCGCCCGACCACCCCGCCAAACAACAAGACCCCCGTCGGGGTCGCGGTCACGGTCGGAAAGAGCCGGGGCCGGGCTGGAGGAGGATCGGACAGAGGGCGCCAGACGGCGGGAGCTTCCATGGGCGGGAGCGTAGCGGCATCGCCCTCCCGCTGGACAGGGCCCATCGCCTCGCCGGGGCGGCGCCACCGAACCCGGTCCCCCGGGATGGCCACCCGCTCCTCGACGGAGACGTCGAGGCTGCCGTCGCCCTCGCACCCGAGGAGGCCCGCCACACCAGACCACACCAGACACATCCCCAAAAACACAACGCGTCGTGCACTTCCCATCGGGACACCTCCTGGAGATCGACCAACGGGGGCGTTTTCGGGCGCAGCACCCCGACGGTTGCCTGGGGTAGTATCGATTTCGATGTCCCGCCCAGCCGACGGCGCCGCTCCCAGCACCGTGACCTGCCCCAGCTGCACCACCGTGCTCCCGGGCGACTCTGTGTTCTGCCTGCAATGCGGCGGTCGGCTGCCCGCCGCGGCCCCTGCGGCCGCGCCCTTCGCGCCCTCCCAACGGCCGCCCATCCCGGCCATCTCGCCGAGCACCCTCCCGGGCGGAGCCCACGACCCCGCGGCCCCGGCCCCGCCGGAAGGTCCCCCACGGCCCCAGGAGGCCTGGGCCGACGTGACCCCCGTGTTCGGAACCCCCACCGGCGGAGCCCCCGCCCCGGTGTTTGCGCCCACCCCCTCGGCCGCCCCCCCCCCGAATCCGCTCCCGAGCCCCAGCCCTCCCGTGGGCGAAGCCCCGCGGCTGCCGAGCGCCCAACGTACGATGATGGGCCTGCAACGCGACGAGCTCGCGGCCCGGGCCGCCCTCGCCCAGGCCGCCGCGCCCCCCAGCTCCTCCCCGCCTGACGAGGCGCCCACGGCTCCCGTCCTCGTCGCGCCCCCGGGCGTCGACCCCGTACCCCTGCGACCCCGGTCAGGCACGATGATGGGCGTCGCAGCCCCCGTCCCTGGATCGACCGGGGCGGCCTTTCCGCCCACCACCGTGGGATACCCCGGGCAGGCCCAACGGTCCCCGGCAGAGCCAGGATTCGCGCCCCCCCCGCGCCGAGAGGCCCCGCCCATCCTCGGGTCCCCTGCCCCCGGGGCAACGGGTCCTGCGGCGGGCCCCTTCCCCCCCCAGGGGTCAGGCTACGACAGCGTAGACATCCACGTCCCTGGGCTGTCCCCGCGTCGTCCGAGCCGGGCGGGGCGGGCCGTGACCATCGGCCTCGTAGCCTTCGCCATCCTCGCCGCGGGGGGATACGGGATCAGCCGCTATCTCCGCCTCGGGGGCCCGACCCTGCCGCCCATCGCGGCGGAGGTTCGTAGCGCGGCCGACGGAGGGTTGCAGCTGGTGATCTTGGTCGAAGGGGCCGCCCCGGGCACCCGGGTGCGTCGCGGGGCCGCCGAAGCCCCCGTAGGCCCCGACGGGCGGGCCACCCTCCCGCTGACCCTCGACCCCGCCGAGGTCGGGACCCTGAGCCTCCCGGTCGAGGTCGTGCCGCCCCAGGGGCCCCCTCGCCCCCACATGGCCCAGGTGCTCCTCGCCTACCGGGTCGAACCCGACCTGCGGATGCTGGCCGAAGAGCCTGCCAAGGTTCACCTCCGGTTTCGTGTCCCCGACGGGGCCCAGCTCTTCGTCGCGGGACAACCCGTCACCGTGGCCCAGGGCGTCGGGATCGCCGAGATCCCTGGCCCCAGCCCCGCGCCTCCCGACCCCGAGGCCCCGCACCGCAGCGCCTTCCCCGTGCGGGTCACCACCGCCGCGGGGCGCACCGTCGAGGGCACCTACACCCTGCGCCTGCCGCGGATCGCCCTGCGGGTGACCGAGCCCGGTCGGCTCGGAGTGGTACGCGGGCCCAACGCCGTGATCGCGGGGATGGCCCCGGGGGCCGTCCGGGTCCGCGTCGGATCGGCCGAGGTCGATGTCACCGACGGGCGGTTCCGCGCGGAGATCCCCGTGGCCCCGGGGAGCCAGGAGGTGGCCGTGGTCGCCCGCGGGCCCGGAGCCGCCCCGGCCGAGGTGCGGGTTCAGCTCTTGCGGGATGTGACCGAGGCGGCGTACCTAGGCCCCAACGACCCCGGGATCGGAGCCCTCCTCGCGCCCGGAACCCCCGCAGGACAGAGGCTCTCGCTGCGAGGACGGGTCCTCGACACGCGCACCTCCGACCCCAACACCCCCCCGACCTTCCAGCTCGTGGTGACCGAACGCCGCTGCCCCCAGGGGCGATGTGTGGTCTGGGTCGACGTCCCCCACGGGACCGTGGTGGCCACCGGCGAGACCGTCCGCGTGGTGGGCGAGACCGCCGGGACCCGGGCCTACACCACCGCGACCAACGAGCGCCGCAGCGACCCGGTGGTCCTCGCCCTCACGGTCACCCGGTGACCCGCGGGAGCCGGGTTCTCCTCGCCGCCGCCCTCTGCCTGGGGGTGGCCGGGGCCCGGGCCCAGCCCCTGCCCTGCCTCGAAGTGCCCCGCGCGGTGGCCGTCCCGACCGTGCGCCCCTGGGAGGTGCCCGCCGCCCCCTTCCCCGCCCTGAATCACCTCCCCCTCGACGGGACGCCCCAGACCGAAGTCGTGGCCCTCACCGACGGCGGCCTCGCGGTGGGCCTCGGGAGACCGCCGCAGGTGGTGTTCCTCGGCCCCGAGGGCGAACCCCGCAGCCGGGCCCAACTCGCGTCTGTCCCGCGATCCCTGTCGGCCTGGCACCACGGCCGGGTCCTCGTCGACGACGGGTCTGGACAGACCCTGGTGATCGCCCCCGACGGCACCCCGCGGTCGGCCCTCACCTGGCGCAACGTACGCGATCCGGGCCCGTGGCTCGCGGTCGCCTCGGGCGGCGCCGTGCGGCTCGTGGGCCTCGATGCCAGCACCGAGCTGCAACGCATCGACGCCGCGGGCGACCTGCGCGGCTCCAGCGTCGTGCCGCCCCGACTCACCGGGGCCGCCCTCCTCGACGGCGAGACCCTCGTCTACGCGTCCAACCGGGGGCTCGTGCGGGTCGCTCCCGACGGGACCTGGAGTCGCTCGCCCGCGGTACCCGGGGTGCGGGCCGTGGTGCGGCTCGAGGGAGGCGGACTGGCCCTGAGCGCCGACGACGCCGTGTTTTTCGCCAGCGACACGGGCTCCCTCGTGGCCCGGTGCCCCCTGGAGGCGCCGACCCACAGGATGGAGACGGTCGCAGGAGGCGTGGTGGTGACCCTCCTGGGCACCCCCGCCCGGGCCCTGCGCATCGACCGCGACGGGGCCGTACGCTGGCGGGCGGAGGTCCCCACGGCCGACATCGACCTGCACTTCGACCGACACGGGGCGGCCCTGGGCATCAGCCCCACGGGCACCCTCCTCGCCTTCGGTCCCGACGGGGTCGAGCGCTGGCGGATGAGCCTCGGGAGCCGGGTTGTCCCCCCGGCCGTGATCACACCCGACGGAGGGGTCCTCGTGGCCACGGTCGAGGGCGGAGTCGTCCGGGTAGGCCCCGAGCCTTCGGGCGGACGGCCACGGTCGACGGCGCAAGCGGGACAGGGTTCACGCTGAGGCGAATCGGTGCGATGGTGGCGGCCCTTCCATGCGGGTCGAGACACTGGACTACACGCTCCCCGAGGACCTCATCGCGGCCGAGCCCCTGCCCGACCGCGACGCGTCGCGCCTCCTGGTGGTGCCCCGCGGAGAGGCGCCCTTGGCGCATCGGAGGGTGCTCGACCTGCCCGAGCTCCTCGCGCCCGGGACCGTCATGGTGGTCAACGACACCCGGGTGATCCCCGCGCGGCTCCGGGGGGTCAAAGCCAGCGGGGGCCAGGTCGAGGTCTTCCTCCTGCGCCCCCACGACGCCACGGGACGGGTCTGGAGCGCCCTGGGTCGGGCCTCGAAGGCCCTGCGCCCCGGGGCCGAAGTCTCTCTGGCCGAGGGCTTCTCCGCCCGCATCGAGGCCCGCCACGACGACGGAACCCTCACCGTCACCCTCCTCACCCCCGCCCCCTGGGAGGCCATCGAACGTCACGGCGAGGTCCCCCTCCCGCCCTACCTCCGCCGCCGTCCCCGCCCCGAAGACCGGGCCCGCTACCAGACCGTCTTCGCCGCCCGCCCCGGGGCCGTGGCCGCTCCCACGGCGGGCCTGCACCTCAGCGAGGCCCTCCTCGGGGCCCTCGAGGCCCGCGGGGTGATCCGCACCGCGGTCACCCTCCACGTCGGGGCGGCGACCTTCGCCCCCATCACCGTCGACGACCTCGACGCCCACCCCATGCACGCCGAGTGGTACGAGGTCCCCGCGGCCACCCAGGCGCTCGTGCGCGCCGCCAAGGCCGAAGGACGCCCCGTCTTCGCCGTCGGGACCACCGCCGTCCGGGCCCTGGAGAGCTGGGGCCTCGACGGAGTGCCCGAGGGCGACACCCGCCTCCTCATCCAGCCCGGCTACCGCTGGCGGGTGGTCGATCGGCTCCTCACCAACTTCCACCTTCCCCGCTCGACCCTCCTGGCCCTCGTGATGGCCTTCGTCGGCGAAGACCGCATCCGGACCGCGTATGCCGAAGCCATCGTGTCCCGGTACCGCTTCTTCAGCTACGGCGACGCGATGCTGCTCGGGTAGGGCTCCCATGGTATGCCCCGGGGCCCCGATGCCAGCCCTCGTCACCCCAGGATTCTCGTTCGCCCCCACCCACCACGACGGCACGGCCCGCACGGGGCTTCTCACCACACCCCACGGCGCCGTCGAGACCCCCACCTTCATGCCCGTGGGCACCCTCGGTTCGGTGAAATCCCTGTCCATGGAGGAGGTAGCCTCCACCGGGGCCGGGATCGTCCTCGGCAACACCTACCACCTCTGGCTCCGCCCCGGGGCCGAGGTGGTGGCGGGCCTCGGGGGGCTGCATCGGTTCTCGCGGTGGCCCCGGGCCATGCTCACCGACTCGGGGGGCTTCCAGGTCTTCTCCCTGGCGGGGCTGCGCAAGGTCGACGACGAGGGGGTGTCGTTTCGTTCGCACCTCGACGGCAGCCCGCGGAGGCTCACCCCCGAGGAGAGCATCCGGGTCCAGAGCCTCCTCGGCAGCGACATCGCCATGGTCCTCGACGAGTGCCCCCCCGGCGACGCCGACCGCCCCACCATCGAGGCCGCCATGCGCCGCACCAACGCCTGGGCCGCCCGGTGCCTCCAGGCCCCGCGGGCGGAGGGTCAGGCCCTCTTCGGCATCGTGCAAGGAGGCGTGCACGAAGACCTACGACGCGCCCACCTCGACGACATCGCCGCCATGCCCTTCGACGGGGTGGCCCTCGGGGGACTGTCGGTCGGCGAGTCCATCGAGGACATGCACCGGGTGCTTTACGCCGTGGCCCCGTCGATGCCCGAGGCCCGCCCCCGGTACCTCATGGGGGTCGGCACGCCCCGCGACCTCCTCGTGGGCTCCCTCGCGGGCATCGACATGTTCGACTGCGTCCTGCCCACCCGCAACGCCCGCAACGGCCAGTGCCTCACCTGGGCCGGGCGGGTCAACATCAAGCAGGCCCGCCACAAGCTCGACGACGGCCCCATCGACCCGCGCTGCGCAGGCCCCTGCTGCAACGGCGAGGGGGGGCGGTATACCCGCGGGTATCTGCGGCACCTGTTCGTCTGCGAGGAGATCCTCGCGGCCCGGGTGATCTCCCTGCACAACCTGTGGTTCTTCGGGGAGCTGATGCGGGCCATGCGCGAGGCCATCCGGGCCGGGCGCGCGTCGGCCTTCGTGCGCGAGACCCTGGCCGCCATCGCCGAAGGCGACGAGGTAGGCCGCGGCCCCGACGCGTAAGACAGAGACGGAGCCGATTGGCAAGCCCGACGACGACCCTGGCCCCCAGGGCGGTCGGGGTGGTATCTTCTCTCGAATGGACCCCCTCGAAGAAGTCGTCAATCGCCTACGAGACACCCTACAGGAGCGCCGAGTCCCTGCCATCCAGCGGGTCGAGCGGATCAAAGCCGCGGCCGACGAATACCTACGCGCGGTCGAGGCCGACCTCGCCGCCGACATCGCAGCCCGGGTGGGCCTGGAGGGGCCACGGACCGCGAGCCAGTCCGTCAAGGCCGCCCTCACCCTGCGCAACCTCGTCAACGAGCTGCCCGAGGTTCACGTACGCATCGACGTACCGCGGCAAGAGCCTCCGCGGGCCGACCCCAGGCCGTACGAGCCGCGCCAGTACGAAGCGCCCCGGGTGGAGGCCCCGCGCCCCGAGATCCGCCCCGAGATCCGCCCCGAGCCCCGGTACGAGCACGAGGAGTCGTACTCCCGTGAGCCCGCGGCCCCCGAAGTGGTCGAGCTCTACCGGGAGTTTCGAGAGGCCGACCTGGAGAGCTGCCCCGTCGAGCTCTTCAAGCCCTACGCCGAGGAGTACGCCGCGCGGGTTCGTTACCAGCAGGCCATGCAGCCGTCCGACCCCGACGACCTGCTCGGCAAGACCATCCGGGCCCTCACCCGCATCGCCGGCGACCGCAACGTCCGCGACGTCTTCGGGCTGTCACGCAACCACGTGGCCAACTGGCAGGTCCGGGCCGAGCAGGCCCGCAAGGAGCGCGAGCGGGTCATCGCCGCAGGGCCCCGCAAGCCCCCCGCCCCCAAGGCCGAAGCCCCCCGCCCGGCCACCAACCCCCTCGACGAGACCCCCGACCTCCCGCAGCTCCCCCACATCGCCCAGCTCATGCAGCTCGCCCCCATCGTGCTGCTCGGCGGCATCATCAAGGCCGACAAGCTCGAGAGGCTCCGGCGGCACCTCGGCGACAACGTCGAGTGGGAGACCACCGACAGCAATTCCAGCCGGTCGATCCACGCCCTGGAGCGGCGCATCCGCGACGGCAGGGTGGGGGCCGTGATCGTGCTCGACGAGCTCCTCGGGCACCGGCATTTCGAGCCCGTGGTCGACGCGGCCCGGGCCTCGGGCATCCCCCTGTCCTACGGGGCCAAGGCCGGGAAGGCCTCGATCCTGGCGGCCCTGCAGGAGATCGAGACCATGCTCTCGCAGCGCGGCCACGCGGCCTGATCGCGGCCTCGCGCCAGAGCTCTGCCCGAGACCGCGGAGACGGGTACAAAGTGGCCTCGGCCTCCACGGTTCTGAAACGATGGGCTCCATGGACCCCTCCACCCCCCGCGCTCCAGAGCGCCGCGTTCGCCGCTCGGATGACCTCACCACCGCCCTGCGGTACCTCCTCGCGACCCAGCGGGCCCGGGCGGGTCTGACCCACCTGTGCCTCTGCAGCCAGGAGGGCTTCCTGGTGGCCTGGGACGGCGACCGGGCCGACTGCGAGGAGCTCGCGGCCTACGCCCCCTTCGTGGCACAGGGGCGGGGGATGTCGATCGACCCCCGGCGCCTCGCCGACGTGAGCGTACACGAGGTCGTGGTCGAGGGCGACGACATGCTCCTCGTGCTCCGCGGGGCTCCCCCTCGGGAGCAGGTGGCCGCCATGCTCCAGGCCAGCATCGAGGGAGTGGCCCGAATCCTCGGGCGGGCCTGACCCCCACCCCGCGGGGGTTTAGCCCACCTCCGACCGCGGACAAACCTGCGCCACGGTCGGCCCCTGGCGCGGCCCGGCGTGCTCCAGCACCGAGGCCAGGGCGCGGTCGGCCCGGGCCGCAGCCTCCAGGCCCTGGGCCTCGAACACCCTCGCCCGTCCGTGCAGATACCCGGCCTCGGAGGGAGCCCGCGCGATGGCCTCCGACCAGCAGAGCACGGCCTCGTCGTAGCGCCCCAGGCCCAGGGCGCACTCGCCACGCAGGGCCCAGATGGCTGGGGAGGACGACGCGGCCTCGTCGAGGAGTTGTTGGGCCGCGGCGTAGTCGTGTCCGTCGAGGAGGGCCCCGACGCCCGAGAGCCTGTTGCCCGCGCGGGGGAGGGTCTCGGCCGACTCCGGACGAAAACGGAGGGGGGGCAGGGGGAGCGGGACCTCGGGGTCGGGGGCCGACCGCAGGAGCCCGAGGAGGGCCGTCATGGCCGCGCGCCCGTGCTGAAACCGCTCGTCCTGGTCCCGGGCCACGCAGAGCCGAAACCAGGGGTCGAATCCCGGCGGCAGCAGACCCTCCACGCCCAGGCTCTCGGCCCGGGCGGAGGCCAGGGGCAGCGGCTCGTGGAGGATCTCGTGGAGGAGGGCCGTGAGGAAGGTGTCGGCGTTACGCAGGTAGTGATGCCCCGTGAGGAGCTGAAAGGCCAGGAGCCCCAGGGACCACGCGTCGGTCGAGGGGCGCAGCTTCGCCCCGCGGCGAAACTGCTCGGGGGCCGACCAGGCGGGCGTGCCCATCTCGGTGGTGACCTTGGTGGAGGTGCGACCGGCCTTGAGCATCCGGGCGATGCCGAAGTCGAGGACCTTCAGACGCGGGGCCGACGCGGGGCCGACGAGGAAGAGGTTTTCGGGTTTGAGGTCGGCGTGAATGACCCCGACCTGATGGGCGGCCCCGAGGGCGTCGCCGAGTCCCTCCAGGATCGACACCACCAGGGCCTTGGGGGGGACAGGCTCCCGCTCCAGGAGGGCGGCGAGGGACTCGCCCTCCAGCAGCTCCAGGGCCACCCAGGGGCAGCCCGAGGGGCCGTCGACTCCAGCATCGTAGACCTGCACCACGCGGTCGCTCGGGATCGACCGGGCGATGGGGGCCTCCTGCTCAAAGCGCTCGCGGAGGGTAGGGTGCGACACAAACTCCGGGTGCAAGACCTTGAGCGCCACCCGGTCCCCGTCGGCCAAGGCGGAGGCCTCGTACACGGTCCCGCATCCGCCGCTGCCGATCTTGCGTACGACCCGGAAGCGCCCTGCGAAGTCGGTCCCCGGGTCGAGCTCCATAGGGCCCGGAGTCTACGCCGAGTCCGCGGAGCAGTACGAGGCCTACCGTGCGTCGGGATCGGCGAGCCAGGCTGCGAGCTCGGCGGGGGCGCTGTCGAGCACCACATCCGCGAGGCGATCGGGCCCCACGCGCTCCAGGCGCGCGGCGAGGGCGACCTCCTCCCCGGGCGTCAGAGCGCGACCCAGCCGACGCACGCAGAGCCGAACCAACGGCGCGATGCCCTTCTCGATGCCCTGCGCGATGCCCTGCTCGCGGCCTTTCTCAATGCCCTTCTCGATGCCCTTGTCGAGCTGCTGCTGCATCATGGCCTCGTAGATCTGCTGAAACTGCATGGCGACCTCGGGATCGATGGACGTGGGGTGGGTCTGGCGTTGGAGATGAAAGCGCGCGATCCAGCGGGCGGCAAGGACACGTTCGGGTGCGTCGGGGGGGAGCGCCGACAGCTCTCTCAGGGCCTGAAGCAGTGTAGCCCCGCGGCCCATGCAGCGCAGCAACAGCGTGCCGCGGGTCCGCCCGAGTTTGGACAGCACCACCAACAGCACCGTGTTGGCAGGCGCCCCTTGGAAGCACCCTGCGATCCCTGGCATCGGGTGCAGCGGGTACTCGGCCCGCAGGGTCTTCGGGTCGCCCGCCGACAACACCAGAAGCAGGGGCGGTCTCCTGGGCCGAGGTCGCCCATCCCGTTTGGCTTCGACCCGGAGGGTGTTCCACTGGGCGTCGCGTTTGCGGGTCCAGGTGGTCATGGTCACCAGACCGGGGGGGCGCTGGGCAAACTCCAGGAGCGTGTATCGCTCGACCAGACGCGCCACAAACGCGCGGGGCCCCGTACGTGGAACCTCCGCCGAGAGGAGCTCCAGGAACAGGTCGGCATACTGCGCCTCGGCCACGATGCGCAGGTCGCTCTCCACCCGGCCCAGGGGGGCGAGCAGGGCGAGGGCCAGGTCTTTGGACAGGTTGTCGAAGGGGGTGCGACTCATGGGGCGGTGAGTCATCGAGTCGACCCCGCCACAAGTTGCGTCTGCGCGTGATTTTTCGCGGGGCGAGGCCGCGATCAGCCCCGACGGACCCGCACCTGGCGGATGAAGACCGGGTCGATGGGCCGGGTGCCGCTGACGGGGACCCGGGCGATGCGCCCGACGAGGTCAGCCGGGGTGCAGCGGCCGAAGATCGAGTAGCTCCCGTCGAGTTGGGCCGTCGGGCCCTCGGTGATGAAGAACTGGGCCCCGTTGGTGTTGGGCCCGCGGTTGGCCATGCAGAGCTGACCGGCAGCGTTGTGGCCGCGGACGTTCTCGTCGGCGAAGGTGTAGCCCGTCCCCCCAACGCCCGACCGGAGCTGATCGCCGCCCTGGATCATGAACTCCGGGATGACCCGGTGAAAGATCGACCCGTCGTAGAAGGGCCGACGCACCCACCGGGCCGCCACCGGGTCCCAGAACTCGCGGCGACCGCGGGCCAGCCCGACGAAGTTGGCCACCGCGAGGGGAGCCTCCCCGGCGAGCAGGGTGCAGGTGAAGACCCCCATGGAGGTGTCGATCTCGGCCACGAGGTCGCCCCGTCCGGCGAGGCCCTCGGTGGCCTGGGCCAGGGTAAACCGACCGCCCCGGGGGTCGGGGCTGGTGGGCTCGGGCACCTCGGCCGTCAGGGGGTTGCCGTTGAGGGCGACCATTGGACCCGCGTCGCCCAGGGCCGGAACGTCGACCGCGGCGTCAACGGCGGCCGCGGCGTCGACGGGCGCAGGCGCGGCGGGGGTGGGCCGCGAAGGGGCCGCAGACCCATCGACGGCGGCGTCCTCCGTGCGAACCTCGGGGGCATAGACCCCGGCGTCGATCACTACGTCGGACTGGCGCTCGCGGACCATGGAGTACACGGCCGCCCCGAGTCCGAGGGCGAGCACGGCGGGCACGAGGACGTTGCCCGAGCGCCACCAGGGCGGCGGGGGCGGGGCGGAGGGCGGCGGAGGCAGCGGGCCGCGCCGCGGGGGTTGGCCCTGCCGACGAGGCTCTGGGTTGCGCGTGTCAGCGGCCGCGCGGGGCGGGGCGGGCTTCGAGGGAGAGGGCTGCGCGTCTTTCGGGGGCGACGACGCCCGATCACGAAACCGCGCATCCCGAACGTGCTTCTTCTTCGAGGCCATGATCGCTCCTCCGCTGCCAGTGCGAGCCCCCGGGCATTACCCCAGATCGCCGCGGCTCGGAAGCCCTCCCGTGGGCACCCCTCCGCGCAGGAGGTCGGCCACCCGGGCGAGGGCATCGAGGAGACGGGGCGAATACCAGCACAGATCCTTGCCGTCGGTGCGGTGCACCCTGCCCGTTCGGGCCGCGGGGATGTCGAGCCCACGAAACACTGCGGCGTCGGCTTCGGTGAAGGGGTGGGGCTCGTCGGGCAGGACGACCACCTCGGGCTGCAGGGCCACCACCTCGTCGAGGGTGACCCTGGGGTAGCGGGTGTCGCGGAGGCCCACCCGGGCGGAGTCCCAGGCGGGGGCCCGGCCGAGGTCGGCGGCCAGGGGATACCGCCGCGGACGGTCGGCGAAGACGTTGACCCCGCCGCACAGGTCGAGCACGTCGGAGATGTACGTGTCGGCGTGGATGGTCATGAGGGGGTCCATCCAGATGGGGCAGAACACCCGCACCGGCCGCACGGTCGCGCGGCGCCCCTCGGCCTCGGCCACGGCCTCTCGGAGGCGTACGAGGGTCGGGTGCCGGTTGGGGTCGAGGCCCAGGAGGAGGGCGAGGTCGCCCTGGAGGGTCACGGCCTCGGACACGGTCTTGGGGAAGGACAGATGCACGGGGATCCCGCGGGCCACCAGCCCCTCGACCAGGGCGGGGGTGTTCTCCTCCTGGTTGACGAGGACGAGGTCGGGGGAGAGGGCCACGATGTCGGCGAGGCGGGCGTCTTTGGTTCCGCCGACGGAGGGGACGGAGGCTGCGACCTCGGCGGGGCAGACGCAGTAGTCGGTGCGGCCGACGAGGCGATGGCCCAACCCGAGGAGGGCTACGGCCTCGGTCTCGCTCGGCACGAGGGAGACCACCCGGCGGGCAGGGCCGGCCAGGCGGGTGATGTGCCCGAGGGCCCCAGGGAGGACGATCATGGGCTGAGGTCGAAGCCCTCGGACCAGGGGTCGCGTTGGGCGGCGGGCTCGGGTTCGCCGAAGCGGATGCCGTGGCGGGCGAAGTCGTGGCGCCAGCGCAGCGACTGCGACCGCAGGAGGGTCGTGACGCTGTCAAAGGCCATGGCCTCGATCTCCTCGCGGTAGAGAAACTTCATGGGCGACCCCGCCAGGACCCGCATCTCCTGCCCTTCAGGGCGCACGATGTAGAAGGCCACCTCGGGGTACATCTCCGCGATGGTGGCCGCGGCCTTGTCGAACCGTCCGTTGATGAGGGCCTTGAGGCCCTGCATGGCCCCGAAGAGCCCGCCCCGGGCGCGCACATACCCCGGGCGCTCCGCGTTGATGGGCACGAGGGGGTCGATGAGCACACACAGGGTGGCCCCGTGTTTGACCGCCACCCGCATGTTGGTCGTACGGGTGAAGGCCCCGTCGATGTACTGCCTCCCCTCGATCGGCTCGGGGGCATAGAAGGGCGCCAACGCGCACGAGGCTCGTACGGCCCGATGCACGGGGACGTGGGTCCATCCCGCCTCGCCGAAGACCACGGCCTCGGAGGAGTCCTGGTCGGTGGCCCCGACGAAGAGGGGGCGGCGGGTGTCCTCGAAGGAGTCGCTCATGCCTTCGGCCTGAAACACACGGCCGAAGTAGTCTCGGAGCCGGTCGCCCGCGAACACCCCGGGGGGCAGGGCCCGGTAGACCCCGGAGAGGGGGTTGCGGGCCGTTCCGATCCCGAGGAGGTCGCGGGCGAGGCCCACCCCCCGGCGGGCGTACTCGGCCCAGTCAGGATCGAAGAGGTCCCAGCGGGTGATGCGGGGCACACGCGGGGTGCCGAACCGCAATCCCTCGGCCATCTCGTCGGGGCTCACCCCGTTGGCGAGGAGGCCCGCCAGGAAGCTCCCCGCGCTGATGCCAAAAAACTGGTCGAGGTCGCACAGACGACGGTCGCGCAGAAACCGATCGATGGCCCGCAGGGCCCCGACCTCGTACAAGAGCCCTTCGATCCCGCCGCCGGCGAGGCACAGGGTCACCCGCCCGGGGCTCCGCGACCGCACGAGCTCCGCCAGGTGCTCCCGGACCTGCGCGTCGGTCGGGTCGACCAGGGGCGGGGGCAGGCGGCTGACCCCGGCCGCGAAGGCCACCCGGGCCCCGTCGGCGTCGCCATCGACCAGGATCAGGGCCCGCGTACGATGGGCGAGCCCGTGGGTCTCGTGGCGGGGAAAGAGGGTCTCGATGGCCTTGATGGCGGCGTTGGGGAGCAGGCCCGTGGCCTTGCGCCCGTCGACCACGACGGCCTCCAGCGGGCGCACCGCCAACCATCGGAGGGCGCGGGCCGCGTCACGTTCGAGCAAGAAGGCGACCCCGTGCACCTGCGGAGCCGACTCCGTGTGTGGCGGCGAACCTCCCGCCGCGGCGCCGTCGCGGATCACCGGGCTGCCCACAACCCCGCCGAGGGTTGCTGCGAGGTAGAGAACAGTCTGCATCAGCTCGCGGCGCGGCCGACGGGGAGGCGCGGCAATCGAGTCGAGGCCCTGCGTGGGCCGCTGCGCCCGGGGCGTCACCTTCGCCGATTGCGCGAGCCGTAGCGCGCACTCGCTGTGTAGCCCCGACCCGCCTCCCTATGCAACCCTCCGCGCATGGACGCAGGGCCGACGCCGGAGGCGGGAGGGCATTTCGGGGCTCCCCGCCCGCGGGTCGGTGTGGTACCCTGTAGGTGTCTCGCTGCGTCCCGGACGCGACAACGCCCAGGCTGAGACGCGAAGGGCCTTGATGGACAGCATCGATGTGAAGCAACTGAGGAATGCCCTGGAGGCCGCGGGATTGGAGATCTTCCGGACCCGGGGCGACGAGGTTCATCTGGCCGAGCGGCACAATCTCCAGTTGATGGAGGCTCGGGTTCGGGTGCGGCGCGGGGCGGAGGCGGCGGTGATGGTGGTGTTGCACGCCCAGCGGAGCGACGCCCCCCAGACCGAGGAGGCGGCACTGTTCACGCTGATTCGCGACCGCGCCGCGGCCCTCCTCGCCCGGGGCTACGTCGAGCAGGGCGCGGCCTCTCGCGGCATCACGTCCGTGAGCGACCCCGACCATCTGCTCGACACCTGGTTCGAGGTCACCTACGCCCGCCCGGTGTCGTCCGTCGAGGAGGCCGTGGCCGAGGCCCAGGCGGCCATGGCCACCCCACGGTACGTCCTGCCGCCGCGCTAGACCACCGCCCCGATGCCCGCGCGACGCCGCCCCGTGACCCTGCTCCTCGGGTTCGTCACCGCGGCATCCCCCGCCCTCGGCCAGGTGCCCGCCCTGCCGCCCTCCGAAGCCGAGCTCCGCGCCATCGGGGCGTCGGTCTCCGCACGAGCCCGACGCGAGGTGACGGCCCAACGGGCCCGGATGCGCCCCTTCGTCGAGCTCGGGGTCTCGGTCTGGCGGGGCTCCACCTGGCCCTCCGGGTCGGTCACCCTGGAGCGCCAACCCGGTGCCGCCCCGATGCTCGCCCTCGGGGTACGTCGTGGGCTCGGTCCCCTCCTCGAGCTCGATCTGCGCCTCGAGACCGTGGCCCCTGTGGCGGTCACTGCCTTCCCTGCCTCGCTCGCCCAGGCCGCCGCGGCCCAGCCCTGCCCAGGCTCCCGACGTTTCGACCTCCCCGCCGCTTCGGCCCTCGACGTGGCCGTCGGGGCGACGCTGCGGGCCCGGCTCTTTCGCGCCACCTCGGCCTTCTACGTGGGCCTCGGCCTGCGCCTCGCCAGCACCTACGCCGACGCCCGGGGCCCCGCCCTCGCCCGCTGCGACGGGGCCTCCCCGGCCCCACCCCCCGCCGAGTCCGCGGTCACCGAGACGTCGTGGGCCGCCCGGGCCGACGCGAGCGTGGAGACCGGGTATCGTTTCGGCGACCACGCGTCCTGGGACGTCGGCCTTCGGATGGTCGTCAACGCGGTCGGCACCAACAACACCCGCATCGGAGGAGCCCAGTGGTTCGTGGCCTGGCATTTCCGTTGACCCCAAGCCCCCATCGGGCCCCGACGGGCGGGCCGCGTGGCCTCTTGTGGGGAGCCCTGGCCCTTTGGGCGGGCAGTGGCGCGGGCTGCGTCCGATGGCAGCCCGTGTCGCTCCAGGCGGTCGAGACCCAGGCCGTCGACCTGCGCCTGCGGCGGCTGCGGGTGGAGGGGCCCGACGGGCGGGTCGAGCTCGTGGCCCATCGTGTGGCCTGGCCCGCGGTCGAGGGGCACGACCTGGGCGCCAACGCCGAGCGGCGGCTTGACCTGTCGCGGTCCCGTCAGGTCTGGGTGCGGGGCTTCGACCCGGCCGCCACGGGTCTGCTGGTGGGAGGGGTCTACGCCGCGGTGCTGGCCCTGAGTTGGATCGCCATCTTTCGAGAGCTCCCGGGCATCGGGGGCAGCCCCCCCGGGCCCTGAGGCCCGTCTACACCCCGGCGATCACCCCGGCCACGACGCCTCCCGCCACCACGGCGGCGGTCGTCACGAGGGTGACAAACCGTCGTGTGCCCGCGGCGAGGCGGAGTCGATCGCGCTCCCGCACCTGGGGGTCGATGGCCCGGTGCCCCCCGGAGCCCGCTCGAAACGGACCGTGAACTGTGCCCTCGGCGACCCCCTCGAAGAGCCCCTCGGCCGCGGAGGCCACCTCGCCCACGACCTCCAGGGCCGCCCCGAGGGAGGTCGGGCCGCAGGAGCCCTCCCACTCCAGCCGGAGCCACCCGTCGCGACGCAGGGTCAGGGTCGGGGTCGCGACGCAGCCCGCGAGCGTACGGAGCCCCTGCCGAACCGTCGCCGAGAGCAGGGTCGGGGCGGCCTCGCTCGGGGCGCACCCGACCACAAACTGACGGTCAAACCCAGGGTCGCCCACCTCGGTGTCGACCGTGATCCCCAACACCTTGTCGACCCACTCCCCGACCAGTTCGGGCCGGACGGAGAGCTCGACCGCCACCGGGTCGAGGTGCGTCTCGACGCTGTAACCAAGGGCCCCGAGGCGCTTGCTCCCGGCCACACGCAGCGCGTGCCGCGCGTTGGGGCGTCGCGCCAGGAGGGACCAGTCTCCCGGGGCCGCCGGGGCCTCGGTGACCGAATAGCCCGCCCAGGCCAAGGTCTCGGCGGCGTACCGCGCCGCGAATCCGATGTGCCACCCTGCCTCGTGCGTGCCCTGCTTCATGGTGTCGCCCTCGTCCTGGGGTGTGGAGGTATGCAACGTCCCGATGCCAGGATCATTCCCAGGCCGTCGGTGCCGAGGTGGACAACACCGTAAGGCGGGGAGTTCCTTGGAGGAAGAGCGGAGATGACCAGAGGAGGAGGGCGACCGGGTGTTACCCGGGAGACACAGGGGCGTCGCCGGGGACACACACCCCCACCGGGTCGCAGCGTAGGGTCCCGGGGCAGCCCCCTCCGTCGGGACACGCCGCCACGCACGCCTCCCACGAGCGCGGGCCCTCCCCGGGCCGGGTATGCGTCACCGACACCGCCCGGGTCCCCCCGGGGCAGTCCTGGTCGTTGTGCCGCCACGGATCGCGCGGAGGCAGGCACACCCGCCCGGCCCCCACCGCAGCGCACAGCCCCCCCGGGCAGTCGGCGTCGGCCGCGCAGGGCCGGGTCCAACGTTCGGCCGGGGGACGCAGGGCGGAGTCGTCGGCGACCACCCGCTGCACCACCTCGGTCAGCACCGGATCTCCCGGGCCGTGGGCGATCTCGTCGCGGACCCGCCACGGGCCGAGCCGCAGCACCGACAGCGACACGAGCTGCACCGCCTCGGGCCGGTCCCGGCACGGCTCCCGCCCCCCCGTCGGGGCGCCCGACCCCTGCCACCGGGCCCGCATCCGCAGCCGGATCTCTCCCCCCTGCCCGAGCCCCCCCGGGGCCTTCGTCGACACCGTCCACGCGGGCACAAACCCACACGGGACCGTAGCCCCCACCGCCGCGTATGGGGCGCTCCCCGTGGGGGCCGGATCGCTCAGCAGAAACACCCACCCCAGGGGCAGGTCGATCTCGCGTCCGTCGGGGGAAGGCCCAAGGGGCGGAAGCTCGGCGATGCTCCGAATGGCCCGGGTCCCGCCGTCCCCGGGGGCCCTCCCCTCGGCCTGGCCCCCTGCGGCCGCGGGGGCCCTGCCCTGGCAACCTCGTCCACCCTGACACCCCCCCAGCAGGAGCATCAAGGCCCCAACCCGGGCACACCCAACGACCGTCGGCATGATCCCGGCGTTAGCACACCCCCGT
>CAYUSB010000028.1:0-50505 GCA_964447205.1 uncultured Myxococcaceae bacterium
CGAGCACGGACGCTGAGATTAATGTTCTTCTAGAGCGTGCGAAGGCCATCGCCGCAACCCTCGACCGGCCCGTTCGCGCTTGGGTGAGCGACAAACAGCCTGGGTTCGTCAGCGGCATCGAGACGGTATTCCCGGGAGTGCCGCATCGTTTCTGTAAGATCCACTTCATTCGTGCTCTAGCCAAAGAGACCTACGCCATGGACAGCCGCACCAAGGCGCAGATGCGGCGAAAGGTTCGGGGCCTTCGTGGAATCGAACAGGGTATTCAGGCGGCTCTTCAAGCCCCTCTTCCTCCAACGATCTCGCCAGCCCCCACGGTCTCGCCGACTGCAGCGTCACCGCTACCTGCGCCGCCGTGGGCGACGGTTGTGCAGGACTACTGCTCCGCGACGCGTGGTGTCCTCAATGATGGTCAGGGAACTACCTTGGACCCACCAGGTCAACGCATGGCGCGGGCTTTGGAGGAAATCAAGGTGTCCATCGACGAGTGTCTGGGCGCCAAAAAGGGGGGCCCGCAACCTGGGGGTTGAGCCTGCTGCGGACTTGTATCACGAAGGGGCTCGACGCCACTGCAACAGAACGCAAACAAGTTGCCCAGGAGATGGAGATCGTTTGCGATGTTTCGTCCATGGTCGATGCTCACGGCGACGACTATGACATGCGCTTGGCTGCCTTCGAGGAGAAGATCCGTGTGTTGGCGGTATCCCCAAACGCACGTGAACAAGACATGGCACACCTGATGGAACGCTGGCGGCCAGGGCTGTTCATTGGTGACGGGATGGCCGAGCGGCAGTACGACGTTTCGGCCAGACAGCCGTTTTTTCCGGAAGATAACTACGAACTGGAGCGAAACTTTCGCGGGCCAAAACATCACCAGCGACGAGTCCACGGTCGGGCACATGCGGGCACAGTTCTGGTGCAGCGTGGCGCGACTCTACTGCCCACGCTCGATGCCCACGAGATGCACCCGGAGCCATTTACGCACGAAGATCTGCGCCCATACCTCGGGGCTCCTGAGCCGCTCCAACAGTACGAAGCCCGCGCGCGTGGAACCATCATGCGCCGAGCACGCTCCGAAAAACAACGACCACGCCTCCTTAAAGAACTACAGGAGCGGTATCTGAATGCCGTCTAGCTCACTGACGGGCCATTGTCTATTAGAGAGTCCAGACCTCCTTCGAGATAGACTAATTCGAGAATGGAAGAGCAACGTCGAATGCGAAATCATCAAAAAGAGCAGAATTTCGCTCGATGGTGAGCTACTTGATTATGTAAAATCATTCGACTTCGCGCGGATAAAGCACAAGCCTCTTCACGAGATCATTGAAGAGCACAGAAAGACTACTCGGCATGCTCCGCGCTTCGGCGGCGGGCTTTTGATTCCTCGCCCACTTGATCCTGTCCCTCCTTCAGGCTTCGAAAGTCATGAACAGCGCTATATCGAACAACTGATTGAGGCGTATCATAATCACAAAGGAGAACCTGTGACTCTTAAGACGCTGGCTTCGTATGCTGAGTATCACCGTCACTTTTCTCGGTCTCGTGAGCGCTATTTTTGCGCTGAGGCGATTCGGCTTGCTGTGCGCGATAGCCTGCCTGCTGGTGTGACATTTGAACAGACGCAGGACCGTGTTCACGATACTGTCATTGATACCGCTGACGACAGTGATCATGCGAGTGGGTTCGTTCGTGTCAAAGCTGTCACCAACAGAGCTGCGGACTGCAGACTCGAGGGAGATCCCATCAGAAATTACATGAAAGAAAAGGCGCTAATGGGCGTGTGTCACCAGCTGGCGAATGCCAATCGATTGATCTGGGTAAAGAAATGAAAGATAAGGTCGGCATCCAACTTTTTAATACTCCCGCAGAATCCGGCTTGCGGTCGCTCATCATCCTAAACACTATCGCACCAAAATCTTTCGATTTGCAGCGCTTGGTGATCTACGACTACTTACTGGTTCACTCCGGCGATGTGCACGAGGGTCCCGAGTCTTTGCATCCGCCAACTCCTCAGCGTGCGGGGGAATTGCTAGTCCGCAGAGACTTGATTGAGCACGGACTTCTTCTTCTTTTTGGCAAGGGCCTGGTGTCCAAATCATACGTCTCGGATGGAATTGTATACTCCACCACGTCGATCGCCGGGCGGTTTTTGACATATCTAACATCGCCCTATGCCACCCGATGCGTGGAAGTCAGCCGATGGATTGTCGATCGGTTTAGCGGCTTTTCCGATATTCAACTCAGGGCATTTGTCAACGAAAACATGGGGCGATGGGGGGCGGAGTTTGACCGTGATCCCACACTCTGGGAGGGTATGCAGTGAGTACAGGAAACGGCTTTTCTCTCTTGTGGCTCAGATTGACCGGGCCCACTGCAGAAGCAGCGCAAGTCGATTTTCAACCGGGCCTGAATATTGTCTGGGGCGCATCCAACACTGGCAAGAGCTTCATTTTTTCTTGCATCAACTTCATGCTTGGGAGGGAGGAGCCTCCGAAGGGCATCACTGAACTTAGCGGATATACAACTGTGTGGCTCGCATTTGCTGAGCACTCCGGCGTGCAGCGAGTACTTGAACGAGGGAAAAAGGGAGGCGATATTCGTCTCTATACTATGAACGGAGCCGATTGGAGTCTGACAGACCCTCAGGCACTGGGAGCAACTCATGACCCGTCACGCACGGACACAGTATCCCATCTTCTTCTTTCCGTCGCAGGTTTCGACAAAACGATCATCCTCACGGGAATTGAAAAGGGATCCACTAGACAACTCAGCTTTCGAGACATCGCCCACGCCACCCTTGTTCATGAGGAGCGAATTATTGCCGAGAAACCTCCTGTTTATCCGACCGGGCAGCATACCAGAGCTACTGAAGAATTGGCGACATTCACACACCTCATCACTGGAAAAGAGTGGAGCGGAGTAACCGCTAACGCAGACATTAAGCTGGCGAAAGCAGCTTGGCGTGCCAAGCGGGAACTCTACGAACAACTCATTGCCGAGCTTGACCGAGACGATGAAGGAGGTAGGCTTGGTCACAAGGAATTGGCGACAGAGGTCGCTGCGTTTGACCGAAGAATTGCCAGCCTCTCTTCGGAGATTGACCAGAACATCGGCCAACTTACTGAGGTTATGGCTGCCCGAAAGCGGGCGTGGGAGAATAAGCAGAATGCACAGTCGCGACGGCTGATGGCTGAGCAATTGAGCGAGCGCTTTCAACTACTCAACCAACACTACAAGTCTGACTTGGAGCGTCTCCGCTTTGTTTCGGAAGGCGACTTTTTCTTGTCTCAACTGGGGGACCCCCACTGCCCCTTTTGCGGAAGTTTACTCGAACGGCACATGGCCTCTCACCTTGGGAATGAATCTGATACGTCCTCCCTTCAGACAGCGGCGGCTGAGGAGATGAAGAAGATTCTTGCCAATATGAGAGACCTCGAAACGACGCAGGCGTCGCTGGCGCGCGAGCAGGGCGAGCTTGAAGAGAATATTCGTATCAACTCTGCGCAAATTGCAATGTTCGAAGATATTCTTCGTCGACAATTGGAGCCGCGGGTGGCTACCAACCAACGAGATTTGGCCGAAATGATTGCAACGCGCATGAAGATGCTCTCTCGGAAAATCGCTCTGGAGCGCATTGCTCAGCTAGAGACTGGATATGCGGCACTTGGCAAGGAACCAAAAAAAGATAAGCGCCATATTGTTAGGGCTTCACCGAAACCTGACCCGGCGAGCCTCAGGCTTTTTGCCGATGAGGTCGCGAATATTCTAAAACATTGGCGCTATTTGAAAGTGGGCGACGTAGAATTCGATACAGAGATGGACTTAGTCGTAGCGGGTGAACCTCGACGAAATCAGGGAAAAGGCCACCGCGCTGTCCTGCATTCGGCGTTTTCGATCGCGATTATGACACACTGCGCAAAACAGGAACTGAACCACACTGGAGTCGTCTTGCTCGACTCCCCACTCACCTCGTACAAGGAAAAGGACAGGTATGAGACAGATGAGGATATCCAAATCGGATTTTACCGTTACCTCTCCGAGATTCCTCGAACGCAGCAAGTGATCGTGTTTGAAAACAAAGAGCCTCCAGGCGGCTTGACAGGAAAGTTCAATGAGATTCACTTCAGTGGTACGGCTGGTGTGGGCAGGAGAGGATTCATTCCAGATCGACGTTGAAACTGCCTTTGGGTCGGCGTCACTCCCATTGAGTACTAAACCATGCTACCACGCACCCCAACAAGCCGAAGGTGTAGACCGCCTCCAACGGGCTCGATGCAGACTCACTTAACTCATTGCAGCGGCACATCGGGCAGGGGCCCATCGCGACGACGACCCAGGCGTTGCCAAGACCTCCCCACAAGCTTAGGCTCCTCCCGCGCACGCCGTCTTCGCCGATCCCAAAACTGACTTCGTCTTCAAGCGGATCTTTTGCGCCGAGACCCGCAAGCCTCTGCTCATCGCCCTGCTCAGCCATCTCCTCGAACTCGACGGCGATCGTCGCATCCTCGAGGTGCAGCACCTCACGGGCAAGCAGCACGTCGACGTGACCCTCTGCAATTTCAACCTGTGGCCCGACAAGGACGAGCAGGGCGCCTACAAGGTGCCCATGCTCAGCTGCTGGCGGATGCAGGAGCAGCATGGTGGCGCGCGGGGGTTGCCACAGGTGCAGTACGCCTTCCTCGAACTGCCCAAGTATGCCGCGGGCGAGACACCGAGCACCCTCGTCGACAAATGGGCCTACTTCTTCCGCGAGGCCAAGAACCTCAACGTGATTCCTCCCTCGTTGTCGGAGGGCCCGTTTCGTGATGCCCTGGAGGTCGCGCGGACGGCGAGCTTCTCGCCCGAGGAGTGGGAGGCCTACGAGCGGGCCAAGATGGCCGAGCAGGACGCCCGCGGGGCGTTGACCGTCGCACGGCAGGAGGGCCATCAGTCGGGCCTTGTGGAGGGACACAAGTCAGGGCTCGCGGAGGGTCACAAGTCGGGCCTCGTGCAAGGCAAACGCGACACGCTGCTTCGGCTCCTCTCCCGGGCCCGTCTCTCCCTCTCCGACGAGGACCGCGCCCGCATCGAGGCCTGCGACGACCCGGCAACGCTCGACCGCTGGTGCGAGAACGTGCTCGGCGCATCGACGGCGGCCGAGGTTCTCTCCTGAGCGCGGAGTCCCGCAGCCCCAGCGTCCGACCACGGACCCGGCGACCGCAGAGCAGGCCGTTGCGGGCGAGAAGCTCCAACGGCCCATCGCAGCGCAGAGGCGGGTCAGGCCAGGGCCAGGGAGCGCGGCGCAGAGGGCCTCCTGGCCGTGGGTTCCGTCGAGAAGATGGAGGAGGTCGGGGCTGAAGGGATCGACGGTCACCTGGATGTGCCTTGTCCCAGGCCCCGATGGGCCGCGCCGCGCGTACCTGACCTCGGGCGGCACCGTTCGGCAGAAGGTCTCCGGGGTGCCGGGCACGGAGAGCCCAACCGAGGTGCGCACCTTGGCGAAGCCGGCTCACAGTCCCAAACCGACGTGCCCACCTTGGCAGGAGCTGCCTCACGGCCTTCCGTCGAGGTGCGCACCTTGTCCCCGCCTCGCAGGCGGCCCCGCGCGACGCCGACACCCTGGGTCGGGACCACCGTCGGCGACCACCCCCTCCTCCGCGAGGCCCTCTCGCTCTTCGCGTACACGGTGGGGGTGGCCACGAGGCTGGCACCGCAGCCGTGGGTTCCGGGGGTGGGAGCCTCGGAGGATGGGGCGGCCCTGTCGGACGACGCGATCCGCCGGGAGGGGCACTGGTTGCAACGTGAGCTCGGGGCGACGCTTCGGGTTCGCTTCGCCGGCAACCCCGTGGGGCGGGCACGGGGAATGAGATCCTCCTGGGCACAACAGACCGCGCCCAGTCCGTGCCCTGCTCGGCGAGCGCCAAGATGCCCAACTCGAGGGCCGTGTGGAACGGCTGGGCGGCCCGCGGGTTTGAGCGGTGGAGGGGATGGGGACTGCGCAGGAGGGCTTGGCGTGCGGCCGAGAGGATGGGGGTGGCTCCGCGTGGTTAGGAATTGTGTTGACCTGGGGGGGCAGAGGCGTATCGATGGAGGTGGGACATGGGCGATCGGGCGGCGAGCAACAGCGTGGAGCGGTCAGCGGTTGAGAGGGCTCACAACACCCTGTGGGCCGCAGTTCGTGGCCTGCGTGTGGACCGTGTCCCACGCTGCCACTTGCTCCCCCCGATGTCGCGAGCGCACTTCGTCGATCTACGCGGGCAGGGGGAGCGCATGCTGGGGGGCGCCCCCGCTGCGATGCGCAGGGATCACTGCGTTGCGGGATCCTGCGCGGCGAAGGGGAGTCTCGGCCGTCACGGGGAGTGGTCGCCTGCGCTGGTAGCGCAAGGGGGCTTGCGGGGAGTTTGGGGGGTTGGTTTTGACTGGCTAACTCCATACTTTATGGAGATATGCAGCATGGGGCGTGCTAATAGGCTGACCGGCAGCGCCCAACGGAACAGCAAACGTGGGCTAGCGTTGACCGA
Organism: uncultured Myxococcaceae bacterium; assembly: GCA_964447205.1. GTDB lineage: Bacteria > Myxococcota_A > Polyangia > Polyangiales > JAEUKH01. Next base: position 6,501 of record CAYUSB010000028.1, read on the forward strand.
CAACGAACAGTGGGCGACGAGCGACAGCCGACGGGCAGCGATGAGAGCGACGGGGCAGAGTGGACGGGCCTGCGAAGAAGACGACGAGCGCCGACAAAGCGATATAGCACCACACCGAAGCCCAGACGTTGAACTCACGCACCTTCGCCGAATAGATCAATCGCAATAACAGCTGCGCACCAAAACCAGCCGAATCGGCTATGGTTTCTAACAGCGATTCAAGAGGGCGACAACAATGCGAGTAGCGAAAATCAACGGCATCTTTCTGGATCAACAGTTGGCAGGAACGTACGTGGAGCTTCAGGATGCCGAATCGGGCGCGGTACTAAATGCGCTCAACCACGTTGTTCGGGGTGCGGTGGATGTGGGTAAAGTTGTGATTGCTGCTGCCTTGGTGTCTGCTATCATACGCAGAACTCGTGACGTCCCTCCTGCCCGCGACGGCATTGAACGGCCGAAGTCGCTCTTTCGCGACTCAAGCCGACATACGACTCCTATCACTTCACTCGCTAGAATTTACGCCATCTCCAAGGACTCAACTATTCGATCCATCGGTGTTCCAGTGAGCGAAGACATCACCTTTCACGTTGGGAATCGTGTCGTCAACGCACCGCTTCGTACGGTGCACAGCATTCTAGAAGAGTCAAGCGGACCTATCTGTCAACCCAACGAGTTGACGCTTTACCACAAAATGACATCGGATCAAAAACGTGCTGATCCGAGGCGTGGAGCAAAGTTGACAAAATATCGCATCTCGCTGATCGACGGGTCCATTTTTTCCGGATGCATCATTGAAAATTGCCCACTCTCATTCGTAACTCTCACGGGACTTTTCCAGGTTGGATTCGCTTCGAGGATCCGAGGGCGAGAAACAATACTGAAGACACATATCGAGTATGATCGCAATTTTTTTGACGTCTTGTTTGGTGCTAGAGGCACGGAGGTATCCGTCCCGGTTCCCTACGAAGCTGACTTTGAGTGCCTTTTGGACGATCCAGATGTTCATTGCTTGCAATTGACCAGCATCGAACCAGAAGATGTTCGCGCATGGAAGGAATGCTTGTCAGAAAATCTCTTCGAGATGGAAGATGTCCTCAAGCGAGAACTCGGCGACAGGCTGCATGATGCGATTCGGCTTGAGTGATTTGTGCACTGAAACTGCCCTCTCCGAATAGTCTTGCAAAATCGAACGCCAGCAGCAGAAATCACTCAACGCCGCCTTAAAAACGTAGGACCTTCATTATCACACAACCGAATAAGCTGATAGCACCGATCGCTTCCCACTTCACCCAATGACAACCTACCCGGCCCGCTGCGGAGGGGCCTCGGCAGTCCGTTAGGCTGATTCCATGACAATTCCTCTCACCGACATCCTCACGATCATCTCCCCTCAGGAGTATAAGCTTCATCTGGCCTGCTGGAACGGCCAGATTCAACCGCTGGACGTGTTCGTCGCTGATCCCGAAAAGTGGCTTGGCTGGAACCAATGGAGGGGCAACAAGAACGACTGGACAAGGCCACGAATCCTCTCGTTCATGGACTTCTATCCGAAGGCTGACGCGTGGTTGTTCGGTGGCGCTTTCGAGGTAATCGACAGGCGCCATGACGGGTACACGCTTAGGGCCGACCCTCGTCTGGAACAGTACGTCGGCCGTCTGGTCGCATCCTTCCACCGATACAACGGCATGAGGGGCCGTGCCTTCAAGCTTGAATCGTACATTCAACAATTCACGGTCGCCGAACTCCTTCCGCCCGTGTACTCCGGCGAGAGCTTTCCAGGGTTCGAGCGCATCAACCACGACTTCGCAGCTCTCGAAGCTGTCTTCAAAATGGAGCGCGCTGACTGGAGGGCAGCGTTGCAGAACGTGAAAGGGGTCTACGTCATCTCGGACCGCGGGAATGGGAAGCAGTATATCGGTTCGGCGTACGGCGATGCTGGCATTTGGTCGCGCTGGGCCTGTTACATCGGCACAGGGCACGGATGGAACGACGAGTTGGTGAAGCTTGTGCAGACCAAGGGCCCAAAGTATGCGCGCGAACATTTTCGGTTTACCATCCTCGAGGTCATGATCAAATCCACGCCAGACGACTTCGTTATGGCGCGCGAAGCGCACTGGAAGCGTGCGTTGCTTACGCGTGAACATGGCTATAATGGGAACTAGGTTGACAGTGGCATGCTTCGGTCAAGAGCAACCGTCTTGATCATCAGCGACCGCAGCTGACTCCCCCACCAGAGCAACCCTCCGCAACCCCGCCCTCCCCTCACCCGCAGAGCAGCGCGTTCCGCGCGAGCAGCTCCAGCGCCTCCTCGCACCGCAGCGCCAGCCCCCCACCCCCGCCCCAAACCGCCCCCAGCTCCGCACAAACCTCCCCGCGGTCGCGCGACCCATCCAGCAGCCCAATCACGTCCCTACAAAAGCCATCGAGCGTCACCTGCGTATGCCGCCGCGTGGTCACCACCGCCCCCCGGGCGGCCTGCCAGCGCGCGTAGCCCGCGGCCACCGGACGCAGCCCCGCCGCCCGCACATACCGCGGCCCCATCGCATGCGGAACCACCACCCCCTCCAACGCCATCCCCACCAGCCCGATCTGCTCCGCAAACCACGCCCCCTGCCCCCGCAGCCCCGGGGCCCCGAGCCGCTCGGCCACCGCATCACACACCTCGCCCAACAACACCGGGCTCCCCTCGGCCTCGGCCAACACCACCAGGGCGCACTTCGCCAGCGGCTCACTCAACGTCACCGTCCGCGCTCCATCCCAAAAATCCAGCCCCTCCCGGCGCCCCAGACTCGCCGCATCCGCATCCGCCGCCAGCGCGAACCCCGTCGACCACCGCAACGCCGCGCACACCGCGGGATCGGGCATACGCGCGGGAGGCCTCTCCTCCCCCACAAGCAGAGCCGCCCGAAACCGACGCCCCTGGAGGAAGTCCGCGGTCTGTTCGAGCCCGAGGGGATCGGCCGCGGACAAGGCTGCGAGGCTGTTGCGCGGGAGCCGGGCATCGCCGAGGTGTCGCAGCCCCGCCGCCTCCGCCGCGGCCACAAACTCCCGCAGGTACATCGGGTGGTTGTCGGCCTCCAGGTACTCGTGGAACAGGTAGCTGGGGTCGGCGTCCCGTGCCCGCCGGGCCTCGGCCCGCAACGCCTGGGACACCGCAGATCCACCCGCGACCTCCGCCGCACACAGGAGCCCCAGGGCCACCCGGGCCCGCTCCACCCGAACGGCAGGGGCAAGCTCCGCCCCCCCGTGCATCCGGAGGAAATCCCGAACCCGCTCCCCGACGCACCACCCCGGTTGTGCGTTGAAGCTCACGAAGGCCACCCCCTCGGGCCCGAGGCATCGCCGTACGGCCGCCAGGAGGGCCCCTTGCAGGGCCTCGGGAACCCAACTGAACACCCCGTGGCAGATCACGTAGTCGAAGCCCCGGAAGCGGTCGTCGAGGTCGGTGAAGGACAGGGCGTGCAGGGCCACGTTGTGGAGGCCCAGGGCGTCGCGGGTGGCCGAGGCGGCGGCGATCTGGGCGGGCGACAGGTCGACCCCCACCCAGGTGGCCTCGGGCAGGGCTTCGGCCATGGGCAGGAGGTGCCCCCCGGTGGCGCATCCGATCTCCAAGACCCGGGCCCGGCCAGGCGGAACCGCAGGGTGCCCGAACATCCAGGCCACGGCGGCCAGGTGGTCGGGGTGGGCCTCGGGGTGGGCGTAGTCTTCGTACGGGAGGGCGTCGTAGGTGGTGGTCATGGCAACCCGAGGTCGGGCCGAGGGTAGCGCGGGGGGCGATTCTTTGCGATGGTGGCGGGCGATGACGTACTCCGCGTTTTTCACCTGTTTCGCAGGCTGCGACGAGCGCTATCCCCTCGACGAGGTGGTCTACCGCTGCCGACGGTGCGGGTCGCTGCTCGACGTTCGGCACGACCTCGAGGCCTTGCGGGCCACCCCCCCCGACGGCTGGAAGGCCCGCTTCGCCGAACGTTGGCGCGGCACCTCCGAGCTCGACGCCTCGGGGGTGTGGAGCAAACGAGAGTGGGTGTTCCCGGAGATGGCCCCGGAGAGCGTGGTGAGCTTCGGGGAGGGACACAGCCCCCTCGTGCGGGCGGGGCGGTATGGGGAGAGCGTTGGGGTTCGGCGGCTGTGGGTGAAGCCCTGCGGAAACGGGCACACCGGGTCGTTCAAGGACCTGGGCATGACCGTCCTGGTGAGCGGGGTGCGGGAGATGATACGCAGGGGGCGGAGCGTTCGGGCCGTGATGTGCGCGAGCACGGGCGACACCTCCGCGGCCCTGGCGGCCTACTGCGCCGCGGCGGGCATCGCCTCCCTCGTGCTCCTGCCGCGCGACAAGGTCTCGATCGCCCAGCTCCTGCAGCCCCTGGCCCACGGGTCGCTCGTGCTCTCCCTCGACACCGACTTCGACGGGTGCATGAAGGTGGTTCAGGCCCTCGCCGACGACCCCTCCCTCTACCTCGCCAACTCCATGAACTCCCTGCGCATCGAAGGCCAGAAGACCGTGGCCATCGAGATCGCCCAGCAGTTTGGGTGGGATGTTCCGGAGTGGGTGGTGATCCCCGGGGGCAATCTCGGCAACGTGTACGCCCTCGGCAAGGGCTTCGCCCTGTTGCGCGACCTGGGGTTGACGGCGCGGGTTCCGCGGCTGTGTGTGGCCCAGGCGGCGCGGGCCAACCCCTTGATGCGGGCGTTTCGTACGGGGTTTGTGCGGTACGAGCCGGTGACGGCCCAGTCCACCGCGGCGAGCGCCATCCAGATCGGCGACCCGGTCAGCATCCACCGGGCCGTGCGGGTGTTGCAGGCCTGTGACGGGGTGGTGGAGGAGACCACCGAACACGAGCTCGCCGACGCCGTGGCCCGGGCCGACCGGACGGGCCTGTACAACTGCCCGCACACCGGGGTGGCCCTCGCGGCCACGGAGAAGCTCGCGGCCCAGGGGACGATCGCCCCCACCGACCGGGTGGTGGTGGTGAGCACGGCCCATGGGCTGAAGTTCTCGGAGTTCAAGCGGGCCTACCACGAGGGGAGCCTGGCGGGGGCCGAGAGCCTCGCCCGCAACACGCCGGTCTCGCTCGCGGCCGATGTGGGCGAGGTGCGCGACGCCATCGCCCGCCACCTCGATGGGCGGGCGTAGGGGGTTTTACGGACCCCGCCCCCCGGCCCCCTCCCCGCTTCGCGAGGCGGGGGAGCGCTCCTTGTGTGGGTCGATGACGCCCTCGCGCGCCCAACGGGTAACGTCGGCGCGTGGGTCGGTGAGCGCGTTGGGGAAAGGTTTGGGGTGCGATCGCGCGAGTTGGCTCGTGGTCACCACCCCTACCCCGCTGCGCCTGCCCGACGCCTTGGCCCTCCAACCCTCGTTCCACGTCGCGGACTTCCCCGACCGCCGTCTCTACGATCGCGCGTACGCCACCCAGATTGCGATGGTCCAGGGCGTCCTGCATCACGCGCCCACGACCGCGGCACTGCGCAAAGGCACGCAGCGTTTCCTTCACAACCCCCGCATGGACACGCACCGTCTGCTGCGCCGCAGCGCGCTCCACGGGCCGACGCCCTGGCGTACAGAGCCCGTCGTGCTCTCCTGCGAAGACTCCACCCTCACCCGCTTCGACACCGACGACGCGGGGCGACTGCGCTCCGCGAACGATCGCGGCTACGTCGTCCATCTCAGTTTCGCCGCCCTTCCCGGCACGGGGATGCCGTGCGGATGGCTGGGCGCTCACGTCTGGACCCGCGACCAGGTGCCCGTGCGGGCGCAGGATCATCGCCAGCGCCCCCCGTCCGAGCGCGAGAGTTCCAAGTGGCCGCAGTTGCGGGCGCAGGTTCATGCCGTCGCACGCGCGGTGGGCTTCACCGGTCGCTTGATCTCGGTTAATGACCGTGAGGGCGACGCCTGGGGCTCCCTGACCGACGCGCTCGACAACGGCCACGAGTTGCTCACCCGAGCCGCCCAGGACCGGCGGCTGGTGGGAGGCGGAACGCTGTACCGCCATCTGCGCCAAAGCCCCCGGGCTGCCGACGTGACCCTGACGCTGCATGTCCGTGACGCCCACGGCATCGTCTCCACGCGACAGGCCACGATCGAGGTGCGCTGGGCTCGGGTGACCCTGCGGTCGCCCGCAAACGATCCCTGGGCGTCGCCCACGCCCCTGTCGGTTGTGGCGATCGAGTTGTACGAGGCGCATCCGCCGCCGGGCGTGAAGCGGTTTCACAGCCGGTTGTTGAGCACCTGTCGGACCGAGGATCTGGCCGATGTGCTGGATCAGGTCCAGTGGTATTCGACCCGATGGGCTGTGGAGGTTGGGAACGACGTGGTGAAGAACGCACTGGACTTCGAGGGCTTGCCGCTGCGGGACGTGGCGGCGTGCGAGCGGGCGCTGGCGTTGGCGGGACCGGTGGCGGCGCAGGTGGCGCGGTGGGTGGCGCTGGCGCGGCAGTCACCGCCGCCGCCGGTGGCGACGGTGTTCGAGCCCGAGACGTTGCGCGATCTGGCGCAGTACGGCCGCTTCGTGGGGGTGAAGGTACCGGCCGTGTGGACCGTGCCGGGGGTGGTGCGCGTGCTGGGGAGGATGGGCGGCGGGGATGTGCGTCCCAAGCGCCCGGCAGGCTGGCGCGTGGTGCTGCGGGGGTGGCAGCGCTTCGAGGAGTTCCGCGCGCTGCGAACGTTCTTCGAGGAAGAGGCCCGCACCAACACCACGCGCCTCCAAGCAAAGCGCACCGAACCGAAAGGAGGCCCTTGACGTGGGGCTTCCGCGAGATGTGTCCGGCACAATGCCATGGATGGAGAGGGGCGCGCGGCAGCGGGGGTGAGGTCCGATCTGGGCGGATCCACCCCAGGCGCAGGCCAAACCCAGGATCAGAAGGGGTTGCTGGGCAGCGGCCCGGTCGGAGCAGGCGCCGGAGCGGGCGGCGGGGGCGGCGTCGGAGCCGCGGTCGGAGGCGGCGTCGGCGCGGCCGTCGGCGGAGGCTGCGGCTGCACGACCGGCGCAGAGAGGGGCGGCACCATGGGCCGCGCGACCTGCGGGGCCGGAACGGGCCGCACGAAGGGCCGGGCCGGGCGCGCGGCGGGCGGCTCGGGTGCCGGGGCCTCCACCTGCTGGGGGGCAGGCTGCACGGCCGTCTCCACCGGGGCCGGAACCAACGCCGGCGGCGGCTCCACCGCAGGCGCAGGGGCCGGCTCGGGCGCCGGGGTGGGCTCCGCGACCGGGGCCGGAGCGGGCTCCGGGGCGGGTGCAGGAGGGGGCGTAGGCGCGGGGGCAGGCTCGGGCGTCGGGGCGGGCTCGGACGAGGTCCCCTCCGGCGGGGTGCTGCTGCTCCCCGAGAGCATCACATAGGCCCCCACAAGCAGGGCCGCGATGACCGCCACCGCGATGAAGATCGTGTTGTTGCTCTTCTCGTGCGTGACCGGACGCGCGACCACCGGGGCAGCCTTCGGGGTCGCGAGCTTCTCCGTGGCGAGCTTCTTCTCGTCCGCGGGCTTCGTGGGCGGTGCGACCTTCGCGGCCTCGGCGGGCTTGTCGGCCTCGGCGGGCTTGTCGGCCTCCGCGGGCTTCGTAGCCTCCGCGGGCTCGTCCGCGACCGCCGCGACCACCTCGGCGGGCTTCGCCTCCGCGGCATCGTCGGCCTGGGCCTCGGCGGGCCTCGGTTCCTCGGCGACCACCGCGACCGCCACCGCCTCGGTCACGCCCTCGGCGGCCTTGGTCTCGGCGTCGGCGGCCTTCACCTCCGCGATCTGCGCGAGCAGGGTGTCGAGATCGGACCCGGGCATGCCCTGGAGGGTCTGGGCCGCCCGCGGAGCCGCGACCGGCTCGGCCGTCTCCGCGGGGGTCTCCGCGGCCTCGGCAGGCTTCTCGGCGTCAGGGGCGGCCACCCCCCCCACCGCGGTGGGGGCCTCGGCAGCAGGCGTCTCCGCGGCAGCCGTCTCGACAGCAGGGGTCTCCGCGGCAACGGGCGTCTCCGCAGCGGGCGTCTCGGCCGCGGGCGTCTCGGCCGCGGGCGCGGGCGCGTCGGCCATCAGGGAGTCGAGCGGGGGAATGCCCAGGAGGGTCCCGCCCACGACGGGCTCCGCCGCGGGAGGCGCCTCGGGGGCGGCCTCCGCCGGGGCCACGAGGGTCGCGGCAGGCTCGGCGGGGGCCGGGGGCGCAGGCTCCGGGCTGGCCGCGGGGGTCGCCGCGGGGGCCTCCGGAGCGGGCGGAACCTTCGCCGCGATGGCCTTCTGCACGGCCTCGTGCGTGACCGGGGCGAGGCCCATCAGGGTGCCCTTCTGCGCGGGGGCCTCCTCGGCCGGGGCCGCGGTGCTCTCGTTGGCGATGCGCAGGGCTTCGCCGAGGAGGGCGTTCATCTGGCGCATGACGGTGCGGTCTTGCTCGGGAACGGTCTGAGACCCGGCCCCCTGCACACCGAAGAAGGCCCCGTTCTCGTCTACTGAGGCCGGGGCCATCGACGGAGACGGCGGCCGTACGCTCTCGAAGTGCGGCCCGGCCCCTTCGCCCTTCTTGGCCATCACCCGGTCGATGGTCTCCTGCGAGGGCCCCTCCAGCTTGAGGAAGCGGATCCCCATCCCCGCGGGGGCATCGGCCGCAGCCTCGGCCGCCTCGCGCCGCTGCACCACCCTGCCTACCGCCGCGATCACCGGGTCGCCCGTGCTGAGCTGGATCTCCAACTTGAGCAGGGCCCCGAGGGGCGGGGGCTTGGGGGTCTTGATGAAGATCCCCGTGCGCGAGATGTCCTTGCTGTACTGCTCGACGAACTCGTCGAGGGTGGCGCTCTTGTACCTGGCCCGCAGGGTCTGAGCCTTCAACCGCTGGTCCTTGCGTGCATCGTCAGACATCGAACGCGATCTCCCTGGTCAGCAACCGCCGTGCGGACCCGTGAGACTACTTCGCCCACGGAGGCTTCTTGAAGCCCGCAATGCCGACCCCGTACGTTTTCCTCGCCCCCGCCCCCTCACAGGCTCCGCCGCCCCTCCAGGGCCCGGCCCAGGGTGATCGGGTCGGTAAACTCCAGCTCCCCCCCGTGCGGAACCCCGCTCGCGATCCGGCTCACCCGCACCCCGTAGGCCCGCAGGGACTCGGCCACGAACATCGACGTGGCCTCCCCCTCCACGGTCGAGGGCGTGGCCAGGATCACCTCCCGCACCCCGTCCTGGACCACCCGCTGGAGGAGCGGGGCCATCGGGAACTCCCCCGGCCCCACGCCCCCGAGCGGGTCGAGCAGGGCGTGCAGGACGTGGTAACGCCCCTGAAACACCCGGGCCCGCTCGATGGCGTCGACATCCGACGGCCGGGCCACCACGCAGAGCACGTCGAGCACCCTGCGGTCGTCGCCGCAGACCCCGCACAGGTCGCGGCCCGTGAAATTGCCGCAGACCGCGCAGCGCCGAACCCGCTCGGGCAACGTCGCCAGGGCCTCCCCGAGGGTGCGCACGTACTCCCGGTCGGCGGTGAGCACGTGGTGGGCGATGCGCCGGGCGGACTTCTCCCCGACCCCGGGGAGCCGTACCAACAGCCGAACGAGTCCCCCGAGGGGGTCGTCTTCAGGGGGGAGGTTGTGCATGCGGGGGGCGGTCCGCGCGGGGCTCGAGTGGCCTACAGGAGCCCGGGGATCTTCATCCCGCCGGTGACCTTGTTGATCTCGGCCTCCATCCGCTCGTTGGCGAGCTTCAGGGCGGCGTTGGCCGTGGCCACCAGGGCGTCGAGGGCCAGCTCGCGGTCGTCGGCGAGCAGGGTGGGGTCGATCTCGATGCGGACCAGCTCCCGACCCAGGTTGGCCGTGACCTTCACCAGGTCGTTGGCCCCGAGGGCCTCCACGGTCTGATCCTTGACGGCCACACGGGCCTCTTCGATCTTGCGCTGCATCCGACTGGCCTGCCGAAGAATCTCATTCATCCCACCACGAATCTGCATCGACGCGCTCCTTCACGGACCGTTAGAGGGGCCCACTGCATACACCAAACTCTCTCGCCGCGCTCATCGTCCGGGAACCCTTTGGCCCTGTCGAGCGTCCAGGGAAGTACCACCATGCGCTCCACCGCCCTTCGCCGTCGTCCGCGTCTGTCCCCTCTCTGGGTGGCCCTGGCCTTCGCGGTGGCCCTGATGGGGTCGTTGTGGGCCCCCCGGAGGGTGGTGGCCCAGACCACACCCCCGACGATGTCGGCCACCGCGGCCGGGCAGCGGGTGGTGTCGACCCTCGACGCGGTCTCGACCTCGCTCCGTTCGACCCGGTACACCCACGCCACCTCCATCGACCCGCACGCGGGCCGGTACGACTGGGACTGCTCGGTCATGGCCGCCTGGGTCTTGCGCCGGAGCGCCCCCGAGGCGGCCCGGGTCCTGCCCGGACGTCGACCCCTGGCCGTGGACTTCTACCGTACGATCCGCAGCGCCCCCACCGTCGGCCGACGCGGACCCTGGACGAGGGTGGCCCGGCTGTCCGAGGCCCGGGCCGGGGATGTCCTGGCGTGGCCGAGGCCCCGGTGGTTCCCGTCGCGCAACACGGGGCACGTGGCCTTCGTGGCCGAACCCCCGCGGGTCGTGAGCGGCGGGGTCCTCGTGCGTATCGTGGATGCTACGAGCGTTCCGCACGAGGCGGACAGTCGGGTGTACGGGGGCCTCGGGGGCTTCGGGACGGGCACCCTGCGGGTCGACACCGACCCGGCCACGGGCGAGGGCATCGCCTACGGCTGGATCGGCTCGGCCACCCCGCAGAACTACATGGTCGAGACCCCGGTGGTCATCGGCCGGGTCTGGCGGTAGCGACTACTTGATCCCCGTGGGGCAGGCGACCCCGACCCCGCCGATCCCGCAGTAGCCGTCGGGGTTTTTGTCGAGGTACTGCTGGTGGTAGTCCTCGGCGTAATAAAACACCGGGTTGTCGACGATCTCCGTGGTGATGGCCCCGTGGCCCGCCCGGGTCAGGGCCGCTTGATAGGCCGCCCGAGAGGCCTCGGCCTCGGCGTGTTGGGCCTCCGTGGTGGGGTAGATCCCCGAGCGGTACTGGGTCCCCACGTCGCCCCCCTGGCGCATCCCCTGGGTGGGGTCGTGCGACTCCCAGAACACCCGCAGGAGGTCGCCATAACTCACCCGGGTCGGGTCGAAGACCACCCGCACCACCTCGGCGTGCCCCGTCTGCCCCGAGCACACCTCGTGGTAGGTGGGATTGGGCGTGTACCCCGCGGCGTAGCCCACCTGGGTCGAGAGCACCCCCGGCAGGCGCCAGAACACCCGCTCGGCCCCCCAGAAGCACCCCATGGCCACCACCGCCACCTCGGCTCCCTCCGGCCACGGGGGCACCGTGGTCCCCCCAAGGACGGTGTGTCGCGGGGCCACCACCAGCGGCTCGGAGCGCCCTGGCAGGGCCTCGGCGGCCGTCACCCGCTCGGTCTTGTCGCGTCGAAAGAACATCGTCTACACCTTATCCCCACCCATCGTCCCGGGCCCGTTTGACCGGGTCGGGTACATCGCGTCCAAACCGCTCGGCGGCCACGATCCCCAGGACGACCCCGAGGACCACCAGCGCGATGGCCGCCCCGGGCCGGACCTCCACCCCCAACCGCCGCAGCCGGAGGAGGGGCAACACCACGCTCACGAGGGGGGCCAGGGTCACCACGGTCACCAGGGGCCGGGCGGCCTGCATGGCCGTGCCCGTGCGCCGCGATCGTAGGATGTGCAGGAGAAACAAGGCCGCCCCCGGCAGGAGCCACGCGGTCATCCGCCCGTGCAGGGACGGATACGTCCCCAGGACATAGTCGAGGGGCCGGACCCACACATCGACGCTCACCTCGCCCCGGGCATCGCGCACCATCACACCCCCGGCCAGGGGCAACGGCAGGGCCCCGAGAAACGCCCCCACGGCCAGGACGACCCCGAGCTGCCCCGTGTGCCACACCCGGGCGAGAAACCCCGTCGGGAGCCCGCCGTCATGAACCTCGTCGACCGCCCCGGGGGTCGCCCCCACCCCGACGGGCATCTCGCACACCGGGCACAGTCCGCCGCGCGGAGCGTCTGCTCCGCACCCTGCGCACACCACGGTCTCGCTCGTTTTTCGCGCCGTCTGGGTCATCGAAACTCCTGTGCGAGCAGACCATAGCGCCAATGATCGAGGTACGCCCCCCCGATGGGGCGGTCCTCGCGCAGGAGGCCTTCGCGTTGAAACCCGAGCTTCTCCAGGACCCGGGCCGACCCCACGTTGCCCACGGCCACGTCGGCCCGGACCTTGTGCAACCGCAGGGTCTCGAAGGCGTACCGGAGCATCGGGCGTGCGGCCTCGGTGGCGTACCCCCGCCGCGACCGATCGCTACGAACCCAGTACCCGAGCTCACACTGGGAGCGCCGGGTGTCGACCCCTTCGAGCTCGATGTTGCCCACGAGGCACCCTGTCTCGCGCTCAAACACCCCGAACCGCACCGTACGCCCCGCCATCCACCCGTCGCGGCCGAGGCGGATGAACCGCCGGGCCTGCTCCAGGTCGAGCATCACCCGGGGCCAGTCCATGTAGCGCCCGAGCTCGACCCGACTGGCGGTCACCACGTGGAAGAGTTCGCGCCCTTCTTGCATCACCAGGGGTCGTAGCTGGAGCCGCGGAGTGTTGGCGAAGGGAAAGGTCGGGAGCATCACCACATCGGAGCCACGGGGTGCTAAGAGACCGCGCCGCGCAGGCCCGGGAGCATACCCAGGGCCGCGGGCGGTGTCGTGTTTGCCGCGGAGAAGGAGCGTCGCCGATGGAGACCTGGAGCGCGGAGGCCCTGTTGTCGCGGTGGTTCTGGCCGCATTACCCGGAGGATGTGCGGAGGGCTCCCTTTCTGCACCGGGACGTCGACGCCAACCCGGGCGGCAACCCGAGCCTCAGCGCCGTCCTCCCCGAGGCCGCGGCCCTCTTCGTGGCCAACGCCCCGGGGCTCCTCGGCGAGGCCGTGACCCTCGACGACGCCGGGGTGGCCGTCCTGGCCCGACGCCTCGACCGCTCGCTGCGCGACCGCTGGATGGCCGAGAGCGACCCCACCCGCCCCGACAACCTCTTCGTCCAGGCCCTCGTGCACGCCGCGGCCTTTCTGGGCGAGGTTCTGGTGCAGCATCATCACGGGCGCTGGGAGCTGCGGCGCCCGATGTGGGAGTCGGTGGTGCACCGCCCTGCCCCCCTCAGGGGGTCGATCGCACCCTTCCACTGGCTCCTCAAGAGCCTCGCCGACGACGCGGTCGACACGGCGCCTCTGGCCGTTCGTTGGCGGCTCCACGTCGTGCAGCCTGCCGCCGACCCGGACGGGTTTGTGGTGTTGACGAGCGCGAAGTCGCTGCCCGACCTCAAGGCTCCGACGTACGACCTCTTCGTCAAGTACCTCCACGCCCACCTCAAGACCCTGCGCGACGTGGGGGAAGGGTTTCCTTCGCCGCAGGAGTTTACCGAGAAGGGGTACGGGGCCCTGCGGTGTACGCCCCTGCACGGGGGCCGGGTCGTGGCCCTGCATGGACAGACCCGTTCCACCCCCGAACACCCCGGGGTGGTCGACGTGCACTGGATGTCCGAGGCCGGGCACGATCACACGGACACCATCCCGGCCGACCATGGGGTTCCGTACTTTGGGCGGGCTGTGACGGCCGACACGCTGGAGATCACCGTCGGGTGGCAGGGCAAACCCCACACCCACGCACTGACCTTCCGGGGGCATCGCTGACCGCACGGGGGTTAAGGGGCGGCGAGGAGTGGGGCGGCCCGAGAGTTTCCCTGAGAGCAGCGCTCGGGTAGAATCTCGCATCATGCGTGCGACGGTTCGCAACGGGCGCCTTGTGATGGACGAGCCCACGGTGCTGCCCGAGGGCACGGTGATCTCCCTCGTGCTCGACGACGAGGGCGACGACCTTGAGGAGGCTGAGCGTGCAGTGCGCGACGACCACATCGAGCGCGCGTGGGCGTCGGCCCAGGCCGAGCAGGGACGCGACGCGGGTGAGCTGATCGCGGCACTGCGCACGCGATGATCAAACCCGTTTCGGTCACCCCAGAGGCCGAGGCCCAGGTACGCGCGATCGATGCGTGGTGGCGGTCGGAGCGACCCCTCGCACCAACCCTCTTCGTCAACGAACTTGCCGAGGCCTTCGAGATGCTGCGGCACTTTGCAGGTGCGGGGCAGCGGGTGGCCCATCCCAATGTGCCCGACGTGCGGCGCGTGCTGCTCCGTGCGTCGCGGTTCCACGTGTACTACGCCGAGCGTGCGGAGAGGATCGACGTGCTCGCGGTGTGGAGTGCCGTGCGCGGTCGTGGCCCCGACCTGGGTGGGTTGTAGGCCCGCATTGGCTTTGGGGTCCGGCTCCGTCCTCGGCGGGGCCCCTGCTGGCGACGGGGGTGTCGGCGATGGTAACGTTGCGCTGTGGCCACACGGAGGAGCCTGCTGTTGCTGGTGGTGTTCCTCGGGGGCGCGGGCGTCTGGCTGGTGTCGGCGGCGCGGGAGGTGGTGACGGCGCGGGCCTCGTTCGAGCGCATGATTCGCCAGCAGGACGAGCGCACCCTGGTGCGGGGCTGGGCGCTGGTCGACGCAACGCAATCCAGGCGAAACCTGGCCGACCAACCGTGGCGCGACTTCGGACTGAGGTGGGACGACGCCCTCCCCGAATGGCCGCGCCCGGCTCCGCGCGTAGAGCGCTCCCAGATCGCCACGTTTGACAACCTGGTCTTCCGGCGTACCCAGTCCTACGACCCATTCCGCTACGCCGGGATGTACTCGTCCAGCGCGTCCGTCAGCATCGCCGACCATACGATCCTCGCTTGTTTCGGCGATGGCCCCATGACCCAGAACCCGGTGGAGGTCCGCCAGAGCCGTGATCTGCGGCGGATCGAGTTTCGGTGTTGGGACCAAGAACTGGGGAGCCAGGATCCCCCCCAGGAGAACCTGGTGGAGTATCGGGTGATCGGGAGGAGGGCACCGTCTCCTGGGTTGGCCGAACGCGCCCAGCATCGCGCGGCCATCGCGCGCTTCGACCGTGCGGTGCGGGTGTCCGGAGGGCTCCTCGGGGCCCTGACCCTCGCGATGATCTGGGTGGGGACCAGAACCAGACGACGGCGAGTTCTGGAACACGCAGGGATGAGCCCGATGCCCTATCGCGCGCTGTGGCAAGGCCCGATCCGGCCCGCGGGCGACGGCGCGTGGACGGGGTCCAGGCTCCATGTCGGAATCACCCTGCTCTGTGCGCTGGCCTGCGGCTGGGTGGCCTGGGAGCGCCGGGCGCTGCAACGATTGCCCGCCCCCGCGCTGAGGCCCGCGTCGCCGTCAGAACCCTCGCGGCTTCCGCTGCACTCCGTCGAGCCGCCACCGCTGGAGTTCCCCACCTTCTACCAAAATCGGCATCGCGACTAGGGGCCGAACCCCATGCCGAGGGACACCCCTCCCGGTTGGCGCGTGGCGGAATCGTCTCCCCAACCGCCGAATCCCCCTTGTCGCGCGCGCCCACCCCGCGGGACACTCCGGCCATGAGTGACCCATCCGAACCCGCGGACCCAATGCCCCGCGAAGCGCGCCTTCAGATCCTTCAGGGCCAGCGTGCGGGCCTCCCCGACACAACCGGCTCCCAACTCCACGCGATCCAAGGCGACATCACCGACGCCGACGCCATCGCCCGCGGCACGGCCACCGTGGCCGCCGAGGTGATCAACGAGGTGTCGAGCGCCCTCGTTCGGATCAAGGTGGTGGCCCTGGTCTCGGAGCATGGAACGAAGATCCGCTATCCCAAGTTTCGGGTGCGGTATCTGCTCGACCAGTTGTTCGGCCTCGTGGCGGCCCAGGAGGTTCAGTCTACCCAGGGCAACGCGTGGGCCCAGGCCCAGGACGCCCTGGTCCTCGCTGTGGCCGATGCACGTACGGTGCGTAACAGCCTGATCTTCGGCCTCGAACAGGCCACCGACGCCCACCCGGTCTTCGCCAGCGATTTCGCTCGGGTTCGGGGCAAGGCCACCCGCCCCGAGATGATCTCTGCCTCCCTCGATCGGCTCGCCACGGAGCTCGATGCCTGGCTCCTCGACCCCGAACGGGTCGGCATCCTGGAGGCAGGCTGCGTCGGCCCGGCCGATGTCACCGCGGCCCGCAACGCCGCCACCAGCCTGGAGCGGGCGCGTCGGAGGGTTCACGAGTTTCCCGCGGCCTCCCGCGACCTGCCCGGAACCAACCTGGTCGAAGGCCGCCTGATGATCGAGCTGACCCGCCTGCACCGGGCCCTGGAGCTTCATCAGGGCGTGATCGCCGGCCTCCCGCGCCTCCCCCTCGGGGACACCCTCCGCCGCGAGATGCGCCGCGTCCTGGCCGAGGACGAATCCCAACCCGACCCCCTGCCCGAGGGCGACCCCAAGCCCGTCCCCACCGACCCCTGATTCAACGGAGTCCACCAGACTCAACCCTGGCATCTCCGTCATGTCTCTCTGCGGTACAGCCGCGTCTGCTTGGGGTACTGCCCTTTCTCGATGCGGTAGCGCTGTTTCTCTCTGCGACACTGCCCGGATCGACCCCGGGATTCGTTTCTCTCCCCGCAGGACCTCCCCGACTGCTCGCAGGACTCCCTGTTCTGCCTGCGCAAGGCCTCGATCGGCCGGACGTACATCCCGTCCCGCCTGCACAACCTCTCGACCCGCCCCCAGGACCCCTGATTCTGCCCGAGGAACTGCCCGCCACCCGCCGCCGTGCCGCAAGGCAAGGTCGGCTGGCGGTGGGATGACGCCCGCTGGTAGCGACCTCCGTCCGCGGCTATGCTCCCCACCATGAACCCGCGCCGCACGCTCCTGCACAGCCTGGTCGACGCACTGCCCGAGGAGGCCCTCGACCGCGCGCTCAAGTTTCTCTCGGAGCTTGAAGGCGAGACGCCACTCACCCCAGAGATGGAAGCGGGCATCCGGCGTGGGTTCCAGGCCATCGCCGAGGGCAGGATGATCGACGGCGAGACCGCCTTCGCGCGCCTCGACGCGATCCTGGCGGGCCGACGCGACAACGCGGCATGAAGCTCCGGCTGGATTTCGACCCCGATGCGCTCCGGGCCCTCGAAGCACAGTTGGCCTGGTTGAACGAGCGCAGCCCCCGCGCGGCCCAACGCCTGCGCGCGGAGCTCTTTGATGTGCTCGACCTCGTGACCGATGGGCTCCTCGACGGGATGCGCGTCACCCTCCCGACGGGCGAGGTCACCCGGCGTCTCGTGGTGCAGCATCTCCTGGTCTTCTATGCACGCGAGCCGGAGGCCGTCCGGGTGGTCTTTATCCACGACGCACGCCAACGCCCCTTCGACCGGTAGCCTCAACCCTACCCGCCCCATCCCCTACCCCTACCCCCGCCCCCACCCCGCCCCCTCACCCCGCGACGGCCGCGTCCCCGACCCGCAGCGTGGCCCCCACCCACACTGCATCCATCGCCAGATTCTGCCCGAACACCACCCGCCGCCCCTGGGTGCGATACCCCCCCAGGGTCGACAACACCCCCCGCCCCGCCGTCCCCAACACCGGATCGACATCGACCATCGTGCAGCGACCGCACGGCTTCGCGACCCGAAACTCCACCTCCCCCACCCGGAGCGTCTTCCACCCGTCCTCCGCGTCGGCCTCCGCCCCATCGAGCACGAGGTTGGGACGAAACCGCGTCATCGACACGGGCTCCGGCAACCGCGCGTTGAGCCCCGCGAGCGAAGCCTCCGTCGTCACCAACAGCGGAAACCCGTCCGCAAACCCCACCCGATCGCCCGCCCGCCCATACGCCGGATCGACCGCCCGCACCGTGCTCGGCGGCATCCACACCAGGGTCCCGTCGACCCCCACCGCCTCCCGCAACCACCCCCGGGCCGCGGGCTGGGCCTCCAGGGCCTCGACCGTGTCGTCCCACACCGTGACCCGTCGACCCACCGCCCCCGCCGTGGGCTCCCAGGGCACCGGGAGGGCCTCCGTCATCCGCGGATGGGTCAACCTCAGCCCATCGTCCCCGAGGGCCACCGACACCGTCGCCAGGGCCGGAAAGGCCCGCTGCGTGATGAAGCGCCCCGCGTCGTCGACGAGCATCCACCGGCGGTCGTGGGCGAGCCCCGTGGGGTCGAGCCGGGCGGACGGCAACGCCACGCCCCCGAGCGACTTCACGGGGTACACCCACAGGGCCAGAAGGCGCATCCTCAGCCCGCCTGCTCCGCGCGGCGACGGCGACGCCGGGCCACCAGGGCCCCGAGGGCCCCCGCGAGCGAGGACAGGCCCAGGAAGCGGCCGTCGATCATGCTCCCGCGGTCGGCGTAGGCGCTCAGGTCGTGCACGTTGGACACGTCGGGGAGGCCCGCGGCGAAGACAAACTCGGGGTCACGATCCATCGCCGAGGCGGAGATGGTGGTGTACATCCGGGTGAGGTACGGGGCCGCGGGGAGTTGGGCCTGGAGGGCGGGCGAGAGGCTCTCGCGGACCCCGTCGGGCAGGTCGCCGGCGTACTCGGTGATCCAGGCCCGGCCGCCGGCTTCGGTCACGGCGTCGCGCACGAGGCCGTCGTAGGCGGACAGAGACCCGGGGCCCCCGGCGGTGGAGAAGCGCATCGGGCCGAGGCGGGCCACCTCGGCGTCGGGCACCGTGGTCTGCGCGAAGTTGACCGGAACCGCCCGTCGATCGGACACCACGTACGAGATGATGGGCAGGGTGGGGGTCGTGGCGATGCGGGTGAGCCGCAGGGGCACACACGGCCCGCGGCCCTGGTACGTGAAGGCCAGCGGAGCCACGAGGAAGGACGGGACCCCCTGGACCGACCGCAGGCGCACGGCGAGGAAGTACTTATGCTCTTCGACGTACTCGCGGATGATGGGCAGGGCCTCGGGGGGCGTGATGTAGCGGTTGTTGTCGAGCCACTGGCGCAGGGCCGCAGGGTCTTCCGAGCTCACCACGGAGAAGGCGTAGTTGCCCGTCTCCCCCTGGGCCCAGACGCGCACCCCGCTGGAGCGCTCCTCGGCGTTTGACGGGGCCGCCCCCAAGGAATCGGAGCTGCCACAGCCGAAGCCCCCGCCGCTGCTGCCGACGGTAAACCTCCCCCCGCCGAAGAACAGGTACGTCGGCGAGGTGGTCTGATCGAGCTGGTTGAAGGTGTTGGAGGGCTCCTCGTGGATGTCCTCGGGGATGGAGTCGAGGGGCACGACCCAGGCGAAGTCGGGGTCGTTGCCCTGGGCCTGGATCTGCACGACCGCGGTGGTCCGCGGGTCGCCGGGGCGCTTGAGGAAGAGGACCCGCTCGGCGTTCTGCACGATGGGGGAGTTGGAGCAGAAGGTGCCCCCGCAGGCGGACACCGTCGAGGGCCGCAAGGCCACCGCGGCCCCAAAGGCCATCGGAACCATCGCCGCAGTCAAAACAAGGCCGCGCAGGGTGAGGTGTCGTCGCATGGTCATCGCTCCCGGGTAGGTCCGACGCTACAGCAAGCCCGGGGCCATCGCCACGGATGCGGCCAGACCGTCGCCACCAACGCGGTCGGGACGTCGCGATGGACGCTGTAGGGGCGGGTTTTAAACCCGCCCGGGGCCGCAGCACGGCCCGGGGCCCTGTGAAGGCGACGCACGGCTGTGACCCCGCGGCACACCCGCGAGATTTGACAGGGTTCGGGGGCGGGTGATATCCGCGGCCCGCGTCCTGCGGCCGGGCTGTCGCCCGACCGGGCGCCGAAGGTGATGCGATGCTGAAGTCGATCGCGCTGTTCTCGGGAAACGCCAACCCGCAACTCGCCGCGTCCATCGGGCACCACCTGGAGGTGCCGCTCGGGCGCATCAAGGTGGGTCGTTTCTCCGACGGCGAGATCTCCGTCGAGGTCGGCGAAAACGTGCGGGGCATCGACGCCTACGTCGTGCAGTCCACCTGCACCCCCGTCAACGACTCCATCATGGAGCTTCTCATCGTGGCCGACGCCCTGCGCCGGGCCAGCGCCGCCAGCGTCACCGCCGTGATCCCGTACTTCGGCTACGCCCGGCAGGACCGCAAGGTGGCCGGCCGCACCCCCATCACAGCCAAGCTCGTGGCCGACCTCATCTCCACGGCCCACATCGACCGGGTGGTCACCCTCGACCTGCACGCGGGGCAGATCCAGGGCTTCTTCGGCATCCCGGTCGACAACCTGTACGCCATGCCGGTGCTCCTGGAGGAGATCCGCCACCTCGGCCTCGCCGAGCCCGTCCTGGTCTCTCCCGACGCGGGCGGGGTCGAGCGCACCCGGGCCTACGCCAAACGCCTCGACGCCTCCCTGGCCATCATCGACAAGCGCCGCGAGCGGGCCAACGTCTCCGAGGTCATGAACATCATCGGCGACGTGAAGGGCCGCGACTGCGTCCTGCTCGACGACATGATCGACACCGCCGGGACCCTCGCCAACGCCTCCCGGGCCCTCATGGACCACGGGGCCCGCAGGGTCTACGCCGCGGCCACCCACGCCGTGCTCTCGGGCCCCGCCGTGGGGCGCATCATCGAGTCGCCCCTGAGCCAGGTGATCATCACCGACACCATCCCCCTGCGCGACGAGGCCCGGGCCTCCAACAAGTTCCGGGTGGCCTCGGTGGGCAAGCTGCTCGGGGAGGCCGTACGTCGGGTGCACAACAGCGACTCGATCTCGTCCCTGTTCGTGTAGTCCCCGGGCTCAGCCGCCTCGGGCCTGACGACGCCGCACGAGGGCCCACAGCGGCAATACCAGCCACACAGGCCCCCGCCCTCCTCGCCGCCCCGGGACGGCGCACCCACAGTCCGGCCCCGCCTCCCCTTCGGTCAGATGGGGTTCGAGGGACACGTCCTCGACGGGGGGCAGGTCGTCGACGAAGCCCCCATCGCTACCCTGGGCGGGCCCTGCGTCCCAGGTGAAGACGTCGACGGTCCCGGCATCGTCCGGGAGGTTGACATCTTCTTGGGGGAGGACGACATCCGCCCCGAGGTCGGTCGCAGGAGACCCGCGGTCGGTGCTCGGGGCTCCGCGGTCGATGGAGGCGGGGACGTCGCGGGCGGAGGTTCCGGCGTCGACGGCGGGGGCGGTGTAGCGCCAGCAGAGGAAGTTGTCCTCCCACGTGTGGGGGTCGGCGGGCTCGGCCCACGGGAGGCAGGTCATGCCGGCGATGGGGCCCGCGCTCGACCGACGAAACCCGCGGTCGATGTCCGAGCAGAAGTAGTTGTCGCCCCAGGTGTGCGAGTCGGATCCCTCGTGAATCTGGGTGCAGGTCATGCCCGCGAGGGGGCCCGAGCTGTTCCACCCGAAGGGGCCGACGCGGGCGGTGCAGGGGGGCGGCGGTGGTGGCGGTGGGGGCCCGTCGCACGCGTCCCCAGACGACTGGGATGTCGGTGCCCGTGTGGCCGTCGTAGCAGCGCCCGCCGCAGGTGTAATCGCTGCACCCGCCTCCCGCGCGGTTGTCGAAGCCGTAGTTGATGTTGGGGGCGTTGGCCAGGGGGCGGCGGTGACGCACCTGCGCGGTGGCCCCGAGGGGGGCGACGACGATGGCCAACGTGGCCGCGAGGAGGCTGCCCCAGGCCAGTCGGCGCGCGCTTGTTTCTCGGTGCGATCGCGCGGAGATCATTGGGGTGCGGGCACAGTCACCCCATCGCCACGCGTCGTCAAGCTACGCCCACGGAGGGCCGAGGCTCCCGTGGGGTGTCGAAGCTGCGCAGAAAATCCCGAGAAACGCGACGCATTGCGTAGAGGTCCGCGGGGCATACGCCACGCCGAACGGGAACTCTGCGCCGCAGGGCGCGGGCTCGCCGGTTGCAGAGGCGTCGGCGATCCAGATCGGTTCGAGGCCCAATCCATGCGTTGTCCGCGCTGTCTCGTTCGCTCCGACCGTCCGGCCGGGGCCCGCCTCCGTGCTTGGGTCGCGCTCGTGCTGTGTGTTTGCGGCGCCCATGCGTGCGGGACGCCGTCCGCGCCCGTGCCCGCCAACGACCGCCCTGCCGACGACCGGCCCGCCGACGACCGGCCCGCCGACGACACAGGCTCCGCGATCGACGCGGCGGACGCACGGGACCGGCCGCCCACGCCCCCGCCTGACGGTGAACCATGGGACGCCCCACACGACGCGACGCCCCCTATGGATGGCCCCGTGATCGAAGACCTCGGGCGGGAAGATACGGCCCTCGACGCGGGGACGCCCGTGGACATCCCCGCCCTGGACACAGGGGTCGACGCGGCGGGCCCGGAGGTCGCGCCGTTGGACCGCCCCGTGGCGACGGACATCCCGGCTGCGCACGACGTCTCGGGTCCGACGGACGGGGGCCCCTCTGGGACGTGGGAGCTCGTGGGGGACTTCTCCAACGGCCTGTGGCAGTGGGGGCACTTCCTCGCCGCCGCCCCCGACGGGACCCTCTACGTCGCCCGGTCCCGAACCGGGGTCTACCAGGGCGTTCTCCGCGACGGCCGGTACACCTGGACGCTGCTCCCCACGACGGGGCTCACCAACCTGGCCTTCAGCGCCGTGGCGGTCAACGGCCTCGGGGAGCCGCTCCTCGGCTGCTACGGCACGATGAACGGAGGCACGGGTCCGGGTTCGATCTTCCGCTACGATCCCGCGGGCCGTCGTTGGATCACGGCGACGGTGCCCGCGCCGGGCTACACCCGCAACGTCAGCGACTTCTATCTCGCCCCCGACGGGAGCCTGTTTGTCACCGGGGGATGGTCGGCGCTGCTCCTCCGCTCGACCGACCACGGGAGCACCTTCACCCTGCGCAACAACCTCGACACCCTGCGCAGCGGGGTGCGGTACGGGCTGCTCTTCTCGGTGGAGGTGGGCCCGTCCAACGAGATGATCGTCGGGGCAGAGACCGAGAGCTTCCAGCACTCCTACGACCAGGGGCTCACCTTCGCGCCGGTCGACACCGCCCCGTGGATGCAGCGCGGAAACCCCTACGGCGTCGGCTTCACCCGCACCGGCGAGGGGCTCTTCTCGCGCGCGATCGACGTCGACCCGACCAAGATCTATCGGCGCGACACGACGCGTGGCTGGGTGCGCGCCGACACCGGCCTCGACCGCGACCCCATCAACGCCGCGCCCGCCAACGGCTGGATCAACACCATCCTGCTCACGCCTTGGGGCGACAACTTCATCGCCACCGCGACCACCGTCTACCGCGCCCGCGACGGCGGCCCGTGGGCTCCCTTCACCGCGGGGATCGACACCGCGCAGTACACTGCCTATCCCAACGCCATCGTCTTCGCCCGGGGGTGCGTCTACGTCGCCCTGCGCCCCGTCGCCGCTCGCACCGACATCGGGGCGGCGTACCGCTACTGCGGCCCGCCCTGAAGACAGCCGGGGTCAGCCTGGGGCGAAGACGGCGTCGAGGGTGGTCGCGGTGGCGGCCCGCGCGATCCAGCGGTCGAGGGTGTCGGACTGCGTGCAGGCGAGGATCTCGGCCCGCGTGCCCTCGTCGGGCCCGAGGCTCCGCGCGTCGAGGATGGCCAGGAGGGCCTCGGCCTTGCCCCGGGCCTCTCCCCGGGCCTCTCCCCGGGCCTCTCCCCGAGCCTCTCCCCGGGCCTCTCCCCGGGCCTCTCCAAGGTCTACCCACTGCTGGAAGTGTTTGGGGAGGGTGACGTTCTTGAACTCATCTCTCAGCATGGCGGGGCCTTTCCAACATGTGGGTCGGTCGCGTGGGAGCGTGTCGTGGATGAAGCGAGCATAGACCTTGCGCATCTCCGGGTCGACAACGGTGAGGGCCTCGAGAGCGGCGCGGAGGACAGGCTCGCCGTCCGGGGAGGCTCCGTGCATTCGCGCGGAGAGGATGGTCAGCTCGGGCTCACGCCGCGCGGTGGCGAGGCGGGTGATGCGTGGGGTCTCCCCGGGACCGATCACCGAGGGCAGAAGGATGCCCGTCCCACCGAGAAGGACGGGTTTGTGCGCCCATTGGGCCACGAGCTCGGAGGGGGTCAGCACGAGGAGCAGGGTGGGCGCCGTGAGCCTGCGTCGCAGCACCGCCAGGTAGACGGGCCATGTGTACCGCTTGCGGTTGTCCCGGCCCCGCTGAGCCTCCAGGACCACCGCGAGCTTCACCCGGCCCGCACGGTCGTGGAGGCGCAGCACGAGGTCGGCCCGGTACTCCTCACCGTCGGGCGCATCGAGGACGGCCTCCACCGCCTCCACCCGGACGTGCCGCGGGAGGCGCAGGCCGAGCGGTCGGCGCAACAGCCCGGGCCCGAGGGCGGGGCATCGACGAAACAGCTCTACCATCACAGCGTGATCGAGGGTGGGCACACAGGCGACGTAGTGCAGCGCCCGTGCCGCCTCACGATGGCCTGTGAATTCAGGTGTTTGAAAGTGGCCGACTGTCCATCTGGGCTGTCCACGCGTGTCCACCGGGTGGCCAGTGGACAGCGGCGGGGGTGCCCCGCGACGCGATCGGCGAGGACCCGTCGACTTGACGGGGGCCCCCGTTGTCGCTCAGATCCCGCGCAGGAGACCCCCTCGCCCATGAAGTCCCATTGGCTCACTCTGGCCTTCGCGCTCTGCGCCTGCGGCGGCGCGCGCGGCACGAGCGGCTTCGACGACGACAGCGGCGCCCAAGGCCCCGACGGGTCCGTCGACACCGGCAACACGCCCCTCGACGCGGGCACCGTGCCGCCCCCCGACACCGGCAACACGCCCCTCGATACGGGCCCCGTGACGCCGACCGACACAGGGGTCGTGACGCCGACCGACACCGGCAACGGCCCCTTTGACACGGGCTCCGTGCCCCCGGCCGACACCGGCAACGGCCCCTTCGACACGGGCGTTGTCCCGCCCCCCGACACCGGCAGCGGCGGGGTCTGTCCACCCTCCTGTCAGACCGAACGCGACTGCGACCCGTGCCGCGCCCCGGGCGATCCCGCGGGCAGCAACTACTGCTGCATGAGCGGGCTGTGTTTGTTCATGTCGGGGGTGTGCGCGCCGCCTCCCGTGGACGCGGGGCCGCCGCCGACGACGGACGTCGACCTCAACTTCGGCGACCTCGGCGACACCGGGCCGTAAGACCTCCCGCCCTGCCGCGGCCCGAAGCGCCCACCTGGCCCTTGCGGGGCTCCCCGCGGGCTGGTAGGGTCCGCGCCCCTCGTTCGGGTCGCGTTGACCCGCGGCGAGAATCCACACCCTCATCGGGTCGTACGCTGCGAGCAATCTCGCGCCGTACGGCACGCGGCACCGGGTGCCCTGCGGCTGTCTCCACCCTCTTTCAGGTGTCCCCTGACAGGCGTGACAGACCCCGCGGGGTGTGTGCCGCGTGATCCCGATGGGGGGAGGCTCAACCCTGTCTCGGAGCGACTGCAACATGACCATGGACGCTGTGATCCCCGCCGTTGGCGAGGCCCCCCTCCCCGTGCGCGCCCTGCTCGAAGCCGGCGTACACTTCGGCCACCAGACCAAGCGGTGGAACCCCAAGATGCGCCCGTACATCTACGGGGCCCGCAATGGCATTCACATCATCGACCTCGACCAGACGTCGAAGCTCTTCACCCGGGCGTACAACTTCATCACCGAGACCGTGGCCCGGGGCCAGCATGTGCTCTTCGTGGGCACCAAGCGCCAGGCCCAGGAGATCGTGCAGGAGGAGACGGCCCGGTCGGGGATGCACTACGTCACCAACCGGTGGCTGGGCGGGACCCTCACCAACTTCCGCACGATCCGCTCGGGCATCGAGCGCCTCCGGGCCATCGAGCGTATGCGCGACGACGGGACCTACGAGAACCTCCCCAAGAAGGAGACCCTCCAGCTCGAGCGCGAGCGCATCCGCCTGGAGGAGTACATCGGCGGGATCAAGAACATGGGCGGGGTCCCCGGGGCCGTGTTCGTGATCGACCCGGCCCTTGAGGACATCGCCATCAAGGAGGCCCGCAAGCTGGGCATTCCCCTCGTGGCCATCACCGACACCAACTGCGACCCCGACCTCATCGAGTACCCCATCCCGGGCAACGATGACGCCATCCGGTCGATCAAGCTCATCACGGCCCGGATCGCCGACGCCTGCATCGAGGGGGCCCAGCGCCGCCGCGAGACCCACGGCCCGGACGAAAACCGCAGCCACATGACCGACAGCCGCGACCGCGATCAGCGCGACCGCCGCGATCACCGCGGGGGACCGGGCGGCGGACGCGGACCGGGCGGACCGGGCGGACGCGGACCGGGCGGACCGGGCGGCGGACGGGGTCCGGGCGGACCGGGCGGCGGACGGGGCCAGGCTCGGGTCCCCGAGACCACGGTGACCCGGTCGGCTCTGGGCACGGCCTCGGCGGGCCCCGCCGACGGCAACAAGGAGTAGAGGGTACCCCCAATGGCCGACATTACTGCATCGATGGTGAAGGAGCTCCGCGAGCGCACCCAGGCCGGCATGTCCGACTGCAAGAACGCGCTCAAGGAGTCCGAGGGGGACATGGCCAAGGCCGTGGAGATCCTCCAGAAGAAGGGCATCCTCAAGGGCCAGAAGGCCGCGGGCAAGATCGCCGCCGAGGGAGCCGTACGGGCCGCCCTGTCCGCCGACGGGACCCTCGGGGTCGCGGTGGAGCTCAACTGCCAGACCGACTTCGTCGCCCGGGGCGACGATTTCAAGGGCCTCCTCCACGACCTCACGGCCGCGGCCCTGGCCCACAAGACCGAGAGCGCGGCGGCCCTCCTCGCCCTCGACAGCGGCGGAAAGACCTTCGCCGACCGGATCATCGAGGCCTCCGCCCGCTCGGGCGAGAAGCACGACGTCCGCCGGGTGGCCCTCTTCGCCGCCGCCCCGGGGGCCCTCCTGCACACGTACGTGCACTCCAACCACCGCATCGCCGTGCTGACCGAGCTGGCCTCGAGCGACCCGGCCAACCCGGCGGTGAAGGAGTTCGCCGAGGACGTGGTGCTCCAGGTGGCCTCGATGAGCCCCCAGTACCTCGTGCGCGACGACGTCCCCCAGGAGGTCGTGGCCAAGCAGCGCGAGATCTTCTCGGCCCAGATGGACCAGGAAGACGCCGCCATCCTCGCCGAGCCCGAGGCCTACCTCGAGCGCGTGCGCCTCCTCGTCATCGAGCGGGCCCAGGACGAGGGCACCGAGCTCGCCGACCCGGCCGCAGAGGCGAAGCGCCTCGTCGCCGACGACCCGAAGTTCAAGGCCTCCCTCGACGGGTTCTTGAAGGCCGTGGAGAAGGTCAACGCCCGCCCCGCGGCGACCCGCGAGAAGATCCTCGACGGCAAGGTCGCCAAGTGGCTCAACGAGGTCGTCCTGCTCGACCAGACCTCGGTGAAGGAGTCCTCCAAGACCCTCGCCAAGATCCAGGCCGAGGTGGCCTCCCGCGTCCCCGGCACCCGGGTGACCCGCTTCGTGCGCTACGAGGTCGGCGAGGGCATCGAGAAGGCCCCCACCAAGGACTTCGCCACCGAAGTCGCCGAGATGGCCGCCAAGGCCGGCTGACCTCGTCCCCCCTCCCCCTCTCCCTCCCCGTCCGTGACCGTCTCCCGCCCCGTCTCCGCAGGCACCCTCCGTTGGGCCGTCCTGCTGTCCCTCGTGACCGCTGGGCTCCTGGGCCTCGCCGTCAGCCTTCAGGGCCGGGGATACGCCCTCGCTGCGGCCCTGGTCGCCTACGGGGGGGTGTCCCTCGGGGCGGTCGTGGTGCTCTATCTGGCCTCGGCCCTGGGACACAACCCGGGGCCCTCCATGGCCGGGGAGAGCCGACGGTGGCTCCAGCCCCTGTTCGTTCCGTTTCGGGTGGTGGCTACAGGGCTGTGGGTTCTGGCCCGATGGTGGCGGCGCGACCCCCCGGGGGTGCAGGTGGTGGAGGGGGTGTTCGTCGGTCCGCGGCCCTTCGCGTGGGAGGCCGACCGGGTGCGGGCCATGGGCGTCGGGGCCCTGATCGACCTCACCGCGGAGCTTCCCGTGGCGGAGGTATTCTGTCGCGAACCCTTCACCCGGGTGCGGGTGGCCACCCTCGACCGGACCCAGCCCACCGACGCGGCCCTCGACACCGCCGTGGCCTGGGCCCTGGCCCGGCGGGCGGAGGGGCGGGGGGTGCTCGTTCACTGCGCCTTTGGGCGCGGGCGGAGCGTGATGGTGACGGTGGCCCTGGTGCTGGCCCTCGGGCACGCGGCCACGGTGGAGGAGGCCGTGGCCCTGGTGACCCGGGCTCGCCCCGCGGCGCGGCTCCGGAGCGCACAGATCGAAGGCCTTCACCGCTTCATGGCCCGACGGGCGGCGGCAGGTGGGTTGTTGTCTCCCCCCCAAGTGCGATAGGAGGGCCCCTCATGAACCGCACCCAAGACGACGGCCGCACCCTCTTCCCTCCGGCTCCCTCGCCGGGGATCAAGTACCGCCGGATCCTCCTGAAGATGTCGGGCGAGGCCCTGTGCACCCAGGAGGGCGGGTTTGGGCTCGACCCCGGGGCCATCGGGATCCTCGCCGACGAGCTCGTGGCCGCCTGGCGCGACCTGGGGGTTCAGCTCGCCCTGGTGGTGGGCGGGGGCAACATCTTCCGCGGCCTGCGCGGCAGCGCCTCGGGCATGGACCGCTCCACCGCCGACTACATGGGCATGCTCGCCACGGTGATGAACGCCCTCGCCCTGCAAGACGCCCTGGAGAAACGCGGGGCCCCCACCCGCGTCCAGACCGCCATCGAGATGCAGAAGGTGGCCGAGCCGTACATCCGCCGCCGGGCCATCCGGCACCTGGAGAAGGGCCGCATCGTGATCTTCGCCGCGGGCACGGGCAACCCCTACTTCAGCACCGACACCGCCGCCGCCCTGCGGGCCATGGAGATGCACGCCGACGCCTTCTTCAAGGCCACCAAGGTCGACGGGGTGTACGACTCCGACCCCAAGCGCAACCCCGGGGCCGAGATGTTTCCGCGCCTGTCGTACGACGAGTTTCTCACGCGGCGCATCGGGGTCATGGACTCCACCGCCGTCACCCTCTGCCGCGACAACAAGCTCCCCATCCGGGTGTTCAAGCTGGCCGACAAGGGCAACATCGAGCGTGTGATCCGCGGCGAGGACGTGGGCACCATCATCGACGAGCGCGGGGCACGATAGTCCTTCCCCCCAATCCCTTGCCTCCGGCCGGAGGTGCAGTATGGTCGGGCCGCGTCGACGGGGGCAATCGTGCCGCGCGACGCGGAGCCGGCTTATGGACATCGTGGCGCAGGGCCCCCTGCACGACAAGCAACAGCTTGCCCAGTGGTTGCAGTCTCGTTTCCCGCAGTACCAGGTCGCCCCCAACATGCACGGGGTCGTCGTCGGCAACGGCCTCGCCACGGGCGTCCTCGTGCGCGACATGGGCGGAGGCCAGGCCAGGATCATCTGGGAGTTTCCCAGCCTGACCACGAAGATCCTGCTCACCCTGAGCATCGTGCTGACGGGCATCCTCCCGGGGCTCATCGCGTACCTCATCGTGTGGTCGTCGACCAAGGATGACGTCGCGCGTATGACCCACGAGGTGGCCGGGGTCCTGACCGGCCAGGCGGGATTCGCCCCAGGCATGGCCCCGGGGATGGCCCCGGGGATGATGCCGGCAATGGTTCCGGCGGCGTCGGGGGGCGGCAAGGGGATGGCCGTGACCTTCGGGGTCCTCACCCTGATGGCCGCGAGCTACGGGGTGTATTCCTACTCGGAGTACGAGTCGGCCCGGTCGTATTCGTCGAGCTACGGCAGCAGCTACGGCAGCAGCTACGGCAGCAGCTACGGCAGCTATCGCAGCAGCTTCGGCAGCTACTACGCCGCCTCCCGCATGCGGCGCTGGCGCGAGCGGTACGAGATGGCGGGAGCGGCCGCGGCCTTCTTCGCGCTGCTCACGGTGGTGGGCCTCGTGCGCGCGGGCGGCAACAAGACCCCCGGGCCGAGCCCGTACCCGATGGGCCCGCAGCCCGGGATGCCCATGGGGCCGCAGGGGTTTGCCTCGCAGCAGGGCTTCCAGCCGCAGCCTGGGCAGGGCTTCCAGCCGCAGGGATTTCAGCCGCAGCCCGGGCAGGGCTTCCAGCCGCAGGGATTTCAGCCGCAGCCCGGGCAGGGCTTCCAGCCGCAGGGATTTCAGCCGCAGCCCGGGCAGGGCTTTCAGCCGCAGGGATATCCCTCTGGCCCGCAGGGTCAGGGTGGGGGCTACGGCGGAGGACAGGGCGGCTACGGCGGCCCCATGGGATGACCCGGTCGGTCGCGTGGGTCCTGGTCGGGCTCGCGGCCCTGACCGACACCCGCGGCCCGGCCGTCTTCTCCTGCGGCCCCGACCGTCCCCCGCTCGTCGCCCTCGACCTCCCGATCTCAGCCCACAGCACCCTGCGGGCCCTCGCCCTGCTCCCACCCTCCCCCTATCCCCGCGCAACCCTCGTCGTCGTGCACGGCGGGGGCTGGGACGACCCGTCGCAAGACCGTCACGGGGTCGCTCCCGTGGCGGCCTCCCTGGCCTGCCCGTTGGGCGTGGCGGCCCTGTCCGCGGAGTACCGCCTCGTGCGGGCGGGAGGGGCCTTCCCCGCGGCCCTCGACGACCTGCGGGCGACCCTCCGGGCCATGCCCGCCACCCTCGGGATGCCCGGCCCGCGGGTGCTCCTGGGAGAGAGCGCCGGGGGGCAGCTCGCCCTGCTCGCCGCAGCCACCGAACCCGACATCGCCGCGGTGGTGGCCGTGTCGGCCCCGAGCGACCTGTCCGCGATGTTGTCCCGGCCGCTGCCGGGTGTCGGCGGAGCGGCGGCCCGGGCGGCCGTGCGGGGGCACCTCGGGCACGACTGCGCGGGCGAGCATGCCGGGCGTTGCGCGACGGCCTCGCCCATCACGGGGGCCCATCGCCTGCCGCCGGTGCGGGTGGTTCACAGCCCTGACGACCTCCTGGTGGACATCGCCCAGGCCCGGTCGCTCGTGGGGAGTGCCCGGGACGCGGGGCGCGACGCGGCGTTGTGGGAGGTGTCGCGGGCGGAGCACCCCTGCCCGAGCGGGCACAGCTACCACGGGTTTTCCCCGTGTGTGATGGGCCCGGTGTACCCCCAACTCGTGGGGTTTCTGGGGCGCTGGCTGTCGGCACCCCGCGGGGGCGATCAGCCCCGCCGCACGAGCTCGTGCCTCGATCGGAGAGGCCCGACGGTCTTCACCCACTCTATTCTTACGGTACGATGGCGCCCTCTCCCGGTCACGGGAGAGGGTAGATGGGTGACGCACGAACAGTATTGGGTGAGGGCCGTCGCCGCCCATCCCGCCCCCGCAGCCGGTACAGCCGTCTCCTGCGCAGCCCCGACCCCGAGAATATGCCATACGCCGCGATCCGCGCCCGACATTCTCACGCAGACTCGTCCCATTGAAGCACGCAGCACTCAGCCCCGTCGCACGAGCTGAATCACCAGCGAGAAGTGCAGCCCGCAGGCGAGCAGGGTGAGGGCGTGAAAGACCTCGTGGTACCCGAACACCCCCGGCAGGGGGTTGGGTCGGCGCAGGGCGTACACCACGGCCCCGAGGGAGTACACCACGCCCCCGCCGAGCATCAGGGCGATCTGGCCCGCGTCGAAGGCCGCCCGGACGGCCCCGAGGTACGGCACCACGGCCCACCCCACCAGGAGGTAGAACACTGCCGTCATCGGCTTCGGGGCCCGCACCCAGAACACCGACTGCAGGACCCCCGCCGCCGCCGCGGCCCAGGCCGTGAGCAACATCCGATGGCCCGAGGCGGGGGGCAGGCCCAGGAGCGAGATGGGGGTGTACGTCCCGGCGATGAGCACGAAGATGGCCGCGTGGTCGAGGCGGCGCATCAGGGCCCGGCGGGGCGGACTCCAGGTAGGGCGGTGATACGCCGCGCTGACCCCGAAGAGGGTCACGAGGCTCAGGCAGTAGACCGCCGCGGCCCAGGCCCCCCGGGGGGTGGGGGCCATGGCCACCAGGACCACCCCGGCCCCCGCAGCGCCCACGGCCGCCCAGTGGTGCAAGACCCCCCGGAGGATGGGTTTGACGGGGGCGTCGCGGGCGGCCGCCGGGGCTGAGATGCCCTCGGTCATCGGCCCAGCCAGTGTCGGATGCGGGCCGTCACGAGGGCGGGGGTGAGGCCATACTGCTCGGCCAGGACAGGGGCGGGGGCCGAGGCTCCGAAATGGTCGATCCCGATGCAGAACCCGTCCAGACCGACCCATCCCCGCCACAGGTCGGTGCGTCCTGCCTCGAGGCTCACCCGGCGTCCCCGGGCGGGCAGGACCGCATCGCGGTAGTCGACCCCCTGGGCCACGAAGACCTCCATGCAGGGCATCGAGACCACCCGAACCCGCATCCCATCGGCCGTGAGGACCGCGGCGGCTGCGACCGCGAGGGAGACCTCGCTCCCGGTGGCGAGGAGGACCAGCTCGGGGCCGTCGGCTCCGCCCTCGTGCACGAGGACGTATCCGCCCCGGGCGGCGAGGTCGGCCCGGCCCGGGGCGTCGGGCAGGGGCTCGACCTTCTGCCGGGTGAAGATGAGCTCGCTCGGTCCGTCGCGGCGCAGGGCGGCCGAGGCCCAGGCCGCGGCGCACTCGACCCCGTCGGCGGGTCGCCACACATGAACATTGGGGATGAGGCGCAGGGCGCTGACGTGCTCAACCGACTGGTGGGTGGGCCCGTCCTCGCCCAGAAACACCGAGTCATGGGTGAACACATGGACCACCGGCAGGCCCGACAAGGCCGCGAGCCGGATGGAAGGGCGCATGTAGTCGCTGAAGGTGAGAAACGTGGCCGTGTAGGGCACGAAGAGGCCGTGCAGGGCGATCCCGTTGGCGATGGCCCCCATGGCGTGCTCGCGGATGCCGAAGCGGAGGTTGCGCCCGACAAACTCGCCCCGCAGGACCTTCGGGGAGCCCGCGAGCACGGTTTTGGTCGAGCCCCCGAGGTCGGCGTCGCCCCCGACGAGGGAGGGCATGACCGCGGCCACGCGCTGGAGGACGGCCCCGGCCAGGGAGCGGGTGGCGTCGGTCTTGGCGGGCAGGGCGGCCACGCACTGGGCCAGGAGGTCGGTGGGGGCCGTGCGATCGCACAGGGCGTCGTAGAGGACCGACTCCTCGGGGTGGGTGGTGCGCCAGGCGGCGACGTGGGCGTTCCACGCGGTGTGGACGGCGGACAGTTGCATGGCCCGGACGGCGAAGCGGGCCCGGACCGACTCGGGCACGACGAAGGTCTCGGCCTCGGGCCATCCCAGGGCCCTTCGCATGGCCAGGACCTCCACCTCGCCGAGGGGTTCGCCGTGGGCCTTGTGCGACCCGGCCTTCGACGGGGCCCCGTGCCCGATGACCGTACGGGCCAGGATCAGGGTGGGCTTGTCGCGTACGGCGATGGCCATGTCGTAGGCCGCCAGGATCTGGGCCGGGTCGTGGCCGTCGATGCGCTGGGTGTGCCAGCCCATGGCCTCGAAGCGCCGGGCTACGTCCTCGGAGAAGGCCTCGTCGAGGGCCCCGTCGAGGGTGATCTTGTTGTCGTCATAGATGCAGGTGAGGTTGCCGAGGCCGAGGTGTCCGGCCAGGGAGGCCGCCTCGTACGCCACCCCCTCCATCACGTCGCCGTCGGAGATCAGGGCCCAGACCCGGTGCGAGAACAGGCCCGGGAGCCGGGCCTCGGCCATCTTCGCCGACAGGGCCATGCCCACGGCGTTGCCAAACCCCTGCCCCAACGGCCCCGTGGTCACCTCGACCCCCGGGGTCATATGAACCTCCGGGTGCCCCGGGGTCCGCGACCCCCACTGCCGGAAGCGCTTGAGCTCGTCGAGGGGCAGGTCGTACCCCGTCAGGTGCAGGAGCCCATAGAGCAGCATCGACCCGTGCCCCGGGGAGAGCACAAACCGGTCGCGGTCGCGCCAGTGCGGGTCGGACGGGTCGTGCCGCAGCCGACGGGTGAACAGCAGGTAGGCCAGCTCGGCGGCCCCGAGGGGCAGCCCGGGGTGTCCGCTGCGGGCGGCCTCGACCGCATCGACCGCGAGGAATTTCAGGGTGTTGATGGCGAGGCGATCCACATCGTCGACGAGGGCGGGCATAGGGTACGGCAGAGCCTTTCTGGCGAGCGCGAGAGAGCAGGGACAGGGCGTCGGGCTCAGGGCAAAAAACGCTCCGGGCTGAGTACCCCGGTTGACGACCCTCCCGCAACCGCCCCATCGTGGCATCGTGAGCCATTTGCGGGTATAGGAGCGACGCCACTCGATGCACCCTCAGCTCGTCCCCGCGGCCCCACCCGTCTTCGCCCTCGGGTTCTCCCTGGAGGTGATCGTCATCTTTACCCTCGTGGTGGCCCTGTCGGTCTACGCCGACCTGTGGTCCCACCGCGACGGCAAGGAGATCACCCTGCGCGGCGCGGCCCGCTGGTCGCTCCTCTGGATCTGCCTCGCCCTCGGCTTCGCGGGCTACCTCCACCAACGTTTCTCCCCCGCCCACGCCAGCCTCTTCCTCTCCGGCTGGATGCTAGAAAAAGCCCTGTCCGTCGACAACCTCCTGGTCTTCATGGCCATTTTCCGTTATTTCCGTCTTCCCACAGGGCTCCAGCATCGGGTGTTGTACCTGGGCATCTTGGGGGCGGTGGTGCTGCGAATGGCCTTTGTGGCCCTGGCGGGCATGGTTCGGGCGGTGGGGCCCTGGGCCGACGTGGTGTTTGCGCTGGTGGTGATCGGTTCGGCGGTGAAGATGCTGCGGGAGGGGGGCTGCGACGACGGCGACGGCTGTGAAGACTTCAGCCGCCACAAGGTCGTGCGGGCGGCCCAGCGGCTCTTCGCGGTGATCCCCCGCCTCGACGGGATGCGCTTCTTCGTGAGCGCCGCCCGGGCGAAGCAGCTCCTCGGGGCCGAAGACTTCGAGCTCCTGCGCCCGGCCGTGCGGTACGCGACCCCGGCCTTCGTGTGCATGCTCCTGGTCGAGGCGAGCGACGTGATGTTCGCGTTCGACTCGGTCCCCGCGGTGATCGCCGTGACCCGCGAGCCCGTGCTCATCTACTCCGCGATGCTCTTCGCCGTCCTGGGCCTGCGATCGCTCTACTTCCTGCTCAACGCCCTCACCCGCTGGCTCGTGCACCTGGAGAAGGCCGTGGTGGCCCTGCTCTTCTTCGTGGGGGCCAAGCTCCTCCTGCACGCCGCCAACGAGCTGTTCCACTGGCCCGGCTACGAGCCCACGCCCCAGCAGAGCATCGTGGTCATCCTGGGCACCCTCGGGCTCGGGGTGCTGGCCTCCGTCCTGTGGCCGGGCCAGGGCCCCGCGCGCGACTCCGAAGTCGGCTGAAGG
The DNA here is from genome assembly GCA_964447205.1 of uncultured Myxococcaceae bacterium. Lineage (GTDB taxonomy): Bacteria > Myxococcota_A > Polyangia > Polyangiales > JAEUKH01. The sequence continues at coordinate 41,602 of CAYUSB010000028.1, forward strand.
CCCCCTACAGCGACAGGAAGAGCTTGGTGAGGAAGAAGTCGCTCACGAGCACGGCGATGGCGCTGGCCACCACGGTGCGGGTGGTGCTTCGCCCGACGCCCTCGGTGCCCCCGCGGGTCTGCATCCCGTAGTAACACCCGATGATGGCGATGGTGACCCCGAAGAACGGGGCCTTTCCCATCCCCGACAGGAAGTCCTGCATGGTGATGGACTCCAGGGCCGTACGGAAGAAGAAGCCCATGGGGGTGTCAAACTGCAGGCGGGCCACCACCATGGCCCCGGCGAAGCCCACCACGACGGCGAAGAGGGACAGGACGGGGATGAGGATCACGCAGGCCAGGAGCCGCGGGACCACCAGCTTCCGCACCGGGTCGGCCCCGAGGGCCCGGATGGCGTCGATCTGCTCGGTGACGGCCATGGCCCCGAGCTCGGCGGCCATGCCCGACCCGATTCGTGACCCCACCACGAGGGCCGTGAGCGACGGGGCCAGCTCGCGGGTGATCGACAGCCCGATGACCCGGCCCACGTAGTCCGTGGCCCCGAAGCGCTCGAGGCCGAAGGCAAACTGCACCGTCATCACCATGCCCACGAAGAGGGCGGTGATGAGGGCGATGGAGGTCGAGCGGACCCCCATCTGCTCGATCTGGTAGACGAGCTCGCGGGTCTCGAAGGGCCGCACGAACATGGCCCGGACCGTGTCCCACAACAGGATGCTCATCCCCCCGACGTCGTCGAGGCTCTGGCGCATCTCGGCGAGCTGGCGCTGCCAGGGGCTCTGCTCGACGGGGCGCAGGATTCCGCCCGGAACGATGGACGGACGGCCAGGCCCGGACGGGGGCGGGGCGCTCAGGGGGCCCGGGCTCGACGCCGAGCCGCTCACGGGGCCCCGGGCCCGAGGGGCGAGCGGGTCGTGCGGAAGCCGCGTACGAAGGCCTCGAAGCGGGGGCGGCCCTGCTCGAAGCGGTCGGGGGGGGCCACGTACCCGAGGTCGAAGACGCAGCCGTCCTTCTTCATGACGTAGAGCTCAAGGGCCCGGGGCACCCCGTCGAGGCGGGCCCGGAGCACGACGTGGCGGGCCTCGCGCCCGTCGAAGGGGATGGTCTCCTCGGAGACGAACTCGCGCGCGGTAAACCCGAGGAGCAGGTGCTGCACGAGGGCCGACAGGGGCGTGTCGTTGTCGCGGGCGCAGGAGTGATCGACGTGGATGGTCCCGCGGGTGTCGGGGTCAAACCAGGCCACGTCGTTGCTCGGGACCTCGATACGCCGCCAGGACGGGGCCACGGGGCCGAAGACGTAGCCCAGGTTGGGGGCGGCCACGGCGTTTCCCTCGACGCGCACCCCGCCCCCGGACGAGCACCCGAGGCCCGCGAGGCAGAGGGTCGAGGCGAGCCAGAGGGCCGCGAGGCAGAGGGTCCGTGATCGCACGGCGCGGACTCTACACACCCCGCGGTCGCCGTGCATCCCCCTCGGAGGGCTCCGCCCTCGGCCGCGGACCGGGGACTGCGGGCCCGATGAGCGATTGACGCTGACGGGGCCCGGTCGGTACCATGGTCGCAGATGCCCCCCGCCCCGTCGGCACGCCTCACCGAGCAGCTTGTGTCCGAGGGCCTCGTGCCGGCCGATCGCGCCGCGGAGGTCCAGGCCCAGATCGCCCGCGGAGCCCGCGAAGAAGACGCCCTGGTCGAGACCGGGGCCCTCGACGAGGCCGACCTCCTGCGCTGGCTCGCCCGCAAGTACCAGACCCGCTTCGTGGCCACCAACAAGCTGGCCCGGGTCAACATCGAGCGCCCCCTCCTCGAGCTCATCCCACGCAAGATGGCCGAGCAGCTCCAGGTGTTTCCGGTGCTGTACGAGGCGAGCTCGCAGACCCTGTCCGTGGTGGCCGCCTCGCCTCACGACACCACCCTGGCGCGCGTCATCTCGCAGGCCGCCAAGGTGATCGATGTCCGCATCTACGTGGCCCGCCCCGCGGCGGTGAAGGCCGCCATCCTCAAGCACTACGGCGGCGACCTCTACGCCTTCGCCCACACCGACAACCAGGGCAAGGCCCAGTACCTCAACCTCCTGTCGCTCTACGATCACAACACCGTCGACCCGGAGAATCTCGGGCCGGTGTTTCCGCCCTCCGAGGGGACCCCGGGGCTGCGACGGAGCAACGTCCCCCCCGGGAGCCCAGGGAGCCCAGGGAGCCCAGGGAGCCCAGGGAGCACGGGGTCTGGGGCGAGCCTGCCCTGGGGAGAGGCCTCGGCCAGCGGGGCCAGCGGTCGCATCCGGGTTCCGCAGGCCTCCCTCGAGCCCGACCCCGACCACGACACCCCCTCCGCCCGCGGCTCGCTCCTGGAGATGGCCACGGTCCTGGTCTCCCTGCTGGAGAACAGCCGCGGCGAGCTCCGCGGGCACTCGGCCACGGTGGCGCGCCTCTTGCGCAAGTTTGCCGAGCGGATGCGCCTGCCCGACGATGTCCAGCACGCCATCTCCATCGCGGCCCTCCTGCACGACGTGGGCAAGGCCGCCACGTACCACCTCACGGCCCTCAACGTGGCCGTGTTTGAGAGTCACCGGGCGGTGGCCCAGAAGGTGTACCTCACCCCCATCAAGCTCTTCGACGCCGTGCCCCTCGACCCCATCACCGTCGGGGCCCTCCAGGCCATGTACGAGCGGGTCGACGGGCAGGGCTTCCCCGAGGGGATCATGGGCAAGGACATCCCCCTCGCGGCCCGCCTCCTGTCGCTCGCCGACACCTACGCCGACCTCACGCAGAACGCCCGCAACCCCTACCGCCGGGCCCTGACCCCGACCGAGGCCTGCGAGGTCCTCGACCAGCAGCGGGACACCGTGTTTGACCGCAACCTCGTCGACCTCCTGCGCCAGACCGTGACGGGCGAAGACCTCCGGGCCCGCATCCTGTCCGAGCGCACGAGCGTCCTCCTGATCGACCCCGACCCCGAGGAGACCACCGTCCTCGAGCTCCGACTCCTGGAGGACGGGTTCGAGGTCCTGGTGGCCCGCGGGGTCGACGAGGCCCTGGCCACCCTGTCGCGCAACAACGTCGAGGTGTGCATCTCCGAGACCGAGCTCGACACCGTCACGGGCTTCGAGCTCCTGTCGCGGGTGCGGGCGGGGTCGCTGGCGGCGTCGGTTCCGTGGGTGTTCTTGACGCGGGACACGCGGCGGGAGGCCATCACCCGGGGGTACGAGCTCGGGGCGAGCGACTACGTGCTCAAGCCCGCCAGCGCCGAGGTCCTCGTGGCCAAGGTCCGGCAGCTTCTGTCCCAACGGAGCGCCCGGCAGCCCCGGGCCGTGGCGGGTTCGCTCGCCGAGCTCGGTTTTGCCGACGTGGTCCAGGTGCTCGCCCAGGGGCGTAAGACCGGGGTCTTGCGGGTCCAGCACGGCCCCGACAGCGGCGAGGTCCACCTCGTGGAGGGGGCCGTCGTACACGCCGCCTGGGGTTCCCTGGAGGGCGAACACGCCTTCTACCGTATGGTGTCCCTGCAGGAGGGGGAGTTTGCCCTCGACCCCACCGTACGCTCCACCCAACGCACCATCGAGGCCTCGGTCGAGCGGTTGCTCATTGAGGGGATGCGCCTGCTCGACGAGGCAGGCCGGGCGTAACTACCAGGCCGGCGAGCCCACCACGCCCCCGGAGACCGGGATGGGAACCTGCGGGGTCGGGCCGGCCATCTGGGGGTCGTGCACGGGCCGGGCGGGCTCGGGGGTGGGGATCCCCGCCGGATCGGCCCAACCGCCGTTGGGATCGACCACCCGCATCACGGCCCCGCCCCGCAGGGAGGCCACGTCGGCGGTGCGATCGTGATGACTCACGCCCCCTTGGGCCCGCTGGGGCATCGCGCACGAGCTCGGGCCGTTGGGAGCGGTCGATGTGGTAGCGCAGCCCGCGAACAGGCCCGCGCCCACCAGCACGACGGAAAGGAGCAAGACGTTGTGCCGGATCATTCCGAGGGATTGTCCCCGGTGTCCTGGCCTTTGGCAAGCCCGTACTCCCGCACGAGTTGCGACAGCCGCGGACGCTTCATTCCCAGGAGGACGGCCGCCCGGGTGATGTTGCCCTGGGACTCTTCCAGGGCGTGGGCGATGCATCCGCGCTCGAGGTCGCGGCGCATGTCGAAGAGCGAGACCCCCCCGTGCCGGATCCGGGCGTACACCACCTCGACCTCGTCGCGCTCGCGGGGGGGCGTCGGGGGGAGCGGGGCGAGGGGCGTCATCGCAGGCGACTCGGGGGCCGCGAGGAGGGGCAGGCCCTGGAGGGCTTCGGCCGTGATCTCGTCGTCGTCGGCGAAGAGGGCCGAGGCCCGCAGGACGTTCTCGAGCTCGCGGATGTTGCCGGGCCAGGGGTGTTCGGCGAGGCGGCGCAGGGCGCTCGGGGCGAGGCGTCGGGGGGTCCCTCCGAGGGCCCGGGCCTCGCGGTCGAGCATGTAGGCCGCGAGGAGGGGCAGGTCTTCGAGCCGGTCGCGCAGGGGCGGCAGGGCGATGGTGAGCGACGTGAGGCGGTAGTACAGGTCTTCGCGGAAGGACCCGGCCTTGACCATCTGCCCGAGGTCGCGGTTGGTGGCGGCCACGATGCGGACATCGACGCGGTGGGTCTCGTTGCCCCCGACCCGCTCGAAGGTGCGCTCCTGGAGCACCCGCAAGAGGGCGGCCTGGGTGGCCGGGGAGATGTCGCCGATCTCGTCGAGGAAGATCGTGCCCCCGTCGGCCATCTCGAAGCGCCCGCGGCGTCGGCGGTCGGCCCCGGTGAAGGCCCCGCGCTCGTGGCCGAAGAGCTCGGACAACAAGACCCCCTCGGCCAGGGCGGCGCAGTTGACCTTGACCAGGGCGGCGTTACGGCGGCGCGACCCGTGGTGCAGGGCCTCGGCCACCCGCTCCTTGCCCGTGCCCGACTCGCCCCGCAGGAGCACGGTCACGTCCTGGGGGGCCACCCGGGCGATGCGGCGGCGTAGCTCGCGCAGGGCGGCGCTGTCGCCCACGAGGCCCATGGTGTCGACCACCACCGAGGCGGCTCGGGCCGTGGCGAGGGCCGTGGGGCGGGTGGCCAGAAGCTCCAGGCGGGTGGAGAGGGCGTCGACCCCGGTGCGCCCGAGCTCGGTCGCGTACGTCCCCCGGAGCCCCTCCGGAACCTTGCTCAGCAGGGCCTCCCGCAGCACCCCGGCCTGCTCGGCGTGGCGGCGGGCGGCGGGTTCGTCCCCGCGTTCGAGGAGCCCGAGGGCGACGGCCACCTGGGCCCGAAACCGCAGGTCGATGTCGGGGGTGGCTTCGGCGAGTTCGAGGGCCCGGCGGGAGGCCGCGAAGGGGTCGGTCCCGCGGCCTCGGGCGAGCTCGGCCTCGAGGAGCCATCGTTCGGCCCGGGTCCGCGGGCTGAGGTCGGCGTCTTCCGCCAGGCTCCCGAGGGCCGCGGCGGCCCGGTCGAGGTCGCCGTCCACGAGGGCCGCCCGTGCGAGCAGGATGTTGGCGTGCCCGAGGCGCTCGGTGTCCCCCGCGGCGGCGAAGAGCCCGAGGGCGTCGGCCAGGGCGGCCCGGGCGGCGTCGGTCCGGGCGTCGGCGATCTCGACCTGGGCCCGCAGCATCAACCCCTCGGCCGAGAGGGCTCCCCCGACGCCCCCGGCCACCTGGGCGGCGTAGTCGCAGAGCCTGCGAGCCCGGGCCACCTCGCCGACGTGCACGTAGAGCTCGCCGAGGTTGTGGGCCACCCGGGCCACGAAGCGGCGGTTGCCCACCCGGGTGAGGATCCCGAGGGCCTCCTGGTACGACTGCAGGGCGTCGCCGTAGCGGCCCTGGAGGTGGGCCACCACGGCCTCGTTCTCGCGGAGGACCCCGCGGAGCATCATCGACCCGCCCCGTTGGGAGACCGAGCGGGCGGCCTCAAACTGCCGCACGGCCTCGTCGAGGTCGCCCCGCCAGATGGACACCACCCCGAGGTTGATGAGCCCCCGCAGGACCTCGTGGGTGGCCCCCCGGGCCCGGGCCCGCTCGATGCTTTGCACCGACCAGTCCCAGCCCTTGTCGAGCTCGCGCCGCACGAGGAACACCTTGGTGAGGGTGTTGCGGGCCTGGGTGATGATCTCGTCGTCGTCGGGGCACCCCGCGATGGCGGCCCGGGCGAGGGCCTCGGTCTCGTCGAGGCGCCCCTGCTGGTAGCGCAGCTCGGCCCGCGAGGCGGCGTTGGCGGCCCGTTGTCGGGCGCTGTCGGGGGCGGTGCGGGCGTCGGCCCGGTCGAGGGCCTCCTCGGCTTGGGAGAAGTCGGCGGCCCCGAGGGAGAGGGTGGCGTGGAGCCGCGCGAGCTCGGGGTCGTCGGGGAGGGCCTCTGCGGCGCGGGCCACGAGGGTCCGGGCGTCGTCGAAGGCCCCGAGGGTGCGTCCCGCCGCGGCCGCGAGGCGCCCGAGGTCGCGCAGGGCCTCGGGGCGACAGTGGGGCGAGGCGTGTTGCAGGAGGGCCAGGGCCGCGGCGGGGGCGTGCCGGCGCAGGAGGGCCCGGGCGACCCCGACGGCCCGGGCGGCCACCTCGGGCGACGGATCGCCCACGAGCTGGTGCTGCATGGCCTCCTCGGGGGAGACCCGGCCCCACTGGTCGAGGGCGTCGCCGAGGGAGCCCTGGAGGCGAGCGAGGCTCGGGGCGTCGGCGGCGGCCCGCACGATGGCCCCGTCGTCGTGGGAGGCGAGGGCCAGGACCACGTCGCCCACCGTGGGGTCGAGGACCCGTCGTACGACCCCTGCCCCGACGAGGGTGGGAACGGTGCGCAGGACGGTGGCGGCCTCGACGCCCAGGGCCGCGGCCACGACGTGGGGCGGCAGGGGGCGGTCGGCCAGGGACAGGACGAGCACGACCTGGCGGGCGAGGTCGCCCAGGGCCTCGACCCGGGCGTTGGCCTCGGCCTCGCGGGGGGGCGCGGGGCGGTCGAGGAGGGACAGGAGGGCCTCGGGGTTGCCTCCGCAGGCGGCGTGGAGCCGGGCCACGAGGGCCTCGTCCTGGAGGAGCTGGCGCACCCCGTCGACGGCGAGGCCTTCGAGGTGCAGGGCCTCGATGCGGGGGTGGGTCACGAGGTCGGGGGTCGCGTCGTCGGCCCGGAGGCTCACCACGAGGAGGGCCGAGGGGGCCCCGGGGGTAGGTTCGCCCTGGGGGCCGGCGGCGTCGAGGAGGGTGCGCACGAGCGAGCGGGTGGCCTCGTCGGCGCGGGACCAGCCGCGCAGGAGGAGGAGGGCGGGGCGGGTGCGGCTGACGGCGGCGAGGAGGCGGGTGAGGGCCTCGGTGAAGCGTACGGCGCTCTCGTCGTCGGGGGCGTCGGGGGCCTCGGGGGCGGCGGGCGATCGTACGGCCCGGGCGTTGACGAGGGGGGCGAGGGCGTCGAGGTCGCCGGGACCGAGGAGGTCTTGTTCGTCGCGGTCGCGCAGCCAGGCCAGGGCCTGGGCGGCGATGGACATGAAGGGCGCATAGGCCGCGTAGCGCACGCACCACCCCTCGAACACCGGGAACCCTGCGCTCCGGCACTGCTCCCGCAGCTCGTCGACCACGCGGCTCTTGCCCACCCCCGGCGGGCCCGTCACGGTCACCATGGCGGTCCCGCGGGCCCCGGTGGCTTCGAGGCGGGCGGTGATCCAGGCGAGCTCGCGCTCTCGGCCGACGCAGAGGGTCATCCGGGGGGCAGTGGGATGAAGCGCAGGAGGAGGCCTGGCATCAGGGTGGGCCGATCGACGGAGATGAGAAACCCTCGGTTTCCGTCGAGGTCTTCCAGTCCGACGGTGGCAGACCCGGCCCGCGCGGCGGCTGCGTCGGTGGGGCCGCTCCCCCCCTCGAGGCGACAGTAGAGGAACTCGATGCGGTGGGAGGTCTCGTAGAGCCGGGCCTCGAAGGTGAGGCGGGCGTCGCGGTCGCGGAAGCGGCGGGTGTCGGTCCAGCGGAAGTGCTCGACCCGGTTGGGAGCGGAGCCCGTCATCCAGCGCCGGGTGCGGTTTGAACCGTCGGGGTAGAGGTCGTCCCAGAAGGGGGCGATGAGCCCGTTGGGCGCTCCGGCGTTGGGCAGCGGGGTGTTGGCCCAGGAGCGCCCTCCCCCGGTGCCGTTGGCGCCATCGCGGAGAAGCTCCACGAATCCGTTGGAGTTGACCGCGTATCGAGTCACGGCCTGTCCGAAGAACTCAAACGGAAACCCGAGGGTGCGAGCGCTCGTGGTCTCGTCGTCGTCGTTGAGGCCGAGGTCGGTGCTGCCCCCCGGAATCGCGGGGCAGGGCTGATTGCCGGCCGACTGCAGGTCGTATCCCGCCGCGCCCGCGGCGGCCGACAGGGTCCAGTCGAGGGTGAAGGCCCCGGCGTTGCTGCTGCTCGTGCCCGCCCCGTCGACGATGACAAACCAGGTGCCCGCGGGCAGCGTGACGTCGACCTGCGGGCTATTGCCTCCGGTGGCGCAGGCGGCCTCGCCCTCCAGGCGGCGGTCGCTCGACGAGCTGAAGCGGTCGCAGGTGCGCGACAGGTAGAGCAGCGGGGTCCAGGAGCTGCCCGCGGTCACCCGCGCCCGCAGGCGCATCGGGGCGCTGAGCACGAGGCGGTACACCACGTCGGGTCCGGCGTTGTCGCTGTTGCTCCCGGTGTTGCAGCTCGCGGAGTAGTCGTTGTTCTGCCCGGCGGTGGTGCCCGTGGCGGAGTGGGTGCCCGCGTGGGAGGGCAACATCGGGGCGCTCGTGCAGGTGTCGGTCGGAGACGGCGGAGGGCCCGCGTCGACGCCCACGTCCACCCCGACATCGACGCCCGTGTCGACGCCCGTGTCGACGCCCGTGTCGACGCCCGTGTCGACGCCCGTGTCCTCGCCCGCGTCGATGCCTGTGTCGATGCCTGTGTCGATGCCTGTGTCGACGCCCGTGTCGACGCCCGTGTCGACGCCCGTGTCGACGCCCGTGTCGA
>CAYUSB010000028.1:50605-57010 GCA_964447205.1 uncultured Myxococcaceae bacterium
GTCGACGCCCGTGTCGACGCCCGTGTCGACGCCCGTGTCGACGCCCGTGTCGACGGGCACGTCCTCGCCCGCGTCCTCGCCGGTGTCGATGCCCGTGTCGACACCTGTGTCCTCGCCGAGATCGGTGCCGATGTCCTGGCCCGTGTCCGTCCCGGTGTCATGGCCCGCGTCGAAGCCCGCGTCAGGGAGGGGTGTGTCAGGCTGGAGGCCCTGGTCGGTGAGGCCCGCGTCGTTGCCCACCCATCCGAGGCCCGCAGGGTTTTCCAGGGCGCAGCCGCCCACCCCAAAGACAAGAGGCAGGAGCGCACAGACTGCCACCGTGTTGAGGGGTTTCACCCCCGCGAGAGTATCACCTTCTGCGCGCGGGGGACTCGGCCTGCGCAGCGTTTGTACACTCAGCGAGCACCTCGCCGGTGAAGCCCCACGGCAGAAGCTCCCGCACGGTGACCACCCGCCGAACCTCTCCCCCCACCACCAGCCCCACGGGCAGGTCGAGGCCAAACTCCGCCAGGATCTGTCGGCACGCCCCGCAGGGAGCCCCGGGGGTGGGCCCGGCCGTAGCCACGGCGAGGGCGATCCACTGGCGCCAGCCCTGGGACACGGCCCGGGCCACGGCCGCGGCCTCGGCGCAGATGCACAGGGGGTACGCCGCGTTCTCCACGTTGCACCCGAGGACCACGCCCCGGGGGGTGAGCAGGGCCGCCCCGACGTGGTAGCGGGAGTAGGGGGCGTAGCTCCGTCGGCGGGCGCGTTCGGCCTGCTCGGCCAGGTCGCGCCAGCGCGCGGGGGTCATCTCGTTTTCCATCGGGTGTGGCAGTATCGCCCCTCCCATGCCAACGGAGAAGCCCCCTCGCGCAGCGACCCACGTCACCTCCGGCCTCCTCCGCGACGCGGGCTTCGTGCATGGCTTCTCGACCCGGGGCGGCGGGGTCAGCCCCGCGCCCTACGCCTCCCTCAACCTCGGGGCCTCCGTGGGCGACGACCCCCAACACGTCGCCGAAAACCTCCGACGGTTCGGGGCCGCCGTCGGCTTCGACCCTCAGAGGTTGCACCAGGTGTTTCAGGCGCACGGGGCCGCGGTGCATCGGGTGGGCCCCGGAGATGACCCGGGACAGAGCCCGCGGGTCGAGGCCGATGCCGTGCTGGCCCTGGGCGCTGGGGTGGCGGTGGGAGTGCGGGTGGCAGACTGTGTTCCGGTGTTGCTTGGGGATGTGGAGACGGGGCGGGTGGTGGCGGCCCACGCGGGCTGGCGCGGGGTCGTGGCCGGGGTGCTCCGCGCGGCCGTGGCCTCGCTCGACCCTCGGAGCCCCGCGGCCCTGGTGGCCTCCGTGGGCCCTTGCATCGGCCCCTGCTGCTTCGAGGTCGGCCCCGAGGTGGCCGCGGCCCTCGCCGAGGCCAGCGCCCCCGAGGTCGTGACCCTGACCCGCAGCCCCAAACCCCACGTCGACCTGCGTCGGGCGGTCCACATTCAGTTGCAGGCCCTGGGGATCCAACGTCGGGACGACGTCGGTGGTTGTACCGTCTGCGAGCGCGATCGGTGGTTTTCCTACCGTCGGGACGGCCTCCACAGTGGCAGGATGCTGGCGGTGATTGTCGCGGGCGAAGGGCGTGGCAAGATCGGCGAGGGTCAAGGTCGTGGAGTCTGCGTGCAAGAAGTAGGTGACGAACCGCGGTGAAAGGGTAAAGCTGGTGCGGCGTTGAAGGGACGAGGCATGTCGAGGTGAACGGCGCGGTACACCCCACCGGGGCAGCTCCTGCGGTCGCCGCGGGTCTTCGCGCGTGCCCCGCGTGCGGAGCCCAGTACAGCCCCCCGGCGCAGTTTTGCCAGCGCGACGGGACGCCCCTGCGTATGGAGTCTCAACCCAAGGACCCGTACCTCGGCACGAAGATCCTCAACCAGTTTCGCCTCGAGCGGGTGCTCGGGGCCGGCGGGATGGGGGTGGTCTATCAGGCCTGGGACGAGGGCCTCGGGCGCAAGGTGGCCGTCAAGATCCTGCACCGCGACCTGATCACCAAGAAGGACATCGTCGCCCGGTTTCACCGCGAGGCCCAGATCGCTCATCAGCTCGACCACCCGGGCATCGTGCGGGTGGTGCTCTTCGGCCAGCTCGCCGACGGCAACCTGTACCTCGTGCTGGAGTACCTGGAGGGGCCGACCCTGATGGAGGCCATCGAGCGCGACCGGCGGTTTCTCCCAGCCCGGGCCGTCAAGATCGTCACCCAGATCGGCGACGCGGTGGGGTACACCCACACCAAGGGCATCATCCACCGCGACCTCAAGCCCGAGAACATCATCCTCACCCGCCGCGAGGACGACCCCGAGTACCCCAAGGTGCTCGACTTCGGGATCGCCAAGAGCCTCCTGGCCTCGCACTCCTTCGTCACCCAGACGGGGCTCATCTTCGGCACCGCGCGGTACATCTCGCCCGAAGGGGCCGCGGGCGAAGACGTCGACCAGCGCAGCGACGTGTACTCCCTCGCCGTGATCGCCTACCAGCTCCTCGCGGGACGCACCCCCTTCGAGGCCGAAGAGCCCGTCCAGCTCCTGGTCAAGCACATGCACGAGGCCCCGGCCCCGCTGCGACGGTGGCCCATCGCCCACGACGTCCCGCCCCTCGTCGAGGACGTGGTGATGCGGGCCCTGGCCAAAAACCCGGAGGCCCGCCACGACAACGCCACGGAGTTCGCCCGGGCCCTGCGGGCGGCCTTGGAGGGCTCCGGGGTGACCACGCCCCGCACCCTGCCCGCCCAACCCGTGACCCCCGTGGTGCTCGGCCCCTCGGCCACCGTGGGCACCCCCTCCCCCGTCACCCAGACCCCCGTCCCGCGCGAAGGCGGGCTCCCGAGCCTCGTGCGCACCTCGGCGATGCCCCTGTTCGCAAGCGCCACCGGCCCCCAAGACCACCACCTCCCCCTCCACCCCGCCGCCACCCTCGACCGCATCACTGCCCCGCCCCCCGAGGGGCACCCCGAGGGGCGCCCGAGCGCGGTCAGCCCGGTGGTGTTGTCTACGTCGTTCCAGGCCCAGGCGGGCGTCTATGGGGGGCCCGTGGTGGCCCCGCGGATGGAGATCCCCCAGGTCGACCCCGCCGCCCTCGGCCCTCCCGCAGCCCCCGCCCTGCCCCCCGTGGCCCCCGTCTCCGCCGTGGTGCCCGTGGCTCCCGTGGGCCCCCCCGACGACGACGACCTCCACGTCCCGGGCCTGCCCCGCCGAGCCCGGCCGCGCCCCCCCGTCGGGGCCGAGACCGTCGGTCCCGAGGTCCCCACCCTGCACACCCACCCGCGCAGGAGCCCGGCAGGCACCGCGGCCCTCGTGCTCCTGTCCATGGGGATCGCCGTCGGGGTGGCCGTGGGCGGGGCCTACGGGCTCCGGATGTTCCCCGCCCAGCAGCAGGAAGATCGCGTCAACGACCTCCTCCGCCGCGCCGACTCGGCCTTCCAGGCCGGGCGCCTCGTGCACGCCGACAACGGAAACGACGTCGAAGACCTCACCGACGCGGCCCTGGCCCTCGACCCCCGCAACCCGCGGGCCCTGCGCCTCCGCCGCAACGCCGCCGCCCAACTCAAGGGAGCCGGCGACGCCGAGCGCACCGCGGGGCGCCCCGCCCGGGCCATCCCCTTCTACCAAGACGCCCTGCGCCTCCTCGACGACGCCACCCTCCGCGACGACCTCGCCGCCGCCCGCCGCGAGGCCGACCTCGTGCGTCCCCGCACGGCCCCCCCCGCCCCCGCCCCCGCCCGTCCCGTCCCCGCGCAGCCATCCCCCGCCCAGCCCGGCCGCACCAACCCGAGCCGCGGCGCCGTCGTGGCCCCCCGAGGCCCCAACCCCGCCCCGACGCCCGCGGCCCCGACGGCCCCTGCCCGCCCACGGGCCCCGGGCGATCGTACCCCCCAGCCCGTGCCCGGAGCCGACCCGGGGATCACCTTCACCCCCGGGCGCGACTCGGCCCCCCCGTCGGGCCCCGCCCTTGAGCCGCTGCCCCAGCAGCCCGCTCAGCCGCCGCAGGCGATCCAGCCGCAGACCCCGATGATCCAGACGCCCTTCGGCCCCGTCCCCATGGCCCCCCCCCCGCAGCCCCGGGGGGCCGATCCGGGGGTGCAACCCGGCCCCTTCGACCCCAATCCAGGGGGCCACCGCGGCGAGTTTTGATCCCGATGCGCCCTGCGTCCGAGCGTAAATCATCCGTCGGCTTTCGTCCTGTTGTAGTCCAGTGCCGTCTCGCGGAGATGCTGATTTACGCTCGGACGCAGGGCACATCGGTATAAGCCCCTACGCCCCAGGGGCCCTTGTTGGAGCACGCGCACGATGCAGACACGTCCGTTGGGCCGCACAGGAATCTCCGTCGGCGAAATTGGCCTCGGCACCTGGAGCCTGTCGGGCGAGGCCTACGGGCCCGTCACCGACGACGAGGTCCGGCTGTCGATCCTGGCCTCCCTGCACGCCGGGGTGACCTTCTTCGACACCGCGGACTGCTATCGCAACGGGCGCATCGAGACCCTCCTCGGCGAGGTGATGCAGCGCGAGAAGCGGGACAACATCACGGTCTGCACCCGCATCGGGGTGGAGCGGGAGGGGCCCCACCCCCGCAAGCGCTTCGACCCGCCCTATCTCCGCAAGGCCTGCGAGGCCTCGCTCACGCGCCTCGGTGTTGAGCGCATCGACGTCCTCGTGCTGCACAACCCCCAGGTCGGCACCCTCACGGGCCCCGACGCGTGGCCCACCATGCTCAGCCTGCAACGCGAGGGCAAGGCCCGGGTCCTCGGGGTGAGCGTCAGCACCGTCGAGCAGGGACAAGCCGCCCTCGACCTCGGGGTCGAGCTCCTCGTGCTGCCGTACAACCTCTTGTTCTCCAGGGTGTTGCACGGCCTCTCGGGCGAGATCTCCCAACGCGGCACGGCCGTGGTCGCCCGCTCTCCCCTGGCCTACGGGCTCCTGGCCGACACCTGGGGCGGGGGGCGGCGCTTCAGCGACGAAGACCATCGCAACTGGCGTTGGGGCCCCAATGAGCTGGCGGTGCGGCTCAAGCAACGGGAGGCCTTCCGCCCCCTCGTGCGCGGCAACATCCTGACCCTGCGCGAGGCGGCCCTGCGGTACGTGCTCTCCAACGGCCTCGTGAGCGTGATGGTGGTCGGATCCCGCACCCCTCAGATGGCCCGGGCCAACGCCCACGCGGCCTCGACCCTGCCATACCTCCCCGAGGATGACATGGCGCGGCTTGGGGACATCCTGGCCGACGCGGGCATCAAACCCTGAGTCCATACGAGCGCCCAGTGGCTCTGACTGGCGCGGGAGGGGGTTGCTGTGTAGTCTCCCGATCGCCAACGCGCGACACGCACGGAGGAGGGCCCAAGGCCACCCCGGCGTCGACGCCCGCGGGAGGAGAGTGTGATGTTCTGCCCCAACTGTGGTGCTCAAAACCCTGACTCTGCCACGTCGTGTTCGGCGTGCGGGACCGCCCTGCAACCCCAGGCGTCCAGGCCGGGTCGACCGGCCCCGAAGTTCAAGGGCACCATGCTCATGACCAACACCGACACGGGGCCGACCCCAGGGGCTCCCGCGGGGGGTGCCTCGGGCGCCGCCGTCCCGGGCCGGGGAGCCCCGGGCCCCTACGCCAAGACCGTCGTCGGCGGCATGGCCATGTTCGAAGGCCCCTCCATGGGCGGGGGCCCCACGGGCGACACCCACGAAGACATGCTCGACGGGGCCACCGTCATGCAGCCCTCGTCCTTCGACAGCGCCCCGTCGGGCCCGCGTCCCGCCGCCGGGCGCTCGATGCTCCAGCCCCCCGCCTCGCCCCCGCAGCGGGCGACCCCGCCCCCGAATCCAGCGCCCCCCCCCAGGGCCCCCCAACCGAGCAGCACCCTCGCCATGGACGCCTCGGCCTTCGGCCTGCCTCACAGCCCCGACCCCTCCCCCATGGAGAGCGGGTCGAGCACCGTAGCCGCCGACGCCGCATCCTTCGGCCTGGGTGGGGCCCCGGGGGCGTCCATGTACGGGCCTCCCCAGGGTGGCCGTCCCGCCGCGGGCACCCCCGCCCCGGCCCCCGCCCCGCCCCCTGCCTACAACCCCGTGGAGAGCGGATCGAGCACCGTAGCCGCCGACGCCGCATCCTTTGGCCTCGGAGGCCCCGCCCCGAGCCCCTACGGCCCGCCCGGAGGCGCCTCCGAGGCCCCCGGGGCCGGTGGGTTCGCCGCGGCCGGGGTCGCCAGCACCGTGGCCGTCGACATCTCCCAGTTTGGTCTCGGCCCGGGCGGCTTCGGCCCCCCCGGCGGGCCGGGCCCCCAACCCCCCGGCGGCTCTCCCTCCCAACAGGGCGGCTTCGGCCAGCAGCCCCAGGGCTATCCGCCGCAGCAGCCCCAGGGTGGCTTCGGACAGCAGCCCCAGGGTGGCTTCGGACAGCAGCC
>CAYUSB010000028.1:57110-116363 GCA_964447205.1 uncultured Myxococcaceae bacterium
AGCAGCCCCAGGGTGGCTTCGGACAGCAGCCCCAGGGTGGCTTCGGACAGCAGCCTCAGGGTGGCTTCGGACAGCAGCCCCAGGGTGGCTTCGGACAGCAGCCTCAGGGTGGCTTCGGACAGCAGCCCCAGGGTGGCTTCGGACAGCAGCAGGGCTTTCCGCAGCCGGGGATGCAGCCCTACCCCGGGGCCCCGATGCATCAGTATCCGCCCGTGCAGCCGCCTCCCGCGGCCTCGGGGGGGAGCAAGGTGCTGTCCATCTTGGGGACCATCGCCCTCATCGCGGTGCTCATCGTCATCAAGCTCTGGTTTCGTGGGGTCTTCCGCTGACCGTGCCGGGCGTAACACGGCCTTGGCAAAGGGCCCGCGGGGTGTCACCCTCCCGGGCTCCGCGATGGCATTGATCGAGTTTCACGACGTCCACAAGTCCTTCGGGCCCAAGGTGGTGTGTTCGGGCCTCAACCTGTCCATCGAGGAGGGCGAGGCCTTCACCATCCTCGGCGGGTCGGGGGTGGGCAAGAGCGTGACCCTCAAGCTCTTGATCGGGCTGCTCAAGCCCGACAAGGGCGAGATCCTCTTTGACGGGGAGCACGTCGAGCGGATGGGGCCCAAAGACCTCCAGCGCCTGCGGCAGCGGGTGGGGATGGTGTTTCAGGGGGCCGCCCTGTTCGACTCGATGAGCGTCCGGGAAAACGTGGCGTACGGCCTGCGCGAGCACTTCAAGATGACGGAGTCGGAGATCGACGAGCGGGTAGGCTGGGCCCTCACCCTCGTCGGTCTGCCCGGGGTCGAGGCGATGAACCCCGCCGACCTCTCCGGCGGGATGCGCAAGCGGGTGGGCCTCGCCCGCACCATCGCCCTGCAGCCCGAGGTGCTCCTGTACGACGAGCCCACCACGGGCCTCGACCCCATCAACATCACCCGCATCAACAACCTCATCCTCTCCCTCAAGGACGCCCTGAAGAACACCGCCGTGGTCGTCACCCACGACATGAGCACGGCCTTTGGTGTGTCCAACCGCCTCGCGATGGTGCACAAGGGCCGGGTGATCGCCACCGGCACCCCGGATGAGTTTCGCAGCTCCACCGTCGAGCTCGTGCACAACTTCATCCACGGCAACGCCCCCGACGACGAGGACATGCTCGCCCTCGTCAACGCCGCCAGCTAACCCTCCTCCCCCACCGCACTCCCCCCGCACGGCATGAACAGGCAGATCAAGGTCGGGATCTTCGTCACCCTCGGGCTCCTCGTGGCAGGGATTCTGGTGTTCCTGGTGGGGGACGAGCGGCACATGTTTGACCGCAAGGCCCAACTCCACGCCACCTTCACCGACGTGGCCGGCCTCAAGGTGGGCTCGCCCGTGCGGATGGGCGGGGTCGACGTCGGCCACGTCGAGCGCATCGTCTTCGGAGCCCAGGCCCAAGACCGCCTCATCCACGTGTACTTCTCCATGGTCTCCGCCCAACTCGTGCGGGTCCGGGAAGACAGCGTGGTGCGCATCGTGTCCAAGGGCCTCCTCGGCGACAAGGCCCTCGACGTCACCATGGGCACCCGCGGGGCCCAGGCCCGCGACGGCAGCACCATCCGCACCAACGAGAGCGACGACCTCGGCAACGCCATGGCCCGGGCGGGAGAGATCCTCACCCGGGCCACCCAGATCCTCGACAACGTCAACAACGCCACCCGCCCCCTCGCCGACCCGGCCTTCAGCCGCGACGCCCTCGCCCTCGTGCACAACCTCCAGACCATCACCCGCCAGGCCGCCGAGGGCCCCGGGACCGTGCACGAGCTCCTCACCAACGACGCCACCGCCCGGCGCCTCGAGAGCACCCTCGCCGCCGCCCAGGTGGCCGCCAACCGGGCCGCCGACAGCGCCGCCCACGTCGAGGCCATCGCCCGCGAGGCCCGCAACGGCCGCGGCCTCGTGCACGCCCTCGTGTACGACCGCGAGGGGGCCCAGATGGTGCGCTCCCTCGCCACGGTCAGCGAGGAGGTGGCCGCCATCACCCACGACGTGCGCACCGGCAACGGCGGCCTGCACCAGATCATCTACGGCCAGGAGAGCGCCCGGGCGGCGCAAAACATCGAGCAGGCCACGGCCAGCGTGCGCGACATCCTCGGCGACATGCGCCAGGGCCGCGGGACCCTCGGGGCCCTCCTGGTCGACCCCTCCCTCTACGAAGACCTCAAGTCCCTCGTGGGCAACGTCCAACGCAACGAGATCCTCCGGGCCATGGTGCGCTACTCCATCCACCAGGACGACGCCCCCACTCCCCCGGTGGCCGCACAACCCGTCGCCCCGGCCGCCCCGCGCTGAGATAGACTCCTCGCACCCCGGCCATGCGTCGCCCCGCCCCGCTCTCCGTCGTCGCGCGTCTGGCCCTGTGGGCCGGGGCCCTCCTCGCCCCCGTCGCCGCCGCGGCCCAGCCCCGACGCCCCCACCGCGGGACCCCGCCCGCCGCCACGCCTCCGCCCGACCCCGCCCCGCCCTCCAGCCCACCCGCCCCTACGCCGCTGCAAGGCGCCCCGGAGGCTCCAGAGGCCCCAGGAGCGGCGGTCGAGGCTGCCCCCAGCGCCGAGGTCCTGGAGGTGGCCCGGAGGCTCTTCCGCGAGGGCGTAGAGGCCGCCCAGGCGGGGCGTTGGGAGGAGGCCCGGATGCGGTTCGCGCGGGTCCTGGGGCTGCGGGCGGCCCCGCTGGTGCGGTTCAACCTGGCGGTGGCCTCGCGGAATGTGGGGCGGTTCGTCGAGGCCATCGATCAGTACCGGCAGTTTTTGCGGGACATCCCCGCGGGGTCTGACCCCGTCCGGTCTCGGGCCGCCCTGGAGGAGGTGACCCACCTCGAGGCCCGGCGGGCCTTCGTGCGGGTTCAGGTGGCGGGCGACGTGGCCGCGGGCTTCGTGCTCGACGGCCGCCCTCTGCCGGTGAGCCTCCTGGGCGAGGAGATCCCGGTCGACCCGGGGCCTCACACCGTCGACGTGGAGGGCCGGGCCGGTGACCGCCAACGCCGCGAGGGCACCCTCTACGAGGCCGAGCGCATCACGGTCGAGGTCGCCCTGTCGATCCCCCCCGCCGGAACGACCGGGACCCCCGGGACCCGGGCGGTGGTGCAGGCCCAGCCCTTCGGGCATTGGGTGGCCCGTCCGGGGCGCGACGGCCGTTGGGTCGACTGGGCCCGTCGGTCCACCCGGGAGCCGCCCTCGGTGTGGGCGGAGAGGCCCCTCTCCCTGGGGATCCAGCTCGTCACCGTCGGGGGGGGGGCCCACCTCGGCGCGACGGCCCGGTGGTTTCCGCAGACCTGGGCGGGCCTGGAGCTTTCCGTCGGAGGGGGCGGCACCGTGGGGGTCGCCGGGGCGGCCACGGTGCATCTGCGGGTTCCGTTTTCGCGGGTGGCGGTGGGGGTGTACGGGGGGCCCACCTTGGGGCGGGGGCAGTTGACCCTCTGCGACGGCAGCGCGTGCGCCCCGAGCAACCGCGACCCGGTGCGTTCGGTCACGACGGCGGGGGCCACCGCGGGGGCCTCGCTGGAGTGGCGCATCACCCGGATCCTGTCGGCCCGCCTGTTGATCGGGGCGTGGATGGTGGGCAACGCGGGCGACCTCGGCGGCGAACACACCCCCGCCACCCGGGCCACCTGCGACACCGACACCGGGGCCAGCCTGCTCTGCGCCGCGTACCGGGACGGGGCGAGCCTCTACGTCACCCCCGTGGCGAGCCTCGACCTGAGCTGGTCGTTCTGACCGCCGGGTTTTCTGCCCATCTCCGGCACCCTCTCTTGGAGACATCGGGTCCCATCCGCGGAACCGGGAAGGGCCTCCGCCCTTCGCTGAGCCCCTGGCGTGTCGCCCGCGTGGCCCCTCGGTCAGCCCCGGCCGACCCAGGGGACGTCCTCGACGCCTCCGAGCTGATTGGCCCGCCGGGCGAAGGTGAACAGCAGGTCGCTGAGCCGGTTGAGGTACCGCACGAGCTCGGGCCGCACGGGCTCGTGGGCGCTCAGGGCCACCAGGGCCCGCTCGGCCCGGCGACACACCGTCCGCGCGAGGTGCAGGCCCGCGGCGGCCTCGGTCCCGCCCGGGAGCACGAAGGTCTTGAGGGGCGGGAGCGGAGCCTCGGCCGCGTCGATGGCCCCCTCCAGCCACACCACCTGCTCTTCGGAGATCAGGACGATCCCGAGCTTGTCCTCCTTGCCCGCGACCGTCGCCAGCTCGGCCCCGAGGGTGAACAGCTCGCTCTGGATGCGCGCGAGGGCCCCATCGAGCTCGGCCGGCATCGACCGTCCCCGGGCCACCCCGAGCACGGCGTTGAGCTCGTCGACGGTGCCGTAGGTGTCGACCCGGTCGCTGGCCTTCGACACCCGGGCCCCGCCAAACAGGCCCGTCTCGCCGCTGTCCCCGGTCTTCGTATAGATCTTCACGGCAACACCTCTTGCCCCAGAAGCGTCCCCACCCGCAAGGGGTGCCCGCCGAGGAACTCCCGGGCCCCCATGCGGCGTTTGCCCTCCAGTTGCAGCTCGACC
This sequence comes from uncultured Myxococcaceae bacterium, assembly GCA_964447205.1. Taxonomy (GTDB): domain Bacteria; phylum Myxococcota_A; class Polyangia; order Polyangiales; genus JAEUKH01. Next base: position 61,624 of record CAYUSB010000028.1, read on the forward strand.
AGCGACACCAGCCCCGCGCCCGTGGCCACCCAGATGGCATCCCGCGTCACCGCCACCACCTCCCCCGGAACCCCGCCCAACACCGTCGGCGGATCGTCACACCGCGTCTGCGAGACGATCAGGCGACGGGCCCCGAGGGTGGTGGACGTCCCGGGCCAGGGTTGCAGCCCCCGGACCTGATTGTGGATCTGCCGGGCCGACCGCTTCCAGTCGATGCGGGCGAGCTCCTTGGTGAGGATGGGGGCGAGGGTGGCCAGGGCGTCATCCTGGGGAGTCGGGACAAGAGCCCCCTCCAGAAAACGCGGAACCTCCCTCCGCACGAGCTCGGCCCCAAGCCCCGACAGCCGGGCGGACAGGGTCGCGGCCGACTCGTTGGGGTCGATGGGGGTCCGAAGGGTGGCGAGCATGGGACCGGTGTCGAGGCCCGGATCCATCTGCATGAGGGTGACCCCGGTCTCGGTGTCGCCGGCCATGATGGCCCACTGAATCGGGGCCGCGCCCCGGTGTCGGGGCAGCAGGCTCGCGTGCACGTTGAGGCACCCCAGGCGCGGGGCTGCGAGCACCTCGGGGGGCAGGATGCGCCCGTAGGCCACCACCACGGCCACGTCGGCCCGCAGGGCCCGGAGCCACGCGGCGACAGCGCCGTCGCGGAGCTTCACGGGCTGCTGGAGCTCGACCCCCCGGGCCAGGGCCCACACCTTGGTGGGGGGCGGGGTGATGACGTTGCCGCGCCCGGCGGGTTTGTCGGGTTGGGCGACCACGGCCACCACCTCGCACCCCTCCGCCAGGGCCTCCAGACACGGAACAGCGAACGCCGGAGTACCAAAAAACACGGCGCGCGGACGCGGGTTCGACATCGGGGGGTATGATCGTCTGGGGGTTTTGAGGGAGGGAGCGAGAGGGTCGGCGGGCGCGGGGCGACGGGGCTCAGGGGCGGGCGTCGGCGAGCTGGCGGCGCTTCATTTCGCGGTCGATGAAGCGGCGCTTGAGGAGCGAGACCCGATCGACCATGAGGGTCCCCTCGAGGTGATCGTACTCGTGCTGGAGGGCCACGGCGAGCAGGCCGTCGGCGTCGAGCTCGAAGGAGTTGCCGTGGACGTCCTGGGCCTGCACGGTGACCTTCTCGGCCCGCTCGATCTCTTCGTGGATGCCCGGAAACGACAGGCACCCCTCCTCCCAGGCGATCTCGCCGACCTTCTTGAGGAAGGCGGGGTTGATGAAGACCTGGAGCTTGCTCGGCTCGTCGTCGCCGGCGATGTCGATGACGAAGAGGCGCAGGGACACCCCGATTTGCGGAGCCGCGAGGCCGACCCCCGGGGCGGCGTACATGGTCTCGGCCATGTCGTCGACCAGGGCCCGGAGGCTGTCATCGAAGGCCGTGACGGGCGCTCCCTTGATGCGGAGTCGCTTGTCGGGGTAACGCAGGATGGTACGAATCGCCATGGAACGCGTCTCTTCACGCGGCCACAACGGCCACGTTCCTGGGGATTCCTAACACCACGCCCTGGGAGCGGCAAGCCGTGCGGCCTATCGCCCCACCGCTCGGGCCCGACAGCGTGGAACTACCGGCGCTTCTGGAAAGACCGACGAACCCGACGGGGCGCTGCGTCGATGGGCGCCGAGGCTGGAGCGGGCCGAACATCGAAGACGGTTCTCGTGGCGGCAGGCGGGGGCTCGGGGGCCTCATCTTCCGCGTCATCCTCGTCGTACGCGTCCTCTTCCGGCGGCGTGACGAGCCTCGGCAGCCGGAGAAAGCTCTCGATGATCTTTGTCACGGCGGTCGCGAAGACGACGAGGGCGAGCAGCGCGAGGAGCGTCGCCTCGAAGATCGTAAACGGCAGCAGATGGACAAGCACCTGGCCGACCGCGAACGCGAGGAACACCACGACCCCCGCGCCGAGCGACGCGGCGACGAAGACGAGCGACAACACCAGCAGGATCCGCAGGATCTTGCCTGGCAGCGAGACAGGAGCACTCGGGTTTGGAGGCATGTTGATGACCGACGTGGGTAGCATGGCTCTCGCCCTTGCGTCCGCCCGGTCTGGACACGAACTGACCGACACGACGGGCCATGCGGCCCTGTCCCCGTGGAGCATCCCACGGCGGGCGTCGGTTGACCCCTCCCCCTGCCGCGAGCCCATCGCCCGCGCGTGATAGGGTCGGCCTCCGATGGCCGCGCCTCCCCCTCTCGCCCCCGACCCCACCGCAGCGCCCGAGCCCGAGCCCGAGTCCGACAGCGTCGACCTTACGCTCCGCCACGTCACCCAGCAGTTTCCGGCCGACCTCGCCCACGCCCTGCTGCCCGGGGCCCGCAGCCTCACCGAGTGCGTCTGGCGCGACACCCAGGTGACGGCCCGCGAGCGGCGTATGGACAAGACCCTCTTCGTGGTCGCCGACGGCATCGCCCGCCTGGAACACGTCGAGTGGCAGCTCCGCTGGAGCCGCGACCTCCTCCTGCGGATGTACGAGTACCACTGCCTCACCACCCTCGGCCTGCACGCCGCGGCCGCCAAGGGAGAGACCGTGCCGTGCATTCGCAGCACCGTGGTCCTCCTGGGAGGACGGCGAGTGAAGCCGTGGCCCGAGAGGTTGCGCTTCCGGGTGTCGCCGCCCGGCGAGCCCTTCTCGGGGCTGCGGGTTCGTGTCGAGGCCGTCTACCAGCGCACGGTGGCCGAGCTCGAGGCCCGCGACGCGCCCTTGTGGATGGTCTTCGCGCCCCTCGCCGTCGACGCCACCCCTGACGCCATGACCCGCGTCCTCGACGCCCTCCGCGACCGCACCGAACCCCGTCAGTTTGAGGAGCTCGCCGTCGCCATGACGGTGCTCGCCGATGCCGACGTACGCGGCCGTGGACTGCGGGCCGCCATCACGTCACACTTGCCCGAGGAGATCGTCATGCAGAGCTGGGTCTACAAGCAGGGCGTCGAGAAGGGCAGGCAGGAGGGCATTGAGAAGGGCATCGAGGAGGGCATCGAGAAGGGCAGCCAGGAGACCCTTCGACGGTCTATCGCCCTCACCCTCTCGGCGCGCGGCCTTCGCCTGACGGCCACGCGCCGCGCCCAGCTCGACGCCGAGACCCGCATCGAGGTGCTCGAAGCCTGGCTCACCCGCGCCGTCACCGCAGCCCGCGCCGCCGACGTCTTCGCCGCCGACTGATCGCCCGCACCTCCGCCCCACCGCTCCCCCTGCCCTGCCCTTGCCGCTTCCGCGGGTGCCCCTCTCCGTCCGTACCGCGAGGCGAAGCCGGCGGTGGGGACGATTGACCACTCCCCTTGGAGCAAGCCCACCGCCCCCGCTGCAGTTGCCTGCGAGCTCGATGTCAACAGGCAGCACCGCCGGCTTCGCCTCGCGGTACGGACGGAAGCGTTGGGTCCCTACGGAAGGGGACGCGGACGGGAGTTGGACCTTGCTACCGGGCCTCGGGGTCGCTCAACCACGCAGCGAGCGCGTCGGGGGTGAGGTCGAGCACCACGTCGCCGAGGCGGTCGGGCCCCACGGTGTCGAAGCGGGCAAGCAGCGTCGCCGTCTCGCCCTCCGTCAGCGGCCGCCCCAGGCGCCGCGCAAACTGGTGCTGCAACGGCTGGAGGCCCTGCTGGAGGCCCTGCTGGAGGCCCTGCTGGAGGCCCTGCTGGAGGCCCCTGTGCACCCCACTCGCCTCGCCCTCCAGTCGCACCCTCTCCTTGAACTGCTCGAAGGTCTCGCGCGTCGTCTCCATGAAGTCCTCGTCTCGCTCGGAGCGTGTGGGCAGCGCGGCGATCTCCTGTCGCCACCGTAGCAGAATCTCGATCAGCTTGTGCTCCCATGCCTCCGGGGGAAGGGCCGAGAGCTCGGCCAGCGCGGCGTCCAACACGGGCCCACGGCCCAGCAGCCGCAGGGCGAGGGTGTGGCGCGTCGCGGGCAGCTCCGCGATGACCACCATCCACAACCCCAGCACAGGATGGGTCGCGTACACGCCCTTGGGACGGCCACGCACCCGCCGCAGCGGAAACACCCGCAGCGCCGTGCGCGGAACCCCCGGCGACAACACGATCACGGCCGTCACGGCCTCGTCGGCGCGGGCCTCGTCGTCGGGGCAGTGGTGGACATGGTGGTAGTTCCACACGCGGCGCAGGCAGCCGCGGACCGTGCCGGGAGAGGGAGTGTCCCGGAAGGGCTCGATGTTGCACTCGCCCCCGTCCACCAGCGCGCCCAGCAATCCCCGACGCAGCCGTTCGGCGCGATGGGCCGCGTCTGGGCGATACACCAGGTCCATCCGTTGCGCGGGTGCCGACGACTCCACCCCCGCCAGCACCTCCCCCGTGCCGCGCAAGACCTCCCGCACAAGCTCCTTGTACCGCCCGTCCCACACGTCCCGCATCCGCCACCGTCTGCCACGCACCGCACGGCCCGGCAACGCGACCGGGACAGCCTATGTCGCGCAGGAAACCTCGGCAGACCCAGTCGTCTTCGCGAGGAGGCCCCGCGGTGTCATCATCGCCAAGGGCGAGACCGTTCCGTGTGTGCGCAGCACCATGGGTCCTCCTGGGAGTCTTCGCCGCCGACTGATCGCCTGCGCCTCCGTCGGTGCCCGCCCCGCCCCGCTCCTCACTCCGCCAGCCGCAGCACCGTCTCCCGCGCATCTTCCCCCCCCTGCTGATCGCGCAGCACCACCCACACCCGAACCTCCCCCGGCACCCGCTCCGGCACAAACCCCGCCGTCAGCGGCCGCAGGCTCTCCCCTTCCGCCAACGCGTCCCGGGGACGGCTGTACACCCCAGAGGTCGCCAGAAACGACGCCAGCAACCGGGCCTCCGGGTGCAGCCGGGCCGGGTCGGCCGTCACCGCCACCTCCCACGCCGGACAATCCCCCGCGCAGGCCCCAAGACCCGAGACCGTCGCCGGAGACTCCGCGAGCGACACGCGACGGTCGCCCCGGGACAGGGTCCAGGTCAACACCGCGGGGGGCGGGGGCCACGGCCCCTCCGCCGACACCGTCAGCCGTCGAAAGGCCTCAAAGCCCTCCGTCCCCCCGCAGCGCAGCCGGCCCTCGCCCGCGTCCACCACCGCCTCGTCCCCAGGACACAACAACACCCACACCACCACCCGCCCCACCGCCCCCAACCGCTCCGACGGAACCGTCACCCCCTCCGCCTCGCTCCGTTGCAGGGTGGTTCCGACGGAGGGGCGGGCGCAGTCTCGGGGGTCGAAGCCCTCGGTCTCGGGGCACACCCGCCACAGGAAGGTCCGCCGCCGTAGGGCCTGCGGGTCGAACCACACCGCCCGCACCGTGGCCGAAAGTCCCGGACGCACGGCAGGGGTCTCCGTCGGCATCGCCAGGATGCGCAGGCTGTCCACCCGGGACGGCGACGGGAGCCCCCCTTCGCAGGCCACGAGGCCGACCAGGGCCGCCATCCCGCCGCGTAGACGCATCGGGTGGGGTGTACCCCAACGCGGACATCGGTGGTATGGCCCCGAGCCATGCACGACGCGGTAGAGCTCGGTCGTACGGTCTCGCTCGACGATCTGGTGGCGGTGGCCCGACGCAACCGCCTCGTGTCCCTGCACCCCGAAGCCCGACGCGGAATGGAGGCCGCCCGGGCCGCCATCGACGCCGTCACCGCAGGAGGCGACACGGCCCCAAGGGTGTACGGGGTCAACACCGGGTTCGGGGCCCTCGCCGAGACCCGCATCGGGGTCGCCGACGTGCGCCGACTGCAACACAACCTCCTGCGCTCCCACGCCTGCGGCGTCGGCGAACCGCTGCCCCGAGAGGTCGTGCGGGCCATGATGCTCCTGCGGGCCCAGGTGCTCGCCCTGGGGCACTCCGGGGTGCGCCCCCGGGTGGTCGACACCCTCGTGGCCATGCTCAACGCGGGGGTTCATCCCGTCATCCCTGCCCAAGGCAGCGTCGGGGCCTCGGGCGACCTCGCCCCCCTGGCCCACCTCGCCCTCGTGCTCATCGGCGAAGGCGAGGTCGAGCTCGCGGGCGAGCGCCTCCCCGGGGCCGAAGCCCTCAACCGGACCGGGATCGCCCCGCTGCAGCTCGAGGCCAAAGAGGGCCTGTCCCTCATCAACGGCACGCAACTCATGCTGGCCTATGGGGTCCTCTGCCTCGACGACGCCAAGCGCCTCGTCACCGTGGCCGACCTCGCCGGGGCCATGTCCCTCGAAGCCCTCCAGGGCAGCAGCCGACCCTTCGACGCGCGGGTCGTCGCCGTCAGGCCCCACCCCGGAGCCCTCGCCACCGCGGCCAACCTCCGGGCCCTCCTCGCCCACAGCGAGATCGCCGAGGGGCATCGGGATTGTCACAAGGTTCAGGACCCGTACTCGCTGCGGTGTATGCCGCAGGTGCACGGGGCCTCCCGCGACGCCTTCGCCTGGACCGAAGAGATCTTCGCCCGCGAGGTCAACAGCGTGACCGACAACCCCCTTGTCTTCCTCGACGGGGGCCTCGACGTGGTCTCCGGCGGCAACTTTCACGGACAACCCCTGGCCCTGGCCCTCGACCTCCTGGCCATCGCCGTGGCCGAGCTCGCCAACATCTCCGAACGCCGGGTCGAGCAGCTCGTCAACCCCGCCCTGTCGTCCGGGCTCCCGCCCTTCCTCGCTCCCAACACGGGCCTCGACTCGGGCTACATGATCGCCCAGGTCACCTCCGCGGCCCTCGTGTCCGAGAACAAGGTCTTGTGTCACCCGTCGAGCGTCGACAGCATCCCGTCGAGCGCCGGCCGCGAAGACCACGTCTCCATGGGGGCCACCGGGGCCCTCAAATGCGCCCGGGTCGTGGCCAACGTGACCCACAGCCTCGCCATCGAGGCCATGGTGGCCGCCCAGGGCCTCGACGTGCGCAGGCCCCTCCTCCCCGGGCGGGGCGTGGCCGCCGTACACGCGGCGTTGCGAGAGGCCGTCCCGACCCTGGAGTGCGACCGCACCCTCGCCCCCGACATCGCCCGGGTGGCCGAGCTCGTGCGCTCCGGGGCCCTGCGCCGCGCGGCCGAAGCGGTCGTGGGCCCCCTCGCCTGACCGCACCACACCTCTGCCATGGACACCCTGCACCTGAGCCTCCTCGTCGGCGCGGCCTTCGCCGCCGGGACCATCGACGCCGTGGCTGGCGGAGGAGGCCTGATCACCGTGCCCGTCCTCCTGTCCGTGGGCCTGCCCCCCGCGGTGGCCCTCGGCACCAACAAGGCCCAGTCCGTCTTCGGAACCCTCGCCGCCACCACCCACTACTGGCGCACCGGGTCGCTCGACCGCGACCGGCTGGCCCTGCAGTTTGTCCTGGGATTTACGGGCTCTCTCGCGGGGGCGGCCCTCGTCCTGCGGCTCTCTCCTGCCGTGTTGCGCCCGCTGGTGCTGGTGCTCCTCGTGGCCGTGGCCGCCGTCCTCACCCTGCGCCACGACCTCGGGACCGTGCCCCGTGAGCCCCCTCCCAAGGCCCTCCTCCTCCGCCGGGTGGCCGTCCTGAGCGCGGGGGTGGGGATGTACGACGGGTTCTTCGGGCCCGGGACGGGGACCTTCCTCATCCTCGGGTCGGTCTCTCTCCTGGGCGACCCGATGCAACGGGCGAGCGCCAACGCCAAGGTCGTCAACCTGGCTTCCAACCTCGCCGCCCTGACCCTCTTCACGGCCAAAGGGGTCGTCCGCTGGGAGATCGCCCTCCCCATGGCCGCCGCCCAACTCCTCGGCGGCACGCTCGGGGCCCGCCTCACCCTGCGCGGGGGCGACCGCTTCGTGCGTCGGATGGTTCTGGCGGTGGTGATCGCCCTGGCCCTCAAGCTCGGGTACGACCTCCTGCCCCACGGGTGACGAAAACTCGCGGGCCCTGCCCCCGCGTTGTTACGACCCCCGGCGATGCCCCCCTTCCCCCGCCAGCTCTGCGACACCACCGTGCCCGCCCTCCTCGCAGCCTGCCGGGCGGCCCGGGTCGACGGGACCCTGCGCCTCGCCGAAGCGCACCGGACCCACGCCGTTCACCTCCGCCGCGGCGAGGTGGTGGCCGTCGAGTGCGACCAGCAGGCTCCCCGTTTCGGCGACGTGGCGGTGGCCGTGGGGGTGGGCTCGCGCGAGGCCATCGAGCAGGCCTGGGAGGCCGACGGAGCCCGCGGATGGCGCATCGGGCAGAGCCTCGTCGGCCGAAGGATCCTGTCTCCGTGCGAGCGCGACCGGCTCCTGCAAGCCCAGCGGGTCCACCGCCTGGCCCTGCTCTGCACCCTGCCCGACGCCAGGGTCTCGCTCGACCCCCCGGGTCCGCTCCCCCCCGGGGCCGCCGAGCAGCCGCCCATGAGCCCCCGCGAGCTGATGTGCTCCCGGGTCGCATAACCGCCCGGGGGTTGGTCCATACCCTTGACCAGTTTGTCCCGGGTGTGCGACCGTCCTGCCCATGATGGTCACCTCTCGTAGTCTGTGGGCCTGGGTGGTGTCCGGGGCCCTGGCGGTCGGATGCGGCAGCTCCAACAACACCAACACGGGCCTGATCGACGCGGGGCCTCGCAGCGACAGCGGGGCGCGCGTCGACGCGGGCCCGAGCACCGACCGCGGGTCGTCGACCCTCACCGACCGGCCCTCGACGGCCGTCGACCGACCGGCCCCGATGGCGGCCTGCGCCACCCCGCGCGACATCTCCATGGAGATGCCCAACCCCATGGGCGTCATCCGGGTGACGGGCAACAACGAAGGAGCCGCCCTCGACACCGTCGGGGCCCTGCCCGCCGAGTGTTTGCCCTCCGACGGCACCAAGGGGGCCGCGGTGGTCTTCCGGTACACGATGCGGGCCGCGGGGAGGCTCCGGGTGTCGACCAACAACGAGGGCACGACCTTCGACACCATCGTGGCGGTCCTGCCGACCTGCACCGAGACCGCCGTGCCCCTCGCGTGCAACGACGACGCCGCCGACGCCCCCGACGACGGCCCGCGGCAGTACTCCTCCACGGCCACGTCGAGCCCTCTCATGGCGGGTCAGACGGTGTTTATCGTGGTGGGGGGCTGGGGCAAGGAGGCCGAGACGGCCGAGACGGGCGACTTCGTGCTCACCGTGCAGGAAGTGCCCGCCGGGATGATGTAGAGGGCCCTACCGGCGGTCTTCCAGCCGCCCCAGGGTGTTCTCGATGGCCCGCTTGAGCTTGTCGGCCGCGCCGCTCACCGCCAGCTCCCGGGTGGGAGCCCGGTGGGTGGCCACGGTGGGCGGACGCCCCTCCAGGCGCGCCTCCATCGTGCACGCCTGATCGTCCTCGCCTCCCTTCACGCTGTTCTCGTCGCGGAGGTGCACCGCGACCCGCGTCACCCGATCGTGAAAACGACCCAGGGCGTGCTCGACCACACCCCGAACGTGGGCCGCGAGGTCTTCGCTGCCCTCGATGTTGTGATCCGTATTGACCAGGATTTGCATTGATCCTCTTCTCCTGGGCGGAGGTTCAATACCGGTAGATGGCAGCCAGGCCCGTCATGGTCGGCATACGATCGCGCGGGATCACGAACCCTCGACCGCCCATCCGGGCCACCATCTCGCCCAGGTCGTCGAGGAGGTCGTTGACCTGGAGCGACGGGGGGCTGACAAACTCGACCCGCCCGGTGGCTCCGTCAAGCTGGCCGACGATCTCCCGGTCGGCCTCGATCAGCAGGGTGGACACCCGCCCGGCGACGGCCGCCTTGGCCACCTGGGCCACGTCGTCGCTGCCCAACCCGTGGGCCCGGGCCTCCTCGAACTCCGACACCAACGTGTCGAGCCGGGCGTGATACCGCGGCTCGACCACGGCCCAGGCGAGGGCCCGAAACTTGTCCGGGCTCACCGAGGACGGGTGCACACGGATCCCGTCCTCCAGGAGAAAGGGGTTCTGGCTGACGCGATGGAAGAGGTGGTGATGCTCGGGCAGGGCCGCGAGGATCAGGGGGAGCCCGGAGGGGCGGGAGTAGTGTTCGAGCACGGCCCGGTCGACGGCGCGAAAGTAGCGTTCGTCGTCGATGTCGAGCTCGTCGGGCTTTCCGCCATGGCCGTGGTGCATGGCGTTGCTGCCCGTCCCGACCCCCGCGTACGAGGCCACCGTCATATGCGGCTCGGTCAGCTCGGACCCGAGGGCCTGCTCGATCGTGCCTGGCACCTCCGGGACCAGGTCGACCTCATCGAGGGCGTACTGATTGCCCTCGAAGAACCGCGCCGAATCGCGGCTCAGGGCCAGCACCTGAAACCGGTCGACGGACTGCAGAAACCGCTGCAGGGGCCGGGTGTGGAAGGTGTCCGCCACCACGACCAGCTCCTGCACCGGCTGCGGGATCCGCAGGGCCTGAAACACCCCCTCGCTCGCCAGCACGGCCAGGCCGTCCAGGGTGTGATTCCAGAAGGCCCCGTCGTTGGCCAGGGCCTCGAAGGGCTTGAGGAGCTTGGGGAGCTCGGCCTCGGGGTACCGCTCCCGCAGGGTGGCCTCCAACCGCTTGACGAGGTTGCGAAACTGGATCGGATCCTGCTGATTCTCGGGGAAGTGCCGATGGGTTTGCTGGTACAGCGAGAGGCAGGGCCCTTGATCGGGAGACGAGAGCCCGGCGAGCGCATCGTGGGTAATGGGAGTCATGGTCTGTCCTTCGTGGCCGAGCGCGGACGACCCGACACTCTCCCTCAATCGGGAGTTGGGCACTCCGCTGGGAAGGGTTGTCAGAGTGTGGCGCCCTCTTAGCGTAAGCATCACCGCGCAGACGCGCCACGGACAAACCACCCGCCGGCCCGGGCCTCGACGGCCCTCAGACCGCGGCGTCGTCGCCTTCGTGCTCGGAGGTCGCGTCGTCGGTGCGCTCGCGGGCGAAGAGCCGCGACAGGGTGCGGCGGTCGATGCCCAGGACCTCCGCGGCCCGGGTCTTGTTGCCGCCCGTGTGCTGCAGGACCCGGTCGATGTAGCGGCGCTCGACCGTGGACAGGGGGGGCCAGTCCGCGTCGAGGCCCTCGGCGGGCGATCCCCGCACCCCGCTGTGGCGTACGGTGTTGGGCAGGTCGTCCTTGAGGATCACGTTGCCCCGGGACAGGAGCAGGGCCCGCTCGATGCACTGGGCCAGCTCGCGGATGTTTCCAGGCCAGTCGTAGTCGAGCAGGAGCTGCCGCGCGTCGGAGGCCAGGACGGGCACCGAGCGCTGGAGCAGGGCCGCGTAGTGCTGGAGGAAGTGGTCGACCAGGAGGGGGAGGTCTTCGCGGCGGGCCACCAGGGGCGGGACCTGAACCGTCACCACCTGGAGGCGAAACAGAAGGTCTTCGCGGAAGCGGCCGTGACTGACCTCCTGCTGGAGGTCGCGGCTCGTGGCCGTGACCAGGCGGGTGTCGATCGGGATGGGGTGCTGGCTGCCGAAGTGCCGCACCACCCGCTCCTCCAAGGCCCGCCGCAACAGGGCCTGAACCTTGGGCGAGGCGGCGTCGATCTCGTCGAGGAAGAGGGTGCCCTCCTGGGCCTCCTCGAACAGGCCCCGCTTGCCATCGGGGAGCCCCGGGACGGCCCCCGCCTCGTAGCCAAACAGCTCCTGCAGGAGGATCTGCTCGGGCAGGGTGGCGCACGAGATGCTCACGAAATTGCCCGTGCGCCCCGAGCGCTGGTGCACCGTGCGGGCGAGGAGCTCCTTGCCCGTCCCGGCCTCGCCCACGATGAGGACCGGAGCCCCCGTGGGGGCCACCTGGGCCACGATCTTGTACACCTCCAGGATGGCCGGGGAGGTCCCCACCATCAGGGCGTCGCCGGGGCGGCCGTGGGTGCGTTGGGCCTGCTGGCGCAGGGCGCTGTTCTCCTGCTGGAGCTTGCGCCACTCGGCGGCCCGCTGGACGAGCACCTTGAGCCGGGTCAGATCGACCGGCCGGGGCACGTAGTCGTACGCCCCGGCGGTGAGCAGGTCGAGGGCCCCCTCGGCGTGGGCGTAGGCCGTAAAGGCCACCACGGGCGTGTGAGGCGCCAGCTTGCGGGCGGTCTCCAACACCTCGCGCCCCCCGAGCTGCGGCATCTGCAGGTCGGTCAGGATCACGTCAAAGGCCGTGAGGTCGAAGTTGACGGCCTCGGCCCCGTCCGCGGCCTCCACCACCTGATGCCCCGCCCCACGCAGAGACCGAGCCATGATGGCCCGGGAGTCTTCGTCGTCGTCTACCAACAAAATCCGAACCGGTGCGTCCTTCATGCCCCCCCTCTCAGCATCCGGTATGCCATCGCTGGGGCACGGCGCCCCGTCCTCCGCAGAGGCCACGTTCGGCGGGGATTGGTCGTGAGGCTGTACCCCAACGCCCACGCGTGTGTCAGGATCTCTGAGGAGAATTTCCCCAGGAGAACGAGGCGAATCTCCCCACCGGGGCGGATCAGCGCGGGGCGGACAGGGGGGCCACGCTGGCGGCGGGGCCGCTGCCGGGCGGGGCCGTGGCGGCGGCGTTGATGGCGCTCGCAGCGGACTCGGACTCGGCCACCACGAGGGTGAAGGGGATCGAGACGTTGGCCCCGTTGACGCTGGGATGGAAGTGGAGCTGCGGGCCGAGGGTGACCACACACTGACGGAAGAGGGGGTCGAAGGTGGGAGGGTCGAGCTCGACCCGGGAGACCCGGCCCGAGGCTTCGACCACCGTGCGCAGGGTGAAGGTCCCGGCGACATCGGGGCGGTCGACGAGGACGGCCCCGAAGCAGGCGTCGACGAGGGAGGTGATGTCGGGCAGGGCCTGGGTGACCATCTGCCGGGTGTGCACGGGGGCCACCGTGGCGCTCGGGGTCAGGGACGGACGCCAGGGACGGGCCACGACGGTCTCGGGGTTCATCACCTGGACCTCGCCGGGGCGGGGCCGGGGCATCTCCGGGGGGGGGCTGTTCTGCGAGCCCTGGACCTCCCCGGAGTGCAGCGTAAAGGGGAAGCTCACCAGCGACGGGGACCCTGCCGCCGGAAACCGCCGCGACCGCAGGGCCGAGAAGATACACGGCACGATGAGCGACAGCGACGGGTCGGGGGTGCCCAGGGTCTCCACATCCGAGACCGACCCATCGGGGCTCACCCGCATCAGGGTGATGACCGTGCCCCCCGCCTGCGGCGACAGGGCCAGGAAGGGCCGGTAACACGCCCGCACGAGGTCGTTGGCCGTCATCAACACGGGCTGGGCCACCTCCGCGGTCAGACCGCCCCCGGGCCCCCGCCGCCCCCCGCGCCGCGGCACGGGGAGCTGCTGCGACGGGGTCTGGGCGCTGTACGCCGCCCGAGCCACCCGCACGTTGTCCATCGTGATGCTCACCGGCTCGGCCGGCCGCGGCGGCGCAGCCGGCGGCGGAGGACGACGCGACGCGCACGCGGCAGCCATGCCCAACCCCAGGACCAGGGCCGTAGCCCCGATCGACCCGTCACGGCGGTTCATCACGGGGCGCAGGATGCCAGAATCCTTTGCCGCGCGGAATCTCTCGCGTCACCCCCCCACACGTTGGAGCGCCCTCCGGGGCCATGGCCTACACTCTGGGCAGTCCTATGTTCCCCGAGGTCGTACTACAAAAGCTGGAGACGCTCCCCACGGGGCCCGGCTGCTACATCTTCCGCGGCAAAAGAGACCAGGTCTTGTACGTCGGCAAGGCCAAGAGCCTGCGGGCCCGGGTGCGGCAGTACTTCCAGCCCAACAGCTCGGACTACCGGTACTTCATCCCCCTGCTCGAGCGCACCCTCGGCGACATCGAGACGGTGGTCACGGCCAGCGAGAAGGAGGCCGTGATCCTCGAGAACTCCCTCATCAAGCAGCACCGCCCGAAGTACAACGTGCGGCTGCGCGACGACAAAGATTACCTCTCCGTGCGCCTCGACAAGCAGGCCCCGTGGCCGCGGCTGGAGGTCGTCCGGCGCCCTCGGGCCGACGGGGCAGAGTACTTCGGCCCCTACCCCTCGGCCACCGAGGCCCGGCGCACCCTCAAGCTCATCAACCGGCACTTTCAGCTCCGCACCTGCGACAACCAGCAGTTTGCGTCGCGCACCCGACCCTGCCTCGAGTACCAGATCAAACGCTGCCCGGGGCCGTGTGTCCTGCCCGTTCCGCCTGAGCTCTATGGGGCCCAGGTGCGGTACGTCGAGCTCTTCCTGCGCGGGCGCAGCGCCGAGCTCATCGCCTCCCTCGAAGACGAGATGCGGGCCGCCGCCCGGGACATGGAGTACGAGCGGGCCGCCCGGATCCGCGACCAGATCACGGCCGTGCGTCGGGTGACCGAGACCCAACGGGTGGCCGAGGTGAGCGACCGCGACCGCGACGTCTTCGGGATGTACCGCGAGGGCGAGAGCGTGGTGGTGACCCTCCTCCTCGTGCGCGACGGGTTTGTGCGCGACACCCAGACGAGCACCTTCGGACGGGCCGAGCTCCCCGACGACGAGCTCATCGCCCAGATGGTGGCCTCGCGCTACGAAGAGGCCGGGGCCATGGTGCCCGACGACGTGGTGGTCCCGATCGACTTCGAGGGACGGGCGGGCCTGGCCGAGTGGCTCTCGGAGCGCAAGGGCAAGCCCGTCACCATCAGCCTGCCCACGGGGCGCATCGATCCTCCCGCCGCGGGGAGCGCTCCCGCAGAGGCCCCGCCCCCCAGCGACGCACCCGTCCCCGACGAGGCTCCCCCCTCGGCCGCGTGGCAGCTCCTGAGCCTCGCCCGGGAGAACGCCCAACACGCCTTCCGCGAGCGTCGGGTGCGGGTGGCTGGGTCGGTCGTGCAGACCGAGGCCCTGGCCCAGGCCCTGGGGCTCCTCGGGCCCCCGCGCAGTATTGAGTGCGTGGACATCTCCCACCACGCCGGCGACGACACCGTCGGGGCCGTGGTGTGCCTCGTCGACGGAGAGCCCGCCAAACGTCGGTACCGCGGGTACCACGTCCGTACGGAGCACTCGGGCGACGACTACAACGCGATGCACGAGGTGCTCTCGCGGCGCTTCAAGCGGGGCCGCGACGGCGAGCGGGGGTGGGAGTTTCCCGACCTGTTTGTGGTCGACGGGGGCCGCGGTCAGCTCGGGGTGGCCCTGGCCGTGATGAAGGAGCTCGGCGTCGAGGACCTGGCCGTGTGCGCCCTCGCCAAGGAGCGGGAGAACGTCCTCGGCGACAAGGTCGTCGACCGGGTCTACCAGCCCGGCCGCAAGAACCCCGTCACCATGAAGGACAACGGCCCCGCCCTCGTGCTCCTGGCCCGGGCCCGCGATGAGGCCCACCGGTTTGCCAACAAGGTGCGCGAAGACCTGCACCACAAGCGCCGCCTGCGCAGCGAGCTCGACGCCCTGCCCGGGGTCGGGCCCGCCGTACGCACGGCCCTCCTCCAGCGCTTCGGCAGCGTGGCCGGGGTGGCCGAGGCCCCCGTCGAGGCCCTCGCCGCGGTACGGGGCGTGGGAGCCGCCCGGGCCCGCACCTTGTTTGAGCACTTCCACCCTGGGGTCAGCCAGCTCGCCGAACCCCTGCGCCGCGACCCCGAAGGCCGCCACCTCGAGGTCTTCGAGGCCGACGTCTCCCCCGACGAGGACGACCTCGTCACCGACACGCTGCCCGACGACGACCTGCTCGACGCCCCCACGGGGTAGAAGCACCCCCCCGGAGCCGCGGAAATCAGGGGGTTGCGCGGCGGGAGCACTTGTCAGGGAAGGTGGCTTGACCCCAGAAGTAGGAGGGTGCTAGAAGCGCCCCGCCTCCGGCCGGGGCATCTGGCAAAGACAGCGAGCGGTCGCCCAACATGCGCGTACCTCTTCACGAATTTGCAGGGATGACCCTCGGCCTTGAGCTGGTGTTGTCCATCGTGCTGATGAGCGCGGCGGGCCACTGGGTCGACGGCAAACTCGGCAGCGCTCCCCTCGGGATCATCGTCGGGTTTGTCCTCGGAGCCGCCGCGGGATTCCGCGCGCTGATGAAGTACGCCCAACGCATGGATCGTATCGCCCGCGCCCAAGAGCGTGCCGAGGAGTCCCGCAACGCGGAGGCTCCGCCCCCTCCCCCCGCAGACGAGGGCCCCAAAGGCTCCGACCCCACGTGAACACCGACGCCCCCCCATCGCCCGCCCGCGCCCCCGCAGAGTCCGACCGGCTCCTTCGTCGCATCGCGGCGATCGCCCTCGGCCTCGGGGCCCTGTCGGCCCTCGGGATGGGCCTGCGCGGGGGCTTCGGGGCCGCGGCCTCGTCGGCCCTCGGGACGGCCGTCGGCCTCGCCAACCTCTGGGCCCTGGCCAGGCTCGTGACCCGCCTGGTCGACCCGCGCCTGAAGACCGGGAAGGGCCAGGCGGGGGCCTTGCTCGTGGGCAAAACGGCCGCATTGATCGCGGTGGTCGGCGCCCTGGTGTGGTCGGGGCGGGTCCAGGCCGGGGCCTTCCTCGTGGGGGTCACGGCCTGCGTGCTGGCCACCACGGCGGGTGGGCTCTGGGGCGACGGGGCCCCGCAAGATGATGACAACCCCCGCGACGGTTCGGCCGACGGCCCCGCCGCGTGATCAGTGTTTGAGGAGACGAAGGGATGCCCGACCACACCTCATGGTTTTCGTACCTGCTCGCCCTCCCGAATTTTCGGGGGCTGTGGGCGATGTTCAACCACCTCGGGTGTGTGGACGCGGAGGGTCACGCCACGGCCATCGAGGCCGGGGGGGTGTGCCCCGGAGGGGCCGCCGCGGTCGAGCTTCCCAACCACTTCACCTACCCCGCCAATACGCCCGTCACGCTGGAGTACACCACCCTCGGGGTGTTCGTGCTGCTCCTCGTGGGGCTGTTCGTGATGGTCACCAAGGCCCGCCTCGCCCGGGGCAAAGAGGCCGTCGTGCCGGAGGGTGAGCTCGGGGTCGCGAGCTTCACGGAGAACTTCGTCGAGGCCTTCTACGGCCTCCTCAAGGACGTGCTCGGCAAGGACGACGCCCGCGCCTTTCTGCCCATCATCGGGACCTGCGCGTTCTTCATCTTCTTCAGCAACGCCCTGGGGCTCATCCCGGGGTTTGCCCCGCCGACGAGCAACTTCAACGTCACCCTGGCCTGCGGCCTGATCATCTTCGGGTTTACCCACCTGTACGGCCTGCAGCGTCAGGGGGCGGCGTACCTCAAGCACTTCATCGGCCCGATGCCCCTGCTGGCCCCGCTGATGTTGCCCCTGGAGATCATCTCGCACCTCGTCCGGCCCCTGTCCCTGGCCATTCGTCTCTGCGTCAACCTCTTCGTCGACCACCTGGTGGTGGCGGTGTTTACCAGCCTGGTCTTCCTCCTCATCCCGGTGCCCATCATGGTGCTCGGGGTGCTGGTGGTGGTCCTGCAGACGTACGTGTTCTGCCTGCTGTCGACCGTGTACTTCCAGCTCGCGGTGGAGCACCACGACGAGCACGGCGAGGAGCACGGGGCGGGCGACCACGGGCCGGCGCGCGCCCACGCGCACCCGGTCCACTGAAAACAAGTGTCCCAACGGCCGCCCCCCGCACCCGCGGGTGAGGCAGCCACGGTTTCGTCAACGCCTGCACGTCAAGAAAGTCAACGAGCCTTTACCATGAAGAAGATCGTCGCCACCTCCAGCGCCCTGTTCGTCACCCTCTTCACCCTCTCGGCCTTCGCCCAGGAGACCGGGGCGGCCAGCAACCGCTTCGACGCCCAGGCCGCCGCCGCCATCGGGGCCGGCCTCGCCATCGGCCTCGGGGCCCTCGGCGGAGCCCTCGGCCAGGGCCGCGTGGCCGCCGCCGCCCTCGACGGCATCGCCCGCCAGCCCGGGGCCGACGCCAAGATCCGCACCCCGATGATCCTTGGCCTCGCCCTCATCGAGTCCCTCGTGCTCTACGCCCTGCTCATCGCCTTCTTCCTCCAGGGCAAGATCACCGGCTGATCGTCCCCCGATCGACCGCGAGAGGCGGTTGAAACGCCGCCCCTCCGACACGCCCGGCAACGGGCGTTGTCATTTGGGGCCCCGAGGGAGAGGGCGGAGGCGCGGGCGGAGGCGCGGACGGAAGGCAGAAACCGCAAGGGTGCAAGGGGCGCAAGGGCCGGACGTTATTGGGGGGCATCGGGCAGGCGAAGGTCATACCGACGCGCCGCCCCTCCGACCCACAAAACCTCTGGCCCTTGCGACCCTTGCGCCCTTGCGGCTTCGCTGCCCGTCGCCCGTGGCCCGTTGCGCGTCGCTCGCTGCCCG
This sequence comes from uncultured Myxococcaceae bacterium, assembly GCA_964447205.1. GTDB lineage: Bacteria > Myxococcota_A > Polyangia > Polyangiales > JAEUKH01. The sequence goes on from CAYUSB010000028.1 coordinate 79,681, forward strand.
TCGCCCGTTGCCCCTCGCCCGCTGCCCGTCGCCCGCTGCCCTCAGCCGCGGGCGGAGCCCTTGTGCACCACCCGCACGATGCGCCCGACCTCGTCGCCCGTGAGCTCCCGCGACAGGGCGATGCAGGCCGCGTACACCGCCACGGCCACCCCCGACAGGGCCACGGTGGCCACCTTGCCGTGCCACGGGATCGCCCCCACCACGGCCGCCGCCACGGCCGTCGACAGGCCCACCCGCACGACCGTAGCCGCACCCACAAAGCCCCCGAACGACCGTCGGACCCACAGCCCGATCAGCATGAGGCCCAGGGCGCACCCGGCGAGGGTTCCGGCTGCGGTGGAGGCCAGGGTCCCGAGGCCCGTCGGCCCGAAGGTGAGCCCCACCACGTTGCCCGTGGTCACCATCAAGAGCATGGCCCCCATCAGGAGGGTGGCGGCCCGGGTCTGCCCCGCGGCCACCAGGATGGTCGTGGAGATCACCCCCAGGGCGAAGCACCCCTGGGCCACCGCGAGGATGCGCAAGGCCGTGGCCCCCTCGTCGAAGGGCGGGCGGTAGGCGATCCGCAAGACCCCCCGGGGCAGGCCCGTGAGCACGGCCAGCATGGCCCCGAGGCCCAGGAGCGAGAAGCGTACAGCCCCGGTCACGAAGCGGGTCGTGGTCTCCCGGTCGCCCTCCAGGGTGGCCCGCGACACCACGGGGAAGATCACGAAGGTCACGGCGAGGAGGAGCTGGTACGGCAGGAACGCAAAGTTCTGCACGGCCTTGTAGATGCCCACGAGGTCGTTGACGGCGAGGCCCTGCACGAGCGGGGAGGTCACCCGTCGCGCCACGATGGCCTTGAGCACGAGGAGGTCGCTCTGGAGCACGAGGTTGAGGGCGAGCTGGTAGAGCAGGACCGGGGCGAAGAAGCGGCCGTACCGCGTGGCGAAGGCCACAAAACTCGACGACGGAACCCGCACCACCGGCGGCTCGTCGGCCTCCTCGGAGGGGGCCGAGCCAGGGGCCGCGGGGCGCAGGGCGGCCCGGGCGAGCCACAGGGCCAGGGCCAGGATGAGGGTGCTGGCCAGGGCGAAGCCCGACACGGCCCCGGCCACCCCGAAGCCCACCGCGGCGATCCCGATGACCAGGGCCGTCCGCAGGGTGGCGAAGGTCATGTCGAGGGCGGCCTGGTCACGAAACCGCCGCTGGCCGTTGAGGGCTCCCACCAGGGCCGCGTAGAGGCTGTAGTTGAAGACCACCACGGCCCCGATGCGCAGGAGGGACGGCAGCCGGACGTCGTGCAGGACCCCCGCCCCGAGAGGCCCCGCGAGGGTCACGAGGCCGCCCGAGAGGACCATCCCGACCCCGAGGTGCACGAGGAGACCGCGGCGCAGGGCCGTGGGGCCGCCCTCGGTGACCGCGTGGGACATGGCCTGGATGCTCCCGGCCACGACCACGTTGTTGAGGATGCTCACGACGTTGAGGACCACCCCGTACAGGCCGTACCCCTCGGTGTGCAAAACCCGCGTGAGCAGCAGCGGTTGCGCGAAGCCCGTCACGAGGAACCACCCCTTGGCCAGGGTGATGATGGCGGCCCCGCGGGTGGTCTCGCGGACGGTGCGCTCGGCGGCGGTGGGCTTCACGGGGCGTGTAGACCACAGCCTGCCGCGGCTCCGCAACCACCCCGCGCTGTGCTATGAACCCTCCCCGACACCGTGACCGACCCGCCCAACCTCCGGCTCGTTCCCGGAGCCGATCCTCCCCCCGCTCCGCCCGCCTGGTCGCCCCCGCGCGGCCCCGAGTCGCGTCTGGTGGCTCCCGTCACCCTGGTGGCCCTCCTGCGGACCCGCAGCGATGTCCCCTGGACGGCCGTGGCCGAGTTTGCCCAGCACCTCCTGGAGGCCCTCACCCAGCGGGGCGATCGCCCGGCCCTCCTGTGGTCCGAGCGGGTCGACACCCTGCCCGCGGGGGTGTTCACGGTGGCCCGGTCGGCGGCGATCTTCCCGGAGGCCCTGCGCGAGGCCGCGGGCAAGGCCGTGTTGGCCCGCTTCGCCCACCTGGGGGCGGGGGCCGAGTATGTCGCCGCGGAGGCCCTGGTGTCCGACCTGGCTCCTTGCACCCACGCCCTGATCGATGGGCGGCTTTTGGGGGTGTTGGAGGTTCATCGGAGCGTGGCCCTGGTGGGCGAGGGGCCGGGGCCGTGGTCGCCCGAGGCCGAGGCCCTGCGCGCTCGGTGCGACATCGAGCTCGTCGACCCGGGGGCCGTGGCCGCCGCCGCCCTCGTGCGGGCCCTGCCCCACGGGGACTGACCCGAGCGCGGTCGTTCAGCCCCCCAGGAGGCGCCGCAGGGCCGCGTCGACGGCCTTGGGGTCGGCCCGCCCCTGGGTGGCCTTCATCACCTGCCCCACGAAGAACCCCATCACCCCCGTCTTGCCCCCCCGGTACTGCTCCGCCTGCTTCGGGCTCGCGTCGACGACGGCCCGACACGCGGCCTCGACCGCATCGACGTCCGTCACGACCTGCAGGCCCCCCGCGGCGATGAGGGCGTCGGCCCCGTCGCCCGTGGCCACCATCTGCGTGTAGACATCGCGGGCCATCTTGCCCGAGAGGGTCCCGTCGTCGAGGCGCAGGAAGAGCCCCCCGAGGGCCTCGGCCGACACTGGGAACCGGGCCTCGAGCCCGTCGAAGACCACGTCGGGTTTGACCACGTTGCAGACCCAGGCCGCGGCCCTCCGGGGGTCGCCCGAGCGCGCGGTGACCCGCTCGAAATAGTCGGCCAGGCGAGGGTGCTCGGTGACGGCCCGAGCCTCGGCGAGGCTCAGCCCCAGGGCCTCGACGTAGCGGCTCCGACGGGCCGCGGGCAGCGGCGGGAGGGAAGCCCGCAAGGCCGCGACGAAGGCCACATCGAGGTGGACCGGGCCGAGGTCGGGCTCGGGGAAATAACGGTAGTCGTCGGCTCCCTCCTTCTCGCGCATCACCACGCAGCGCCCCCCGGACTCGTCCCAGGTCTTGGTGGTGGGCGCGATCCGGCCCCCGGCGGCGAGGGTGGCTCGCTGGGCCGCGATCTCCCAGGCGAGGGCCCGCTGCACGAAGCGGAAGGAGTTGATGTTCTTGAGCTCGACCCGCACCCCGAGGCGGTCGGTGCCTGCGGGGCGCAGGCTGATGTTGGCGTCGCAACGAAACGACCCGGCCTCGAGGTTGCCGTCGTTGACCCCCACGGCCATGAGCACGGCCCGGAGCTGGCGCAGATACTCCGCGGCCTCGGCGGGGTCGCCCAACGCCGGGGCGCTCACGATCTCCAAGAGCGGAACCCCCGCCCGGTTGAGGTCGACCCGCGATCCGCCGCCTGGGGCTCCGTGGTGGGTCTTTCCCGCGTCCTCCTCCAGGTGGGCCCGCACGATGGGCACCCGCCGCACGACCCCGTCGGGACCCGGTACTTCCAGGTGGCCGTGGGCGCAGAGGGGGCGGTCGTGTTGGGTGATCTGGTAGCCTTTGGGCAGGTCGGGATAGAAGTAATGCTTGCGGGCGAAGCGGGATCCGCCGTCGATGGTGCACCCCAGGGCGAGGCCCGCCCGCACCCCGAGGGTCACCGCAGCCCGGTTGAGGACGGGGAGGGCCCCGGGCAGGCCGAGGCACACGGGGCACACCTGGGTGTTGGGCGGGGCCCCCACGGCGGTCGAGCAGCCGCAGAAGATCTTGCTCCGGGTCAGGAGTTGGGCGTGGACCTCCAGGCCGATGACGGGTTCGAGGGCTTCGAGCATTGGGCCCTCGGGAGGGTACGCGCTTCGGCGGGGGAGGTGTACGGGCTTGCGAACCGTGGGCGGCAGGCTACCGTGGTGGGCTCGTCGGCAGAGACACGAGGAGGCCGTTGTGTCGAGGGTGGGGCCAGACATCTGTGGAGACTGCGGGACCGTGTCCCCGCGTACGGTCGACGGAGACCCCTGCCGCGTGTGCGGGGGAGCCCCGACCCCGTGGGTTCGGGTCCCGCTCGATTTTTTCGACTGGGTTGGGCGGGTGGTTGGGGCGACCATCCTGGGCCTGAGCGGGGCGGCCTGCTGGCTGGCCGCGGGGGCCTTCCTGGCGGCCTGGATCGGCCCGACCACGGGGGCCAGGGTGCTGCAGGTTCTGTTGGGGCTGATCGTGGTCCCGGGGGGCGCAGTGGTGGGCTGGGTGCTCTTCCAGGCCACGCTCGACACCCTGCGGGCCCGGACGTGGCGTGCGGGCGCCGAGGAAGGCCCTCAGTTCGCCGAGGCCATGGTGGTCGGGACGCGCCTCGACCGCGGGCGGGGCTGGGTGGAGCGCCGGGGCGAGCCGTGGGAGTTCACCGAGCCCACGGTGTCGTCGTGTACGGCCTTCGGGTCGTTCCCGACGCTCCGGCGCACCCTCCTCACGAGCCGCACGTTCGCCCGGGGCACCCCAGGGACGGTCGACCTCCTCGTGCTCATGGCCCTCGTGCGGATGGCCGAGGCCGGGCACATCGAGCTCACCAGCAACGTCTGCCGAAGCTGGGGCGTCGGGCAGGTCCCCCCGAATCCAGACGCGCTGCCGTTCCCGTTCCGGCGTCGCCGCGACCCGCTCCTCGTGCGCCGCGGTCCGCGCCCCCTCGCGGGGCCCGACCCCATCGAGGCCCTCGTCCTCGCGGGTCTGTCCGTCACGCCCGCGGCCCCGGTCGCCGACGGCAACGGGGGAGACGCCGGGCCCTACCGCACGCCCCCCGCGGCCCCGGAGCCCGACGACGCGGCCCCTCCGTGGGTTCCGCTGGCCGAGGTCCTCGCCTTGGGAGCCCGCACCCTGCCCTCGCCGCGGCGGGCCCTGCGCGACCAGGTCCGCGAGGCGATGCGTCGGGCGGGGGGAGACCCGCTGACCGAAGACGACCTGGCCGCCGCCTCGGCCGCCTACGCAGCCCTCTTCGCCCGACAGGAGAACAACGTCACCCTGGAGTTCAGAGTGTTTGAAGCCTGTACGGAGGGCCTGCGGCCCGGGGCATGGCGAGAGTTCGTGGCGTAGTCCTTGAGGCTGTCCCCAGGGCCCGCCCCCGGGCCGGGGGAGCCATGGGTTGGGCCCGATCCTGAAACCGCGGGAGCACCGGGTCGGTCGGTTCGGACGACACGAGCAGGGGCTCGGTGGCGACCTGGCGCGCCACCGGGCCTGCGGGCAACATCGCGGCCACCCGCCACAACGCGAGGGCCACCAGAAGGGCCACCGGGACGGCCCAGGGCGCCCTGCCGAGCCCCCTCCGCGGCATGACCCGGACCACGGTCTCCTCCTCCGCCTCGATCCCCGTGGGCCTCGGGAGTCTGGGCACGATCTGCGTCGGAATCTGCGAGGGCTCGATCGGCTCCGGCGGGGGGTTCCACACGGGCCTGTCGGGCTCTTCTTCGCGCGACCGGAGGTGGGCCAAGGGGGGAGAGGTGTCCCAGCGAGACGGGGAGGGCTTGGGGGCCCAATGCTCCATCAGGGCCCCGAGGAAGTGCTGCATGGACTGAAAACGCGCCGCCCGGTCGCGCTCCATGGCCCGCCCCACGACCTCGGCGAGGCCCCGGGAGACATGCGGGGCCACGGCGTCGAGGCGCGGGACCGGGGTGGCCAGCACCCGCAGGAGCACCACGCTCAGGTCGTCGTGGTCGAAGGGGTGGTCGCCCGACAGGATCGTGTACAACACGACCCCCACGGCCCACACGTCGACCAGGGGATCGGGCGCTTCGCTCTGCTCTACGGACTCGGGCGGCATGTAGTGGGGCGTCCCCACGAGGAGACCCGGGGCGGTCAGGTTGCCCCCCCGCGACCCGGCGGGGGCATCGAGGAGGCGGACCACCCCGAAGTCCAAGAGCTTCGGGGTCAGGCCCCCCGCCTCGGTGCGGGCGAGGAAGATGTTCTCGGGTTTGACGTCGCGGTGCACCATACCCGCCTGGTGCATCTTGATCAGGACCCGCATCACGGGGACCATCACGGCCAACGCGTCGGCCACGGGCAGGGGCCCGATCCTTTGTGTCATCGCGGAGAGGTCCTCGCCGCGGAGATACTCCTGCACGAGGTAGTGGGTGCCCCGCTCGGCGTCGCGGCCGATGTCCAGGATCCGGACCGCGTGAGGGTCCTCGATGCGGGCCAGGGCCCTGCCCTCCCGCAGGAGCCGGGTCTCCATCAGGGGATTGCCCTGGTACCCGGGGAGGAGAAACTTCATCACCACCGTCTGGCCGGTCCACAGGTGTTCGGCCTTGAACACCATCCCCATCCCGCCCTGACTGAGGAGCGACAGGAGACGGTATCTCCCTGCGATCTCCGCCCCCTCGGCGAGCTGCGCCCTGACTGCGTGCATGACCCGATCCCCCCGCGCACCATGGGAAGCCGTCTCGAACATCGTCCCGCACGCACGTCGCAAATCAGGGGCCATGACCCCAGGCGAGGGTCTCCGCCCCGAAGACGTCGGAGAATCCCGCGGCGGACGGGGTGGTCAGTCTTCCCCCGTGCCCCTGAGGCTACTCACCCGGGAGCGAAGGGGCCGTGACACCCGCGTCTCGCGGGAGCCCTACCGGGCCGCAGCCGCGGTGGTCCCAAAGCGGATCCGGGCCCCGGCGGCGAAGGCCAGGGTGGTGACCCCTCCGTCGCCCGGGGCGGCCTCCAGGGACAGCCCCGCGAAGGCCGCCACCCGGGGGGTAAACCCGTACTCGGCCCGCACGAAGGGAGCGAGCCACAGGGCCGTGGCCCGGGCTCCGGTGATGCCCTGCCAGACTCCCACGAGCAGGCCCGCGGTGGCCCGCAGGGGCAGCCGCCCCTGGGCGGGGAAGGTGTACTGGGCCCCTCCGCCCATGGAGAAGGCGCTGGTCGGGGCCGCGAGGACGGACACCGCCGCGGCGAGCTCGAGGCCCCGCACCTGGGACAGGGCGTAGGCCGCCTCGAAGCGCACCGCGAACACCCCCGACGAGGGCTCTCCGGGGGCGTTTCCTGCGATCACCATGGTGGGGCTCTGGCGGGTCCCCGACAGGAGCCCTCCGGCGTGCAGGGACACCCCGAGGGAGACGGGGCCACCCTGGTCGTAGGGGCGCACGGGGTGGGCGGCGTCTTCGGCCCGGCGGCGGGCGGCGGCGGCCTCGGCGGCCTGGCGGCGTTGGGCCTCGGCGTCCTGGGTGGCGGCGGCCCGCTGGCGCTCTTCCTCGGCCCGTCGGGCTTCTTCGGCGCGGCGGGCGGCGTCGGGGTCGACCGGGGCGGGCCCGAGGGCGCTCGGTTGAAAGAGGGCGTCGAGCATCTCGGCCACGGCCTCGCCGGCCACGTGGTCGCCGACGTTGCGGGCCTGGGTGGCGCTCCGCCCGGTGGGGACCTCGTACAGGGTCAGGGTGAGGTTGTACTGCCCTGCGAAGGGCACGACCTCGCCCGTGAGGACGTGGGTGGCGGCCATGCCCTGCCCCGCCCGGGCCAGGCCCAGGGCGTCCCGGGGCGGGTTGACCCCGAGCCCCATGTTGACGCTCTGTCGGTCAGGAACCTGAGCCCCCCGGGCCAGGAGCGACCCCCGCACGGTGGCCTCGACATCAGCCAGGCGGTCGTGGGTGGCCGTCCCCCGAAACCCCAGCACCGCCACCACATGGCGCTGCCCCGGAGTGGACGCGGGGGCTGGCTGGGCGAGGGCCATCCGTGGGGCCACGAGCCCTCCTGCGAGGCTCAGCCCCAGGGCCAGGGCCCGCAAGGCGGGTCGACGTGGGCGGCGGCTCATCCGAGCACCTCGCGCTCTTTGCCGGGGCCCTTGGGGGCGCCTACGATGCCCTCCCGCTCCATCTTGTCCACGATGCGGGCGGCCACGTTGTACCCGATCCCCAGGTAACGCTGGACGTACGACACCGAGCACTTGCGCGAGGTGATCACGAGGTTGACGGCCTTGTCATACTTCTCCTGCGGGACCTTGATCTCCGCAGGCCCGCTGTCACCCCCGTCCTCCTCGTCGTCGCGGGGCTTGAGGATGTCCTCGTCGTAGTTGGGCCGGGCCTGGGCCCGCCAGTGGTCGGTCACCCGCTGCACCTCGTCTTCGTTCACGAAGGCGCAGTGTACCCGCCGCAGGTCGCTCGCGCCCGGAGGCAGGATCAGCATGTCCCCGCGCCCGAGGAGGTGCTCGGCCCCCTGCTGGTCGAGGATCGTGCGGGAGTCGACCCGCTGGCTCACCTTGAAGGCGATCCGGGCGGGGAAGTTGGCCTTGATCATGCCCGTGATGACGTCGACGCTCGGGCGTTGGGTCGCGAGGATCACGTGGATCCCCGCGGCCCGGGCCTTCTGGGCGAGGCGGGCCACGGCGGCCTCGATGTCCTTGCCGGCCACCATGATGAGGTCGGCAAACTCGTCGACCACGCAGAGGATGTACGGCAGCTTCTGCGGGCGATCGACCGGGCATGGGGCCTCTCCGTCGGTGACGGCCACGGTGGTCCCGGTCTGCTTCATGCGGACGGGCCCGTCGGCCCCGCGGAGGGGCTTGTCCTCGGCCAGGGCCTTGGCCACCCGCTCGTTGTAGGTGGTGATGTTGCGCGACCCGGTCTGGGCGAAGAGGTGGTACCGCCGCTCCATCTCGTCGACCACCCAACGCAGGGCCAGGGTGGCCTTCTTCATGTCCGTGACCACGGGCAGGAGCATGTGGGGGATCCCGTCGTAGACCGCGAGCTCGACCATCTTGGGATCGATCATCAGCAGACGTACGTCCTCGGGGCCGCGTTTGTACAAGAGCGAGGTGAGCATCACGTTGAGCCCCACGCTCTTGCCCGCCCCGGTGGCCCCGGCCACGATGAGGTGCGGCATGGTGGCGAGGTCGGCGTAGAAGGGGGCCCCCACCACGTCCTTGCCCAGGGCCACCGGGAGGGCCCCCCCGAGCTTCTGGAAGGCCTCGGTCTCGACCATCTCGCGGAAGTACACGGTCTGCCGCACCGTGTTGGGGATCTCGAAGCCCACCCGGCCCTTGCCCGGGATGGGGGCCACGATGCGCACCTTGCTGGCCTCCAGGCTCATGGCCAGGTCGTCCGAGAGCCGTACGATCTTCGACAGCTTCGTCCCCGCCGCGGGCAGGACCTCGTAGGTGGTGACCACGGGCCCCGGGTGGATCTCCATCACACGGCCGTCGATGGAGTAGTCGGTGAGGGTCTGGATGAGGCGGTCGGCCGTGGCCCGGAGCTGAGACTCGTCGAAGCCCACCCGGGCCGCGGGGGGAGCGGCCAGGAGCTCCGTGGAGGGCATCTCCAGGGCACGGGGGGGCTCGACCCCTCCCCGGGGCAGGGGCATCACCGGGGCCTTCTCCGTCGGGACGGAGGCCTCCCGCATGGCCCGCTCGATCTCCCGGGCGTGCGAGACGATGGTGAGAGGGCCGAGGTCGGCCTCGGACGCAGACTCCGCCACGACGTCGTCGGCGTCGTCGGGCTCCCAGGGCGGAGGCGTCGAACGCCGCGGGGCCCGCGCCCGCACCGGCTCGGCCTCCACCACGGCGACCACGCCCGGGGACGCCTCGGGGGAGGGCTCCCCCGGGCCCTTGCGGGCAGGGCGGCGCCCCGGACGGACGGCGGGCTCGTCGCTCGAAGCCAGGGCCTCGAAGACCCCCCGGGCGTCGTCGTCGGCCGCCTCGCCGGGGTCGACCGGGGCAGAGGACGTGACGGCCTCGACCACCACCCGCGGGGCGGGCCGCAGAGGGGCCTTGCGGGCCGCCGGGGGAGGCTCGGCGGGTGGTGGGGCCTCCGGGGCAGGGCGGGGCCTCAGGGGGCGCGGAGGCGGCCGTCGCGGGGCCTCGACGGAGACGGGGGCGGGGGCGCCGGAGGGGCCGTCGGAGGGGTCTCCCGGGTCGTCGGGGTCGTCGCCGGGGTCGGGGGCCTCGCGCCGTTGGGATCGGGGGTCGAGGAGGGGTCCGAGGGCCCGCTCGACCTGCTCCTCGGGGGCCACGATGCGGGGGGGGTCGTCGTGGGGGCTCTTTGAGCGCCCCTCGGCCACCCGGGCCTCGCGCCAGGCCGCGGCCACGACCTTGACCCCGTTGCGGACGAGGGCTCCGCCGCGGACCCCGGCGACCTGGGCCCCCGAAGCGATCGAGACCACGGAAAGACGGGTGCGCAGGACCAGGGCCACGAGGAGGGCCGAGATGACCAGGGTGTTGGCCCCGGCCGTCCCGATGGCGGCCCGGAGGCCTTCGGCGAGGGTGCTGCCCACGAGGCCCCCGGCGGCGAGGCCCCCGAGCATGGGGCGCTCCCCCAGCCACAGGTGCAGGGCCGTGGCCACCGTGCCCACGATGGCCACCGTGCCCAACACACGAAGCAACCGAAAGGGCTCGACGGTGCGGCGAAAGAGCCGCACGGCCAGCAGGGCGAGGCTCAGCGGCAAAAGGGCCGCCGCGGTCCCCAAAAACGCTACAAGGGCCTCAGCCACCCGCAATCCGACGGGCCCGGCCCAATCCGAGCCGCCCCGGACATCGAAGCTAGCAAGGGCAATGCCAGAGAGAAAAGCCGCGGCGAGACTGACGATCCCGAGGACTTCGTGGCGTTTGGGCTGAACAACCGCGATGGGTTCGTCGCGGCGGAGGTTGGCATGCGACCGCACGGGCCGAGCCTAAGCACAGCCCGGAGGGGGGCGCGAGTATCGCGCAACGCGCGACAGTGTTGACCCCAGCACACCATTGACTAGGATGGGAGCCGCGAAAAGTGTGGGCCCCGCGGCGGGAGTGTCGTCGTCGTCGGTGGGCTTCGGGGTGCAAGGGCACCCGGTTTCCCCATGATTTGCCAGAGGAGACGGATGCGACGGATCGTACATGGCTTGGCGACCGCGATGGTGTTGCTCACAGCGGCCGGCTGCAACGTCACCGACAACGACATCGAGCACTGGAAGCGCACCCAGCGCGGCCCGAGGAAGATCACCACGGTGCTGATGCAGGGCAGCTACGCCCTGCCGATGCGGGTCCACGCGGCGCGTGCCCTCGTCGAGATGAAGCACCCCAACGCCAACGGGCTCGAGCTGCTCCAGGCCGCCCTGCAGGCCATGCCCTCGGCCGAGCGCGAGCAGATCGTGCACGCCCTCCTGCCCGAGCTCGGGGCCATGATGCGGGCCCAGGGTTCGACCCCGAGCCAGGGCCCCACCGACGCCCAGATGCGGGCCAAGGACGGGGCCTACGTCATCATCCGCGGCGACGGCCGCACGAGCTTCGCCAGCGCCGAAGACCGGGCCGCCCTGAGCGCCCTCGTGCTCGACTGGCTCCTCGCCGACTTCAACCAGCGGGCCCTGGCCGGGTCGTACACCGCCGAGCAGGTGGTCAACGCCATCGGCCCGAGCAGCGCCGAGCGTCTCACCCAGGCCATCAGCTCGGCCGACGAGCAGATCCCCGTGGCGGTCGAGCTGGCCAAGCTCATCCACGGGGTGGGCACCCCCGAGGCCCAGAGCGCCGCCGCGGCCCGCCTCGTCACCGTGTCCCGCGAGCTCGAGAGCCCGGCGGTCGACGACCGCCTGCGGGCCCGGGCCCGGCAGATGCTCACCCAACCCGGGGCCCCGGCCCCCGCCGAGGACGCTGTAGCCCGCGGGGGCGATCGCCTCCGCGATCAGTACCTCACGGTGATCTTCGAGGCCATCCGCACCCTCGGCCGCCCCAACGGCACCGAGTACCTCCTCGGGGTGGCCCGTTCGGCCACGACTCCCCTCGCCCGTCGCAAGCTCGCCCTCACGGCCCTGGCCGGGTCGGTCTCCTCGGCCCACACCGCGGGGCTCCTCGAGGTGGTCAACTGCACCGAGGGCCCCAACTGCGACCTCGACCTGCGGGGCCTCGCCATCGACCGCATCGGCGAGACCCGCGACCGGGCCGTGGTCCCCCAGCTCTTCACCCTCTTCGACCAGGCCAACGGGGGCGTAGCCGGCATGGCCTTCACCATCCGGTGGAAGCTCGGAGAGTCCGTCCTCCGCCTCGGAGGGCCGTCGATCATCCCAGACTTCGTGTCGCACCTCGGGCCGCGACCCGCCCCCTTCGCCGGGTACACCTTCGCCGAGATCAACGGGTATGCCCAGGCCATCGGCGACATGACCCCGCCCCCCCGCGAGGTCATGCGGCGATACACCGCCGCCAACCACCCGGTGGCCGTGCGCCTTCTGGCCCTGATGTTTCTCGGGGTCAAGGGCGAAGAGAGCGATCTGGCCTTGTTGCAGCCGATGACCTCCGACGCCACGCCCATCCAGGGCGAAGGCTGGAGCGAGGAGCAGCTCGCCACGGTGGGCGCCGTCGCCACCCGGGCCCGCGAGCAGCTCCAACGTGCCCTGCGGGCGGCCCAGCCGACCCCCTCCCCCACTCCCACCAACCCCGCGCAGTAGTGCGCGACGTACGCTAAGGCAGCGGGTGCCATGGCCGCCGATCCCCACGATAAGTCAGTCCGTCAGTTTCAGTGCCGCAACTACCTTTGGGACGCCTTCGACCAGATGTCCCACGAGTACGATTGCACGCCGGACTCGCTCATCAATGAAGCGATGCGGCAGTTTGCACACTCTCGCAACCGCGGGGGCCCCTACGTCGAGCAGGCCGAGCCCATGGAGCCCCTCAACGCCCAGCGGGGCGGGTTCCCCGGGCGTCCGGGCGGGATGCCGCAGGGGGGGATGCAGGGCGGGATGCCCGGCCAGCCCCCCGGGATGGGAATGCCCGGGATGCGCCCCCCCGGAATGCAGCAGGGCGGGATGCCCGGCCAGCCCCCCGGGATGGGAATGCCCGGGATGCGCCCCCCCGGAATGCAAGGGGGAATGCCCGGTCAGCCCCCCGGGATGGCCCCTCCCGGGATGGCCCCCCCCGGCCGCCCCGGGATGCCCCCGATGCAGCCCCCTGGGATGGGAGCCTCGGTGGCCCCCCGGCTCCCGTCCATGTCCGGCGGCGGGATGCAACAGCCCCAGGGTGCTCCCGGAGGAATGCCCGGGATGGCCCAGCGCCCCCCGCCCCCGCGCCCGCCGTCGACCACCGGCCCCGGGCCCCTCAATCCCCCCCAACGCCCGCAGCAGGCCCCCGGGCGGAGCTCGACCCAGGGGCGCACCCTCATCGCCCTCTTCGAAGGGCAGCAGTACCCCGTCACCAAGGAGGAGTTTGTCATCGGCCGCGGCCAGAAGACCAGCGACCTCACCATCCGCGACTCCAACGTGTCGCGCCGCCACGCCTGCGTCGTCTTGTACAACGGCCAGTACTGGATCGTCGATCAGCAGAGTACGAATGGCGTAGAATACAACGGCGCCAAGGTCGATCGCAAGGTGGTCGAAGACGGCGACAGTTACCGTATCTGCGATCACGAGATTCAATTTGTCTATCGCTGAGGGTCAGGGAGAGAGCTGATGACCGACGACCCCAATCGGAAGAGCATCCGGCAGTTTCAGTGCAGGGATTACCTCTGGGACACCTTTGAGGGGATGTCCCAGGACTTGCAGTGTTCTGTCGATTATCTCATCAATGAAGCCATGCGGCACTACGCCCGGACCCAGGGCAAGGCAGCCCCGGGGGCGGCCCCCCCGGGGATGGCCCCGACGCCCCCTCCGGGACGCCCGATGCCTGCTGGTTCGATGCCTCCGGGGCCGATGCCGGGGGGGGCTCCTCCGCGGCCGATGCCCGGGATGCAGGCGCCCGGGCGCGGGGCCGTCCCGATGCCTCCGGGGGGGCAGAGCGGGCTCGGGTCGCGCCCCATGGCCCCGGGGGGAGGACCGGCCCCGCGGCCTCCGCCCCCCAACATGGGCGGCCGCCCGATGCAGGCCCAGGCTCCCACCGGGGGGGTCCTCTTCGCGGTGTTCGAGGGGCAGCGGTACCCCATCACCAAGGACGAGTTCTACATCGGCCGCAGCAACAAGAGCTGCGACCTGGTGGTGAAAGACCCCAACGTCTCCCGGCAGCACGCCCGGGTCGTACGCCACCAGGGACAGTACTGGATGGTCGACATGGGGAGCACCAACGGGATCGAGTACAACACCGGCCGGGTCGAGCGCCGCCCCATCCAGGAGGGCGACCTCTTCCGCATCTGCGACCACGAGATCGCCTTCACCTACCGCGGCTGACCGTCAGGCCCGGCGGCCCGGTGGCCCTCACCCCCCTCTGTTCTCACGGTACGATGGCCCCCTCTCCCGGGACAAGGGGAGGGAAATGGGTGACCTCACCCAATACTGTTCGCACGTCATCCATCGACCCTCTCCCAACTACGGGAGAGGGTGCCATCGCGCAGTAAGAATTGAAGGGATGAGGGCCGCCAGGCCGCCGGGGTAGGACCGCGCTGTGGCGCGGTGCTCAGGGCAGGCGCAGGAGGGCCCGCCGGGTGTCGGCGGTGTCGAGGGCCCGGACGCTCTCTGCGAAGGCCGGATAGTCGGCCACGGAGATGCGCCCGGTGGGCAGACGCACCCGGCGACGCAGACGAAACCCCTGGGTCTCGGCCACCCGCTCCCAGGCGATCGACCAGGTCACCCCCGGGCCCGCCCCCTCAGTGGGTTGGGGCAGCTCTTCCAGGGTGGCCCCGGGCGGGACGGTCACCGTCAGGTCGAGGGTGGCGTTGACGGGGTCGCCGTTCCACAAGGGGGTGGTGCGGGTGGGCAGGTCGGCCCAGGTGCGGGCCGCGTCCGCATGGAACATCCCGTCAAAGATGAGCCGCGGCCCCGTCCGGGTGGCCATGCCCGGGGCCGTGAAGGTGTACCGAAACACCACGTCGTCGTCGACCCGGGCCGCGCCCTCCACAGCCAGGGACACGAGCGAGGCCCCCGCCACGAGGCCGCCCACGTAGCCCTCAAACTGCCGCTCGAGGTTGGCCGCGTCGAGGCGACGCAACACCTGCCGGGCCCCGATGGCGGCGAATCCCCGGAGACGCTCCTCGACCTCGCCCCGGCCCGATCCGTCCGCGTTGAGCGCGAGGCGCACCGTCAAACTCCGCCCATGCGCGTCCAGATCCAAGGGCGGAACCCTCCCCCTCCGGGCCCCCTCCACCAGCAGGAGGGCCTCGCCCCCCGCGGAGGCCGGGGGCACGAAGGACAGGGGGGCGTTGTTGTCGGCCGCGGTGACCCAGCGCTCGCCCGACTCGGTCTGCACCCGCAGGAGGATCGACTGGAAGGTGTCGTCGTCGGCCAGGTCGCTGGGGGTGCTGTCCGAGCTCCCCTGGCGCACGAGGGCCATGTCGCAGGGGATGTCCGACAGCTTCGCCAGGTAACACAAGACCCGGGTCCGGTGGCCCGCCCGGGCGGCGAGCATCCGCGGAGCCGACTCGAAGGGCGTGCCCCCGCCCTCCTGCTGGATGTTGCCGATCACCCAACGGTGCAGGGCCGCGAGGCGGGCGTCGGCCCCCCGGGCCCCGCGGGTCACCTCGCGCACGAGGGAGAGGGCCTCGGGGTCGGCCACGTCGAGGTCGATGAGGCGGGCCCGCAGGGCGTCGACGAAACGTTCCCAGGTCGCCCCCGACCCGGCCGCCACGCTCGGAACAAACTCCCGCGTGGCCACGCTCCGTGACTCCGGGGTCATCCGGTCGCTGTGCCGCAGGAGCCAGCGGTGCTGCACGAGGCCCCCGTGCTCGGTCCGCTCGGGGGCAGGAGCCGCCCCCCGGGGGTCGACCGTCAGGGGCATCCCCCGGGGCGACACCAGCACGTACTCGGTGCGGTCGTACGGGACATCAAACCCACGGAAATAGAAGCGGTCGGTGAGAAACCCCCCGGGCGCCACGTCGGTCCCCCCGAGGGTCCGGACGTACTCAAACTCCACGGTGTCCCCGGGGCTCAGGTCGGGCAGAGAGAGCGACTCCTTGCCCGCGATCTCCTCGGGCTCCAGGACCCGCCCGTCGGGTTTGATCGTACGAATCGCCAGGAGGGTCGCGTTGGCCGGCAGGGCGAACTCCCCGTAGGCCTCGACCCCCTCGCGGCTCTGCACCCGCACGAGGTTGTGGGTCAGCTCCAGGGCCGACCCGTCGGCGAAGTTACGCCGCACGGTGTAGTCGAGCACGAGCACCGCCGCGGCGTCGTACCGCCGCCCGGAGGCGTCGAAGTCCCGCAGAACCGCCCGGCCGTCCAGGCGCCACGGGTCGAGGTCCTCGGCCCCCGCGAGCAGGCTCCGCAGCCGGAAGAGGCCCGTCAGCTCGGCCGGGTTGCGCGCGAGCTCGCGGTCGAGCAGGGCTCGGGCCCGGGCCCTCTGCCCCGACCCCACCAGGAGATCGGCCAGATCGGCCCGCAGGGTGTCGTCCTCGGGCATGGCCTCGAGCAAGGCCACCCCCCGCCGTACGGCCTCCTCGGTGTCGCCCCGGGCCCGGGCCAGCTCCATCAGGGAGCGACGCAGGCCGCGTCCCTCGGGGTCGTCCTCGAGGAGCCGGTCGAGCTCGCGGGCGGCCTCGGCGTACCGGCGCATCCGGGTGTACACCCCGACCCCCGCGTCGGACAGGGCGTCGCAGCGACGGATCTGCTCGGCGAGGTCGGCTTCTTGGGTTCCGTCCCCGTGGCGTTGGGCCAGGGTGAAGAGCATGCGTACGGGCCAGCATGCCCCCGGGAGCCGGGTCCGGGCCCCCGTCAGGATCGTACGGGCCTCTCCCTCCCAGTTGCGCTGGAGGAGACGGTCGGCCAGCTCGCTCTCGATCTCGGGGTTGTCGGCGAAGCGCTCCCGGGCCGTACGGAGCATCTGCAGGGCCTCGTCGGCCCGCTCGTCCTCGCCCGCGAGGCGGGCCAGCTGCAGGGCGGGGAAGTACGCCCGTCCGTCGATCTGTCCGGCCCGCTCGTAGGCCCGTCGGGCCCGGTCGCGGCCCTGGGACGCGGGCAGAAACGGATCGGCCTGGGCCACCGAGGCCCAAGCCACCAGGGTCGTGGCCGTCGGGGTCGAGGCCGTGGCCAGGGGGCGAAGGAGCTCGCGGGCGGCGATGGGGTGGCGCCGCGAGAAGGCCAGCTCGGCGAAGGCGTAGCGGGTGAAGGGGTCGCCAAGGCCCCGGGCGGAGGCGTAGGCGTCGTTGACCGGGTGCTCGGGGGCATCCGTGGGGGGCGGGTCGAGCCGAACCGGCGGGACCCCGTGGGCCCCTCCCTGGGGCGGGGTGTACTGCACGAGGGGGCGGCCCGTGGGGTCGAGCACGGCGGCCATGACCAGGGGGGAGTGGTAGGGGCTGGCGACCTTGATCCGCAGGGTGTGACGCCCCGCCGCGAGGCGCACGGGGAGGGTCACCGTCGAGCCCACGGCCCGGGCCCGCGGGTCGACCGTGGTCAGGCGGACCCCATCGAGGAGGACGGCGAAGGCGTTGGGGGACTCGACCCGCACCACGGCCTCGGCGTCGTGGTCGAGGAGGAAGTCGGTGGCCGCATACAGAACCCCCGTCAGGGTCGATCCCCGCCCGAGGTTGGCCGCGCAGCCCCGGGCCTGAACGGTGTACGGGCTCTGGGCGGGACGTCCCGGGCCGATGTCGTAGCGGGCCGCGAGGGGCCCGGCGTCGTCGGGGGGCAACGGGTCGTCGAAGCGCAACGAGGGCAAGGGGCCGAAGGGCCCCACCACGGAGAAGGTCGGAACGCAGCCCGCCGCGGTCACGAGGGAGGCCTGGAGGGTGCGGTCTCCGCGCTCGCGGGCCCAGCGTACGGCCGTCTCGAGGACCTCGAAGGCGGCCCCGGCCCCGAGGTGCCCCGGGTCGGCCCGGACGGCCTCCACGAGGGGGGTGAAGCTCGCCGCGAAATCGCGGACGTCACCGCGCATCGACACGAGCTTGTTGATGGCGCTCTCGGCCAGGACGGGGCCCAACGGGTCGGGGGTACGACGGGCCCCCTCGATGGTGGCCACGAGGGCCGTGACGGCCCGCTCGAAGTCGCCGTGTTGGGCCGCAAGAACCCCCTCCCCGAAGCGCACCCGGGGGTCGTGCGGGAGCCGGGGGCTGAGGGCGAAGAGCTCGGACTCGGCGAAGGCGAGGTCGCCCCCCGAGGCCACCATTTCGCCGAGGGCCCGGTCGCGGCGGGCGAGGAGGTCGTCGGGGTGCTCTCGGGCCGCGCGGCGAAGGGCTGCGAGGGGGTCGGCGGGGCCCGAGGCTCGAGACCCGGCGCACCCCCCGAGGAGGGCGACGGCCGCGAGGGCGGGGAGGAGGCGGGGGCGGACGTTCATCGGGGGGACTCGTCGGGGCGAGAGGGCATCCGGACGGTGACCCGGCGCACGAGGGCCTCGTCGACGCTCTGGCAGAAGGAGCGAAACGCGGGGTACTCCGCCGGGGGGATACGGTCGCGGGTGAGGGTCAGCAGGCGATGGACCCGCAGGGTCTGCCCGGCGGCCTCGACCCGCAGTTCGAAGCGCCCGAAGGGGCTCTCCAGGGCCACGGCCGGGGGCAGGTCGCTCACGGTGGCTCCCGCGGGCAGGCGCACCGTGCGGGCGTGCTCGACGCGGCTGGGGATGCCCACAATGAGGTCGTGGGTCCGGGTCGAGCGGGAGGCGTACCGCCGGGTGAGGTCGATGGGCGGGGCGGCCGAGAGGAGGAGGTCGGCCCCCTGGCGCGTCCCGACCTGGCTCACGGTGGCCTCGTACTCCAGCCGGGCGGGGGCCTCGAGGTCGGTGAGGTCGCCCGTGGTGACGCGGGTCACCCGCACCCCGGGGTAGCGCTCGCGCAGGAGGTCCTCGACCCGCTCGACCCGGGTGGCCTCGGCCTCGAGCTGCTGCCGCAGGGACGGGGCGTCGGGGCCCTGCATCTCCTGGGTGCTCTGGAGGGTCCCGCCTCCGTCGGGGTGGAGGGTGAGGACCGAGGTGATCCGCTGCCAGTTGCGCTCGGGGGTGTACACGGGGGTCCGCACGAGTCGGGCCTCGCCCCGGCCGTCGACGAGGAGGGCCATGACGCCCTGGTCGCCGGCGGGGAGCTCGTCCATCCCGCTGTGCTGGGCCGTCCCGTCGAGGAAGATGTCGAGGGAGGGGACGTACGCGATGGCGTGGTCGAAGATGGCCAGGGAGGCGGGCTGGTCGGCCACGGCCCCGTTGGCCCGGGTGCGCAGGAGCACGAGGGAGGCCTCGATCCCGGCCTCGCGCAGCATGGTGACGATGACGCTCGCCTTGTCTTTGCAGTCGCCAAACCCCCGGGTGCACACCTGCGGCACCGCGTACGGCTTGAACCCGTGGATGCCAAACTCCAGGGCCACGTACCGGGTGTGGGTGATGACCCAGTGGTAGATGGCCCGGACCCGGTCGCGGTCGGTGGTGAGCCCCGCGGTGATCTCCCGCACGACCTGCCGGAGCCGGTCGTCGAGGACGAGCTGGTCGCGCACGAGGCCCCAGTACCAGCGGCCCACGTCGGCCCAGTCGCGGTAGGTGCTGAGGTGCAGGTAGGCCCCGCGTTCGGTCAGGCCCGGGGCCCGGTCTTCGGGGGGGACCGCGGGGACGTCGTCGGCGGTCCAACGTTGGACGCGGGTGTCGCCCTCGACCCGGTCGTCGTGGGTGAGGGCCCGTCCGCCCGGCAGGGTCGTGGCGTGCACGAAGAACGCCCGGTCGGCCGGGGCCCGGAGCACATACCCGAACCGGGCCCGCGGGACCGCAGCCTGCACGAGCTGGAGGTCGCCGAAGTAGTCGGCGAAGGCGTTGCGAGGCGAGGCGTCGTCGGTGCGCCAACGCACCTCCACCACGTCCCCGGGGCCGAGGCTGGGGAAGGTCAGGCGTACGATCCGGCTGCTGAAATACATCCGCGTGGCCGGGTCGCTCGACACGTTGAACTCCTCCATCTGCGTCCCCTCGTCGACGCTCCCGTCGGGGTGGTAGACGCGGGCCGTCCGGAGCTCGTAGCGCTCGCTGGAGGGGTCGTAGCGCAGGGTGTACGACCGCCCGTCCCGGGCCCCCTGCTCGTTGACCACCTCGTACACGACCTGACGGAAGGTGCCCGACAGGCCATTGGGGTACACCGTACGCACGGTGAGCTCTTGCAGGGCCCGGAGGTTGTACCCGTCGGCGGGGCGCTGGCTGCGCCGGGCGAGGAAGACCTCCGACGACTCGGCCGCGGCCTCGTCGGGGCGGGCCTGCTGCGGTTCGAGAGAGGCCAGGTGCTGGCGCAGGGTGGCGTCTTGCGGGCGCAGGGCGAGGGCCTGACGCATCGAGACCCTGGCCGCGTCGTTGCGGCCCAGGCGGGCCTCCAGGGCGGCCCGGGAGGTCCACAGGGACGCCTCGGCGGGGACCATGTCCGTGGCCTGGGCGAGCACGGCCACGGCCCGGTCGGCGTCCCCGACGCTCTCGAAGAGCTCGGCGGCCTGGTTGTAGACGCTGAGGAGGTCGGGGCGGAGGGTCACGATGCGCTCGGCCAGGGTGCGTACGGTGTCGGCGTCTCCGCGGGTGCGGGCGTCGCGGGCGATGGACTCCCACACCTCGACGTCGCCGCCCCGGAGGCGCCCGAGGGCCTGTCGGAGGGTGTTGGCGAGGCCGTGTTGGGCGGCCCGCTCGGCCATGGCCACCCGGGCCCGCAGGAGTTGGGCGCTGCGAGGAGCCAGGGCCGCGGCGTCCTCCAGGGCCCGGTGGGCCGCGAAGGGAAACCCGATCCCTTCGAGGCACAGGGCCCGCTCGATGTGGGCCAGGACGTACCCCGGGTCGAGGGCGATGGCCCGCTCGATGAGGCCGAGGCCCTCCTCGGGGCGGACCCCCACCCGGCGGGCGTGGCCGACGGCCGTCAGGACGTGCGGGTCGTTGGGGCTGAGGGCCAGGGCCCGGCGCAGGGCCTCCAGGCGGCGGTTTCGCTCGGTGGCGATGTCGGCCAGGAGGAGCCAGCGGGCGGAGGTGGGGGCCTCGCGGGCGGCCTGTTCGGCCAGGTCGGCGGCCCGGGTGTTGGTGAGGTCGTCGGACTGGGTGAGGTGGATCCAGCGGGCGAGGTCTTCGCGTCCCTGGGCCGTGGCCCGGGGGCCCTCGGCGGCGGCCCGGAGCGCGGCGAAGACCCCGAGCACGCGCGGCACGGGGAGGGTCGCGGGAGTGGTCGCGGGGGTTGCGGGAGCCGCGGGGGCTGCGGGCAACACGGGGGCTGCGGCGAGGTCGTCGGTGGGGACGAGGTCGGTGCGGGGGGCTCCCCCGGGGGTGGTCACCCGCAGGTAGAACCCCAGGCCCCGGTCGTCGGAGCAGACCTTGAGGAGGACCCGGTTGGCCCCGCGGCGCAATCGGATGGCCACCCCGGCCCGGTCGGGGAAGGCCCGACGTACGGCCAGGTCGCGGTAGACCTCGGCCCCGTTGACCCAGGCGGCCACGGCCCCGGTGGCCCCGAGCCAGAGGACCCCGGGGGCCTCCTGGCGGGCGGTGAGGGTGGTGTGGGCGTAGGCGCAGGCGTTGACGCTCGGGCGCACCACGGGATCGAGGGGGACATACCCGAGGCGGGTGATGGCGGGCAGGGGGCGCCACCCTACGGCCCGTTGGATCCCGTCGTAGCGGGCTTCGGGCGACAGGGCCTCGCGTCGTGCAGCCTCGGGGGCGAACTCCCGGCCGAAGCCGGCCCGACCCTCGTTGTCGAAGGGGCCCACCACGCTCCAGCGGGTGATGTACCCGAGGCCCGCCGCGATGGACTCGGACCGGGGCAGGGCCCCGAGGTCGCGCACGATCTCGGCCTGGGCGTGCAGGCTCTGGTCGCGCAGGAGGGGCAGGATCCCGGGTTGGGCCGCGAGGCGACCGAGCCCCTCGGCCAGGGGGACGGGGTCGACGTGGTCGCGCATCCCCCGCAGGCGCAAGATCGCGAGGGCCCCGCGGGGGGATTGCCGTTGGGCCGCGGCGTCGCGGAGGTGTTGGGCCGCCCACTCCTCGCCCGTGCGTTGGGCCCGGGCTTCGGGGGCGCAGACCAACAGGCCCAGGGTCAGGGCGGCGGAGGAAACGAGGGAGGAGCGGGAGAAGGGTCGACCGGGGCGAGGGAAGTGATAGGTTCCGCGGCCATCGTGGTCCTCGTCGGAATCCTCAAGACCATGCGGCCGAAGCAGTGGGTGAAGAACCTCTTCGTCCTCGCACCGGTGGTCTTCGCGAAAAACCTGTTTCATGAGCCGATCCTGCTCCGGGCCGCGGCGGCCTTCGCGGGGTTTTCCATGTTGGCGGGTGCGGTCTACACCATCAACGACCTCGTCGACGTGGAGGACGACCGCCGCCATCCGACCAAGTGCCATCGACCCATCGCAGCCGGGAAGGTTCCCGAGGGGGTGGCACGATTCGCGGCGGGGGTCCTGGTGGTGCTCGGGGTGGGGGGCACCCTGTGGCTCGATGTCCGGGTGGGCCTCGCGGCCCTGTGTTACCTGGTCCTCAACCTCGCCTACTCGCTCAAGCTCAAACAATTCGCCTACCTCGACGTGGGCAGCATCGCCCTGGGGTTTGTGCTGCGGGTGGTGGCCGGGTCGTACGCGGTGTCGACCGTCGACCAGCCCGTGCGCCCCTCCCTGTACCTCTTGCTGTGCACGGCGTTTCTCTCGCTCTTCCTGGGCTTTGGCAAACGCTATCACGAGCTCTCCGTCAACGCCGCGAAGGCCCGCGACGCCCTGCGGTTCTACTCCCTCCACGCCCTGCGGGCCGCCCTGTGGGTGACGGCCCTGGCCACGGTGGCCGTGTACCTCGCGTGGACCCTTCGGCCCCCGGAGATCCTCCAGTTTGCCCAGGGTTACCTTTGGGCCACCACCCCCTTCGTGCTCGTCGGGATCGGCCGCTTCGTCAAGCTCCTGGGGTCGTCCCAGGGGGAGTCGCCCACCGACGCCATGCTCCGGGATGTTCCGTTTGTGCTGACGGTGGTGAGCTGGACCCTCCTGGTGGTGGTCATGATCTACCGCCTGCGGCCCACGAGCTGACCCCGTGGCCCCGACGCTCCCCGTCGCCCTCCTGCCGCGGATGGCAGGGCGCACGACCCGCCTCGCCGCCCGAACGGCCTTCGACGTGGCGACCCTGACGGCCGAGACCTGGGCCCTCGGGCCCGTCGAGTCCCGCCGCGACGCCATCGTACGGCGCTGGGCCGCGGCCATGCTCCGAGCCCTCGGGGTCACCGTGATCGCCGCCCCTGCGCTGTCTTCGGGACTCTGGACCGAGGCCTTCCTCCCCCGCGGGATGGAGGACGGGAGCACGGGCCGGGTGGTGGTGAGCAACCACCGCTCGATGGTGGACATCCTGGTGATGCTGGCGGCCTTCGGGGGGCATCTCCTGTCGCGCGACGACCTCGCCCGATGGCCCGTCCTGGGCCGGCTCGCCCCCTACGCGGGCACCCTCTACGTCGACCGATCGGACAAGGCCAGCGGGAGCGCCGCCCTGCGGGCCATGGTCAGCAGGCTCCGGCTGGGTCGCTCCCTCACCATCTTCCCCGAGGGAACCACCTACCCCGACGACGAGGTTCGAGACTTTCACCCCGGGGCCTTCGCCGCGGCGTTGCGCACGGGGGCCCCGGTGCTCCCGGTGGGTCTCGCCTACGACGGCGATCACGCCACCTTCTTCCAAGAGCCCTTCCTGGCCCACGCCACCCGGCTCCTGGAGGCCCCCGAGACGCGGGTGGCCCTGGCCGTGGGCGAGCCCCTCGACACGCGCGGGGCCTCGCTCCGGGAGGTGCAGGAGGAGGCCCACAGGGCGGTGCAGGCCCTCGTGCACACTGCCCGGGCTACCCTACTGGGGCTGGCCTAGCAGGTTGTAGGTGAGCGAGGTATAGGTGAAGAAATTCGGGAGGGGGGCGGTCCAGTTGAGGGCCGTGGTCCACCCCGTGGCCACAGCGACTCCATAGGGTTGGGCGTGATACCCGCGGGCCCGGGGGCGGGGGTCGTCTCCTACGACCGAGGACGCGGGGGAGAAGGCCAGGGCCGTCACCACCCCCCACGTGGTCAGGGGGATGGCCGTGAGGAGGGCCTCCGGGCTGCCGTGGGCTGCCACGATCCCGACGATCACCGGGAGGTAGCTCGTGAGGGACACCGAGGCCCCCTCGTAGCTCCCGGGGGTCGGGGCGTCCCACACCGCCCCGGCGTAGACCCCGAGGGCCTCCAGGCTCGCCCCCCCGAAGGCGTAGCCGTAGTAGGCGTAGCTCGCGGTCCGGTAGGGCGGGGGGTTGCGGGCGTCGGGGAGCCAGATCAACCCCTCGGTCCCGACCGCCGCGCTCACGTAGGTCGCACGGCGCCACGCGGTGCCAAACCCCGCCCCCACGGCGAGGGTCGAGGGAGCCCCCTGGAACGACAAGAACCCCGGCCGCGCCGACGCCACCGCGTCCTGGTGGCTCCAATAGAAGAGCCCCAGGGCCCCGGCCTGGGTCACCGCGGAGGCGAACACCGGGTGGGCCGCGGTGAAGGACACGAGGGTCCGCGTCATCGCCAGGGCGGTGCTCATCATGGCCCCGACGAAGGAGGTCCGCCCCGTCGGGTCGACCCGCATCGTCGGTCGGTCGGTGGCGTAGGCGTAGGGGTGAAGGGACTGGGGGTCGCGGGGGTCGCCGGGGGCCGGGTCGGGGGTCGTAAACCGCCCGAGCCACGGGGCGTAAAACCGCGCACGGAGGAAGTACATCCCCGTCACCGGGTCGCGCCACTCGCCCACGAACCCGCGCGGGGCCCCGGTCGGCGCGGGCCCTCCCAGGGGCTCTCCCCAGGCCGTGTACCGCCCCGCCTCGCGCACCGTCCCGGCTTCGTCGGTGACCGCCCGCAGGCTCCCCAGTCGGTCGCCGTGGAGGTACCGGACCGCGCTCCCCTCGTGGCGCGCGAGGGGCCCCGCCGACCCGGCCCCCGTGCTCATGGCCACGACCGCCCCGGTCGCGTCGCTCTCCTCCACGATGTGCGGCAGGGCCGCGCTGCGATCCCACAAGAAGCGCCGCTCGACCCCGTCGGCCACGCGGGCGGCCAGGAGCCCCCCGGCGTCGTAGCGATAGTCCACGGTGTGCCTCCCGAGGGCCGCGCCGGTGGTCTCGACATGGACGAGATGACCCAGGCCGTCGTAGCGCAGGGTCATGGCCCGGGGTCCGCCCACGATCGCCACGAGGCGCCCCTCGGGGTCCCAACGGAAGGTGGCCTCGCCGTCGGTGGTCACCCGGTCGTCGGGGTCGACGGCGAACGCGCGGAGGCCCCCCGGGGCCTCGATCCGCACGAGGTTTCCCGCGGGGTCGTAGCGGTACTGGGTGGAGCGGGTGGCCCCGGCCGCGACCGCGGACTCGCCCGTGAGCCGGTCGAGGAGGTCGTAGGTGTAGTCCGTGCGGGCGCCCCCGTCCTCCTCGATGCGGGTCAGGCGACCGGCCTCGTCGTAGGTGTAGCGCTCGCGCAGGAGGACGGCCTCGCCGCGACGGAGGGAGAGCTCGGCGAGCATACCCCGGGGGTTCCAGGTGCGTTGGGCGGTGACCCCGTTGGGCCATGCCGTCGAGGCGAGGCGGCCTCCGGGGTCGTAGCCGAAGGTGGTGCGCCCGCCGCGTGGGTCGACGATCTCAAGAAGCCTCCCGGCGGGGTCGTAGGCGTAGCGCCGGTCGCCGCCCGGGGTGGACACGCGGGTGACGTTTCCCAGGGCGTCGTAGTCGTAGCGTACGGTCCGTCCGTCGGGGGTCACCTCGGTCACCAGCCTGCCCGCGGGGTCGCGCAGGAGCCCGGTGGTCCCGCGGAGGTCCCGCGTGGCGGTGACGAAGCCGTCGAGGTCGTAGGTGAAGCCCACAGCGGCCCCGTCGGAGGCCTCGCGGGCCACGACCCGCCCGGCCAGGTCTTGGCGGAGGGTGGTGGTGCTGCGCCCGTCGTAGCCCGTACGCACCGTGGTCCGGGTCATGGGGTCGTACCGCAGGGTGGCCGAGGCCCCGCCGGGGAGGGTCACGCGGGTGATGTTCCCGCTCGCGTCGCGCTCGTAGCGCCGAACCCGGCCGTTGGGGTCCGTGACGGAGGCGAGCCCCATGGGGCCGTAGGCCAGCCCGACGGTCCCCCCCGCGGGGTCGGTGACCCGCTGGAGCTCACCCCCGGGTTCGTACACGAAGCGGGTGACCCGCCCGTCGGGGGTCCCCACCGCAGTGAGTCGGCGGTCTCCGTCCCAGGTTCGGGTCGAGGGCCGCTGTCCAGCGACCGCCACGGCCGTCACGTCTCCGCGGCCGTCGAGGGTGTACACGGTCTCGATGCCCGCGGGGTCGGTCACCGCGGTGACCCGCCCCAAGGGGTCGTAGGCGAAACCCGAGCTGAGCCCCATCGGACCGCGGACCGAGGTGACCCGGCCGAAGCGGTCGTACACCCAGGAGGTCACCGCCCCATTGGGGGCCGTCTGGCGCTCGCGCAGGCCGTCCATACGCCAGGTCGTACGGGTCACGGCCCCGTCGGGGCCCGTCACGGCGGTCACCCGGCCGGCGGGATCCCGGACGGTGACGATCCGTCGTCCGGCCCCCGTGGTCGTGGCGGTGACCCTCCCCTCGGGGTCGTTCTCCCAGACCCGGGTCCCGCCGCCAGGGGCCACCACCGCCGCGAGGGTCCCGGTTCCGTCGTAGACGTGCCGGGTCTCGCCGAAGACCGGATGGCCCACCGACACCTGCCGACCGGCCCCGTCCCAGCCCAGGGTCGAGGCCATCCCATTGGGAGCGGTGTGGGCGCTCGGACGCCCCGAGGGGGTCCACCCCAGAGCTGCCCGCAGAGACATCCCCCCCATGTCCGACTGCACCTCCGTCGGCCGCCCCAGGCGATCGAGGGTCAGGGTGTGACGGTGTCCCCGGAGGTCGATCAGGTCTTGCAGCCACCCCTCCCGGGTGGGCGTGAGGCGCCACGCGGCCCCTCCCGGGCGGGTCGCCGACGTGAGGGCCCCGCGGGGGTCGCGGGTGAGGGTGACGGTCCCTCCGGCGGGGTCGGTGATCGACACGAGGCTGCCCCGGGGGTCGTACCCGAAGCTGTCCCGGCCTCCCAGCCCGTCGGTGCGGGACGTGATGTTGCCCCGGGGGTCCCAGGTCGTGGCCTGGGTCACGCCCGTCGGGAGCCGCCGGGTGAGCTCGCGCCCCAGGGCGTCGAAGGTGGACTCGGTGCGGTTGCCGAGAGGATCGATGGAGGCCGTGGGGTTGCCCGCGGGGTCGTACTCGCTGCGCTCCGTGGCCCCGCTCGGGCCCGTGACCGAGAGCACCTGACCGCGGGGGTTGTAGGCGATGACGGTGCGGGCCCCCGCCCGGTCGGTGAGGGTCTCGGTGCGGGCGGCCCGGTCGCGGGCGTAGGTCACGCTCCGCCCGAGGGCGTCGGTGACGGCCGTGAGCTCGCCCTCGGGGTCGTAGGCGTGGGTGGCCACGGGGTTGCCCGTCGGGTCGAGGACCCGCGCGAGGCGGTGGGCCCCGGCGTAGAGGTAGGTCCATCGGCCGCCCTCCCAGTCGGTGGCGGTCACGAGGTCTCCCGCGGCGTTGTACGCGTAGGTGCGCCGGGCCCCGTCGGACCGGGCGATGGCCGTGATCCGCCCGGCGGTGTCGCGGGTGAAGGTCACGGCAACCCCGGAGGAGTGGGTGATCCCCGTGCGGGTGATGGTCACGGTGTTGCCGTGGGCGTCGCGTTCGGCCGTCAGACCGCGGTCGAGGTCGAGGGAGTACTGACGCCCGTCGGGCAGGGTGAGGGTGAAGGCCCGGGGATCGTACACGGACCCTGCACCCGGGCCGTCGGCGACGAGCAGGGTGTCGTCGCCCGAGGTCAGGAAGAGGGTCTGCCCGGGGCCGTAGCCCCCGAGGGTGGCCCCGAAGACGTTGCCCACGGGCACGAAGCGGGCCCGGAAATTCTGCCCGCCCCCCATGCAGCTCACAAACTCCGGGGCGAAGCGGAACACCATCGCCCGCCCGGCCACTCGAAACACCACCGGGTGCGCCCGCAGCTCGGTCACGGTCCGGGTCCGGACGCAGTCGCCCGAGAAGCGCCACCCTTCGCCCGGGACATTGGGGCGCTCCATCCGGTCGACGGCCCCGACGCCCATCGACCACCGCGGGCCGAAGTCTCCGACGCGGGTCTCGTGGGAGTCGTAGGTCCGCGACACCCGGATCGGGACCCCGACGAGGGGCAGGGCGAGGTCGGTCCCTGAGAATCGTAGGGCTCCGACTTCGCCCACGAGGTCGATCACGACCACCCGGGTCGGGGTGGTGGCCGCGCGCCCGAAGGTGTCGACGGCCCGCAGGCGCAGGTCGTAGGTCCCGGGGGTGACCCGGGTCGGGTCGAGGGTCCCGAGGGTTGCGGCGTTGACGGAGGCGGTCCCGGTGGCCACGAGGGTCCATTGGTTGAGGCCGCGCGGTGACAGCTCGACGAAGTAGCGGGCCAGGTCGGTGTCGCGGGCGGTCCCTGTGATCGGGACCCCGGCGGCGACCACGGCCCCGTCGGCGGGGGCGGTGAGGGCCACCACGGGGGGGCCGTTGTCCGTAGCCCCGGCGGCGTGGGCGGTGAAGCGGCTCCGGGCCTCGGCGGACTGGCCGTTGGCGTCGGTGGCCACGGCCACGAGGGCGTAGTCGCCCGGAGCGGGGGGGCGGAAGCGGGCCCGACCGGTCCCGTCGAGGGTCACAGGGGCTCCCTGGACGGTGAGGGTGGTTGCAGTGAGGGGAGCGGTGCCCATGGCCCCGACGGCGAGGGTGACCTCGGACCCGACGGCCACGGACGGGGGCGTGGCAGAGACCGTCACCGTCGGCGGGTCGAGGGCCCGGGTGAAGACCCGAACCCGCACAGAGGCTTCAGGCCCGGGGCCCAGGGGGTCTGCGGCCCGGAGGGTGAGGGTGTAGGTTCCGGGGGTGTCGGCGGTGAAGCGAGGCGTGGCGGTGGTCTCGCCGGTGAGGGTGGCCTGTCCTCCGGTCGGGGTGGTGGACACCCTCCACACGAAGGCCACGGGGTCTCCCTGGGGGTCGACCGTGCCGGATCCGTCGAGGGAGACCGCCTCGCCCACGAGGACGGCCCGGTCGGGCCCGGGGTCCACACGCGGCGGGTCGTCCACCCGGACGATCCCTGTGGCGGTGTCGCTCCCGGCGGGGTTGGTCACCGTGAGGGCGAGGGCCAGGTCGGCCGCGGGCGTCACGTCGACCGACACCCGCGGGTCGGTCAGGGCCCCCATCCCAGGCCCGGCAGCGCCCAGCGACCAACGATACCCGAGGCCCGTCCCTGCGGACAGGGTCCCGTCCAGGGTCACCGTCGTGCGGGTCCCGCGGCGCACCCGCGCGGGCGTCACACGGAACGCCGCCCGGGGAGGGGCCCCCGGAGGCAGGTCGTCGACCACATCGGGGCGCAGAACATCCAGGGTTCCGCCGTCGGGCAGGGGCTGGTCGGTCGGGGCCTGGTCGGTCGGGGCCTGGTCGGTCGGGGCCTGGTCGGTCGGGGCCTGGTGGTCGTCCCAGGGGTCTCCTCCCGCGTCGTGGGCTCCGTCGGTCGCGGCGTCGAGGCCCCCCTCCCCGAGCGAGGCCACCTCTCCGTCCGAACAGCCCACCAGGGCGGCAAACAGCCACCAGGCCCTTCGGGGTTTTCCCTGGGTTCGCATGATGCGACGAGGATACCGCACCGGCTCAACGGGTGGGGACAGACAGCCCGCGAGGGGGGGAGGCCATCACCGCAAGAGAAACTGGCACACGGCGTCGGCCATGGCCGCGAAGTCGTCGCGGCGGAAGTTGGCCCCGCTGCGGAGCCAGTCGACGTGTTTGCGGGGCCCCGGACCGCGGTCGGCGAAGTGGCCCACCACGTCGAGGTGATCGGCCACCCCGCACCACAGAAGCTCGCCCCACAACATGGACAGGGTGGGCACGATCCCGTCGACCAGGTCGGGCCGCGGGGGCTCCCGGAGCCCGGCGGTCAACGTGCGGGTCTGGGCGGGGTCGGGGGTGGCGTACGGGTAGCGGGGCGAGAGGCGGCGAGCGAAGCCGTACACGGTCGAGTAGACCCCCATCTGAAACGGCCCGAGGGGCGAGCCGAATGACGTGAACACCCCCCGGGCCCCCGGGGCCGGGGCGGCCGTGGCCACGCAGCCGTAACGCACCGCGGGGTTGTCGACCACCATGGCGTTGAACAGCTCCATCACCTCGGGCATGAGCTGGATGATCCCGCCCTGGTCGTGTTTGACGCTGTCGAGGTAGGTGGAAATCTCGCGGCGACCGCCCTCGCTGACGACCTGCATCAGCCGAGCCGTGATCTCGTCAAGCAGCTTGATCTGGAGCCCGAGCTTGAGGTCGATCCCGTCGAAGGCCGACACCAGGCTTGAGAACACCGACAGCGGAACCCGCCCCAGGGACAGGCTCGTGACCGTGAGGAGGGAGAGGGCGTAGAGGATCCGGGTTCCGGCGACGGTGGTGAAGTAGGCTGCCAGGGGGGTGCCGTAGTGGGGCGTGTTGAGGGCCACGAGGCTGTGCACCCGAGACCTCCACGCGAGCTGTTCGGGGGCCACGGGGAGGTGAATCCCGGGGGCCATCAGCAGCCGGGCGTCGAGGCCTCCGGTCGAGTGACCCAGGAGGTGGATGGGGCCGGTGTCCTGGGCGGAGGTGCGGGCCACGAGCTCGGCCACCACCGCGGCCCGCATCGGAATCGACGCCGTCGGCAACGCCGGAACCACCTCCATATGCAGCCCCACCCCCGCCGCCGCGAAGCGCTCGGCGAGGGCCCGCTCGACGTGCTCGAAGTAGTCGTAGCCCGCGAGCCGGCCGAAGCCGAACAGCCCCGGGATCAGGTAGACGTGATGCAACACAGGGTGGGACATTGGAGGCCCGCGAGCATATCGAGGCCCCCCGCGGAGGACCAGCCCGGGGGCCGAGGTGCCACCCTGGGGTGGCGGTGCCCCCTTCACGACGCAGCTTGTAAGAGGTGGCCCGAGTGCACAGGTTGACCTTGCCGTGTATAACTGTGGGCCGTCGGGCCCTGCCAGCTTCGACGGCCCACAGATTGCCTCTCTCCGACAGAGGTCACGTAGCGAGGAGGTCTCCGGCGATGCGCGTACGACAACGGTTCCTGGGCACCGTGGCCACCCTCGCCGCGACCCTGGTCGGTGGGACGGCCCTCGGCCAACCCGCTCCCGCGGCCCCCAGCGCCCCCTCGGCCCCCACCGCCCCTGCGACACCCGCTCCGCCTGCGACGCCCGAGGCCCCCTCGGCCGGGGCCCAACCCGCGGAGATCGTGGTGACCAGCGAGACTGTCGAGGGGGTCGCCGTCCGGCGCGGACGGGCCGAGACCATCATCCGGGCCCCGATGGAGGCCGTGGTGCAGGCCATGACCGACTACGGCCGCTACGCCGAGTTTCTGCCCCATGTCCGGGAGAGCCGCATCGTGCGGCGCAACCGGGCCCTCACCGACGTGTACCTCCAGGTCCCGATCAACGAGAGCCTCGGGGTGGTCTGGGCCCTTCTGCGGGTCAACGCCCGTCGGGGGCCCAACCAGGTCGAGCTCGTCGGCGACTCCGTCGACGGCAACATGGACCGCTTCGAGACCCGCTGCGTCCTCGACCGCCTCGAAGGCCCCGAGCCCCGCACCCGCATGAGCTTCTCGCTCCTGGCCCTGCCGCGGCTCCCCCTGCCCTCGTCGGTCTTCTCGCGCGAGATGGCCAACTCGGCCCGCCGGGTCACCGACACCGTCCGCACCCGGGTCGAGCGGGCCCACGCCCTCAGCGCCATCCAGGCCGCCACCCCCGCCCCCGTGGTCCCCGTCCCCCCCGGGGCCTCCGCGGCCCACTGACCTCCCGCGTTTTCTGCCACACCGGCATTGAATCCCAGCCCAAGATGCACTACCTCCCCCGTCGCCTTGACCCTCGGAGAGAGGGAGTGATAGAAGCGCGCGCGACCGCGGCCCGGTAACGGGGTCCTGGCGGTCGTACGACGCCTCCGCACAAGGCATTCGCCTCGCAGCCGAGGCTCTGGGAGCACGCATGACCGGTCCCTTCCTGCTGCTCGTCGCCAACGAGCGCCCCCTCATCAACGTCGACGTGACGTTGCTGCTCAACCTCGGGCTGTGGTTCGCCCTCTTCCTCTTCCTGCGGGCCACGTTCTGGGGGCCCATCCTCGGGCTCATCACGGCCCGCGAGGCCGGCACCGAGGGCTCCCGCCACGAGGCCACCCGCCTCGACGCCGAGACCAAGAAGCTGCGGGCCGACCTCGAGACCCGCACCAAGGAGGCCCGCCAGACGGCCGCCCGCCAGCGCGAGGCCCTGCGCCTCGAAGGCCTGCGCCAGGAGGCCGAGCTCACCAGCAAGGTCCGCAGCGAGGTGGCCGCCGAGCTCACCCGCGGACGGGCCGCCCTCGCCACCGAGCGCCAGGCCCTGATGGCCGAGGTTCAGTCCGTGGTCCCGGGCCTCGCCCGCGACATCGCCACCAAGGTCCTGCGTCGGGAGGTCGTGTCGTGAAGCGCGTCGTATCCGCCTGTCTCCTCGGGGCCGCCCTCGGCGTCAGCCCCGCGGCCTTCGCCCAGCATCCCGAGCCCGTCCCCCATGGCGCCCCCAGTAGCCACGGCAGCTCGACCGGTCACGACGAGCACGCGGCCCACGGCGACCACGCCGGGCACGCCGAGCATGGGGCCCACGCGGGGTTTCATCAGCCCGGGCCCATCAACTGGGTCAACCCCTCCCCCCCCGACGAGATCGAGCGCCACCATGGGGTCGAGGTTCGCCGCCACGGGCCCCCGCCCTTCATCGGGCCGATCATCAACTTCCTGATCCTCCTGGGCCTCGGGTACATGGCCCTGCGCCGGGCGATCAACCCCGCCCTGGCTTCGCGCCGGGCCGCCGTCGAGGCCGAGCTCACCGAGGCCAGCCGCCTGCGCACCGAGGCCACCGCCCTGCACGCCGAGTACACCGCCCGGCTCGCGGGCCTCGAGGCCGAGGTCGACCGCATCACCCGCGAGTTTGTCCAGGCCGGCGAGTCCGAGCGCGACCGCATCGTGGCCGAGGCCCAACTCAAGATCGCACGCCTCCGTCAGGACGGGGTCGACACCCTCGCCCAGGAGCTCAAGGCCCTGCGCGAAGACCTCCGCCGTCAGGCCGTCCTGGCGGCCGCCACCGTGGCCGAAGAGACCGTACGCAAGAGCATCAACGCCGCCGACCAGACGCGGCTCGCCGATGAGTTCGTGGCCGGGATCGAGGCCCACATCCAGGCCCGCGGCGAAGGAGCCCAGGCGTGAGCACCTCCGTCACCGCACGCCGCTACGCCAAGGCCCTCTTCATGCTCGGCGTGGAAGAGAACAGGCTCGAGGCCCTCGCCCGCGAGGTTCACTCTGTGGCCGAGGTGGTGCGCACGAGCCCCGAGCTCACCGCCCTCCTGTCCAACCCCGTGATCTCCCAGGAGGGCCGCAACGCCGTGATGCGCGACATCTGCGCCCGGCTCGCCCTCAGCCCCAGCACCCGCAGTGCCGTGCTCCTCCTCACCGACCGCCGCCGCGGGGCCCTCCTGCCCGAGATCGACGCGGCCCTGGCCACCCTCGGCGACGAGAAGGCCGGGCGGGTTCAGGCCGAGGTCACCAGCGCCATCCCCCTCGGCGAGGGCCAGTACGGCCGGCTCGTCAAGGTCTTGGAGAGGCTCACCGGCCGCAGCGTCACGCTCGTGCGTAAGGTCGACCCCGCCCTCATCGGCGGCGTGGTCACGCGCATCGGCGACAAGGTCTACGACGGCAGCGTCCGCACCCGGCTGGCCGAGGTTCGGCAGGCCGCCCTTCAGAGCTGAGACCCCCTCGACTCCTCTTCGCACCCCTTACACAACACACCCCGATCGAACCCCGACGCCACCCCTCACCGACCGGCGTCTCCAAGGCCTGAGGACCACCATGCAGCTCCGCGCGGAAGAGATCTCCCAGATCATCAAGAAGCAGATCCAGTCCTACGACAAGACCATCGAGGTCACCGAGACGGGCACGGTCCTCACCATCGGTGACGGCATCGCGCGCGTGTACGGTCTGTCGGGGGCCGAGGCCGGCGAGCTGGTGGAGTTTCCCAACCAGCTCATGGGCCTCGTGCTCAACCTGGAAGAGGACAACGTCGGCGTGGCCATCTTCGGCGACGTGACGGCGGTGAAGGAGGGCGACCTGGTCAAGCGCACCGGGCGCATCGCCGAGGTCCCCGTAGGCCCGGCCCTGGTGGGCCGTGTGGTCAACGCCCTCGGGATCCCGGTCGACGGCAAGGGGGCCATCGCCTCGCAGTACACCCGCCGCATCGAGATCAAGGCCCCGGGCATCGTGGCCCGCCAGACCGTCAACGAGCCGCTCCAGACGGGCATCAAGGCCATCGACTCGATGATCCCCATCGGCCGCGGTCAGCGCGAGCTGATCATCGGCGACCGCCAGACGGGCAAGACCGCCGTGGCCCTCGACACCATCATCAACCAGAAGGGCAAAGGGGTCTTCTGCATCTACGTCGCCATCGGCCAGAAGCAGTCGACCGTGGCCCAGGTGGTCAACAAGCTCCAGGAGCACGGGGCCATGGAGTACACCACCGTGGTGGCCTCCAACGCCTCGGAGAGCGCCCCGTTGCAGTTTATCGCCCCGTACACCGGGGTCACCATGGGCGAGTACTTCCGCGACAGCGGGCAGCACGCCCTCATCGTGTACGACGACCTGTCCAAGCAGGCCGTGGCCTACCGCCAGCTCTCGCTCCTCCTGCGCCGGCCCCCCGGGCGCGAGGCCTATCCCGGCGACGTGTTCTACCTGCACTCGCGCCTCCTGGAGCGCGCGGCGAAGATGGCCGACGGCTGGGTCATCGTGAAGAAGGACGCCGAGGTCACGGCCACCACCAAGGGCGTGGACGGCAAGGTTCACCTCGGGGTGCTCGGCAAGTCGCACGCCGAAGAGGCCATGGCGAAGCTCACCAAGGACCACGGCGAGCTTGGCCTCAAGAAGGTCCCGGGGACGGGCGGGTCGCTCACGGCCCTGCCCATCATCGAGACCCAGGCGGGGGACGTGTCGGCGTACATCCCGACCAACGTGATCTCCATCACGGACGGGCAGATCTTCCTCGAGAGCGACCTGTTCTTCTCGGGCATCCGGCCCGCCATCAACGTGGGCTTGTCGGTGTCGCGCGTGGGCGGAAACGCCCAGATCTCCTTCATGAAGGCCATCGCGGGCACCCTGCGGCTCACCCTCGCCCAGTACCGCGAGATGGCGGCCTTCGCGCAGTTTGCCTCCGACCTCGACAAGACCACCCAGGCCCAGCTCGCCCGCGGCGAGCGGCTCACCGAGATCCTGAAGCAGGGGCAGTACGTGCCCCTCGGGGTCGAGTACCAGGTGGCCATCGTGTACGCGGCCAACCGGGGATACCTCGACAAGTACCCGGTCAAGGCCCTCGGGCGGTACGAGAAGGAGCTGTACGCCCACCTCGACGCGAAGTACCCCGAGGTCCTCGCGGGCATCCGCGACCAGAAGATCAAGAGCACCAAGAAGGACGGCCAGCCCTACTGCGCCGAGCTCGAGAAGCCGCTGGAAGACTTCGCCGAGGTCTTCTCCGCCGACGAACCCAAAGGGCAGTAGGGTTTTCCCCCCGGCGGGTGGTTCCCATTGAGGGACCTGCCCGCTCTCTCCGCACGAGGATCAAGATGCCGTCCCTCAAGGCCATCCGTCGGCGCATCGCGTCGGTGAAGAACACCCAGAAGATCACCCGGGCCATGAAGATGGTCGCGGCGGCCCGCTTGCGCCGTGCCCAGCAGCGCATCACCGACCTGCGCCCCTACGCCGACAAGACCCGCGACGTGACCCAGTCGGTCGCCGGACGGGCCCGGGGCGACGAGGGGGTTGCCCCGCTCCATCCGCTCCTGCAGGCCCGCCCTGTCGAGACCGTGCTCCTGGTGGTCTTCACCAGCGACCGGGGTCTGGCCGGGGCCTTCAACTCGTCCATCCTGCGGGCCACCGACCGGCGGATCCGCGAGCTGGAGGAGAGCGGCAAGCGGGTCGAGCTGGCGGTCCTCGGACGCAAAGGACGGGACTACTACCGCCGCCGCGGGGCCACCATCCGGCACGACCTGGTGGGGGCCTACGAGGGCGGAGCCACGCGGGCCGGGGAGATCGCCCGGCAGTTTATCGCCGACTTCTCCGCCGAGGAGGGCGGGGTCGACGAGGTGGTCCTGGTGTTCAATGCGTTCAAGAGCGCCATCAGCCAGGTGGTGACCCTGCAGCCTGTCCTGCCCATCGTGGCCGACGCCACCGAGACCGGAGCCGGGGCGGGGACCCGGTCGCTCGTCGACTCGATCTATGAGCCGTCGCGGGAGGTTCTGCTCGACCGGCTGTTGCCGATGTACGTGAAGGTCTCGATGTACCGGGCCATGCTGGAGTCGCAGGCCAGCGAGCACGGGTCGCGGATGACCGCCATGGACAACGCGACCAACAACGCGAAGAAGATGATCGGGAGCCTGACCCTGGAGTACAACCGGGCCCGTCAGGCCGCGATCACCAAGGAGCTGATGGAGATCATCGGCGGGGCCGAAGCCCTGCACGACTGATCGGCCGGTTCCTCTCCCCTTGCGATTCGTGCGTTGCTCGACTCCCCCTCTCCTGAGGAGAGGGGAGATGCGTGTCACGAGAATCCATGGGGGAGAGGGATGTCCCCCGATTCCCCTCTCCTGAGGAGCTGAGGTTTACCCACGGAAATGTCTTGCGTTCGGCAGCGTCCGGTGTCCCTCCCCGGCCGAGAGGCTCCCTACAGATCGGCCGAGTCCTGCGTCGCGCGAAATCGTGCCCAGATCGGGGAGGAGGGTGCCGGGCCCGACGGCCCTCACCCCAACCTGTTCGTACGTCACTCATCTACCCTCTCCCGTGACCGGGAGAGGGTTTTCTTCTGTCGTGAGAATCGAAGGAGTAGTGGCATATCGGCTCACCCACTCTATTCTTACGGTACGACTGTACCCTCTCCCGGTCACGGGAGAGGGTAGATGGGTGACGTGCGACCAGTATTGGGTGAGGGCCGTCGGGTGCTGGCCGTCGCTGTAGCTTGGGGGTACCGGTTCACTTCCACG
>CAYUSB010000029.1:0-114355 GCA_964447205.1 uncultured Myxococcaceae bacterium
ACATGATTTGAAGGTGTACAGGTGTTCATGTGTGGAAAATGCGAGGGGACCTCAGAGGGGCCAGCGAGCTGTACTTCCTGCGGATGCGCTCCTCGTTGTCAACGTCCACCCCCGGAGCTCTACCCCGAAGTGATGGCACAAGGAAACAACGAAGTTATTTTGCGATGGCTCCATAGATGGCCTTGGGAGATGATCCATCCTCACCCAGCACGTAGTCCACGAGTTCCTTCTCCGACACGGCCCGATAGGGGCCGAGACCGTCGGCCCGGACAGGCATCGGTGGCAACGGAGGGAACCGGAGCCCCGTCCACTGGAGCGTGTAGATGTTGCTGAGGCCGCGCTTGGTGATGGTCACCAACCCGACCCCCACGAGCTTATCCAGGGCCTTCGACACGGTGTGACGGTTCATCGCCGTGAGGTGTGCGACCCTGGCGACCGATGGACGGCACTCCTCGTGGACCTGGGCGAACACCCACAGGCACTGGTGGACGGCGACGGCGTCGGGACCCAACGCGTGGGCCAGCCCCGTGTGCATGAGGTCATAAAGAGGATAGACCCCACGAGGGGGTCGGAGGTCTACGGGTGAATGATCGGTCATGGGGTGTTCCTTTCTTGTGTCCACCGGACGGCCCTAAGACGGTCTTCTGTTAAGGGCCTCGTGGTGGACACTACCGGCTCGCGACGGCAGGGTCCTCGGGGCGGGCACAGACGATGCGGCCCAGTGTGGAGCCATCGATCTGCCGGTGGGCCAGGAGGTGCGCGGCGACGGCCTGCACCGTCGGCCACCGAGCCAGGAGCAGTTCGTGAACCCGGGGCAGGAGCGACACCAGCGTCGCGTGTCGGCTGGGGGCATCTCCCTGAAGGCAACGGACCGCGAGGTACAGATCGGTGCAGAGGGCAGACTCCTTGAAGCCCTTGGACATGGGCTCGTTCATCATCTCCGCGATGGACAGGGCGGTGTATCCAGCGATGGCGACCATCGCAGCACGGTCACCCTGTGCCTCACGGGGATCGAGCCGGTAGGAACCCCAGGAACCATTGCGGGGGTCCAGCGAGACCAGCCTCGGGCGACGACGCAGGAAGACCCCGGCCACCGCATGACCTGCCATCTTGGTGGCCAGGGTCGGCTTGAAGAGCGTGAGTGAGGTGATGTCCAGGGGACTGATCGGGGGGGAGACCGGGATCGTGAGAGCAGCGGTTGTCGTCATTGGGAGGGGCCTTCCGCAGGGAGGATGTGCCCTGCATGCGCGTTACGCCCGCAGGAGCCCCCTCCCGTGATTTTTCTCGCGAGCGTCGTGGTCCCCTCGGCGCTCCCCCCCGGCCCCGCCATTCTGCACGGGCCGGATGGCCACGAACGACGGCGGCGTTCTCTGGCCCCGCCCTCCACGCGAGAACCACTGCCAGGGCTCCTCGGTCAACACCGAGGAGCCCGGTGGTGGTTCCGGCGTGCATCCACTTGCGGTCAGGCGGTCAGGCGATTCTGGGCGTGCTCGCGGCAGAGATGGACCAGAATGGCCTCGTCACTCGCGTGGCCGGGACGGGGGTTGTACCCCATCAGGTCGCGGAACCTGTCGCCGGGGGTGGCGGGCACCGACCACTGGGCATCGGTCGGCCGACCGTGGTCGTCGAGTCGAGGCACGCGAGGAGCCGCTCGACCACAAGACGCCCGCCCAGGTCGAGTGCGGCTACACCCTTGCCCAGACCGTATTACCGCCTGCCAACGGATCTGGTGGAAGTCCACAGTTGCAGTGCTCCAGAGTCTGGTCGCTGAAAGTTTTTGTTAAAATTCCTAAACAGGCACTCCTGAGGATTGTTGGGGGTTGAATGGATGGCAGTGGCAGTCGTGCTCCTAGGGGGACGCACGACGTCACTCCCACGTCTGCCCTGACCATCCCCCAAGAAGAGCTCGCCTCCATGCGTGCTCTCCAACCTCCTGTTTGCCACCGAAAGGGATCCCCTATGTTCAACATCAGCGCCACCAAGAGCTTCAATGAGGTCCACGCCGAGGTCATCGCCCGCGCTGACCGGATGCTGCCCGACGAGATCGTCCACGTCTCCGATCTGTCGATGGACGTGGCGGGCAACATCTCGGGCTCCCACACCCCCAGCTTTTGCCTCAACGACTGGTCGCGGAAGCAGTTGGCCAGCCTCCTGGGCATCCGATGGACCAAGTGGTTCTCCACGGTGACTCCCGAGGAAAGGGCCGAGGAGGTCTCACGTCGGTTCCAGCGGACGCCCGGCGAACTCAAGATCCGGGCGTGGCGTGACGACACTGGCACTGCGGACGGCGTGGCCCGCGCCTTTCTGTCTCCCAACTACACGGCCATCGACGACGCCCGGGTGTTCGAGCGCTTGGCCATGAACCTCCGGGAAGGGTTGGACGAGTTCCGCTTCTCGTCAACCGACGAGACGGACAGCACGACCGTGTATGACGCCGTCCGTGCGGACTCCATGGACCTGGACGGCGACGTGCTCTACCCCGGCTGGGGGCTGCGAAATTCCGAGGTAGCGGGCGCAGCCCTCACGTTGGATGACTATTTCCTGCGGCAGGTCTGTACCAATGGCATGGTTGTCACCCTCAAGTCGCGATCCTTGTACCGCACTCATCGACACATCGAGGACGACCACCTGAGTGCGGCCATGGTCCTTGCCCTCGGACGCCTCCCGATTCGGTGGAAGGCAGCCCTGAACATGATGCGGGCGTCCCGCAGCATCGAGTTGCCTCACCCGGACGCCGTGGTGGCCGCGGTCCTCGACACCCCGGAGGTGCCCAAGGCCCTCTCCTTGAAGGCCCAGGAGGTCGTCCTCCGAGACGGTGATCACACCCGCTTTGGGGTACTCCAGGCGGTCACGTATGTGGCTCACGCGGTGAACGCCGACCCCCATGTGAAGTTTGTGATGGAGCGTCTCGCGGGCGAATTCCTCGCGGCGGCGTGACCATCCTCGTGCTTCGGCCCATTGTGGCATGACCCACGACGGGCCCGCGGGCCTCCCTAATCCCCCTGCGTCACGGGTCGCCCCGATCCTGGTGGACGACCTGTGCCCAGTGCCGAACTGTGTGCCCCCGGCGGTCCTACGGGCTTCGTCGGTGCACATCACCAAAGGGCAGCAACGACTACTCACCAGTGTTCATGAAAGGAAATAGATACTAATGACCGCGACCAAGAAGGCCAAGATTGTCCCCGGATCCTCGAATGAACGGATGCTGTTCCATGTCTACGGCAGAGAGGACCTCGCCTGGGACGAGGGGGGCGAGGAGGCCGTTCTCCGTCGCCTTCGGGCGAGGAAGCTCGTCAAACGTGGGTCGGATGGAGTGTGGTCCATCACCTCCGCGGGCAAGACGGCCCTTGGCGTCCCCATGCTTCGTGGTCGCAGCAGCTTCACCAGGGCCGCGAAGGCCGTCGTCGCGGCCCTGTTCCCAGCGAGAGACGGGCAAGATCCCGTCATCGTGGACGTAGAGGCCGAGGCCGGGGAGGCCGATGCCCTTCTGGCCACGATCTCGGGCCTGCCCACAGAGTCGGAGTACGACACCCAGTGGGAGTACTGGGGTCGCCTGCGGGCGGTCGAGACCTTCTTGAACGAAGCGGGGTTCCCCTGCACAATCCGGCCACACGACGTTCTCATGGACGACAACGAGGACGATGTCCGTACCGAGGAGATCCCCGGATTTCTGGAGGTCCGGGCTCTGTAACGGGGAGTAGGTCGCGAACGGGTGGGCTTGGCCGTCGTCGCCCCCTCTGTGTCTGCCCAAATAGAAATCGTCCGGCCCAAGCATGCTGAGGGCGTAATGGTCTCGTGACCCTCTCCGACGAAAGCTACCCCAAGGAACCGCGACCAAATCAAGAAACACGTTCTGGGTCGAGCTCGACCCGTCGCCTTCGAACCGCGTTGCACGAAGTGGTGGACGCCTGCTGCGACCTCTTGCAGGATCACCTCCTCGGTGGTTCAGGGCCAGACACAGCGACAGTCGGCCAACGGCAGATCGCGGGGCGGAAACGACGGCAGAGCCCGGTCCGACCTCCAGTACTTCCGGGTGCTCCCGTGTCCGAGCTGGACATGGCCGCAGCGCGAAAGCGCCTCGAAATGATGGGCGTACCGCTGAGGAAGCGCCCCCCGAAGTAGGCCGCCCCGAACGCCATGAGATCGTGCCGTGGTCGGGCCAGTGACAGTCAATGTCATGGTCCAACCGAAGGCGCTTCCTACTTCATGCACGAAATCGTACTGGACTCCAGGACGGAAATGTGATCCCGGCGCGGCAGGGCCGGACTTCACAGCGTGTGGTCACTGCTGAACCTCCGACGGATGAATCCATGAACGACCCTGACCACGAGCAAGAGTCCGTGTCCCCACACGAGGCAACCACGGGGCAGCGCAGAACCGCGGGAGGCGGCAGCATCGACCAACGGGCCAACGGTCGCTTCCGGGTACGCTTCAGCACGACGGACGGACGGAGGCGCAGCACGACGTTCGCGACCCAGGACGAGGCCCAGCGGTTCCTGGACGCGACGCTGGTGGAGCTCGCAGAGGCAGACCTCGCCCCCGTGGGAGGCGTCACGCTCGCGGGGTGGGGCGGGAAGTGGCTTGACCGCCGGGAGGAGAACGGTGGGCGAGCCATCAGGTCCGAGAGGAGCTCGTGGGCGACGCACATCGCGACCGCGAAGTTCATCGACTGGCCTCTGGCCCGAATGACACGACGCGACGTGAAGGACTGGGTCGAGACCCTCACGCGCAAGAAGGCCCTCGCTCCGGCCCGCTGGAAGAAAGGGCCCGGGAAGCGGACGGACAGGCCCCTGTCCCGGCAGTCGGTCATGCACGCCCTCAACCTGCTCCGCAAGTGCATCTCCGACGCCCTCGAGGACGAGATCTTCACGGGCACCAACCCGGCGAAGGACGTACGGGTTCCCGCGAGACCCTCCACCGCAGACACCTGGAGCTACCTCACCCCCGCCGAGATCGGGGCCGTGACCTCGTGCCCTGAGATCGACGAGGAGAACCGGCTCCTGCTGACGGTGGCGATCTACACGGGCCTGCGCCAGGGCGAGCTCTGGGGCATCCATTGGTCCGATGTGTACCTCGACGGCAACCGGCCCGAACTGGTGGTCAGGCACAGTCACACTGGGCCCACGAAGAACGGGAAGATCCGGCATGTGCCGCTACTCGGTC
Organism: uncultured Myxococcaceae bacterium; assembly: GCA_964447205.1. Lineage (GTDB taxonomy): Bacteria > Myxococcota_A > Polyangia > Polyangiales > JAEUKH01. The sequence continues at coordinate 5,164 of CAYUSB010000029.1, forward strand.
CCGCCCTGGTCGCCCTCAAGCGACTGAAGGAACTCCATCCTCGGCGCACCGTCGGTCTCGTGTTCACGACGGTGACGGGGTGTCGCCGTCCCAAGAGCGACGATGCCGGGTGGCGCGACCGCCGTCTCAGCAAGGACGTCATTAAGCAGGGTCACAAGACCCTCGCGGGCATCACCCGGCGGGTGCGGTTCCACGACCTGCGACACACCTGCGCAAGCCACCTCCTCATGGGGACGTGGGGGCGGGCGTGGAAGTTGGAGGAGGTTCGGGACTTCCTCGGTCACAGCGACATCTCGGTGACCCAGAGGTACGCCCACCTCTCGGCGGACCACCTTCAGCGGGCCGCCTCGGAGACGGTCGTGACCCCGGCCCAAGGTCCCGCGAAGGTCCCGCCCCGAGTTCCGGGAACCGTTCGTGTCGTCGAAAACCCCATGAAACCTAGAGTGGAGCGGGTGACCGGGGTCGAACCGGCGACGTTCAGCTTGGGAAGCTGACATTCTGCCACTGAATTACACCCGCAGCGGCGACTGGACAGCCCGGGGTTTGCCACCACCTCACCGACTCGTCAACCATTTTCTTCCGCCCACCCCCGCGGCGCCTCCCCGCGGCCCGTCGGGTCTCTGCCCTTCGCCCCCGAACGCGTCCGCCCCGCCCGGTTTCTCTTGCCGTTGGCGCTGCGTCGCGCATCATCCCCGCTCCCTTCACACCCTCTGCACCGAGAGATCGCCGCCATGACCGCCGCGGATCCCCGCACCCCTGACGACGCCACCGCCCCCGAGGCCCCTGCCCCTGAGGCTGCCAGCACCGAGGCCGCCGCTGCGCCCGCGGTCGTCGCAGACCCCTCCGCCGACGTCTCTGCCGAGATCGCAGCCGCCGACGTCCCGCCTGAGGCCGCTGCCGCGGAGCCCGAGGCCGCTCCCCCCGAGCCCGAGGCCGACCCCGTCGACCTCGCCCGACAGGCCTTCGCCTGGTGCCGCGAGCACCCCACGGACGAGACCGCCGTCGAGACCCTCAACACGGTCTTCGCGCTCAAAGACCACCCCGAGGTCCGACGCGAGCTCCTCGCCACCTGCAAGCTCGTCGGACTCGCCGTGTCGTCCCTCGACGATCCGCCCGTGACCCTCCACGTGCACATGACCGTGCTCCTCGCCAACCTCCTCAGCCTCACCACCGGGAGCGGCGTGGCCGACGCGGTCTTCGCGGCCTGGGTGCGCAACCCGCACTCGTTCGGGCGCGGGCACCTGACGCCTCCGCGCTTCCAGCAAGAGGTCTTCGTCCAGCGCCTCGGTGACCTCCTCGGGTGGGGGGCCCTCGACCTCAAGGCCGACCACCAGGCCCTCGTGCGCTTCGCCGAGTGGGTCGACTCCTGGAGCCTCCGCAACAAGTTTCGCGCCCGCAGGGCCTACGACACCGTACGCCGCGCGTTCTTCGCCCCTGACATCTGGAAGCGGGTTCACTTCACCGAGGAGAAGCCTGGCCCCCGGTCCCATCACGACAAACACGGCCACGGACACGCTTCCCCCGAGGGCTCCGACGCCCCCGCCGAGGGAGCCGCCCCCGCCGAGGCCTCCGCCGACGCCCCCGCCGAGGGAGCCGCCCCCGCGGGCGAAGGGTCCGCGGGCGAAGGAGCCCAGAAGAAGCGCCGCCGCCGCAAGCGCCGCCGCAAGTCGGGCGAGGCTCCCGGGGCCGAGGCCCAGGGCGAAGGCTCCTCCGACGCGGGCGACGACTCCGACGCGGGCGACGACCACGACGCAGGCGATGCCCCTCCCCACGCAGCCGCCGCCCCGGCCGAGACTCCCTCCGCCGACACCACGGGCTGAGCGTCGATCCGATGCCCCTCGACGACCCCGGAACCGATCCCGCCGCCTGGGCCCAGACCCTCGGGATCTCCGCCGAGGCCGTGTCCCTGTACCTCGCCTCGGACGTCATCGACCTGCACATCGAGCCCTTCCTGTGGAAGCGCCTCGTCGGCTACGACTTCCTCCGGGCCCACTCCGCCGGGGTCGTTCCCGGGGCCTTCGGCTGGCAGACCGACCTGCCCCGGCTCCGGGCCGCCCACATCACCGGGGCCACCTGGGTCATCACCACCAACCCCGCCCGCAGCGCCCAGGGCCGGGCCGACACCTTCGTGCGCAACCTCCAGCGGCTCCGCGACGCGCTCGCCCAGGCCCCCGACGACGTGGCCCTGGTACGCACCGCGGCCGAGTACCGGACCGCCCGCGCACGGGGCCTCCACGGGGCCTTCGTGGGCATCCAGGGCGGCAACGCCCTCGACCTGCACCCCGACGGCTCGGCCCTCGACCTCATCGCCGACGACCTCATCCTGCGGGTCACCCTCGTGCACCTGTCGACCTCGCGCCTCGGGGTCACCAGCTCGCCCCTCGCCCTCGGAGGGGGGGACGGCGGGCTCACCCCCCGCGGCAAGGACTACGTCCGGGCCCTCAACGCCCGCAAGATCTTCGTCGACCTCGCCCACATCTCGCGGCGCGGGTTCTTCGACGCCCTGGAGGTTCACGACAAGAGCCAACCCCTCCTGGTGACCCACACGGGCGTGACCGGGGTGACCCCCCACTGGCGCAACATCGACGACGCCCAGCTCCGGGCCGTGGCCGACCTCGGGGGCACCGTCGGGATCATGTACCAGTCGACCTTCCTGGGAGAGTCCATGTTCGGCGGGCGCTCGGAGGCCATCGTCAAGCACCTTGCCCACATCGTCGACACCGTGGGCGAAGACTTCGCCTCCCTGGGCTCGGACTGGGACGGGATGATCGTCACCCCCCGCGACATGCCCACCTGCATGGAGACCCCGAAGCTCGTGCAGCACATGCTCGACCGCGGCTGGTCCGACACGCGCATCCAGAAGATCCTCGGGGGCAATTTCCTCCGCGTGGTGGCCTCCCTGCGGGGGTGACGGGCCCCCGGGCGTTCGCGGCTCGGCACACCTGTCCAGCGGACACCCGATGGACACCCGGTGGACAGCGGTGGACAGCCAACGTGGACAGCCGCGAGCACGCACACCCCTACAATTGTAGGGTTTTCTGTGCTGGCATGGTGGCTGCGTAGGGCGTCGTCCCATGCCGACGCTCGACCATGCTGTGTTCGTAGAGCTGTTTCGCCGCGGTCCGGCGCTCGGGCCCTGCCTCCTGCACGAACAGCTCGGGGTGCAGCTCCCTCCCTACGCGCGGGTGGAGGGGATGGAGGGTGTGCTCGATGCCCCGGGGGGCAAGGAGTTTCGTGGCGACCTCGTGCTGAAGTTCCTCGACGGCGCGGGGAGGGTGCTGCTGGCGGTGGTGTTGGAGGTCCAGCGGGCCAAAGATCACCGCAAGCGATACTCCTGGCCCGTCTACCTCGCCATGCTCCGATGGAAGCTCAGGGCCCCTGTGATGCTCCTGGTGATGACGCCCTCCCTCCAGGTTGCCCCGTGGGCCCGAACGCCCGTCGTCCTGGGCGACACGATGCGCCTGCTGCCGCGGGTCATCGGCCCTGCGGAGACCCCGCGCGTCACCGACCTCGCCCTCGCGCGACGCGAGCCCGAGCTGGCCATTCTCTCGGCCCGTATGCACGGCGCCGCCCCCGACGGCGAACCCGTCCTGCGCGCGGCCCTCGAGGCGCTCGCCGTGGTCGACCCGGAGATGGTCCGGGTCTATGCTCGCTTCGTCTACGACACCCTCCCCCGCAACCGCCCCACCTGCTGGAAAGGACCTGCCATGCTCCGTGATGAGTTCAAGAACGTCACCCTTCCCAAGCCCTTCCAACAGTGGGTAAACCTGGGGAAGGCCGAGGGAAAGGCCGAGGGAAAGGCCGAGGGAAAGGCCGAGGGAAAGGCCGAGGCTCTGCTGGCCGTGCTCAAGGCCCGGGGCCTCGAAGTCGACGCGGCGACCCACACCCGCATCACCACCTGCACCCGCCTCGCGACGCTCGACCGCTGGATCGCGCGCGCCGTCACCGCACCCACTCTGGACGCCGTCTTCGCCAAACGCGCGCAGTCGTCTCAGCTCCCGCGGTAGGTGCTGTACCCGAAGGGGTTGAGGAGCAGCGGGACGTGGTGATGCTCGGCCGGGTCGCGCACCGTGAACACCACCGAGGCCTCGGGGTAGAAGCCCTCCACCCCTAAGGCCGCGAAGTACCCCCCCGTGTCAAACCCGATGCGGTAGACCCCGGCCTCCAGGACGGCCCCCGCGGGCACGAGGGCCCGCTGCCTGCCGTCGGCGTCGGTGACCCCGGCCCCGACCCGCGCCCACTGCCCTGCAGCGTCGCGGCGGTCGAGGGTGACGGCCACCCCGGCGGCGGGGCGCCCGCGGGACGTGTCGAGGATGTGGGTGGTGATCGAAGCGGTCATCGGGGGGGGTGTCTCAGGGTTCGAGGAGTTTTTCGAGGCGGAGCCGACTGATCTTGCGCAGCTCGTCGGCGGCCACCCGGAGCTCGGTCTCGGGGTCGTTGGCGAGCCGAGCCTTGGCGATGGAGAGGAGTTCGTCGGCGCTCTTGCCCGACGCGCACACGAGGTACAGATGCCCGAAGCGGGCCTCGTAGGCCGCGTTGACCTCCGCGAGGGCCGCCCGGGTCACCTCGTCGGCCCGGGACACCCCCGCCTGCTCGCCCACCGACCAGCGGGTCTCGGCGTCGCCCCGGGCCTGAACAGCCGCCCGCTCGCCGATGCGCGGGTGGCGGCGGAAGGCCTCGTGCCAGTCGGCGGGTTCGGTCGTGGACCACAGGCTCTCGGCCGCGGAGTACAGGGCCTCCGGGCTCGCGAAGGGACGCACCGTAGCCAGGCCCGTGGCGACCTTTTGGGCGCTCGTGCAGCGCAGGAGTTCTTCCTCGGCCTCGGCCGGGGGCAGGGTGTTGAGCCGTCGTAGCCCGAGGGCCAGGCGGGACGCCCGGTCGAGCTCGCAGTGCACCCGCATCCGGCTCACCCCCCCATCGGGAAACACGTTGAGCCGCACGTGGGACACCGGGCCGAGGGCGCTCAGGGCCTCCTCAAAGTAGTGCCGGGTGTGGGCCTGGAGCTTCGTACGCCCGAGAAGGGGGCGCCACGGGGCCGTGTCCGACACGAGGGCCTCCAGGGTGGCCTCGGGGGCGAGGATGGCGTCGAGGCTGGCGGTGTCGGGGTAGTTCCCGCGGAAGTGGTTGGTGTCGAGCTCGACCCGGCGCACGGTGCCCACGGCCCCGAGCTTGACGATCGACCAGTCGGGACCGGGGTCGCGACGGCGGCGGGTCTCCCAGCCGTCGGACATATTGCGGGCCCGGCCGGGCATGAGGAGGTTCTTCCGCTCGCCGAAGAACATGTCCGAGCACCCGAGGGCGTCGCCCCCGTGTTCGAGGGCCGCGAGGTCGACCTCGCCCCGGGCGTGCCCGATCCGCCGCCAGTCGGGCACCACCATCCCATGAACCCGCAGACGGGCCACCCCCCCGTCGGGGTAGATGTTGAGCCGGACGTGAGTGAAAGCCCACGGGCTCTCGAGGGCGAAGAGGTTCTCGCAGTTGCCCTGGAGGGGGGCCTTGGGGAGGACCTCGACCCAGCGGGTGTCGGCCCCGAGGAGGGTCTCAGGCAGGGCGTCGATGGGGGCCGCGCAGGCGTCGAGGGAGCAGTACGCGGGGAAGTTGCCCCGGAAGTGCGCCGTGTCCACCACCACCCCCTTGAGCACCCCCGGAACCCCCAACCGCACGACAGCCCAGTCGTACCCCGCGACCCGCTTGCGGCGCGACTCCCAGCCGTCCATCCACTTCCCGCGGTCGGTGTACGCGTGGGGTTTCCACTCGGCGGGGTCGGGCTTGAGGAGGTTGTCGACCTCGGCGAAATAGTCGTCGTTGGTGGCCAGGGCCACGGCCCCGAGACGCTGCGAGGCGAGGTCTACGTAGGCAAGGAAGTTGGTCATCGTTCAGCGCTCCCGCGGGATCCACCGGCCCTGAGGGGGCCCAAACGTGGCCCCATCGTACACCACCCGCCCGCGCAACCAGGTGGTCTTCACGGCCCCGTGCAGGGTCTCTCCCTGGTAGGGGGTCACCTTGTGGCGGTGCTGGAGAAACGGGGCATCCACCCGCGTGGTGCCCTCGGGGTCGAAGGCCACGAGGTCGGCGTCGAAGCCCGGGGCGATGGCCCCCTTGCGGCCCCACAGCCCCGCGTGGCGGGCCGGGGCCTCGGACATCCAGCGGGCCACCCGGTCGAGGCCAAACCCCCGCCGGCGGGCCTCGGTGAACATCGCCAGGAAGCTACACTGCAGCCCCGCGATCCCACCCCAGGCCGCGGCGAAGTCGCCCGTGTCCATACGCTTGAGGTCGGGGATGCAGGGCGAGTGGTCGCTCACCACCATGGAGATCAGCCCGTCGTCGAGGGCGGCCCAGAGCCTCTCCTGGTTGTCGCGCTCCCGAATCGGCGGGGCGCACTTGAACCACGTGGCCCCATCAGGAATGGCCTCCGCGGTGAAGTGCAGGTAGTGGGGGGCCGTCTCGGCCGTGAGGGGCAGGGATTCGTCCCGGGCCCGGGCCATGGCCCCGAGGGCTCCCGACGAGGACAGGTGCACGACGTGGGTGGGGACCCCGATCTCGCGCACGAGGGAGAGGAGGAGCTCGACGGCCTGGTCTTCGGCCTCTCGGGGGCGGCTGCGGACATAGTTGCGGTACACCCGGGGGTCGGGCGGGGGCTCCTCGGCGGCCATGGCCCGGGCGGCCGCGTCGATGGGGCCGGGCAGCTCGGCGTGGACCATGAGGGTGGCCCCGGTCCCGCGCAGTTGCAGCATGGCGGCCCGCAGGTCGGACTCGGTGACGAAGGGAAACTCGTCGACCCCCGAGGGCAGAAGGAAACACTTGAAGCCCAGGGCCCCCTCCGCGAGGACCTTGCCGAGGCCATGGGGGTCGTCACGGGTGTTGTCGGGTACGGCCCCGCCCCACAGGCCCACGTCGACGTACACCCTGCCCTCCGTGCGGGCGGATTTTACCGCCACCCCGCGGGCGCTGGTGGCCGCCGGGATGCTGTTGAGGGGCATGTCGACGACCGTGGTGATCGCCCCCGCGGCGGCCGCCCGGGTGGCGGTCTCGAAGCCCTCCCACTCGGTGCGCCCGGGCTCGTTGATGTGGACGTGGGTGTCGACCACCCCGGGCAGGAGGGTGAGGGCGCCGAGGTCGGTGACGGCGAAGCCCGGGGGTACGGCCTCGGGTGCGGTCACGGCCACGATCTGCCCCCCGCGCACATGCACCGCGGCGGGGCGGATGCCCTGGGGGGTCACGACGTGGCGGGCGCGAACGATGAGGTCGGGCTCCATGGAGCGGTTTTCTACACCCAACGGGACCGTCCCGGGGAGGTCACTCGATGGGGGCCCCCTGATCGACCCAGGCCCCGAGGGCGGCCCGCTCGGCCTCGGTGATCCCGGTCTGGTTGTTGTTGAAGGGCATCGTGCGGTTGACCACCACACGCACCTTGATCTGCTGGGCGTAGCCTCGGGCCTGGGCGGGGGTGTCGAGCATCACCCCGACGGGGGCCACCCGCCAGATGGCGTCGGTAGGGCTGATGCTGTGGCAGGGGGTGCAGCGCTGCTGGAGGATCCCGCGGGCCTCGGTCCAGCCGACGGGGCGGTGCGGCGGGACCGGGGCGGGTTTGATGATCCAGAAGACCACCCCGAGGGTCACGACCCCCGCGGCGAGGGAGCCCCAGAGCCAGGTGCGGCCGCGGGCTCCGAAGCGGATGTTCATGAAGTGGCGGATGACGGCGCTGCCGAGGGCGAGGGCCGTCAGGATGATCCAGTTGTACCGGCTCCCGAAGGTGGCCGGGAAGTGCCCGCTCAGCATCACGAACAGCAGGGGGAAGGTGAAGTAGTTGTTGTGCACCGAGCGCTGCTTGGCCTGGTACGAGATGGCGGGGTCCTGGGCCCGGCCCTCGACCGTGGCGGCGATGAGCTCGCGCTGCGAGGGGAGGATGCAGAACCAGACGTTGCCCGTCATGAGGGTGCCCACGAGGACCCCCATGTGGACGAAGGCCGCCCGGCCCGCGTAGACGTTGAAGTACAGGGCCCCGCAGGCCAGGACGATGGCCACCGTGGCCGCCGTGGCGAGGGCGGGGTTGCGGCGTCCGAGGGACGTGCGCCACACCCGGTCGTAGAGCACGAAGGCCCCCACGAGGGAGCCCACCGAGATCGCCACGGCCTGGACCTGGGTCAGGGGGTACACGGCGTAGTCGATCATCAACGACGCCCCGCCCATGTAGAAGAGGAGCACCAGGAGCGAGATCCCGCTGAGCCAGGTGATCCCGTTTTGCCACTTGAACCAGTGCAGGGTGGTCGGCATCTCCCCCGGCGGCAGCATGAGCTTCTCGACGAGGTAGAAGCCCCCCGAGTGCACCATCCACATCTGGCCGATGTGCTCGGGCCCTGCGGCCCCCGCCCGCTTCTCCAGGTTGCGGTCGAGCCAGTTGAAGAGCATCGAGTTGCCGATCCACATGATGCCCGCGATCAGATGAACCCAGCGCAGCACGATGTGCACGAGCTCGGTGATGGCGCTTTCCATGGGCGAGGAATATACCCGCGGCTCCGTCCCGTGAAGCCCGCCCTGTCGCCCCTGGTGATTCTTCCCGAGCCCCTACGCCCCGAGGCCTTCGCCCCCTTCGGCGACGTGATCTCGGCCGCGGGTCACGGGGTGTCGGCCAACCAGGGCACGGCCACCCGCTTCAACCACGCCGCGGCCCTGTGCACCCTGCGCCCCGAGGCCGCGGCCAACCTCGCGGTGTTTCGGGCCCTGCCGTGGACCCTGCCGATGCCCGTCCAGCTCCTGGAGCGGCACCCGCACTCGACCCAGATGTTTGTTCCGATGCGGGTGGAGCGGTACCTGGTGATGGTGGCCGGGGACGGGCCCGACGGGGGGCCCGACCTTGACACCCTGCGCTGTTTTGTGTGCGAACCGGGCCAGGCCATCAACTACCGCCCGGGGGTGTGGCACCACCCCATCGTGGCCCTCGACAGCCCCGCCGATTTCGTGATGCTGGCCTGGGAAGACGGGAGCCCCGGCGACTGCGAGGAGCACTGGTTCGACCGCACGATCACGGTGATGCCCCCGGGCTGAGGGCCGCGGTCGCACCATCACGGGCGGGGACGCACTACCGGCCCAGCCCTTCGTAGGTCGCTTCGAGCAGGCGCTCGGGCACGTCGGCCCCTTCCAGGGGGGCTCCGTGTGCGAACAAGACCCGGGTGGGCTTGACCGCCGCGAGGGTCTCTCGGAGCCACCCGACGTACCGGTCCCGGTCGGCTACGGCCAGCCAGCGGAAGGTGCGCCCCACCCGCAGCCCTGGGGCCGTTCGGGTGGCCCGCAGGACCCATCCCATGGCCCCCCGCATGGGCCCCGGGGCGTTGAAGAACGCGTCGCACACCAGGAGGGTGGTCTCGGCCCCGTCCCGGACGGAGACCCAGGTCTCGCCCGTCTTGAGGCCCGGGCAGGGCAGGATCGACACGGCGTCTCCGAGCCGTTCGGCAGCGGCTTCGAGGGGGCTGAGCCCCGCGTGGCCTTTGGCCTCCAGCCGCGGTCGGGCCCCGTCGGAGCACACGGCCAGGGCCTCGGGATACTTCGTGCGGAAGTGCGACAGGGCGAGGTGGTGGAAGTGATTGGGGGCCACGATCACCCGCGGGGCTCCCGCGGACTCGACGCCCTCGGCCTTCGCGGCCCCCACCCGGGCGGGGCTGTACACCATCACCCCCTCGGGCAGCGGAACGAGGTGCATCGAGAGGAGCCATCCCGAGTCGAAGTCGCGCGTGAGGGTGGTGATCATTGGTGGTTTGGGCGCGAGGGTACACCATCCCCCCGACGACCCCCAGCGTGGCTCTGCACGAAGTGCGACGTCTACCGCCGCGCCCCCCGGTGGCTCTGATTGCACTCGGCCGTGCACGAGAACCGCTGAAAGTCGCAGTCACGTTCGCAGGAATCGGCGATCGACTGCATGTTGGGCGACCACGCTTGCGGTCGGCACGCCTGGCGGCAGGCCTGTGCGATCTGTCGGCAGATGGCCTCACAGTTGAGCCGGAGGGTCATCGAGAGCTGGAGGTTGGCCTGGACCCCGGGCTGACCTGGAGGTGCGGTCGGGCTCGCGGGGACGGGGCATCGGGGGCCGCAGGCCGTTGCGATCACCCCCAGGAGCATCCAGCCGGGCCGCGCCATGGGGGCCAACGGTAGCACAGGCTCAGTCGGCCTCGCCGAAGAGCACGGAGACGCGGGTCCCGAGGGCGACGGCCATGCGGAGGATGACCCGGGCGGTGGGGCTCTGGCGTTCGTTCTCGACGCGCTGGAGGTACTGGGCGGTGATCCCGCTGCGGGCGGCGAGCTCGGCCAGGGTGAGGCCGCGGGCTTCGCGTTGGGCCCGGAGCTGTCGGCCAAAGGTGCGACGGGTGTCCGCCGCAGCATTGGGGTCGAGGCGGGAGAAGGGTTCGAGCAGGGCGGTCAGGGACAGGTCGAGGGCGGCGGCGAGGGTGAGGAGGGCGCTCCAGCGCGGGTCGGCCTCGCCCGCCTCCACCCGCTGCAGCTGCCGCACGCTCCAGCCCGAACGCTCCGACAACGCCTCCAGGGTCATCGCCCGTTGGAGGCGCAGTCCCCGGAGCCGCGCCCCCATCTGCCGCAGCCTCTCCGCAGCCTGCTCTTCGTGGTTGCCCATGACGCTGAGTGACGGCGAGAACTACCCCGGTCTGACTTCGAGGGCGGAGTTCGTGGCTGCGATTGCAACCGATGAGTACCGGGGCATGCCAGCCCCGTCGTCGCAGGGGGCGGGCGCCCTGAGGCACACTCGCCGCGCGGGGCGTCGGGGGGCTGTCAGACACTGCGGGGCCTTTGCCGTCTGTCCCGCGAGGAGGAGGTCGATGCCTGTGAACAAAACGCGTGGGATGGTGTGGGGACTCTGGATGTGGATGGCCCTGCTGAGCGGCTGCCTTGGGGGCGCCCAGGGCGGGGGCGGAGGCGGGGGCGGAGGCGGGGGCACAGTCTGCGAGGCGGGTGCGGCCCGAGGCTGCGTGTGCACCTCGGGGCAGATGGGGGCGCAGACGTGCGATGACGATGGCAGCCGGTGGGGGGCGTGCGGGTGCGAGAGCGCGCCTCCGCCTCCCCCACCTCAAGATGCAGGGAGCGCGTGCCCGATGGGGACCGTCTGCGGAGGCGCCTGCGTCGACACGGCGATCGATCCGCAGCACTGCGGCACCTGCGGCACCCGTTGTGAGGGGAGTACTGTCTGCGTCCGAGGCCGGTGTGAGCTGAACTGCGGCGGAGCCCTTAGCAACTGCGGCGGCACCTGCGTCGACCCCCGCAGCAACAGCACGCATTGCGGCGGATGCGGCATGGCCTGCCCTGGGGGCCAACGGTGCGTGAGTGGGGGTTGCCTGGCCAGTTGCCCCGCGGGGCAGAGCGCGTGCGCGGGAGCCTGTGTCGACGTCAACACGGACAACTCGCACTGCGGCGCCTGCGGCAACCGATGCCGCACGGGAGAGCGCTGCGCAGCGGGTGCGTGTCGATTGGAGTCGGCCAACATTTCTGTACGCTGGGAGTTCCCGGGGCTGTGGGTGCGTGGCATCGGTGAGGCATGGCTGCCCACTTATCTCACGCATATGTTTGGAAGCGTACCACCGATCACACATCCCTTCGACCTCAACCTCGCCTGCGCAGTGATCGAAAATCGCGAGGGGACTGCCACACGCGTCGACCTCACAGTTCGTGTTCCGGGTTTTGGGGCTGACGCCAACCGATCGATCACCCTCGGCCCCGGAAGGACAGAGCGCGTCTGCATCAATCCTGGGTGGGATGTGAGCAGGCTGGCCTCGTTACGATCGTTCACCAACGGCAATGTGGAGGTATATGCACGATTGGCCGACGGACGCGAGATAAGCCGAGCCATGCGCCCCTTCGCCGCGATGGCCTCGAACGGCGTTGTCTGGGATGAGATCCGCAACAGTATTGGGCAACCTATCTGGTGGGAGGATGGAGGCGCTCTCTCGACAGCCTTCGTCACCCCCAACGACACCACGGTGCTCAACCTCCGGCGCGCCGCGGAGGCACGCAGCATTTTCCCGGGCGGATTCGGTGCCAGCCCCTACGAGCGCACCCCGTACTCCCGCAGCACCACCGTGCCGGTTGGACAGCATTATTTCGAGGCGTTCGCGCTGGAGCCTGGAGAGGCCATCGCATGGACCTTGCCGTCTGTCGTCGGCGGTGCGGATGCCGACATAGACGTCTACTTGTTTACAGAGGCACAATACGTCGCGTGGCGATCGGGCGCCATCACAAACGCGGTCCAAGTTTGGCGGGACCGTCGCAACGGCGCACAAGGAAGTTACACCGCCAGTTCTGCTGACCTGTACTACCTCGTCTTGTTCAACACCACAGACAACTTCGTCTCCCGCAGCGTCACGTGGGCACGCAACAACACGCGCTTCGACATTGCCTACGATGCGCTTCGCTCGATTTTTGAAGAACTGCGGTCTCGCGGGATGACCTACGTCAATATTGGCAGCAGCTACTTTGAAGGTGTGCAGCTCATCCGACGGCCACGCGAGAGCCTAGAGATGCGCGCAGCCAACTGTATCGACGGCACCTTCCTCTTCGCGAGCGTTCTGGAGAACATCGGAATGGAACCCTGGTTGGTCCTACTTCCTGGCCACGCCTTTGTAGGAGTCTCGACCCGATCCGGTTCTCAGTTTGCTTGGGCGATCGAAACCACCCTGGTTGGTTCCCGGACTGCCACTCCCATCGAGGCCACCTTCTCAACGCTGCGGCAAATCCAGCAAGCGGGTCAGGCCGTCACCTGGGTGTCCGTCACCCGCGCACGGCAGAGTGGCATCCGCCCTCTCCCCCTTTGAGATCGCCGCGCACTGACCGCCCTGCCCCATGCGCTTCTTCCCGCCAGCCGACGGACGAACCCCGACGCCGCTCCAGGAAGGTCCGAGACCGCCCTGGGTCGGTTCCGAATGGACCCGGGGAAGGTTCGAGACCGCCCTGCGACCATTCGGAACGGACCCCGGCAAGGTCTGAGACCGCCTTGCGACCATTCCGAATGGTCCCGGGGAAGGTCCGAGACCGCCCTGGGTCCGTTCGGAACCGACCCGGGGAGGGTTCGAGACCGCCCTGGGCCCTCGTGGCCTGATCTCCGACCCACACAGGGACGACGGCGGAGAGAAACCGCCAGGGCGCGAGGGCCGCAAGGGGCGACGCGCTGGAGTGCCATGGCCATCCGGAAGCTGACGAGGTCGTCACCCCCTGGCATGTCGTTGGGCTCCTTGCGCCCTGGCGGTTTCGCTGCCCGTTGCGCGCCGTCCGTAGCGCGGCCGAGCCTCAATCGGCCGCCCCCCCGTAGCGCAGCCCAGGTAAGCCCGGGGAGACCCCCGCCGCGGCCCGCTACGGGGCTGCGGGGTCGGGGCAGGCTGCGTTGGACACCATGTTGGTATCCATGGTCACGGCGCCCGTACGGGCCAGGGCCCGACCGCTGAGGTTGACCCCGGTGGTGAGGGTGACGCTCCCGAGGGCGACGATGTTGCCGACGAAGCGTGAGCCGATCCCGACCGTCGCGGAGCTGCCCGTCTGCCAGTACACCCCACACGACCGGGCGCCGTTGATCAGGGTCACCGCCGCGGCGTTCGAGGTCACGAGCGTCGACCCCACCTGAAAGATAAACAGCGGGTTGGGCTGGCCCTGGCCGTCGAGCACGAGGGCGCCGGTGAGCATGGCCGACGAGGTAAAGCAGTAGACCCCCGGGGCGAGGACCCGGCCCCCGAGGTCGGTCCCCGTGAGGGTCGTGCCGCAGGGGCGCCCGGCGAGGTAGTTGTACGCCGCCGTGGTGTCTGCCTGGGCGAGGGCGGCCACGGGGGTTCCGGCGTGCACGACGGTGCCTGCGGGGATGCCCACGAGGGCCAGGCCGGGGCTCACCCCCACCTCACCCACGATCGTCGACAGCCCCGTGTTGCTCACGGTCGAACCCGCGAGGATGGTGAAGCGGGCCGCAGACCGCAGGATCCCAGGTCCCATCGGCGGCACATCCACCACGTCCCGCGCGTCGGTCACGTCGACCGCGTCCCGCGCGTCGGTCACGTCGGCCGCGTCCCGCGCGTCGGTCACGTCGGCCGCGTCCAGCACGTCGGGCTGCGACGCGTCCAGCACGTCGGGCTGCGACGCGTCCAGCACGTCGGGCTGCGACGCGTCCAGCACGTCGGGCACATCGGGCTGCGTCGCGTCCGGCACCCCGGGCACGTCGGGCTGCGCGGCGTCCAACACGTCGGGCCGCACCGCGTCGACCGCGTTGGGCACATCCGTCGCGTCGCCCACGACGAGCACGTCCACGACATCCTCGGCCGGAACCGGCCTGAGGATGGACTGGGAGCCGCAAGACGACACCAGAAGGGCAGCGGACGAGGCGAGAAACACGGCGTTCAGCGTGGGCCGTCCGCGCGTAAGCAGGTCAAACATGGGACGCTCCTGACAGGGTGAAGACGACATCGATCGCGGGCGCGCAGACGCGGAGGGCCGCATCTACTGCGCACCCGCGGGGGCCGGGCGCGTGGCAGAGCCGTTCGCATCGGCGGAGGGCCGGGGCTGCGGGTCGAGGATGTGAAACTCGACCCGACGGTTGGCCGCGCGTCCGGACGCCGTGTCGTTCGGCACGATGGGGCGACTGGCGCCGAATCCGCGCGCTTCGACGCGGGCGGGGTCGATCCCGTGCTGGGTCAACCAGGTCGCGACGGCCTGGGCGCGGCGCTGCGACAGCGACAGGTTGGCCTCGTCGCTGCCGACGTTGTCGGTGTGGCCCTCGACGCCGATGCGACGAATCTGGGGCTGGGCCCGGAGCGCCGCGACCACCGCGGACAACACCCGCATGCTCGGCGCCAGGACGCGGTCGCGGTTGGTCGCGAAGAACACCGGCTGCAGGATCACGATCATCCCGTCGCGCACCACCACGAGCCCCGGGCAGCCGTTGCGGCGGGGGTTGACGTCAGGCGCCCCGACCACGTCGGGACACGCATCGGTGGCGTCGGGGACCGTGTCGTGATCGCGGTCGGGCAGCGGGCAGCCAGGGCGCGCGGTGTCCGGCTGGAGCCCCGCAGGCTCCTGCGGGCACTGGTCGGCGTGATTGAGCACGCCGTCCACGTCGTCGTCGCCGTCGGGGCAGCCGAGCCGCGTCGGGTCGGGATGGTCGCCCTGGGGCGTGGTGGGGCAGAGGTCCTGGGCGTCGAACACGCCGTCGTGGTCGGAGTCCACCGCCGGACAGCCGAGGCGGCTGGGGTCGGGGTGTTCGCCCTGGGCTTCGTTCGGGCACAGGTCCTGAGCGTCGGTGACGCCATCGCCGTCGCGATCGCGCATCGGGCAGCCGGGGCGCTCGGGGTCGGGGGTCGGGCCGGCGGCCTCGGTCGGGCACCCATCGTCCGCATCGAGGATGCCGTCGCCGTCGGTGTCGAGCGGCCCCGCGAGGGTCGGAGCCACACGCAGCGAGAGCGAGAGCCCGCCCGACCAGTACTGCGCATCGCTCTGGTGGTCCTGACTCCCCTCCGCCGCGAAGAGGTGCCCGTACCGAACCACCGGCCCCAGGCCCACCCCCCGGCTCAGCGCAAACTCAAACCCGAGCCCCGCGTCGACAGACAGGCGATTCTGCGCGGCCGTGATCCCGAGGCCCACGTTGCCGTCGAGAAACAGCCGCCCCACGCTGCCGAGCCTCGGCTCAAACCGCAGGCCCCCGCTGACGGAGTACTGCTGGCCGTCGGTGTCTGCACCCGCCACGCGCTCCGAGGGAAACCACCAGCTCGAGAACGACGCCTGAAACGCCAGGGGGCCGGCCAGGGTCAACCCGAGCCGCGCCGAGCCTTGCACCGCCAGCCCGTACCGCAGGGTGGTCCGCTGGTGCTCCGAGAGCATCGTGCCGACCCCGACCTCGGCCCGGACCACCAGACGCTCGCTGAAACGTTGAGCGTGCCCCGCAGCCGGAAAGGCCAGGAAGGACATCGAGGCCGCTGCCACGGCGAAACACGTGCGTCGGAGATGCCGACAAGGAAGCATCAAAGAGGGATGAGTGTACATTCGGTAAAAGCTCCAAGCCATGGCACTGGGAAGTCGGAGACCGCAAGTGTTGCCGTCTCCCATCGTCAAGCAGACGAGTTGGTAGATCTCGCGCTGCTGATGGATGGAGGGAGAAGTCTCGGCTCACGTCATTTTTTCAGACGTACATCCCATCGAGATGCTTCTCACCCGACGCAACAACCTATACACGCCAACATCCCCTGTCAACTCACAACATTGTTTTGCCAAATAATGCAACACACATGGACATTGCTAGAAAATAACGAATCCCAGCGCCCAACCTCTGCGACCCCGAGGTGCACGAACCCGATCTGCCGCGGGCCATCCTTGCGGGCGTCGAGGCCCGATCAGGCCGCCCGCAGGGCCCCGAGGAGGGGCCATGCCATGCCGAGGAGGACGACTCCCCGGGCGATGCTCGCCAGCTCCCAGCGCCGCGCGCGGGCACGCCACGCGTCGGGCGCGATCGCCGCCGCCGGGTCTTGGGTGAGCCGCAGCAGCTCGGGCACAAACCACACGCCTGTCAGGGCGAGCACTGCGACGTAGGTGCCGAGCACGACGAGGAGGGCCATACGCCGGTCGCCGTCGCCCCAGCCCGTGACGAGGGCTCCGATGAGCAGGGAGACGAGCACGGGGTGGATGCTCATCCAGAAGCGCTCGGCCTTGAGCCGGTACGCGCCGGTCCACATGGTCAGCGACTCGGGCGGGCGGCGCGCCCACTGCGGAACCACCGCCAGGTGCTCGTAGAGCATGGCCCCGCACAGGACGCCCCAGAACAGGGCAGACAGTTGCAACAGAGTCGTGGACACGGTCATCGCGGTTTTCTCCTTGTCTTGGGCGCGGGCTTCGTCTTGGGCGCAGGCTCACGGGCCTCGGGCCCTCGGGCGAGGGCCTCGATCAGCGTACGCATGGCCCAACTTGCGGCGCGGGCGGCCTCGTCAGCCTCCACCGCCCAAGTCTCGCGGAACCATCGCCACGCCTGCGGCGCGCTGAGGATGTAGATGGCGCCGGCCATCGCCTCGAGCTGGGCGTCGGACCAGCCCGGGGCCTCAGGGCGCAGGAGGCCCGCCGCCGTCCGGGCGCGATCGGACATGCTCGCCACACGGACCCGGTTGAACTCGCGCGACTCCATCAACGGCCGCAGCACCGCCGCCTCTGCCTCGTACCTGGGGTAGTTTTCGAGCGGAAGCTCAGGCAGCCGGTCGGCCGAGGTCGCCAGCAGGCGCTCGGGGGTCTGGCCGATCCGAGGGCGGATCCATTCGAGGAAGGCCCGGATGAGGTCGTCCACGGTCGGGAAGTGGCGGTACACGGTGGGCACCGACACCCCCGCGGCCTGGGCCAGCTTCGGCAAGGTCAGGGCGTCGAGCCCGCCCTCCACAAGCAGGGCCCGCGCCGTGTCAAACAGCAGGGCGCGGGTCTGCTCGACCTGGGCGTCGCGGATGGGGCTGGAGTACGTGCGGGTCGCCATCGGCAACCCTCATCCCATATCGTATGACTCAATTCAAGTGAATTTGTTTACTTCATTTTTCACGGACCTTTGCCCTGGGGACAACCCCCGAAGGTGACCGCGCGCGGGGGCGGTGCGGTCGCTCCCCGGGCGACGTCGCTCAGCGCGGGTCGCAGGGGCCGTCGCAGGTGTTCTGGGTGGTCCCGGTCTCGAGCCAGGTCTGGCCCATCACGAAGGCCGCGGGGCTCTCGCCGATGCGCCCGTGCGGGTCGGGGGTGCCCGCCGCGGGCGTGTTGACCAGGGGCTCGGGGAGGCCGAAATCAAACTCGACAAGAGCCGAGCCCGTGTGGGCCCCTGTGTGGGGCGTGAGGCCAAACACCGGGCGGTTGACCGGGGCGAGGTTGGGCACCCCGCCGATCGTGCGGGCCATCAGATGGGCGGCCAGGGTGGGCACCTGACGGTCGCCGATGGCCGCCAGGAGCAGGACCTCGTGCTCGATCGTGCCCGGCACCCGATCGGTGCGGAGGTAAGGGGTCCACCCCGAGGGCTCGGTGCGATCCCAGAGCATCTGCACGAGCCCGATCACACGCTGCACATCGAGCGGGTCGGGGAACCGCGCCCGCAGGAGCATCTCGAACGACGTGAAGTTGATGCTGCGATTGAGCATGAGGGCGTAGGCCTGCCCGGGCACGGCGAGGACCCCGCGGCGTACATCGGGGGTGATGGCCATGTAGGTGGCCCCGAAGATCCCGCCCTGGCTTCCGCCGTAGTAGAACCGACGCCCGGGGTCGATGAGGGGCCGCCCTTCGGACTGCAGCATCGGGTCGGACACCATCCCACCGGCCGCCGCCCGCATGAGGAGCAGGGCGTTGACCATGCCCTGATGCTGGCGATCGATCACCTCGCGGAAGCGGCCGATGTCGCTGCCCGAGATCACGCTCACGATGGTGGGGGTGTCGTCGCGGGCCATGCCCTGCAGGTCCATCCCGAAGACGATGAGGTTGGCCTGGGTGGCGAAGGCCCGCACGGCCGGGTCGCTCAGCAGGTCTTCGCCCGATCCCAGGAGCCCGTGGCCGTACTGGAGCAGCCCGGCCGGGCGCGTCAGGGCCGTGGTGGGCACGAGCATCCAGAAGGGGTAGGTCGCGGTGCCATTGGGCGTCGGGCTCCCGTCGGGGGCAAACCGCAGGGCCCCCCCGGCCTCGGCGCGGGTGAGGTAGAGGGGCACGGTGAGCTCGCCCTCCAGGGTCATGGCCACGCCCTCGCGCGGGTTGCGGCGGACGCTGACGATGCGGTGCGACGGACCCATCGGGCCCGCGGCGGTGAGGGCGGCGTCGCGTACGGCCAGCAGGGGGGCGGTGATGTTGGCCCGGGAGGCGACGGTAAAATCCCACGCGAGTTGGGTGTCGGCCCGGGCGATGTTGGCCCGGGCGAGGGTGTCGAAGATGCGCCCGTACCGCGCCCGCATGGCGTCGGGGAGGACAGGGGCGGGGGCGCCGTCGCGCAGGGCGGCGTAGGCGGGCGACGGGGCGACGGCCGCGCCCTGGGCGTCGCGGACCCCGCGCAGCGCGACCACGTATCGACGACCTGGGACGAGCCCCGTGGCGGGACGAATCATCAAGGCCCGGCGCATCGGGTCGGGGGCCGTGACGTCGACCTCGGCGAAGTGGGCCACGCGGGATCCGTCGGTGGTGTCGAGGAGCACCGTCGGGCACGCGAGGGCGAGCGAGTCCTCAATGCGAACGGGAGACGGCAGCCCCTCGGCCACGGCGCCCGGGAGGTGGGCGAGCAGGGTGGCCCCCGGAGAAAACCCGTCATGGTCGGCAAACCACCGGGGCGTAGCCCGCGGCAGCATCTCGGCGTCAAACCGAACCCGCCGCCCGGTGGGGGTTCCCGGGGCGGCCACGGTCCAGTAGTCGTTGGGGAAGGGCAGGCCGCAGCGGGTGGGGGCCACCGGGTCGCAGACAGGCTCGGCAGGGCCCGCGGAGGCGTCGTCCGGGGCCCCGAGGTCGGAGGGTGACGCGTCGGCCAGGGCGACGTCGGCGGGGGCGTCGTGGGGCGTCGAGGCGTCGGGGGCGGAGGACGAGGGGTTGCCCCCGCACGCGGCGAAGGAGGCAAGGAGCGAAACGAGAACGGTTCGGCGCACGGCAGACCCTCCGTAGGTCGGTGGTACCCGAGCGCGAGGGCTTCGGGCAAGGGAGCGACGCGCGGCATACCGCCCGGGGCCCCCCCTCACCCGTTGCTACGCTCGAAATGCACCACGTCGAGGAGCACGGCGGCGGCGAGGGCGATGAGCTTCCAGCGGTCGGGGGTCGAGGGGTCGAACTCGACGGTGTAGTTCCGAGAGCAGGGCCCCCGGACAACGCGGGCACCCGAGGGGGCTCTCGGACGCGTCGTTCGACACCGCGTCGAGGAAGGGCAGGTCGTCGCGCCCCGAGCATCGCCGCGAGCTCGCCCGGGTCGAACCACACGGCGTTGCACCGCGGGCAGAGGTCGACGGTCACCCCCTGCTCGGTGCGAAAGTCCTCCATGGGCGTACGGCAGCGGGGCAGTGCATCGGCGATTGCACGATACCGTGGCAACGACGGCCACGTCGCAGATCCCCGCGGCCTCGCCCTGGATCGGCCCGTCAGGGGCCCCCGCCCCCAGGGAGCTGCGGGGCGTCCGAGGGACGGGTCGGGTGCCAGTGGGCGAGGGCCCCCTGGGCCTCGGCGTAGCCCATCGCCACGAGCCGCTGCATCTGGGCGTGGGTGGGCCGGAAGGCCGAGATCAACGAGCGCAGGCCCGGGGCGGCCGGGGGAGCGATCGTGAGCAGGGGGATCGACCGCCAGAAGCCCTCGGTGACGACCGCGTCGGCGAAGCCCACGTTGGAGGCCCGCCGGAAGAACACGTCGAGGTAACGCAGGGTCGCGGGCAGGGTGTGCGGGCGCGCGTAGCCCTGGTGGGGGAGGGCCTGCACGTTGCACACGTAGACGACCTCGGTGGCCCCGAGCTCGGCGGCCCGCTCGATGGGGGCGTTGTAGAGGAGGCCCCCGTCGGCGTGCAGATGCTCGCCCACGAGGACCGGGGGCAGGAGCGGCGGGAGCGCGTAGGCCGCCCGCGAGACGGCCCGCAGGTCCTCGGCGCTGGACTCGGTGCGGTTGCCGCGGAGGGCCACCCGCCCGGTCTGAAGGTCGCAGACGAGGAAGGAGTACGTCCGCGTGTCGCGGAGCAGGGCGTCGAAATCGACGTGGTCTTCGACCCGGGCGTAGAAGCGCCGCTCGTCGAGCACCCCGCCGTTGAAGGGGTGGCTGGTGAGGGCCTCGCGCACGAGCTCCTGCCAGCGGAGGTCGGTCCAGAACTCCGTGGCCGTGTGCGAGCCGCCCACGCTGGCGCGCAGGAGGTTGATCCCGCCCGCGCTCGATCCGATCCAGGCGTCTGCCTCCCAGCCGTACTCTTCCAGGGCCCGCAAGGCGCCCGCGGAGAAGGCCCCCAGGGTGCCGCCCCCGCCGAGGATCATCACGCGCATCAGAGGTCTCCCCGGGGCGGGGCCTCGCCCGCCCGCCAGTCTGCGACGGTCGCGTCGAGCAGGGCCTGGGCGCGTTCGCAGGCCGCACGATGCCACGCCCGCACCGCCGACTCCGAGGCCGCCCCCCCGACCCTCATGGGCTCCCCCACCCGGAAGAGGAAGGGAACGGGCCGCGGGATGGGCAGCCTGCCGACCCCGCGCAGCCGCGGCACGTCGTACTTGTCATGGCCCATCCACCAGCGACCGAAGCCCTCGTGGCGACCCTCGATGTCGAACGTGTCGTCGACCCCCGCGGCGGCGAAGGGCACGATGGGCACCCCGCTCTCCAGGGCGATGCGCACAAACCCAAGGCTCTGGGCCCAACGGAGCCGGTAGCGCTCCGCCGCCGAGGCCTTGAAGGTCTCGCGGGCCCCGCCCGGGTAACAGATCACGAGGTTGCCGACCGAGAGGAGCCGCAGGGCGTTGCGGCGGTGGCCGTACGCCCCCCCGATGCGCACGAGCAGGTCGCGCAGCCCCGGGATCTCAAAAAACCAGCGGTCCGCCAGGCCCACAGGGCGGCGCCCGGTGCGGCGGAAGATCTCCTCGAAGAAGAAGAGGGCCTCGTAGCCGAGGAGGCCGTGGTTGCCCACGAGGAGGGCCGGTCCGTCGGGCAGGTTCTCGGCGCCCTCGAAGCGGATCGGGTGGTAGAGCCGCAGGGCCCGTACGCCCACCCGCACCACGTCGGTGAGGAGCGGGTGCTGCCGGGCGGGCCACCGGTCGGCCATCGCGTCGTGGTCGCGACGGGCGGGGGTTGTTGGGACGTAGCCTTGGCCAGGAAGGGAGAGTGTGCTCATGCAGGGCACATCGCCAGCAAGGAGCGTGCGTACGGAATCACCGCAGCGTGCAGGCGTTTCGGTGGGGCGCTACGCCACGGTCGTGGCGTTTGTGCGCAGCAGGCTCCGTGCCCGGGCGCGAAGGCCTTGGGGCCCTACGGGGCCCGTGCGAGGCGCCGCCGCCGTTGGTCTTCGTAGAGCGACGCGGGCTGCAACGTGGCCCCCACCCCGAGGCCCTCGACGTCGTCCTCGGGCGCGGTGTGGGCCCCGACGATCTGGCCCAGCGCGGTCGTGAGCGACGACTCGACGCGCACCGTCGGGCCAGTGCCCACCACCCAGCCGGGGCCTGCGTTGTAGGCCCGCAACATGCCCGTGCCCCGGGTGTTCCAGGTCTCGGGGAACGCCCGACTCCGCCAGGGCGCGGCCGGGACGGGTGTGTCGTCCGCAGGGGGCCCGTCGTCCGCGGCGTCGTGCCCGGCCGCATCGAGGGCGGAGGCCGCGTCGGGAGGCGGGGCGATCGCAGGGCTCCCGGAACATCCCCAGAGCGCGGCCAGCAGTGCCCATCGTATGACCCGTCGCATCGGCGGCAGAACGTAGCAGAACCGCTCCGGGCGGGGCGGTGTACAGTCGCGCGCCATGGGAAGGGAACTATCAGAAGGGCGAGCTGGCCCTCTACCTCGGCGGCAACCCCCTCGACGTGGCCCGGTATACGCGTGGAGGCCGACCCGTGCACCCGCTGTGGAGCCATGTGTTCCACATGTTTCCGCTCACGCGCTACGGGAAGTTCCAGCTCCGGACCCTGGCCCTGGACCTGGATCGGATCTCGTTCCCGCTGCCGGGGAAGCAGACCCATCACGACCCGCCGTTTCGGGGCCTGCACCGGCTTCAGCTCTACGGGGGCGCCCTGAGCCTGTCCCAACGGGCCGAGCTCGCGGACTACTTTCCCAACGCGCAGATCGAGACCCACCCCCGAGCGGTCGCCGAAGACGAATGACCCGTCGGGCGGCGGGTCGCCGATGCGGCACTCCGCCGTCGCTGTACTTACCGTCCCAGCGGCCGTGGCCTGCGCCGTCAGACGTCGAGGAGCGGGGCGAGGGCGTGGGTGAAGTAGTTGGTGCTGGTCGGGCTTGTGCCGAAGGTGCGCGCCGAGCGGGCGAGCCGCCGCAGCACGGCGTCGAACTCCGATTCGGACGTGGGCCGCAGGAGCAGCAGGAGCCGCAGGACGGCCTGGGCGTAGCGGTACAGGGCCGACTGGTAGCGGCCGTCGGGCCGACGGCGCAGCTCGGAGAAGAGCTTCTCGAACTCCGCGTCGCGTACGCACGAGACCGACGACGCCGCGAAGCGCGCGAGCGGCCGCTCGATGAAGGCGAACACCAGGTCGTACTCCGGCGGCGGGGTGCTCCCGAACTCCTGCACCACACGATTGCCGCGGAAGAGCGAGCGCAGCGGCAGGGCCTCGAGGCGGACGACCTCCGGCGGCCCCGACGGGAGGTTGTGCGCCGCCATCCACGGGCCGTCGGACACGATGGGGCGTCCGTCGGCGTCGACGGGGAGCATCACGTTCCAGGCGAGCATGTCGGGCAGGGCGAGGTCGGAGGGAGGGAGCACCGCCAGCGCGGACGGGTCGGCCGGGATTTCGAGGGGATTGTCAGCCATCGGAGTAGCCGGGATCAGGATGCAAATGGGGGACGGCTGTCAAGCGCGTCCCCGGTCGGGCGTTGCGCACGGAGTCCACGGCGACGACCGGGGCGCCGGGAATTCAGGCGGCAGGAGAGGGGGTGTTGTACACTCGCGCGATGGGGTCCACGACGCGAGCAGTGTGGTTGAAGCGTATCGCTCGGATCCTCGGGGTTCTTGCCGCGGTGTACGTCGTCCTCGGCCTCGCGAGCTTCACCGTCATCTACTTCCTCAAGGGGCGCGCGCCGGCTGACATCAAGCGCGTGGTCGCACCGCGGCTGGATGCGATCCGGCGCTTCACAGAGAGCGCTGCTTCTCGCTGCCCCGAGGTGCGCAACACCGGCATGCTCGCGCAGATCCAGGGTACGGTGCCCACCTCGCCGGCCGCCGGGTCGGACCTCGATCGCTGGCCCGAGCTCGTGGACGCCCGCGTCGGCTGCTTCTGGTGGACGAGCGCGGGGGACCGCCGGAGCGCCGCGGGAAACAGTTTCCGTCCGCTGCGCGACGTCGCCCGCCGTCCGAACGGCCCCAGCGTGGGGACCTGGTCCATCTCCCGTCGTTTCTTCCCTGGCCCGCCGGACCCGACGCGCGAGGAGTCGGCCACCTCGTGGCGCAGCGACCCGAGCACCGTCGACGTCACGATCCATCGTCCGCTGCCCGGCGACGCGGGCTACGTCGCGGTCGTGGTCACCCTCCGGCGTGGCCCGTCGACGGACCCGCGGTAGATCCGTACGGCCCCCCTGCTGGGGGATTCAGATCTCCCGCGGAGCACGAGGCCGAGGCCGCGGCGCTCGACACAGAGCTCGCTGAACGAAGCCCGGGCCACCGTCGAGCCCCCTCGACGACACCACGCTCTGCAACCCCAGCCCCGTCCGCAGCCGCGCCCCACGCCCTCTCCAGAACCCATTGCCGTTGACGCTCCGCCCCCGATGGCGGCACCGTAGCCCTCGTCGCACCGGGGAGCGCGTCGCCCCCTCGCAGGAGCCTCGCCCATGCCCACACCCTCCCGTCGCCTCCTCCCCTGGGCCCTCGTGGCCGCCCTCGCGGCCGTGGGCTGCGGCCCCAGCACCTCTCCCCCCGCAACCTCCACCGACGCGGGCGACGACCTCGGCCTCCCCGCCGACACCCCCACCCCCGACACCCCCTCGTCCACAGACATCTCCCCCGATGTCCCCCCCGCCCAGGACATCCCTCCGGCCCTCGACGCCCCCCTCGACGCCCCGACGGACGCCCCCTCCTTCCGCTGCGCCGCCGACCTCGACTGCCGCAACAGCGAGCTCGGCACCCTCTGCGACACGGCCTCAGGCCGCTGCGTCCCGTGCACCCTCGCCCAACGCGGGAGCTGCGCCCCCACCGAGTACTGCACCGCGGCCCTGCGCTGCGAGACCGGCTGCGGGGCCGACAGCGACTGCGCCGCCTCCACGGCCACGCCCCGCTGCGACACCGCGGCCCACCGCTGCGTGGCCTGCGTCACCGACGCCCACTGCCCCGGGGCGGCCAACGCCGCCGGGCGCTGCGCCGAGGCCCGCTGCACCGTCGGCTGCAACGAGGGCTTCGCCGACTGCGACAGCGACCCAAGCAACGGATGCGAGGTCGACACCCGCACGAGCCCCGCCCACTGCGGCTCGTGCGGGCTCCTATGCCCGGCCGCCCCCAACGCCGCCCCCGCCTGCGCCGCGGGGCGCTGCGGGAGCGCGTGCAACGCGGGCTTCGCCGACTGCGACAACGACCCGAGCAACGGCTGCGAGGTCGACACCCGCACGAGCCCCACCCACTGCGGACGCTGCGCCAACGCCTGCCCCACCGCCCCCAACAGCCTCCCGGGGTGCGCGATGGGAGCCTGCCGCCTCGCGTGCTCGGAGGGCTTCGCCGACTGCGACGGCCTCGCCCCCAACGGCTGCGAGGCCTCCCTCCGCGGGACGGCCAACTGCGGGGCCTGCGGAACGAGCTGCAGCGGCTCGACCCCCCTCTGCGCCGACGACCGCGGGGCCTTCGTGTGCAGCAGCGGATGCGCCACGGGCCAGACCCGCTGCGGATCGACCTGCGCCGACACCGCCACCTCCCCGGCCCACTGCGGGGCCTGTGACAACGCCTGCCCCAGCCGCCCCAACGCCCGCCCCGCCTGCGCCGGCGGTACCTGCGCCCTGAGCTGCGAGGCCGGCTTCGGCAACTGCGACGGCAACGCCGCCAACGGCTGCGAGGCCGCCGTCTCCAGCGACCCCCGCCACTGCGGAACCTGCGGCAACCTCTGCCCGGGCGGGGCCAACGCGCGCGCGACCTGCGAGGGTTCGCGCTGCGGGCTGCGCTGCGATCCGGGCTTCGAGGACTGCGACGGCGACCCCTCCAACGGCTGCGAGGTCGACCTGCAACGCAGCGGGACCCACTGCGGACGCTGCGGCAACGCCTGCCCCGCCGGCCCCGGGAGCGCCGCCACCTGCACCGCGGGCCGCTGCGGGCTGCGCTGCGACGCCAACCGCGGCGACTGCGACGGCGACCCCTCCAACGGCTGCGAGGTCGACCTCCGCAGCGCCACCAGCCACTGCGGACGCTGCGCCAACGTGTGCCCTGCGGGTTCCAATGCCACCCCCACCTGCGCCGAGGGGGTCTGCGGGGCCACCTGCGCCGAGGGCTTCGCCGACTGCGACGGCCTCGCGGGCAACGGCTGCGAGGTGTCCCTGCGGGGCACCGCCAACTGCGGCCGCTGCGGCAACACCTGCGGGCCGAGCACCCCCCTGTGCGCCCTGTCCAACGGGACCCTCTCCTGCGCCAGCGGATGCGCCGACGGAGAGGTCCGCTGCGGCGGTTCGTGCGTGCGTACGGCCACCAGCCTGGAGCACTGCGGCGGCTGCGACATGGCCTGCCCCGCCCGCCCCAACGCCTCCCGCACCTGCGCCGCCGGGGCCTGCGGGATCACCTGCTCCGCGGGCTTCGGCGACTGCGACACCAACAGCGCCAACGGCTGCGAGGCCGACACCCGCACGAGCACCCAACACTGCGGCGGCTGCGGCACCGTGTGCCCCGCCCGCCCCAACGCCGACCCCACGTGTACGGCCGGAGCCTGCGGGATCGCCTGCACCCCGGGCTTCGCCAACTGCGACGGCAACGCGAGCAACGGCTGCGAGGCCAACACCCGCACGAGCCCCCAACACTGCGGGGCCTGCGGCACGGTCTGCCCGTCGGGGCGCTGCGAAGAGGGCCGCTGCGTCAACAACCGGAGCTGCGCCGACATCCTGCGGGCCCTGCCCTCGTCGGCGAGCGGCAACTACACGATCGACCCCGACGGAGCGGGAGGCCGGTCGCCCTACACGGTCTACTGCGACATGACCACGGACGGCGGCGGATGGACCCTGATCTTCCAGCCCATCACCTCCAACTACAACGACGGCAACCTCGACTACACCATCCAGGACGCCGAGCTCCTGCGGCTGTCGACCGCCGTGCTCATGGCCTACCGCAGCTCGACCCAGGCCGTGGCCCCGCAGTGGGCGCGGTTTGACCTGCCGGCGGCGTGGCGGACGCAGGCTCCGTTTCGGTACCCGGCCAACGACGAGAGCATCCTCGTGGTGGTCAACGGCCAGGCCCCCGTGCGCACCACCCTGCGCTACGGGCGGGCCACGTACAGCCAGCGCTGCGGCGACCCGTGGGTGACCTCGGGCACCTGGGGCAGGCTGTGCATCCTCAACACCCAGGCTCCCTTCTACAGCGGCCACGCCGTGGCCCACCAGGACACCTGCGCCAACTCCGACCAGGTCTGGAACACCACCAACTGCGCCGACGCCCGCCGCTTCACCCTCGGGGTCCGGTAGCGCGCTCTCCCCCGCCCATTGCCATCGGCCAGGAGATTGGGCAGCCTCGGACGCTGTGACCCCCGCCCGATCTGCCTGCGCGCCTGCGGCCCTCCTCCTCGCTCTCGCCGCCGCCCTCGGCTGCTCCAACGAGACCCCAAGCACCGTCGTCGACAGCGGCGCCGAGAGCGACCTCGGCCCCGACACCGACACCGGCCCCGCCGACACCGGTCCCGCCGACACGGGCCCCCTCGACGCAGGCCCCGCCGACACCGGTCCCACCGACACGGGCCCCGACGACGTGAGCACGATGGACGCCGCCCCGACCGACGCGCCGGCCGACGCCTCCGACGACACCCCCAAGGGCCCCGACGACGCCCCCCTCCCCGACGGAGGTCAATGCACCGGCACCGACCGGGCCCTGTGCCGCAGCGGGACCGGCGAGATGACCTGCGTCGACCTCTCCCGCGACGCCGCCCACTGCGGGCGCTGCGGGGCCGCCTGCGCCCCGGGACAGGTGTGTTCGGGCGGGGTGTGCGACTGCCCCATGGGGACGAGGCTCTGCGGCGGGCGCTGCGTGGCCACGGCCCTCGACCCCCTGCACTGCGGGGCCTGCGACAACCGCTGCGGGACCGGCCAGGAGTGCGCCGAAGGGCGCTGCGCCTGCCCCGGAGGCGGATCCTTCTGCGGCGGCCAGTGCGTCGACCCCCAGACCAGCGAGGCCCACTGCGGAGCCTGCGAGCGGGCCTGCGTCGGCGGCTCCTCGTGCGAGTCCGGAGCCTGCGCCTGCCCGGGGGCCCAGAGCCTCTGCGGGACGGGCCCGATGGCCCTGTGCGTCGACACCCAGACCAGCGACGCCCACTGCGGGGCCTGCGGCACGGTCTGTACGGGCGGCCAGGGGTGCTCGCAGGGGCGCTGCGCCTGCCCCGCGGGGCAGTCCCTCTGCAACGGCCAGTGCGTGCGCACCGACAACGACGTGGCCCACTGCGGATCGTGCGGCACCGTCTGCCCGTCCCCGCAGCTCTGCTCCGCGGGGCGATGCACCCTCGCCTGCGACACGGGCCTCACCTCGTGCGCCACCGACAGCGGGATGACCTGCGCCAACACCCGCACCGACGCCAACCACTGCGGGGCCTGCGGGCGACGCTGCGGGATCGGCCAGCGCTGCGTGGCCGGGGCCTGCGCGTGCGAGGCCGGCGAGACCGCCTGCGGGACCGGGGCCGGGGCCTTCTGCGTCGACGCCCAGGCCGACGTGCGCAACTGCGGGGCCTGCGGAAACCGCTGCGCCACGCAGCCCAACGCGAGCGGGGCCACCTGCGGGGCGGGGCAGTGCCGGGCCGTGTGTTCGGCGGGGTTTGGCGACTGCGACGGGGCCTTCTCCAACGGCTGTGAGGTCGACCAGGGGCGCGACCCCAACCACTGCGGAGCCTGCGCCATGGCCTGCCCCATGGAGGCCGGCCTGCAGCGGGTGTGCGTGGCCGGACGCTGCGCCCCGCCGTCGTGTCTGGCCATCCACGCGGCCAGCCCGACGGCTCCGACGGGCCTGTACCGCATCGACCCCGACGGCCCGGGGGGCAACCCCTCGGTGGTGGTGTACTGCGACATGACCACCCACGGGGGCGGCTGGACCCTCGTCGGACGCTCCCGCCCCGGCGGCAACCTCCTGGCCTTCTGCGCGGGCACCGACGGAGGCACGGCCTTCGGGTGGCGCCGCAGCGCGGGGGCCGTCACCGACGACAGCCAGGCCTACGCGGTCAACGTGGCGGCCGTGGGGCTGCGCTTCGGGGAGGTGCTCTTCGGCAACTACACCATGGGCAAGACCTGGGGAGACCGGGTGTATCGGCATCGGGTTCCGGCCGACTTTGTGGAGGGGTATCGCACCCGGCAGGTGCGGCTCGGGGTGCCCGAGGAGCTGTCTCCCATGCGCTGCGTCACCCAACTCCCCACCAACGAGCAGAACCCCGCCGGCGCCACGGGCTCGATGTTCAACTACATGGGCTTCACCGACAACGCCGATGCTTTTCATTTCCGCGACGTCGAGGGCAACGGCTTCGGGCTCAGCGCCTCCGGCTGGATGAGCTGCTACCGCAACGACAACTGCTACGCCGGGGCCATCAACCGCCAACAGGGCATGGTCATGGTGCGGTGACCCGCCCCCCGCTCCTCCTCGACGGACTCGCCCGCCGCGGGCTGCTCGGCCTCGCCTTCGACGACGCCCCCATCGGCCCCGCCGGCCCCCCCGGAGCCCGGGTGGCCCGGGTTCGGCGAGACAGCCCCGCCCACCGCGCCGGGATCGCCCCCGGAGACCTCCTGCAGACCGTACGGTCCCAACCGGTCGACACGCCCCGCGCCGCCCGGGCCGCCCTCGCAGGGCCCCTCGTCGGCACCCCGATCGCCCTCACCATCGCCCGTGACGGGGTCGCCCGGACGGTCTCTCTCGCCCCCGCCCCGTGGCCCCTCGAACACGAAGACGACCTCGCCGTCACGTACCGGGCCGTGCCCGCGGGCGACCATCGGCTGCGGGCCGTGGTGACCACCCCCGCGTCCGGGGCAGGGCCGTGGCCGACCGTCCTGTGGGTGTCGGGGTGCTCCCTCGGGAGCGTCGAGAGACCCGCCCCGGAGGCCCCCCTGCGCTGCCTCGTGCGGGCCCTGGGGCGGGCGGGGTTCGCGGTGGTTCGGGTCGACAAGCGCTCGGTCGGGGACAGCGAAGGCCCGCCCCTCGCCGACGCCACCCTCTCCGACGAACGCCACGACCACGCCGCCGCCCTGCGCTTCACCCTCGGCCAACCCTGGTGCGACCGGGTCTTCCTCCTCGGGCACTCCCTCGGCGGGCTCCTCGCCCCGCAGCTCTGCGCCGAGGTAGGACCCGACCGGGTGGCGGGTTTGATCCTCTACGGGGTCGGCTCCCTCACCTGGGCCGAGTACCTGGCCCGGCACACCCGGGCCGTGGGGGCCTTGCGGGGCCTCGATCCCGACGCCGTGGACGCCCTCGTGCGGCGCCGTCAAGAGGCCGAGGCGTGGCTCCTCGTGGCGGGGTTGCCGATGGAGGGGTTCTTCGCCCATTGTCCCGCCGCACGGGCCGACCCGGGGGCCTACGGGATCGACCCCGACGGGCGCATCCAGGGGCGGGCCATGGGGTACTGGCGGGAGGTTCAGACGAGCCCGGTGATCGCCCCCCTGCGCGCCGCAGCCCGACCCACCCTCGTGGCCTGGGGAAGCTGCGACTGGCAGTCGTACCGCGACGAACACCTCGCCCTCCACGACGCCCTCACCCACACCCACCCGGGCCTGTCCGCGTGGGCGGAGATCCCCGAGGCCGACCACGAGTTTGCCCACCGCACGAGCCTCGCCGACGCCTTCGCCCGCTGGGGCGGCGGACCGTACGCCCCCGCCGTCGACCCCACCTTCCTCGGCTGGTTGAAGGCCCAGTGCCCCTCCCGAACGACCCGGGTCGGGTGACACCGACCGGGCCCGACGAGCATCCTCCTGGGACGATGGCTCGACGCGCGTTGGTATGGTTCCGCCGTGACCTGCGGGTTCACGATCACCCGGCCCTGTCGGCGGCGACGCGCCAGCACGAGGAGGTGGTGGCCCTCTTCGTCCTGGAGGTGGGCCTGTGGCGGGCCCACGGCGACGCCCCCGCCAAGATCGCCTTCTGGCTACGCAGCCTCGCGGCCCTGCGCGCCGCCCTGCACGGGCTGGGGGTTCCGCTGGTGGTCCTGCGCTCCGACGCGGCCGACGACACCCCAGGGCGGGTGCGGGACTGCGCCCGGGCCCACGGCTGCGAGGCCCTGTACTTTCACCACGAGTACGAGGTCGACGAGCGCCGCCGCGACCGCGTCACCCAGTCGGCCTGCGAGGCCGCGGGGGTGTCCGTGCACCGCCTCCACACCCGCCTCTGCGCCCCGCCCGGCACAGTGCTCTCCGCCGCCGGCACGCCCTACACCGTCTTCACCCCCTTCCGCACCCGCTGGCTGGCCACCCTGACCGAACAGGGCTGGCACGAGGCTCCCCCCGCCCGTCCCGTGCGCCCGGTGACCCTGTCCCTGCCCGACGCGGCCCTCGACGTATGGCCGTCGCTGGTCGACCCGGCCCTGTGGCCCGCGGGCGAAGCCGCAGCCCTCGCGCGCCTCGACGGCTTCGTCGCCAGACACCTCCTGGGCTACACCACCGACCGCGACCAGCCCGCCCTGCCCCACACCTCCGCCCTCTCCCCCCACCTCACCGCCGGAACCCTCTCCCCCCGCCGCTGCCTCGCCCGCGCGACCGGGGCCCACACGGGACGCCTCGACGCCCTCGGGGGCGGGGCCGCCGCGTGGGTGTCCGAGCTCGCCTGGCGCGACTTCTACGGCCACATCCTCATGGCCTTTCCGCGGGTGAGCATGGGCCGTGCGTTTCAGCCCGCGACCGAGGCCCTTCCCTGGCGCCGCGACCCCGAGGCCCTGGCCCGATGGACCGCGGGGCGCACCGGGTACCCTCTCGTCGACGCGGGGATGCGTCAGCTCGCGGCCACGGGATGGATGCACAACCGGGCCCGGATGGTCACGGCGAGCTTCCTCAGCAAACACCTCCTGATCGACTGGCGGGAGGGCGAGCGGGTCTTCATGGAGCGCCTGGTCGACGGCGATCTGGCGGCCAACAACGGCGGGTGGCAATGGTCGGCCTCGACAGGGACCGACGCCCAACCCTGGTTTCGGGTGTTCAACCCGCACCTGCAGGCGGCCCGCCTCGACCCCGCGGGGCGGTACATGCACACGTGGGTTCCCGAGCTGCGGAGCCTGTCGCCGAAGCAGATGGCCACCATCGCGACCCTGAGCCCCGCGACCGTCCTGGGTCTGGGGTATGTGCCCCCCATGGTCGATCACCCCACGGCCCGGGCCCGGGCCCTCGCGGCCTTCAAGAACCTCCCGCCTCCACCGCCCGCCTGAGCCTCTCCGACGGCGCCCACGGCCCCGATACGATATAACCGCCCCCGGCGTGCGCCCGCCGCGCATCGGCCGACGAGCCCACCGAATGCACGCGCGCAACGGCGACCCCTCCCACTCCCCGGCCCCCGCCCTCCTCGCCGCCCTCGGGGCCTTCCTCCTCCGCGTGACGCCCGTCTACGACCCCGACTGCTTCTGGCACCTGCACACGGGGCGGTACATCGCCACCCACCGGGCCATCCCCTGGCGCGACGTGTTCTCGCACACCGCCGAGGGCCGGCCCTGGGTCTTCGTCGACGCCCTCGCCGACCTCGGGCTCTACGGGCTCTATCGCCTGGGGGGCTATCCCGCCGTCATCGTGGCCACGGCTGCCGTGGGTGCCCTGGCCGCCGGGCTCGCCGTCGCAGCCGCCCAACGCATCGCGGTCCTGCCCCGACATCGTACGGCCCTCGCCCTGGTCGTCGCTCCCCTCCTCGTGGCGGCCCTCGTGTACCGCGTCACCCCGCGTCCGCAGACCCTCACCCTCGCTCTCCTGGCCGCGGTTCTGTACCTCTTCGCCAGCGCCCGGGAGTCTCCGCGTCGGCTCTGGGCCCTCGTCCCCCTGGTGGCCCTCTGGCAAAACGGCCACCCCTCGGGCATCCTCGGCCTGGCCCTCGGCGGAGCCTTCGCCGTGGGCGAATCTGTCGACGCGTGGCGGGCGGGCCGTCCCCT
The DNA here is from genome assembly GCA_964447205.1 of uncultured Myxococcaceae bacterium. Taxonomy (GTDB): domain Bacteria; phylum Myxococcota_A; class Polyangia; order Polyangiales; genus JAEUKH01. The sequence goes on from CAYUSB010000029.1 coordinate 38,034, forward strand.
CCCACGCGCCCCCTGGGGGGTGACCCTGGCCGCGGGCGTTGGGCTGCTGGCGACCCCGCACCCGATCGACCGGATCGCGGCGAGCTTCACCCACGCCACCGACCCGGTGCTCGCGACCCTCATCTCCGAGTGGGTCTCGCCCTTCGGCCTGCGCCCCTGGAGCCCTGCCCTCTGGGCCCTCCTCGCTCTTTGGGCCTTCTGCCTCGGGGCCGTGGGGCCCTGGCGCCGCGCCCTCCTGCCCACCTGGACGCTCCTGGTCGCCCTGGGGACGGGGGTTCTGGCCGTACGGGCGGCGCGGTTTTTGTCGTACGGAGCCCTCGGGGCCACCCCGGTGGCCCTGGCTGGTCTCGGGGCCCTGTACGCCTGGGCGACCGAGCCCCCACGGCCTCGGGCGACCCAACGAATCGGGCAGGCTTTCCTGGTCGCGCCGATCCTCGTGGGACTGGGGATGTGCCTTGGCATGGCCCGCCCCTGGGGGGTGGGGATCGCCCCGGGGGTGTTCCCCGAGGGGGCCGCGCGGTTTGTGGCCCGGACCCACCCCACGGGCCCCATGCTCAACGAGCTCGAGACCGGGGGATACCTCCTGTGGGCTCTGGAGGGGCGGCACCCGGTCTTCTTCGACGGACGCAGTTGGGCCGTGTACCCCCGCGACGTGGCCCTCGACGCGCTTCTCCTCGACGCCCGCAGGTTGCCCGACGTGGTGCGACGTCGCGGGGTGGGTCTGGCCGTCCTTCGCACCGACCAGCGGGCGGCGTGGTTCGAGGCCCGGCCCGACTGGCGCCTCGTGTACTTCGACGACACGGCCGTGGTGGCCGTGCGCACCGAGGGCAACGCCCGCCTCGTGGCCCAACACGGCTACGACACCCTGCGCCTCGGGAGCTGGAGCGCCGACATCGCCCGCTGGTCCCGCGACCCGTCCTTGCGCGCCGAGGCCCTGCGGGAGAGCGCCCGGGCCGTGACCGAGGCTCCCGAGGCGGCCTACGCCTGGGTCCTCCGTACGGCGGCCCTGACCGCGGCGGGACAGTCCGCCGAGGCCGACAGGGCAGCAGCCCGGGCGGTGGCCCTGCGCGGCGATCTGGTGGCCCCGCGGAGGGCCCTCCTCCTGCGCTGCACCGTACGCGGCGACACGGCCTGCGTGTGCGCCCAGGTGGCCTGGATGACCGGCCGCGGGGTGCACAACGCGGCCTCGCGGGCGACGGCGGCCCAGCACGGGTGCCCGGTGCCCTGATCCCCCCTCGACGCATCCCATCGCCTGAGGCACCCTCCCGCCCCAATCATGGCCCTGACCTTCTATGCCGCCTCGGGTTCGCAATTCGTGTGGCGCGTCTGGCTCGCCCTCGAACACAAGGGATGCCCCTACACCCTCCGGATGCTGTCGTTTCAGCAGGGCGACCACCGTCAGCCCGCGTACCTGGCGATCAATCCGCGCCACAAGGTTCCGGCCCTGGAGGACGACGGGTTTGGGCTCTACGAGTCGACGGCCATCGTGGAGTACCTCGACGAGCGTTTCCCCGAAGGCCCGTCGCTCTTTCCCGGCGATGTCCAGGCCCGGGCCGTCCAGCGCCGCGTGATCGCCGAGGTCGACAGCTATCTCCAGCCCCAACACGGCCGCCTCGCCCGGCAGCTCTTCTTCACCCCCGCCGACAAACGCGACCCCGACGAGATCGCCGCCGCCCTCGACGCCTGGGCCTTCGAGCTCGCCCGCTACGAAGACCTCCTCGCGGGGGGCTCCGTCGGCCCCTCCCTGGGCGCCGCCGACTTCGCCCTCTACCCCTTCGTGGCCACGGCCGAACGGTTTGACCTCCGCCATCCCGGCCTCGACGCCCAGAGCCGACTCGGCAACAACCTCCTCGCCTGGCGCGACCGGATCCGTGCCCTGCCCTTCCACGACGCCACCTGGCCGCCCCACTGGCGCGCGTAACCGCGTCCCCCGCGCCGTGGACCCTGCAGCCCCGTCGCGGCCTACTCCTCGGCCCGCACCGCGGGGTCGTACAACACCAGCCCCGTCGTCGTGGCGAGCCAGACGCGCCCCGCCCCATCCACCGCGATGTCGTTGAACGACTCTCCCGGCAGCCCCTGCGGCCGCCCGAGGCGCGTAAAGGCCTGGCCGTCGTAGCGCCACACTCCCCGGGCCCCGGCCCCCCAGAGGTTGCCCGTGTTGTCCACCGCGAGGGCGCTCACCTTGGGCATCGCGCTCGCCCCGTCGATCGCAAACGACACGTCCGTGCCCTCGATGAAGCCCAACCCCTCGGGGGTGGCCACGTAGACCCGGTTTCCGTGGGTGCGGGCGAGGTCGCTCACCATGTCGCCCCGGACCCCTTCGGCCTCCCGAAACCGCCGCACCTCGCCCGCCGGGGTGATCCGCACGGCCCCGTCGAGCCCCGCGAGCCACGCGTTGCCCTGGCCGTCGAAATCCACCGCCGTCACATCGCTCGGAGCCCGGCGCGACCCGCCCTCGCCCCCCGAGGCGGGGATGTTGTCGTTGTACTGCACCGTGATGGGGCTGTCGGGGTCGAGCACCGCCGTGCCGAGCTCGCGGCTGCTGCCCTCCTGACCGGGGAGGGGCAGGGCCCGCAGTCCGATCCAGAAGCGCCCCCGCTCGTCGGCGGCGAGAAACTTCACGTCGACCATGCCCGGCCCGTACAGCTCGACGGGGCCCGAGACCACGCGGCGCCAGGTGTTTCCCTCCAGGCGATACCCGCGCAGGATGTTGCCGTCGCCCACCCGGGCGATGGCGATGGCCCGGCTGCCCCGCGACCAGAACATCAACGGATGCAACTGGGCGTCGTCTTCGAGGGAGACCCGGGCGAAGGTGCGCCCGTCGTAGCGCACCGGCCCGCCGTCTTCGCCCACGAGCCAGACGTTGTTGCGCCCGTCGGTGGCGAGCGACAGGGCCCTGCGCGACATGGCCAGGTCGTGGGTGCGGTACTCCACGGGCTCGACCCCGACCCCCGCCGGGACGCGGGTCACCCCGAGGCCGATGCGGGTGATGTACGTCTCGCGCCGGGCCGCATCGACCCGCACAACGTCCTGAGGCACGCGGTCGAGGGGGGCCCGCACGAAGCCGAAGGTGGGGGCGTCGAGGGTGGGCCCTCCCCGCGGGCGGTCGACCGGGAAGGCCATGGGCGGGATCTCCCGCACCCGAATGGCAGGCAAGGGGCCCGCAGGGACCTCGGGGGTGGCAGGCGGGGTCGCCGCAGGGGCCTCCGGGGTCGCGGGCTGGCTGGCAGGGGTCGCCGCCGCCGCGGGCGTGGCAGCGGGCGTAGCCGCGGGCGTGGCAGCAGGCGTGGCAGGGGGCGTCGCAGCGGGCGTCGCAGCGGGCGTGGCAGGCGCGGGCGTGGCAGCGGGCGCAGGCGTGGCAGCAGGCGCGGACGTGGCAGCCCCGGCCACCTGGAAGGCCACCGGAACAAGGTGCTGGGCCCTCCCCCCCGGACGGGCCGGGGTGCGGGCCGGGCGCCGTCCGCGACGGGTCGGAGCCGGGGGCGGAGGCGGAGGCGGAGGCGGAGGGGGCGGATCGAGCACCTCGGGCTGGAGGGCCACGGTGCGTCCCGGGTTGGGGCTCGCCACATGGGTGGGGGTGAGGTCTTCGCCCCGGTCGAGCACGATGTCGTACATCCCGCCCGGCGTGACCAGGGCCACCCCCTCTCCCCGCGGAACGATCCCGAGCCACGTGGCCCGCGCCGTGTCGCCCGTGGTGTACCCGTACCACCGGGTCCCGTCGTAGTACCCGAGCTGCGCGCCTCCCGGCCCCTGGCACAGGGCCCAGAGCTTGCCGCCGGCCAGGCCCACCACGTCGCGCACGAGGGTGTCGGGCATCACATCGCCCCCATGCTCGGCCAGGCTCGTAAAATCACTCGCCAGCACCAGCACCCCCGTCTGGGCCGTGGCCACCACCACCCGGTCGCCCATCCGGGCGAGGGCCGTCACCTGGTACCGATCGGTGAGCTTCGACCAGCGGGTCCCGTCAAACCGCGCGAGGCCCCGCTCGCCGCCGAGGACGAGGGTGTCGCCCGTGGCGTAGAGAGCCGTCGGGCGCCCTACGTCGGGTTGGGCGGGCCCGGCCATCGAGAAGGGAGCGTCCCCCTGACGGCGCACCACCCCCTCGGGCGTGGCCGCCCAAAGGGAGGTCCCGTCCTCGTTGACGGCCAGGGCGAGGATGTCCTCGCTCGGGAGCCCGTGGGCCCGGGTGATCCGCTGGGCCTCGCCCCCCGCCGCGGGATACCGCAGGATGCCCCGGGCCGTGCCCACGAACACGTGCTGCTCGGTGGCGGCCACGTCGGTGACGAGGTCGGTGTCGGTAAACTCCCGCACGGGTCCCCCGGCGTTGCCCTGGAGGGCTCCCGACCGACGAGACTGTGACGAGGCGCACGAGAGGGCTCCTGCCACGGAGGCGAGCACGAGCCAGCGGGACACACGAGGGGACAGCATCATGGCGACAACGTTTCCGGGACGACGAGGAGGATCAAGCGCACAGAGACACAGCATCTGTCGCGTGTGCGTACGACATCCGTCGAGCGCACAGAGACACAGGGCCTGTCGTGTGTGCGTACGTCCTCCGTCGAGCGCGCCCGCAGCGACCGACCAAGACGTACACCCGTACGTCGCGGGAGGGAGCGAGGACGAAAGCCGACGGAGGGCGTGCGCACGCGCGACAGGCTAGTGACCGCCGCGGATGCGGTCGATGCCGGGGTGAGTCTCCTCGCCAGGCTCGTGGCGGGAGTTGTTGGTGAGGTACTGGCCGTCCTGCGAGGGGAAGCTCATGAGCTTGTCCTTCGCGTAGACAAACGAGGCCCGGTTGTCGAAGGCCGTCATGTGCAGCCCCGTGTCCATCTGGATGGCATCACAGGGGCAGGCCTCGACGCAGAACCCGCAGAAGATGCAGCGCAGCTCGTCGATGACGAACTCCACCGGGTAGCGCTCGTACCCCCGGCGGGCGTCGCCTTCGGGGTACTCCCCGGGTTTGATGTAGATGCACTGGGCCGGGCAGGCCGTCGAGCAGCACAGGCAGGCCACGCAGCGGGGCGAGCCGTCTTCGCGGTGGGTGAGGCGGTGCACGCCCCGCCAGCGACGGGCGTAGGGGCGCTTCTCGTCGGGGTATTCGAGGGTGTTGACCCCCTCGCCGTAGGGGTCGGTGGAGGCGGTGGGGGTCGTGCCCGTCACCATCTGCTTCGTGCCCTTGAAGAAGTGCTTGAGGGTGACGCCCAACCCCTTCACCACCTCGAGCAGGTACGACTGCTCGGCCATGGTGCGTTGGGGCTTCTTGAGAACCTTGGTGGTCGCGGTCATCGGTTGGGTCCCGGCGAGAGGGTCACGGGCGCGGTCCGCCGTTGAGGAACAGCAGCACGATGCCCGTCAGGAGCACGTTGAAGAGGGCCGCGGGCAGGAGCATCTGCCAGCCGAGCTTCATGATCTGGTCGTAGCGGAAACGCGGCAGGGTCCAGCGGATCTGGAGCTGCAGGAAGATCAGGACCGCGCACTTGAGCACGAAGTTGCCCAGGGAGAGCACGACCACGACCCAGTGGGGCCAGTGCCAGACGAAGCTGCCGTTGAGCGAGGCGAAGGCGTTGGCGCAGTTTTGCAGGAGCTGGGCGGTGGTGGCCCCCGCGGCGGCGTCGAAGCCAGGGAGCATCGTGTGGCTCGCCACGAAGGCCTGGGCGGCCTCGGCGGCCACGACCGCGTCGCCGTTGAAGATCACCTCGAGGCCGCGGTTGGTGAAGAAGGGCATGTGCCAGCCGCCGAGGAAGACGGTGGTGACGATGGCCGCCGCGGTGCAGACCTCGACCAGCTCGCCCGAGGCGAACATCCCGAACTTCAGCCCCGAGTACTCGGTGAAGTAGCCCGCCACGAGCTCGCTCTCGCCCTCGGGCACGTCGAAGGGGACCCGCTTGGTCTCGGCGATGGCCGCCACGGAGAAGAGCACGAAGGCCAGGGGCTGCACGAAAATGCCCCAGGTGTGCTCCTGCTGCCAGGCCACCATCTCCTCCAGGCGCACCGACTGGTAGAGCATAAACATCCCCACGAGCGACAGCCCCATGGCCACCTCGTAGGAGACCATCTGGCTCGCCGCCCGTAAGCCCCCCATGAGGGAGAACTTGTTGTCGCTCGCCCACCCGGCCAGGGCCGACCCGATGATCCCGGCCCCGGCCACGGCGAAGATGAAGAGGACCCCCACGTCGAGGCTGGCGATCTGCATGGGGATCGTCCGGGCCCCGACCTCGTTCACCCAGGCGGGGTTGTACATCTCCCGGGCGTGGTCGATGTGCAGGGTGGGGGCGAAGGGGATCACCGCGAACAGGCACAGGGGCGGCACGATCGCGATGATGGGAGCCAATCGGTAGAGGAGCTTGTCGCCCGTGGTGGGCTCCCAGTCCTCCTTCCACACCATCTTGATCCCGTCGGCGATGGAGTGCACGAGGCCCGCCGCGCGGATGCGCATCCCGCCGATCGCGATGGCCGCCCGGTTGGGGCCCACCCGGTCTTGCATCATGGCCGACTGCTTGCGCTCCACCCACAGGAGGATGGCGGCCATGTTGACCAGCACCCCCACGATGAGCGCAATCTTCACAAACGCTGAAATCCAGAAGAGCATCGCGCTGCCTCTACGTCCGGCTCACGGGGTGGGAATTTGGGTGCCCGACGGGTCGGTCGGGGGGGGGACGGCCGGGGCCATGGGGTCGGGCGAGGCGCTCGGCGCTTTGGCTCCGAGGGCCCCCCGCACCTCCTTGAGCTTGCGGTAGGCGAGGTCGAGCCCCGCGGCCCTCCCTACCGCCGCGAGGATCTCCCAGCCCGGGAGGGCCTCTCCCGGCAAGACGAGGGCCCGCTTGAAGGCCTGGGCCAGGCCCTTGGCGTTGACGAAGCTGCCGTCGGCCTCGGCCCAGCTCGCGCTCGGCAGGAGCACCGTAGCCTGCTTGCTCACGGCCCCCGCGAAGGGGGTCACGACCACCACGTCGGCGACCCGTCCGAGGGCCGACAGGCTCTCCGGGGCCACGTCGACGTCGACTCCCAGCATCAGGACGGCCGACACGAGGCCCTCCGCGGCCGCGGCGAGGAGCTCGGTCACGGTCCCGAGCTTCGCCCCGAGGGCCACCGCGGTCGCCCCCGCACGGTTGGGGTTGGCGTCGTGGTGACGCAGGATCTTGTCGCCCTGCCACGGGGCTCGAGCTGCGAGGTAGAGGGAGGCCCCGGACTGACGGGCCAGCTCGGCCGCCACGAGGTTGTCCTCGGTGCTGGCCTGGGCCGACAGGACCACCGCGAGCTTCTTGCCCGCGGCCTTCACCACCGAACCCGCCTTGGCGATGGCCGCGGCCCGCCCCACGGCCTCGCCCGCCCCGCGGCCCACCCGGGCCTCGGTGACCCGGTCTTCGTGGATGCGGGTGTAGGTCATCATCCCGTCGTCGCACATCCAGTAGCCGTTGACGGCGGGGTTGTCGCGGGGGCGGTTGCGGTAGGCCCGCTGCTCGCGGGGGTCGACGTCGAGCCACATCGTGCAGCCCGTAGCGCACCCGGGGCACACCGAGGGGTGCGCGGTGAGGGTCCACACGCGGGCCTTGAAGCGGAAGTGGCTGGAGGTGAGGGCCCCCACGGGGCAGACGTGCTCGACCATGAGGGTGTACTGACCCTCCAGGGCCCGGCCCGGAGCCAGGACCACCTCGTTTTTGTTGCCCCGCTCGCGCAGGTCGAGCATGTGCTCGCCCACCAGCTCGTCGCACACCCGGATGCAGCGGGTGCAGGCGATGCAGCGCTCGGCGTCGTACACGATGGTGTCGCCGAAGGTCTGGGCCTTGGGCTTGTGCACGGGCTCGTCGCGCATCCGCTTGAAGGTGCGCTGCTCGGTCATCCAGTAGTCTTGGAGCTTGCACTCGCCGGCCTGGTCGCAGATGGGGCAGTCGACCGGGTGGTTGACCAGGAGAAACTCCTGCACGCTGGCCCGGGCCTCGGCCACGTGGGCCGAGGTGTCGCTGCGCACGACCATGCCCTCAACCGCGGTGATCTGGCACGCGGGCTGGAGCTTGGGCTTGCGGTCGGCCACGTAGTCGCCCTTGGTGGGGTCCCACCGCAGGATTTCGAGGAGCATGGCCCGCTGACCGGCAGCGGGCTCGATCTCGACCAGGCACATGCGGCAGTTGGCGGCCACGCTGAGGCCGGGGTGCCAGCAGTAGTGCGGGATCTCGACCCCCTGGCGGTAGGCCGCCATGATGATGGAGTCGCCCTTCTCGAAAGGGATCTCGCGGTCGTCGAGCTTGAACGTCGGCATCGGGGGAATCGCCTCTATGCGCGGGGACGGGCGCAGCGGACCGGGGTCACCGGTCGCACTCCCCGCCGATCATGTTGATGCTACCAAAAGTGGGGATGATGTCGGCGAGCATGCCGCCCTCGATCAGGCGCGTGGCCGACTGGAGCGAGAAGAAACACGGCCCGCGGACCCGCACCCTCCAGGGGTTTCCGCCGCCCCGGGACACGAGGAGGAACCCGAGCTCGCCGTTGCCGGCCTCGGTGTATCCGTACACCTCGCCCGGGGGCACGTGGACCCCCTCCATGATGAGCTTGAAGTGGTTGATGGTGCCCTCGATGGTCGAGTACACCTCCTCCTTCGGGGGCAGGACGATCCGCGGGTCGCTCACGCTCACGGCGTCGTCGGGCGATCCCGGGGCGATGCGCTCGAGGTGGACGAGCGACTGCTCGATGATCCGCACGCTCTGACGGACCTCCTCGAAGCGCACCATGAAGCGGTCGTAGGTGTCGCCGTCCTCGCCGACGGGGACCTCGAAATCGAGCTCGCCGTAGGTGAGGTAGGGCTTGTCCTTGCGCACGTCGTAGTCGATCCCGGCCGAGCGCAGGACGGGCCCCGAGGCCCCCATCGACAGGGCGTGGGCCCGGGAGAGCACCCCGACGCCCTGGGTGCGGTCGAGGAAGATGCGGTTTTTCAGCAGGAGCGACTCGCACTCGGCGACCACCTCCAGCAGGCGCGGGAGCATGTCGCGCACCATCGGGACGAAGCTCTCGGTGGGCGGTTGGGCCGCTCCGCCGATGCGGAAGAAGCTGTGGGTGAGGCGGGCCCCGGTCTGCTCCTCGCAGGCGTCCCAGACCCACTCCCGGGCCTTGAGGAGCCACAGGAGGGGGGTGAAGGCCCCGAGCTCCATGGCCATGGCCCCGTTGCAGGTGAAGTGATCGGAGATGCGCGACAGCTCGCCGAGGATCACCCGGTAGATCTGGCCCTTCCGGGGCACGGTCACCCCGAGGAGCTTCTCGACGGCGAGGGCGTAGCCCACGTTGTTGAGGAGGGGCGAGACGTAGTTGAGCCGGTCGGTGTAGGGGAAGACCTGCGACCAGGTGCCCCGCTCGCTCATCTTCTCGAAGGCGCGGTGGAGGTATCCGGGCTGGATGTCGCAGGCCGTGACCGTCTCGCCGTCGAGCTTGAGCACCATGCGGATGGTGCCGTGCATGGCGGGGTGCGACGGGCCCATGTTGAGCGACATGGGCTCGCTGGGGAGTTCGAGTTCGGCGTCTTCGAGCTCGAGGTCGACAGGCTCCATGGAGTGCTCTCTGCGGGGGATTGAGGGGTGTGCGGCTACGCGCGTGGAAAATAAGGGCGTGGAACGAGGTGCACGAAGCCTCAGGAGGGCTTCCCTGGGGGAAGCCGATCGTCGAGGGTGACCGAGCGGTTGAGGGGCATGCCCTCGTCCTGCAGGAAGGGCCCGAGGCGGTCGAAGGTGCCCTCGCGGTAGGCCACCAGGGGCTGGGTCCGGTTGGCGGGGTAGTCCTTGCGCAGGGGGTGCCCCTGAAACTCGTCGTACGTGAGGATCCGCCGCAGGTCGGGGTGGCCCTCGAAGCGCACCCCGAACATGTCAAAACACTCGCGCTCCTGCCAGTTGGCCCCCGACCACACCGGGATGAGGGAGGCCACCGCGGGGGCCTCGCCCGAGAGGCGCGTCTTGAGCCGCACCCGGTGCTTGTGGGTCACCGAGTAGGCGATGACGTACACCTCGAACCGGTCGTCCCGGTCGAGCTCCTCGCGGGTCGGGTCGCACTGGTCGATGGCCGACAGGTCGACGAAGTAGTCGCACGCGCAGGCCGGGTCGTCGCGTACGAAGCGGGCCGCGTCGACCCAACGGGACGGGCGCACCACCGCCACGTCGTCGCCGCGAAACGAGCTGATCTCCAGCACGTCGTCGCCAAATTCGGCCTTGAGCCGCTCCAGGATGATCTTCGCCATGGGGCCTCTCGCCTGCTCTCTCTGTCTCTCTGCGTCGGGCCCGTCGGGCCCCGTCGGCCCGTACAGACCGACCGACGACCCCTCAGGGCCGCAAACGAATCTGGTGGAGCCGCTCGAGGTGCTCTTCAGCGCCCTCGGGCAGGGTGGTGTTCTTCACCTCGACGGGGGTGCGGTCGCCGATGCCGATCTTGTGCTGGAGCAGCATCAGGCCGTCGAGCACGGCCTCGGGACGGGGCGGGCACCCGGGGATGAAGACATCGACGGGCACGAGCTTGTCGATGCCCGGGACCGTGGCGTAGTTGTCGTAGAAGCCTCCGCACGAGGCGCAGGTGCCAAAGGCGATGACCCACTTGGGCTCGGCCATCTGGTCGTAGATGCGCTTGAGGACCGGGGCCTGCCGCTGCGAGATCGTGCCCACCACCCACAGGACGTCGGCCTGGCGCGGCGAAAACCGCGGGGCCTCGGCCCCAAACCGGGCGATGTCGTACCGCGGCGAGGCCGTGGAGAAGAACTCCATCCCGCAACAAGCCGTCACGAACGGATACTGAAACAACGAATACTTGCGGGCCCAGTTGAGCAGGGCGTCGAAGCGGGTGGTGACGATCCCGGACTCAGCACCGCCCAGGACGCGGGTCTCTACTTCTGCCATTCGAGGGCTCCCTTCTTCCAACAGTACACGAGCGCTGCGGTGAGCACGGAGAGGAAGACCAGCATCTCCACGAGCCCGACCCACCCGAGGCGCTGGAAGAGCACGGCCCAGGGGTAGAGGAAGATGGCCTCGATGTCGAAGATCACGAAGAGCAGGGCCGTGAGGTAGAACTTCACGGACAGCTTGACGTGGCTCGCCCCCGTGCTCGGCGACCCCGACTCGTACGGGGTGTCCTTGAACTCCCCGCGGTCTTCCGGCGCGACCTTGGGCCCGAGCAGGGTGGCCAGGCCGAACATCGCGCACGCGATGAACAACGAGAAGCCCACGATCATGAAGATGGGGCCGTAGCTGTGGGTGAGGCTCAAGGTGGGATTCACAGCGCCTCCGAGCGCGCGGAGTATCTAGTCGGGTCGCGAAATCGCGTCAATCGCCCCAATGGGGCCGCGCGGCGGTGGCGTACCCTTTACCCCAACACCCCCCCCGGCGGAAAGTCCTGCGTGCGGGATCGTACTTCCTCGGGGGCCTACCCCCCGGTTTCGTCCGCTGTCAGCACCAGGGCCCCGTCGGGGCCGGGCCGGAGGCTGCCCTCCACGACCCGCCTCTCCCCGGGGCCCGCGGCCTCGGACAGCCCCCGGAGGTGCTCTCGCACGGCCCGGGAGGGCTCCCACAGGGTCACCTGGGTCTTGCCCGCGAGCCCGTGGGCCAGGGCGGCCAGGCGCGGGGCCAGGGCCTCGGGCACCCCCTTCCCGAGTCCCTCCACCCACAACCACCGGGGCGGAATCGGGGTGGCCAGCAGGCCCAGGCTGGTCAGGGCCCGCCAGGCCGCCTCGGGCAGGGCCGAGACGGCGAGGGGTTCCCCCGGGGCGGTCGACACGGAGAGGGTGGCCTCGCCCGCGTCGTTGATGCCCAGGGTGTGCCCCGTGTATCCCTCCACGGTGGCCCCGAGAAACTCCCCGACGAGGGGGCGCAGGAGGTCGTGCACATCGAGCTCGGCCAGGACGTTGACCAGGTTGGATCCGTCCTCGGCGAGGCGGGTGTGATACCCGCCGTAGAGGGCGTCGACCCGGCGCGTCATCGCCCCCGGGACGTAACGCCCGCAGGCGGCCAGGGCCTCGAGGAAGGGGGCCACCCGGGCGTCGCGCTGCAACGGGGCGAAGGCCCCGAGCACGGACATATCCCGGGCCACGGTGTGGACCTCCCGTTTGGGCCGGTCGTGCATCGATCGGAGCTTGAAGGGCAGGGCGTAGGTCGTACGCATCCCCTGGCGGCCGACGATCTCCTCCTCGACGAAGTCGTCGCTGCGGCACACCCGCTCGAAGGCCACCTCCCAGCCGCCCTCGTAGCGTCCGATCACACACTCCGCGGTAAAATCGTGCCCCGTGGGGTCGTCGTCGGGGGCCCCGAGGCAGATCCACCAGCGGGTCTCCCCCTCGCCGTGTTCGTCCCGGGGCGAGGCCGCGAGGTCATCCTGGGCCGTGGCCAGACTGTCGGCCAGGGTGCTCCACCCCCGAGCCGCCTGGAGCAGGTGCCCCAACGCCCGCCCGAGCGCCGCCGCGGACGCGCCCTCCAGCACCGTCAGGGCCTCGGGGTTCCACGAGAACGACCCAAAGGGGCCATATCCCTCCACCGCCATCGACTTCACGCGCATCGTGTCTCTCCTCGATCGTCCCGGTCGTCAGGCCGCCCGCCGCAGGGGGATCGCGGCCCGCCCGAGGAGCTCCTCCCGCAGCCACGCCTCGGCGTCGGGGGCCACCGTCTCTGCCTCACCATACTCCCCCCGGGCCGCGAGCCACCCCGCCGCGAAGGGCCCCCGGGCGTAGCGCCCGAGCCAGGGCCCCTCGACGGGCAACGACCCCACCCCATGGGCGAGCTCCCACGCGGTCACCCTGCGCGGCCACACGGGCTCGGCCATCGCCCCTTCGCCCCATTGCAGGGCCCCAGGCATCGCCGCCACCGCCGCGGGGATCGCCGCGGGCATCCACGCGCAGCGCTCGACGGGCCGCGTGTCGCCCCGCAGAGACGCCCCGAGCGACCAGCCCGCCGCGTCGTCGTCGCCGGTGACCTCCACCGACCGCACGGCCCCACGCCCGAGGGCCCGCAAGACCCGCTCCCACCCCTCCCCCGTCCATCGCCCGGTGACGGCCCTGCCCCGCCCGTCGAGGAGCGTCACCCGGGCCCGGGCCCCCAGGGTACGGAGCACCGCGAACAGGGCCGGGTCTCGATCGCACCACCCCGCGAGCGCGACCCCGTCGGGGCACCCTGCGTCGTACCGAACCCACCACGACGGGCCCTGCCACGGACCGAGGCGCACGCTCCCCACAGCCTCGCCGTGTCCGTCCACCCGCGCCCGCACCGTCACGCTCCCACGCGGAGCCCGATGCACCACGGCCCCCACGGCCACCGACACCCGCCCCGCCCGCCCCTCGCCTACCCGCAGGGCGAAGGGATGGGTCACCCAACCGCGGTGCCCCCGGCGCAGGGCCTCGCCGCGCCACAGGTCGCCCGGGGACGACCGACGCGACGCAGGGCCCACGCGGGCCACCGTGGGGCTGAGCGATCCGTCGTCCAGGGGTTGACCTTCGACCGCCACCTCCAGGGTGTGCTGCCCCGCGGGCAGGGCGAACGACAGCCCCACCGCGGGCCACCGCCCCGGGGCCGCCGCCCCGTGTGGGGCGAACACCACGGCATCGAGGCCCCCCCCTGCGGTCACCCTGCCAGGCCCTCCCAGTCGGGGCCGACGATGCGCCCCGCGATGGCGCTCGCGGCGATGACGTACGGCGACGCGAGGTAGACCTTGCCCGGCCCCGAACGGCCCGGAAAATTGCGGTTGATGGCGCTCACGGTGACCTCGTCGGGGCGCATGCTCACCCCAGGGCCCGCGCGGATGCAGGCCCCGCACGAGGGGTTGATGAGCTCGGCCCCGGCCCGGTGAAACACGTCGACGTAGCCCCGGGCCTCGGCGTAGGCCCGGATGTCCTGGGAGCCAAACTGGATGAAGAGCCGCACCCCCGGGGCCACCCGCTTGCCCTGCTCGACGGCCTTGGAGAGCACGGCGGCGTACATGTCCATGTCGGCCTTCTTGCCGCCGGTGCAGCTCCCCCCGTAGGCCACGTCGATCGGCACGGGCTCACCCAGGGCCGCGAGGGCGATCCCGTTGCGCGGGTCGCCCGGGGTCGCCACCATGGGCCCGAGGGTGGACAGGTCGATGTCGAAGGCGTGGCAGTAGACGGCCTCGGGGTCGGCCTGCACGACGCGGGCGGCGAGGGCCTCGCGGGGCAGTCCCCGCTTGGCGACGAGGTAGTCGAGCACGACGTCGTCGGCCTCCTGAATGCCCGTAAATCCCCCGGCCTCGACGCTCATGTTGGTGAGGGTGGCCCGCTCGTCGAGGGGCAGGCCCTGGGCCCCGGGGCCCGAAAACTCAAGGACCTTGCCGATCCCTTTGCCCTCTTTGAAGAAGGGTTGGGACAGGAGGAAGAGCATCACGTCCTTGGCGCTCACCCCGGGCCCGAGGGTGCCCCGCAGGTAGACCTTCACCGACTCGGGGACCCGCACCCGCACGTCGCGGGTGTACCAGGCGTTGGCCATGTCGGTGCTGCCCACCCCGAAGGCGAAGCACCCGAGGGCCCCGGCCATGCAGGTGTGGGAGTCGGTCCCGGCGACGACCTGGCCGGGCAGGGCGATGTCTTCGATGACGGCGTTGTGGCAGATGGCCACCGAGCCCTTGCCCATGGCGTTTTCGACCTCGCCGTAGTGGCGCACCCCCTGGGCCTGGGCGAAGCCCTCCTGCACCACGGCGAGTCGCCGGGCTACGTCCTTGAGCCCCATGGCCACGTGCTGGGGAGGCATCACGTCGTCGAGGAAGGTGAGGTGGTCGCGGAAGGTGTACACGCTCGACGGGTCGGTCACCCGGGCCGCGTCGCCGAAGGCCCCACGAAACAGGGCGTCGGCCATGGGGGTGACGTACTCGTGGGAGAAACGTACGTCGGCCCGCACGAAGAACGCGTCGCCCGGCGCCACGGCCGCGACCCCCACCCGGTCGGCGGCGAGGTCGGTCACGGCGTGGGCCGCGAGGATCTTCTCGGCCAGGGTCATCGGGCGCGCGGGGGTGGTGATGGGAGGCGGGGAGACCGCTCCGGCCGTGCGGGCCTTGCTGTACTCGAAGAGGCCCCCGTACCGCACGATGCCCGCGGAGATGGGGTCGAGGTCGCGGGTAAACTCCTCGAGGGCGATGGCCTCGCCGCGGCCGATGCGGTCGAGCAGGCCGAAGTCGGTGCTGGTGAGGAGGCCGATGTTCTGCGCGTTTTGGGCGTAGATCTTCTCGATGTTGCGGGCGATGACGAGGCTGACGCCCGACTTGAGCTCGGAGTAGGGGGCCGTCTCGCGCGACGACCCGCATCCCTTCGAGCGGCCCGACACGATGACGGAGAAGCCCCCGGCCTTGATGTCGCCCTTCTGCACGACCCCGCCGCGCAGGCCCACCATGCAGTACTCGGCGAGGGTCTCGTCGTAGTAGTAACAGACCCACCCGGGGGTGATCTCGTCGGTGGAGATGTTGTCGACGAGGGCCCGGTCGGGGTCGGGGTCGAGGCGGGCTCCGTCGTAGAGCTGGGCGCGGAGGGGGGCCGGGTCTTCGGTAAGGTACAGGACGCGTCCGTCGAAGCGGAGCGTCTCGGGGCGGGGCATCGTCGGTCTCCTCGTCAGGCCGCGTCAGGGATATGCCGCGGGTGTGGGAGTCCGCAGCCCTGTCGATCCGGTCCCGAACCCTATGCCACCCGCAGCCCCCCGCGCAACACGCAGCGTGCCGGGGGCACTTGGCGCCTGGGGGTTGAGGCGGGGTTGCTGGGGGGAGGAGGGCGTCAGCGATGGGGCCGTCACCGCCCGTGTAGGGGTTGAAACCCGCACGGCCTCTCTACGGCGCAAGCGGAGCGAAGCGCAGCACACTGGGTTCGAGCAGGGTCCTGCCGGGCTGTCGGAGCGCGAACCAAGCATGAACATCCAGATCTCGCGGTCCATGGCCCATCGCGTACCGGAGCAGGTTGAAGTCGTCCTCCTGCACACGGTCGAGCGCGTGCCAGGGGCGCGGCGCCAGGCCCTGCCCCGCCAGGCTCATGTGGAAGGCCGACACGAAGTAGAGCAGCGCGACCTCACGCATCGCGACCCACTCGGCCATGACGGCGATGGCATCCTCTGGTCCAAGCACCCCGAGCTCTCGGCGGCGCTCGTTCGCCACTCGGCGGAAGTGCGCCGTCAGGACACCCAACCGCCGTAGCAGGTCGGGCCGCGGCACGGGCGTCGTTCGGATCTCGTCCCACAGCGTGAGCACTTCCTCTTCCTCGCGGCTCACCAATCTTCCGCAGTGGTATTCGTGGTTGGGGACCAGCGATACCGCGCGATCCAGCGGGGGCAACCTGAACGCACGCCGGGTCCGACGAGCAAGGTCCTCGAAGGCGTCCCCAAGGAGCACCAGCGCCTCGGACGTCAGCGCGGGGTCCCTCAGCGCAACGACCCGACGAACACGCGGCGTCAACGCGATCACCTGCCGCACCATCACCGACCACCGTGCCAGCATCGCAGCATGGCTGCCGGCCGGAACCCTCGCAGCCCCCAGGGCCCGAGCCCGGGCCCGAAGCCGGTCCATCTCCCGCACCGCGGCGCGCCGGTCGGCAGAGTCGGGGACGAGCTCCAGAGGTTGCGGATACGCGCGCGGGGGCTCCGTGGCCAGGAGGTCGCGAACCCGCGAAGAAACGCGGCCGTTCACGCCAAGTGGGAGGTCCGAGACGGGCCTCAAGTAGACGACCTCTGTATGGCTGTGCCTGAAGTAGTAGGGCCGGTTGGGAGGAGCCTGCGCGTCGGCCTCGGGGGCAACGAGCAGTGGCGCGAAGCACACCGCCAGGAGGGCGCACCACCGCGCGGCGGGGCTTCGCAGGGGAGGCATCGGCAGAGTGCACTCCGCCGACGGGTCGCGGTCAAGGCGTCCCCGTCGAGGCGACCGAGCCCGAAGGCGTCGAGACCTGAACTCCGCAGAGCCGTCGGGACTTGCAGACGCCCTCGAAGTCTTCCCCGACGACGACGAAGTCTTCCCCGGCGACGACGAAGCCTTCCCCGGCGACGACGAAGCCTTCACGCGCGCCATCGAGGCCCTCGCGGCGGCTTCCAAGGCCCTCGCGGAGCCCTTGGAAGCCCATCGAGCGCCCGTGGAGAGCTTCCAAGGGGCTCGGGATGCCCTTGGAAGCGCCGTGGAGGGCTCCGAACGCAGACACAAGGGCATCGCCGTCGCGCACGAAGCCTCCGACGCCGTCTACGAAGCGCCCCGAACGAGTCGTCAGGGGGTTGCAGGCGTCATGGGACCTCCTGCTGGGAGAACAGTCCCGCAACGCCACCCGCGCCGGCACGAACCTCCACCCAGGCGCCCGCGCGTTGGGGTGGTTTCGTCGGGGCCCCGTTCGGCGGCGAAGCCGAGGGGCTCATCGCTTGCGCAGCGCGCGGAGCTGGGATCGTCAAGACCTTGGACTTATTTCAGGCCTGGCAGACGATCAATCACGGCATCGCGGGCCCCAATGGGCACCTCGATCCGTGTGGCCGTGCCGAGTGAGGCGGCGATCGACGACACGACGAGATTGAGGCAGGATCGGGCTTCACAACTCGGTAGCACACCCGCTGCGCGCAGTGCGTCCGTACATCGGCGGCTCGTTGAGCGCTCCGAGAGCTCGGCAGCATGCGTGATGCTTCTGTCCAATTCTGGCCCTATACGCTCCAATGGAAACACTATGATCACGGACCCATCTCTCAACTTGATTGCTGTAGAGGTCGAAGAGGACGGTATCTGCCGCACACTGGTCGGCGAGGGACGCACAAGAGCTATTGACAGCGTGTCGGGCGCTCTGCAGGCAGTGATCCGCGACTCCAAGATCGACCCCGCAACCATCCGTCGGATCTACTCCGAGTGGTCAGCGACACCCCAGGATCTTGTTTTCATTTCTTCTATCTGCCCCCAGGCAGAGTTGACCTATTCTTTTTGTCGCCCCAGCCACGAGGGCGGTTGGGAGGCGGCGTTCAAAGTGGCTCAAGCTACGATTGCCGCCCATGCATCACCCCCACAAGATCCATACACAGAGTAGGAATCGCGCCGCGCAGCAGTCCATGAGACCCGGGCCTCTCGAACGCACGCCGCGATCCTCGCCGAGGGTCGGCCCGCTGCGAGCCAGGGGCTGGGGTCACTCCTTGTCCACCTGGAGGCGACACACCACGGCGGGGTTTGCGCCCACCCCGTAGCCTTCGATCCCCGCCATCAGGGCGGCCACACGCTGGGCGCAGGTGCCGTGGGCGGCCGGCGACCACCAGGGGATGCCGGGCCGGTCGCCGCTCTGGCAGAAGCTCATGTAGGCCGCCGCAAACTGCTCCATCGGGGCCTCGCCCAGACAACGCAGGTACCCGAGGAAGTACCCCGCGTAACAATCGGCCCCGAGCTCGACATGGATCGTATGCCGGGAGAGCTGGCCGTCGGTCACCTGAACCCCGTGACCGAGCTCGTGCCCGAAGACCAGGGCCGCGGCGATCTCTGCCCCCATCACCGCGCGGAGCTCGGTGACGAGCATGGGGTCGTAGTGAATCACCCCCGGGGTTTCAGGGAACACCAGGGCGTTTCGATAACAGCCGAGGGCGTCGCGTTCGCAGGGGCACGCCCGCACGGCCGACCCCCAGAGCGTGTTGAGCCGCGCGATGACCGCGTCCACGAAGGGCTCGGGCGCGATCGAACACCGCAGCGTGGGCTCCGAGGCGGGGACCCCCACCTCCCACGTCGGGCAGGCCCCTGCTCGGGCCGTGCGGAGCCGCGCGCAGTACCATCCCCCGAGGGGCCCACACGACGCCTCGGACGCGCAGAGCCTCCCGTCGCAGCCGAAGGCGCCGTATCCCGCGCGGCACACACACCGCCCCGGCCCCGCGCACACCGTCTGGGCGGGGCACGCCGTCGACCCACACACCACGGCCGACTCGCGCCACTGACACGCGACCCGCTCGGGCGGGCCCGCCTCCCCGGCGTCGCTGCCGTCCTCGGCGTCCAGCACCTCGGCGCCATCCCGCGCCACCGACGGAACGTCCATCACGACGGCCGCCGCGGGTGCACCACAGCCGGAGGCGATCCCTGTCACGACGAGGCAGCCCGCCGTCGCCCAGCGCAAGAGCCTGGCTACACCGAACGATGCGAGCACACGCACACCCTGCCCCGCCCCGTCGGAGGCCGTCAACCGCGCCCGTCCCTCGATCGTCCCCCGCGCATCCCGCACCGTGGTACCCATCCCAAAGCCCCTCAATGCCCCGACCCCCCGACGCCACCCTCCGCCGCGCCCTCTGCGACGCGGGCAAGACCCTCTACGACCGCGGGCTCATCGGCCCCCTCGACGGCAACCTCTCGGCCCGCACCCCCCGCGGCACCGTGCTCTGCACCCCGTCGGGCTGCCACAAAGGCCGCCTCACCCCCGCCGACCTCGTCGAGGTCACCCCGGAGGGCGTCCCCGTGCGCGCGGACCCTGGGGTTCGGGTGTCGAGCGAGCTGGCCTTGCATCTCGCGGTGTACTGCCGTCGCCCCGAGGTGGGCGCCGTCGTGCACGCCCACCCGCCGTACGCCGTCGGGCTGACCGTCGCAGGCCGCGGGCTCGACCCGCCCGTGGTGTCCGAGCTGGTCTTCGCCGCGGGGCGTGTGGTGACCGTCCCCTACGCCGACCCGACCACCCCGGGCCTGGCCCAGGCCGTCGCCGAAGCTCTTGGTTCGGCGGGGCGGGCGTGCCTCCTGGCCCGCCACGGGAGCGTGGCCGTCGGGGCCACCGTCGACGAGGCCCTCGTGCTCACCGAGGCCCTCGAACACACCGCGAAGATCACCGTGGCTGCCTGGTCCGCCGGCGGGGCCGCCCCCCTGTCGCCCGCCACCCTCGCGCGGCTCCACGGCCTCGCCGACGCCCTGCGCCGGGACGGTCAACCCGGCTGACTACCTCCCCGCTCAGCGTGCGTTGGGGTCGGCGAGCCACGCGGCGAGGGCCTCCGCGTCACTGTCGAGGACCACCTCCGCGAGGCGCTCGGGGCCGACGGTGTCGAGGCGCACCCCGAGGGTCGCCTCTTCGCCGCGGGTCATCGGGCGGCCGAGGCGCCGCACGCACATCTGCACGAGGGGAGCGATGCCCTTCTCGATGCCCTTCTCGATGCCCTTTTTGAGGCCCTTCTTGAGGCCCTTCTTCTCAAGAGCCGCGAGGTACTTCTTGACTTCGGTGAGGTCGACCATGAGCTGCTCCGCGCTGAGGTTGGGATTGGTTCGGATGCGTTGGCGGTACTCTACCATCGTCTGGAGGATGGGTTCGTACCGGGGGTCGGTGCGCGCCTGGACCCGCAGGGAACGCGTAGCCTGGGCCTGGACGCGGTGTCGCCCCAGCAGCCGCAGGAGCAAGGTGGCCTCGTCGTCGGGCAGGTCTCGCAGCACCACGATCCGCACGGGGATCAGACGCGACATGCGATAGAAGCCCTCCGGCGCGTCCTCCAGAGGGACCACCTGCGGGTCGCGCAGGAGGCTCCTGGGACGACCTGCGCAGAGCATCCAGGCGATGGCGTCGCGGAGGCGCTTCTGCGCGGGCGTCGCTGCCCTGCGCCGCGCCTGCTGCTGAACCTCCAACACCTTGCGCAGCACCGTGTGCAGGTGAGCCTCCTGGGGGGCCCGGGAGTAGGGCTCCAGCAGGCACGGGGTCTGCACGATGGGCTCCATCGCCCCGAGCGGCACAGCATCCTCCGTCGCGGAATCTCCCGGCACGAAGAGCACGTCGGCCGAGAGCGAGACCCGCGGGGGGATGGCGTACTCCTGCTCCACCGTGCCGTACCCCGACAGGATCTGGTCGAGCAGGAGGCGGACGTATACGTCGTGAGGGTTGCGCATCCGCCTGTATCGAAGCGAGCCTCGACCCGGTTGCGTAGCACGCAGATTTTCTTTGCCCGCCCAACGCCCACTCCCCGTGGGGCGGTCAGTACAGGGGTTGGATGGCCGAGGCGATGAGCCGGGTGAGCTTGCCCGTGTGGGGGAAGTACACCTCCACCTTGGGTGGGTCTTCGGGCAACACCGTCTTGATCGTCCCGGGGCCAAACTTGGGGTGCTTCACCCGAACCCCGCGGCGCAGCCAGCTCGGGACCCCTCCCCCCGCCGAGGGCCCAAGCTCGGGACTCCCGGAATGCACCGCGTCCTCGTCGGGCACGAAGGTGAGCCCGTCCTCGCGCAGGATGCCCGCGGCCCCCCCGCGCGGAGCCCCCACGGCCCGCTGGACGGCCTGCCGGGCCGAGGCCCCGAGGTGCGGAGCGAGGGCCCGGTCGAGGGCCCGACGCGGGACCGGCTGCGACAGAAGCTCCGGCGGGATCTCAAACAAGAACCGCGACGGCGGGTGCACCTTCGTCTGCCCGAAGAGCTGCCGAAACCGCGCATAGGACAATACGAGCTGCTCGCGGGCCCGGGTGATGGCCACGTACGCAAGCCGACGCTCCTCCTCCAGCTCCGAGGCCTCGGACCCGAGCTCGGTGCCCTTGTACGGAAACATCCCGTCCTCGAGGCCGGTGATCAACACCGACTGAAACTCGAGCCCCTTGGCCGAGTGCACGGTCATCAGCGACACACGCCCCGCCTGCGGAGCCCCGGCTTCGCCCTCGGCCGGAAGCTCCTCGTGCAGGGTCACCCGCTCGAGGTAGCTGCCGAGGGAGGGAGACTCTTCCTCGGACTGGTAGGCCGCCACCGACCCGAGGAGCTCGGCCACGTTCTCCCGGCGGGCCTCGGCCTCGGGGCTGCCGTCGGCCTCCAGCATCTCGCGGTACTTCGTGTGGTCGTACACCCAGGCGGCAAACTCCGCGGGGCGGTCTTCCCACTGGGTCTGCTTGCGCCGCATCATCTCGACGACCTGGTAGAACCCCGCGAGGGCCTTGCGGGCGGCCCCGGCCACGTCGGGGGGCAGGTCGCCCGACTCGATGAGGCGCCACAGGGACAGCTTGCGGGCGTTGGCATAGGCCACCACCCGGTCGACCGTGGTCTTCCCAAGCTTGCGCGCAGGAACATTGAGGACCCGCAGGAGCTGCACGTCGTCGTTGGGGTTGAGGGCGAGGCGCAGA
The DNA here is from genome assembly GCA_964447205.1 of uncultured Myxococcaceae bacterium. GTDB lineage: Bacteria > Myxococcota_A > Polyangia > Polyangiales > JAEUKH01. The sequence continues at coordinate 60,023 of CAYUSB010000029.1, forward strand.
TACGCCAGGAGGTCCTTCACCTCGGCCCGGTCATAAAACCGCACCCCCCCAACGATCCGATACGGAACCCTCGCCCCCCGCAGGGCCTCCTCCAGGGGCCGCGACTGGGCGTGGATGCGGTAGAAGACCGCCACTTCCTCGGGGGGAACGCCACGGTCGAGGGCTCCCCGCACCCGTTGGGCCACGGCCATGGCCTCGGCCCGCTCGTCGTCGCAGGGCAGGAGCTCCAGGAGGGGCCCCGCCGGGTTGCGGGTGTGCAGGGTCTTGGCCTCGCGGTGTTGGGCCTTGCCGATCACCGCGTTGGCCGCCGCCAGGATGCGGGCCGTGCAGCGGTAGTTCTCCTCCAGCTTGACGACGGTGGCCCCGGCGAAGTCATTCCGAAACCCGAGGATGTTGCCCACGTCGGCCCCGCGCCACGCGTAGATGGCCTGGTCGTCGTCGCCCACCACACACAGGTTGCGCCGCGGGCCCACCAGGGCCTTGAGCATCCGGATCTGGGCCCCGTTGGTGTCCTGAAACTCGTCCACCAGCAGGTGCTGCCACTGCCCCTGGAGGGTCTGGCGCACCGCGGGATGGCCCTCCAGGAGCCGCACCGTCCGCGTGAGGAGGTCGTTGAAATCGACGGCGTTGTTCTGCGCGAGCTGCTCCTCGTAGAGGGCGTAGACCCGGGCCAGGAGCAGCTCCTTCGGCCCCTTGGCCTCGGCCGAGAGGTCGTCAGGGCTCTTGACCTCCTGCTTGGCCCGGTCGATGGCGTGCAGGGCCTCGCGCACGTTGGGCGTGTTGCGGTCGTCCTCGTCGAGGTCGAGGGCCTTGTAGACCCGACCCATCACGGCCCGCTGGTCGCCGTCGTCGTAGATGGTGAAGTCCTGGCGTAGCCCGGCCTCCGCGGCATACCGTCGCAAGAGGCGGGCCCCCGTGGCGTGGAAGGTCCCGACCCAGGGGCCGCGGGCCGCGTCCGCGCCGACCAGGGCCACGAGGCGATGCCGCATCTCGGCGGCGGCCTTGTTGGTGAAGGTCACGGCGCAGATCGACCACGGGGTCTCGCCCCGGGCGATGAGCCGGGCGATGCGGTAGGTGATGACCCGGGTCTTGCCGCTGCCGGCCCCGGCGAAGACCAGGAGGGGCCCCTCGCCGTGCAAGACGGCCTGGAGCTGCGGGCCGTTGAGGACCCGGGCCAGGGCGAGGTCGTCCATGGGGGCGGGCGGGGTGTGCATCCCTTGGGGGCGTACACCGCGCGGGTGTTCAGGTCCAGTTTCGGGGGCGGAGACGTACGCGCAGACCCGCCGGGGACTTGTCTGCTACGGTCGGGGCACGGTCTGTGATGAGTTCGAACGAGGAGCGTCCCCCCCCATCCAAGCCCGCGCTAACAAGCGTCCCGTCCAAGCCGGTGAATCGCAACGGGGCGGCTGCGTCCAAGCAGACTGGAGCCAACAGTGATGACCGCGCCTACGACCGTTCTCTCATCGAGCGCGCCGCGAAGGGGGATTCCCTCGCCTTTCGCGAGCTCGTGGCGCGCCACCAACGCCGAGCCCACGCCGTGGCCTACGGGGTCGTACGCAACGCCGAAGACGCCCAGGAGGTCACCCAGGACGCCTTCATGCGCGTCTACCGCCACCTCGCCGACTTCGAGGGTCAGGCCAGCTTCAGCACCTGGCTCTACCGCATCATCGTCAACCTCTCCATCGACGCCTTGCGCCGCCGCCACCCCGGACGCAGCCTGGAGCTCGACGACCGCACCGACCTCCAGGACGCCAACGAAGACCACCTGCCCTACCGCGGAGAGGCCAACCCCTTCGCGCGCCTCGACCAACGCCGCCTCGCCGAAGCCATGCAAGACGCCCTCGACGCCCTGCCCCCGTACCACCGCACCGTCATCGTGCTGCGCGAGGTCGAGGGCCTGTCCTACGAGGAGATCGCTCAGGCCATGCAGATCTCCAAGGGCACCGTCATGTCGCGTCTCTTTCACGCCCGCCGCAAGATGCAACGGATGCTGCGCGAGCGCTTCGGCGACGAGGTCCCCCAGACCGCCGACGAACGCGACGCCGCCCGCGACCTCGCCGCCGCCGAGGAGGATGCACCATGAAGCGTCCTGACCCCCCTGCCGTGCACCCTGTTCCCGCGCACGACGACGTTCCCGCGCGCGATGACCCGGCCGAGCCCTCGGCCACCCAGGGCCCCATGGTCGCCTGGGCCGCCGAGGCGGTTCCGGACCTGCCCGCGGGCTTCACCGAGGCCGTGATGGCCGAAGCCACCGGGCACGGCCTCGCCGGGGCCTTCTCCGCCTGGTCCGAGCACGCCGTCCCCGCCCTGCCCGAGGGCTTCGCCGACGCCGTCCTGGCCGAAGCCTCGGCAGACGGCCTCGAGGGCGCGTTCGCCGCCTGGTCCGCGCACGCCGTGCCCACCCTTCCCCCGGGCTTCGCCGACGCCGTCGTAGCCGAGGCCACCGGGCACGGCCTCGAAGGCGCGTTCGCGGCCTGGTCCGAGCACGCCGTCCCCGCCCTTCCCCCGGGCTTCGCCGACGCCGTGGCCGCCCGGGTCGAGGCCGCCAAGGTCACCGCCCTGCCCGCCCGGTCTGCAGGGGCCTCGCGGGGGCGACGCCTCCTGTGGCCCGCCCTCGCCGTGGCCGCGGCCCTGCTCCTGGCCCTGGGCGCGCGGGCGGTTCCGGGCGAAGGGCCCGCCGCCGATCGCCCCGTGTTGGCCCACACCCACCGACCGGCGCCCCCGGTCGTCGCGGCCCTGCCCGCCCCCGTCGTGCTCCCCCCAACGCCGCCGATCAGCCCGGCCGACGACGAGCCCGTGGCCGTGGGCTCCGCCAGCGGGGCCGAGGGCGGGGCCGACGTGACCCACATGGACGTGGTCGGGGCCCAGAGCTACGCCGTCCTGCAGATCCCCGGGGTGTCCCCCGGGACCCTCACCGCCGTGGTCTGGATCGACGACAAACCCGACACCGACCCTCCCGAGACCGCCGTCCAGTGAGGGCCCCCATGCACCGCCGCCTCGACCGCTTCCTTGGGTCCGCAGGGATCGCCCCCCTGGGCCTCATCCTCGGCCTTCTCCTGGCTCTCCCTGGGGCCGCCTGGGCCGACCCCCCGCCCGTGCCCGCCCAGGGGGCCCAACGCAGGGCCCCGCAGCCCGCGGCCCACATCGAGATCCTCATCATCGACGCCATCGCCCTGCCGGGGCCCTCCTCGCCCGCCCTGGCCAACATCCCGCAGCTCCAGATGCCGCCCTTCAGCGCCTTCGGGGCCCTGCGCCTGGTGTCCCGCCGGGTGCTCCCGCTGACCGCAGAGCCGCACAACACCCCCCTGCCCAACCGCCGGGGCGAGCTGTCGGTCTCCCTCGCGGGGCAGACCGCCGGTCGGTACAACGTCAACGTGCAGTTTACCCGCAGCACGACCTCGACCATCCAGTTTGTGGCCGCCCCGGGGGAGCCCTTCTTCACCGTGCGGGCCCACCGCCCCGACAAGGCCCTGGTCCTGGGCTTCATCGTGCGCTGAGGGTTGGCCCCGGGCCGAGGAAGCTTCGCCAGTTTCTTGGAGCTGGCGAGAGCTCCGGGGTACAGCCCGCACATGGCGCGTCCTCGCTCAAGCCCGGCCTTCCGGCCTCACTTCCGGCCTGAGGGTCACTTCGATCGCTCGGCGGCGCACAAGCCCATCCTCGTGTTCGAGGAGGTGATGAAGATCTTCCGCCAGGGGCAGCCCGTGCTCCGGGGGGTCAACCTCGTCATCGAACGGGGGGAGTTTGTCTTCGTCACGGGCCCCTCGGGGGCGGGCAAGAGCACCCTCCTCAAGCTCGTGTACCGGGCCGACACCCCCGACGACGGGCGGATCCTGTTTTGCGGCCGCGACATCGCCCGCCTCGACCCCGAGAGCGTGCCCCACCTGCGGCGCAACATCGGGGTGGTGTTTCAAGACTTCCGCCTCGTGCCCTACTGGTCGGTCTACCAGAACGTGGCCGTGGCCCTGGAGGTCCTCGGGCTCCCCGCCCGGGTGGTGCGCTCCCGGGTGGCCTTGAGCCTGGAGCGGGTGGGCCTGGAGGGCCGCGGGGAAGACCCCGTCCGGGTGCTCTCGGGCGGCGAGCAGCAGCGGGTCTCCATCGCCCGGGCCATCGTCAACGAGCCGGCCATCGTGCTGGCCGACGAGCCCACGGGCAACCTCGATCCCGTCCTGGCCCTCGACATCCTCGGGCTCTTCGAGGAGATCCACGAGGCCGGGACCACGGTGATCTTCGCCACCCACGACCGCTCGCTCCTGGAGGTCACCCCCCGGCGCCTGATCGTGCTCGACGGGGGCGACGCCATCGAGGCCCGGGCCGGGCTCACCGCCCTCGGCGACGCCATGACCGTGGCCGACCCGTACGAGCACGACCTCGGCGACGACCCGAGCGGCCCCGTCCCGGTCGCACGCGACGAGGCGGGGGCCTACGCCCTGCACGCGAAGTCCAACCTGCACTGATCGTCCCTGGAAGGAGTCACCCAGCCCCTATGCTCGCGCGCGCCCTCCGCGGTCTCCGCCTTCAGCTCGGAACCCAACTGCTGTCCGCCGCCACGGTGGCCCTGGCCCTTCTCTGCATGGCCGGGGCCCTCCTCGCCCTGGAGAACGCCGGGGCTTGGGCCCGCCGTTGGGGGGCCCCCGTGCGGGTGACGGTCTTCCTCGCCGAAGGAGCCTCGGGCGAGAGCGTCGAGCAGCTCCGGGGGGCCCTCGGGGCCTTGCCCGAAGTGGCCGAGGCCCGGTACGTCTCCGCGGCCGAGACCCGCGACGCCCTGGCCCGCGGCAGCAACGACGGGGCCCTCACCGAGGCCCCGGTCGAGCTCTTCCCCGCCACCATCGAGCTGCGTCTGCACCCCAACGCCGTCACGGCCGAGCGGGTGGCCGGGGTGGCCGCCCGGGTGAGGCGCCTGCCCTCGGTGACCGACGTGGAGACCTACCGGGGCTTCACCGAGCGCCTCGGGGCCCTGCTCTCCGGAGCCAGGACGGCCGTGGGGGTCATCGCCCTGGTGGTGCTCCTGTGCGTCCTGGCGGTGGTGAGCAACACCGTACGGATGTCGCTCCAGGCCCGGCTGCGGGAGATCGAGGTGATGCGCCTCGTGGGGGCCACCGCGGCGTACATCCGCGGGCCCTTCCTCCTGGAGGGGGCCATGCTCGGGGCCCTCGGGGCCAGCGCGGCGGTGATCGCCCTGGCCGCGGTGTTCTTCACCCTGCGGGCGCAGATGGAGGGCTCGATCGGGGCTCTCCTCGGCATCGCCCCGGTGTTTCTCTCGGCCGGGGTGGTCGTCGGCCTCATCGTCGGCGGGGCCCTCCTCGGGGCCCTCGGCAGCAGCGTGGCCCTGCGCCGCGGACTCACCCTGGCCTGACCCCCTCTCTCCCCCCGACCGCCCGCAGGAGCCTGCGCGTCCCATGGCATCTCCCCGCCGCCTCGCCCTCGCCCTCGCCCTCGCCCTCGGGGCCGCCGCCAGCTCGCGGGCCCAACCCCTCGGCCCCTCCCCCCGCCTCGACGACGAGGTGGGGACCCTGGCCAGCCAGGAGCAGGCCGTGCAGACCGAGCTCGCCGCCCTGTCGCCCCGCCAGGAGGCCCTGCGGGCCCGGGCCCGGACCCAGGCCCGGTGGCTCTACCACCTCGTGCAGGGAGACGCCCTGGCCGCCCGCGGGGGCCCCGCCGCCCTGCTCGAGCACGCCGCCCGCGCCCAACGCGTCCGCCGGGTCCTGGAGAACTCCGTCAAGTCCCTGGACGAGAGCCGCCGCCGCGCCGCGTCCCTGGAGGCCGAGGGGGCGCGCATCCGGGGGCTCCTGGCCACGGCCCGGGTGCGTCGCAGCCAGGCCGAGGCCGCCCGCAGCCACGCCCTCGCGGCCGCCACGGCGGACACCACCCAGACCGGGGCGAGCGTCACGGTGTACGGCGGGGCCCCGTCGGCGACGGAGATGGACACCTTCGCGTCGAGCGCGGGACGGCTGACCTTCCCCATCGCAGGCCGGGCCGAGGTGCGACGGGCCTGGCGCCAGGGGGCCGAGGGGCCCGGCGTCGAGGTGCGGGCCCCGCTCGGAACGGCCGTCCGGGTGTCGTTCGGCGGCCGGGTGGCCTTCGCCGATCGGTACGGGGCCTACGGCCAGATCGTGATCGTCGACCACGGCGACCACTACTATACGGTGAGCGCCAACCTCGGGCGGATCGATGTCCGGGTGGGGCAGGAGCTGGCCCAGGGGGAGGTCCTGGGGGCGGTCGGCGACGAGGGCCCGGGGCCGATGTTGTACTTCGAGGTCCGGCGGGGCAGCCAGACCCTCGACCCGGTGCCCTGGTTGGGCCTGTAGGCCTCTCAGGGAAGGGCCGTGGGCAACACGAGCAGCGAGTAAGGGCCCCGGGCCGTGGTGCTGTACCCCGCGAGGAAGAGGTAGTAGTCGCCAGGTTCGAGCTCGACGTCGAAGGCCGCGGCCACGCCGATGGCGTCGTCGTTGCATGCCCCGGGGATGTTGCGCCCCGGGCAGGCGTCGGCCGCCGTGAGCCACATCACGGTGTCGAAGGTCGACCCCTCGGACGAGAAGAAGACCCGGGCCCGGCGGTCGACGTGGTACCGAAACACCACGTCGTCGGAGGTCATCCCGGTGAGGCACGGGGCCTGGTAATCGCGGCGCATGGTGGCCGTGGTGCCCGTGAAGTACCCGCCCCCGGCGGGGATGGCGTGGGGGGCGGCGCAGGTGTCGTTGCCCGTGACCGCGGTGGCCGACAGGGGGGGGCGGGCGTCGAGGGAGAGGGTAAAATCCCCGCCCTGGAGGGCCTTGACGATGACGTAGTAGGTGCCCGGGTCGAGGCCGCGGGCCGACAGCCGGGCGGGGGCCCCGAAGCGGCAGGCCACCTCGCCCGGGCGCTCGCCGCAGGTGCGCTGCAAGGCCATGTAGTAGTACGCGTTGAGCCCCCCGCGGGCGATGAGGGTCACGTCGCTCGTCTCGGTGAGGGTGAAGCGGTAGACCAGGTCGCGGGAGTTGGAGCCCGCGCACGAGAGCTGGTAGTCGTCCTCGAAGCCGGTGAAGCTGCCCATGACGGTCTGCCCCGCGGTGAGGGCGAGGGGGGCGGCGCAGGTGTCGCCGGGGGGCGGGGTGGTGGGGGCCCCGGTGGTGACCTCCAGGGTGAAGTCGCTCGCGGTGCGCGACCCTTCGACGATGATGAAGTACGTCCCGGCCGCGAGGTTGCGGGCGAGAAACTGCGACGGGGCCCCGTTGGCGCAGCGCAGCGAGGTCGACGCGCGCTCGCAGGTGTTGTGCAGGGCCACCTGGAGAAACTCGTTGCGGGCCCCGGTGAGCCGGGCCGAGAGGTCGCGGGCCTCGGGCAGGGTGATGCGGTAGATGAGGTCGGGGTTGGTGCCCCCGCAGCGGGTGATGATGTCGTCGGTGACCCCCACGAGGCTGCCCCGGACGGTGCCCCCCTGGGCGGGGATCTCCTGGGGGCTCCTGCAGGTCTGGTTGGTGGGGGGCTGGGTGGCGGGGGCGAGGGCCACGTTGACCTCGACGTCGGCCATGGTGGCCACGCTCCCGGTGGCCCCGAGGATGATGAAGTACTCCCCGGCCGGCAGGGCCCGGGTGCGGTACGTCGTGGGGAAGCCCAGGATGCACTCGCGTACGGCCGTGCCCATGGCCGCCCCGCAGGTCGACTGCATCTGGAGGTACACCGCGGCGTTGGTGGAGGCCTGGGCGGTGACGGTGAGGTCGCGGGGCTCGGTGAGCATCAGCCGCAGGACCACGTCGCGCTGGAGCATGGCGTTGCCCGCGCAGCGCAGGGGGAAGTCGCCCGAGGTGCCCCCGAGGCTCACGGTAAACCGTCCCCCGCGAGAGACGTCGAGGGCGTCGTCGCAGTTGTCGTGGGGCGGGCGGCGGCAGCCCCCGGGCTCGGCGGCGTCGATGGCCCCGTTGCAGTTGTTGTCGATCCCGTCGCCGCAGATCTCGGGCAGGCGGGAGTTGACCCGGGGGTTGGTGTCGTCGCAGTCGCCCCCGCGCCAGCAGGACGTGGGCACCCCGGTGTCGGGCTCGGCCACCCCGGCGTCGCCGCAGGCGGGACCCCGGCAGCGGATGTCGGGGTCGCCGTCGCCGTCGAAGTCGCGGGGGGTGTGCTGGCAGGTCTTGGTCTCCTCGTCGCAGCGGTCGATGGTGCAGGTGTAGTTGTCGTTGCAGGCGATGGGGGTGCCCGCGATGCAGCCCCGGCGGGCGTCGCACTGCTCGACCCCGTTGCAGTACACCTCGTCGTCGCAGGCCGTGGGGTTGGGCACGTTGACGCAGCGGCCGTCGTCGGCGCAGATGTCCTGGGTGCAGTCGACCCCGTCGTCGCATTGGGTGCTGCGGGTGCACACCCGGCCCCGGGCGTCGGGGGGGCCCATGTCGTCGGGGGGGCGCAGGGCGTCGAAGACGACCATGGGGCCGGCGTCCATGCCGCCGTCTACGAAGGTGGGCGGGTCGTCGCCGCCGCAGCCGGCGAGGAGGACCCCGCACAGGAGGGCCAAGGGCAAGGCGAGGCCGGGGAAGGGTCGGGGGGCACGGGTCTTCGTCACGCTGGAGCCTCCGCGGGCGTATGCGTCGCCCCGCGCGGGGGAGTATAGGCCCGAGGCGGGGCCCCGCGCGACCGCCCCGTTGGGGGAATTGGGTCGGGGGAGTGGATCGGGAGGCTTGAGCCTGGGGGGCATCGGTGCTTACGGTGGGCTCCGATGATTTCCCGTCGCGCGAAGATCGTGTGCACCATCGGGCCCGCCTGCAACACCCCCGAGGGCATCGACGCCCTCGTCGGGGCCGGCATGGACGTCGCCCGGCTCAACTTCTCCCACGGCTCCCACGAGGACCACGCCCGGGCCATCGCCAGCATCCGCGAGGTCAGCGCGCGGCGACAGAAGGCCGTGGCCATCCTCGGAGACCTGTGCGGGCCGAAGATCCGCGTGGGGCGTCTGCGGTTCGCCGCCCGAGAGGTCACCCCCGGCGAGCGCTTCGTCCTGGTGGGCGGGGCCGAGGCCGAGGGGGAGAGGGTTCCGGTGAGGTACGAGACCCTGGCGGAGGACATGCGGGTGGGCGACACCATCCACCTCGACGACGGCCGGATGCGCATGCGGGTGATGGAGCTGCGCGGTCCCGAGGTCCACGTCCTCGTCGAGGAGGGCGGCCACCTGCGCACGGGCGTCGGGGTGCACCTGCCCTCGGGCAACCTGCAGCTCGAGACCCTCACCGACAAGGACAAACAAGACCTGATGTTCGGCCTGACGGCGGGCATCGACTACGTGGCCGTGTCCTTCGTGCGCAGCCCCGACGACGTGAAGCTCGTGCGAGAGATCTGCGAGGCCTGGGGCCGGGCCCTGCCCATCTGCTCGAAGATCGAGACCCCCCAGGCCATCGAGCGCCTCGACGCCATCGTCGAGGCCAGCGACGCCGTGATGGTGGCCCGCGGCGACCTGGGGGTGGAGTTTCCGCCCGAGCAGGTTCCGGTGTTGCAGCGGCGGGTGCTGGCGGCGGCGTCCGAGCATCGCCGGACGGCCATCGTGGCGACGGAGATGTTGCACTCGATGGTCACCAGCTCGCGCCCCACCCGGGCCGAGGCCAGCGACGTCGCCACGGCCATCTTCGACGGGGCCGACGCCACCATGCTCTCGGGCGAGACCGCCACCGGGGCCCACCCCGCCCTCGCCGTCCGGATGATGGCCCGCATCGTCTCGGCCTCGGAAAACTCCCCCTACTGGCTCCCCAAGCCCCCCGCGGCCCGCCCCTCGCCCACCCCCTTCCCCGAGGCCATCGCCCGCATGGCCGTGATGGCCGCCCAGGACGTCGGGGCCCGGCTCATCGCCGTCTTCACCCAGTCGGGCGACAGCGCCCGGCTCATCTCCAAGGAGCGCCCCCGGGTGCCCATCGTGGCCTTCTCCCCGAGCGAGCACATCCGGCGGTGCCTGGGCCTGTACTGGGGCGTCAACTCCCGGGTGATGCAGCCCATCCGCGACACCGACGAGATGGTCGAGTCGGTTCAGGGGCACCTCCAGGCCAGCGGGATGGTCTCCCCCGGCGACCGCATCGTGGTCGTGTACGGGGCCCCCGTGTCGGTGCGGGGTCGCACCAACACCGTACGCATTCACCAGGTGAGCTGACCGGGGCCGCAGAGGGGGGTAAAGGCCCCTGGCGGTCACTCGCCGTTGTTGTTGTACTGCTGCATCATGCCCCCGATGCGGCGGCGGGCGGCGGCGGCCTGGTTGTTCATCTGGCGCATCCGCTCCTGGGTGGCCCGGAGCTCGGCCTGGGTCTGGGCGAGCTGCTGCTGGGTCTGAGCGAGCTGCTGCTGGAGCTCGACGGTGTTCTGCTCGGAGCGCTGCATCCGCTGCTCGAGGACCGACACCCGGGAGTCAAGCATCGACGGGGCCTGAGGCTGCGGAGCCGGCGGGGCCTGCGGATACTGCGGGGCCTGCGGGTACTGCGGGGCCTGCGGGTACTGCGGGGCCTGCTGCCCTGGATAGGGCTGCTGCGGCAGATTGGGCTGCTGAAGGGTCGGCGTGGGCGGGTCGTCGTCGCGCCCGCGTTGCGCGCATCCCAAGGCCGCGACGAGTGTACAGACCCCGACCAGACCCATCCCGAAGCGGCGGTTGACCATTGGAGGGGCAACGATACCGCATCCAGGCGCGGCGTCCACGGCCTCACGGAGTACGCCGCAGGCCGACCCATGGGAAGGGGCGCGAGGGCGGAGGGGCGAGGGCGGGGTTAGACTCGCAGCCTAACGCCTGCGTGGAGGTGCCCCGTGACGCTGCCGCCGTCGTTTCTCACGATGATCGAGTCCCACGCTTGTTTCAGCGGGGTCTTCCACTACGACCACACGGTGCAGATGGTGCTCGACCCCGCCCAGCCTGCCGAGACCTCGTACACGATTCAGTGCGAGGACTGCCTCCTGTGGCACGCGGGGGTCTCGCGTCGTCTCCTCCCTCCGGGCGTCGACGGCTACGGACTGGCCCGCCAGGCGACCGCCCACGTGTCGGCCACCCGCGGGTACGACGCCGCCATCGGGGGGTACCACGCCCACGGGGTCGGGTTCTGGTTGAGCGCGGTGTACATCGCGTCGATCGATGCGTTTCTCCTCGACGGCCATCGGAGCCGCGGGGGCCCCAACGACCTGGGGCTGCTCGTGCAGTCGTTCGTGCAGAAGGTCTGGACCCCTGCCGATCCGGCAATGACCGACCCGGCCCGCTACACCACCCACCCCCTCCTGGTCGACATGACCCTGGCCGCGGGCCCATGGCCCACCCTGCAAGACTTCCTCACCTCCCCCGCGGTCCACGCCTCGGCCACGGCCACCACCCGCGCGGTCACCCTGGCCGCCTACCAACGCCCGTCGACCCATCGCCCCGCGGCCCCCGGGTCTACCGCGCCCGCAGGGCTCCCCATCGTGCCCGCGGTCCTGCCCGCGGTCCCTGCGGCTCCGCTGCGCGAGGGCGACCGGTGCCCCAAGTGCGGACACACCGTGCAATGGCGCGGGCTGCTCACGAGCAACTACCTCGGCTGCTTGTGCTGATCCCAGCGCGACAACGGACCCAGGCGAGGGCGACGGCGACGGCGACGGCGACGGAAACCGCAAGGGCGCAAGGGTCGCAAGGGCCAGACGTTGTAGAGGGGCAACGGGCAGGCGAAGGTCGGCGCGGTGGGGAGCAGGTGTGGCGGACGAGGGCCCAGTCTCCCGCGAAGCGGCGAGGGGGTGACGCGGCCCCTCTTCCCCCCCACAAAACCTTCTGACCCTTGCGACCCTTGCGCCCTTGCGGCTTCGCAGCCAGCCTCTCGTCGCCTGTCGCCCGGCGCCCGGCGCCCGCAGTCCGTCGCCCGTCGCCTGTCGCCCGCCGCCCGTCGCGCAGCCCGCCGCTCGGACCCGACCGCGTGGTCTTCCGCCCGGCCAGAAGTCCAGGGTCGAGGTCGCGGTAGCGTCACGTGGCCGCCATCGATGCGCCCGTCGTGCGCAGGGCGCTGCCCCCGTCGCCGGGCGAGCCCACGCCCGGGCCTCGCGGACGCTGGCAAGCCCGCCGCGGGGGCGGCTATGATCGCGGGCCCACCATGATCCAGCACCCGGTTGATTTTCAGCTCCTCCCCGAGGCCGCCCGCAAGGTCCTCGGGGCCGCCGCGCCCCTCAAGGCCCTCGCGGCCCGGGGCAAAGCCCCCGTCCCCCCCCTGGCCCTCCTCTGCGCCCTCTACGGCCTCGCCTACGACGCCGACGAGGGCCTGCGCGACACCGCCCGGGCCACCCTGGCCGACCTGCCCGACCCGATCCTCCAGGGCGCCCTCGGGGCCCCCGAGGTGCCCGCCGCCGTGCTCGACGAGCTGGCCGCCCACAACCTCGGCAATCGCAAGGTCCTCGAGCGCGTCCTGCGGCACCCGAGCGTCGCCGACGACACCCTCGTCGAGCTGGCCAAACGCGGCGACGAGGCCCTGTGCGAGTCCCTCGCCGTCAACGAGGCCCGCCTCCTCGGCTGCCCGGCCATCATCCAGGGGCTGTACTTCAACGCCGCCTGCCGCATGAGCACCACCGATCGCCTGATCGAGCTCGCCGCGCGCAACGGGGTGCAGGTCGAGATCCCGCAGTTTGAGGGCATCGCCGCGGCCCTGAGAGACCAGCTCGTGCCCGAGGCCACCGACGAGGCCCTGCCGAGCGACGAGGACTTCGTCGCGGCCCTCCAGGAGAGCGAGGGCGGCACCGTCGACGACGTGACCGAGGACGACGACGGGGCCGTGGTCCTCAACGAGCGGGCCGCGAAGGCAGACAAGCGCATTGACGAGATGAGCGTCACGGAGAAGATCCGCACGGCCATGCTGGGCAACTGCACCCAACGGGCGGTGCTCATCCGGGCCACCAACCGCCTCGTGAGCTCGGCCGTCCTGGAGTCGCCCAAGCTCACCGAGGACGAGGTCATCAAGTTTTCGGCCAGCCGGCAGGTGGGCGAGGACGTCCTGCGGCGCATCGCGGGGCGCCGGGACTGGTTTCGGATCTACGAGGTCAAGCGCAACCTGGTCTTCAACCCGAAGACCCCCGTGGGGGAGTCGCTCAAGATCTTGCAGCACCTCATGGCCCACGACGTGAAGAAGGTGAAGGAGAGCAAGAACGTTTCGGCCAACCTGCGCACCGCGGCCACGGCCCTTCTCAGCAAGCGGAAGTGAGGCCCTACCCGCCCCCGGCGACGGCCGGGGCGTAGAGGGCCCCCTCGCGCACGAGGCGGCGGGCGAGCACACATTTGCCCTCGTCGTCGAGGTCGCCCGCGAGGGCCCCCACGCGGAAGGGCTCGGGTTGGGACAGGGCCCAGGACAGGGCCGCGGCGGCGTGGGCGGGCAGGCGCACCTCGCTGCCGTAGAGGTGCAGGACGCAGCGGTCGCCCGCGGCGGAGACCCTGTAGAGGAGGCTCGGCCGGGGGGCGAGAATGGTGTCGAGGGTGAGGGCCTCGAGGGCGGCGAGTTGGGCCATCTGGCCGGGCAGGCGCGGGTGGCGGGTGGCGATCAGGTCGTCGGCGAAATGGTCGAAGACCCCGTCGAGGTCGGCCTCGGCGGCGAGGCGCTGGAGGAGCCCCCCGAGGGCCCGGACCGACTCCGCGCGGTCGAAGCCCGGCCGGGCGAAGCCCACGGGCAGGGCGTGGCGGAAGGCCGGGTCGCGCAGGCCCAACTGGGACAGGGCCTCGGCCAGGAGCTCGGTCACCGACACGAACAGTGCCCCCAGGGTGATGTGCAGGGAGGTCTCGTCGAGGCTCCGGGCGTCGTGCATGAGGCCCCGGGGGATGTAGAGCACGTCGCCGGGCTCCAGGGTGAACTCCGCGCTCAGGGGCCCGGCCTGAAACGCGTCGGGGTGAAACTCCTGACGGCGGTAGGGCAGGGTGAGGGGGGTGTCGTAGAGCATCCAGCGCTTGCGCCCCTCGACCTGGAGCACGAGCACGTCGTGGGAGTCGTAGTGGGGGTGAAACCCCTGGGCGTTGGCCGGGGTGCAATAGATGTTGGCCTGGAAGCGCGTCGACAGCTCGGCCTCCAGGGCCCGGGTGAGGCCGAAGAGGGAGGGCAGCTCACCCTCCAGGGCGGACAGCACCAGGGTCGACCCGGCGGCAAACTCGCGGTGCACCGCGGCCACGTCGAGCAGGCCGCTCGGGAAGGTGTACGCCTCGGCCTCGAGCTTGCGGACGTTGTTGACCAGCGACACGTCGGGGTGGCGCAGGTTGCGGGAGGCCAGGAAGTCGTCGATGGCCTGCACGGAGAGCAGGGACCGGAAGGCGTCGGGGCGCCCGCGGTGGAGCACGAGGGGCCGGGTCTCCCAGTAGTCGGCGAGGAAGTCCTCGGGCGACACGGGGGACACGAGCCCCGCGAGGGTGGGGTAGGTCAGCATTGGGGATCTACACGAGGAGAGGGGTGCGCTGCGGGTGCGCGGGGCCGTCAGCGGTGGCCGCGGCCGTGGTTGACCGGGTCGGCCCAACGACCGCCGTCGGAGTCGGTGAGGCCCGTGTGGCCGAGGCGGGCGGTGCCGCGGCCGTTGCCCACCGGGTCGGCCCACTGGCCCGAGTCGGAGTCGGTGAGGCCCGTGGACCCGCCGCGGCCGAAGTGGCCGCGGCCGCCGCCCGCCGGGTCGGACCATTGGCCCGAGTCGGAGTCGGTGAGGCCCGTCTGGACCCCCCGGGGCTGACCGCGACCGCCGCCGGCCGGGTCGGCCCACTGGCCCGAGTCGCCGTCGGTCACGCCCCCCCCGCCCGCCACCACGGTGTGCTGGGGGTGGGCCACCACGGGCTGGGGGTTGGACACGATGCACCCCCCGAGGGCCTTCGAGGTGGCCCCGAGCACGGTGGCCCCGAGCACCGCGAGCAGGCCGCGGCGGGCCCCGCTGGGCTCGGACTGGATGTCGTCCTCATGGAGGGGCTGCTTCTCAACCTTCTTGTCGTCTGCCATTGTTTGTCACTCCTACTGCATTCATCGGGCCACGGGACGCCCGGACACCGGGACACGATACGCTCGTAGGGCCCCTGCCTTGCCGTGCGGAACGGTTGCCCATGCACATCCCGACCATACCGGACATTGGGGGAGCGCGATAGATCATCGCGGCGGGGGGTGAGCCGCGAGGGCCTCCCAGAGGGAGCTGCGGCGCCCCGGGCCGAGGAGGGCGTCGTCGAGCACGAGGGCGTGCTGCACGAGGCGGATCTGGATCCAGGCGGCGAGGCCGAGGAGGGCCGGGAGGGCCACGAAGATGAGGCGTTGGCCGCCGAAGGCGTAGACGGCCCAGTCGTAGGTCCCGTGGACGGCCACGGCGGCGGCGAGGCCCAGGAAGCACCAGGCCGCCCGGCGGGGGACGACCGCGGGCACGAGGTCGACCATCTCGTGCAGGGCGTGGGTGGCGGGGCGCAGCTCGGCGAAGCGGGCCCGGCCGACGAAGTAGCCCATGATCCCTGCGGCCAGGGCGTGCATGGGGACGGCGGTGAGGGCCCGCACGAGGCCGAGCACGATGTGGTGCTGGCTCGACGGGGCGGCCCCCCCGGGCGGGCACAGGAGCCGCACCAGCGGCAGCCCGCAGAACCACATCGCGAACCACCCCGAGACGTAGAGGAGGTTTTCGAGCAGGCCGAAGCCCAGGCTGGCCGCGGCGGTGTACAGCACCCCGTCGCTGAATTCGTCGAAGTTTTTGCGCCGGAAGGGCAGGATCAGGACCACCAGGAGCTTGGCCCCCTCCTCGGGCAGGGCCGCCACGAGGTAGGCGTCGAGGAATCGCCCCGCGGCGAGGGCCCCGTCGCCGAGGAGTCTGCGCAGGCCCACCTCAGCGGCGAAGACGGGTACGGCCAGGAGGGCCCCGAGGGCCATCGTGCGGGCGACCTCGCCGCGAGGTTCGGGGCGCAGGGAGTCGGCCCGGCGAAACAGTCCCAGGAGGGCCAGCACCGGGGCCGTGGCCAGAACGACCGCACAGAGCTCAACCGCGAGGCCCGAAGACACCGCGCGGGACGCTACCACGGCACAGCAATGGATGCGCGCGGCCCAACGGGGTGGTAGAAGCTTCGCCCCCCGAATTTCGCCCCGTGCCGCCCCACGATACGGCCGCCCAGAGGGACCGCAGAGCGCCCATGACCACCGACCCCAAGACCCTCTCCGACGTTATGCCCTCCGACGACCCCGAGCTCCGACGCATCATCGGCGAGGAGCAGAAGACCCTCGGCCGCGTCCTGGAGGCGGTCCGGGGCGCCAAGGAGACCGTCCGGCGCAGCTACGACGGCGAGCTCCTCGAGCTCCGCGACGCCATCGGCGAGGCCCGGGCCGAGGACCTCCCCGCCCTCATGGCCGAGATGGAGCGCATGCGGGGGGTGGCCGACCGCCGGGCCGAGGTCCCCACGGGCAAGGTCGACCAGGCGAATCCCTACTTCGGCCACATGCGCCTCAAGGAGGGCCCGCGGATGCGCGACGTCCTCATCGGCAACACCACCTACGTCGACACCGACACGGGGGTCCGGGTGGTCGACTGGCGCGACGCCCCCGTCTCGCGCATCTACTACCGCTACGCCGAGGGCGATGACTACGAGGAGGAGTTCGGCGGGCAGATCCTCGAGGGCACGGTGGTCCTGCGCCGGGCTACGGTCATCCGCGACGGCTCCCTGCGCCGGGTGGTGAGCCCCCAGGGGGTCTTCTTCCGCGCGAAGGAGGGCTGGCAGCGCGGGTCGGTGAGCGCCGCGAAGCTCGAAGGGGGACAGCTCTCGGCCGTGCGCCCCCCCACCGAGGAGGAGCGCCGCGACGCACGAAAATCCCGCGGACGGCTCGGGGTCGGGGTCGACGGGCCCGAGGACAAGCACCTGCCCGAGATCCCGGCCCTCATCGACCCGCGGCAGTTTGAGCTCATCACCCGCCCCTCGGCGGGCCTCGTGGTGATCCAGGGCGGGGCCGGGTCGGGCAAGACCACCATCGGCCTGCACCGCCTCGCCTACCTCGCCTTCAACGACCCCAAACGCTTCAGCCCCGACAAGATGCTCGTGGTGGTCTTCAACCGCGCCCTGGCCCGCTACATCGTGCGGGTCCTGCCCTCCCTCGGGGTCGAGGGCGTCGCGGTGGTCACCTACGGCCAGTGGGTGTCCGACCAGCGCCAGCGCCACCTGCCCCGCTCCCCCAGCGACTACCACGACGAGACCCCCGCCCTCGTGTCCCGGGTGAAGAAGCACCCGGTGATGCTCAAGCTGATTGACCAGTGCGTGGCCGACGCCGAGGCCGCGGCCCTGCGCGAGCTCGAGACCGTGGCCGCCCGCACCGACGCCGAGGCCATCGTGGTCAAGGCCTGGCGGGCCCTCGGCGACACCGCCCTCGCCCGGCGCCTCACGGGGATGTCCCAGTGGGTGCGGGGCGAGCGCCCCCTTCCCGGGGTCGACCGGGCCCTGCTGCCCGCGCGCTCGGTGCTGGAGCTTCAGCGTTCGGTCGAGCGGCTCCACCGCCGGGCCAAGGACGTGACCTGGGATTGGGCCGAGCTCATCACCGACGCCGACCGCATCTGGGAGGCCCTCGAGCGCGAGGCCCCGGGGGAGCTCAGCCGCCCGCAGGTCGACGCCGCCGTACGCTGGAGCGCCGAGCAGGTCACCCGTTGGGTCGTGGCCGACACCTCCGACGCCGACGAGGAGAGCGTGGCCCGCAGCGAGCGTACCGTGCAGCGCACCGAGGCCCGCAAGCAGCGCCAGGCCGACCGGGCCCGGCGGCGCATCGGCGACGAGGAGACCGAGCCCGAGGCCCTCGCCTTTGACGACGCCCGCGGCGAGGCCGACGCCCCGTGGAAGCAGATCGCGGCCCGCGACGACGACGACCGCGAGCGGGGCGACGAGGACGACCGCTCGATCGGGGCCGACGGGCGCCGCGAGGAGGAGCTGCCCCCTGCCCTCGACCGCGAGGACGACGCCCTCCTCCTGCGCCTCTACGAGCGCAAGCGGGGCCCCCTCCGCGGTCAGGGCAAGCAGCCCATGGAGTACGAGCACGTCTTCGTCGACGAGGCCCAGGACCTGTCGCCCGTCGAGCTGTCGGTGCTCCTCGGGGTCACCTCGGCCCGGCGTTCGGTCACCCTGGCGGGGGACACGGCCCAGCGGCTCTTGATGGACAACGGCTTCCAGAGCTGGGACGGGGTCCTGCGCGATCTGGGCCTGGAGAGCGTCAACGTCGAGCCCCTCAAGATCGGCTACCGCAGCACGATGGAGGTTTTGGCCTTCGCCCGGGTGATCCTCGGGCCCCTGGCCGACCCCGAGCCCCCGCTGGCCACCCGTCAGGGGGCCCCGGTGGAGTTTCATGGGTTTCACGACGTGGGGGCCGCCGTGGCGTTTCTGGGCGAGGCCCTGCGCACCCTCGGGCTGGAGGAGCCCCGGGCCAACGTGGCCGTCATCGCCCGCGACCCCGAGCGGGCCGACGTGTACTTCCGCGGCCTGGAGCACGCGGAGGTTCCGCGCCTGGCGCGCATTCGGGACCAGGACTTCAGCTTTCGGCCTGGGGTTGAGGTCACCGACATCCGCCAGGTCAAGGGCCTGGAGTTTGACTACGTGGTCCTCGTGGACGTGACCGCGGGGCAGTACCCCGTCGACGACGAGTCGCGTCACCTCCTGCACATCGGGGCCACCCGGGCGGCCCACCAGCTCTGGGTCGTAGCCGCCGGGCCCCCGTCGCCGCTGCTCCCGGCCTGGATGCTCGACGACTGACCCCGGGCCCCCCCTACTGTGGGGCCAGACCCGGCGGGCACTCGACCCCCGCCGGGGCCTCGCTCGCCTCGACCCGCACCACCACGCCCTGCGAGGGCACCGCCGTACGGGCCCCGGGCTGCAACACGGTCGGGGCCAGCTCGTTGGGGAGCGACCACGAGGCCCCGCGGGCGCTCACCACGATGAGCCCGTATCGCCCCGCCGGAAGCCCCGCGGCGCTGCACCGCGAGCCGGGAGGCAGGCGCCCCCCCAACACCTGCGCCAACGGCCCCGGCAGACGCGGAACCACCGCCCGCCAGTCCCGGGTCGGGTCGGGCCCGCCGATCTCGAAGGCCAGAGGGGGGAACACCACCCGGGTCCGTTCGGTCATCAACGGGGCGGCGGGCGGCGGGCGCACGAGGGAGCCGAAGTCCGTGAGCGGTCCGTCGGGGACCACCGACCCGAAGATCACCACGGGGCGGGCGCGCTCGGGTTGGTTCATGCCCGACACCACGCGGGAGAGCTGGCCCGGGTCGGGCGACGGGGCCCCAAGAATGGCCGACTCTTCGGCCGTGGCCTCGTGCAGCTTGACCAGGAGGACCAGCGGAAACACCCAGGGGAAGCGCAGGACGGGGGGTTCCATGCCCGGGGCGTTGGGGGCGAAGAGGGTGGGGTGCTCGGCCTGGTACGGCCGCCCCACGGAGAACAATACCGGGTTTTGAAACACCACCCCCGCCGCCGCGGCCGCCCGCAGCTCGTCCGCGAGCATTCCCCCCGCGAGGGTCATGGCGGGCAGGGCTCCCAGAAACGCCCCCGGGTCGCCCGTGCTCACGTTGCTCCGCAGCACCAGGGCCGTGCCCGGGGCCGACAGAAACCCCGTCCGGGCCGCCCAGGGCACCCTCCCCGGCCCAGCGCCCGGAGGGCCCTCCAGGGCCACAGGGGAGAATCCCTGGAGCCCCTCGCGCTCGACCCGAAACACGGGCCGGTCGTCGGGGATGGGGGCCCCGAGGAAGACCGTGACCCCGCGCGTGACAGTCCCCTCCAGGGGCATCTCGTACCCGCCCGCGGGCCGCGGACGCCCGACCACCAGGGTGTCAAACACCGGGGCCGGGGCGCTCGGATCGACCAGGACCCCGCCCCCTACATCGCCCCGCTGGGGCTGCGACCGCACCCCGTACACGGGATGAAACCCCTGCTCTTCGGGGCGATTCGAGTAAAACGCCCGGAGCTGGTACGCCCCCGCCGTACGGATGTTGGGAAACATAAACGGCGCGCTGGCCCGCACCCCCCGGGCCCCCTGGGTGACCCCCGCAAAGAGCCTGGAGGCAGGCACGGTCTGCACGCTCTCGGCGCTGGTGGCAAAGCCCTGGGGAGGCGGCAGGTTGTCGGCCCGAAACAGCAACAGAACCACCCGCCCCAGGGGCTGCCCCTGCGCGTCGACGGCGGGGGGCGGCCCGTCGTACACCACCGTGCCCTCGATGCGGCCGTAGGGGGCGTTGTGGTTGGGGAATCCGTCGGCCGGATCGCGGTCGAGGACGGTGCCCCCGCACCCTGCCCCGAGTCCGGCGAGGAGGGCGATGGCGGCGGCGGTGGTCTTCGTTCCCATGGGGTTAGTACCTCACCGTGACGGTGCCCATCGCGCGGGCTCCGAGAGGGGCCCCGAAGGGGTGTTGGCGGGCCCGGTTGTCGGTCAGGTTGGTCCCGATCAGCCCGAGCTCGACCCGGTCGCCCAAGAGGCGGTACCCGATCCGGGCGTTGACCAGGACGTACCCGTCGACGGGATAGGTCTGGTAGACCACCCCCCGGGCGGGGTCGAAGTCTTGCTCGCGCCACACCTGACCCGCGACGTAATGGAGGTCGGCCGCGAGGTCGAGGCCGAAGCGGGTGCGGAGCTGGACCCCGAGGTTGAGCTTGTGTCGGGGGGTGCGCTGGTCGCCCTCGCGCAGGGTGCCCGCGGCGTGGGTGGTCTGGGCCAGGGTGTAGTTGCCGTAGAGGTCGAGGCCCTGGACGGGCGACACCCGGAGGGCGGCCTCGAGGCCGTACACGCTGGTCGCGAAGGGGTCGTTGGCGAAGCGGAAGCGCCCCACGTCGATGATCCCGCCCGGGTTGGCCTGGCCCGGGAGCGGGTCGAAGAGCACGTTGCTGAGCTCGATGAGGTTGGTCCCGCGCTGGTAGAAGGCGTTGACCTCGTACTGAAACCGCTCGCTCGTCTGGTCGGTGAAGCCCATGTCGAGGGAGAGGGTGTTCTCCGCCGAGAGGCGCTGGCGGCCGTCGTCGAAGACCTCGCCCCCCTGGCCCCGCACCCCGAGGCCCGGGAGGGGTGTGGGGTTTTGCAGGTCGAGGTAGAGCTCGAGCAGGGTGGGGGTACGAAACGCCGTCGAGCCTGACAGGCGCAGGGCCCGGCGCTCGGTGGGGCGGTAGATCACCGCGAGGCGCGGCGACAGCACCGGGGCGTCGAGCACGGGGTGACGGTCGACGCGGAGCGAGGCCACGGTGGACAGGCGCCTGCCAAAACGGGCCACCCCCTGGGCGTAGCCCGCGAAATGGTGCAGGAGGTGGTCGGCGTTGAGGAAGCTCCAGGAGATGTACTTGCCGCGGTAGCTCGCCCCGACGGTGAGGTCGATGGGCACGGGACCGGCCTGGAGGGTGCGGGCGTACCGGACCTCGGCGTCGAAGACGTCTTGGAAGACGCGGGTGTTGAAGGGCGACACCCCCACCCGCTGGATGTACTCCCCCGCGGTGGCCGAGACGTGGTTGGTGAAGACCCGGGCGGTGAAGCCCCCGACGGTGAGCTGGAGCGAGGGCTGCACGAAGGTGAGGTCGGTGTAGAAGCGCCGCAGGGGCCCGATGGCGCTGAACCACAACGACCCGCTGCTGAAGGCCACCGCCCCGCGCAGGGCGGCCCGGGAGGTGAGTTGGGCCCGCAGGTCGAGGTCGGCCCGCAGGGCGGTGAGGGCCTGGTCGCGGTCGGGGGCGTTGACCCGGTACGCGAGGTCGCCCGGCTCGACGAGGCGCGTAAACCCCGCGGCCTGCTCGTAACCCGCCCCGAGGCGGTACGACACCCGGCCCGACCGTCCCGCGTTGACGGCCTGGGCCCGAAACTGCAGGGCGTTGCCGAAGCCGACCGTGGCGCTGTTGCGGCCCGTCCCTGGGGGGCGGGTGATGATGTTGATGACCCCCGAGAAGGCGTCGGCCCCGTACAGGGCCGAGCCCGGTCCGCGGATGATCTCGATGCGCTCGATCTCCTCCACCGACACGGGCAAGAGGGGCCACAGGGTGACCCCGAGGAAATCGAGGTACACCGAGCGCCCGTCGAGGAGCACCATCACCCGGTTGGACAGCCTGCGGTTGAAGCCCCGAATGCCCACCTGGGTGTCGGTGCTCTCCAGGGTCATCACGTCGACCCCGACGGCCCGGCGCAGGAGCTCGGCGATGTTGGTCAGACCCGACAGGCGGATGTCCTGGGCCGTGATGACCGTGGTGGCGTTGGGGGCGTCGAGGGGGCTCTGGGCCGCCAGGGTGGCCGTCACCACCCGCTCCTCGTAGGTGTCCTCGCGGGCGGGTGTGGCCAGCCGCGGCGCGGTCCGCAACACGGGAGCGGCGGGAGCGGCGGGGGGGGCGGGGGGGGGCGGCCCGACCGGAGCCGCGGGGGCCGTGGGGGGGGGCGGGGTCGCCCCGCGGGTGACCTGGAGGATGGTCTGGGCGGCCTGGCGCAGGGCCCGGAGTTGGGCCTCGGACAGGCTCTGGACCCCAGACCCGGGCGGATCGGTCGCAGGCCCGGGGGGAGGATCGACGGCGGGATCGACGGCGGGATCGACGGCGGGCTGCGGGGGGACCGGGGCGGGGGGCGTCGGGACCGCGGGGGCGCGCTGTTGACGGCGGGCTTCGAGGGCCCGGAGCTGCTGCTCGACCGCGGCCCGGTCGGGGACGTCCTCGGCCAGGTACCGTTGGGTGTACTCGATGGCGCGCTCGACCTCGCCCGCGTCGGCGTAGGCCCGGGCGATGTTGTAAAGCACGTTGACGTTGGGCAGGATGCGGTACGCGGTCTGAAACTCCTCCACCCCGCGGAGGTACTGTCCCTGCCGCACGAGCTCGATGCCGGCCCGGAAGTGTTGTCGGGCCTCCGCCCGCTCGTCGGCCTGGGCCCTGGGTCCTGCGAGGCCGACCGCGAGGGTCAGGGCCGCGCCCGTTGTCCACCGTGCTCTCACGCCGCCTGCGCCTCCGCCGCCGCCACCGCGTCGGCGCCGGGACCGTACCACCACCGACACGAACAAAGCAGCATCGTTTCCGCCTCGATCGGGCGGAGGGGCAAGGCGATCAGCGCGGGAGCTTCTGGGCCCGCAGGGCGTCGAGGTCGATCGCGTGTTTTTTGAAGAGCTCGCGGAGGTAGCGGCGGTCGACCCCGGAGCGGCGGGCGGCCTCGGAGAGGTTGTACGCGGCGTCTTCGAAGAGGCGCAGGAGGTAGGCCCGCTCGAAGTCGTCGACGGCCTTCTGCTTGGCGTCCTGGAAGGGAACCCCCGCGTCGGGGGAGGCGCCCCCGAGGGACAGGGCGAGGGCCGCGGGGAGCTCGCCGGTCTGCGTCTCGTGAGGGGACGACGGGGGCCTTGCGGGGCCGAGGTCGTCGTCGAGGGAGGTGACGTGGCGGTGCTCGGAGAGCATCACGGCCCGCTCGACCATGTTGCGGAGCTCGCGGACGTTGCCGGGCCAGGGGCGCGATTGCAGGGCCGTGCAGAGGGCGGGGGCGAGGCTCGCCCCCAGTTGGGCGGCGAAGTGTTGGGCCAGGGCGGGGATGTCCTCGGGGCGCTCGCGCAGGGGCGGAACCCTCACCCGCCCGACGGCCAGACGAAACAGGAGGTCTTGGCGGAAGCGGCCCGCGGCGACCTCGGCGTCGAGGTGGCGGTTGGTGGCGGCCACGACCCGGACGTCGACCTTCTTGTAGTCGGTGGCCCCCACGGGGCGCACCTGCCGGGCCTCCAGGGCCCGCAGGAGGGAGGGCTGCAGGTCGAGGGGCAGCTCGCCGAGCTCGTCGAGGAAGAGGGTGCCCCCGTCGGCCCGGCGGAAGGCCCCGTCGTGGGCCGACACGGCCCCGGTGAAGGCCCCCTTGACGTGGCCGAAGAGCTCGGAGGCCAGGAGGGACGGCGACACGGCGGCGCAGTCGAAGACCACCAGGGGGCCTTTGGCCCGGCGCGAGGCGGCGTGCAGAGCCCGGGCGATGACCTCCTTGCCCGTGCCGGTCTCGCCCTCGATGAGCACCGTGAGGTCGCTCGGGGCGAGGCGCGAGACCACCCGCTGGAGGTGGCGCATGGCCACGCTCTCGCCCACGAGCTCGGCCGTGTCGCGGGAGGGGCGCGGGGCGCTCGTATGGGGAAGCCCCCGCAGGGGAGAGGGGGCCGCGGAGACGGCCGGGGCCGCGTCGTCGCCCACGCGGATCCGGACCTTGACCTGCTTGCCCAGGAGGAGCTCGACCTCGCCGTCCATCGCGACCGGAAGCTCCCGGATGCGGGCCCCCTGGAAGTGGGTCCCGTTTTTGGTGTCCATGTCGCGCACCTCGACCCCGTGCGGAAACACCCGAAGCTCCAGGTGAACCCGCGACACGAAGGGGTCGTCGACCACCACCTCGTTGCTCTCGTCGCGCCCGAGGCGCACCACCCCGTCGCGGGCCCGATACACCGGGGGTCTTCCCGGCGAGACCACCTCGACATAGCGGGTCGAGGGCCCCTGGGGGCCCTGCAGCGCTGCGGTCATGGTGCGTGCGTCGGAGTCCATCGTCGACCCGCGGCGGTTATACCCCGAAAGCCATCCCCGCGGCCGCCGGAGATTGTTGGACGCCCCGGAGGCGGGGGGGTGATAGAGTCATGGTCAACGGGACGATGCCCGACGCTCAACCCCCCAAGAATTCATCCCTCGCCGCCCAAGAGGCGGGGCCTGCGAGCTCCGAGCCCCTGCGCACCCTGCCGCTGGAAGACGGTCCCCGTCTGCGCGACGAGCTCCAGGCCGCCATCAAGGAGAGCCGCAGGCCCGCCCTGGTGGTCATGAGCGGCAACGAGGTCGGGCTGCGCCGTCGCCTCACGGGCAACGCCTCCCTCGGCCGCGACCCCAGCAACGACATGGTCCTCACCGACGCCGGGGTCTCGCTGCGCCACGCCCGGGTCGAAGACCGCGGCGACGCCTGGGTGGTGGTCGACCTCGGCAGCACCAACGGCACCCAGGTCAACGGGGCCCGCGTGCACGAGCAGATCCTCGGCCACAGCGACCGCATCGTGCTCGGACGGACCGTGCTGCGCTTCGAGCTCCAAGACCGGCTCGACCAGGCCTACAACGAGCAGCTTGAGCGGCTCCTGCACGTCGACGACCTGTCCGGGTTGTACGTTCGGCGGCGCTTCGACCGCGAGCTCGGGCTGATGGTGGAGGGGGCCCGCAGCCGTGGTACGAGTGTCGCACTCCTGGTGATGGACATGGACGGGATCAAGGCCATCAACGATCGGCACGGCCACCTCTTCGGGGCCTACACCATCGGCGAGACGGGCCGCATTATCGGGCGGGTCCTGGGCGACCGCGGGATCGCCTCGCGCTTCGGCGGGGACGAGTTCTGCGCGGCCGTGGCGGGGGGCGATGTGTCGGCGGGGGTGAGCCTCGCGACGGAGATCCACGCCGCGGTCAACGCCTACCCCTACGTCCGCGAGGGGGTCACCCTGCGCCCCGGCATCTCCATCGGGGTGGCGGCCTTCCCCGACTGCGGGGGCGACGCCGAGCGGCTCTTTCAGGTCGCCGACGAGGCGCTCTACCGCGCCAAACAATCGGGAAAGAATCGGGTATGCACCTGACGCCAACCGGGGCCCTCTCCGGTGCTGCGAGGTTCGATGTTTGAGGTCCGCTGTACAGGGTGTGACAACACCTTCCAGGTCGATGAGCGCAGGGTGCCCCGCAACGGCATGACCATGCGGTGCCCGAAGTGTCAGGCCACCTTCGTGGTGCGTCGGCCCGACAGCACCCTCACCTCCGGCTCCCTGCCCGAGCCCAAGCCCACCATCCCGGCGGTGCCCGCCCGGATGCCTCCGCGCCCCATCGGGGCCGCCGTCCCCGACGACGGCACGGCCCTGCCCTTCCCCGACGACCTCCGCCCGGGGGCTTCCCCCGCAGGGTCGCAGGGTCTCCCGCTGCCCGCCGAGCCCGTCGGGGCGGCCCGAGGCATCGGGGGCGACACCGGGAGCTCGGGCACCTCGCAGAAGCGCACCCTCCTCATGTCGCCCGACCACGAGGCCCCCGCCCCGCCCCCTGCTCCCAAGCCCTTCATGGCCGAGCCCCCGCCCCGCCTCCGCGGATCGGCCCCGCCCCCCAGCGTCGGGGCCATCCTCGAGGGCTTCGAGCCCGAGGAGCTCGACATCCCCATGGTCGACGACGCCTCCTCGGACGAGGACCTGCCCGTCGTCGCCCACGGAGCCGACCTGCCCGTCGTCGCCCACGGAGCCGACCTGCCCGTCGTCGCCCATGGGGCCGACCTGCCTGCCGTCGCCCAGGGTGCAGGGCTGCCCGTGCCCAGCGCAGGATACCCCGCCCCCAGCGCAGGATACCCCGCTCCCAGCGCAGGATACCCCGCCCCCAGCGCAGGATACCCTGCTCCCAGCGCAGGAGGGTACCCCGCCCCCAGTCCTGGCGGATACCCCGCCCCCAGTCCTGGCGGGTACCCCGCCCCCAGTCCTGGCGGATACCCCGCCCCCAGTCCTGGCGGATACCCCGCCCCCAGTCCTGGCGGGTACCCCGCCCCCAGTCCTGGCGGATACCCCGCCCCCAGTCCTGGCGGATACCCCGCCCCCAGTCCTGGCGGGTACCCGACTCCCAGCGCGGGCGGGTACCCGACTCCCAGCGCGGGCGGATACCCCGCTCCCAGCGCAGGGGGATACCCCGCCACCAGCGCGGGGGGATACCCCGCCACCAGCGCGGGGGGATACCCTGCCACCAGTGGGGTCGGTCCGCCCAGCAATACCCTCGGGCGCATCGGGCTGGAGCGAAAGGCCTTCGCCGTGGGGCCGGAGGGGGTCCTGCGCGACCTGCCTGCGGATGTGATCATCCCCGCCCCCCTGGCCCGACCGGCCGCGGAGTCCGACCCCGGGAGCGGACGGAGGCGGGGCGTCGGGGCCTCGTTCGGTGAGCTCGACCTCGAGGCCGATGGGGGCCCGGCCCGGTCGCGTGATCCCAGGGCCCCGGAGTACGAGTCCACGGAGGGAGAGCAGGCGCGGCTCGACGCCCTCGGCACCACCCACGAGCGGCCGTCGCAGTACAGGCAGGGCGAGACCGGGACGGAGTTTGAGGGGCTGCCCCTCACGCCCGAGGAGGCCCCCGGGACCGACGACGGGTCGTTCAAGAGCCCGCCCAAGCGGGCCTCGCGCGAGCGCTCCCGCGACGCGAGCGGCCGGGCCTCGCGCAAGATGATGGTGGTCTACGGGGCCCTCGGGTTTCTCGGCCTGGTCGGGGTCGGAGGCGGGGCCCTGGCCCTCACCGAGTACGGGGCCTTCGGCAAAAACTGGATCGACGAGCAGCTCAACGGCCCGGCCCGCCACGCCGCCGCCACCCGGGTGATCCAGCAGGTCGAGCGGATGCTCGAACGCGACACCTTCGACCGGGCCATGGCCGCCGTACGCCGCCTCGACGAGGCCATCGAGCGGGTCCCCCAGGAGCGCGAGCTCAAGGCCTACGCGGCCTACGCCAACGGTTGGGTGGCCCAACGCTTCGGCCCCGATCCCACCCGCATCGGCCGGGCCCGGGTGCTGCTCCAGCAGCTCCAGCAGGGCGACGGGGACACCGTCCCCTACCAGCAGCTCGCCCAGGCCGCCGACGCCCTCGCCCGCAACAACGCCCGCGAGGCCCTGCGCCTGGCCCGCTCCGACCCCCGCGGCCACGACCTCGCCACCCTCGCCGCCGAGGCCCAGGGCGACCACGCCCAGTGGCTCCGGCTGGCCACCCTGGGGCGCCAGCGACGGGCCACGGCCCGCTCGCGGTTTCAGCTCGCCCGGGCTCAATACGCCGCGTCGGCCTGGCAAGAGGCCCGGGCCCACGCCGAGGCCGTGCTCGAGATCGAGCCGCGCCACGCGGGCGCCCGGGTCCTCCTCGCCCGGGTCCTGATGCGCGAGCCCGAGAGTCGCAGCCGGGCCCTGGAGTTTCTCGCCCCCGTGGTGCGCACCTCCGAGGCCCCCGCGCCCGGACAGACCCCCGCCTCCCCCGCCTCCCCCGGCGAACGCGCCGAGGCCCTCGTCGTGGCGGGGCAGATCGAGTTTCTCCGCGACCACGTCACCGTCGCCCAGAGCCGGTTTCAGCGGGCCCTCGAGCTCGACCCGCGCTCCAGCGCCGCCCTCGTCGGGGTGGGCAACATCCTCTACCGTCAGGGCAACTTTACCGACGCCATGGCCCGCTTCCGCAACGCCATGACCGCCGACACCAACAACCTCGACGCCGTGGTGGGGGTCGTGCAGACCTCCCTGGCCCTCAACCAGGCCGCCGACGCCCGGGCCGCCATCGAGCCCGCGGTGCGCAACCGCCCCAACGACGGCCGCCTGCAGTACTGGCTCGGCCGGGCCCTGGCCGCCAGCTCCGACCAGCGCTCCCTCGCCCAACAGGCCTTCCGCCGCGCGATGGAGCTTCAGCCCGACAACCTCGACGCCTACGTGGCCCTGGCCGAGCTCCTGATCCAGCTCCAGCGCAACGACGCCGCCGAGCAGGTCCTCAACGAGGCCCGGGCCCGGGTCCCCGACGACGCCGCCATCCACCGGGCCCTGGCCCACGGACGCCTCGCCCGCGGCGACCTCGCCGGGGCCGAGACCGAGCTCCGCGAGGCCCTGCGCCGCGACCCCGACGACATCCGCACCCACTTCGCCCTCGGGGACGTCCAGCGCCGCCAGGGGCGCCTCGACGAGGCCGAGCGCTCCCTCGACCACGTGGCCCGGGTCGACCCGGCCTACCCCGGCTTGTCCATGCTCCGCGGCCAGGTGGCCGAGTCCCAGGGGCGCCTGCCCCAGGCCCTGGCCACCTTCCGCGAGGCCCTGGCCCGTGACAGCACCAACATCGACCTCATCAACCGCGTGGCGGCCACCCTCGTGCTGCTCGGCAACTACGGCGACGCCGACCAGATGCTCCGCAGCGCCGTGGTCGACCACCCCACCAACGCCGAGACCCAGTACCTGATGGGCCGGGCCAAGCTTGGAGCCGGCAACTACCAGGACTCCATGCACTACCTCGACCGGGCCCTCGAGCTCAACCCCCAGCGGGCGGACTACATGGCCTATGCCGCCGAGGCCCACCAGCGCCTCGGGGACATCGCCCGGGCGATGCAGTTCGCCGAGCGCTCGATCGAGCTCGACCCGAGTTTTCCGCGGGGATACTGGGTCCGGGCCAGCATCCGGGTGCACCAGGGGGCGGCCCGAGAGGCCCTCGCCGACATCAACCGGGCCGTGCAGTACGACCGCAATTTCTGGGAGGCCTACGCCACCTGGGCCGAGATCGACGACGCCCTCGGGCGCCCCGACGAGGCCATCCAGCTCTACGAGACGGCCACCCGACACGACAACCGCCACGGGGACTGGTTTTACAACCTCGGGCGGCTGCTCTCCGACCGGGGCCGCGAAGACTCCGCCCGGACGGCCCTGGCCCAGGCCCGCACCCTCGGGGCAGGCCTGTCGCCGGCCCCCTCGTGGTTCGTGCAGGCCACCCGGCTCCTGGGTGACCTCGAGCGGCGCCGCAGCCCCGCCGAGGCCCGGCGCCTGTACCTCGAGTACCTCCGGCTCGTGCCCCCCAACTCCCCCGGCTACAACGCCGTGGCCTCCTCCCTGACCGAACTCGCCGAGCGTTGACCGCCCCCCCCCCTCCCCGCCCCCTCCCCGCCCTCGTCCAAGCCCTCGGGGCCCTCGTCCTCCTCGGGGCCCTCCTCGCCCGCCTCGCCCGCATCCAGGGCCCCGTCTTCGTGCCCGAACTCCCCTTCGCCCCAAACACCCTCCTCGGCCGGGTCACCCTGCGCGGCCGCACCCTCGGGCACACCGTGCGCTGCCAGGGCCGCGAGGTCTTCGCCACCCCCGGGCCTCGCCCCTTCCAGCGCGCCGAACTCTCCCCCGACGGCCGCTGGCTGCACCTCGTAGCCACGTCCCGTCAGGCTCGGGTGCGCCTCGCCGACTGTCACACCGAAATCAGCCCCCTCCCCCATTGACGGGGCCCGGTCCGATGCACAGTTTCGCGCGCGCTCGCGCGCACCCAATCTGGCCGATCGCCTGTGTCTCCTCACCCACACAGGTTGACGCCCGCGGATGGGTGCCAAGAGTCTGCGCGACTCGGTCCCTCAACGAAGGAGAATCCTATCATGGGCAAGGTTATCGGCATCGACCTCGGCACGACCAACAGCGTCGTGGCCGTGATGCAGGGCAAGGACGTCGAGGTCATCGTCAACGCCGAGGGCGCTCGGCTGACCCCCTCGGTGGTCGCCTGGGACGACAAGGGTGAGATCCTCGTGGGGCAGGTGGCCAAGCGGCAGTCCATCACCAACCCCGAAAACACCATCTACTCCGCCAAACGTTTCCTCGGCCGCAAGGAGGCCGAGGTGAAGTCTGAGGCCCAGCGGGTCCCGTACAAGGTCGTACGAGGCACCAACGGCGACGCGGCCTTCGATGTCCGCGGTCGCTCCATGGCCCCCCCCGAGGTGAGCGCCCACGTCCTGCGCAAGCTCAAGCAGGCCGCCGAAGACTACCTCGGCGAGACCGTCTCCGACGCGGTCATCACCGTCCCGGCGTACTTCAACGACAGCCAGCGGCAGGCCACCAAGGACGCCGGCAAGATCGCCGGGCTCAACGTCCGCCGCATCATCAACGAGCCCACGGCCGCGGCCCTCGCCTACGGCCTCGACAAGAAGGGCGACGAGCTCATCGCCGTGTACGACTTCGGCGGAGGCACCTTCGACATCTCCATCCTGGAGGTGAGCGAAAACCTCGTCGAGGTGAAGTCCACCAACGGCGACACCCACCTCGGCGGCGACGACGTCGACCAGGTGATCATGGACTGGATGATCCAGGAGTTTCGGAAGGACAAGGGCGTCGACCTGTCCCAGGACAAGATGGCCCTCCAGCGCCTCCGCGACGCCGCGGAGAAGGCCAAGGTCGAGCTGTCCTCCACCCAGGAGACCACCCTCAACCTGCCCTACGTGGCCGCCGCGGGCCAGACCCCCCTGCACCTCGACATGCGCCTGTCCCGGGCCAAGCTCGAGGCCATGATCGAGCCCCTCGTAGCCCGCTCGATGGAGGCCTGTCGCCGGGCCCTGTCCGACGCCGGCAAGCGCCCCGCCGACATCAACGAGGTGGTCCTCGTCGGCGGCTCGACCCGCATCCCCCTCGTGCAGAAGCGGGTCAAGGAGTTCTTCGGGCGCGAGCCCAACCGCACGGTCAACCCCGACGAGGTCGTGGCCATCGGGGCGGCCGTCCAGGGGGGCATCCTCACCGGCGAGGTGAAGGACATGCTCCTGCTCGACGTGACCCCCCTGTCCCTCGGGGTCGAGACCAAGGGCGGGATCATGACCGTCCTCATCCCGCGCAACACCACCATCCCCACGAGCAAGGGCGAGGTGTTCTCCACGGCGAGCGACAACCAGACCCAGGTGGAGGTGCACGTGCTCCAGGGCGAGCGCCCCATGGCCCGCGACAACAAGGACCTCGGGCGCTTCATCCTCGACGGGATCCCCCCGGCCCCCCAGGGGGTGCCCAAGATCCGCGTGACCTTCGACCTCGACGCCAACGGGATCCTGCACGTCACGGCCAAGGACGAGGTCACCGGCCGCAACCAGAAGATCACCATCACCGCGGGCTCGGGCCTGTCCAAGGACGAGGTCGAGAAGCTGGTGAAGGAGGCCGCCAACTACGAGTCGGAGGACGCCCGCCGGCGCGAGGAGGTCGAGGCCCGCAACAAGCTCGACGGGATGATCTACCAGGTGGAGAAGACCCTCCGCGAGCACAAGGACAAGATCGCCGAGCACGACCAGACCGCCATGGAGGCCGTGCTCAAGGAGGCCCACGAGGCCCTCGACAAGCAGGACCACGACGCCGTGGTGGCCGCCACGGAGAAGCTCCAGACGGAGTCGCACCGCATCGCCACCCTGCTCTACCAGAGCGCAGGGCAGGAGGGCGGGGCCCCCGCGGCCGAGGGCGGAGCCAGCGCCGGAGCCGGGCCCCAGGCCAACGCGCCCCGCGACGGGGTGATCGACGCCGAGTTCGAAGAGAACAAGTAGGTTGACGGAGCCCCTGGCAGGCGCTGCGACGCGCTCGCCGGGGGCTTTCGTCGTTGGGCCCTGCTACGACCGACCTCACCCTGCGCTACCGCGCGTCCCTCTCCCTCCCGGGCTGAGGTTTGCCCACGGAAATGTCTTGCGTTTGGCTGCGTTCGGTAATGCCTCCCTGGCCGATAGGCTCCCTACGATTCGGCCGAGTCCTGCGTCGCGCGAAACCGTGCCCAGATCGGGGAGGATGGGGCCGGGTCCGACGGCCCTCACCCCAACCTGTTCGTGCGTCACCCAACTACCCTCTCCCGTAACCGGGAGAGGGTTCCATGATGGTGTGAAAATCAAAGAAACAGATGCACACCGGGCCCTCTGCGGCTCGCGCTCGGAGTTTCTCGTCGGCCGAGAGGTACCCCGCGGGTTGACTGCGTACTGCACCGCAAGTTCGTACCCAGATCGGGGAGGATGGCGCCAGGCTCGGCGGCCCTCACACACTCTATTCTATCGGTACGACGGCACCCTCTCCCGGTCACGGGAGAGGGTAGATGGGTGACGTACGAACAGGATGGGGTGAGGGCCGTCGGGTGCTGGCCGTCGCCGTAGCTCGGGGGCACCGATTCACTTCCACGCCGACAGAGCGAGGAGAATCCGTGGGTAAACCTCAGCCCGGGAGGGAGAGGGACGCGTGGTAGCGCAGGGTGAGGTCGCCGGGCGAAGTGTGGCGATCAGATCACGCGCGTCGCGTCCCGGCTCGGAACTCCCGCAGCCGCTTCACCGGTGCTGCGGGAAGCCGAGGTCGACCCCGCGGTGGCGGGGGTCGGGCCAGCGCGAGATCACGACCTTGTTGCGGGTGTAAAACTGCACCCCGTCGCGGCCGTAGATGTGCAGGTCGCCGAAGAGGGACTGCTTCCACCCGCCGAAGGAGTAGTAGGCCAATGGGACGGGGATGGGGACGTTGATCCCCACCATGCCCACCTGGATCTCGTGCTGGAACTTCCGGGCCGCCCCGCCGTCGTTGGTGAAGATGGCCACCCCGTTGGCGTAGCGGTGGTTGTTCACCAGGGCGATGGCCTCGTCGTAGGAGGCCGTGCGCACGACCGAGAGCACCGGGCCGAAGATCTCGTCCTGGTAGAGGCTCATCGTGGGGGTTACGTCGTCGAAGAGGGTCGGGCCGAGGAAGAAGCCCTCCTCGCGGCCGGAGACCTTCAGGGTGCGCCCGTCGACGCGCAGGGAGGCCCCCTCGGCGACCCCGGCGTCGACGCAGCCCCGGACCTTGTCGAGGTGCTGCCGCGTGACCAGGGGGCCCATCTGCGAGGCCGGATCGAGGCCGTCGCCCACCGTGAGGGCCGCGATGCGCTCCTCGATCTTGGGCAAAAGCTTGTCGGCCGCGTTGCCCACCGTCACCAGCACGGAGATGGCCATGCAGCGCTCGCCCGCCGAGCCGTAGGCCGCGCTCACGGCCGCGTCGGCGGCGAGGTCCATGTCGGCGTCGGGCAGGACCACCATGTGGTTCTTCGCGCCGCCGAGGGCCTGGACGCGTTTGCCGTGGCGGGTCCCCGTCTCGTAGATGTACTGGGCGATGGGGGTCGAGCCCACGAAGCTGATGGCGGCCACGTCGGGGTGCACGAGGAGCCGGTCGACGGCCACCTTGTCGCCGTGGACCACGTTGAAGACCCCGTCGGGCAGGCCGGCCTCGCGCAGGAGCTCGGCGCAGAGGTTGGTCACCGACGGGTCGCGCTCGGAGGGCTTGAGGACGAAGGTGTTTCCGCAGGCGATGGCGATGGGATACATCCACATCGGGACCATGGCCGGGAAGTTGAACGGGGTGATCCCCGCCACGACCCCGAGGGGCTGACGGATGGCGTAGGAGTCGACCTCGGTGGAGACGTTCTCCGAGAAGGTGCCCTTGAGGAGGTCGGGGATCCCGCAGGCGAACTCCACCACCTCCAGGCCCCGCTGGACCTCGCCCTGGGCGTCGGAGAAGACCTTGCCGTGCTCCAGGGTGAGGAGCCGGGCGATGTCGTCGCGGCGGCGGTCGACCAGCTCGCGGTAGGCGAACAGAATCCGCGTGCGCTTCGCCAACGAGCTGCTGCGCCAGTGGGTGAGGGCGGCCTTGGCGGCGGCCACGGCGGCGTCGACGTCGGCCTCGGTCGAGTACGCCACCTTGCGCGCGACCTGCCCCGTGGCCGGGTTGAACACCTCGCCCGTACGCTCCGACAGGGCGCTCACATACTCATTGTTGATCCAATGCCGAACCGTCTCCATCGCAGAGCCTCCAATGCCCCCGCCGCTCTATGTCCAGAGCCGCCACGGGCGCGCGGGCCGGAAGCTAGTACAAGCCCCCGCCCCGCGGGAGGGGAACCGCGACGAATTACCGCCCCAGGACCTCGTCGAAGAAGGTCACCAGGGCCCCGTACGCCCGGATCTTGTTCTCCCGGCGGAAGATCCCGTGCCCCTCGTTGTCGAAGCGCACGTACTCCACCCGGTGCCGCCGGGCCCGCAGGGCCTCGACGATCTGATCGGCCTCGTGGATGGGCACCCGCGGGTCGTTGGCCCCGTGGATGACGAACAACGGAGCCCGGATCTGGGCCACCCGATGAATGGGCGACACCCGGTCGAGCACCTCCCCGTCGCGGGCGAGGGATCCGTACTCGGCCTCGCGCAAGGCCCTGCGGTAGGGGGCCGTGCGCTCCAGGAAGGTACGGAAATTGGCGATCCCGACGATGTCGCAGCCCGCGGCCCACAGGTCGGGCTGGAGGGTCAGGGCCGCCAACACCATGTACCCCCCGTACGAGCCCCCGAGGACCCCGATGCGGTCGGGCCGGACGTCGGGCCGGGCCCGGAGCCACTGGTTGACCGCCCCGAGGTCGCGCACGGAGTCCTCACGCAGGCCCACGTCGTCGAGGTGGCTGTAGCGTTTGCCGTAGCCCGTGGAGCCCCGCACATTGGGGGCGGCCACGATGTACCCGTGACCCACCAGGTACTGGATCACCTGCGAGAAGTACGGGGTAAACTGGGCCTCGGGGCCCCCGTGCACCCACACCACCACCGGGGCCCGCTCGCCCGGAGCGAGGTCGCGCGGGCGAAACACAAACACCGGGACCTCCAGCCCGTCGAAGCTCCGGACGCGTTCGACGGTGGGCTCCACGAGCCTCTCGGGGTCGAGGCCCGCGAGGTCGCTGCGGGTGACCTGCATGGCGGATCCGGTGCGGGTGTCGACCCGGTACACCTCGTCGGGGGACACAGCCCGCGACAGGCCTACGAAGAGCCAGGCCCCGTCGCGGGAGAAGCTCATCGACGACACCACCCCGGGCGGAAGCTGCGGCCGGGGGCGCTCGCGCAGGGCCTCGGGCGTACCCTCGTAGAGCCGGAGCTGGCCGTACCCGTCGACGTTGTAGACCCCCGCCAAAAGGGCCCCGTCGGGCGAGACCTCCAGGGCGTCAAGGTCGTGGGCCTCGGTCTGCACGAAGCGCATCGCGGAGCCGTCGAGGGGCAGGAGGGCGAGGTTCATAAACTCGCGGTCGCGGTCGGAGATGAGCCACAGGGCCCGGCCGTCGGCGGTAAACCGCGGGGACTCAAACCGGATGTCGCCCGCCCCGGGGTGGGCCGTGAGGGTCCGAGCCTGGCCCGACCCGAGATCGACGAGCACGAGGTCGGCGTCGAAGTTCGAGCGCTCCTCCTGCACCACGAGGCGGGTGGCGTCGGCCGAGAAGGCCACGGCCCCGCGCATCCCCGCGGCCTCGACCACACGCCGGGCCTCGCCCTCGCCCACGGGCCGCACGTACACGTCGAAGTCCCCCGAGCTCCGCGCGTTGGAGGCGTAGGCCATCCACTGCCCGTCGTGGGACAGGGCCCCGAAGAGGGTCTTCACGCCCGGGGGGGTGAGGGCCACCAGCTCCGCCCCCGTCGGGGCCGAGCGGAAGATCTGGGTGTTCTCGTCGCCCCCGACATCGCGGCCGGAGAAGATAAACCGGCCGTCGGCCCCGTAGTGCACCCACTGGACCCGCTCGGTGGCCTCGACGAGCCTGCGCCAGCCCGACTCGGGGGTCGGGGCCTCGCCCACCGGGGCCACGTACGACTGCGGCAACCCCGAGGCGTCGGACAGAAAGGTCACCGAGCGCCCGTCCGGGGCGGCGCTGGGGTGATACGTGCGGTGCACGTTGAGGAGCTGCTCAAGACCAGGGCCCTGCCGCGGGCGCCAGGCTACCGTGGGGGCCCTCTGGCGGGACGCGCAGGCGGCGCTGAGGAGGGCTCCGAGGCACAGAGAGAGGACGGCGCGCATAGAGGGCGCGGAGGCTATCACAGGGCCCGCGCGAGACGCCCCGATGTTGGCCTGGAGTTCGGAGTACGTCCCCGCGGCGGGCGCAGGATGAACGAGACGGCCGCGGGGATAGGTGGCGCGGTTGTGGCCGGTGGTGCTCGTGCGGCGGTGCATGAGGGGGCATGGCGGCCGGGTTGAAGGGCTGAACCCCCCGCCGCCCTGCGCCCGCTGCGGGGCCCTGGGGCTGCTGCCCTCCGCCGCCGAAGGGGTTGAGGTTGGCGATGGGGTTCCGCCAACCATGCCCCCGCTGTTGGCGTTGAGCCCGCCGTGGGGCGCAGTCCCGAAGGCCCCGAAGCTGCCCGCGGCAGGAGGGGGATGGGGGGAGAGGCAGTCCAACGGGTTCCTCGCGTCGAGCACCTGCCCGGGGGAGTTCCAGGCCCGCCGCAGAGTTGACAGATTCCTCTTTTATACGAGACGATCCGACGTCCCTGGATTCCGCGCGAGGCCTCGGCGGTCGACGCGGAGCTCGCTGGCGTTGACGCTTCACCCACAACACTCGCCAACCCCACGATCGGATCTACGCATGCGCTCGATCAGTCTTCCACTCGTGATTTTCTTGACGATAGCGGCGATCGGCGGATGTAGCGGGGACCCCAACGTCGGCGACCCCAATGACGCTAGTGGCCTCGACGCGATCGCCAGTGACGCGATCGCCAGTGACGCGATCGCCAGCGACGCGAACGCCAGCGACGCGATCGCCAGTGACGCGATCGCCAGCGACGCGAACGCCAGTGATGCCAACTCACCCGACGTGACTGCCAGTGACGCGAGCGCATCGGACGCGACCGCGAGTGACGCGAGCGCAGGTGACGCGACCGCGAGTGACGCGAGCGCAGGTGACGCGACCGCGAGTGACGCGACCGCAGGTGACGCGAGCGCAGGTGACGCGACCGCGAGTGACGCGACCGCAGGTGACGCGACCGCGCCCGACGTGAGCTGCGCGGCTGGACAGACGGCGTGTACGGGCGGCTGCGTCGACCTCACGAGCAGCTCGCAGCACTGCGGCTCGTGCACGCTTGCGTGCGTCGGGGCGCAATCGTGCGTCGCGGGCGTGTGCGTCTGCCCCGCGGGGCAACGGCTCGTCGGGACGGCGTGCGTGGCCGACGCGGCGCCTCGGCCCGTGACGCCGATCTCGCTCGGCGACGTGACTCAACGGCGCCCGACGCTGCGCTGGGTGCTCCCGTCGGGGTTCGACGGCTCCGAGGTGGAGCTGTGCCGCGACCGCGCCTGCACGACGGTGATCGAGACGCTCATGGTGAGCGGAACGAGCGTGCGCCCTACGGCGGACCTGCCCGCGAGGAGCGTGGTGTTCTGGCGAATCCGCGGCCGGGTCGGCGCGACGACGGACACAGTCTACAGCCCCGTCTGGCTCTTTCACGTGCCAGCGATGAGCGCGAGCACGAGCGTCGATACGAGCTTCAACCCGCACCTCGACCTCAACGGCGACGGGTACGACGACCTCGCCGTCGGCGCCCCCTCTGCAGATCCGAGCGGGCGCGATCGAGCGGGCACCGTGGCCGTGTTCCTGGGCAGCGCGTCGGGGATCTCTCCGACCGTCGCGCTCACGCTCGAAGGCGATGCGGCGGGCGACTTCTTCGGCTGGTCAGTGGCGAGCGCGGGCGACGTCAACGGCGACGGCTACGCCGACCTGGTGGTCGGCGCGCACCTCGCGAGCCCCGGCGGACTCGCCGGGATCGGCACGGCGAGCGTCTTTCACGGGAGCGCGACGGGCCTCTCGGTGACCCCAGCGAGGGTCGTCGCGGGCGCCGCGGCCAATGACAACTTCGGCTCCTCGGTGGCGAGCGCGGGCGACGTCAACCTTGATGGGTACGCCGACCTCGTCGTCGGCGCGTTGCATTCCGCGCCCGGCGGGCGCTCGAACGCAGGCACGGCGAGCGTCTTTCACGGGAGCACGTCGGGCATCCCTCCGACCGCGGCGCGCGTGCTCGAAGGCCTCGCGGCCATCGACAAGTTCGGATGTTCCGTCGCGAGCGCGGGCGACGTCAACGGCGACGGCTTCAGCGACCTGATCATCGGTGTGTTGTACGCCGACCCGGGCGGACGCAACAACGCCGGCGCGGCGAGCGTGTTCCTCGGTAGCAGCACGGGGATTCCCGCCGCCGCGGCGCGAATCCTCGACGGCGCCGCGACCAATGACAACTTTGGCAGCTCGGTGGCGAGCGCGGGCGACGTCAACAACGACGGCTACGCCGACCTCGCCGTCGGTGCGTGGCAAGCCAGCCCCGGCGGACGCGTCATTGCGGGCACAGTGAGCGTCTTCCACGGGAGCGGGTCGGGCATCCCTCCGACCGCGGCGCGCGTGCTCGAGGGGCCCACCGCCACCGAGCTCTTCGGCTTCGCCGTCGCCCGCGCGGGCGACGTCAACGGCGACGGCTTCGGCGACCTCATCGTGGGCGCGCGCCACGCGAGCCCCGGTGGGCGCCACCAGGCTGGTGGCGCGAGCGTGTTCCACGGGAGCGTCGTGGGGGTCTCCATGACCGCGGCGCGCGTCCTCGAAGGCGTCGCGACGCGCGATCTGTACGGTTATTCGGTGGGCTGCGCGGGTGACGTCAACGGCGACGGCTACGCGGATGTCATCGTCGGCGCCACCCTTGCCGACCCGCCGGGCCGCGCCAACGCGGGCACGGTTGCCGTCTTGCACGGCAGCGCGTCGGGGATCCCAATGACCGCGGCGCGCGTCCTGGAAGGCGTCCACGACAACGATTTCTTTGGCTGGTCGGTCGCGAGCGCGCGCGACCTCCCGTCGCGCCGCAACGCGCCGTGCGTCGGAGCGTGGTCGAGGCAGTGCATGCCCGCGCGTCGTCCGAGGGCCAGCGCATGACCTCCGAGCGCCCTGCGCGACGAGGTTGTAGAGAAACCGCGCCTTGGGCACCTCGCTCCTTCGCTTGGCGATTTCGAGCAACGTCGGCACCGCGTGCGGCATGCCCAGGTGCAGCAAGATGCGCTCGATGACGGCGCGGTCTCGGATGACGGCGATGAAGCGCATCCTGCCGTCGCAGCGCGGGCAGGCGAGCGCGTCGACGCCCCACACATGGCGCAGCAGCGTGGCCCAATCCCAGCGGGTCAAACAAGCGCCTGCGGTCATGCCGCCCTCGGACGCCGCAGCCCCGCAACGCGCAGCCGACGCGCGGGTTCGTCCCCGGTCGCGGTGGTGCGCCCGTCGTGGCCCCGGCACGATGGCCCCGCGCCAGGGGGAGTTGGGCGCAAACACGCCGTCGTAGCGCACCAGCGGAAACCGCGGCGGCGCGATCAGCGCAACGCACACCGTGTGGACGGACGATGGCGAGTTTCTCCACGCGGTCGTCCTCTACGGTCTGGAGGTCGTGGCGGGTCGATTGATGGACGAGGATGAGTACCTCTGCCTCGATCCGTTTTTCCCGAAGGGAGCCCAACCCCTGCGTCTCACCGCAGATCAGCTCCGCAGGGTTACGCCTGCGCGCGATCATCCTGTGAGCACCGGCACGCCCCGATGTCCTACACTCCCCCTCCCTATGGGCAACCCCTTCGACAAGCTCCGGGCCCTGCGTGACAGCCTCCCCGCGGGCAATGCTCCCCCCCAGGCCGGGCCCCCCGTCCCGGCGGAGGCCCCCGTTGCGAAGGCCCCCGCCCGGGCCGTCCTGCGCTACGAGCGCAAGGGCCGCGGCGGCAAGGAGGTCACCTGCGTCGACCAGTTGGGCCTCGACCCGGACGGCCTCGACCAGTGGTGCCGCGACGCCCGCAAGGCCCTCGGCTGCGGCGGGACCGTCGAAGGCTCGGCCCTCGTGCTGTCGGGCGATCAGCGCAGTCGCCTGACCCCCTGGCTCCTCGCGCGGGGGGTCAAGAAGGTCTCCGGCGGGGCGTGACCCTCGCGGAGGGCCCCTACGGCCTCCGGTTGGCGCGTTCCCGCTCGATCTCCTCGTCGGCGGCGTTGTCAGCCTTCGTGGCGCCCTCCTTGATCGCGTGGTCCGCACGCTGCGCGGCCTGCTCGGCCTTGTGGGTCGCCCGGGTGGTCGCCTCGCTGGCGGCGTTTCCAACCTTCTCCACCGTGCCCTGGGGCCCACGCGGAGTGACAGCCTCGGAGGCGGCGTTGCCGACCCGCTGGGCGGCCTCCTTCACGCCGTGGCCCACCTTGGTGGCCGTCTCCACGACGGCATGGCCGGCCTTCTGGGCCGCCTCCTGAACCTTGTTTCCTGCGCTGGTAGCGGACGCGGTCCGCCGGGTGTTCTTGTGGGTCATGACAATGCTCCCTCTATCCATGTGCTCGGGGGCGGAGACCCGCATCATGCAGACCCCTAACCCCCCTACGTGTCCTGCATGCCGGCTGAGCGTGGCCGTCAGGGCGGGGCCCCGCGGCCGCGGAGCAGGTTGAAGGCGATCGAAGCCACCACCAGCACGAGCAGGATGTGGACCCAGGAGCCCAGCGCGTGAAAGCTGGTAAACCCGAGGATCCACAGCACGAGCAAGACCACGGTGATCGTCCAGAGCATGGCAAACCTTTCTCGTCATTGGGTCTCTGCCGACCCGCTGACGCACCGCGTAGCCTCTGGTGCACGGGGCATACCGCACGCGCCGCCTGACGCTCCAACCCCCCAGTCCTCGGGCCTCACCCCCGGGAGGCGGGAATCCATCAGGCGGCCCTTCTCCCCCCCGCATCGTGGCAGGAGGACACGCCTGTGGCGGATTGGCGCGCTACGATGCCCGCCATGACCGACCCAGGATTTATCGCCGTCGAGGTCGAGCCCGGCCCCGCCGACCCCGACGGGCTCTCGATGCGCTTCAAGCGGGCGAGCGACGACGCCCCCCTCCACGCCCTGGACTACGAGAGCGACGACGGCCTCGACGGGACCTGGACCCTGTGGGCGGTCGACGACCCCGAAGGCCACCTGCGCCAAACGGCCCGCAGCGTCCTCGTCGACGACTCCAGCGACGGCCTCTCGCACCTCCTCGTGGGCGGACGCCACGGCCTGCTCCTGCAGCACCAGGAGACCGAGGCGGTCGTGCGGGTCCCGTACCTCCTGCTCGCCGCCCGGACCCGACCCGGGTAGTCCCGGGCGAGCGTCAGTGGGCGAAGGCCTGCACCGCCCGGGCGAGGTTGACCCGCAGCCCCACCGTGGCCTCGGAGGCCAGGCCCAGGGGTCCGCCGTTGGCCGCCCGGGCGAAGAGGTCGTAGCTGAGGGTGATGGCCAGGGGTTCGAAGAGGGGGATCGAGACGCGCCCGCTGCCGCGGACCTGGACGTCCGAGGCCCCGGTGGGCTCGCGCCAGGCGATGTCGAGGCTGCCCTGGGCCTCCATCCACCGCGGCCCGAGGGCCACCAGGCGCATCTGCAAGAGCTGCAGGCCGAACACGAACACCCCCGAGGGCCCCCCCTCGGGCCGCAAGACCTGCCAGTCGATGCCCGCTCCCACGTTCACCGACAGCTTCTCCAACACCTGCAACCGAACCCCCAGGGTCGGCCGCACCAGGAGGTGGTGGTACAGCCGCGGCGGGGGATCGCCCTCGGGGCGGGTAAACTCCGTCTCCGAGTACAGCTCCCCGTACGGGGCGGGCAGGTACCACCGCGGAGGCCCCACACGAAAACCGCGCCAGACATAGCCGTTGCGCAGGGTGATGAGGTCGGTGCCCTCGACGAAGCCCGAGTCGGTCCCGTCCTGGGCCACCGTGCGGGTGCGGCCGTACCGGAGACGGAGCTGGTTCTCGAAGGCGTAGCGGGGGTGGTCGGCGTCGGCCCGGAGCTCGAGGTCGCCCCGCAAGGCCAGGGTCTCGGCCCGGGCGAGCTGGCTGTCGGTGTAGCCTCCGCGGTTGTTGACCAGGGTGGCCGCCAGGGCCGCCTCCAGGTTGGCCCGAAACACCCACCGGGTACGAAACGCCGGGTCGACAGGCTGGATGGTGATGTCCCCCTGCCGCGGGCGGTCGAGCCAGGACCGAAGCACCTCCCGCACCCGCAGGCCCTCCGCGGGCACAAACCGATCGGCAAGGGCGTCTACTCCCGAGACGGTATCCACCACGTACCGCGTGGTCACCACCCGGTACCGGGCCGCGTCCTCCAACAGCCTCCCGTTGACCCGAATCACCTCCCCCTCCACCGTCACCCCCCGCAGCACGAGACGGGCGGCGGCAGACCGGGCGATCCCCCGCAGCTCGGTTCCGCGCAAGACCCCCACCATCACCTCGTCGTCGAAGGGCAGGGCCGCCGCCAGATCGAGGGGGCGCAAGGCCCGGGTGCGCGGGAAGATCTCCCGGGCCTGCACCATGCTCCGGCTCGCCAGGGCGACCTCGGACCGTGTCCGCTCGCGCAGGACATCGAGCAGGAGGGCCACGAAGTCATCGCTCGGGAGCGGGTGCTCCAGGCTACCCCCCGGGAGCGGATCTGCCTCCGTACGACACAGATGCGCGTGCAGGGCCTCGACGGCCAGGGCCAGCTCCTGCGAGGCGAGCCCCAGGATGGGCGGGCTCGTGTGCACGGCCGTCCCCACGTCGATCACCAGGGCCTGCTGGGCCCGGGTCGACACCACCCGGAGCCCCGAGCGGGGCGCCACCCCCTCGGTCAGAAGGCCTGCTACGTCGTTGACCAGGAGGACATCGGGACGGGCCGTGGGGTCGACCGCCGCGGCCACCTCCAGGGCCTCGCGCAGGGGGTCGGCCGAGGCCGGATCGAAGACCCCCACCACCCACTGGGCCCCCGCCCGACGGGCCGCCCGGGTGGCGTCCGAGAGGGCCTCGGCGGGGTTGATCAGCCGCAGGCCGCGGGTGCGATCCCGGGCCAGAGCCGTGAGGGTGGTCGCCCCGAGGGCCGTGACCACCGCCACCCGCCCGAAGCTCGTGGACAAGACCGCGGGCGGATCGCCGTGGGACACCACCCCGGCGCACAGGGCCGCCCCCTCGCCCGTACACGCGAGGTTCGAGGCCACATACGGAACCCCCCACCCGCGCAGGGCCCCCACCGCCCGCAGGAGGCTCTCCCGGGGGGCTCCCAGGTCGCGGGGCCCCAGGGCCAGGGCCCGCAGCCCCGTCGAGACCAATCCCCCCGCGAATCGGTTGGGGTCCCAGCGAAGGGCGAGCTGCGACGCCGCCGAGGCCCCCACCAGGTCGCCCGCGTCGAGGGCCAGGGCGTCGCGTTCGCCCGCGAAGGCGTCGGCCACCCGGAGGACCGCCGGACGCGCGGCACCGCCCTCGCACGACAGGGGGGCCACCTGCCCGTTGACCTGGGCGCTCACCACGAGCTGAAGGGCCCCTGGCGGAACCGGGGTCCCGATGGAGACCGTCTGCCCCCTCGCCCCGCGCCCGAAGATCCCCGCGGCCAGCAGGGCCGCCCCCGCCGCGTTTAGCCGCCCCAGGGCCCTCGCTCCTGCCGCTCGACCGAGCCGTCGCGCCCCGCCCGCCACCACCGGCCGCCCTCCATCCTGATCCACACCGCCCCGCCGTGAACCCCAAGGACGGGCATCGCGTCCCGGGCCCGGGTCGCCAGGGTCCGCACCGAACCCCCGCCGTTGGTCGACACCCACACCCCGCCCACCGCGTCGGTCAGGGCCACCGTGTGCCCCACCACGGCGACATCGACCAGGTCGCCCCCGAGGCCTCCGTCGCGTCGCACGCGCCACCGGGCTCCGCCGTCGTCGGTGGTCCACAGGGTGCCGCCCA
Source organism: uncultured Myxococcaceae bacterium (assembly GCA_964447205.1). Lineage (GTDB taxonomy): Bacteria > Myxococcota_A > Polyangia > Polyangiales > JAEUKH01. The sequence goes on from CAYUSB010000029.1 coordinate 103,845, forward strand.
CGCCCACCGCGGCCCCGAAATCGCTGCGGTCGTCGAAGGCCAGGGTGCGCGGCGAGGGCATCATCCCGTCCATCCGGGCGCGGTGCCAGGTGGTCCCGCGGTCGTCGGTGAAGGCCATCCCACCGCCCTCCAGGGCCGCCACGATGCGCCCTCGGGCCGTGGCCGCCAGCATGTTGACCCGCGTCCCCATGCTCGGAGGAGGCAGCGCAAACCCCTCCGGAACCCAGGAGAAACACCCCGGGGTGTACACCGTCGAGTACACGCACGGAGCCGGAACCCGATCGGCGTACACCCCCTCCCCGAGCACCACCCGCCCCGCCGTCGTACCAAAGGGCAAGGCCTCGGCCTGCCCCGGGGCGAGGGCCCACCACAACACCGCACACAAGGTCACGCGTCGGAGGAGCATCGGTCTCTTCCAAACGTAACACCCACAACCGCCCGATGCGTGATTTCTGCTGGCACGCATCCTCCCGATGGGCGACATCATGGCCCGCAATGCACGGCCCCATGGACACCCTCCGCGAACTGGTTGTGGTCGCCGGCCTCGGCGTCGTGGTCAGCCTGCTCCTGTCTCGGTGGAAGGTCCCCCTGGTGGCCGCCCTGCTCATCACGGGGGTCCTCGCGGGCCCGGCGGGCATCGGCCTCATCCACGACCTGCACCGCATCGAGCTCTTCGCCGAGGTGGGGGTGGTGTTTCTGCTGTTCAGCATCGGGCTGGAGTTTTCGCTCGCCCGGCTGGCCGCCATCGGGCGCCTCGTGGCCCTCGGGGGCTCGCTCCAGGTCGGCCTCACCACGGGCCTCACCGTGCTCGTCCTGTTGCCCTTCGGCTTCACCGCCGCCCAGGGCACCTTCCTGGGCTTCGCCGTGGCCCTGTCGAGCACCGCCATCGTGCTCCGGGCCCTGGCCGAACGCGGCGAGACCGACAGCCCCCACGGCCGCTTCATCCTCGGGGCCCTGATCTTTCAAGACCTCTGCGTCGTGCCCATGATGCTCCTCGTTCCCGTGCTCGGAGGGCGGGGGGGAGGGTCTCCCCTCGAAGACGGGATCATCGCCATGGGCAAGGCCGCCGGGGTGGTGATCGTGACCCTCACCGTAGCCCGCCGGGTCGTTCCGCGTGTGCTCGACATGGTCGACCGCACCCGGAGCCGCGAGGTGTTTCTGCTCGCCGTCCTCGTGGTGTGCCTCGGCACCGCGTGGCTCACGGCCCTGGCGGGCCTGTCCCTGGCCCTCGGGGCCTTCCTGGCCGGGATGGTCCTCGCAGAGTCGGACTACGCCCACCGGGCCCTCGGCGAGGTGATGCCCCTGCGCGACGCCCTCACCAGCTTCTTCTTCATCTCCCTGGGCATGCTCTTCGACGTCCGGGTGGTCATGGCCCATCCCCTCATGGTCTTCGGGATCGCCCTCGCCATGCTCTTCGGCAAAGGGGCCGTGGCCTCGGCGGCCTGCGCCGTGATGCGGTTTCCGCCCGCGGTGGCCGTGGTGGCCGGGGCGGGGCTCGCGCAGTTCGGGGAGTTCGGGTTCGTGCTCCTGCGGGCGGGCGAACCCCTCGGCCTCGTCAGCCGGGACCAGTCGCGAATCCTTCTGGCCGCGGCCGTCCTGACCATGCTCGTCACGCCGTTGATGATGGCCCTGGCCCCGCGCCTCGCCGCCGGGGCCCGCCGCCTCCGCGGGCTCGAGCGCCTCCTCGGGGCCGAACCCCTGCCCGCCAGGTCCGCGGCCCACGGGGGCCTGCACGATCACGTCGTGGTGGTGGGCTACGGGGTCGCCGGGCGCACCCTGGCCGAGGCCCTGCGCCGCGACAAGATCCCCTACGTCGTGCTCGAGCTCAACGCCGAGACCGTACGCCGGGCCCGCCTCGCGGGCGAACCCGTGTACTACGGCGACGTGGCCGGGGCCGAGACCCTCGACCACGCCCACCTCACCCGGGCCCGGGCCCTCGTGCTCCTCATCAACGACGCCGACGCCACGGCCCGGGCCATCGTTGCGGCCCGACGCATCGCCCCCACCGTGGCCATCCTCGTGCGGACCCCCTGGGTGCGCGACGTGACCCGGCTCGAAGGCCTCGGAGCCACCGAGGTGGTCGCCTCCGAGCTGGCCGCGGGCATCGCCCTGGTCGAGCGCCTCTACGACCGCATGGAGGTCGCCCCCACGGGCCGCCCGTCGATGCTTCCCACACCGCCTGGCTGACTCAGGGCCTTGCGGGGACCACACCAAGGGTGCTGCACTCCCCCCATGCGCTCCCTCCTCGCGGTCTTTGTGGCCGCCCTCGGCCTCGGGTGCACCGACCCCGCCCCGCCCGCCGTGGACGCGGGGGTCGATGTTCCTCCCGCCGACTCTGGGCCTTCGTGCGCCGATCGATGCGCGGCCGTGGGGGCCCGCTGCATGGGCACCGACCTCGACGCCTGCACCCGCGCCTGCGCGGACGGGCGACCAGGGCCAGACGGGGGCCTCGTGCGCGACGGGGCCGCCTGCCTCGACGCGGCCGGAGCGTCCTGCGGGGCCGTGCGGGCGTGCCTGCGGCCGTTGCCTACGGTGCCCTTCGCCGCGGGGCCGTACGGGACGGGGGTGCGTGACCTCGCCGCCGACTTCACCCTCCCCACCCAACACGGCGACTGGAACTTCCGCACCGAATGGACCGGCGCGGACAGCTACGTCTTCCTCGTGTACGCCCCGCGCAACGCCGCCTCGCGCACCGACTACTCCGCGGGCCTCTTCCACGGGGCCCTCGCCGACCTGCTCGAACGCTCACCCCGCAACGTGCACTACTTCTTCCTGTGGGGGGCCAACGCGGAGGGCTTCGCCGACGCCCGGACCCGCTGGACCGAGGAGCTCGACGCCCTGTCGCCCGAAGACCGGGGGTGGTGGGTTCCGCGGGTTCATTTCGTGCCGACCCGGGCCCCGGAGATCGCCAACTGGATCGGGGAGATGCTCACCCACCGGTCGCGTACGGCCCTTCCGTACAAGCGCTACGACGCGGTGCAGTTTGCCATCGACCGCACCCAGCGCATCCGCGAGGTGGGCATGCTCGGACGCCTGGCCCAGGGCGGGGTCCTGGCCGAGCTGCCCCTCCTGGCGGGAGAGCCCACGTACTTCAACTGGGAGCACGCCCGCGACCAGCGCCTCGCCCAGGAGACCTCCACCCGCATCGTCAACCTCATGGACCATCGTGTGGTCGAGCAGGACGCCGACCTCGACGTGACCCTGCCCGACGCGGCCACCATGGCCTCGTACGACACCCTGGAGGTCGACCTGCAGATGGACTGCCCCAACCACCGCGACGGCGAGTGCGGGGCCTGGGACTACCTCTCGCACCTGTGGGTCTGCGACGAGGCCCCTCCCCCCGACGCGGACGCGGGAGCGGGCGACGCGGGGGCCCTTCCCCTGCGCTGCGACCGCGAGATCGCCCGGTGGATCACCACCTACTGGCGCGAGGCCCGTTGGGTGACGGACATCTCGGCGATGCTCCCGCACCTCCAGGCGGGGGGCCGGCAGCGGCTGCGCTGGCACGCCTCGCGGCAGTTTGATCCGCGGCGGACGGACTACATCGTCACCCTCTCGCTGCGGCTGTCCAACCGGGGCCGCGGGATGCGCCCCGTGGCCGCCATCCCCCTGTGGCGCGGAGGCCCCTGGAACGCCCAGTACGACGCCGCCCGGGGGCCCATACGGGTGACGGCCCCGGCGGGGACCCGGCGGTCGGAGCTGTACACCCTGATCACGGGCCACGGGGGCGTCCAGCCGACCAACTGCGCGGAGTTCTGCAACCACGAGCACCACTTCACGGTGGGGGGGATGGAGTTCCGGCAGAGTTTTCCCGAGGCCCGGGCCCCGAGCGCCTGCGCCGAGCGGGTCAACGAGGGCGTGGTGCCGAACCAGCACGGGACCTGGTACTTCGGGCGCGGGGGGTGGTGCCCCGGGCTCGACGTGGCCCCTCGGGTGGTCGACGTGACGGCCCAGCTTCCGCCCGGGACCGAGACCGAGCTGCGATACCGCACCACGTACAGCGGCAACCCCGTGACGGTGGGCCTCGGCAACATCTCCCTGAGCGCGTACCTCGTGCACTGGCGCTGAGAGGTCACGGGATCACGTCGTCGCGGCGCTGGCCCCACGCCGCGTACAGACGCAGGGCCTCGGCCATCTCCGCGCGTTCGTCCGGGTCGAAGACCGCGTCGAGGGCCGCCCCGAACGTGGACTCGAAGTCCTCGTGGGCGCACATCCCGCCGCCCCGGGCCCCGTCGATGAAGCGCACCGTGACCACCACGCAGCGGGTGTCCATCACCACGCGGTAGCTGTCGCCGTCGCGGCTGTCGCGGTCCCAGGCCGTGGGTTCGTCGGGGTCGAGGATCATGGCCCTGGTGGTACCATCCCCGCCGTGCTCGACGCCCTCCGCAGACGCATCCCCCGCGCCGTCGCGGCCCTCGTGCTGATCTTCGTCGCTCAGGTCACCGCCGCCGCCGCCCTCTACCCCGGCGGAACCTGGCTCCACCGCCAGCGCATCGGCCACGACCTGTGGGGCAACTTCGTCTGCGACCTGACCCAGCCCGTAGCCCTCAACGGCCGCCCCAACGCCCTCGGGGCCCGCTTCGGGGCCGCGGCCCTGCTCACCTTCACCGTGGCCCTGACCCTCGTGTGGCAACACTTCGCGGCCCTCCTCCAAGGCCCCGCCGCCCGGCGCGGGCGCTTCATCGCCGCCGCCGGAACCCTCGGCTGCGCCGCCCTGGTGGCCGTCCCGTGCACGCCCTCGTTGCGCTTCGGTCGGGTGCACGCCGCCGTCGTGCTCACGGCCGTAGCGGCCTCCCTCGCGGCCCTCGGAGCGGCCACGGTGGCCCTCCTGCGCCATCTCCCGCCCGACACCTCCACGGCGCCCCGCAGGACCCTCGCGCGGGCCTTGTCGGTGGCCCTCGTGCTCGCCGTCCTGATCGACGCGGGGCTCTATGCGTACTCCCTCGCGCCGGGGGGGCGCATCGTGCCGCTGCTCCCGGCCCTGCAGCGGGTGGCCACGGCCCTCAGCCTCGGGTGGATGCTCGCCGTCGTATCCCTGCGCCCCGTCAGCCCTCGGGCAGCGGGATAAACTCCGTCTCGCCCGGAACCCGCTCGAAACGCCCCGCCTGCCAGTCCTCTTTGGCCCGGGCGATGCGGGCGGGGTCGGAGTGGACGAAGTTCCACCAGAGGGTGCGGGGGGCGTCGAGGGGAGCCCCGCCGAGGAGCATGAAGGTGGCCCCTGTGGGCGACCGCAGGAGGGGCGTCCCGTACGGCTCAAACACCACCAGGGCCCCCGCCGGAACCACGTCGGCATCGACCTCCACGCTCCCGTCGACGCAGTACAAGGCCCGCTCTTCGTGTTCGGGGGGCAGGGCGATGCTACCTCCAGGGCTGAGGGTGACGGCGGCGTAGAGGGTGTCGCTGAAGACCGCCACGGGCGAGGCCACCCCCGACCAGGTCCCCGCCACCACGGTGATCACGGCCCCGTCGTTCTCGCGCAGGAGGGGCAGGGTGCTCTTGGGATGGTGCGCAAAGGCCGGGGCCACCTCCTCGAACTCCCGGGGCAGGGCGAGCCATGTTTGCAGCCCATGGATGCGCGAGGCCTGATTGCGGAGCCGTTCGGGGGTGCGTTCGGAGTGTACGATGCCGCGCCCGGCGGTCATCCAGTTGACGTCCCCGGGGATGATCTCCTGCACGGACCCGACGCTGTCTCGGTGCATCACGGCCCCTTCCCAGAGGTAGGTCAGGGTGGCCAGGCCGATGTGGGGATGGGGCCGGACGTCCATGCCTTCTCCCGGGGCGATGTCGGCCGGGCCGATGTGATCGAAGAAGACGAAGGGCCCGACGCTGCGCCGCGTGGCATGCGGCAGCAGGCGTTTGACCGAGAACCCACCCAGATCACGAACGCGCGGCAGCAGGTATTGGGGCATGACAGAGCGCCTCCTTCGGGCCCAAGGGTACCACCCGCGCGGGCGGCCGGGGTGCGCGGAGACATGGAGGGGGAGGCAGGACAGGGCCGTCGCGAACGGCGCGGCCCTGGAGGGTACCCAACGGTGACGGGATGATCGCCGCGTGGCCTTGGGGGCTCCCCTCTCCCCGTGCGGTTCGTATGTCGCCCACCAGGCCCTCTCCCGGGGAGAGGGCACGCTCGTATCGTGAGCGACGCGCGGGGAGAGGGGAAGTCCCCCACATACATCCTCACGACACACGTCCGCCGCCGCCCGTCGCGCCCTCTCAGGTCACAAACCCCGCGGGGTGGGCCCGCAGGCGCGCGGCGTTGCACCAGTCGACGAGCACGAGGTCGTGCGCCAGGGCGAGCGCATGCAGCCGCCCGAGCACGTCGTCCCGCAGGCCGAAGATGCCCAACACGCGCACCACCCCCGCCTCGGCCACCCCGTACACCAACGCCTCCGCCGTCGGAACCGCGAACCCTCCGGCCACCCGCCCCACCTCGCCCCGCACCCCAAGCGGCCGCGCCGAAGACTCAAGCGCCGCCTCCACCTCGGCCAGCGTGAGCCTCACCCCGGCCAGAGGGGTCGGCACCCTGCGCCGCACATGGAGGGCCGAGTATCCCGCCCCCACCCGCTTCGTCTCCACCACCGCCCGAACCTCCGCCAGCTCGGCCTCGATCGTGGGGCCCTGGTTCGCGGCGACGAACTCGCACTGCCGCCACGCGTCGGCGACCAGTTGCAACGACGCGGCCTCGCCCGCCTCCCCCGCGGGGAGGGCGTCCTCCAGGGTGGGCAGGGAGAAGAGAATGTCCGCGGGGTTGACCATCTCCAACCGCCGCAGCAGGAGCCGGGCCCGCCCCGCTTCGGCGATGGCCTCCCGGGTCTCGGGGTCGGCCCGCACGACGTGATACTGCCCGTCGCCGACGGTGAGGGTGGTGTCCATGCCCACGAACGATCGCGGGAGACTGTCGACGGGAACCTCCGACTCGGCGAGGAGGTCGCCCGTGGCCTGGTCGATGAGCTCAAGCACGATGGTCATGCCGCGGACGGTATCACGCAGGGACGGGGGCGGGCGCGGGCACCGGGGCAAGGATCGAGGCCGCCTCCTTCACAGCGCGTCGGCCACCCGAAACGCGTCGGCCATCCGCTCTTGCTCGGCGCGTGAGATCCCAGCCGCCGTCGCCACGGATCGCCAGTCCCGCACGGCGAGGGTCACCTCGCGGATGATCTCGTCCGCCCTCGCGGCCTTCACCCGGAAGTGCTTCGCAACGTCACGCGCCAAGGCCAGGTCCTGGGCGTTGTCGTCCTCCGAGAGGTTGAGGCTGAGCCCGTCCGCCGTCGCGACGGGGTTCATGTCGTACGCCGGCGAGAGCGACCAGCCGGAAGACCCCAGCACGAAGCCGTGATTGCGCAGATGGTCGTCGACGTTCGACACGCAGACGAAGAACACCATGCGCCGCCACAACTCCTCGAGGTCGTGTCCGGCGGTGGCGCCCTTCTGGATCAAGAATCCCGCGAGGTCGAGATAGCTCGCGCCGTCTTCCCCGTCCCGGCGTTCGAGCATGGTCATCGCCGAGGCAAAGTGGACACGTCTGCCGTCCTCGGTGCGATCAAACCGACGCGTCAGGAAGGTGTGGTGTCGACTCCCGAAGCGCTGGCAGCGTGCTTCGGCGGTCGTCAGCCCCGCGTGTCGGGCGAGCGTGTGCACGACGCCCTCCCAGGCCCCGATGTCGTGCGGGTCTTGCTCGCTTGGAAACTTCGCGATCCACAGGTGTCCCTGCCCGTCGATCACGCTCGCCTTGGGACGTGCACCGCCGAGGGAACGCCCCGGCGCGATCAGCATACGCAGCCACTTGCCGTAGCGACGATCGCTCTCGACCCCGTCGCGCTCCAGGTGCAGGCTCGCCTGTTCGAGCTCGCGGAGGGATGTCCATGGAGGGGACGCCAGCGCGGCGTTGTCGTCGAGGAACGGACCCTCCCCGACGCGAAAGCGCAGCCCCCCCATCCGATGGCCGTCGTAGACCCCGAGCAGGTAGTCGAGTTCGGTCAGTCGACGCGCCTTGCGCCCCTCCTCTCGCGCGACCTGCGCCTCACGACGCAGAAGCAACACGCGGCCCCAGCGATCGGGCGAAGAGTCGAGAAACAGGCCGAAGTTGTCCTTCCCGTCGGCCACGTACTGTGGGCCGTGATAGTGCCGCAGGGCGGGATCGAGTTCGTGCACGTGCCCCGCCGCCAGCCAGGCGCGGTCGTACTCGAACGAGAAGACCTCCTTCCCGCGCGTTGGCGTCGCGTGCAGCAAGCCCATCCGCGCCGCGCCCTGGAGGCCGACCCAGTCGGCACACACGGCGACGGAGCGCCGCTCAAGCGCCACGGCCCTGCTCACGGCGAGCGCGGGGCGCCCGGGACTTTGTCTCCAGCTCAGCGTCCTGCAGCTTGCGACCGAGCTCGTCGTCGCGGCCGACGAGGCCGAGGTCTTTCTCGAGGCCGAGCGAGTGCAGCACGTTGGCGACCGCGCCGAGCGTGACCCCCGGATCGCCACGCTCGATGGAGCGCAGCGTCGGTCGGGACATGCCAGCGCGCTCGGCGACGAGGGCCGCCGACAGCTTCCGCCGCAAGCGCGCCAGCCGGATGTTGGCGCCCAACGTCTGGAGCAGGCGTTCGACCGAGGGCAGCGGGGGGGTCGTCGTGCGGGGCATAATGGCAACTATCATTGCCACGTGGTGGTTGTTTGTAAAGTAATATCTGCCATTGGGTTGCTGCCTCCGGCTCCGCGCGAGGCTGCGATCGAGGCGCTCCTCGACGGAGACGTGGTCGTACGCTGCGTCGGCGAGGAGGCGTGCGGCACCGAGGGCGCCAGCAGGGCGCGGGTCCCAGCAGGGGGACTTGGAGGCAGACTTGGAGGCAGGCTTGGAGGCAGGCTTGGAGGCACCTCCAAGTCTCGGCGGGCGACGTGTCAGGCAGGGACGGGCTCGGACGCGGGCACCGGGGCAACCTCCGGCTTCGGGGGGGCCTCCTCAGTCGGCGCACGCGACACGGTCATCCCGAAGATCCACCCCAGGTCACCCACGTCGGGCAGCGGAACCGGCGACCCCGCCCCCACCACACCCCGCCACGCGGTAAGCACGCTGGCCATGAGGGCGAGGACCCGCCCGTCCTGAAGGTCGAGCCCCCGCTGGTCGACCCGGCGCGGAGAGCGGGCCACGGGCTCGGTCAGTCGGGCGTACGCATCGGCCTGGGTGCGGAGCGCGTCCACCAGGGCAGTGGGCACGCGACGCCGCGCCAGCCGCCGGGCTACGTCGCCGCCACCCGCGAAGGCCGACTCAAGCAGGGTGGCCACCGCGCGGGCCCCGAGCACGAGGGAGGCTTCTGTCTCGGCGTTGCCCCGCGCCGTAACCACCTCGGGCCGACGCTACGACGGCAGAACCCCGAGCAGTTGGGTGACGGCCCGGTCGCGCAGCTCGATCAGGGTGCGCCGGGTGGAACCCGCCCCGACCTCGTGGGCCGCGCCTTGACCGGCCTGTTCGGACCGCTCCTGCTGGAGGGAAGCGAGCATCTCGGCGAGGCGTTGCCCCTCCGCAGCGAGCACCGCGAACACAGCGGGGTCGAGATGGAGGCAGGCGAGGGCCGCGTCGTTCATCTGCTGGAGGCCGTGCAGGGCGCTGTACAGAAAACTCGGAACCGCCTTCAGCAGCGTGTCCGAACCCACCCGACGACCGCGTTCGGCGAAGGCCTCTTCGTCCAGCTCCGCGAGCACGTCCGAGGCCTCGCGCCCTCGAGGGGGAGCAGAGAGGCCAGGAGGCTCAGGGTCGCGTCTTTGGGCGAAGGGAGCGGGAGGGCGCGAACTTGCGCGAGGGTTGCCTCCGCGGCTGCGAAGGGGTCGTCGAGGGGCGCGTCTTGCTTCGGATCTGGGTTTGCTGCCATGCGTTCGAGGGTGCTCGGGGGCGCCGCCGGGTGTCAAGAGTTTGTTGAGGGCTGTGTGGGGGAGACCGTGTCAGAGCGGTCGGCACCCCAGACAGACCCAAGCGACGGACGCAGCAAGTGTACCCAGGACGAGTTTGGTGGACACCCGAGCCGCTGCCTGTTATAGTGTTCAGTGCGGTCACAGAGAACGCGATCCTGCGAGCTCGAATGACTACGCAGAAAAGATGAAGAAAAGATGAGAACAGTAAATTTCAGTTCAGTTATCGTGATATCGTTTTGCATGGGCGGTGGGCTCCCGAATAGGCACACCAAATGTAGCGTCTTTATCACGAAGTGTCGCCCACTGAGGTCCAAATCCACTCGAAACACTGGTGCATACATGACACCCGTGACACACACCTCTCTTCTGCCGCAAAAGCGTCGCCTCAAGTAACATGTTGCCTAGCACTGGAGAATCTACCCGGAAGTGTCGAAGCGCGCCGCGGGCTGAAGCCCACGGCACTGTTGACAAAGCCCGTCGAAGACGGGCTTCACGTCGCGAATCCCGTGGTGGCGCCCGTTGTCTGTCCGTGATGCGGCCCGGCCAGGGGTGCGCCATAGAATAACAACGGCCCGACATGCAGCTAGACAGGAGCTCCTGGTCGGTGTAGCAGAGGGCGA
>CAYUSB010000030.1:0-113600 GCA_964447205.1 uncultured Myxococcaceae bacterium
ACGGGAGAGGGTAGATGGGTGACGTACGAACAGGTTGGGGTGAGGGCCGTCGGGCGCTGGCCGTCGCCGTAGCTCGGGGGTGCCTTCCTCTCCCCTCGCGGCACACGTGTCACCAAACTTCACTCTTTACGGGAGATGGAGCGCGTGTTACACGAAAATCAATGGGGGAGAGGGAGAGTTCCCCAACCAACTTCCTCCTTCCCACAATCCACGGTGGCTGCACGGCCAACTCGTCCCAAACTCCTTGTCCAGCCCGAAGGCTCCATGAGCGACCCAGCTTATGGGCGCGCGGCGAGGTGTTTGCGCAGGCCGTCGGTGACAGCCACGAGGTTGGGCCCGATCCGGGCCACGAGGATGCCCTCGATGGCGCGCGCCACCCGCCCTGCCAGAAGGGCAGGCACCCCCTGAACCTTGCGGGCGTCGATGGTGAGCTCGCCCCGGATCTCGATGCGGGTGCCCCCGTCGACCTCCACGAAGCGGTTGATCCCCGTGCAGTCCACGGCCTCGGTGAAGGCGTGGGTCTCGGTGCGCCAGGCGCAGGTCCAGGCCTCCGGGTCCCACCGGGCGTAGTCGGTCCACGAGAGCATCGACGGGCTCACAAACGACCGGGCCACCGCAGGGATCTCCCCGCCTCCGTGCCAGACGTTGACCAGCTCGGTGCGGGGCCCGTCGTCGGTGCGGGACTTCACCTCGATGTCCCGCACGTTGGGGAGGTACACAAGCAGCTTGACGAGCTCGTCGCGGTACGCCGCGTACACGACGGGGCGCGGAAACGGGAGGACAGCGTCGGCGGCGATGCGCATGGGGCGACTCAACACCACAACGGCGGCATGCGCCAGACCCCTCGGGGAGGGTCCGCCCGCGCTACCATGGTGCCCACCATGGACCTCCGCCTCTGGACCCCGCTCTTCTCCGCGGTGCTCGCCCTGGCCATCGCGGGCAAGGTGCTCCTGCGCCCGCGCAAGCGGCGGATGCATTGGCTCTTCATCGGCTTCGCGAGCAACGTGGCGGTGTGGTACCTCGCGACCTTCCTCGACGGGCGCGACCAGACCGGGCAGGGGTCGCTCCTGGCGCGGTTTACGGCCTTCATGGCCGTGCTCCTGCCGCAGACGGGGGTGCGCTTTTTGCGGGCGTTTACGGTCGACACCACGGCCCCACCGACCACCCTCGACCGCTGGGCCACCTACCTCCTCGTCCCAATGCTCGCCCTCGTGGCCTCCCCCTGGTTTGGAACCAACCTCGGCGGGGCCCTCATCCGGGGAGCCATCTCGGCCTACGTGGTCGGGCTCCTCATCGCCGCCGTGAGCGCCCTCTACACCCGCTCCCGGGCCAACCCCTCCCGCCAGGAGCGCCGCCGCGGAACCTACCTCGTCGGGGTCGGGGTCCTGGCCACCGTGGTCACCACGGCCGACCTCGTGCCGTTTATCGTCAACCGGGTCGGGGCCGCCAACCTGCCCTCCCTCGGGTCGATCCTCGTGCTGGCCGTGCTCTACATGTTCTCCGAGGTGATCGAGCGTCGCCGGGTGGTGGCCCTGTACGAGCTCGCGGGGCGCTTCGTGGTGCTCACGCTCCTGGCCCTCGTGCTCGCGGGGATCTACTACCGCCTCGTCGACTGGCAGGTCCTGGCCCGAGCCGGGGCCCGCGACGAGGGGCCGTACTTCCTCAACGCCATCGTGGCCACCATGGCCATCCTCATCGTGTTTGACCCCCTCCGCGACAAGGTCGAGGCCGAGATCGGCCGGTTCTTCTTCCGCGAGCGCATCGACTTCGACCGCTCGGTCTCGGCCCTGCGTCACCGCCTCGCCCACACCCTGGAGCTCGACGCCCTCGGGGCCGCCCTCATGCAGGGCCTGGAGTCCTCGCGGCGTATCACCACGGCCTCGCTCTACCTCGTCGACGCCGAACGCCGGGGCTTCGAGCGCCTCGCCGCCCTCGACCCCTCGGCCGGGCCGCGGCACGTCGACATGGCCTCCCTGCGCAACGTCCTCGACCTGGCCCAACAGCAGGGGGTGGCCGTACGAGACACCCTCGCCCGCGAAGCCGACGACCGACGCGAGCTCGGCGAGACCCGCGAGGCCGAACGCCTCTCCGAGTGCGTCCGACAGCTCCACGAGCTGCACGCCGGGGTGGCCCTGGCCCTTCTCTCCGACGCGGGCGACCTCCTCGGGCTCCTCACCGTCGACGACGACCGGGCCCGCGATGTCTTCTCGCAGGAGGAGGTGCAGACCCTGCGCGGCCTCGCGGCCCAGTGCGCCATCGTGCTGGAAAACTCGCGGCTCCACGGGCGCATCAAGGAGCGCGACCGCCTCGCCGCCCTCGGGGAGATGGCCGCGGGCCTGGCCCACGAGATTCGCAATCCCCTCGGCGGGATCAAAGGGGCCGCCCAGTACCTCCAGGGGACCACCGACGGCGACGCCACGCAGCGGGAGTTCCTCGGGATCATCGTCGACGAGGTGGGGCGGCTCGACCGGGTGGTGCGGTCGTTCCTCGATTATGCGCGGCCGTACCAGGGAAACCCGGGCTCCCTCGATGTCAACGAGTGCATCGAGCGCACCCTCCAGATCGTGCGGGCCGACCTGCCCTCCGGGGTCACCCTCGCCCTCGACCTCGGCGACCCGCTCCCCCCCGTCAAGATGGACGCCGAGCACCTCCGCCAGGTCATCCTCAACCTCGTGCGCAACGCCACCGAGGCCATGAAGTCCCACGGAACCCTCACCCTCCGCACGACCACCCGCCCGTACGGGTCGTTCTCGCGGGAGCCCGACGGGGGGGGCGAGGTGGTCGAGATCCACGTCCGCGACACGGGCCCGGGCATCGAACCCGCCGTACGCCGCAACCTCTTCATCCCCTTCTTTACGACCAAAACCCAGGGCACCGGCCTCGGCCTCGCCATCTGCCAGCGCCTCGTCGAGAATGTCGGCGGCCGCATCGACGTCCGGGCCTCCGACCCCACCGGAACCACCTTCGCCATCGTCCTCCCCAGCGCCACCAACGCCCCCTCTCCGAGCCTGCCTCCGCCCCCCGACCTGTCCTCGGGCGAGCACCTCTCGGCCCTGTCTCCGCTCGCCTCGCGCTGAGATCGGTGTACGATCCCGCCCCGTGGAGCTTCGACGTTATTTCAGCGCCCTCGGTCTTCTGGCGGTCACCCTCGGGGCGAGCTCGTGCTGGGGCGAGCTCAACGAGGACGGGATCGGCTCGGTCCAGCTCCGCACCCACGTCCAGGACTGGCGCGGCGAGGTGATCTACCAGCTCCTCACCGACCGCTTCGCCAACGGCGACACCGGCAACGACCTCCGGGTCGACCCCTCGGCCCTCGGCCGCTACCAGGGGGGCGACTGGCAGGGCATCGTCCAGCGGCTTGACTACATCCAACGCCTCGGCGTGACCACCCTCTGGATCTCGCCCATCGTGCGCAACGTCGACACCGACGCGGGCTTCGACGCCTACCACGGCTACTGGGCCCAGGACCTCACCCGGCTCAACCCCCACTTCGGCGACCTCGCGGCCCTGCGGCGCCTCGTGCGCGAGTGCCACGCCCGCAACATCCGGGTCGTGGTCGACATCGTCACCAACCACATGGGGCAGATGTTCTATTACGACATCAACTCCAACGGGCAGCCGGACGAGTTTCTCGGGGGCTCGGGGCGTTACCCCGACAACGAGCGCAACGACGGGCAGTACCGCAACCCCGGCCAGGTCGAGAGCACGATCACCCGCATCAACGAGTTTGACCCCGACTACAACGAGCGGGGGCCCGTCCAGGCCTTCACCTCGCTCGGGCCCGCGGGCGACGCCCCCATCGTCTTCCTCAACATGCCCGAGATCTTCCGGGTGGCCCCGCGCGGGGACATCCTCCCGTCGCAGGCCATCCTCGGTCGGCCCGAGGGCTACCACCGCCGCGGGCGCATCGTCTCGTACGCCAACGACACCTCCGCGGGACAGCCCCTCCCCCAGGTGATGCTCGGCGACTTCCCCGGCGGCCTCAAGGACGTCAACACCGAGGACCCCCGGGTGCGCCGGGCCATGGTCGAGGCCTACTGGCGCTGGATCGAGCTCACCGACATCGACGGCTTCCGCATCGACACCCTCAAACACGTCGAGCACGAGTTCTGGCAGGTGTTCGCGTCGGAGATCCGGACGCGGGCCCGGGCCGCGGGCAAGCGCAACTTCTTCATGTTTGGCGAGGCCTTCGACGGCGACGACCGCCTCGTGGGCTCGTACACCAACCCCAACGAGATGGACTCGGTGGTGTACTTCCCCCAGAAGTACCGGGTCTTCGACAACATCTTCCAGTGCGGCGACGGGCGCACCCAAGACCTCGAGGCCCTCTTCCGCGACCGGGCCGGGCGCTACTCCCAGACCCCGCAGCCCAACGGCATCGGGGTTCCGCCCGTGCAGATGCTCGTCAACTTCATTGACAACCACGACGTCTCCCGCTTCCTCTACGGGATGAACCCCACCGTCGTGGACAACATCCGGGCGAGCGGCCGGGACTGTTCGTCGGGGGTGGTCGACCGCAACAACCCGCGGGACGTCGAGCGGTTTCGCCCGCGCCTGCACGCCGCCCTGACCTTCCTGATGACCGAGGACGGGGTGCCGTGTCTGTACTACGGCACCGAGCAGGACTTCACGGGCGGCAACGACCCCGCCAACCGCGAGCGGCTCTGGGAGACGGGGTACAACACCCGCGACACGCGGGCGGACGGGTCGGTGAGCACGTTCGGGTGGATCCGTCGGCTCAGCACGTTGCGCCGGAGCTACCGGGCCCTCACCCACGGGAGCCTCTCGGTGCGGTGGGTGACCGAGCACACGGGGACGGAGTCGGACGCGGGCATCATGGCCTACGAGCGGGCCGACGGAGAAAACTACGCCCTGGTGGTGATCCACGCCCGCGACGGGGCGGCCGAGACCCAACACGGCGGGACCACGATGCAGGTCTCCCAGCCCCCGGGCACGGTCCTGGTCAACGTGCTCGGAACCGAACCCGCCATGGTGACCGTCGGGTCCAACGGGGCCGCCCAGGTGGGCCTCGGGCCCTGGGCCAGCGCCGTGTTTGTTCCTCAAGCCCAGGTGCGACGTTGAGGCTACAAACCGGGGTGATCGCCCTGGTCGCGGTGGTGTCTGGGAGCGCGTGTCGGGGAGTCCGCCCGCTCGGGCCTCCGCCGGCGTGTACCCCGGGCCCCCGCCCCGCCCTCGCCGCCGTGGCCCTCACCTGGAACCCCGCCTCCCGTGGCTGGGCGGCCCTTCTGCCTGAGGGTCGTCGGATCTACCTGCGTCTGTTTGACGCCGAGCTCAACCTGGTGGGCGACCGTCGCCTCGTGTGGCAGGCCACCCCCTCGACCCGAACGGCCGCCCTGGTCTCCTGGCGCGGGGGGCTCGTGGCAGCCCATGCTCCTGCGGGCGGGGGCGAGGTCCTGGTGCAGCGCATCACGGACGGGGCGGTGTATGACCCGGTGGGGACGGGGGTTCGGGCGGTGGGGGACGTGCATCTGGTGGGGTGGGACGACGACCGGGCGGGGTTGTTTGTGGAGGGCGAGGCGGGCACGACGTTGGTTCGGCTGGATGGGGACGGGTTGCCGGCGGGGGTGTCGCGGTGTGGGGCCGCGGTGGTGGCCCGGGCGGTGGTGGCGTGTGCGGACGGGTATGTGGGGGCGGAGGTGTTGCGCGACGCGGACGGGGCCGAGTCGGGGGTGGACCTCGTGCGGCTTGATGCGCGCTGCGCGGTGGAGGGGCGGACGGCCTTGTGGCGCGGGGCGGTCAACGGCCGGGACGTGTCGTTGGTGAGCGACCCGGGCGGCACGGTGGCGGTGTGGAGCGACCGCAGCGGCCGGGCCTGGGTCGGGGCCGCGCGTGCGGATGGGGCGGTGTCGGTGCGGCCCCATGTGCTGGAGACGGGGGTCCGGGGGGCGTTGTTGATCGCACGGCGGGATGCCCGGGGGCAGCGGCGGGGGTTGCGGGTGTTGGCCTTGCGGAGCAACGAGGCGCACGACCGGGCCCTGGTGTACACGCTCAGCGATCGGGGGGAGTTGCGGGATACGGAGGGGATTGGTGAGGGCCCGTCGCTCGCGTGGCGGGTGCGGGCGGTGGACCCCTGGGGCGGGGCTGCGGTGGTGTGGTCGCTGCCGGATCCGACGGACGGGGCTACCCTGCACAGAGACGCCACCCTGGGGTCCATGGTGCGGGTTTGTCCGTGAAGGGGGGATGTGGCGTTTGGATGGTACCCCGGGAGCCACAATGTCGGCTTGCACCCGGCGGCCCTCACCCAATACTGTTCGTACGTCGCCAACCTACCCTCTCCCGTGACCGGGCGAGGGTACCCTCGTACCGTGGGAATAGAGGGGGGTGAGGGCCCAACCCCTTGCAGAGAGTGATCTCCCGCGGGCGGTTCCGCCTCCGTCAGTACCGCGAGGCGAAGCCGGCGGTGGGCGCGGTTGACCACTCCCCTCGCAGCGAACGCGGAGCCTCCCTCGCCGCCGTCCGCCCGTTCTGCAGTACATGGGGCCGCACCGACACCGCCCCATCCGCACGCGTAGCCCCGACCCAGGCCAGTCGCCGCCGTCGCAGACCGAGGGCCGCCAGCGCCACGAGGGCAGCCCACCCGGCGCCCCTGCGACCGCCTCTTCCCCCGCGCACCGAACACCCGCCGTCGTCCTCCGGCGGAGGCGTCGTGGTCCCTGCGTCCACGGGCGTGACCACGTCCTCGGCCGCGGTCGGCACGTCGGGCGACGTCGATCCCAGATCGCGCGGAGCGGGCACATCGAGACTCCCTGCGTCGACGAAGGGGGTTCCGCGGTCGACCGGGGGCGGGACATCCTCGACGGCATCGACGGGGCTCGACCCGGTGTCGACCGTTCCAGGGCCTGTGTCGGTCGATGCGTCCGGGCCGAGGTCATTGGGAAACCCTGCGTCCACAGGCCGCAGCGCGCATTGCCGCACGACGCAGTGGTAGCGCTCGCCGGTGCATCGCCCGCCGCAGTCGTCGTCGACGGTGCACCCAAGACCCGCAGGGTCGGACCGGAATCGACACTCGCCCGAGATGCAGAAGAGCCCACAGGGGCACTCCGCGGTGCGAGAGCACCCGTTGCCTGAATCCCAGGGCGCAGATTCTGCCGATGCTCGCACGGGCACCGCCCACGCGCCCAGCACCCACGCCACCATCCAGAGGCCTTGTGTTGTCGTCTTCATCGAGACTGTCTCCTGGGTGGTCCTCCGCGTCGATCCGGTCGGGACCCGAGGATCACCCTTCCCTTCCATGTCATGCCCGGCAGAGCGTCGTCGAGCGCGCAGGCAACGGCAGCGATGCTCGCTGTAAGGGGAGTGGTCAACCGTGCTCCCCGTCGGCTTCGCCTTGCGGTACGGACGGAGAGGCAGAGGCCGCGACTGAGCCAGAGCCAAACCTGCGCCCGGATGGCGTGCGTGGTGAGCTTCGCGCGCGAACCAACCAGCACGAGAGCCTCGAAAACCTCCCGGCGAGAGAGCCTCTCCCTGGAGGGAGAGGCGGGCGGCAGCGGAGAGGGGGTCGACCGGCGTACACCCCGTGGCCCCGCCCCGCCCCTCACGCGGTTCGAGCGCGACCGGCTCGCGCGCCTGCTGGCCCCTTGAGTCAACCCCAGCCCCGCCCGCCCGATCGTACTACCCTCCCCCGCCGAACCCATGGACTCGTTTCACCGCCGCCCCCTCCCCGCCGACCTCGTGGCCTTCGGCCAGCCCGAGGGTCGCGCCCTCCTCCGCGCATCCCTCGCCGAGGGAACCGCCGAGGCCTTCTTCCCCCTGTCGGCGCACCTGCACACCCAGGCCGAGCCCGCGTGGTGCGGGTTTGGCACCCTCATCACCGTGCTCAATGCCCTCGAGATCGACCCGGGCCGCGTGTGGAAGGGCCCCTGGCGTTTCTTCGGCGAAGAACTCCTCGTGTGCTGCAAGGCCCTGGAGCTCGCGGCCTCCGAGGGGTTCACCCTCGCCGAGGTGGCCTGCCTCGCCCAATGCAACGGGGCCCGGGTCGACGTGTTCTTCGCCGAGCCCGGCAACGAAGGCCTCTTCCGCGAGACGGTGCTCGCGTCCGTGCGTGCCCCGTCCGGGCCCTTCGTCGTCTGCAACTACGACCGCGGGGCCCTCGGCCAGACCGGTTCGGGTCACTTCTCTCCTCTCGCGGCCTGGCACGAAGGCACCGACCGGGCCCTCATCCTCGACGTGGCCCGCTTCAAGTACCCGCCCCACTGGGCCCCGATGGAGAAGGTCTGGCAGGCCATGACCGCGATGGACCCGACCAGCGGTCGCCCCCGGGGATGGCTCGTGATCGACCGCACCACCGACCCCGTCCTGCCCGAGGGGACCGAGGCCCTGGTCGCGCGGCTGCGTGCCCTCGGAGCCCCGATGTGCCCGCCTCCCCCCGACCCTACCCCCTGATCAGAGGTTGAACGTGAGGCTGTACGAGACGTTCTCGCCCGTCGCGAGGGAGCAGATGCGCTCGACCCGGAAGTACACCGTGCTGTTCTCGGTGTAGAGGCCGAGGGCCCCCGAGGACATCGTGTTGGTCCCGTTGCCGCTCACCGTCATGCTGGGCGACACCCGGTCGGTGAGGAAGGTGACCTGGTAACACTGCCCCGAGCTGGTTCCGCCCGAGGTGGTGACGGTGATGCCGTAGTTGTTGGCGCAGAGAGAGCCCCCGATGGCCCGTACGCTGTACCAGTCCGGGACCGAACGCGTCGCCGCCACGTAGCCGGGCGGCTCGGGCATATGCACCCGCCCGTCCGACACGATGCGCCCACCCGAGATCGTGCCGCGGGTCGTGTCCGAACATCCCTGGCTCCCGCGCGGAGTGGCCGTGCTCTGGGAGTACCCGGCGAGGGTGTCGTCGGGCGTCTCGCAGCCGTCCTGGGTCATGCCGTTGACGTCGTAGTAGCTGCCCGCGCAGATCATCGTGCACGCCCCCGACACGCACCCCACCCGCCCGTTCGGAACCCCCGTGGTCGCGCAGGCGAGCCCGCACCCGCCGCAGTGGGCCGGGTCGCTCCGGGTGTCGACGCAGCGGCCCCCGCACAGGGTCATCCCCCCCGTGCAGCCCCCGCTGCTGCACGCCCCCGCCACGCAGGTGCTCCCGGACGGGCACGGCCGCCCGCACGCTCCGCAGTGGGCGGGGCTCGTGCGGGTGTCGACCTCGCAGCCGTTGCCCGGGGCGGCGTCGCAGTTGGCGTAACCCGCCTCGCAGGCGAGGACGCAGGCCCCGGCGCTGCAGGCCCCGGCGGCGTGCGCGGCCCCCGGACAGAGGCTGGTCATCCAGGTGCGCCCGTCGGAGCTGCACACCCGCCGTTCGGCCCCCGCCCCGCAGGCGACCGCGCCGGGTGTACACACGCGGGCCACACACTGCCCGCCCGTACAGACCGAACCCGCCGGACAGGGGGTCTCCAGCACGCCCCGCCGCGGGTCACACATCCGCAGCCTGCCGTCGGAGGTGCAGGTCGGCGGGACAGGGGTGCACCGGGGCGGTTCGCAGACCGCGTCCACCGTGCAGACCTCCGTGACCGGGCAGTCGTTGTCGCCCACACACTCGACGCAGACCATCCGGGTGGTGTCGCAGACGAAATCGAGGGCCCTGCACTCCAACGACGACCGACACGCCACCGCGCCGTCCGCACCGCGCGGCACATCCACCGCGCCCGGGACATCGGCGCGGGCGTCGACCGCCGCGGGGACATCGACCGCCGCAGGGGCATCCACCACGGGGGCATCCACCACGGGGGCATCGGGCCCGGGAACATCCCCCGCGGGCGCGTCTGCGGTGTGTGTGTCCGTGGGAGTCCCTGCGTCCACCGAGGCGTCGGCCTCCCCCACGTCCGCGGCCGTCTCGTCGGCGGGGCGGGCGTCGGGCGCGTCGACGGCGACCGCGGTGTCCTCGGGCGAGGCATCGACGGAGGCCACGTCGTCGGGGGGGGCGGCGTCGACGCCGGGGTTGTTCCCGCCGGCCCGCGGCGAACAGGCTGCGAGCACGGCGCACAGGATCGGGGCGTATCGGGGGTGGATCATCGGGGCCGCAGAGTCTACATGGTACCCTCCCGGCCTGTGATCCCAAGGCAGCGCACCCTCCTCCTCGGCGCCGGAGCCCTCGACCCGGATTACATCCGCAGCCGCATCCAGGACGACCTCGTGCCCATGGCCACCACCTGCTACGACCAGCTCCTCACCCGCAGCCCTGGGGCCCGCGGGGAGATGGCGATGGAGTTCACCATCGTCGGAGCCCCGGGGGTCGGCGGGGTGGTCGAAGAGGCCGAGCTCGATTGCGGCGCTGCCCGCGAGGGCCCCCTCACCGAGCCCGACTTCGCCCGGTGCATCCGGGAGTCGCTCATGACCGTGTCGTTTCAGCCGCCGGACGAGCGGGGACGGATCCGGGTTCGGTATCCCCTGCGTTTCGCCCCCGAGGCCCCCGACGCCAGCGCGCCCGACGCCCCGCCCGCAGCCCCGCCCGCGGCCCCCGCACGGCCCGCGCTGCGACCGCGCCGCTGACCATGCTCGACACCCTCCGCGGCGTACGCGTCCTCGACCTCACCCGGATGCTGGCCGGTCCCTTCGGGTCGATGATCCTGGCCGACCTCGGGGCCGAGGTCATCAAGGTCGAACGCCCCGACACGGGCGACGACATCCGCGCCGTGGGCCCGCACTTCCGCGGAGGCGAGAGCGTGTACTTCCTCTCGGTCAACCGCGGCAAACGATCGGTGGCCCTCGACCTCGGCCGCCCCGAGGGACGCGCGGTGCTCCTCGACCTCGCCGCCTCGTGCGACATCGTGCTCGAAAACTTCCGCAACGGCGTGGCCGAACGCCTCGGCTGCGACCACGCCACCCTCTCGGCCCGCAACCCCCGGCTCATCACCTGCGGGATCACGGCCTTCGGCCGCACGGGGCCCGACCGCGACCTGCCCGCGTTTGACCTCACCCTGCAAGCCCGCGGGGGGGTCATGGGCCTCACCGGCCACCCGGGAGCGCCCCCCGTACGCTGCGGGGCCCCCATCGGCGACCTCGCGGGCGGGCTCTACGCCTGCATCGCCCTCGCCGCCGCGCTCTACCAGCGCGAACAGACGGGCCGGGGGCAGTTCGTCGACCTGTCCCTGCTCGATTGTCAGGTGAGTTTACTAAGCTACGCCCTGTCGTACCAGGCCATGGCGGGCGACCCGATGGGCCCGCAGGGGTCGGGGCACGCGGACGCGGTTCCGTATCAGTGCCTCGCGGCGGCGGACGGGTACCTGGCCGTGGCGGTGTTTACCGACACGTTCTGGGCGGGGTTTTGCCGCGCCCTCGGGCGCCCCGGGTGGGTCGACCACCCGACCTGGAGGGCTCGGGGGGGCCGACGGGCCGAACGCGACGCCCTGGTGGCCGCGGTGGAGGCCCAGCTTGTGACCCGGCCCCGGGCGTACTGGCTCGGGCGGTTGTATGCCGAGGGGGTTCCGGCGGCCCCGGTGCAGGGGATCGGGGAGGTGGTGGACGACCCGCAGGTGCGGGCCCGCCGGATGATCGCCCAGACCGAGCACCCCACCGCGGGCACGGTGATCGCCCCGGGCAATCCCCTGAAGATGCAGGGCTGGGAGCGGGAGGAGCACACCCCGGCCCCGCGCCTCGGCGAACACACCGACGCCGTGCTCCGGGCCGTGGCCGGGTACGACGACGCCCGCATCGCCGCCCTGCGGGCCGCCGGGGTCCTGGGCTGAGGCCGCGACCCCGCACACATTTTCCTCCACGCCCCCGCGGGAACCTTCCGCCCCCTCCCGTTGTCCTTGCCCTCACTGCGCGCCCACTCCCAGGAACACGGGCGCCGGAGGGGTTTGCCATGTCTACACCTTCTTCGCGCCCCGTCGGGGCCATGACCGCTGCCATGTCCGCCCGTTCGATCGCGCCCCTCGGGCCAAAAGTGCTGCGCCTGGGGGTCTTGAGCGACCACGCCCCCGTCACCGAGCAGGTCATCACCGCCCGCCGCCCCGTCTCCGTGGGCTCGACCGAACGGGCCACCCTGCTCGTGCCCGCCGACGACTTCGCCGGCCACGCGGTGCTCTTTGTTCCGCGCGAGGGGGGATGGCACCTGCGCTGCGTCGCGGGCCTCTCGGGCCGCGTGTTTCAAAACGGCACGACCCTCCCCCTCGCCGACCTCGCCGCCCAGAGCCCCGCCCGCGACGGCGAGATCGTGCTCGTGCCCCTCGACGACAGCGCCCGCGGCAAGCTCACCCTCGGCGGGGCCACGGTGCTGTTTCAGTTTGTTCCCCCGCCGCCTCCGCGCCCCGCGGCCCAGCTCCCCACGGCCCTGCGGCGCAGCCCCCTCGGCGACACCGACTGGCGCTACAACGCCTCCCTCGCGGTCTTTCTCAGCATCGCCGTCGGGGGCCTCGCCTACATCGAGTACGGCTACGACCCCGTGGTCTCGGGCGAGTCCGACATCCTGCGCCTCGTACGGAGCCCCGTGCGCCTCGACCCCGACAGCACCCCCGCCCCCGAGGCCCCGCCCGTCCTGCCGCCCACCGACACCGCCGAGGCCGCCGCGGCCCCGAGCGATCGCCCCAACACCCCGCAGCACACCGCCCGCGCCCCGGGGCCGCGCCCCAACCACAACACCCCGCGGGTCCCCGACGACCGGGCCATCGCCCGCACCGTGGCTGCCGCCCAACGGGCCGCCGAAGCCGCCAATCGGGCCGACTCCGCCAGCTTCGCCGCCCTCACGGCCGCAGGCCCCGGGGCCCGCACCGCCCGCGACCAGCTCGCCGCCGGAACCCTCATGGCCGGCACCGAAGCCGACCTCGCCCGCACCCAGGGCGTCACCGACCGGGCCCCGGCCATCGGCCGCAACACCACCGCCCGAGCCCCCGCCGGACCCCTCCCCGGGCGCCCCGGCCTGCTCCGCGGCGGCCCCGAGGTGGCGACCCAGGCCGTGGGCCCCGAGCGCGGACCGCGGACCCAGGTGATCATGCTGCCCTCCCGCGACCCGCCCCCCAGCAACCCCGCCTGCCAGGCCGACGCGGGCGGCGTCGCCAGGGCCCTGCGCAACAACCTCGGGGGGATCCGTTCGTGTTACGAGCGGGCCGTACGCAACGCCCCCACCCTGTCGGGCCGCATCGCCCTGCACTTCACCGTCGGAGAGAGCGGCCGGGCCCGCCAGGTGACGGCCTCGGGCATGACCCCCGAGGTGAGCACCTGCGTCGAGTCGGCCGTGCAACGCATCGTGTTCCCTGTGCCCGCCTGCGGGGCCGAGTCGTACGAGTTCCCCATCAACTTCGACATCGGGGGGCGCTGACCCCGCACGATGGGGGCGCGCCCGCTCGACGACGCCCCCTCCCTCCCTCCCCCACCTGGACAGCAAGCCCGAGGGGCTGATAGCTTGCCGCCCGCGCCGGGGCGGAATCCTGATCTACCCCTGAGTAATTCAACGACGGGGAGAGTCATGGACACGACGAAGCAGGGAGGCCACACCAAGCTGGCGATGGTGGTTGGGCTGATCGGGTTGGGCGCGGCGGCGATGGGCTGCGCCCGCCGTCCGTACGCGGCCTCCGCGGCCGACGTGAGCGCCTGGGCCCGCGCGAGCAACGTGCTCGACCCCAACGGCCGCCCCAACTTCGGCGGAGGCGAGCTCACCTCCGGGTTTCAGCCCGACCCCTGGACCTTCCCGCTCACCGCGGGGGGCGGGCGCAACCCCGTCAACATCGCCGACTTCGCCATGCGCGATAGCCTCGCCGGGACCCTCTGCGGTCGGTCGTTCGTCACCCACCACGCCGACTTTCACTTCACCTTCCGTTCGAGCGTGGTCTTCGACCTCCTGCGCTTCTACGTCGTGGCCGAGAACGAGGCCGTCGACCCCACCCTGGTCGTGCACGAGCCCAACGGCCACTGGCGCTGCAACGACGACCACGGCCACTCGGGCTGGGGCCACGCCCACATGCCCGCCCTCGATTTCGACCACCCCGCTCCGGGGCGCTACGCCATCTGGGTGGGCAGCTTCGACGCCTCGGCCAACAACCGCGCCCAGCTCTACGTGACCGAGCTCACCGCCAACCACCCCTGATCGACCTGGGTCCCGGTCACCTGCGGAAGCTTCCGCGGGGCGGGCGGGTTATCGTGCGCCGTGTCCCGCGCCGCTGCAGCCGTCTCCGCCTCCTTCGCCGTCCACGGCCTGATGTGCCTGGTCGCGTGGCGGTCGGCCCACCACGGCCCCGTCGCCCTGGGGGCGCGTCCCGAGCTCGCCCCCGTCGAGCTCACCGTCCTGCCCCGGCCCGAGACCACGCCGCCTCCGCCGCCTGAAGCACCCCCGCCCGAGCCGCCCCCACCGGCCGCCCCGCCGCCCCCTGCGGCTGCTACCCGTACGCCCGCCCGCATCGCCCCCGCCCTGCCCCGTCCCGGGCCCGTGGAGGGGCCGCCGTCGGTGGGCGACCCCTCGGGCCCTGCCGACCCAAGCCCCACCCCGGGGCCGGTCCATACGGGTCCGCCTACGACGGCGCCCACGCGCGTCCTGACCGCGACGGAGCTGCTTCGGGGGAGCGAGTCGCTCACCGTACGCGGGGCCTCCGAGGGGTGGATGGCCCCGACGGCCGTGGCCCGCCCGGCCCGCACCGACTGGGGCACCGGGAGTCGTTGCAACACCGACGCGTGCATCGCCGAGAGGGCCCTGGCCCCCGCCCGGGCCGGCCTCGCGGAGAACCCCCGGGACCATCGCCCCGCCGGGGCAGGCCGGGCCGACGCACGGACCGGGCGCCGGACCCTCGAAGAGCTCGACCTCGTGCGCAGCGTGGCGGGCCTCGGGCGGGCCATCGAGCGGGCCCCGGTGGTGACCATCCCCGGGCAGCGGCGCACCGTGGGAGGGGGCGAGTCGGCCGTGGCCGAGGCCTTCGATCAACGGCACCAGTCGAGCTTCGCGGGCATGACCTACGGGGCCACCACCAGCAACCGGCAGTACCACCTCCTGGCCGTCGAGCTGGAGGTCGAGCAGAACCCCGAAGGAGACATCCAGGCCCTTCGGGTGAGCCGGGGTTCGGGCCTGGCTCCGTTGGATGCTGCGGCGGAGCGGGCCTTGCGGGCGGCCCTCGGGGCGAGCGAGTGGGCCGCGGGGAGCGCGCGCTGGAGCCGCTGGCGGGTGGAGGTCTCGGATGCGGCGGGGGTCAACACGCCCTTCAGCGGCAACGACGGGTGGACCGTGCTCGACACCCCGAGCGATGGGGTGCGGCTGCGGGCGCGGGTGCGGTTGGTGGCCCAGCGGGTGCGGGAGGCGGGGCGCGACGCCGGGGGCTGAACGGGGGGATGGGCGCGGGTGGTGGGGGAAGCGACAGCCCGGGATGGGCTGTGCTAGAGGCGGAGTCGCATGGACAAGCTGGTGATTGACGGGGCCCTGCCCCTGCATGGTTCGGTCAAGGTCTCGGGCGCCAAGAACGCCGCCCTGCCCATCCTCGCGGCCTCCCTCCTGACGGAGGGTACGTGTACCTTTCGGAACGTTCCGCGGCTGCGGGATGTGGAGACCATGGGGGCTCTTTTGCGCTTCATGGGGGCCGAGACCACGGTCGAGCCCCCGGTGGTGGAGGTGCGGGGCGGGTCGGTGCGTCGCCCCGAAGCTCCGTACGAGCTGGTGAAGCAGATGCGGGCCTCGGTGCTCGTCCTCGGGCCGCTCCTGGCGCGGTTTGGCACGGCCCGGGTGTCGCTTCCGGGCGGGTGCGCCATCGGGGCCCGGCCCATCGATCAGCACCTCAAGGGCCTCGAGGCCATGGGGGCCACCATCACCCTCGAACACGGCTACGTCCACGCCGAGTGTGCACGCCTCCGGGGGGCCACGATCTACCTCGACATGGCCACCGTCACCGGAACCGAGAACCTCATGATGGCCGCCGCCCTCGCCCGCGGCCGCACCCAGCTCGTCGGGGCCGCCCGCGAGCCCGAGATCGAGGAGCTGGCCCGGGTCCTCAACAAGATGGGGGCCCGGGTCGACGGGGCCGGCACCGACGCCATCCACATCGAGGGGGTGGACACCCTGCACGCGGTCGATCACGCGATCATCCCCGACCGCATCGAGGCCGGGACCTTCCTCTGCGCCGCGGCGGCGGTGGGGGGCGACGTGCTGGTGGAGGGGGCTGTGCCCGAGCATGTGGAGCCGTTGTCCGCGCGGCTTCGGGCGGCGGGGGTGGAGATCGTGCGGGAGGAGACGGGGATGCGGGTTCGGTCGGCGGGGGCCCGATCGCTGCGGGCGGTGGACATCACCACGGCCCCGCACCCGGGGTTTCCGACGGACATGCAGGCTCAGTTCATGGCCGTGATGGCCCGGGCCCAGGGCACGAGCGTGGTGACCGAGTCGGTCTTCGAGAACCGCTTCATGCACGTCCCCGAGCTGCAGCGGATGGGGGCCAACATCGAGGTTCGGGGCCGGGTGGCGGTGGTGAGCGGGGTGGAGGGCATGTCGGGGGCCTCGGTGATGGCCACCGACCTGCGCGCGAGCGCGTGCCTCGTGATCGCGGGCCTGATGGCCGAGGGGCGGACGGAGGTCCTGCGGGTGTACCACCTCGACCGCGGCTACGAGGCCATCGAGCAGAAGCTGCGCCCCCTCGGGGCCCGCATCGAACGCGTCCGGGGCGAGCTGTAGTCGCCGCTCACACCCGGCGCCAGTAGAGGCCCGTGTTTCCGAGGTACAACGGGTCGGAGGATCCTCGCGATGGCATCGATCTCGTGGCTGCATCTGACCGACCTGCACTGCGGCATGCAGGGGCAGGCCGTGCGCTGGCCGGACGTGAAGGAGGCGCTCTTCGACGACCTGGAGCGGTTGCACACGAAGAGCGGCCCTTGGGATCTCGTGCTCTTCACGGGCGACCTCACGCAGCGGGGCAGCACGGAGGAGTTTGCCGAGTTGCGCAAGCGGCTTGACAAACTGTGGGCGCGCTTCGGGGAGCTGGGTTCGGCGCCGATGTTGGTGATGGTCCCGGGCAACCATGACCTCGTGCGCCCCGATGCGACCGAAGCCACCGCAGCGCTCGGGGGCTGGCACGACCGCCATGAGCTTCGTGACCAGTTCTGGGTCGATGCCACCTGCCCCGGTCGGAGACTCGTCCGCGAGACCTTCGGGCCCTACGTCGCCTTCGAGCGACAGTGGCGGGTGGCCCATCCTCCCCCCAACAACTTCAAGGACTTCACCTTGACCCAGGGGATCCTCCCCGGCGAGGCATCCATCTCCTTCGAGAAGGACGGCCTGCGCGTAGCGCTCGTGGGGCTCAACACCGCCTTCCTGCACCTGTGGGGGGGCGAGCTGTCGGGCACCCTCGCGCTCGAACGCGAGCAGCTCCGAGAGGTCTGCGGCGACGACCCGCCCGAGTGGCTCGCGTCGCACGACCTCGCCCTGCTGCTGACCCACCACCCCCAGGACTGGCTGGCCCCGCGGGCGAAGGCGATTGTGGACGAGAGCATCCTCGCCCGAGACCGCTTCTTTGCGCATCTCTACGGTCATATGCACGAGGCGCGGATGGTGCGCGAGACCACGGGCGACTCGCCCGAGCGCAGACGCATCCAGGGCCCGTCGTTGTTCGGCCTGGAGCACTACGGCACGACGGACGAGACCCGCGTCCACGGCTACATGGCCGGGCGAGTCAGCGTGAAGGAGGGCGGTGGGGACTTTCATCTCTGGCCGCGACACGCGATCAAGACCCACGCAGGGGCCTACAAGATCGTGCCCGAGCAAGCGCTTGACCTCACGGACGAGGCGATTGCGGGCTCCTTTGTACCGCGCCGCTCACTCGCTCCTCCGGCGCTGTCGGGTCCGTCTCGCGCGGCGAGCACCTCCCTCCCTGGGACTGCCTCGAACGCCCCTTCTCCGGCCGAGCTTCGAGCTGCCTTGTGTAGGTATTTCGATCAAACCGCCCGCATTCGGATGCTGCTCAACGACGCGGGGGTCACCCTCGTACGGATTCACTGGGCGCAAGCGGTCGAGACGCTCTGGGATGAGGTGTTGCAGGAGACGACGCGCGCGGGGCGACTGCCCCGACTGATGCAGTTGGCCGCCGAGGAGTATCCCGCCTCCGCCGAGTTGGCGGCTCTTGCGGCGCGCCTGAAGGGCTGAGGATCATGGCCGGCGCTGCGTTGCCCGTGTTGCCCCGCTGGTGGTGGAAGGTCGACGACCGCCATCCTCCACCCATCGACCCGGACACAGGCTTTTTCGTTGAGGCCAGGAATACCCAGCCTCCCATCGCTCCCCGGGCGATGACCCTCGCAGCGCTGGCAGATCGCCCTTGTCTCGTCTTGCTCGGGGAGGCGGGAAGCGGAAAGTCGACCGAGGTCGAGGTTGCACAGGAGGCCCTTCGTGGTGACGGGCAATGCGTGCAATGGCGTCCTCTCGGCGCGATCGAAGGCTCCAGCGAACTGCGCGAGCAACTCCGCGAGGCCCTTGGTGTGGCGCGACAAGCCAAGGTTGTCCATCTCTTCCTGGACGCCCTCGATGAGGCCGTCACGAGCGTCGCGCGCATCGCAGAGGTCATCGGCGATGTGCTCGGGGGCGATCTGGACGCGCTACGTTTTCTTCGTCTCCGCATCCTCTGCCGCAGCGCAGCGCTGCCTCCCACGTTGGTCAAACGACTGCGCGAACGGTACGGCAGCGACGGGGTCGAGCAATACACCCTCCTCCCGCTTCGTGCGGAGGACGTCACCACGGCACTGCGTGCGTCGTTCACCGAGCCACAGCTTGAACGCTTTCTCTGCGTTCCCCTTGCTCCTTTGGCGGCGCGTCCTCTCACCTTGGGCCTGCTCGCTGGTTCTCAACCATTGGACAAGGCGACCACGGCTTATGAGGTCTTCTGCGACGCGATGCCCACGCTCCTGCCCGACCACGAGCGGGGTGCAAACGATCGCACCACACTTCTCCGACGGCAGTTCCTCGCTCGATCGATGGCCGTAGCCAGTCTGCTAGGAGGCAAACCCCAGGTACCGGTCTCGTCCGGCTGGTCCCCCTCACGGAGTGCCCTCGCTACAGAAGATTTCGCCGCGATCGCGCCCCCCGAGGAGATCGTGGCCCTGGTCCGGAGTGCAGCGCTCTTCGTCGACCGTCACTTCGCCCACCGCAGCTACACCGAGCACCTCGCGGCCGAGCAGCTCACCCAACATCACGATACGACCGCCGTGCTCGACCTCCTCTTTCTGCCCAACCAGCCCGGCTCGCGGGTTGTGCCTCAGTTGCGGGGGCTCGCGGTGCTACTCGCCGCACGCCGGAGGTTCTTCCTGCCGCTCCTTGTCCGCGATTCGGTCACACTCCTCGACGTCGACCCTCATTTCGTCAACGATGAGGAGCGTGCGTGCCTCATCGATGCCGTGCTCTCCCGCAGCAGCGCGTTGGTTACTCTCGGCGGGTCGGCGTCTGTGGCCGAACGTCTTGCAGCCTTCTCGCATCAAGGCATCGCTCCACAGCTTCTGCGTTGCATCACCCGTCAGGATACCACCAAACGCGTGCGCACGATTGCCATCCGAGTTGCCAGCAGACTGCGCTGCGAAGGGATCGCAGCCTCCTTGGCGACGATCGCGCTCGACCGTGATCAGCCAATGCAGGTGAGGATTGCAGCGGCGGGCGCGGTGGGGAAGTTTGGAGATCGTGGTGCCGTCCGTAGCCTTCGCCCACTCCTTGATGAGCAAGAGGGCACAGAGGACCAAGACGACCTCCGGGGCCTTGCATTGCAGGCCCTTTGGCCGCACGAACTCAGCCCAGTCGAGCTCTTTCTCTCCCTCAGTGTCCCTCGACACACGGAGTTCTCCGGTGGTGAGTATCATACCTTTGTGGAGTTCGTGCTACCAGGATCACTCCAGCGGAACGCCGTGCCTGCTGCGCTCGGCTGGTGTGCCGCCAACCTCAACCTGCAAACTGACTGGCCCCCCGACGAACTGGTCCGCGCCATCCTCAAGCTCGCCGTGGACTCTCTCGACGACCCCATGGTCCTGCAGAGCCTCGCGGAATGGTTTGTCGCAATGATTGGCTCGCATCAGCATCCGGCCGAGCTGCTGCGCGAAGCGCTCAAGGCTTCGGCGGAGACGCATCGCGATCGACTGCGGTGGACACTGCTGAGTCTGTTCGTACCCAGGTGCTGCCAACCACCGCAGGGACAAATGTTCTCGTACTATCTTGAACCACTCATCGTGCCGAACGATGCGATCGCGCTGCTAGACCGTGCCAGGGGTGCACCGACAGAGGACGAAGCACGCCTCTGGATCGAGCTCGCTGTACGCACCCAACAGGCCCGCGAATCCTGGGAACTCGCCGTGACTGAGCGACTCCTCACTTACTTCGAGGCGCCTGACTCCCCTGAACGGAAGGCCATGTCCTGGATATGGGAGCCTTGGATGCTTGACGAAGAACGGGTTCGTTTACAACGCGAGCGTGTTCAGCGAAGACACCGCAGCGAGCAGAAACGACATGAGGCTGAAGAAAGACGCAGAACGATGCTCGAACAGTACCGTTCCGCAGCTTGTGGCGGCGACCTTGACGGCTTTTGGCAGTGGGTGGTGTGGACCCGCACCAAAGTCACAAACAACGGGAGAATCTCAGTCGGCCGCACCCCTCCCATCGCCACTTCCCCAGCGTGGATGGCGCTGTCCGCGTCCGAACAGCGCGCGATGCTGGACACCGCAGACGAGTACCTCCGGCGTTGGAGTCTGGACACCGACTGGTTTGGCGGCAACACCGTTCCCTGGTCGGCACTCGCGGGTCGGCATGCCCTGGTGCTGCTTGCCACGCTCGACCCGAAGCGGCTCGATGCGCTCGACGCAGGTGTGTGGCGTCGATGGACCCCTGCTCTCCTCTCTCCCGAATGGACGACCGAGGAGGCCCCGCGCGCGTTGTCCGAGCCGCTCCTCCAGAGGGCCTATGCAGCCGACGGCGCCGCGTATCGTGCGCTCGCCATGACGCTGCTCCGAGCGGCATCGGGCGGCGTGCTTGAGATGGACATCGTCACGCCCGTGATTGATAACGATTTTATCAACCTCCTGGATGAGTTCGCCCACGGGCCCGAGCTCGCTGCGACGGCATTCTCGGAGGTGCTCCGTGCCATCGCGAAGCATGACGAGGACCGCGCCTGGTCCCTCGCTAGCACCGTGATCGTGCGTGACTGGGACGACACCAGCGAGCACGCCGAACGCGGGGTTAGGGCAGCCGCATGGCTCCTGAGGACGCGCCCAGAGACCGCATGGCCTACGCTCGTGCCATACTTTGCGCGTCGTCCCGAGCGTGGCGCAGAGGCCGTGCTGAAGGCGAGCGTGCGAGGGGAAACCATGCGCTGGAGCCCAGGATTTACGGAGGCATCGAGCTTCGTGTCCTTCTACGTATGGGGACAACAAACCCTGGGCACCGACGCGGAACCCCGTCACGACGAACCCTATGTTGTCACGCCCCGTCAGAACCTGCGCTGGACGCTGGAGGAAGTGCGCCAACGCCTGACGGCCCTCGGTACCGAGGAGGCCCTTGCCGCGCTGAAAGACCTCCAAACGCGCTTCCCTGCGGACGCGTACCTTCCCCGCGCCCTCGAGCTGGCCCAGGAGCGGCTGCTGGAGAACACCTGGCGTGGCCACTCCCCGCGGGAGCTCGTCGCCATCTTC
The DNA here is from genome assembly GCA_964447205.1 of uncultured Myxococcaceae bacterium. Classification (GTDB taxonomy): domain Bacteria; phylum Myxococcota_A; class Polyangia; order Polyangiales; genus JAEUKH01. The sequence continues at coordinate 21,562 of CAYUSB010000030.1, forward strand.
TGCCCGGTGCCCGCCCCATCGCCTGCGTGATACGCTTCGACACCATGTCCGCCGCCGACCGACTCCTTGACGCAGCGAGGGATCTCGATCCGGTGCGCCCCGCTTCGGGGGAGCGCGGGAGTCTGTACGTCACGCCGCCCGACGGCGGCCTCCACGGCTGGATCACGTCGCAATCCGCCCGAGAGCCGCAGTCCCATCTGCTGGCCCTGGGCGGGATCGGATCGGGCAAGACCACCGAGCTTCTTCGTGCTCAGGATGCACTGCGGGCGAGCAGGAAGTTTCACGCGTGGCACCTTCCGCTCGACGCCTGCTTCGACCTGGGCAGCCTCGACCAGAGCCGTCTCCTGACCCTCGCCGGCCTCGCGATGCTCAAGGCCCTGAGCGCACGGGGTGAGCCCATCGTCGGGTCGCTGCGGGACATCGCGGTTCGCCTCCACGCCTTCTTGCGCCCCGACCGCTCCCCGCCCCCCGCCTTGGCGCTCCCCGACTTCTTGATGCATCGGGCCCTGGCGCCAGCCATCACCACAGTAGACCTCTTGGCCGAGCTGGCCCCGCTCACCGAACGTTGGCGCGCGCAAGGCACGGCCCGCGACCCGATCGTCCTGCTCGTCGACGCCCTCGACCGGCGGCCCTTCGAGGACTACCTCGACGTGACGCGCGAGGATCTCCCGCGCCTGCGCGACCTGGGCATCGCCGTCGTGATCGTGGGCAACCTGGAGTGGCGTCATGGCCTCACCCCCGACCTCGACGCGTCCCTGCACGGCATCCGCATGCAGCCTCTCTACGACCCCACCCTGAGCCAGAACGCGGCCTTTCTGCGCGAGGTCATCGAGCGTCGGGCGCCGGGGCTGTTCTCCGAGGAGGTTGCGGCTGCGCTGGTGCAGGCGTCAGGGGGCGCGATGCGGGACCTCCTCCACATCGCCCGCGAAACCGCTTACGAGACGAGAGAACGTGGCGAGGAGGTGCCGTCTTTCGAGGCCCTCGGCCATGTGCTCGCCCTCATGCGCGCATCACGGTTGGCCCTGCTGGACAACGACGAGTGGGAGGCGCTCGCCAAGCTCCGGCTCGGCAAGCCACCCTCGTCCGCCCTCAGCGATCGCCTTCAGGCGCGGGGCTGTGCGGTGCTCCGTGGGCGGACCGTTCAAGTGCACCCGTTGTTTTCGTGGGCGGGCAAACAATCCCACGCGGCCTGAGGCAGGGGATCGTGTCCGCAGCCACAGTCGCACAGAGAATGCTCGGGGGACGCCCAGTGCTGCTGTTGATGCGGGCAGACTCCAGCAGCACGGCCAGGAGATTCGCCGCATCCCTCCACGGCGAGCTCGTCGACGCGTGCCAACGATCGTGCTGGCTCCATGCCGAGGACGATCTGGCACCCGCGTTCCGGCTTGCCACGGAGTTGCCCGATCATCCGCTGGTGGTAACGACCTCCACCTCCGAGTGGTCGGCGTTTGAAGACGATCGTATCTGGAGCGAGCGTCAAGCCTCGCTAGTCTTCGTGTTGGCGGAGGGAGTAGTTCCTCGCGTCCCCCCACAGGTCGCGTGCTTGTTGTCGATGTGCCGCGTCTCGCGACGACTCCGAGGGCCGAGCATCGACCCGCTCCCGCGACCGCTGCTGACCGAGTGCTCGCGCATGTTGAGCAACCTACTTGACGATACAAGAGTGCTGGAGATGTTCGCCTTCGCCGTTGGCGTCGAGTGGTCCCGGATCAACTCCGGGGGCGCCGCAGAAGTCGTCGCGTTTGACATCGTGCAGGAGGCTGTTCGCTGCGACCTCCTCGACCGCGTGGTCGAGGAGCTGCACCGACGTTATCCCCGCGCCGACACCGACGACCTTCGCCGCCGGGTGTTCGCCCTCTGCTACGGCGCCGACGGCTGACGAGCCACGTCCGTCATCGCCGCTCAGACCCGGCGCCCGTAGAGGCCCGTGCACTCGGGCCACACCGTAGCCTGCTGGTCGCGCACCCGCCCCGCCATCCTCTCCCCGAAGAACCCCCCGAGCAGTCCCGCCGCCTCCTCCACGCTCTCGAAGCGGTAGTCGGTCCGCACGCACTGATGCGCGAACCCCAGGGTCTCGACGAGGAACGCGTGGAAGGGTTCGAGCCCGTGTCCGCCTGCGAAGGGGGTCTCGACCCCGGTGCCCTGGGTCTCGATGAGCACCACGGTCCCTCCGGGGCGTACGGTGCGAGCGAGCTCGGCCACGTGGGCGGAGACCTCATCGCGCCATCCTGTGGGGTTCCAGGAGACGGCGTGACCGAAGGCCCAGCCTTCGAGGGCGAAGTCGGCGCTGGCGTCGTCCACGGGCAGGCGGTCGTGCGAGGCCAGGGCCAGGGTGACGTTGTGGGCTCCGTCGTCGGCCAGGCGTTGGCGGGCCACGTCGAGCATGGCGGAGGCCCGCTCGAAGGCCCGCACGGAGCGTACATGCGGGGCCAGCATGCGGGTGAGCCGCCCGGTTCCGGCTCCGGTCTCGACCACCTCGGCGGCGTCGTGCGGGAGCAGGGCCCGCAGGGCAGGGAGCAGGTTGCCCGCGTGGTCCTCGCGGGCCACGAGGGCGTCGTAGAGGGCGGCCTGGGTGTCGTAGATGCGGGCGTAGTCGGTCATCGGGCGATCGGCTCGTTGAAGGAGAAACGGGTCGCGGTGTCGACCGGCGCGAGCACCGCGGGGTCGATGTCTCCGAGGCGGAAGATCTCGTGCGGTTGCAACGAGGCCACCACAAACGGCGAGTGCGTCGTCACCACAAACTGAACCTTGGGAAACAGCCGCTGTAGACCGCGCACGATCTGAGACTGCCAGCGCGGGTGCAGGTGCGCGTCGATCTCGTCGATGAGGCAGAGTGCAGGCAGGTCGAGCGCGGCGTAGGGATCGTCCGAGGCGAGCGACAGGCGCAGGAGCAGCTCGGAGACGATCACGAAGACGCTGCGAAACCCGTCGCTGAGGGCGCTGAGCGGGACCGATCCCGTCGGCGTGGCGAAGCGCACGGTGAACCGTTCGTCCACGCCCTCGAAGCGCACCGGCGCCAGAATCTCGTCAAGCCCCTGAACCAAGAGGTCCCACAGGGGGAAGGCTTCGCCCCGGTCGGCCTTGGCGCGTGCCCGTCGATGGTCGAGGTTGACGATCCACTGCTCCAACTGGGCGAAACGGAACCACATCGTCTGGTCGCGGCGCAGCGAGGGAGCGAGCGCGTTGCCCCGCGCGGTGGCCGTCTCCAGGTTGTCGTTGATGCCGCGCACCTCCAACGGGGGGAGGAGGCGGTGCGCGTCAAAGGCGATGGCGAGGCCCACAGGCGACGGCGCGTCGTCGGCGATCGTGGTCCGCCAGAGCGCGTACTCCATCTCCGGATCTGGAATGCTCCACTCCCCGAGACTGCTCACCACCTGCACGACGAAGCCCGTTGGGAGTCCATCGCGCGTGTCTGCGACGTGGAGGGTCACCGAGGCGGGGGCGTCGTCGGACGTACGCAGCACGTCGCCGCGGCCCAACAGGACGCCGCCGTAGCGCGGCTGCATCGTGGTGAGTGCGCCAGAGATCGCCGCCAGCACGCTGCTCTTGCCGCTGCCATTCGGGCCCACGAGGGCGACGACGGGCAGCGGGTCGCCGTCCGGGTGACGCAGATCGAACACCGCCTCGTGGAATCCCCGGAAGTGCTGGAGTTCGATCCGCGCGAGTCTCATGGAAGCCCTCGGTGCGCTTTTACCATGCCCTCCCGACGGAGCGGGTGTCGGCGTGTACCCCCCGCCGAGGGCAAGCCGACGCAGTCCGCGGGGTATGCTCGGCCCTCACCGCGGAGCCCACACCATGATCGCCCCCGACAAGTCCGTGCTCTTCCTGTGCGTCGCCAACTCCGCCCGGAGCCAGATGGCCGAAGGCCTCGCCCGCAGGCGTTTCGGCGCGCGCCTCGTGGTCCAGAGCGCGGGCAGCGCGCCCTCGCGGGTCAACCCCTACGCCGTCGAGGTCATGGCCGAGCTCGGGGTCGACCTCACGACCCACCACAGCAAGTCCGTCCAGTCGATCGACCCCGCCGTCGTCGGGACCGTCATCACCCTGTGCGCCGAGGAGGTGTGCCCGGTGTTCCTCAGCAACGCCCGGCGCCTGCACTGGCCCGTGGCCGACCCCGCCACCCCGGACACCACGCTCTCGCGGGAAGAGATGCTCGGCCGCTTCCGCACGGCCCGCGACCAGATCGACGCCCGGCTCGCCGAGCTCGAAGCCCTCCTGGCCCTACCCTCCCGCGTGGTAGACGACCCACAGCCCCCCCGATGATCGCCCGCCCGCAGCCCCTCACCCTCGCCCTGCCCAAGGGGCGCCTCCTCGGATCCATCGCGGCCCGCCTCGCCGAGATCGGGATCGCCACCGCAGCCCTCGATCCCAAGGACCGACGCCTCGTGCGCGACTGCCCGTGGCCCGACAGCCCCCATGGGCTGCGGGTCCTCTTGCTCAAACCCGACGACGTCCCGACCTATGTCGAGCACGGAGCCGCGGACGTAGGAGTCGTGGGCCGCGACGTCCTGCTCGAACGCGAGGCCGACCTGTCCGTGGTGAGCGAGACGGGCCTTGGGCGCTGTCGTATGGTGGTGGCCGCCCCCGAGGGATTCGTGGGGGTCGCCCTCGGGCACGCCCTGCGGGTGGCCAGCAAGTACCCCCGCATCGCGGCGGCCCACTACGCCGCCCGAGGCGAGGAGGTCGAGGTGATCTTCGTGCAGGGTTCGGTCGAGACCGCCCCCCTGGCGGGCCTCGCGGACGTGATCGTCGACCTCGTCGAGACCGGCGAGACCCTCCGGCAGAACGGCCTCGTCGTACGCGAGACCGTCTGCGAGGTGAGCGCGGTGGTGGTGGCCAACCGCGCCCGTCGTAAGCTCCGACGGGCCGAGGTCACGGCCCTCGGAACTGCTCTCAGCCGTCGTTGACCGACGACCGCCGCCCGGGGCGAGACTCCAGGGTGGTCGGTCCCGTCAGGGTCAGGTACGGCCGCATGTGCCGCAACGTGGCCCGGCCGATCCCGCGCACCCGGGTCAGGTCCTCGACCCGGCCGAAGCGCTGCACCCGCGTGCGCAGCCGCACGATGGCCTCGGCCCGGGCCGGGCCCACCCCAGGCAGCCGCTCCAGCTCCTCCTGGGTGCCCGTGTTGATGTTGACCACCCCCTCCGAGGCCTGGCTCGGGGCCGCCGCCGCGGGGCGAGAGACCCCCGTGGCGGCCGCGGGCGGGTCGGCGTGGGCCACGCCCGCCACGAGCACGAGGGCGAGGGGGAGCACGGCGCGCAGGAGCTTCACAGGGCACCTCCGTTGGCCGACCCGGTCCCGGTCCCGGGGGCGCGGTCGGGGTCACGGACCTGGAGGGTCCCGTTGACCGGGAGGGCGTCGAGCTTGAGGGTGAGGGAGCCGTCGCGGTTGATCCAGCCGGCCCCGATGCGGGTCCAGAAGGAGCGGCCCCCGCCCTCGCGGTCGATCACCGTGTAGACGTGTTTGGCCGGGGCGCGGCTGAGCGAGGAGGGGGCAGGGGTCGAGGCGGGGACGGATGCGTCGTTCATTGGGGAATCTCCTTGAGGAGCGCCGCCGGGCGCCCTCGCAGAGACCCATTGCGCGGCCCGTGCCAGCACTGAAATCGCCGTGAATTCAGGCACCTTATAGACCCCAGACTGTCCACATCGGGGTGTCCACCCTGTCCACGGCTGTCCAACGCTGTCCGCGCTGTCCACCCCCATCGGGGCTACACTCGGCCCCCATGAACGCGCACGACGACGCGCCCACGGGGATCCTGGGCGAGGCCAGCCGCGACGACGCCTCGGCGGGCAATACCCCGCAACCGCCGGTCGATCCGCACGCGGCCACCCTCGAGGACGTGGGCCACGTGGCCCGGTACCAGGTGCGGACCCTGCTCGGCGAAGGGGGCATGGGCGAGGTGCGCCTGTGCCGCGATCGGCGGGTCGGGCGCGAGGTGGCCATGAAGGTCATCCGCAGCGACCAGAACGATCGCCCCGAGGTTCGGGCCCGGTTTCTGCGCGAGGCCCGGGTGCAGGGGCAGCTCGAACACCCGGCCATCGTGCCCGTGTACGACATCGGGTTTGGCGACGACGGGGCCTCGCACTTCACCATGAAACGTGTCCGCGGGAGCACCCTGGCCCAGTGCATCGAGGCCCTCCGCCTGGCCGACCCCGAGGCGGCCGAACGGTACAGCCGACGGCGCCTCCTCGCGGCCTTCGGGACGGTCTGTCAGGCCGTGCACTACGCCCACTCCCGGGGGGTCGTGCATCGCGATCTCAAGCCCGACAACGTGATGCTCGGGGCCTACGGCGAGGTGTACGTCCTCGACTGGGGGGTGGCCCGCCTCGTGGGGGTGGCCGACCCCGCCGAGCCGCAGGTGCAGTGCCTCACCGGCCCCCTCGGGCAGACCCAACACGGGGCCGTCATCGGCACCCCCGGGTACATGGCCCCCGAACAGCTCCGGGGCGAGACCGAGTCCGTCTCTCCCCGCTCGGACGTGTACGCCCTCGGGGCCATCCTCTTCGAGCTCCTCACCCTCCACCCGCTGCATCCCCGCGACCCCGTCGAGGCCACCGTCGCCTCCACCCTCCAGGGAGCCGATGCCCGGGCCTCCCTGCGGGCCCCCGAGGGGTCGATCGCCCCCGAGCTCGACGCCATCTGTGTGCGGGCCACGGCCCTCGACCCCGCGGCGCGATTTCCGAGCGCCCTGGACCTCTTCGAGGCCGTAGAGGCCTACCTCGACGGCGACCGCGACGTGGCCCTGCGGCGCTCCCTCGCCGACGCCCACGCCAGCCGGGCCGAGACCCTCGCGGCCGAAGCCCTCGCCGGCGCACCCGCGGCCCTCACCGCCCGCCGTACGGCCATGCAAGAGGTCGGACGGGCCCTGGCCCTGTGCCCCGAGCACCCCGCGGCCCTGCGTACGATGCTCCGCCTCCTGGTCGAACCTCCCGCCGAGATGCCCGCAGAGGCCAACGAGACCCTCGCCGCCGACGAGGTGATGCAGACCCGGGCGGGCCTTCATGCGGGCGGGGTGGCCTACCTCACCTGGCTCGTCCTCGCCCCCCTCGTCTTGTGGATGGGCGTCCGCGAGTGGACCAGCCTCGCGTCGTTGGTCGGCCTGCTCGTGAGCGCGAGCGTCGTGTGCTTCGCCGTGGCCCGCCAGGAGCGCCCCTCCCTCACCGCCCAACACCTCGCCATGATCGCAGGCAACCTCGCCGCTCTCTCCACCCTGCGGATGTTCGGGCCGTGGGTGCTGGTCCCGTGCATCGTGACCGCCAACGCCCTGCTGTTCGCCCTGTCGCCCGCGGCGGGTCGCTACCGGTCGAGCACCCTCATCGCGTGTGTGTCCATCGCGACGGGGGCCCTCCTGGAGCACTTCGACGCCTTCGACGCGGCCACGGTCTTCGTCGGCGGGACCCTCCAGATCCGACCGCGGATGGTGCATCTGCCGCCGACGGCGACGTTTGTGTTCTTGCTGGTCACGCACCTGGGCGTGGTGATCACCACCACCGCCCTGATGGACCGCTTCCGCCGGACCCTCCTCGACGCCCAACGCCGGTTGCATCTGCACGCGTGGCAGCTCCGGGCGTTGGTTCCGCCCGAGCTCAGGGACGCCGCCCGGGAGGGCCCGCCCACCCGGCTCGAAACCCCCGGCTGCAGCCTCTCCTGAGGGCTTTGGGGCGGGACTACAGATCGACCAGGGTCACGTCGTCGACGGGGTGCCCCAGAAAACGCGCGGCCACCTCGGCGAAGCTCTGGGGGCGGTCGGTGACGAGGGTCCGCAGGCTCCCGGGGGTGTCCTGGGCGTTGCGCATCCCGCGGGCGTCGAGGAAGACCGACAGCTCCAGGGCGGTGGCCTCGCCCACGTCGACCACCCGCACCCCCGGGCCGAGCACAGCCGCGGTGGTGGTCTCGATCACGGGCCGGAGCACGGGGTAGTGCGTACACCCCAGGACCACCACGTCGACGTCGCAGCCTACAAACCCCTCCAGATACCGGGTCACCGCGAGGCGCGGGACCTCCCCCTCCAACCACCCCTCCTCCACCAGCGACACGAGCAGCGGAGCAGGCCGACCCAGCACCTCCGCCCGGGTCGACCGCGAGGCCACGGCCCGGGGATAGGCCCCCGAGGCGATGGTCCCTGCCGTAGCCAGGACTCCGATGCGGTGGGTCAACGAGGCGGCCACGGCGGCGTGGGCCCCGGGCTCGATCACCCCGAGGACGGGGATGTCGAGCTCGGCCCGCAGGGCGTCGAGGGCCACGGCGCTGACCGTGTTGCAGGCCACCACCAGGAGCTTGATCCCCCGCTCGACGAGCCTCCGAGCACAGGCCCGCGAGTAGCGCAGGACGGTGCGGGCCGAGCGCGTCCCGTAGGGGACCCGGGCCGTGTCGCCGAGGTAGAGGATGTCTTCGTGGGGCAGCACACGCCGGATCTGCCGGGCCACGGTGAGCCCCCCAAGACCCGAGTCAAACACCCCGATGGGCATCGCCGATCGCGCCCCGCGGACCACGGAAACCTCGGCTACTCCAGCACGACGAGGGGGGCGCCCTCCATGACGGCCTGCCCCTCGGCGGCCACGATCTCCTTGACGGTCCCCGATCCCTCGCTCTCGACGGGCATCTCCATCTTCATCGACTCGAGGATGGCGACCACGTCCCCCTCGGACACGGCATCACCCACCTTGACCTCGATCTTCCAGACGGTCCCGGTGATGTGCGCGACGATGGTGTGAGCGGCCATAGGCCCCGGAAGGTACGCAATCCTCGCCCCCCCGCGCAAGGGCGGACAGGGGGTCCTGGGATTCGGAGCAGGCGCCCAGGGACCAGATCGGCGGGAGCAGCCCGACGATCGGGAGTCGCCGTTGACGTGACGATGTGCGGTCTCTGGCGGCCGCCGGACCAACGGGGCGCCGCCGCGCGTCGGGTTGGTTGTATGGGTCCGCTCGGGATCGAGAGTCACCGGCTGACTCCGCCGAGTGGGCCGTGATGCCGGAGACGGCGCTCGAGAAGAAGCCGACGAACATCTCGTTCGAGGTGGCGGCCGCGGTGCCCACGGCGGGCTACCTCACCCTGCAGAACTTCCCGCCCGACCTGCCGCTCGCCGACGCGCGCGCATCGCCACCGGACGGGCACAGAGCGGGACGAGCAGGCCGGCAACGGGCCGCGTACGGCGCTCCAAGGGGGATAGGCAGTCCAACGGGTTCCTCGCGTCGAGCACCTGCGCGGAGGAGCTCCAGGCCCACCGCAGAGTTGACAGATTCCCCTTTGATACGAAGCATTCTCACGCCCCGACCGTGCTGCGCGGGGCCTCGGCGGTCGACGCAGGGCTCGCTGAGTGAGGAGTTCCTCCTGGTCCTGGCGGGCAGGTCGCCCATCAACGTAGGCATTGTCGTCGAACGGTTTCGGAGCGCGATCGAGGCCGTCTCGCTGGAGTCGCCACCCTTGTGCATCACTGTGAGCCTCGGGGCCGCGCTCGCCCAGCCGGACGAGGCCATCGAGAGCTTGCTCCGCCGCGCCGACGAAGCGCTGTACGAGGCCAAGGCGATGGGCCGCAACCGCGGGGTGGTCGCGCGCGTCACGCCGAAGTGATGAGCGCCGCGCAGACGAAGCGTGGCGGCCACTCTGGCGCCAAGGGCCCGCCGGGCGCTCAGCCCAGCGCAGCCGCGCCGCGTGCCACCAGGCGGATGGGCCGCGTGGGGCGCATCGTGATCCCGTACATCTCCATCCCCAGGTCGGTCTCCGTGACGCCATCGAAGCGCTGCGCGGCGAGCACGCTCCCGAGGGCGACCTTGAGCTCATAACCCGCCATCGCCGCGCCGAGGCAGCGCCGCGCGCCTCCGCCATAGGGGTAGAACTCCCCCGGGGCTGGGCGCCACGCCAGGAAGCGCTCCGGGCGAAACGTATCGGGCGCAGGGTAGAGGGCCGGATCGAGGTGGGTAGGGAGCACGGCGGGGCAGACCATCGTCCCCGCGGCGACGGGGTGGCCGCCGAGGGTCCAGTCGCGCGCGAGGCGCCGGGCCATGATGGGGACGATGGGGTGCAGCCGCAGCGTCTCGTCGCACACCGCGCCGAGGTAGGGGAGGGCCGCGAGGGCCCCGGGCTCGGGGCGGCTCCCGAGGGGGGCGAGCTCGTCGCGCAAGCGGCCGAGGGCCTCGGGGGCCCGGTGAAGGCGCGCGAGGGCCCAGCCGAGCGTCGTGGAGGTGGTCTCGTGGCCAGCGATCACCAGCGTGCGGAGCTCGTCGAGGAGCTCGTCGTCAGGGAGCGGGGCCCCGTCCTCGTCGCGCGCGGACAGCAGCAGCGCGAGGATGTCCTCGCGGCTCTCGGGCGCCGCGCGCGCGCGGGCGATTTCCTCGCGCAGGAGGTCGAGGAGCCGATGCGCCGCGCGCTGGTAGCGGTCCCACGGGCCGACGCCCGCGAGGGGCCGCTGGAGCCAGGGGCTGAACATCAGCCACGCAGGCAGGCGCGCGGTCACCTCGGAGACCACGGCGTGGAAGCGCGCGATGCGCGCCGGGTCGATCATGCCGAGGATCGCCCGCACGATCACGTCGAGCGACAGGCGCCGCGTGCGCGGGAGCACCGCGAAGGCCTCGCCCGCAGGGACATCGCGGAATGCGCCGCGGGCCGCCGCCGCGATCGCGTCGCCGTAAGCCCGCATCCGCGCGCCGTGGAGGGGCGGGGCGAGCACCTTGCGTTTGCGGCGGTGGCGCGCGCCGCGCGCGAGCACCACGGAGTGCTCGCCGAGGAGGGGCTCGACCACGCCCGAGGGAGGGTCCATCACGTCGGGGTCGGCGGCGAAGACCGCCCCGACGTGCCGCGGGTCGCCGGTGACGACGTAGGCCTCGTCGAGGGTCGGCAGCACGAAGGGGTCGCCGTAGCGCGCGGCCAGGGTGCGGAGCATCCGCGCCGGGTCGTACACGAGCCGCCAGGTGTGCGCCGCGCGGTGGAGCGCACCGGCGGGCGCCGCGCCCATCGTGCTCACGTACGCCCCGCGTCCCGCTGGCGGTAGCGCACGAGGCACGGGGCGGCGGGCCGCAGCACCCCGATGTCGTTGACCTTCGCCGGGGCCCTCGGGTCGACGAGGGCGACCTCGTAGCGGCGCAGGAGCATCCCGAGGATGACCTTCAGCTCGTTGTTGACGAAGGCCGCGGCCCAGCATTTGTGGCCCGCCCCGCCGAAGCCGACGATGTGGTAGGGCTGGTCTTCGCCGCGGGCGGGGTCGAAGCGCTCCGGGTCGTAGCGCTCGGGGTCGCGGAAGAGCGCCGGGAGGCGCTGCGACAGGGCGATGCCCGCCACCACGAGCCAGCCCGCGGGCACCTGGTAGTCGCCCGCGACGAAGTCCTTCGCGGCGAGGCGCAGGAGGGTGTGCGTCACGGGGCGGAGCCGCTCGGCCTCCTTCACGCAGGCGTCGAGCCACGGCAGGCCGCGCAGGGCGTCGTAGTCGGGGCGATCGCGCGGGCCGAGGGCTCCGTCGACCTCGGCCACGGCGCGGGCGAGCGCGTCGTGGTGCTGGAGGAGCAGGACGAGGGCCCACTCGAGGTGGCCGGCGGTGTTCTCGCGGCCGCCAAAGATGAGGCCGAGGACGAAGGTGACCACCTTGTCATCGGGGATGCTGGGCTGGTCGAGGTAGCGCGCCGCGAGGAGGGCCTGGAGGAAGTCGTCGTGGACGTCGGGGTTGGCCCGGCGCTCGCGCACCACCTCGCCGAGGATCTCGCGCAGCCGCTTCAGGGCCCGGTCGCGGCGGATGAAGCGCGGCAGCGGGAGGTTGGTCGGGAGCACGAACTCGAGGCCCCCGGCGAGGTCGGCGAAGAGCCGCGACAGCTCGGGGCCGAGGCGGCGCCGGAAGGGCTCCCCGAGGATGGCCCGCGCGACGACGTTCATGGTGAGCTGCTGCGACACCGCGCAGAGGTCGAAGGTGCCCTCGGGGCCGAGGGTGTCGAGCCAGGCCTCGACCTCGGCGGCCATCTCGCCGACGTAGCTCCGGAGCTTCTTTCCGTGGAAGGCCGGGAGCATGATGCGCTTCTGCTCGTCGTAGTCGCGCCGCGGGGCGGTGAAGAGCACCCGGTCGCCGAGGATGGGCTCGAGGAAGCTGTACACCTCGCCCATCGAGAGGAGGGTGTCGGTCGACTCGAAGAAGAGCCGCAGGAGGTCGGGGCCCACGAGCACCACCGCGGGCTTGAGCGCCAGGCGAATGCCGAACACCGGGCCGAAGCGCCGGTACCCCTCGCGGAACACGCCGAGCGCATCGCGGCGGAACTCGATCGCGTTGCCGACGATCGGGAGCCCCGGGAGCATCGGGGGGAGCGGGCGGGTGAGGAGTGCGGTCATCGATGGACTCCGGAGTATGGGGCGCGCGGGAGCAGGCCCTGGTCATGAAACCACGCGTAGAGGTCGCGCACCGACTCCTCCGGAGGGCGGGCCGTGTGGCCGAGCTCCCGCTCCGCCCGCGCGCCCGAGATGCGCTGGTGGCTCTGGAGCGTCTGCACCGCCTCGGGCGTCAGGAGCGCCTCGCGCCCGACGAGCCGCGCCCCGAGCGCGAGCGCGTGCCCCGTGGCGCGGAACAGCGCCGGCGGGATCACCCGCGGTGCGCGTCCACCGACGTGTCGGATCGCGATGCGCGCGAGCTCGAGCGACGAGCTCCAGTAGCCGGGGAGGAGGTAGTTCTCGCCTGAGCGCCCGCGCTCCGCGGCCGCGAGGGTGCTCCGCACGACGTCGCGCACGTCGACAAACTGGAAGCCGCCGTCTGGCACCACGGGCAGCCGTCGCCGCGCGACATCGAGGAAGAACCTCCCCATGCGCGAGGGCTCGTGGTCGCCGGGCCCGATCACCCCCACGGGGTTGACGATGACGCCGTCGAGGCCTCGGGCGAAGACCTCCCGCACCGCCTCCTCTCCTGCGGCCTTCGAACGGTCGTAGGCCGCGTGCGCCGCACCCGGGCGGCGGTGCCTCTCGTCGATCTCCCCCTCGGTCGGTGTCAGGTCGAAGGCGTGCACCGAGCTCATGTGCACATAGCGCCGCACCTTGGCCTCCAAAGCAGCCGCGGCCGCGTTGCGGGCGCCCCACACATTGACCGCGCGCACCTGACCGTCGCGGTCGGCGTCGATGGAGATCCGCGCCGCGAGATGAAACACCGTGTCCACTCCACGAAACGCAGGGCGCAGCGTCTCCGGGTGGCGTACGTCTGCGATGGCGACCTCGACACGGAGGCGGGTGATCCACGGGGTGGGCGCGGGCACGATGGCGCGCACACGCCTGCCCTGTTCGACAAGCGCGCGCACGAGGTTGTATCCGACGTGCCCCGACGCGCCGGTCACGGCGACGAGTGGTGTGCTCCTAGGCATGCCCCCCGGTTGTCGCCAAAATGGTCCTGCCGCGTCAAGCGCGTGGCGCGAGCACGCAGGCCCGCCGCGTCTGGTTGAGCCCCGCCGGAGGCATCCGTCGATCAATCGCTTTCACGCACGGACGGCGTCGGCGCTCGGCGTCTTAGGGGCTCCGTGTGCGAAGGCTCGCGCCCGGACAGCCAGGTGAAGCCACAGGTCCCTGGGTTTGCTCGATGGGCGATTAGTTTGGGGTACGGCCTCACCGAGTTCTGGACAAACCCGTGCGCCACGCGTGCAATGGAAGACATGCCAGAGTGGATGCGGGAGGGGTTGGGGACGCGCGTATGAGCGTCGAGCCGCTGCGGGCCCTGATTCGGGTGCTTGATGCCGTCGCGGTGGGGTACCTGGCCATCTTCTTTGTAATCAATCTCCTATTCGTCGTGGTGTCATTTCTGCGCATCCGTCACGGGCTGCGCGCGGAGCAGGTGCGCCCCGCCTCACGGAGCGAGGGCAGCTCGTTCCTCCCCACGATCACGCTCCTGGTGCCAGCGTACAACGAGGAGGTTACGATCGTCGAGAGCGTCCGCTCGCTGCTGCAGCTGCGGTACCCGTCCTTCGAGGTGGTGATCTGCAACGCCGCGGTCAACGCCGCACAGGGCGAGATCGTGACGAGCATGGACGCCGATAGCCTGCTCGCACCCGACGCGCTTCTCCGCGCAGCGCAGCCGATCGCCGACGACCCGGCGGGCGTCCTCGCCGTTGGCGCGCAGGTGGGACTCGTCAACAGCTCCATCGTGCGCGACGGGCGCGTCGTAGAGATGCGCCTCCCTTCGAAGTGGATCGCGCGCTCTCAAGTGGGGGGATAGGCCTGTCCAACGGGTTCCTCGCGTCGAGCACCTGCCCGGAGGAGCTCCAGGCCCACCGCAGAGTTGACAGATTCCCCTTTGATACGAAGCGTACTCACGCCCCGACCGTGCTGCGCGGGGCCACGGCGGTCGACGCAGAGCTCGCTGGGGTGCGGGTCGACCCGCCCCACCCGCAACACGCCGGACAAAGCCCAACCCGCCATGCCCGAAGACAACCCCAGTGATGCCCCTCCTGAGGCGTCCTCCGCCGTCGAAGCGCCTCCCGCGGGGCGCTGGTGGCCTTGAGCATCGGCGTGGCACCAGACACTTCGCGCCGGGGGCCAAAGTCTACGTCATCGCCGCGTACTGGGGCCCGGGCGGAGAGACCGTGACCGTCGTCGGACGGCGGCGGCAGAGCCATCGCTACCTGGCCGTCAGTCTGCGTTCGGCGTTGGGCCATCGCGTCCGTGATGGCCCAACGCCAACCGCCACAGCCCTTCGTCACCCGAACGCGCGGCGCCTGACCCCCACCCCCCGCGGTCTCCAACCCCGCCGCACCAGCCTCCGACATCCCCGCACCAGCCTCCACCCCCGGCGCCGCCCTCCGACCTCCCCAGACCGGCCTCCGACCCCCCAAAGGGGCCCTGCCACCCCGACCTTGCCAGCCTCCTCCCCCCATCCGCGCCCCCTCGGGCCCGCCGCCCGCCCCGCCCGACTCGCGCTCGACCGGGCGCCTCTCCGCGGGCTGTGGTAGCGTCCGACCTTGATGTTGCCCGCCTCGAAGCCGTCCGGTGCAGCCCGCCGCCTGCCGGGCCCGCAGCGGGGCCGTACGCCGGTCGCTCCCGTGCTCGACCTGCAGCCCATCGAGCCCCTGATCGCGCGGGTGGTCGAGCGCCTGGCGCCGGAGGAAATCTGGCTGTTTGGTAGCCGGGCCGAGGGCAGGGCGCGGCCCGACAGCGACTACGACCTGTTGGTGGTGCTCCCAGATTCCGCGCCCGAGCAGGCGCTCGATCTGCAGCGGGCCTGGGAGTTGACGTGCGGGCTGGGCGTCGCGGCCGATCTTGTTCCGTGCACCCGGTCGGAGTTTGAGGAGGAGAAGGAGGCCGTGGGCACCCTGGCGAGCGCGGCCTTCCGGCGCGGGAGGCGCGTCTATGACCGGCGAGCGTAGAGGCCCCCAGGACAAGAAGCGCGAGCGTCTGCGCGCTGCTGCATCTCGCGGCGGAGGACACCCGCGCCGCTGCGCTCCTGGCCGCGCATGACAACCACTACGCGGCGTATCACTGCCAGCAGGCGGCCGAGAAGTTGATCCGGGCTTGGTTGATCCACCACGAGATCGAGCCTGGCCTCGCCCACCACCTCGACATGCTGGTGGCCCAACTCCCTGAGGCCGAGCCGTGGAAGGCCAGACTGGCCCCGCTGCATCGGTACACACCCTATGCGACCACCTACCGGTATGCGACGCCCGGAGGTCGAGTACCGACGGCACCCGAGGCGTCAGGGGTCGCCCGAGCTGCAGAACACATCACCTCCCTGATCGAAGAATCCCGCAGCGTGCTCGTGGGTGAGTGAGGGCGCAACGCCTCGCGAGGCGCTTTCTGCAACGCCGAAGCCTACCAGGAGGCCCCGGCCGCCTACGCCGTCGCGAAGAGCCTGGAGCCCAGCCGTCCCGAGCTGCGCGAGATGCTCGCCCGCCGCGGGTGAGCGACGTACCGGCACAACCGCTCCAGTCCCGCCCTGTCGTCCTCCTCCACGCGCACCCCCGCGTGCACATCGAACCCCCCGAACTCCACGCCCGCCCCCTGTCGAAACCCCTCTCCCTCTCGCGCTTGTGCTGGAGCTACCCCATCCTCCCCCGCGCCCTCGACACGCGCAAAACGCCCCCGTCCCGCCGCCGCGTCTCGCAGGGCATCGGCGCCCGTCGTCCTGGCGCACGGTGCGTATCCGCGCGACCCGCGCCGTCACCTCCCGCAGCACCGGGGCTACGCTCGCTCCGGATCGGTGCGGGCGTCAGCACGAAGCGCGGGGTGCTGCACGAAGGTCACGGCCCCGATCTCTCGCCGCGCGCCCTCGTCCTCTGCGTCCGCACCAGCCATCTTCCGCCGGAGATGGGCGCGCACGGCCTCGAAGAAGATGCGCGCTACCTTCGTGAGCAGCGCCGGGTCGCGGGCCACGGGCAGCCGCAGGCCAGCACGCCGCAGCGCAGAGAGGCCCGCAGCTCCGCCTCCATATACGGCGGCAGGCGCGCCACCATGCCCGTGGGTGCGGTCGGGTCAGCCCGTGCGGAAGCCCCGGTCGAAGACCCGCACCCGGCGCAGGAGCAGGTCGAGCAGGAGCAGGGCCAGCACGGCCGCCACGGGGTACTTCCACACCCCCGTCCGGTGACGGATCCGCTCCCCGTCGGCCGCGAACATCTGCCGGGGCTGCGGGTCGACCCTGCCCTGGGTGACCCGGGCCAGGGAGGCCAGGAGGGCCTCGTTGGGCTCAGTGGCCGCGTACTCCAGGGGGTAGGGGTTGCTCACCCGCCCCGCGCTCTCGGCCACCACGGCCCCGTCCCGGCGGTGCACGGCCCGCAGCCGGAAGGCCCCGTACCGATCGAGCGGAACCGAGGCCTCGTACCGCCCCGGAGCCACCTGGGGCAAGGCGAAGCGCTCCTCGGGTCCGCGACCGTCGGCGGGGCGCAGGGTGACCTCGCTCGTCAACCCGTTGTCGAACCGGTCGCCCGCGGTGATGGCGTCGACCGACACTTGCAAACGCCCCCCGACCATCTCGGCCCGCATCCCGAGCTCGTTGCGACGCCGGGTCCGCATGTGCTCGCGTACGAGTTGGGTCCAGAAGGCGGCCCATCGGGGCCAGCGGATCCAGGAGACGGCCCAGCGGTTCTTTACGTCGCTGGTCCAGGCGAGGGACCAGCCGAGGCCCACCCGCCAGCGGGCCAGGAGGGGCTCGCCCGTGTCGGTCTGGAGGATCTCCTGGGCGGGAGACGGCTTCATCCGCGTGCTGACGTAGCCGTAGAGGAAGGGGAACCCCGCCCCGGCCACCTCGCGCACGAATCCCACAGGGGTGACCACCCGGGCCTGGACGGGGTCTTCGACGGCGGCCGAACGCGACACGAGGTTGGTCTCGCGCAGGAAGATCTGCGGCAGGCTCGAGGCGTCGGCGGTGAAATAACTCCGCCCCCGGCCCCGGTGGGCGATGGCCTCCAGGAGCTCGCGGTCGAGGTTGGTCCCGAGCCCGACGGTGGACACGGTGATCCCGTCGGCGGCCATGGCCTCGGTGAGGACCCTCAGGCGCGGGGCCTCGTCGGGCTGGCCCTGCCCGTCGGTGAGGAGGATCACGTGGCGGGTGATGGCCCGGGTGAGGGTGAGGTCTTGATGGGCGGCGTCGAGGGCGGGGAAGATGGCCGTGCCCCCCCCGGGGCGGATGCGCCGCAGCTCGTTCTCGATGCGAACCCGGTTGCGGGCCGACTGCATGCGTACGACCCGCTCGGGTTGGGTGTCGAAGATGATGACCTCGAGCACGTCGTCGGGCCCCAAGGCTCGGGCCGTAGCCAGGGCGGCGGACTGGGCCAGGAGCAGGGGGGTGCCTTGCATGGAGCCCGAGCGGTCGATGACGAGGGACAGGGCGAGGCTCGGCTGGTCGCGGCGGCGTTCGCTCTCCATGCGGACGGGGAGGAGGCGCTCCATTTCGGTTCCGCCCCAGTTGCCGAGGCCGAAGCCGCGAGGCCCTCCGGCCATGAGGAAGCCCCCCCCGAGCTCGCGGAGGTAGCGCCCGAGGGCCGCCTGCGAACCCGCCGACACGCTCTCGGCCCCGACATCCGAGAGGAAGATGAAATCGAAGCGCTCCATCTCCGCGAGGCTGCGCGGAAACTCCGCCGGGCCGCGCTGCTCGACCTCGAAATCCCCGCCCGCAAGGGCCGAACGCAGCCACTGCCCCCGGGTCGGGTCGCCCTCGACATACAGAATCGTCGGCCGACCGGGCACGGTGGCCGCGGCCACGAAGCGGTTGTTCTCCCGAAACCGGTCGCGGGTGGGGTCGGCGGGCAGGGCCCGCAGGGTGTAGGTGACATCGCCCGGAACCCGCACGACGGACCGAAAGCGCAGCTCGGTCTCGCCCGGGGTCAGGTCGACGGTGCGCGACCCGTCAAGGCCGTTGACGCTCTCTCCCTGCATCAGGGTGAGGGTCACCCGGGCGGGGCGGCTCGCGAAGAGGGTGGCCCGGACCTCGAAGGGCTCGTGCACCCGGATGCGCTCGGGCAGCCTGAGGTCGCGGACGGCCACCTCCGCGGGCGTGGCCTCCCGGGCCGGAACCACCGACACCCGGGTCCCGAATCGCGCCGCCCGCGAGGCCTCTCCGAGGGCGTCTCCCTCGGTCTGAACCCCGTCCGACAGCACCACCACCCGCCGCAGGTACCCCGGCGGAAAGAGCCCGTACGACAAGGACAGGGCGGCCCCGAGGTCGGTCCCCGCCCCCGCCTCGGGCACCCGGGCCCGTTGTTCGGCGGGGTCGTGGCGCCCGAGGGGAGGCAGGTGACCGTCGGGGGCGAGTCGCTCGGGCAGGGGGACCACCCGGGGCCTTCGGGCGAAGGTCACCACCCGCATCAGGTGCTCGCCGCGGGCCCGGTACGCGGCCTCGATGGTGTCGCGAAACCCCGCGAGGGCCTCGTCCCCCACGCTCTCGGAGACGTCGACGAGGAAGACCGTACAGACCCGCTGCGAGGTGGTGGTGCTGGTCGGGCGGGCCAGGGCCACCACCAGGAGGGCGGCCAGGAGGCTCCTGAGGGCCGTGGAGAGGATCCTCTGGGCGGGGGCCAGGTCAGTGAGCGAACGGGCCGCCCACAGGCCAAACCAGGGCAGGAGGGCGAGGAGGTACAAGGCCCGAGGCTCGACGAGGCTGAGGTCGGTCCGGAGGTCTTCGGGGAGCCTGTGGGCGAAGGGGAGGCGCCCGAGGGGCAGGGCGATGGGGGCGGGGTCGGGGCCGAGGCGGTGGTGGATCCACGCCCCGAGGAGGGCCGCGGCGAGGGCGGTCAGGCTGAGCTGGAGGGTGAGTCTCTGCCGGTCGTTCACGCGGGGAGGGTTTGGGATAGCACACCGGGGCAGGAGGGCCCCCGGGGCTCCCGGGTCAGAAGGTGGCCACGACCCCGAGGTGGGCGGCAAACTCGGACCCGGGCCCGTTGCGCAGGCCCCAGTACGAGTAGTGTTCGACGGCGGCCTTGATGCGGTACCCGCGGTGCACGGTGATGTGGGCCCCGAGGGTCCACCGGGAGATGCCCGCGTCGCTCTCCAGGGGGGAGCCCGTGCGGGTGTTGCCCATACGCCGCAGGCCGTCCCAGCGTACGATGGCGTCGACGTTGCGGGTGATGGGCTGCTCGACCTCGACGTACCACCCGTCGCGGGTCTGGGTGAGGCTGCTGGGGAGCTGGCCCCCGACGAGGGCGATGGGCTGCTCGAAGCGGTCTTGGGACCCGACGGCCATCTCGGTGCGCCGCAGGAGGTACTCGGCCCGGATGTTGGTGCGGTGCAGCCGGAGCCACAGGTCGGCCCCGGCCACGAGGTAGTTGAGGGAGCCGGTGTTGTTGTAGGCCCCTTGCAGGACGGAGCCTCCGACGGTGAGGTCGACCCGGGGGGCGAGGCGAAACTGCAGGCCCACCCGGCCCCCGACGGAGGGTTGGGAGTTGTTGTCGATGTACGGGATCGAGCGGCTGGCGGCGAACTCCACGTCGAAGGGCTGATCGGCCCGGGCCCGCAGGCCCTGGACGGCGTGCACGGCCCAGTCGAGGGTGACCCGGCTGTCGAGGGCGTGGCGGCCCATGACCTCGACCCCGTTGTCGACATAGGGGGCGGGCAGGACCGAGCGGTCGAACTCCACCATGCGCAACATGCGGCCCATGTCGTAGGGCAGGGGCTTGTCGGGGAGGCGGTGGTTGCCCGGGTCGTGGCGGGTGCCAAACTCGCCGAAGGTGGGCGAGAACCGCCCTGCCCGGACGGTGATGCTGTCGCTCAGGCGCAGGTCGACGAAGGCCATCCCGACCTCGAACCCGTGGCAGCCGTAGCAGACCTTGGCGTTGACGGTGACGTGCTCGGACAGGTCGGCGGCGACCTTGAAGGCGAGCTCTTCGGTGAAGCCGTCGAAGGTGCTGCGGGCGGGGCGGGCGAGGCCGCTGCTGAAGGGCACGAAGAGGTAGTCGAGCTGGAGGGTCCCGGCGAAATTAAACTCGATGGCCCGCGCCGCCATGGGGGCCAGGACCCCCGCCAGACACACCAGGACCGCGATGCTCCGCCCCTTCATCGAACCCCCTCTCGCTGGCGGTTTTCGGTGTACCACGCGAGAAACCGCAGAATGCCTGCCGTGTCTTCCTGGGAGATGCCCGACCCCGGCTGTCGACGCATCCGCTGGACGTAGGTGGTCCAGTGGCTGACCGAGCGCACCCGGGCGTTGAGGGGCCGGGCGAGGGTGTGGCAGCGCGAGCAGCGGTTGGCGAAGAGCTCGTAGTCGGGGCGGAGGGCGACGGGTACGGCGGCGATGTCGACGCCCTCTCCCCGCCGGGCCGCGGCGCACCCTGTCAGAATCACCATCACCGCCGCGGAGCACCACCCTCGCATCGCCCCGGAGTGGGCCACAGGCGCCCCTGTCGGCGCAACGCTCGAATCACCGCGAGGTCGACAGGATCCCCACCATGGCGAGGGCCAGCACGAGGCCGATGAACACCCCGATGGCGATGAGGGCCCCGGTGGACAGGCCCGAGCGGGCCGTGGCGGGCAGGACGACGCTCTTGTCGAGGGGCCCGGCGGGCTCGGCTCCGACGGGGACGACCCGGGCTTGCGCCGTCAGGGGCTCGGCGGGGAGGGCCCCTGCGGGTGCGGGGCCCGGGGGGCTACCCGGGGGGCTGCCCGGAGGGGGGTCGGAGGGGGCCGGGGTGGGCGGGAAATTGCTGCGGGCGAGCCCTTGGGCCGACAGGGTGGCGGCGAGGGCCGCGGCCCGATCGGGGATGGCGTTCATCGCCTGGAGGACTTCGGAGTTGGGGTCGAGGAAGTGCAGGGCCGAGGCAAACTCCGCGGCGCTCTGGTAGCGGTGGTCGGGGTCTTTGGCCATGGCCCGCTGGAGGACGGCCTCGAGGCCCGGGGGGAAGGTGCGGTCGGGGGCCCGGCGCGACAGGGGGATGGGCTCGGCCTGGACGTGGAGGGTGATGTACTCCATGGGCGAGCGTGCATCGAAGGGCAGCTTGCCCGTGAGGAGCTCGTACAAGATGACGGCCAGGGAGTAGACATCGCTGCGCGGGTCGAGGGTCTTCCCCTGGGCCTGCTCGGGCGACATGAACTCGGGCGTCCCGAAGACCATCCCCTCCTGGGTGAGGATGAGCGACCCGGGCTGCATCTCGCGCTCGGTGACCTTGGCGAGGCCGAAGTCGAGGACCTTGGCGAAGTCCTCGATGCCTCCCTGCTTGCACAGGAAGATGTTTTCGGGCTTGAGGTCGCGGTGGATGATGCCCTTCTGATGGGCCTCTTCGAGGGCCCCGCAGGCCTGGATGAGCACGGCGCTGGCCCGGGAGGGCTTCATGGGCCCCTCGTGGCGCACGACCTGGCCGAGGTTTTTCCCCTCCAGGTACTCCATCACGATGTAGCAGGCCCCGTCCTCGAGCTGCCCGTAGAGAAACACCTTCGCCGTGTTGGGGTGCGTCAGGTGGCTCATGGCCCGGGCCTCCCGACGAAACCGCGACACGAGGTCTTTGCGGTTGGTAAACTTCGAGTGGAGGATCTTGACCGCCACGAAGCGGTCCATGCTGGGCTGCTGGGCCTTGTAGACCGCTCCCATTCCTCCTGATCCGACGCGCTCGAGCACCTTGAATTGCCCGGACAGGATCTCGCGGCCGACATACGGGTCCTGCTGACGCACGGCGCGAGAGTGCCCGGACTTGCCCCGCACCGCAATCGGGATCGGCGCACCCTCCGCCCTATCCCAGCTTGCTTGACGTCGCGGGCTCGGGCGGGTGCAGTTGCGCTCGTGTCGTCGCCGAGGCCCGCTCTTTTTCCGGCTCTGCGGCGCGTGACCCGCGCAGAGGCCGCCCTCACCCGCAGGCTCTTGCGCAGGCTCTGTCCCGACGGGCACGGCCCTCGGGTGCTCGACCCGGGCTCGGCCTGGACGGCCCTCCTCGGGGGCGGGTGTTGGGCCCGGCCGGAGACCCCGCGGGTGGGTCGGTCTCGGGACCTGGCAGCCGAGCACGCCGACACGGCCCTCGGGGTGGTGTTCTCCCTGCCCGGGGGAGAGGCCCTGGTGGCCCTGGTCGACCGGCCGCTGGCCTTCGGGGTGATGGCCCGGGTGCTCGGTGAGGCCGTCTCTCCCTCGGCCGCGCTGTCAGCGATGCACGAGGGAACCCTGGTGGCCTGGATCGCCCGGGTGGCCATGGCCGCGGCGTGGCCCGCTCCGCCGCCGATCGTACGCGGGGTGACGGACGTCCCGGCCGAGGCCCTGGAGGCCCTGGGCCGAGGGGGTCGAGACGACCTCGTGGTGTGGCCCTGGAGGGTCACGGCGGGGGCCCTGGCGGGGCGGGTGACCCTGTGCGTGTCGGGACGAGCTCTGGGCCCGCACGAGGCCCTGGGGCCCCTGCGCGAGGCCTTGGGGGACGTGGCGGTGTGGGGGCGGTGGGTCCTGGCCCGGAGCGCGTCGACGGGGCGCGAGGTGGCGGGGCTCGGGGCGGGGGATGTTCTCTTGACGGGGGCCCTGGAGGCGGCGGAAGAGGGATGGGCCGGACCGGTGTCGTTGTGTTTTGGCGACGGGGTGGCCCTCCCCCTCACGCGACGTGGCGACGGGTCGGTGGTCATCGCCGGGCCCGCCAGCGCCCCCCCGAGGTTGCACATGAACCCTGACAACGAACGCCCCGCCGTCCCCGCCTCGGCCCTGGGGGAGATCCCCGTGGAGGTCACCGTCGACCTGGGAAACACGTCGTTTCCGCTGCACGAGGTGGCCCGCTGGCGGGTGGGCGAGGTGGTGGAGTTTCCGCAGCGGGTCGACGCGGGGGTGACGGTGCGGGCCGGGGGGCGGGTGGTGGCCCGCGGCGAGCTGGTGGATGTCGAGGGACGGGTGGGGGTGTCGCTCACGGAGGTGCTGCCATGACCGGCCGCGTAGTTTGGGTCGGGGTGTTGGTGCTTGGGTTCGCGTGCAAACGGGAGCCTCCGCCGACCGCTCCGGGGCCTACGCCCGCGACGGTCTCGGACGCCGCGGTGGCCCCGCCAGCCGAGCCCCCTGCCCCGCCGGCTCCGCCCGCCCCGCCCGCCCCGCGCACGTTTCGGGGCGAGTTTGCAGGCCGCGGGGTCGACCCCCCGCTGCGGGAGTTTGCGACGACGATGGCCGTCGACCCGTGGCAGGGTCAGGGCACGGCCGAGATCACCCTGCCCCCGGGCGACGAGGGCCCCGTGACGGGAACCCTTCGGGCCGAGGGGCTGGTGTTGTCGGTGCGGGGGTGGCGTTCGGGGGCGGGGGTTCGGGCGATGCTGGAGCCCCTGGCGGATGCGGACGCGGGCACCGGGGCGTGGCGGGGTATGCTCGATGCCCGCCTCACGGGCGACACCCTGACGGGCACCTGGCGGGCCAGCGCCCAGGCGGGCCAGGTGGTCCGGGGGGGCACGGTGACGGCGCGTTACTCCGCGTCGGCGGGGGGCCCCGGGGGGACGTAGATCTCGCTCCCGGCCTCGCGGAAGGCCCGGGACTTGTCGGCCATCCCGCGGGTGAGGGCCTGCTCGGGCACGACCCCCTGGGAGGCCGCGTAGGCCCGGACGTCCTCGGTGATCTTCATCGAGCAGAAGTGGGGCCCGCACATCGAGCAGAAGTGGGCCACCTTGGCCCCCTCGGCGGGCAGGGTCTCGTCGTGGTAGGCCTGGGCCGTCTCGGGGTCGAGGCCGAGGTTGAACTGGTCCTGCCACCGAAACTCGAAGCGCGCGGCGGACAGGGCGTCGTCGCGGCGCTGGGCCCCGGGGTGGCCCTTGGCCAGGTCGGCCGCGTGGGCCGCGATCTTGTACGCGATCACGCCCTGCTTGACGTCGTCGCGGTCGGGCAGGCCGAGGTGCTCCTTGGGGGTGACGTAGCAGAGCATGGCCGTGCCGTACCAGCCGATCATGGCCGCCCCGATGGCGCTCGTGATGTGGTCGTAGCCGGGGGCGATGTCGGTCGTGAGGGGACCAAGCGTATAGAACGGGGCCTCGTGGCAGCGGCGGAGCTGCTCGTCCATGTTCTCCTTGATCTTGTGCATGGGGACGTGGCCCGGGCCCTCGACCATCACCTGGACGTCGTGTTTCCAGGCGACCTGGGTGAGCTCCCCGAGGGTGGCGAGCTCGGCCATCTGGGCCTCGTCGTTGGCGTCGGCGATGCTCCCCGGGCGCAGCCCGTCCCCGAGCGAGAACGACACGTCGTACGCCCGCATGATGGCGCAGATGTCCTCGAAGTGGGTGTAGAGGAAATTCTCCTTGTGGTGGGCGAGGCACCACTTGGCGAGGATGCTCCCGCCCCGGGACACGATCCCCGTGAGGCGCCGGGCCGTCATCGGGACGTACCGGAGCAGCACCCCCGCGTGGATGGTGAAGTAGTCGACCCCCTGCTCGGCCTGCTCGATGAGGGTGTCGCGGAAGACCTCCCAGGTGAGCTCCTCGGCCTTGCCCCCGACCTTCTCCAACGCCTGATAGATGGGCACCGTCCCGATCGGAACCGGGCTGTTGCGCAGGATCCACTCCCGGGTCTCGTGGATGTTCTTGCCGGTGGACAGGTCCATCACGGTGTCAGAGCCCCACCGGATCGACCACACCATCTTCTCGACCTCCTCCTCGATGGAGGAGGCCACGGCGCTGTTGCCGATGTTGGCGTTGATCTTCACCAGGAAGTTTCGCCCGATGATCATGGGCTCGATCTCGGGGTGGTTGATGTTGGCCGGGAGGACGGCCCGGCCCCGGGCGATCTCGTCGCGGACGTGCTCCGGGGCGCAGCTCTCGCGGACGGCCACGTACTCCATCTCCGGGGTGATGATCCCGCGGCGGGCGTAGTGCATCTGGGTGACGGCGCGACCGGCCGCGGCCCGCAGGGGCCTGCGCCGCACGACGAAGCGGATCGGGTCGAGGGCCTCGTCGTGGGCCCGGGCCGTGCCGTAGGCCGAGCTGAGGGCATCGAGGGCCTCGGTGTCGCCGCGGGCGGCGATCCACTCGGCCCGCAGGGGCGCGAGGCCCTGACGCAGGTCGAGCCGGGCCGTGGGGTCGGTGTAGGGCCCGGAGGTGTCGTAGACGGTGAAGGGAGGCCGGTCGCCCGCGAGGGCCACTTCGCGCACGGCCACCCGCACCGAGGGGTCGCGGGGGGAGGTCACGTACGCCTTGCGCGATCCGGGGAGGGCCCCGCGGGAGATCCCGTCGAGGCGGGTGTCGTCGACCGCGTTCTGTTGCCTGGCCATTGGGAGGTCTCGTCTCTCGGGCACCGCCGGGGCGCCACTGGGTGAATGGGCGAAAGGGGGGCGGCGGAGACGAGGAGGGCCCTCGGGTCGCCTCCCTCCGCCGGCATTGGTCCGGATCAGGTTCAAAGGGTTGAGGGCCCGACCCGGGCCCCTCTCAGCCCCACGATGGGGCACCCCTGGCGTCTGGGCGGGAGCTTTGCGCCGGGCACGCCACGTCGTCAAGGGGCTGAGGGACAACCCCTGGCACGACGAGTGCTCTGTCCCGGGGCATGAAACACGCTCTCCTGGCCCTCCTGGCCATCGCACTGGCCACCCTCTCGACCCGCCCGGCCGAAGCCGACCCCTGGCCGCGCACCTTCGCCCACGGGCGTCCGACGATCATGCTCGGGGCCTTCGCGGGCGGCGGAGTGGGCTCGCACCACGCACACGAGCCCGGTCCCGCCTGGGCCCTGCACGGCGACGTCTTTGTCCACCCGTGGTTCACTGTGGGCCTGATCGGGGGCATGGCCGTGGCCCGGGGCAACGACGGCGAGCGGCTGGAAGTGCGCCAGGTTCACGCCCGGGCCACCCTGCGCCCCCTGTCGCGGTGGGTCATCGACCCGTGGATCGCAGCCGAGACGGGCTACACCGGGATGCGGGCGGGGCAGGGCTACGACACCCTCACCACCCTCACCGACCGGGCGCAGGGGCTGGGCTTCGGGGTCGGGATCGGGGTCGAGGCCGTCCTGGCCCGGCGTGTCGGAGCGGGGGTCAACCTCCGGCAGCTCTGGGGCCCTCAGGGATCGACCCTGACCAGCGCCAACTTCGGGCTCAACGTGCGGTTCTGAGAGGGACTTGCTGCGCACGGGGCTTCAGCCGCGGGCCCCGGCCAGCACCAAGAGCGCCGACAGCACCAGGGCCCCGAGCTCGACGCGGCCCCCGATCTCCGCGGGGATGCACCCACGAACCCGCTGCCCGAGGGCGTTGCCCACCAGGAGGGCCACGGCGAGCTGCCCCGAGGCCGCGAGGGTGTCGTGCCCGAGGAGCCCCCCGGCCCCGTACGCCACGACCCGCCCGAGGTGCATGGTCACGGCCACCGCCGCGGCGGTCCCGACGTAGGCCTCCCCCGTCAGTCCCGTGGTCAGGAGCAACGGCCCCAGGAGCAGGCCCGCCCCGCCCGAGGTCGCGGCCAGGGCTCCGATGCCAAACCCTGCCGGGCCCAGGGCCGCACGCGGAGGCGTCCAACCCCACCCTCCGAGGCTCCGGGCCACCGCCAGGGCCGTCATGGCCGCCATGAGCCCATGAACCCACGACCCTGGGAGCACCGGCAGGAGCAGTCCCCCGACGAGGCTCCCGGGCAGGGTGGCCACGAGCAGGGGCAGGGCCACCGGCAGACGAACGGCCCGGCGCAGGAGCAGGGCCCGATGCAGGTTGCCCACCAGCAGGGCGGGAGCCGTCACGGCCAGGGCCTCCTGGGGCCCGCGCAGGGCGGCCAGGGCCAGGAGGAGGAGCATGCCTCCGCCCAGACCCGCCACGGTCGTCAAGGCGCCTGCCATTACGCCAAGCAACACGAGTCCCATCACGCCACCTCGGGGAAGCCTTCTCTGCGAGGGCCCTGTACGAGCCCTCACGACGACGAACCTGGGGCCGACAAGGTCATCGGTCGAATCAATCGTTTGAGTGGCTGTGATAGGTTTGGCCGATGATTGATGCCCTGCGGCAGTTCCTGGTGGTGGCGGAGTTGGGGAGCGTGACGGCGGCGGCCCGGAGGGTTCATCTGTCGCAGCCGGCGTTGTCGGCGGCCCTGCAGCGGCTCGAGGCCGAGCTCGGGGCTCCGCTCCTCGTGCGGACCCGCCGCGGAGTCGAGCCGACGGCGGCGGGGCAGGTCCTGGTGGCCCACGCCCGCACGGTGCTCGCCGCGATGGACGACGCCCGACGGGCCGTGGCCGAGGTGTCGGGGCTGCGGGCGGGAGAGGTTCGGGTGGGGGCCGGGGCGACCCTGTGTACGTACGTCCTGCCGCGGTACCTCGCGGCCTTTCGGGAGGCCCACCCGGGCATCCGCCTGCGGCTCCGCGAGGGCACCACGGCCTCGCTCCAGTCCGACCTGGAGGACGGAGCCATCGACCTCGCCCTCCTGGCGGGCGAGTCCGACGAGGCCCTCGGGGGGGAGTTCTGGTGCGACGACGAGGTGATCCTCGTGCGGGGTCCGAAGTCACGGGAAGAGGCCTTCGTGACCTTTCCGTCCGGGGCCAGCACCCGCAGCCTGCTCGACCGCTACTTCCCCGAGGCCGAGGTGGTGATGGAGCTGAGCTCGATCGCGGCGGTCAAGGGCAACGCCCGGGCGGGGGTGGGGCGGGCGTTGGTGTCGAGGTTCGCGGTGGTGCACGACCTGGCCCAGGGGCGCCTCGTGCGGGTGCGCGACCCGCGGACGCCCCTGCGTCGGGTGTTCACCCTCGCCCACCGGGGCCTCGAGCGCCTGTCGCCCGCGGCGGCGGCCCTGCGCGGGGCCCTGCTCGCCGACCCGCCCCGCCTGCCCCGCAGCGCCGCGGCCCGGGGCGGGGGCTGAGGTGCTTCACTACCCTGCCCGAGGCCGCCAAGCAGCGCATCCGCGCCCGCCTCGGTCGCTGACTGCCCCGCCGCCCCCGACGCGCGATAACGCGGGCCCTCCGCCCCCCTTTACCCCTCCCAGCCCCCTATGCCCCGCGCCCGCGCCCGCGGCGCTCTCCCCTCCCCCGCTTCTCCCCCGACCTCCCTCTCCGCGACCTCCCCCGCGATGCGGACCCCCGTCGGCGCGCCCCCGGGCTCGGCCACCGCCGCGAGGCACCCGATCGCCACCTCTCGCGCAAACGGCCGCCCCGCCAACCCCTCCGGAACCACCTCCCCCACCGCCGGATCGCGCCGCGCGAGGCTCCACAAGAGCGCGTCCGGCGCGATGTGCTCCCCCGCGGCCAGGGCCACCAGGGCCGCCACCCGGACCGTGCTGTCGGCCGTCTCGTCCGTGGCCACGAGCCACAAGGCCTCGGGCGACACTCCGGGGCCCTCGCGGTAGCCGTGGGCCTCCGCCGTGAGCCGCTCCAGGGACGCGCACCACCCCGCCACCGAACGCCCCCCCTGGGCCAAGGCCTCCACCACCCCGAGGCCGCGACGACGGGCCCGGGCCGCCGCCAGATGCGTCTGCATCGCCGCCGCGAGGCGCCAGTGCATCGTGCCCAGGGTGGGACGCATCACGAGGGTCTCGGTGTCGTCCTCGCCCGCCCCCAGCAGGGTCACGGTCAACACCGTCGGAGCCCGGTCGACCGACATCACCCGGGTCCACGGAATGACCGCCGGCCGCGCGGCCCCGAGCCGGGCCCCGTTGCCCTCCAGGACGATCCCGTCGGTCGACAGGGCCACCCGCCCGGGACGCAACGAGGCCGCCACCATGGCCACCAGGAGGGCCACTCCCCCGAAGGCCACGCCCACCGCCAACACCGGAGCCCCGAGCATCCCGACGAGCATCATCGAGGCGATCCAGGTCGGCACGAAGAGCCACCCGTACGCGTGCCGAACCCGCAAGAGCCACGCCTTCCGCTCCCCCGGGACCGCCTGCGAGAACCCCACCGACGCCGTCAACCCCGGCGGTTGCAGCAGGTCAGCCCCAAGGGCCTCGGCGAAGTCCCGAACCTCCCCCCGACCCGCACGCAAGACCAGGCTGTACGGCCTCCGCCCCGGCTTCTGTACGTCCAGGGTCACCTCCGCACGGCCGTCGAGGGAGAAACACTCCACCCGCACGACCTCGTTTCGCGCGAGGGCCCGGCGTCCGCCCGTGTACACGGCCTCGTCGTCGACCGAGACATCCCCGTGACGGAAGGTCACAAGGGCGCGCCCGAGCTGCCACATCTGCCCCCACCGGGGTCCCAGGCCGCTCAACAGGGTCAGGGCCCCGAAGGCCAGGACGAGGGGCGCCCCGAGGCCGCTCCGCAGGCTCGCCACCCCCGCCGCGAGGAGCAGGAGGGCGAGGAGCAGGGTCGGGGCGATGCCCAACACCCGCAAGACAAACGCCGCCAACATCGGCCCGCGGCGCACGAGGCCCGGAAACCGCCGTCGAGGCATAAGGTCGGACGCGGAAGGAGTCACCGGGGCCCTCACGGAGTTGGAACCATTGTCGGACCGCAGGGGGTTGTACTACCTCTCGCAAACACGATGCCCACCGTTCCCGCTTGGATTCGTGCACTCCTCGCCGCCGACCGGGCGGTGCACTCCACCGTACGCATCGCCGCCCTCGTGCGCACCGAGCTCCTCCTCGCAGGCTCCGACCCCGCCACCCGCCACGCCGTCAACGCCCGGGTCTTCTCGGCCGAAGACACCTACACACCCGGCGGTCCGGCCTTCGCCCACGGGCTCTTCGCCTGGGAACGGGCCGCCCTCACACACCCGGCCTTTCCGCGCAGGGGAAGGGTTCTGTTGGGCGGGGCGGGGGGCGGGCGGGAGCTGGTGGGGCTCGTGGAGGCGGGGTTCTCGGTGGTGGCCTTTGAGCCCGCGGAGGCCCTCGCAGAGTCCCTCACCCGCGTCGCCGCGGGGTATCCCGGGGCCCGCGGCCTGCACGGCGGCTACCACGACCTCGTGCGGGGTGTTCGGGGCGAGGGAGGCCCCTTGGCCGGGCTGCGGGACGAAGCCTTCGACGCGGTCATCCTCGGGTGGGCGAGCTTCACCCACCTCACCGCCCCGGACGAAGCCCGGAGCCTGCTCGACGCCCTGCGGACCCTCTGCCCCGCGGCCCCGGTTCTGTTGAGCTACCTCGGGCCCGACGACGACGGGCGGGCCAACGGGCGGGTCGAAGCCCTGCGTCTGCCCCTGCGCACGCTCCTCGGGCGCATCACCGGCCGGCAGGCTGCGGAGGGGGAAGGGTTTGCGCCGGGGGCGGGGTTCTTCCGGCGGTTTACGGGGGCCGAGGTCGAGGGCCTCGCCGAGGCCGCGGGGTACTCCGTGGCCCTGCACCGCACGGAGCCCTATCCCCACACGATCCTCGTGCCTCGGGGGGACGGCCGATAGGTCACGGCCCGCGGGGGCTCAGGGTCGGCTTCTTCTTGGCCTTCTTGCGCGCGGCCACGGTGCGTCCGGGCATGGGCGACGGCGGCGGTTGGGAGGTGGTGTGCACCCCCGAGGCCCCGAGCCGAAACGGCCCCGCGGACATCCCCAGGACGCTCGCCCGGGCCCGCTCCCGCGCCCACTCCATGAAGCGCACCTGGGCCCGCACCGGGGCCTCCCCCTCGGCCGGAACACGCCGCACATACGACCCGTCGGGCTGCATCTCCCGGGCCTTCACGTTGTCGTGGAGCTGGGTCTCCAGGAGGGTGTCGCGGACCCACGTGGCCATGGCCTGATCGTCGACGGGAAACATCACCTCCACCCGGCGGTCGAAGTTGCGCTGCATCCAGTCGGCGCTGGAGAGATACACCTGGGGGTCGCCCCCGTTGGCGACGCTCAACACCCGGGTGTGCTCAAGGTAGCGGTCGACGATGGAGATCACCCGGATGCGCTCGCTGACGCCTGGAACACCCGGGCGGAGGCAGCAGATCCCGCGGATGATGAGGTCGATCTTCACCCCCGCCTGCGAGGCCGCGTAGAGCCCGTGGATGACCTTCACGTCCACCAGGGCGTTGAACTTCGCCACGATGTGGGCCGGGCGCCCGTTGCGGGCGTGTTCGGCCTCGCGTTCGATGAGGGCCAGGACCCGCTCGCGCAGGGACAGGGGGGCCACCGCGAGGCGCTTCCACGTGGGCGGCTCGCAGTAGCCCGTGAGCAGGTTGAAGAGGGCCGTGGCGTCCTCGCCAAGCTCAGGCCGCGCCGAGAACATCGACACGTCCGTATACAGCCGCGCCGTGGCGGGGTTGTAGTTGCCCGTCGACAGATGGACGTAGCGCCGCAGGCCCTTGTCCTCGCGGCGCACGACGAGGCACACCTTGGCGTGGGTCTTGAGCCCGAGGAGCCCGTACACCACGTGGACCCCCGACCCTTCCAGGGCCCGGGCCCATTTGATGTTGGCCTCCTCGTCGAAGCGGGCCTTGAGCTCGACCAGGGCCGTGACCTGCTTGCCGTTCTCTGCGGCCCGGGCGAGGGCCCGGACGAAGGGCGAGTTGGACCCCGCCCGGTACAGGGTGATCTTGATGGCCAGGACCCGCGGGTCGTCGGCGGCCCGGGAGACAAACTCCACCACCGAGTCGAAGCTCTCGTACGGGTGGTGCAGGAGCACGTCGCGCTCGGCGATGACCGCGAAGAGGTCTTCGGCGTCGCGGAAGGGCGGCACGATCTGCGGGGTGAAGGGCTCGTCGTGCAGGTCGCGGCGCTCGTCGGTGCCGTGTACGGCCACGAGGTCGCCGAGGTGCAGGGGGCCCTCGACGAGGTAGACGTCCTGGGCCTCCAGGCGCAACACGCGCTGCAGGAGCCCGAGGAGCCGAGGGTCGATGTTGCCCGCGGCCTCCAGGCGTACGGCGCTGCCGCGGTCGCGTCGGCGGAGCTCCTGCTGGATCGTCTGGAGGAGGTCCTCGGCCTCCTCCTCGTCGATCTCCATGTCCCAGTTGCGGGTGAGGCGGAAGGGGGACACGGACAGGATCTCCAGGCCGGGGAAGAGCATCCCGACGTGGCGGGCGATCACGTCTTCGAGGAAGACCCAGTGCCTCCCCGGGGACTTCACGTCGCCCCGACCGGCCTCCACGAGCCGCTGCAAAATAGCCGGAACCTGCACCACGGCGAACCCGATCCCGGCCTCGTCGCGGTCGGAGGCGTAGACCACCCCGAGGTTGAGGGACTTGTTCTTGAGGTGGGGGAAGGGGTGCCCGGGGTCGATCACGAGGGGCGTCAGGACGGGGTAGATCTCCGCGGCGAAGTAGTCTCCCACCCGGGCCATGAGCTCGGGGGTCCAGGCCCGCGGCCCGCCGAGCACGATCCCGTGGGACTCCAGGGCGGGCTGCACCTGGTTGCAGTAGACGGCGTACTGGTCGCGCACCATCTGATGGGCCCGGGTCGAGATGGCCCCGAGCTGGTCTTGCGGTGACGAGCCGTCCTGGGCAGGCTCGACCAGGCCCCCGGCGAGCTGTTGCTTCACCCCAGCCGCCCGGATCATGAAGAACTCGTCCAGGTTGGTGCTCACGATGGCCAGGAATTTGAGCCGTTCCAACAGCGGGACCGTCGGGTCGGCGGCCTCGTCGAGCACCCGCTGGTTGAACTCCAGCCAGGACAACTCGCGGTTGATCAGGAGCTTCGGGTCGGTGAGAGGGGGCGGAGCGTTCACACCGTAGAGTGTACCCGATCGTGGGCGAATTCCCTGGAGACCGCACACGGCCCCGGCTAGTCGGCCGGGTCCTGGAGGCTGTATCCGCGCAGGGTGGAGTGCACCCCCACCGTCGTGCCCCGGGAGCTGGTGGCCTCCGCGACAATCTCGACCACCCCGACCCCCGCCGCAAACCACGTGTGGGTCACGATTCCGCTCTCGCGGGCGGTGTGCACCACCTCGACCACGTCGCGGTAGGTCTGCCCCGCCACCTCGCGCCGCGGGGTCACCGCACGGATCACGCTCTCGCCCGTCCGCCCCGTCCAGCGGGTCCCCGCGCGCACCGGGTCGCGCAGGATGTACTGCCCCTCGCGCACGACCCCGTCGGGCCGGTGCTCCCAGGTCTCCGTACGCACGTTGCTGCTGCGCACGAGAAACCGCCCGTTGCCCTCGGCCCGCACGACCGACAGGGTGGCCAGGACGGCGTCGCCCCCGATGCCCGTCTGGGTGTCGTAGCTCCACCCCGCCCCCTGCCGCAGGGGGACCCAATCGACCGCGTGTTCGGGCCGGCTCGGGGCCGGGCGTTGGGGGGCCGCGCACCCGGCCAGGAGGGCCAGCCCGAGGGCTCCCTGGAGCAGCGTACGGCGCCTCACGCCCTGTGCCCCAGCCAGTGCAGGGCCAGGGCCAGGATGAGCCCCCCCGTCAGCACAAACACCGCGCTCACCCGCACGTCCGGGCGCAGCCGCTGGAGCATCGCCCGCCCGGCCTCCTGGTGTACCGGGTCGTCGGACTTCACCAGGGCCTCGGCCCGAACCCGTGCCGCGTGGTGATCGCCCGCCGCGAGGCACCGGGCCATGGCCGCCACGGCGGGGTCTTCGGGGACGGCCTCGGGTGCAGGCTCGGGGACAAGTTCGGCGATGGCCCCGGGGGCGGGGTCGGGCGTCTCGGGGTCGCTCATTGCCAGGGAAGGTAGCACCAAGGCCCCCGTGTCATTCACGTCCCCGGGCTGAGCAGTCCGAGGGCGGCGAGGGCTCCGCGTCGGGCAGACTGGGCCCGGGCGTACCCGGGGCTGTCGCGCCGCACGAGGCTCACGGCCCCGGCTCCGCAGGCCAGGACGCAGCCTTCGCAGCCCGTACAACGCCGCGGATCGAGGGCGGGGAAGCGCACCGCGGACCCGTCGGAGGCGACCAGGGTGACGGAGGTCAGGGCGTCGGCCCGGCAGGCCTCGACGCACCACCCGCAGCCCGAACACCGGG
Source organism: uncultured Myxococcaceae bacterium (assembly GCA_964447205.1). GTDB lineage: Bacteria > Myxococcota_A > Polyangia > Polyangiales > JAEUKH01. Next base: position 55,605 of record CAYUSB010000030.1, read on the forward strand.
TCAGGTCGATCACCACCCCGGGGCCCCGGTCGGGGGCGTACAGGCCGAAGACCTCCCCGTGAGGGTCGCTCACGGCCTCGTCGGGGCAGGCCACCCCGCAGGCCCCGCAGTCGATGCAGCGGGCCGGATCAATGCTGTACCCCACCGACCGGTCGCCGCGGATGGCTCCGGTGGGACACTGCCCTGCGCACGCCGCACAGGCCGTACATCGCTCGTTGATCTTGAATGCCATCAGGTCCTGCGAGAGATCGGTCTAAGACCGTGACCCTGGAGGGTCAAGGTGGGCCGTGCTACCCAGTGGCCCCGGTCGTGCGCGTATACCTCGTCTTGCAGATCGTGCTCCCCGCAGGGCGGAGCGAGGCCCTCGTCCAGCGCGCCGCGGCCCTGGGATTTCCCGACGCGGTGGTCCTCGACCCGGTGCGGAGCGACCCCGTGGCGGACGGGTACGGCCTCGCGGTCGACGCCGACGATCTGGCCACGGTGGAGGTGTGGCGCGAGGATCCCGACGGGCAGACCCGGGCGGCCCTCGAGGCCCTCGCGGCGGAGGCCCGGGCCCGACCCTTCATGGCCCACGCGGTCGAGACCCGTACGGTGAGCCCCGCGGAGGTGGAGGCGGCCTCGGCGTGGCAGGAGGCCCACGGGGTCCTGCGGATCGACGGGGGGTGGGTGATGGTTCCGTCGTGGCGGGAGGTTCCGGCGGGGGAGACGGGGCGGGTGGTGGTGACCGAGCCGGGGGGTGCCTTTGGGTCGGGCGATCACGCGACCACCCGGGACTGCATCCGTCTCTTGAGCGCCCACGTGGCGGCCGACGATCGGGTGGTGGACCTCGGCTCGGGGGCGGGGCTTCTGTCCCTGGTGGCGGCCCTGTGCGGGGCCCGGGAGGTGGTGGCCGCCGACACTGAGGCCCTGGCCGGCAGTCACCTCGCGACCCTGGTGGCCCGCAACGCCCCGGAGGCTCCCATCCGGTTCGTGCGCCGCGACTGGCGTTCGGTGCTCCTGCACCCCTACGACGTCATCGTGCAGAACATCGGGGCCGTCGACGCGGCCGAGCTGATCGTACGGCTCGGCCCCCTGCGCCGCAGGCCCCGGGTGGTGATCGTGTCGGGCATCGCCCGGTGGTCGACCGGGCCCGTCCACGCGGCCCTCGTGCAGACGGGGATGCGGGTCATCGAGGCCCTGAGCGAGGACGGAGACTGGGTGACCTGGCGGGTGGGGTAAGGGGCTTCTCGCGGGGCGGGATGATGGTGCTATGGTCCCAGCGTTTTGTCGCCCGCCACCATGCTTCACCCTGCGTCTCGGTCGTGGTCTCTCGCGCTCATCGCGTCCCTGGTCCTGGGGGCGGTGCCGGCGTGGGGGCAGGTTCAGTTTGTGTCTGCGGGGCGGAGGGGGGGCCCACGGGGCGACGCCCTCGTACGGCTCGATCGGATCGGGGCCCGCGACTGCACCAGCCCGGAGCGTTGGCTCTTTCGGGCCACCCTCGCCACCCCGGCCTCGGCCTCCCCGACCGTCTGGGTCGCGAGCGCGGGCGAGTGCGACCCCGAAGACCGCGAGCCCGGGTCGACCGCCCCCCGGTGTTTTCAGCTCTGCGGCACCGACATTCGCGACCACTGCGCCGCACCCCTCCTGGCCGGGGCCACCCAGTACACGGTCTCGGTTCCGGCGGCCCGCCTCGTCGACGCGGTCAACGCCCAGTGCCCTACGATCGAGGAGACCCGCCGGGTGTACCTCGTGGTCGACGGGGTGGTGGTGGCCCGCTCGCTCCTGGTCACCATCGACACGCTCCAGCCCGCCCCCGTGGGGTCCCCGTCGGCCACGGGCGAAGAGGGAACGGCCCGCATCGCCTGGGACTACACCCTTCCCGACGCGGGGAGCGCCGCCACCGACGCGGGTCTCAGCGACGCGGCCGTCGTGGACACGGGCGCGGTGACACCGACCCCGGGGGTTCCGCGGGTGGAGACGTTGCGGGCGGTGTATGTACTGTGCGACCCGCCCCGGGGCCAGGAGTCGGGCGACGCGGGGCCGCGCCCTGACGGGTCGGTGGCCTGCGGGACGGGGGTCTTCGCCGACCTCGACCCCAACAACGACGCCCAGCTCGCGGCCCTGCGCTGCAACGACCCCGACGCGGGGGTCGGGTCGCCCACGGCCATTACGGGCCTGCGCAATGGGGTGAGCTACCGCTTCGCCGTGGTGGCCGAAGACCGGGCGGGCAATCGCAGCACGGCTGCCCTCACCCAGACCTGCACCACCCCGAGCTCGTCCACCGACTACTGGGAACACTACCGTCAACAGGGCGGAGAGGGCCTCCCGGGGTTCTGCTCGGTGCGTCCGGGGCCGGTGGGGGCGGGCGGGATGTGCCTCGCGGCCCTCGGGCTTGTGAGCGCCTGGGCCGTACGTCGCCGTCGCCGCGACCGGTGATGTCCCCCGCGGGGTTTGCCCTCGCCCTTGGGGCCTCCCTGGCCTGGGCGGGCCTCGACGCCGCCCGCAAACGCCTCGCGATGCGCTTCGCCCCGGCCGAGGTGTTGGCCCTTCTTGCGGCGGGGCAGCTCCCGGTGTTCGGGGGATGGGCTGTGGCTACGGGGGCTGTTCCGAGCGACCGCGGGTATGTTCTGCCGGCCCTTGGGGCCTGCTCGTGCGGCTCTCTCGGGGCCCTCGGGTTTCTCAAGGCCGTACGGATCGCCCCGTTGAGCGTGGTGATCCCGTGTCTGGCCCTGACCCCGGTGATCTCCCTCGCCCTTGGGCTCCTGACCGAACCCCAGGCCCCCCGGGCCGTGCAGTTTGTGGGCGGGGCCGGGGTGGTGGCAGGGGCGGTGGTTCTGGCGATGGGGCGGGGCCTCGACCCGGAGGCCCGGGCCCGGGTGCGGGCGGGGGTCGCGTGGATGCTCGGGGTGGCGGTATTGTGGGGGGCGGTGGCCAACTTCGACCGGATGGCCCTGCGTCACGCCCCGGTGGCCCTCCACGGGGCCTTGGGGGCCCTGACCATGCTGGCGGTCGGGACGGCACTCTTTGGCCCCCGGCGGTGGCCCTCCGTGGCGTCGCGGGCCTGGTCGGCGCGGGGGGCGATGGGCCTCGCGTGGGGCCTCGCGGTGGCGGCTCAGGGGCTGCAGTTGGAGGCGTTCCGGACAGTGGTGGCGGGCGAGCTGGAGGCCCTCAAGCGTACGGTGGGGCTCGCGTCGGCGGTGGTGCTCGGGCGGGTGATGTTCGGCGAGCCGGTGACAGCCCGGGGGCTGCTGGCGGTGGCGATGATGGCCGCGGGGGTGGTGGCCGTGCTGCGGGGGTGAAGAGGGAGAGATGGGTGAAGTATCGGAATATGGTTGGCAGAATCAGCGGCTACCATATGCTAGGGTGTGGGGAGGCATATACATTCATGCGGTAGGGCACATGGGGGGATGTGGCAGGGCGCATGGGGGGATGGGCATGGGGGGTATGGGGAGACGATTGGGGACGGGCTGCGAGGCCGCAAGGGCGCAAGGGCCGCAAGGGGCAGGCGGTTTTATGGGGGAAACGCGGACGTGGTGGGGGGCCTCGGGCAGGGGAAGGTCGGCGGGTGGGGGAGCAGGTGTTGCAGACGAAGGCGCGGTCGCCAGCGAAGCGTCGCAGGGGGTCACGCCGCCCTCCGACCCACAACACCTCCTGTCCCTTGCGGCCCTCGCGCCCTTGCGGCTTCGCAGCCCGCCCCCCCGCCGCCCTCCGCCCGCCGCCCCCGCTACCGCCCGACCCGTTCGTACACCCGCAGCGGCAGGTGGTCGAAGGCCACCGACAAGATCTCCGACGACGACTCATCCACCCGCCACGGGCCGATCCCCGGGCCCCGGTCAAACCGCGCGACCTCCCGGAACCCCCGCGGGGCCCCCTCCCGCAAAACACCCTGATAAAACCGGGCCCGCCCGGGGTGTCTCCGCACGAAATCAGGGTGATGCGCGAGGCGCAGGTACCACCCGTTGAGGGCCACAAACCGCGCCCCCTCCATCCATCGGGCTACGGCCTCGGGGTCTTCGCCGCCCACCCACAGGCGTTCGTACCCGACCCTCCGGGCCCCGACCTCTTCGCCCTCGCCCCACTCGTTGCCGAGGGGCGGGCTGTAGAAGGGATGATCCTCGACAATCACCCTGTCCCCCGGAGCCGCGTGGGACCGCAGCCACCGGGCCGCCGCCACCCGGTTGTCCACCCCCCCATACACCCGAACCTGGCCTACCCCCCGCAAAACCCCGTGCCCCAGGGCCAGAGCCCCAAGCACCACAAGCACCCCCGCCCCCGCCCGTCGCCAACCTCGGTCCGCCTGCGACCACAGCCCCCAGGCCCGCACCGCCCCCCACGCCCCCCCCACACACAACACCCCCAACGCCGGAACCACATACCGAATGGTCTGCAACTGCGTCATGGCCAGGGGCCCCAGGAGCAGGGCCGCCATCACCGCAGGCAGCCTCCCAGCCACCCCCGGGCCCCGCAGGAGCATCCCGAGGCTGGCCCCAAGGCTCCACAGGGCCAATGGGCGCCCCAGGGCGTCGGCCAGGGTCTGGCGCAGAAAATACGAGCGCCCCTGGCCCACATAAAAACTCGCCCAGTCCGGCAAGACCGCGCCCCAGCGATAGGCCTTCACCTGTTCGAGGGGGCCGAAGTGGGTGTCGTCGGAGAAGTACACCGCCGCGTTGCGCACGGCCGCCGGGTTGAGGGCCCCCCAGGCCACCGCCGCCCCCACCACGGCCGCCCAGAGTTTGCCCGCGTCGAGGGTCTGCCCGAGAGCCTCCCGCCGTCCGAGGCCCCCGTCCCGAAGCCGCGCATACACCGCCAGACCCGACACGGCACACACCGGGGCGCTGGTGATCTTGCTCGACGTCACGGCCACCATCCCGAGGGCCCCAAGCACGAAATCGGCCCAGACCGCAGGGGTCGTGAGCGGGCGGCGGTCGGTGGCGATGCGGGCCGCGGCGTACCCGAGGAGGGCCACCCCGAGGGTCAACGAGGCCTCGGGGGTGAAGTAGTGGGCGTGTTGCACGAGACCCGCGGCGAAGCCCGCCGACAGGGCCGTGAGGACCCCCGCCCGGGGCCCGTAGAGCCTCCAGGCCATGGCCGCCGTCAGCCCAAGGGCCAGGGCGTAGGCGAGGGCCGAGGCCCGGCGTAGCCACGCGACCAGGCCAGGCCAGTGGTAGGCCGTACGATGGGCCGGGTCGAAGCTGTACCCCGACCGCAGATAGTCGTCGGCCGTGAGGCTCGCCGCGAGGTGATGGCGGGCCCGGGACGGTCCCATCGTGACATCGCGCACGAGCACGAAGGCCCGCACGGGCAGCATCCCGTACGACAGGATCTCCGGGCGCCACCAGCCGTCGCGGTGCCGATGGTGCTCGGTGCGAACCGCGGCGTGGAGGTTGTACGCCAGCTCGTCGACGTGGAGGTTGAAGGGAGCCCCCCAGTCGGCCCCGTACCCGCGCACGAGGGCCCCGAGGGCGAGGAGCACCACCAGGGCCACGGCCGGGAGGCGCGGAGACAGGGCCCGCAGAGAAAACACGGGGGGAGGTCAGATCCCGGGGTTGGTGGCCAGCAGGTCGTTGACCGACCCGGGCTCGTGGCGGCGGGGCCTGCGGGGCACATTCGCCCCCCGAGCCACCGGGGTACGTCCGACCGGAACCGCCAGAGGCACCGACGGGGCCACGGGCTCGGCGGGCAGGGTCGGGGCTTCGGGCTCGCCCGCGTAGGCCAGGACCACGTCGGCGGTGGGGCGGGAGACCACGGCCATCCACGGGCGAAACCCGGGGGCCTCGACCCGCACCCGATGATCGCCGTCGGCTCGGAGGCGGGTGGGCAACATCACCGGGGTGTCGTCGACCGCGATGTGGGCCCGCGGCGGGAGGTTGTCGATCCGGAGCTGATGCCCGGCCCCGGCCCCGGCCCCGAGCGAGGCGCTGGACTCGGCCCGCAGGGCAGGTTCGGCCGCGGGGTGACGCAGAAACACCCCCATCACCAGGGCCACGGCCACCGCCGCCGCGGCGCCGAGAAACACGGGCATCCGCGACCGGGGCGGTGTGGGCGGGCCGAGGGTGGGAGCCGGAGTGGCCAGGAGGGTCTCGGCGTGGGTGTGAGGCGACGAGGTCCGTGTCGCCACTGGCGCCGACGGAACGAGGGACACCCCCGGATCGTCCCCGCGACGCCAGCGCTCCAGGGCCTCCCGCATGGCTCCGACGCTGGCAAACCGCTGCCCCCGCTCGCGGGCCATGGCCCGACTCACGATGGCCCGCAGCCCGAGGGGGAGGTCGGGGGCCACCGACTCCAGGGGGGTGCAGTCGCCCGTGGCGATGCGGATGAGGACGGTGTTGTAGTTGGTCCCCTCGTACGGCAGGTGCCCCGACAGGAGCTCGTACAGGATCACCCCCATGGCCCACAGGTCGCTCCGCAGGTCGACCGTGGCCTCCCCCATGGCCTGCTCGGGGGACATGTACGCGGGGGTCCCGACCAGGGCCCCGGTGCGGGTCATGCGCACCCGCTCGGCGTCGTCGCCGAGGATCTTCGACACGCCGAAGTCGAGGATCTTCGGCATCACCAGCTCGCCGGCCTGGGCCAGGAAGATGTTCTCCGGCTTCATGTCGCGGTGCAGGATGTCCTTGTCGTGGGCGGCCTCCAGGGCCCGCAAGACCTCGACCACGATGTCGACGGCGTCGTCGGCCGGGAGCCTGCCCTCCCGCTCCAGGCGGGCGGCCAGCGACTCGCCGATCATCCGCTCCATGACCATGTACGGCGACCCGTCGGGGGAGGCCCCGAAGTCAAACACCTTGACGATGTTGGGGTGGCCAATACAGACCGCGGCCTCGGCCTCCTGCTTGAACCGTTGCACGGTCTCGGGCTCGCGGGCGAAGTGCGCGTGGAGCACCTTGACGGCCACCTCGGCCCCTTTGATGGCGAGGTTGTCGGCGATCCAGACCGACCCCATCCCGCCCTCTCCGAGGGGTTCACGGAGGCGGTACTTCCCGCCCAGGACTGTCCCAGCTTCCACCATTGGGGTTGTGCCTCGGCCACGACCGTAGCACACCCGCAGGGCCCCATCGGCGGGTTGGGGCCCTACCAGCGGACAGCGCAGGCCAGGCCCGGGGCCCCAAGGCTCGGGCTGCACCCGAGGCTCGCCCGGGGGGCTCCGAGGGGTGTCCGCGGGGGTCTCTGCGACGAAGGCAGCAGCAAGATGCTCCCCACGGTGCCGAACACCCCCATCACCGTGAGCCCCAGGAACAGCATGGGCTGCCCCGCCTCCACGTCCCAGTGATGCAGGACGAGGCCGCCAACGGTCGTCGACAGGCCCGCGAAGGCGACCCCCAGGGAGACATACCCTACCTCCTGGCGGAGAGGCACCGGGGGGTTTGCCGGGGCCTCCGCGACCGTCTGCTCCGAGGGTCTCGGACGCGGGGCCGCCTCGGGCCTGGGCCGGTCTTCGTCTTCGTCGTCGGGGGTGGTCGGAGCCCCCACGGGAGCCAGGGTGACCAGGAGCCGGGTCGGAGCCTCGCCCTCGGGCTGAACCATCACCCGCCGCGAGAAGGTTCGATACCCGGGTGCCTGGACCGACACCCGGGTGAGGCCCACGGGGACCCGCAGGGGTTCGGCCAGGGGCAGGGTGACCGCCTGGGAGGTTCCTTCGACGGAGACGGCGGCCCCGGCCACGCCGCCTTCCAGGACGAGGCGCCCCACCCGGCTGCGGCACAGGGCGTGTTGGGCGATGAGGAGGGGGCGGTTTTCGACCACCCAGGGGTCGTCCGCCGCGGCGAGGGCCCTTCCGAGGGCCAGCTCCGCCTGCACCCAGCGCCCCGCGGCGGCCTCGGCGAAACCCGCCAGGGCGAGGTCGCGGGCCAGCCGGGTGCGACCATACAGGGCCCAGTACACCACGGCGGCCTCGGCGTGGCGCCCCTGCTGTTGCAGGCTCCCGGCGCGGTCGTGGTCGGCCGAGACCGGGTCGGCGGGGCCCCTCCCCTGGGCCACCCCCTCCGCGGGAACAACCCACAGGGCCACGGCGAGCCCCAGGCCCGCGGCCCTCACGCCAGCATGCCCGGGACGGCCCCCTTGGGAGGGGTGACGCCCTGTCCGAGGGCCAGGATGGCGATGAGGAGGGCCCGGTACACCGTGGCGATGTCGTCGAGGTCGACGTCGGCCGACTCGCCGTCCTCGTCGGGCTCCAGGGCGGCGTCGATCTGCTCGCGCACGAAGGCCACCAGGTGCGGCTGACCGATGGCCACCAGGTCGTCGGACTCCAAGACCTCGGCCGCGTCGCCCCGGCGCAGCTCCTCGTCGTACTCGAACATGGCCTGCACGGCCGCCACGTGCTCCGCGGGGACGGGCCGCATCCTGGCCCCGAAGGCCTCCTGAAACGACCGCCAGAGGACCACCCCCAGGAAGCTCCCGAGGGCCTCGGCGGTGTCGTCATGGAGCCCGTCGACCTCGCGCAGGAGGTAGGCCGCGAGGCCGGGTTGGGCCTCGGCCATGGCGGTCATGCCCCGCTCGATCTGGACCTCCAGGTCGCCGCGATCGGACAGGGCCTCCTCGGCGCTCTGGACGGCCTCACGCGACACCACGGCGTGCGGGGCCACAGGCCGGATGGCCGCCCGGGCGGGCCACATCAGGCGACACTCCCGCTGCGGTCGATCACCCTTCCTCCTCTTCGAGTTCCCACCGGTGGCGGGCCGTCATGCGGATGGCGAGGGCGCAGCGCTCACAGAGCGGGGGCTCCTCGGACACCACGCCGTCGCCGCGGACAAACAGCAGGAGGCCCCACCCGGCGGGCTCGCCCTCGTGGGTCGTGCCGCAGGCGTGACACTCGTAATCGCCGTCGAGATCGTACGCACGCACGGGCCCGACTCTAGCACCGGGCTGCCCTCCGCGGCGCGTCTTCGGCAAGGCTCACGACCGGCCCAGGGCCTCCCACAGCCGCGGGAGCAGGGTGGGGTGGGCCACCACGAGGCCCCGGTCGAGCCCGAGGTCGGCGGTGTCGTAGCGCAGGGGGTGCCCCTGGGTGTCGAGGACGGCGGCCCCGGCGGCCCGGGCGATGGCCTCGGGACCGCAGCCGTCCCAGAGCTTGGGCCCGCCCCCGAGGTGGAGGTACAGATCGGCGGCCCCTTCGGCGACCCGGCCCACCTTGAGCCCCACGCTCCCGCAGGGCACGAGGCGGGTGTCGCCCAGGCGGGCGAGGGCGGCCCGGGTGTCGGGGTGCGGATGCGAGCGGGACACCACGGCACGAAGCGGAGCGCCCTCCCCCGGAGGGACGACCCGCAGGGGACGCCGACCGCCCGCGGGGTCGAGCGACCAGGCCCCCTCCCCTACGACCCCCACCCAGACCTCCCCCGTGGTCGGAACCCCCACCACCCCCAAGGTCGCCTCCCCGCCCACGGCGAGGCCCACCATCGTGCAGAACTCCCCGTTGCGCTGCACGAATTCCCGCGTCCCGTCGAGCGGGTCGACGAACCAGCACCGCCCCCCCGCCCCCGCGGCCCGGGCGGCCTCGACCCCGTCGCTCTCCTCCGCGCAGATGCCATCCCCCGGAAACCCCGCCCGCAGGCTCTCCACCAGCAGGGCGTTGACGGCCCGGTCGGCGGCCGTCACCGGGTCGCCTTCGCTCTTCCAATCCACGGCAAACTCCGTGGCGTAGTGTCGCAAGAGCAGGGCCATGGCGCGGCGCACGGCCTCGGTCACAAGATTCAATTCGTGGGTGAAAGGCATGGTCGACCGGAAGCGTACCATCTCCGTTGGGCGGCATCGTCCGCGTGTGTTGTATGGATGGCCACCGCGGCGCGGGTCGGAGTGCTACAAGGCGTGGCGGCAACGAGGCGTCCAAGAGCAACACACGGCGCGGCGGACGGCCCACGGAAGGAGCTTGGCAATCCCATGGCATGGTACGGACGGATGGCGGCGGGAGCCGCGGCGGTGACCCTCTTCCAGGCGCTCACCGGGTGTGTGGTGGGCACCCGGGGGCAGATGCAGGGTACGGTGACGACGGTGACGGCGCAGCCGCAGCCGGTGCAGCCGACCAGCACCCTCACGGCGACGGTCGACGTGCCGACGGGGGTGTTCGCGGTGCAGACCCAGTGTGTTCCGGGGTCGCCCGAGCAGTGCAACGGGCTCGACGACAACTGCAACGGGGTCATCGACGAGGGCTGCGGCTATCAGACCGGCAACATCCAGGTCACCGCCGCGTGGAGCTCCTCGTCCGACATCGACCTCCACGTGATCGACCCCAACGGCGAGGAGATCTACTACGGCCACCGCAACAGCTCTTCGGGGGGTGTCCTCGACCGCGACGCCAACGCCGCCTGCAGCGTCTCCCCCCCCACGGTCGAAAACGTCTACTGGCCCGACAACCCTCCGAGCGGGCAGTACCGGGTCCGGGCCGTGGCCTACGACATGTGCGGCAGCGGCAATACGCCCGTGACCCTCTCCATCGCCGTGGGCGGTCGCATCGTGGGAGCCTACCAGCTCAACTTCACCTACGACCGCCAGGAGTTTACGATCCCCTTCGTGATTCCCTGAGCATCACCCCCCGGGGCGGCGCAGGGCATCAGGGCGCGGGGCGCTCGATCACGATCCGTCGCTCGACCCGGTTGAAGGGGCCTGCGATGACCTGACCGTCGCGCCCGAGGAGCTCGAGCACGACCGTGTGCTCGCCCGCGGGCAGGTGCTCGATGTAGTGGGGCTGCCAGGTCGTCATGGGGTCGAAGGCCTGCCCATCGATGCTGGGGCGCACCCGCACCCCTTCGGGGCCGAGGTCGCCCGCGGGCACGTTGACGAGGTACCAGTCGAGCAGGACCCGGTCGGCCGCGGGGCCCGTCATGGTCCCTTTGGGCCGGGAGTACACGAGCATCGGGGCCCGAGGGTTGAAACCAAAGTTGGGGGTCGGACGGCCGACGTGGAAGACCAGCATGGCGAAGGCCCCGTCGGTCTTGACCGACTCGTGGGTCTCCCAGCCGGGAAACACGCGGGCCACGTGGGTCCCCTCGGCCAGGTCGGTGAGGACCACCGGGCGGCGCGGGTCGTCGACCCGGATGTACTCGTTGTTGTCGATCACGACGTGGATGTGGCGCTGGTCGGAGGCGTCGTCGGGGTTGCGCCAGTTGCGCACGTCGAGGCGCAGCTCGACCCGGTTTTCGCGTACGGTGGCCCCGGCCCGGGGGGCTGTGATCCGGACGGTGGGCGTCGGGCTCGGGACCTCGCGCCGCGTCCCGGCCGTGATGGTCACGGGCGGGACCGGGACGGCCTCGGGCGGGGGCCCTGCGTCGACCAGGCTCGGGTCGTTGGAGAGGCTGGAGACATTGGGCTGGACGGCCTCGGCCCCCTGCGGCCCACCGCCTGCTGTGGAGGACGGGGGGGGCGTGGTCCCGCTGCACGCCACGAGCCCACCGAGGACGACCCAACCGACGAGGTACGATTTCATCACGGCCACCATCCCTAAGGCGCCCGGGGGCGTCTGTCGACGGGCCGCGGGCGGGGGTTCAACCGAAGTCGTCGGCGGGCATCTCGTCGAGGCTGCCCACCTGGGTGTCGGCGTAGCCGTGGTCGTCGAGGGCGAGGCTCTCAAACTTGGTGAGCTCGCGCACGAACCGCAGGCGGATGGTGTCGGTGGGGCCGTTGCGCTGCTTGGCGATGATGATCTCCGCGAGGCCCTTGTCCTCGGTGTCGGGGTTGTAGACCTCGTCGCGGTAGATGAACATGATCACGTCGGCGTCCTGCTCGATGGCTCCCGACTCGCGCAGGTCGCTCATCATGGGGCGCTTGTCCTTGCCGGGGCGTGTCTCGCATCCGCGGTTGAGCTGGGACAGGGCCACGATGGGGACCCCGAGCTCCTTGGCGAGGCTCTTGAGTCCGCGGCTGATCTCGCTGATCTCGCGCTCGCGCGACTCGACCTTGTCGCGGCTCGACTTCATGAGCTGGAGGTAGTCGATGATGATCATCGACAGGCCGCGCTCGTTGCGCACCCGGCGGGCCTTGGCCCGGAGCTCCAGGAGGGTGAGGTCGCCCGAGTCGTCGATGTACATGGGCAGGGCGTGGAGCCGGTTGGCCGAGGCCGTGAGGGCTGTCACGTCGTCCTGGGTGAGGAGGTTGGTGCGGAGCCGTCCCTGGTCGACCCGGGCCTCGGCGCACATGAGGCGGTTGGCCAGCTCGACCCGGGGCATCTCCAGGGAGAAGAAGAGCACGGGTTTGCCCGAGCTCACCGCGGCGTTGAGGGCGATGTTGAGGATGAAGCTGGTCTTGCCCATGGCGGGCCGGGCCGCGATGATGATGAGCTGGCCCGGGTGCATGCCCGCGGTGAGGGTGTCGAGGTCGCGGAAGCCCGTCTCCAGGCCGGAGATGCGCAGGCCGTTCTCGAGGACGTTCTCGATGCGGGCGAAGGCCTCGATGATGGCCTGCTCCAGGGGCACGAGGTTGCTCTTGGCCCGCTTCTGGGCGACCTCGAAGACCTTGGCCGCCGCGAAGTCGAGGAAGGCCTCGGCGTTGCCGCGCTCGCCGTAGCCCCGGGCGACGATCTCATGGGCCACCTCGATCATCCGCCGCACCCCGGCCAGGTCGGCCACGATGCGGGCGTGCGACTCGACGTGGGCGATGGTGGGGATGGTGTCGGTGAGCTCGCCCAGGTACTGGGCCCCTCCGACGGTGTTGAGCCGCTCGCGGGCCCGGAGCTCCGAGGCCAGGGTGACCACGTCGATGGGCTCGCGCCGGGTCGACAGGGCCTGGATGGCCTCGAAGATCACCCCGTGGGCGGGGTGGTAGAAGTCGCCCGCGGTGGCCACGCTCTCGGCCATCCCGAGGGCCGTGTTGTCGAGGAGGATGGCTCCGAGCACGGCCCGCTCGGCGTCGAGGTCGTGGGGGGGGACCCGACCGTGCACCGAGGCCGCCGCGGACAACGAGGCCGCCGCGTGGACGAGGGCCTCCTTGGCGTCACGATCCCGAAAATCTCGCTCTGGGCGTCCCATACGTCCCTGAACGCATGGCACGGATCCGATGTAGGTGGGTAGTAACTGACGACGTTTCGCCGTCGGTCACCCTGCGGCTTGACCGGACCCCGGGTGTGGGTCAGGCGAGGTGGGCCCCCTTGGCGATGACCACGATCCCGGTGTCGGAGACGTGGAGCCCCCGGCGGCGGTCTTCGTCGGGGTCGAAGCCGATGGACATGCCCGCGGGGATGGAGACCCCCTTGTCGACGATGGTGCGTCGGAGCCGGGCGTACCGACCGACCTGGACGCCCTCCAGCAGGATGCACTGCTCGACCTGGGCGAAGCTGTTGACCCGAACCCGGTTGGACAGGACCGAGGTGTAGATCTGCCCCCCGGAGATGATGCACCCGTCTGTGACCATGGAGTCGGTGGCCAGGCCCACCCGGGAGCTGGCCTGGTCGCTGAAGACAAACTTGGCCGGAGGGTCGAAGCTCATCCCTGTACGCAGCGGCCAGCGGGGATTGTAGAGATTGAATTCAGGTTTGATCGAGACCAGGTCGAGGTTGGCGTCGAAGTAGGTCTCGATGGTCCCGATGTCGCGCCAGTAGGCCGGGTTTTCTTCGCCGAGGATGCTGTTTTTGCCGAAGTCATAACTGTAGACCCGGCGCCCCTGGGCCACCATGGCAGGCAGGATACTCTTGCCGAAATCGTGGGCCGAGTGCTCGTCGTGCTGGTCGCGGCGCAGCTCGTCTTCGAGCACGGGGACGTCGAAGATGTAGTTGCCCATCGAGGCGAGGCACCATCCCGGGCGCCCGGGCATCTCGGGGGGGGTGTCGGACTTCTCGACGAAGTCGATCACCCGGCCTTCGGCGTCGACCTGGATCACTCCAAAGGATTTTGCATCCGCGCGCGGCACAGGAACCGCAGCCACTGTGAGATCGGCTCCGGTCTCGAAGTGTTGATCGAGCATCTGACGCACGTCCATCTTGTAGACGTGGTCGCCGCCGAAGATCAGGAGGGTGTCGGCGTGGGCGTCTTGCACCACGTTCCAACACTGCCAGACGGCGTCGGCGCTGCCGAGGAACCAGTTGAGCCCCGTCCGCTGCTGGGCGGGGATGGCCTCGATGTAGTTGTCCAGGACCGGCGACAGCCGCCACGCCCGCGCGATGTGCTCCTCCAGGGACGCCGACTTGTACTGGGTCAGCACCTTGATGCGGGTAAACCCCGAGTTGACCAGGTTGGACAGCACCACATCGATGATCCGGTACCGCCCCCCAAAGGGAACCGCGGGTTTGGCCCGTTCGGCCGTCAAGGGAAATAACCTTTTTCCCTCGCCTCCGGCCAACACCATCGAAAGAAACTGATGTCCGCTGTTGCGCGGTCGCCTCATGTCGTAATCGTACATGAACTTCCTTTCTACATTCAATGGTGGTTACGCGCGTTGGGCTGCGCCAGGGGGGTCTTCGCGTTATGCTCCGACGCGCCCATTGCATGGAAGCTGTTGGTTTCAAGCCCTGGGTGGGCGGCGTTCGCCGTATCACCGCCGCCCTGACGGGCTACGACCTCAGTCCAGACGGGCGTCGGGTCGCCGTCTGGGGACGCTCCGACGCACCTTCGGGCCGCGGCCCCGGTCACACCGCGGCCTGTCTCGACCTCGCCACGGGGGAGATCACCACCCTCCTGCCCGGCGAGGGTCCCATCCTCGACCTGCGCTTCACCGGCCCCGAGACCCTGTGGATCCTGCGGGCCGATGCCACTCCCCAGCACGCGACCCTCTTCGTACACGCCATCCCCGACGGGGGGGTCCTCGCCTGCCACACCCTCCCGGGGGTCGCGCCCTCGGGCAAGATGCAGTGGGCCCCTGGGGGGGGCCGGATGCTCATCGGCCACGACCTCGGCCCCTGGGAGGACGCCGACGCCCGCGAGGCCGCCCTGTGGCACCTGTGCGACGGGTACAGCGCCGACCCCCTCGCCCGGGTCACCCCCTACGCCCTTTGGGCCTGGAGCTACACCTCGGGCGACACCCTCGACCTCGTCCCCTGGAGCGCCGCGCGGGCCTCTCTCTGCCCCGACGGGCACCGGGTGGCGGTGCGGGTCGACGCCCCGGCCTCGGGCGGAGACGGGGCCCTCGTGCTCCTGGAGGGCCTCGACCGTCGTGGGGTGGCCTTCCCGGGCCGGATCCCTCCGCGGGGACTGTCCCTCGTGTGGCTCGGGCCGACCCGGGTGGCCGAGTTGGGACTCGGGGGGGGACAGGGTCTCGCCCTGCACCTGACCGACGCGGGGGAGGCCTACGAAGCCCGGACCGTGCCTGTGACGGCCGAAGGGCGACGGGGTCCGTGGTCGCCCGACCGGGCCACCCTGGCCTTGTCCCCCGACGGGACCCGGATCCTGGTGAGCGCGTGGCGCTTCGCCGGGGGAGCCTGCTGGTTGGGGGTCGGGGCCGTCGCGGGGCGCGACCGCGACCTGCCCATGGCCCCGGTGGAGGGGTCGCACCCGCGGTCGTTCGCGGCGACGTGGCTCGACCCCGACACCCTGGCCCTGGTGGTGGAGGGAGCCCCCGGGAGGGTCCGGGTGGTGCGGTACGATCCGGTGGGGCGGAGGGTCCTCGGGCAACGGAGCGTTCCGTTTGGGGAGGGGTCGGAGCTGTTTCGGCTGCGTCCCGTGGACGGGACCCCGGGGCGTCCCCCGGGCGCGTGGCTCGGCCTCGACTGGTACGACCCCACCGTCGGCGGCTGGCAGCTCGCCCTGATCCCCGCCGCGGCCCTCACGGGCTGAACTTCCGTCAACCCCGAGGGCCCCCCGCAGGCGGGGATGGGTTTACTTCGGGCCCTGGGTGCACAAGACTCCGCCGTGCTGATGGTCTTCGCCCTGCCGATCGTAGGTCAGAGTCACCGCCCCGCCCCTGCGGGGCCCCGAGGCCTCCCCACGATCGAGCGGGCCGCCCCGCGGATGGTGCGGGTGTCGCTCACCGACCGCTGCGACATGGCCTGCACCTACTGCCGCCCCTCGCGCAACGACGGGTACCTCCCCGCCGACGACCGCCTCGACCTCGACACCTGGGAGGCCCTGCTGCGGGGCCTCGTGCGGGAGGGGGTTCGGCGGGTGCGGATCACGGGCGGAGAGCCCCTCCTCTACCGCGACCTCGTGGCGTTTGTGGGTCGGGCCAGCGCCCTCGGCCTCGACGACCTGGCCCTCACCACCAACGCCAGCCGCCTCGCTCCCCTCGCCGCCGCGCTGCGAGCCGCGGGCCTCACCCGCATCACGATCTCCCTCGACACCCTCGACCCCGACCGCTTCGCAGCCATCACCCGCGGGGGCGACCTCGGGGCCGTCCTCGCGGGCATCGAGGCCGCCCGGTCGGCGGGCTTCGACGAGATCAAGACCAACACCGTGGTGCTCCGGGGCGACAACGACCACGACCTGCCCGCCCTCACGGCCTGGGCCTGGGACCGCGGGATCACCCCCCGCTTCATCGAGGTGATGGGAGTCGGGGAGGGGGCCAACGTGTGGCGCGACAAGCTCGTCCCGATGCGGGTTCAGCGCGAGCGCCTCGCCCACCTCCTCTGCGACGACGACCCCGAGCGCGACCCTGAGCGGGGCCCCGCCCGGTACGTCGAGGCCCGCGACGGATCGGGTCGACGGGTGGGCTTCATCTCGGGCAGCACCGACACCTACTGCGGCGGCTGCGACCGGCTCCGGGCCACCAGCGACGGGACCCTCCGCCCGTGCCTCGCCACCAACGACGGGGTGGCCCTCGGCCCGTCCCTGCGCGAGGCCGTTCGGGTCGGGGCCGACCCAGGGGCCCTGGTGGCCGAAGGGCTCGCCGCGGCGTGGGAGAAGAAACCCGACGCCCTATGGAAGGGCTGCACGGAGGTCACCGCCCGGACCGTGTCGATGCGGGCCACCGGTGGCTGATCCCGATGCACCCTCCGAGCGATGACCCTCGCGACGACGCGAGCCTTCCGACGCCCCGGGCGGGGGATGTTCACGAGGTTTTGAGCCTTGTGGCCGAGGCCGCGCGGGAGGGCCATGGGGCGGTCCTGGCCACGGTCTTGACGCGGCGGGGGAGCAGCCCGGGCACCCCCGGGCAGAAGCTCGGCCTCACGGCCGACGGGCGGTGTATGGGGACCGTCGGGGGCGGGTCGTTGGAGCGCAGGGTCTTGCGGGCCATGATGGAACTCCTCGGGCGATGCGAGACCGAAGGAGCCCCCGAGCCCGCGGTGTTGTCCCTCTCCCTCGGGGCCTCCCTGGGGATGTGCTGCGGGGGCGGGGTGGAGGTCCTGCTCGAACCCTTCGCCGCCGCGGCCCGAGTCGGGGTGGTGGGGGCGGGCCACGTGGCCGGGGCCCTGGTTCCGGTGTTGGGGGGGTTGGGGTTTGGGGTGACGGTGGTCGACGACCGGGAGGCCTGGGCCGTGCCCGCGCGGTTTGCCGGGGCCCGGGTCGTGCTCGGGAGCCACGCGGCCCTGGGGCCCTGGGTCCCGGTCCGGGGAGCTGTGCTGGTCATGACCCACGACCACGCCCTCGACCAGGAGGCCATCGCCTGGGCCCTGCGGGCGGGATACGCCCTGGTCGGGGGCGTCGGCAGCCGGGCCAAGATCGCCCGCACCCGTCGGCGCCTCGAGGCCCAGGGCTTCGCCCCCGAGGACATCGCCCGGGTTCGTATGCCCCTCGGGCTCGCGGTCGGAGCCCGCAGCCCTGCCGAGATCGCCGTGGCCATCGCGGCCGAGCTCATCGCCTGGCGCCGCGGGTTCGCCCTCGCCCCCGGGGCCCGCATGGCCCTCGGCCCCGAACCCCTCCCCGCGGGAGATCCCTAGACCCCACCCCTCGGCCCTGATGTGCACCCTCGTCGTCTATCACCGGCTGCGCGATGACTTCCCCACCCTGCTCGCCGCCAACCGCGAGGAGTTCGTCGATCGCCCCTCCGCCGCCCCGGCCATCGACCGCGGGGGCCCCGTCCCCGTCCTCGCCGGCCGCGACCTCCTCGCCCACGGAACCTGGCTCGGGGTCACCCCCCGCGGCTTCTTCGTGGGCCTCACCAACCAGCGGGCCCCGCCCTCCGCCGACCTCAAGGCCTCGCGCGGCGAGGTGGTGATGTCCCTCCTGCGGGGGGGCTCCCTCGACGCCGCCCGGGCGATCCTCCAGGGCCTCGACCCCACCCGGTACCGCCCCTTCAACCTCCTCCTCGGCGATGCCTCCGCCCTCGCCGTGGCCTACGTCCGCCCCGACCCCGCGGCCATCACCCTCACCCCCCTCGGGCCCGGGGTCCACGTCCTCACCAACGACGTCATGGACTCCCCCCGCTTCCCAAAGGCCCGCAGGGCCCGAGATCGGGTGCCCGAGGACGTGCTGAAGACCGCCCCGTGGCCCGTCCTGTCGCGGCGCCTGGAGGCCATGCTCGGCGACCACACCCTAACCCCCCGCGCCGAGCTCCCGCCCCCCGACCCGTGGATCCCCGCGGCGTGGAGCGACCCCCTCCAGGCCCTCTGCGTCCATCTCCCGGGCTACCAGACCGTCTCCGCGGCCGTGATCGCCCTGGGAGAGGGTTCGGTCGCGCATTATCGGCACGCCCAGGGCCCCCCGTGTGTGACCCCCTTCGTCGAGCTGCCCCTGGCGTGGTGAAAATCCCGCGGAGACACCCGCGTGGTTCGCCTGCCGGGCGCTTGTGAGGGGCCCGCGGTACGGGGTACAACCGCACCCAAGGCACAACGATGCGGCCACCGCAGGGCGACCCCCCCGAGGACGGCTCCGACGAGCTGTTGCGTCCGGGTACCACCATTGGTCGGTACCAGGTCGTTCGGCGCTTGGGCCGCGGAGGGATGGGCGAGGTCTACGAGGCCGTCCACACCTCGCTCAAGAAGCGGGTGGCCCTGAAGATCCTCCGCCCCGAGGTGGCCCAGAACAAGAAGGTCCTCGCGCGTTTTGAGCGGGAGGGCGTGGCCGTGGCCCGCATCGAGCATCCCAACGTGGTCGATGTGTTCGACGTGGGGGTGTACCAGTCGATGCCCTTCCTGGTGATGGAGTACCTCGACGGCGAAGACCTCGGGACCCGCCTCAAGCGCGACGGGGCCATGAGCCCCGCCCGTACGGCCGAGATCCTCCTGCCCGTCCTCGCCGCGGTGCAGTGCGCCCACGACGAGGGGATCATCCACCGCGACCTCAAGCCCGCCAACGTCTTTCTCGCCCGCACCCGGCACGGGGTCGAGGTCCCCAAGGTCCTCGATTTCGGCATCTCGAAGATCAGCGACGGCCCGAGCGTCCAGACCCTCACGGGCGGCTCGACCCTCCTCGGGACGCCCTACTACATCCCCCCCGAGCTGGCCCGGGGAGCCCGCTACGCCGACGCCCGGAGCGATCAGTACAGCCTCGGGGTGATCCTCTACCAGTGCGTGACGGGCCGACGCCCCTTCGCCGGGCACACCCTGTACGAGACCCTGCACTCCATCGTGCAGGGAGAGTACGAGCCGCCCCGCATGCTGCGCCCCGACCTCCCGGGAGAGTTCGAGGGGCTCATCATGCGCTGCCTCGCCCGCGATCCGGCCGGGCGTTACCCCGACCTCTTCCAGGTCGGGATGGCCCTCCTGCGCTTCGCCACCCCGCGCATCCAGGCCCAGTGGGAGCCCGTATTCGAGCGCCACGAGGCCGCCCCCTCGGAGGACATCGAGCCGATGTCCCTGCACGATTTCGACGCCGAAGCCCCCCTCTTCGACGCCCAGACCGCGCCGTCCCTGGTGAAGTTCTCGGAGGAGGGCGAGGCCTCCACCGACGTGACCCCCGCCCTCGTCCAGCCCGTGGCCCCCGTGGCCCCTGTAGCCCCCGTGGCGGGCCTGCACGCGGCCCCGTCCCTCAGCTCCGGGAGCCTGGAGGTCGAGCCCTCCACCCACTCCATCTCCCTGGAGGTCTCGGCCGCAGAGGCCCACGCCCCGCGGCCCCGGTGGGTCCTGTGGGCGAGCGCGGCCCTCGCCGTGCTGAGCGTCGGAGTGAGCCTCGCCCTCGTCCAGCGCGTCGGCCGCGGGCCCATGACCCCCGCCGCCTCCCTCGGCCCCGCCCCCGCTCCTGCCCCGATCGTCGCCGCCGTCGCTCGGCCCGTCGCTCCGCCCGCCGCGGCACCCGTCGCGGCACCCGTGGCTCCGCCCCCCCCATCGCCCGAGACACCCGAGGCGGCCCCGCCCGCGGCCCCCGAGGCCCCGCCCGAGGCGCCCCCGGTGGTGCAGACCCTCGGAGCCGCCGACGCCCAGACGCCCCCGCCCGAGGCCCTGGCCGCAGCGCCCCGTACGGTCCTCGCGGCCCGTCCTGCGCCCGCGGCCCGTCCTGCGCCCGCCGCCCGCCCCGCGGTCTCGGCGAGCTCCCCGCCCGCCGCCGCCGCACGGACCCGCCCCGGCGGGCCGCGGAGGAGTGCGGTTCCTGTCAACGGAGCCCCCATCTTGCGGTAGCGTGCGGGGGCGATGAGACGGGCGCGGTGCGGGTGGTGGACAGGGCTGGCAGCGATGCTCTGCGCGGCCGCGAGCGCCTCGGCCCAACCCACCCCCTCGACGCCCGCCCAGGCTTCGACCGAAGACCCCGAGGCCCTCGTGCAGCGCGGGGTCGACCTGCGCGAGGCCGGGCGCGACGAAGAGGCCCTCGTCCTGTTCGAGCAGGCCTGGGCGCGCTCCCAGAGCCCCAGGGCCCGGGCCCAGGTGGCCCTCGCCGAGCAGGCCCTCGGGCGTTGGGTCCTCGCCGAGGCCCATTTGACCGAGGCCCTCGGGGCCGGGCGCGACCCGTGGATCCGTAGAAACCGGGCGGCCCTGGAGGGGGCCCTGCGGGTGATCCAGCAGCGCATCGGGAGCCTGGAGGTCCGCGGGGGCGTCCCCGGGGCCCAGGTAGAGGTCAACGGCCGGGCGGTGGGGTCGTTGCCCCTCACAGAGGTCGTGCGGGTGGTGGCCGGCAGCGCCACCCTGCGGGTGAGCGCGGAGGGGTACTACCCCGTCACCCGGGAGATCACCGTGGCCGCGGGGGCCACCGTGCGCGAGAGCGTCGAGATGCGCCGCGAGCCGCCCCGGCCGACGGTGGCCGTGGCTCCCCCCGTGGTGACCGTCACCCGGACGGTGCGGGTGTCGCCCCGGGCTCCGCGGGCCCTCGGGGTCGTGGCCGTCACCCTCGGAGGCCTCACCCTCGTCGGGGCCTCCGTCGCCTCCGCCCTCTCCCTCCGGGCCTCCTCGCAATGGAACGACGACGCCCGCTGCCTCGTGCCCGGCGAGACCCGCTACGCCGCCTGCGGATCGTTCTACGACGAGGCCCTCACCACGCGCACCCTGGGCCTCGCGGGCTTCGTGTCGGGCGGGCTCCTCACGGCCCTCGGGGTGGTCCTCCTCGTCACGTCCCGCGGCGGCTCCTCCCCTCCGTCCACGGCCTTTCGCTGCGCCGGGGGCCCCGGGGCCTTCGGGCTCGCGTGCGGGGTGAGCTTCTGATGCCCCCGCGGCGCCCTGCTCCTCGGCCGCGGCCCCTGTGGGCGGTGTGGGCCCTCGGCCTGTGCGCGGGCTGTCCCGACCTGCGCGACCCCAACGACCGGGGGCCCTCCGACGGGTCCGTCGACGTACGGGCGGCCGACCCCGACGCCCCCGGCGACGCGGGCCTCGACGCGGGCCTCGACGCGAGCCTCGACGCGAGCCTCGACGCAGGCCGAGATGCCGGCCGAGACGCAGGCCGAGACGCGACCGACGCAGGCCCCGACGCCTCCGACGCCCCCCTCCCCCTGGGCGACCTCGGGGCCGACGTGGCGAGCGATGGGGGCTGTCCCGCGGGCTTCGCCGACTGCGACGGCGACCCCAGCAACGGGTGCGAGGCCCCCCTGTCGACCAGCCCGGTTCACTGCGGGGCCTGCCGTCGTCCGTGCGCGCCCGCCCAGGCCACGGGAGGATGCAGCGGGGGTCGCTGCGTGGTCACCGCCTGCGCCGCGGGCTTCGCCGACTGCGACGGCGACCCCGCCGACGGGTGCGAGGTCAACACCCGCGCCGACCCCGCCCACTGCGGCGGCTGCGGCGGGGCGTGCGGGGCCCCCAATGCCGTGACGGCCTGCGCCGACGGGGCCTGCGCCCTCACGGCCTGCGCCGCGGGCTTCGCCGACTGCAACGCCAACCTCGCCGACGGGTGCGAGGTCGACACCCGCAGCAACACCGCCCACTGCGGGGCCTGCCGACGGGCCTGCGCGGGCTCCAACGCGGCCGTGGCCTGCGCCGAGGGGGTGTGCCGCCTCGCCGCGTGCAACGTCAACTACGGCGACTGCGACGGCGACCCGTCCAACGGCTGCGAGGTGCTCCTGACCACCAACGTGGCCCACTGCGGGACGTGCCGACGGGCCTGCGCCTCGGGGCAGAGCTGCTCCAGCAACAACTGCGTCTGCTCGTCGAGCCGCACCTTCTGCGAGGGCGTCGGGTGCGTACAAACCGCCACCAGCGTCGACCACTGCGGGGCCTGCAACGCCGTGTGCCCCGCGGTCCCGAATGGGGCCCGGGCCTGCGTCTCGGGGCGCTGCGTGCCCCAATGCAACGCGGGCTACACCCCCCAGGGGGCGGCCTGCGTCCCCTGCGGAGCCCTCGGGCAACCCGCCTGCGCCTCCGGGGCCCCCTGCGCCGCGGGCCTCACGAGCTGCGGCGGGACCTGCCGCAGCACCCTGACCAACAACGCCCACTGCGGAGCCTGTGATGCCGCGTGCCCGTCCGGGCAGAGCTGCCGCGAGGGCCTGTGCTGCCTGCCGGGGCAATCCAACTGCGCGGGGGTGTGTCGCAACCTCAGCACCGACGACGCCAACTGCGGGGCCTGCGAGACCGCCTGCACCGGCCAGCAGCGGTGCCTCGACGGCAACTGCACGGCCTGCGGGGCGGCCGACACCCCGTGCTGCGCCCGCTCGCCGATGTGCGCGTCAGGGACCACGTGCATGAGCGGGACCTGCCGCTGAGGGGCCGCCGAAGGGGAGCCTGGGCCCTCGCCCTGGGGCTCGGGGCCGCCCCGTCCCTTCACGCCCAGCCGAGGCCCCGGAGCGGAGCCTGCCGCGACGCGGGACGCAGGCTGGAGTCGGCCCTCGAGCTGCGCGAGCGGGCCCTCGAGGCCGCGGCCCTGGAGGTGCTCACCGACGTGCCCCGCGACACTGGCTTCGACGTGCCCCGCGACACCGGCTTCGACGTGCCCCGCGACACCGGCACCGACCTCGGACGCGACACCGGCATCGACGTCGGTGTTGACGCCGACACCGACCTCGGACGCGACACGGGCGCGGACACGGGGCCCGACACGGGACCCGACATCCCCTGCGGGGCGGGGTTGACGCGCTGCGGGCCGAGCTGCGTCGACCTGAGCCTCAACGGCAACCACTGCGGGGCCTGCGACACGCGCTGCACCTCGGTCCCGGGGGCCTCCGTGACGTGCATGGCGGGGGCGTGCCGGGCGACCTGCCTGTCGACGCGCGGAGACTGCAACGACGACCTCAGCGACGGATGCGAGACCGTGCTGTCCTCCTCGGTCTCGCACTGCGGGGCCTGCGGCCAGGCCTGCTCGACCCACCACGTGACCCCGTCGTGCATCGCAGGACAGTGTCGTTCGACCGCGTGCGACCCGGGGTTTGCCGATTGCGACCGCGAGGCCGCCACCGGGTGCGAGGTCGACCTCCAGAGCGCCCCCCTCCACTGCGGCTCTTGCGCCCGCGCCTGCGGCCAGACCATCCCCTGCACCGAAGACGCCGAGTGCGGCGGGACCCCGTGCCTCATGCGCGCCTGCGTGGGGCTCGGGCGGGCGTGTTCGGCGGGGATGTGCGTGCTCTGCGGGGCCCTCGACGCCCCCTGCTGCGCCGCCGACGGGTGCGCCGCGGGCCTGCGGTGCGCGGACGTCGACGGGGGCCTTCGACGCTGCGTGCCCTGAGGAGGCTCCTCAGGCCCGCGGGCTGTGGCATGCTCCGGGGCGAAAGAGGAGCCCTGAACAATGCGTACGCGCCGTGTGGTCCCGTGGGTGGTGGCGGGCTTTCTGGCGACCGCCGTAGCCGCGGCCCTCACGACCCCGATGGGCGGGGCGGTGCTCTTCCCGCGCAGCGTCCGGCTCACCCTGCCCTTCCCGCAGGGGACGCGGGTGCGGGTGCTGTCGGGCTACGGCCCGAGCGCGGGCTCGTCCCTGCACGCGGGCACCAACCGCACCTCCGCGGCCAACGACTACTACGCCCTCGACCTGGTCGTCGACGGGGCCCCCAACAGCGGCCTCGGGACCCCCATCGTGACCCCCCTCGCGGGCACGGTCGTACGGGCGGGCTGGGCCACCTCGGGGTGGGCCAACTACGGCCTGCGGGTCATCCTGCGGCACGAGCTCGAAGGCCGCACCCACCACAGCATCTACTGCCACCTCGACACCCTCGACGGGGCCGTCACCGAGGGCGGGACCGTACGCGCCGGACAACGCCTCGGGACCCTCGGACGGTCGTGCCAGGGGGCCCGCACCTGCGGGTCGTTCTCGACCCCGCACCTGCACTGGGCCCTTCACCGAGACAGCAGCGTCGGGGGGAGCGGGACGGGGGGCTCGTACGGCGGCCTCGCGGTCGTGCCCGAGCCCCTCGACGGCCAGGAGACCATCGCCCGCAGCGCCGTGTACACCAGCACCACCGGGGGCGGCGGGACCACGGTCCCGACCTGCGCGGTCATCGGCCCGGGCGGTCGCACCGTCGAGGAGACCGACCCCTGCTTCACGCGCTTCGGCAACGCCCAGTACTGGTACACGGCCGCCGCGGGATCGGGCGGCGGGCTTCTGTGGACCCACTGCACCGCCGACCCGGCCCCCGACAACTACGGGGTGTGGTCGCTGCGCATCGAGCGGGCGGGGGAGTACACCGTGGACGTGTACACCGACCGGGGGTACGCCCTGAGCCGCCGGGCGGTCTACCAGGTGAACCACGCCGGGCGCACCGACCGGGTCCCCCTCGACCAGTCCCAGGGGGCGGGCTGGAGGCGCCTGGGGAGCTTCGTGTTCAGCGCCGCGGCGGGGCAGCAGGTGCGCCTCGACGACAACACCGGGGAGGCCTTCTCCGCGCGGGTTCGGATCGGGTTTGACGCCGTGCGGGTCTTGCCTGCGAGCCCCGCGGTCGACGCCGGATCTCCTCGCGACACGGGCGGGCCGGTCGACACGGGCGCGGTCCGCGACACGGGCCTCGGTCGCGACACGGGCGGGGCGATCGACCTGGGGGCGGTTCGAGATGCGGGTGAGGGACTCGATGCGGGCGTCGGCCTCGACGGAGGCGAGGCCGACGACGCGGGGACCCTCGCGGAAGTGGGGGTCGCGCGGGATGTCGTCGACCCGACGGACGTCACGACCGGGTGGGACGCGGGGCAAGAGCCGGACGACGCGGGCGACCTGGGCGATGTCGGCCCCGTCCACGAGGTCGACGACGGGGGCTGCGGGTGCCGCGCGGGCGCTCGAGGAGGACCCAGGGGACCCGCTGCGATTGTGGGGCTCGTGCTCCTGGGTGCCGCCCTGCGACGGCGGAGGACGCGGCGAGGCTGAGGACGCGGGTGGGGTCACTCCCCGGCGGAGGGGGTGGCCATCCCGAAGCGGGCGCGCATCCCACGGGCCGTCTCGACCCGCAGCGCATCCCCCGCGGGCGACACCCACACCGAGGTCACACGATCGAAGGGGAACCGCGCCCGACCCACCGCACGACCCGTGGTCAGGTCGCTGAGGGAGAGGGTTCCGTCGTCGCTGGCGGTGACCAGCCTGTGGCCGGAGGGGGTGAAGGCGAGGGCCGTGATGGGGCCGTGGTGCCCCGCCTCGATCACAAACCCGCGGTCGACGGCGGCGGCATAGAGATGCACCTGGCCGTCGTGCAGACCCACCGCCCACCATGGCCCCGTCGGCCCGAGGGCGATGCGGTCGATGCGCGCCGGAACCCGCACATCCACCACCCGCCTGGGATTCCGCAGGTCCCACCGCGACAACCACGTGGCGTTGTCGAACATGCCCATGGTGATCACCACGTCCCCGGCGCGCGTGGCCGCGGCCAGGGTCAGGGTGCTCACCCCGTCGCCGTCGCGGTCGCGCACCTCGTAGGTGGCCCCTCCCCCCCGGAGGGGTCCAATACGCGAGGCGAGGGGCCCGGCCGGGGGGGCAGGGTCGACCCGTCGAGGGCCCCCACCGCCAGCGCGGGACCCCGCTCGTAGAGGACAAAACGCCCGTCGGGAGAGATCGATCGGACGCGGTTGCCGAAGACCACCGGGGTGAGGTCGTCGACGCGGAGGAGGGCCTCCACGAGGCGGGTGTTCGGGCCGGTGAGGTAACGCCCCCCGGGTGCGAAACGCCAGCCCTGGCCCGCCCCGTGGGGGGTGCGGGCCAGGCGCTCGGCGCGGTCGAGGTTCCACAGGGAGAGGGTGGGCGGAGGGCAGTGGCGATCGTGGGCCGCGGAGCTCAGCAGTTGTACGCAGACGAGGGACTCGACCACGGCGAGGCGGCCGTCGTACGAGAGGCTGATCAGGCCGACCGCGGGCACGTCCGCGATGTGGGCCACCCGCGCGAAGGTCTCGGTCGAGAACACCTCGAGGCCCTCGCCGAGCACGGCCAGCCGGGTCCCGTCGCCCGAGACGGCCACCGCCTCGGACAGCCGCGTCGTGACCGGGAACCGATGCAGCGCGCGGCCCGTCACCGCGTCCCACAGGATGGGCGTGTAGAGGTTTCCCGCGTCTGTCGGCTGCGGCACGAGCACCACCGTCCGGTGCCCGTCGGGGAGCCAGCGGGCGTCGGTTGCGAGCGACAGGTTTGTCCGGTGGGCCCCGGTGGTGAGGTCCCAGGCGTGGCCGTCGGTGTAGAGGGTCAGTCCGTCGGGCGTCAGGTGGAGGGTCCCGTGGATGCCGGAGAAGGCGGTGGTCTGCGGGTGTTCGCCGGTGCGCAGGAGCCACATCTCGGGCACGTCGCTGTTGGCCCCGGGAGGCCGCCCGTGGCCGGCCACGGCGATCCAGCGCCCGTCGGGGGACACCACCACCTCGCGCACCGAGGCGACGGAGGCGTCGAGGGCCCAGGTGGCCTCCAGGGCCCCCGTGCGGGTGCCCCAGACCGACACGGCCGCGCGGGTGGCGGTGTAGAGGCGTTGGCCGTCGGGAGACCACGTAGCGACGAAGGGGTCGACGAGGGACAGACGGTCGTCGCCGCGCAGGTCGGCGAGCATGAGGGCCCCTTCGGCCACGGGCGGGGGCGTACGTCCCTTGGGGGGCGGCGGGTTCGGGGGCGGGGGCGCAGGGGGCCGCGGCGAGGGGCGGGGCCAGGCGCACGAATGCGAGCGGAGCGGGGGGCGGCCAGTCGTAGCGGGGACGACACGCGGGCGTAAGGAGGAGGGCGAGGGCAGACCACCCGGCGAGCAGTGGGGGAGAGGTCAGTCTGGCACGGTCGGCAGGTCGAAGGAGAACGACGCACCGACCCCGGGCACGCTCGTGACCCGCAGGGTGCCCCCGTGCTCGGCCACGAGGGTACGCGCCACCGACAGGCCGAGGCCCGTGCCGCGGGCCGCGCCCTTGGTCGTAAACCACGGCTCGAACACCCGGGGCAGCACCTCGGGCGCGATGCCGGGGCCGTCGTCCGCCACCTCGCAGCAGACGCGGGTCGTCGCCTCCCCCTCCGGACGCCACCAGCGGACCCGCACGGTGCGCGCGCTCCCCCGGGGGTCTTCGGGGCACAGGGCGATGGCGTCGGCGGCATTGGCAATCAGGTTGACCAACACCTGCTCCACGTACACCCGCTGGGCCACCACCGTCAGCTCCCCGTCCGGGAGGCTGACCTGAACCCCGATCCCAGGGAGGCGGTTGGCGACCCGCAGCCCGCGGACCACGCCGTTGGTCAGGGCGGCCGCCGACATCCGCTCGGGGGCCTCGGCCTCCCGGGCCCCCAGGCTGCGCAGGCGCCGGGTGTGACGCACCAGATGGCCGCTCGCCAGGGTCAGGAGCTCGAGCTCGCCTGGCGACGGCGGCAACCCCTCGGCCGCGCGCTCCCGGATCATGTCGATCGTCGGCACGAGGATGGCCGAGACCGTGGCCAGCTCGTGGGCCACGCCCGCCGCCAGGGTGCCCACCGTCGCGTGCCGCTCGGCGTCCACGAGGTGCCGTTGGGCCGCGTCGTAGCGCTGGGCGAGCAGGGCGTGCTCGCGGGCCTGGTGGTCGTGCCATGCCTTGGTCCGCAGGAGGTTGCCGGTGCGAGCCAGGAGCTCGAGGTCGTCGACCGGCTTGGTCAGGAAGTCGTCGGCCCCGAGGGCCTTGCCGCGGATCCGCGCCTCGCGGTTGCCCGACGCGGTGATCATGACCACGGGCAGGGTCTGGTGCTCGGGGTCGGCCCTGACCCGCCGACAGACCTCGAAGCCGTCCATCCCGGGCATGAGGACGTCGAGCAACACCACGTCGATGGCCCCCTCGGCGATCCGGGCCAGGGCCTCGTCCCCCGAGGCCGCGAGCACCACCTCGTGCCCCTCCGCGGTCAAGATGGCCTCGAGGAGCAGGCGGTTGGACGCCTCGTCGTCCACCACCAGGATACGCCCCACGCGAGGCCCCTCGGGCGAGAGGGTGTTCATGGCGGGGCGCCGCCCGACGAGGCGGGTCGGAGCGTAAAGGCGAAGGTGCTGCCCGCGCCGGGCGTGCTGCGCACGGAGATCTCTCCGCCCAGGCCGCCCACCAGGGCCCGGGTGAGGGCCAGGCCGACGCCCGACCCCTGCATGTGGTGGTCGTGTCGAGCCCCCAACCGCTCGTAGTAGGTAAAGAGCCGACCGAGGTCCTCCGGGCGGATGCCCTGTCCGTGGTCCTCGACGGCGACCTCGACCCGCTCCTCGCGACGGCGCACCCGCACCTCGATCGACGAGCCGGGCGGGGAGTACTTGGCGGCGTTGGAGAGCAGGTTGACCAGGATCTGAACCACGGCCCGCGCGTTGGCGCAGGCCAGGGCGGCCGCAGGCTCGAGGGTCGTGTGCACCGCCTGTTGGCGCTCGCGCAGCATGGGGGCGACCAGACCCGCGGCGCGTTCGAGGAGCGGCCCGAGCTCGAGGTCGATGAGGTCGAAGCGCCCCGCCCCCACCTCGACCTCCCGCAGGTCGAGCAGGTCGTTGACCAGTTGCAGCATGTGCTCGGCCGACTGAACGAGGACCGAGACGTACTCCCCCTCGCGCCCGGGCCTGTCGACGATCGTACGCTGCAGGACCCGGCCGAAGCCCACGATGGCGTTGAGGGGGGTGCGCAGCTCGTGGCTCATGTTGGTCAGAAACAGGGTCTTGGCGCGGGCGGCTTGTTCGGCCGCCTCCTTGGCGCGGCTGAGCTCGTTCTGATGGGCGAGGCGCTCGGTGATGTCGCGGAAGAAAAAGACCCGGCCGTGCCCCTCGTCCGCGCCAAAATCAACGGGAACCGAGTGGACCTCGAAGGTGCGCCCGTCGCCCAGCCCGACCTCCTCGTGGGAGGGTCGGTCGGGGTTGGCCATGAGGAAGGCCCGACGCCGCAGGAGCCACTGCGGATCGGCCAGGGTCCCGATGACGTGCTGGAAGATCGCCTCCCCGTCCAGCGGGGTGAGCATCGCGGCGGGCACCGCCCACATCGTGACAAAACGCTGGTTGAACCCGATGACCTCGTACCCGGGGCCGAGGACCAGGGTCCCATCGGGCGAGGCCTCCAGGGTGGCCCGGAGGATGGCCATCTGGCGCCGTTGGACCACCTCGGACGAGCTGCGCAGGGCGTCGTAGATGCCCTGCATCTCGCGCGAGGAGATCTCGAGCGATCGCTCCTGGGTGTAGCGGTCGTCGTCGGCCTCCCGGTAGGCGTGGCTGATACGCTGCACGATGGCCTGCCACCCCGCGAGGTCGGGGGCTACCTCGGGCGAGAGGCTCAGCCGACGGAGCTGTCGACGCAGGACCGGGTGCAGGCCGTCGGGTTTCGTGGACCACACAGGGGTCAGTCCTCGCCGAGGGTGGTCAGGGTCATGGTCTGGTTGTGCAGGTCGCAGCCCCCAACCCCGAGGGGGCTCAGCTCGCCGTACGAATAGAAGCCGATCTGCTTCGTGCCGGGAGGCAGCACGTCGAGGGTGGCCTCGGTCTCTTCCTCGGCGCGCTCGCCCAGGACCAGGCGCCGCCCGACACAACTGATGGCGATCGACAGGACGGGCCCTGCCCCAGGCATCGCCGCGGCGGGCGTCAGGGCCGCCTCGGACGCGCCCTGGATCAGCCGGTCGAGGTTGGCCCGCATGAGTTGGGCCCGGGCGTCTTGCGGGACGTCCCCGGCGAAGACGAGGGCGTTGGCGGCCTCGTCGACCGCGAGCACCGTACGCACCACCCGATCGTGGGCCTTGGAGCCCGTCCGCAGGGCCAGGGGAAACAGCAGGGCCGTAGCCGGAAGCCCCGCGGCCCGCTCACCCAGGTACTCTTTGTAGAGATCCAGGACGGGGCGACCGTCGAGCTCGTACAGGACGTTGCCCTCGGAGCGGGTGACGGTGCGTTCGATGCCGAAGAGGTCCCAGCCGCCCTTCGAGCCGTAGCCCACACGCAGACGCGGGCCATACAGGCCCACCGCCGTCACGAGGCCCGGGGTCGGACGGCCCTCGTGCAGCACCCAGGTGCGCTGGAAACGGGCCCCATCCCCGGCCAGGCCGCCGGTCACCACGACCGAGGCGGGGAGCTCCTCGTTGAGCCCGCCGGCCAGGGCGCTCCCGTTGACCGACAGCCCATCGCTCAGCACGAAGACCGCGCGCAGGGCCGGATCGGTCAGGGTGTGGGCCAGGGCGCGCCCCGCCGCACGCGACGCAGACATCGCCCCCACCGAGGCGCTCGTACAACGCAGGGTGGTGTGTTCGAACCGAACGATGCCCACCACCAGGCTGTCGTCGATCACGGTAGTGCCGAAGATCTCCCCCGCCGTCGAGCAACCGAGCAGGGTCGCCCGAGGAAAGGCCGCCCGGAGCTCACCGAGTCCCGCTGCGTGCGCGGGGCCCTCGGAGGCACCAAACACCAGCACCAGGGTGCGGTCGGAGTCGAGGTCGGGCAGCGGAGTCGACCAACCCTGCCTGTCGGTATACCTACAGGTCTCGAGTTGCATCGTTTTCGAGTGTTGGCGCCGCACGACGCACGTCGTTCATCGCCGTTTTTTGCGTCACACGAGGCAGGGTGTCAAGGGTCGCGCGATCAATCGCATGTGGCCGGGGCGCACACCCCGGTCGGAGCCTGGGGGCAGGGGCCCTCGATGAGCTGGATGGCATCAAAATCCGCGGTCCCTGGAGCCCCTGCGGTGAAGATCTCCGTCTTGATCACGACGTGGGTGTAGTTGGGCATGACGAACTCCCGCGAGTACCAGCGCCACTCGCCGTTGGCGAGCACGGGAGACACGGGTTGGGACAGGCCCGACGGGTAACACCGGCTCCCGATCATCCAGTGCTCGGTCCCGACGGCCCCCCCGGCGTTGGAGCTGTTGATCCCGAGGAAGGGCTGGGTGTTGGTGCTCCCGCGGATCCAGGCCGCGATGCAGTACACCTGCCCTGCCTGCACGGCGATCCCGCTCCGCAGGAAGGTGCGTCCCCCCGAGGCCAGGACCGTCTCGCGCATGAAGTTGCCGCGGCAGGTGCTGGTGTCGGTCACGATCTGGATGGCCCCTCCGTCGGTGGTGCGCCAGTTGGCCGCCCCCATCTCCCAGCCTTCAACGAAGGAGGTGGTCCCGCACCGGTCGCAGGCGCTGCCCGTACACGACCGGGTGGGCAGGCACGTCGTGCTCTCGCAGGTCCCGTTGACGCAGACGGTGCCCGTCCCGCAGGCGATCCCGCAGGCTCCGCAGTTGGTGTTGTCGGTGTTGAGGTTGCGGCAGACCCCCCCGCAGTTGCGCTCGCGGGAGCCGCAGCAGACCCCTGCCTGGCACGACCGCCCCGTGGTGCAGGCTCGCCCGCAGGCCCCGCAGTGGGTCTCGCTCGTGTTCGTGTCGACGCAGGTCTCGCTGCAGTTGGTCTGCCCCCCGGAGCACACGAGGGTGCACACCCCGGCCGTACACGCCCGCCCCGCGGGGCAGGCGTTGCCGCAGGCCCCGCAGTGTTGTTGGCTCGACCGGGTGTCGACCTCGCAGCCGTTGCTCGGGTCGTTGTCGCAGTTGCCGAAGCCCGCGGAGCAGGCCACCCCGCAGACCCCCATGGCACACGCGGGCGACGCGTTGGGGCGGGCCGGACACATCGTGCCGCAGGCTCCGCAGTGGGCCACGGTCGTGCCGAGGGCGACCTCGCAGCCGTTGGTGGGGTCATTGTCGCAGTTGCCGAAGCCCGCGGAACAGGTGACCCCGCAGGCCCCCATGGCACACGCGGGGCTGCTGTTGGCCCGGGCGGGGCAGGCGTTGTTGCACATCCCGCAGTGGCCGAGGCTCGTCCCGAGGACGGTCTCGCAGCCGTTGGTGGGGTCGCCGTCGCAGTCGCCGAAGCCCGCGGCGCAGGCCCCGAGGCCGCACATCCCTGCGCTGCACACGGGGGTCCCGTTGGAGACCGAGCACACGGTCCCGCAGGTGCCGCAGTGGGCGGTCGTCGTGCGGAGGTCGACCTCGCAGCCGTTGGTGGGGTCGTTGTCGCAGTCGGCGAAGTGCTCGTCGCAGGTGTAGGCGCACACGCCTCCCGCGCAGGTGGGGCGGGCGTTGGGGCGTGCGGCGCAGGCCTGACCGCAGGCCCCGCAGTGGGAGACGGCGGTGGCGGTGTTGGTCTCGCAGCCGTTGGTGGCGTCGGCGTCGCAGTCGCCGAAGGAGCCCGTGCATTGGGCCACCCGGCAGGCTCCCATGGTGCAGACGGGGGCGGCGTTGGCGGGGGCGCAGCGGGCGTCGCAGGCCCCGCAGTGGTCGGTGTTGGAGGCCGTCTCGACGCAGCCGCCGTTGCAGCAGCTCCTGCCTGCGGCGCAGGGCTGACTCTCGGTGCACCCGGTCACACACTGGTTGCCGCGGCAGAGGGTGCCGGGCGGGCAGTGGGCGTCGGCGGTGCAGGCCACGCACTGGCGGGTGGTGGTGTCGCAGCGGGGGGTGGGGCTCCCGGCGTCGGCGCCCGCGGTCCCGCAGGCCATGTCGTCGCGGCACCCGGCCACGCAGCGCAGGCCCATGGGGTCGCAGTATTCCCCCGTGGGGCAGCGGTCGCTCGTGGGAGTGCAGGCCACGCAGCGGCCCGAGGCGAGGTCGCAGGCGAGGAGGCCGAGCTCGTTGCCGCGGCAGTCGTCGTCGCCCCGACAGGACGAGCGCGCGACGTCGAGGGCCGGGACGTCTGCGGGGGGCGTGTCGACGGGGGTGTCGGCGGCGGGGGCGTCGGTTGCGGAAACGTCCATCCCGCTGTCGAGGGGGGCGGTGTCGAGGGAGACATCGACCCCGAGGTCGGTCGCGCCTCCGTCTTCGGGGCCTCCCACCACCGAGCTGCCCGAACACCCCACCAGAACCGCCAGGACCACCCCATAAGCAATTCGCATGACCTACGGCGGTGCCACCCTATGGCTGCGGCGTCAAGCCCGGACGACGAGGGAGGAGCTGCGGGCGACGGGCTGCGGGCTGCGGGCGGCGGGCTACGGGCGGCGGGCTGCGAAGCCGCAAGGGCGCAAGGGCCGCAAGGGCCAGAAGGGTTTTGGGGGAAGGGGCGTGACTCCTCGGCGTCTCGTTGGCGACGGCGCCCTCGTGCGTGACACCTCTGCTCCACGCCGACCTTCGCCTGCCCGTCGGCCCCTCACAAATCCTTACTGGCCCTTACGCCCCTTCCCCCCAAAAAACCCTTCTGGCCCTTGCGACCCTTGCGCCCTGGCGGCTCTCTGCCTCTTCGAGCCCTCGTGCCGAGGCCCCCTTACCCCTGGATCCCCGCGGCGAGTGCCCGCAGGGCCGCGCTGTCTTCGAGCAGGGTCGGTGGGGGACAGCGGGTGTCCGGGTCGGCCTCGCGAAGGGCCCGGTGGTTGGCGAGGGCGGCCTGGCGGTAGTCGTTCCAGATGGGGGCGGGAAGGGGGAGGATGTCCCGGTTGAGCCACAGCCACACGAGGGCGGCCACGTCGCACTGGAGCTCGGTGCTGGGGCGGTCGCTGAAGGGCCCGTGGTTGTGGAAATGCGACCAGTCGTGCAGGGCCCAGTACAAGGCGTTGAGGTTGTCGCACGCGAGCGACAGGACCGAGCGGGGCGGGGTTCGGGCCTCCCAGAGGAGGTCGGTGGCGTCGTCGAGGGCGTAGGGGGCCAGGGCGAAGGCCTCGCCGAGCCCGAGGGCTGCGGCCTGGTCGCGGCCCGTGTGGAGCCAGGCGTACTCGCGCGGGAGCGACGGGAAATCCCGCACGAACACGAAGGCCATCCGGAGCGGGAGGGTGTCGACGAAGGGGTTGAGGAGGAGCCCCGGGCCGGGGGTCCTCCAGGGCAGGACATCGCTCGGGCACCATCCGAAGTCGTCGAAGGTCTCAGCCGGAACCACCAGGGGCAACGGAGGGGTGTGCAGGTCGAGGGAGCGCATCGGGCGGTGGTATCCGCGGACATGGTCGGCCAGCCCTCCCGCCGGCGCAACCCGAACGTGCCCTGGCTGTCCGGCACGGCGTTCTGTTAGGGTAAAAAATCCCGGGAAGCTCGCTCTCCTGCTGTTCTCGTCGTCTCTCCTCGCAGCGTGCGGCCCGACCCACCGTCGGGGCCCGCGACGACGGGTACTACCTCTTCGTCACCCGCACGAGCGACGCCCCCGTCGACTACGTCCGTACGGTGGTCTTCTACTCGGCCGATCCCGCCCGCTTCCGCTGGACGCCCGTGACCGAGCTGCTCGCCCACGCGGCCGAGGTGATCGAGGTCGACGGCCAGGCGTTCATCACCGCCGCCGGATGGACCTCGTCGCTCGGCGAACGGTGGCGCGGAATGTCCATCGCGAAGCTGGGATGGGCGCAGCGCCCCGGGTCGTGACCCCGATCCGCGGAGAGCCCTTCCGGCAGGGCGGGGGCTATGGTACGCGACCGGCCCCATGAGTCGCATCCATCGTTCATTGCCCCCCGCGGGGACCGCCATCGGCATCGCCTTCTCGGGAGGCCTCGACACCCGCTGCGCCGTCGCGTGGATGGCCCACAACGGGATGAAGGTTCACGCGTACACGGCCGACCTCGCGCAGCCCGACGAGGACAACCCCGCGGACATCCCCCCCACGGCCCTCACCCACGGCGCCGTCGGGGCCCGCCTCGTCGACTGCCGCGACAACCTCGTGGGCGAGGCCATGGTGGCCCTCCAGTGCGGGGCCTTCCACCTCTCCGTGGCCGGGCGCAAGTACTTCAACACCACCCCCCTCGGGCGCGTAGCCACCACCGTCGGGATCGTACGGGCCATGAAGGCCGACGGGGTCAACGTCTTCGGCGACGGGAGCACCCACAAGGGCAACGACATCCAGCGTTTCTACCGCTACGGGGTGCTCGCCAACCCGGGCCTGACGATCTACAAACCCTGGCTCGACCCGAAGTTTGTGAGCGAACTCGGCGGCCGCAAGGAGATGAGCGAGTACCTCATCGCCGCGGGCCTGCCGTACAAGATGGGCACCGAGAAGGCCTACTCCACCGACGCCAACGTGCTCGGGGCCACCCACGAGGCCAAAGACCTCGAACACCTCGACAAGAACGTCCGCATCGTCAACCCCATCATGGGCGTGCGGTTCTGGGACCCGGCCGTGAAGATCGAGGCCGAGGAGATCACCCTGGGCTTCGAGCGGGGCCTGCCCGTGAGCCTCAACGGCCAGCGTTTCTCGTCAACCTTCGAGCTCTTCCGGGAGTGCAACCGCATCGGCGGCCGGCACGGCCTCGGGATGAGCGACCAGATCGAAAACCGCGTCATCGAGGCCAAGTCCCGCGGCGTGTACGAGGCCCCGGGCATGGCCCTCCTGCACATCGGCTACGAGCGCCTCCTGTCCGCCATCCACAACGAGAACACCCTCGACCTGTACTTCACCCTCGGCCGCCGCCTCGGTCGGCTCCTCTACGAGGGCAAGTGGTACGACCCCGAGGCCCTCCTCCTGAAGGACGCCCTCACCCGCTGGATCGCCCCCGCGGTCACCGGCGAGGTCACGGTCGAACTCCGCCGCGGCGACGACTACTCCCTGCTCTCCACCCGCGCGGAGTACATGGCCTACGACCCCGACAAGCTCTCCATGGAGCGGGTCGAGGACGCCATGTTTACCCCCGAAGACCGCATCGGGGCCCTCGAACTCCAGAACCTCGCGGTCACCGACAACCGGGCCCTGCTCCTGCACCACCTCCAGGCCGTGCGTGGCCTCGGCGCCGGCACGGCGTCCGGCCTCACGGGCCTCCTCGGTCAGGGCGAGGGCGAGTAACCCTCCCCCCTCCCGTCCGTCACCCCTCCGCCCCCGGGGTCTCCTCGGCGGGCTCGACATGAACCACCAGCTCCAGCTCGGGGTACAGCCCCCGGGCGGCGGCTTCGAGGGCGTCGCAGAGTCCGTGGGCCTCGCCGACCGACATCGTAGGGTCGACCCGCATCCGCACGTCGGCCTGGGCCCGGGGCCCTACCCTGCGCAGCCGCAACCCCTCGGCCCCGGCGGCTCCGAGCCCTCGGGCGGCCGCGTCGAGGGCCCGCTCCATGGCCCGGGCCTCCTCGGGGTCGTCGAGCTCGTCCATCAGGGCCCCCATCGAGCGGCGCACGAGCCGCCAGCCCACCCACAGGATGTGCAGGGCCACCAGGATGGCCATCACGGGGTCGAGGCGCCACCAGCCCGTGAGGCGGGCCGCGGCCACCCCGACCACGACCCCCGCGGAGGTGATCACGTCGGCCATCACGTGGTGCCCGTCGGCCTCAAGGGCGAGGCTCCGAACCCGGCGCCCGGTGCGCAGGAGAAAGAGCCCGAGGGCCCCGTTGGCGACGGAGGCGACGAGGGAGACGGCGATCCCGGCCTCGACCCTCGGGATCGGACGCGGAGCGAGGAGGCGCCCCCAGGCGGCGTAGAGGGTGAGGGCGGCGGCGAGGGCGATGAGGAGGCCCTCGAAGGCCGCGGAGACGTACTCGGCCTTGCCGTGGCCGAAGGGGTGGTCGTCGTCGGCAGGGCGATGGGCGACCTGAACGGCCCGGAGCATCACCCCCGCGGCCACCACGTTGACCACCGACTCCAGGGCGTCGGAGAGCAGGGCCACCGACCCGGTGAGCCCCCAGGCCCCGAGCTTGAGCCCAAGAACCGCCCCCCCGACCCCGAGGCTCCAGCGCGCCGCGCGGCGATAGACGGTCGCTCCGTCGGGCAGGGCCTCAGGCATGGCGCGGGAGAGGGTATAGCTCAAGACGCCCCGGATTCCCGCCTCAGCCTCCTTGACGCGACCGGTGAGGGCCTTTACCCTCCCGCGCCCCGCGACCGTGGCGTCTGTGCCCCGGACGGGCCTCGCGTTTGGAGCGCTCCCCCCGATGTCCAACCAGACCACCCCAGCGGCCCTGCTCTTTGACCGCCGCCTCCTCGACCGCAACCTCCGCAAGGGCTACCTGACCCAGGCCGAGGTCGACGCCCAGCTCTCGACCCTGCCCGACTGCGCCGACAACGCCGCACGGGTCGCGGCCAGCCTGCACGACGCCCCCGAAGTCGACGATCTCGACGACGACGAGGAAGACATCGACGACGACGAGGGTTGATCCCCCGTCCGCCCGCGCAGAGGCACCCATCCCGGTCGTTGCTGCCCGGTGCCTCGGCGTGGTAGCGCCATGTCCATGCCCAACGACCACGACGAGCATCACGACCCGGTCGACCCGCACCTGCCCGACGTGGGCGATGCGATGCCGCCCATCGATTTCAACACCTTCATCCTGTCGCTGGCCTCGGCCGCCCTCATCGACCTCGGCGAGGTCGCCGGCCCCGACACCCAGAAGCACGCGCCCAACCTCCCCATGGCCCGGCATCACATCGACCTCATCGCCATGCTCGGGGACAAGACCCGCGGCAACCTCAGCGGCGAGGAAGAGCGCCTGATGCACCAGGTCTTGTACGACCTCCGGATGCGCTTCATCCGCGCCGCGGAGGCCGCCAAGACCTCTTAGAAAGGTAACTCCCCCGATGGCCCAAGCTCCCGCCCTGCTCTGGATCGCCCTCGTCGCCTCCTGCGCCCTCGGGTGTCGCCCACGTCCCCAGGCTCCGGCCCTCGCCCCCGTCGACGCCCCCCGGGCGGCCACCCCGACCCCCGTACGACCCGGCCCGGGTCCGACCGTGGCCGCGGTCGACGCAGGAGCCCCCGGGGTCGCCCCGACCCCCGGAGACACCCAGGGCCCGCTGCCGGGCAGCCCGTCGAGCTTCGCCCCCCTCGTGCGCTCCGTGCGCTCGTCGGTGGTGAGCATCTTCGCCGCCCACCGCGAGGTCGAAGGCATGACCTGGGGCTGGGGAGGAGCCCCCCAGGAGCGCATCTCCCTCGGGAGGGGCACGGGCTTCATCATCTCGGAGTCGGGC
Source organism: uncultured Myxococcaceae bacterium (assembly GCA_964447205.1). Classification (GTDB taxonomy): domain Bacteria; phylum Myxococcota_A; class Polyangia; order Polyangiales; genus JAEUKH01. The sequence goes on from CAYUSB010000030.1 coordinate 93,866, forward strand.
GAGATCCTCACCAACAACCACGTCATTCAAGGGGCCGTGGCGTTGCAGGTTCAGCTCGACGACGGGCGTCGGTACGGGGCCTCGGTCCTCGGCCGCGACGATCGCCTCGACGTGGCCCTCTTGCGCCTCAAGGCCCCCGGGGTGCGCCTCGTGCCCGCCCGCCTCGGCGACAGCGACCGGGCCGAGGTGGGCGATTGGGTCCTCGCCATCGGAAACCCCTACGGCCTGTCCCAGACCGTCACCACAGGCATCGTCTCAGCCATCGGGCGCACGGGGAGCGAGGTGCACCTCGGGCCGGGCAATTTCGGCAACCTCCTCCAGACCGACGCCAGCATCAACCCGGGCAACTCCGGCGGGCCCCTCGTCAACCTCGCCGGCGAGGTCGTGGGCATCAACGTGGCCGTACACCGCCAGGCCCAGGGGGTCGGCTTCGCCATCCCCATCAACATGGCCAAGGCCGTGGTCCCCCAGCTCCGTCAGTACGGCCGGTCCATCCGGAGCTGGCTCGGGGTCGAGCCCGCCCCCATCACCAGCCAGATCGTAGAGTTTCTCAACCTCCCCGATGGCCACGGGGCCCTCGTGCGGGACGTGGTGGTGGCCTCGCCCGCGGCGGCCGGGGGGCTTCGGCCCGGCGATGTGATTCGTCGGTTTGATGGCCGCGAAATCGTCGACCACACCCAGGTGTACTGGCTGGTGGCCAGCGCCGGGGTGGGACACCGGGCCCGCCTGGAGATCATTCGCGAGGGTCAGCCCCAGACCATCGAGGTCACCCTCGCCCAGATGCCCGAACCCCAGGCCCCGCAGTTGGGACCGGGGATGGGGATGGTTCCGCTGCCTCCGCCGGGGATGATGCGATAACCTGTAGGGGTCGGGCGGGTTTGAAACCCGCCCCTACGGTTGTTGTAGCCGTGGTGTTTGTGTAGCCCGTAGGAGCGGGTTTGAAACCCGCCCTGAGGACGGTTCAACCCTTGGGCGGGTCGTTTTCCCCCGGGGGGGTCTCTTCGGCCTCCGCGGGGGCGGCCTCTTCTGCCCGCCTCGGATACGGCGGGGCCGACACAAACGGGGCCGAAACATACGGCGGAGACCCCTGCGACTGCGGCGGATCGGGCAGCCCGAGGGCCGCGTGCAGCTTCGCCGCGTGGGTCACGGCCTCCTCGCGCAGCACCTCTCCCCGCGCCACGGCCTCGGCGTGGAGGGCCGGGCCCCGGGCAACCTGGGCAACCTGGGCATCCTGGGCTTCCTGGATCGGTACGCTCATCGCTCAACCTCCTCAATGGACGGACGACGGTGCAGTCGCGGGTTACGCTCGTCGCGGCCCGTGGGTTATACCCTACGCCGCGAGGCGAACGATGTGGATCGAGACGTTTTCCGTTCCCCCCTTGGGGTGCAATTGTACGGTGATCGCCGACGAGGCCGCGGGGGAGGCCATCGTGGTCGACCCGGGGGGCGACGCCCCGGGCATCCTCAAGCGCCTCGCCGACCGGGGCCTACGCGTGACCTCCATCGTGCACACCCACACGCACATCGACCACGTCGGGGCCACCGCCGCGGTACAGCGGGCCCACGGGGCCTCGGCCCGCATCCACGCCGACGACCTGCCCCTCTACGAGATCCTCGCGGTGCAGGGTGAGCTTCTCGGGATGCGGGCCCCTCCCCCGGCCGAGCTCGACCGCTGGCTCACCGACGGCGAGGTCCTCTCCGTCGGAGCCCTGTCCCTGGAGGTCCTGCACACCCCCGGGCACACCCCCGGGAGCGTCTGCTTTCACCTGCACGGAGCCGAGACCGACACGGTCCTCGCGGGCGACACCCTCTTCGCCGGGAGCATCGGCCGCACCGACCTGTGGGGCGGCGACAGCGGGCTCATCCTCAAGAGCATCCAGCGCCGACTCCTCAGCCTCGACGACGACACCCGGGTCATCACCGGCCACGACCGCCCCACCACCATCGGCCACGAACGCCGACACAACCCCTTCCTGCGCGGGCTCTCCCCGCGCGTGTAGCCCCCCGAGCACGGAGACGCGATGAGCAACTGGCAGCCCGCCCGCGTGGTCGATTTCGTACTGCGCTTCGACACCGACATCGGCCCCGCCATCAAGATGGGCGTCGAGGCCATCAAGAACGCCTCCATGGCCCCCGAGGACCAGGCCCGCGAGGCCTGCAGGGCCATCGCCCGAGGGGTCGGGCGGGCCACTCACGCCTACGTCTGGGCCGCCCCCCAGATGCCCCTCACCCACGTCAAGCTCCCGGTCGATGTCGACCCCGACGGGCCCCTCGTCCACCTGCGGCTGCACCTCAACGTCCCCATGCAGTCGCCCATCGACTGGACCAACGGACAGGCCGTGGCGGGCCTCCTCCAGTCGCTCCTCGGCCTGCCCCGGGGCAGCATCGGGCGGGTGGAGGTGGGCTTCCCCGTCCCCGCCACCCTGGGCGAGAACGGGCCCGTGTTGTCGATGGTCAACCCGCGGACCCTGCCGGGCCAGAAGCTCTGCCAGTACTGCCGCAACCCGATGCCCGCGTACGAGGTGCAGTGCGGGAGCTGCGGGGCCCGGGCGGAGGCGTAAACCACGTCCTGGGAGAATCGCCACGCGGGCGGCCCTTCCGCGGTGCGCCCCTCGCATGAGATGTGCGCTCCCTGCACAGCGACACCCTGTGTGGGCACCTGCTCCAGAGGGAGGTGGATGTGCGCACGACGGCCGATGCGCGGAGGATGTTGCTCGCGCCGTCCGCGGTCTGGTACAGACAAGCGTGCGACCCGTGCGAGAGGAATCGATGCAGCCTCACCCCCACGCGCGCACCTCGCGAGAAGCGCAGGCGGGTCCGCACCGCCAGAGCTGGAGCCGACGCCGATGACCATGGTGATGTACGAGGATGAGCTCAACCAGATCCAGGGGGTGGTGGACAAGCTCGTCCGCGACGCCAACGCCCGCGTGGTGTGCATCGTCGACAAGAACGGCCAGCTCATCTCCGCCAGCGGCGAGACCGACAACCTCGACACCACCTCCCTGGCCTCCCTCATCGCCGGCACCATCGCCGCCATGGGGGGCATGGCCAAGCTGCTCAAGGAAAATGAGTTTCCCACGCAGTTTCATGAGGGGGTCAAGGCCAACATCCACATCCAGCTCGTGGGCAACCGGGTCATCCTCGCGGTGATCTTCGACTCCCGGGCCACCCTCGGCCTCGTCCGCCTCCGTGTGAAGCGCGCCAGCGACGAGCTCAACAACATCTTCGAGGCCCTCCTGCGCCGGGTTCCGTCCGCCAACGGGGCCGCGCCCTTCGCCGAAATCACCGACGAAGACATCGACAACCTGTTCAACGACTGATCTACGATCTCCGGGAGCGCCCTGCCGTGAGCTTCATCAATTATCTGTCCCGCGAGATCAACTGCAAGATCGTCTTCTATGGCCCCGGGCTGTGCGGCAAGACCACCAACCTCCAGTGGATCTACCAACGCACCGCCCCCGAGGCCAAAGGCAAGATGATCTCCCTCGCCACCGAGCAGGACCGCACCCTGTTTTTCGACTTCCTTCCGTTGTCTCTGGGTGAAATCCGCGGCTTCAAGACCCGGTTTCACCTGTACACGGTGCCCGGTCAGGTCTTCTATGACGCCTCGCGCAAGCTGATCTTGAAGGGGGTCGACGGGGTGGTCTTCGTGGCCGACAGCCAGATCGAGCGCATGGAGGCCAACCAGGAGTCCCTCGACAACCTCCAGCAGAATCTGGCCGAGCAGGGGTACGCCCTGGAGAAGATCCCGTACGTCATCCAGTACAACAAGCGCGACCTGCCCAACATCGCCTCCCCGGCCGAGCTCCGGGCCCTCATCAACCCCACCCAGGCCCCCGAGTACGAGGCCGTGGCCAACAAGGGGATCGGGGTGTTTGACACCCTCAAGTCGGTGGCCAAACTCGTACTGACCGAGCTCAAGCGCGGCTCGGGCGGCTAAGAGGTTCGGATGGCCAACGTCACGATCTACCTGACCCCGTGGTGCCCGTACTGTGTGCGGGCCAAGGGGCTCCTCCAACGTAAGGGCGTGGCCTTCACCGAGGTCGACGTGAGCGACGACCCCGGGCGGCGCTCCTGGCTCCGCGAGGCGACGGGCCAACGCACCGTGCCGCAGATCTTCATCAACGACCGCTCCATCGGCGGCTGCGACGAGCTCCACGCCCTCGACCGGGCGGGCACCCTCGACAAGCTCCTCGCGCCCTCTGCCCCCTGAAGTGCTCCGGTCCCGCTTCACCGCGACCCTGATCGCCCTGGTCGCCCTCGTCGGGTTGGGGGCCCAGGGTCAGCCCCGTCGTGAGGCCGGACGGCGCCCGGGGAGGGCCCAACAAGCCGTCCGACCGTGGTCAGGTCCCCCAGGAGGGTACCACCCCCTCGCGTGGCAACGGTGGGGCCCTGGGGCCCAACGCGGGGCCACCCTGGGACCCATCGAGAACACCCAGCATCCGGGGGTAGGCTACGGCACCGCGGCGAGCGCCGAGGCCCTCGACGAGCTGGTTCGCCTGGGCTGCACCTGGGTCAGCTTCACCCCCTTCGGCCGCCAGTGGAACCTCCGGTCCACGGCCATCTCCCTGCGCTTCGAGGCCCCCTTCGAGGCCAACCGCGCGGCCGTCCTGCGGGTGATGGCCCAGGCCCACGCCCGGGGGCTTCGGGTGTTTCTCATCCCCCACCTGTGGGTCGACATGGGGGGCTGGCGGGGCGAGATCGAGCCCGGATCGCCCGACGGGTGGCGGCGCTGGTTTGCGAGCTACACCCGCTTTGTCACGGCCTGGGCCCGGGTGGCCGAGGAGGGCCGGGCGGAGATGTTCTCGCTCGGGGTCGAGCTCAAGAGCAGCTCGGGCACCCAGGGGGCGTGGTTTGACGTGATCGACGCGGTGCGCCGGGAGTACCACGGCCTGCTCACGTACTCCGCCAACTGGGGCGAGGAGGCCGACGTGATCTTCTGGGATCGCCTCGACCTCGTGGGCATCCAGGCCTTCTACCCCCTCACCGAACGCGAGGGAGCCGACCTCGACACCCTCCGGGCCGGGGCCCAACAGCGGGCCCGCGACCTGGCCGCGTGGTCCGCGCGGGTGGGCCGCCCGGTGCTCTTCGCGGAGTACGGGTACACCGCCCGGCGCGACCCCGCCCTGCGCCCCTGGGAGTGGCCCGACGACATGACCGACGTCGTGGTCGACGAGACCGCCCAGGCCCTCGCCTACCGCGCCCTGCTCGAGGCCTTCGTCGGACAGCCCTGGTTCGCCGGGGCCTATGTATGGCGGTACTACGCCAACCCCATGGACGCCTCCCAGGAGGCCGACTGGGGCTTCTCCCCGCGGCTCCGCCCCGCAGAGGACGTGATCCGGGCCCTCTACGACCCGCGGCTGCGCTGGGGCTCCGACCCCGAGCCCGACCCCTTCACCTGGGCACTGCCCGCGTCAGGGGCTCAAAACTCGTCGGCGGGGCCGCGGCCGTAGACGTCTTCGTGCAACACGCGCAGGACCTCGGCGTCGCTCCAGGCCTGAGCGAAACACCCGACGGGCCGATGCGGGGCGTCGCCCTCCAGGATCTCCGGCAGGTGCCCCATCCCATAGCCGCTCAGGGCCTCTTCGAGGGTCGACAGGCACCCCCGAACCTCGGCCCGGGCGGCCTCCAGGGCCTCGGGGTCGCCGGGGTGGAGCCTGCGGGCCGTGCGCATCACCGCGGTGGCGTAGGCCCCCAGGAGGAAGGGCCAGGCCGTGCCCTGGTGGTAGGCCCCGTCGCGCGACCAGGCGTCGCCGCCGTAGCGCCCGCGGTAGGCCGGGTCGTCGGGCGAAAGGGTCCGCAGCCCGAGGGGGACCAGGAGCTCGCGACGGGCCCGCTCCAGCATCGCCACACACTGGGCGGGCGACAGCAGATCGCCCGGGAGGGCCGCGGCGTACAGGGCGTTGGGCCGCACGGCGGGGTCGCTCCCGGCGGGGCGCACCACGTCGTAGAGGTAGTCGCGGGAGGCGTTCCAGAAGGAGGCGCGGAAGGAGGCGGCGATGCGGTGGGACGCCGCGCGGTGGGCCTCGGCCCGGACGGAGTCGCCCGCGCGCTCGTAGAGCCAGCTCAGGGTGCGGCGCCCGGCGTGCCACAGGGCGTTGATCTCCACGGGGGCCCCGTGCCGCGAGGTCACCACCCAGTCGCCCACCTTGGCGTCCATCCAGGTGAGTTGGGTGGCAGGGTCGCCCGCCCGCACGAGGCCGTCGTCGCCGACGTGGATCCCGTAGCGGGTCCCGCGGGTGAAGTGCTCGACCACGTCCTCCAGGGCCGGGGCCATGGTGTCGCGGGCAAACTCCAGGTCGCCCGTGTACTGGACGTATCGCCGCACCGCGTGGAAGAGCCACATCGGGGCGTCGACGGTGTTGTAGTCCGCGTGCCCCCCGCCCCCGTCCGGGAACCGATTGGGCACCATCCCCCGGTCGACGTACCGCGCGAAGGCCGCGAGGAGCCTGCGGGCGTCCTGGTACCGCCGCGGCACGAGGTAGGCTCCCGTAAACGCGATGAGGGTGTCCCTGCCCCAGTCCTCGAACCAGGGGTACCCCGCGAGGAGGGCCGGGGGCTCGGCCCGGTCGCAGCGGTAGGCGTCCACCGCCCGGTGCAGGGCCGCCACCCGCATGTCGGGGGCGTCGACGGGGGCCAGTCCCTGGAGCCGGGCCTCCTCGGCGGTGAACCGGGCCGCGGGGTCGTCGGGCAGGGTCTCCTCGGTGGACAGGGTGACGTAGACGGTCTCGCCCACCCCGAGGGTGACCACGAAGGCCCCAGGGGTGAAGGCGTCTTCGTGGGCGTCGAGGCCTCGGGCGGCCTCGGCGGAGTGCTCGAAATCGTGCCACCACGCGGGGTCCTCGTGAAACACCCCGGGCGCCCGAACCCGCACCCGGGGCATCCCGGCCCGGGGCATCAGGGTGATCTCCCCGGGGCGGGCCGGGTCGCGTACGGCCCCGATGCCCAGGTCGCCCGAGGCGTGGGCGTGGTGATGAAAATCGCGCCACACCCCGAAGGGCCGCAGGAGGAGGGAGACGGCCCGGGCCCCGCCCTGGTGGCGGTATCGCACGAGCACGGTGTGCTCGCCGTAGAGCATCACCACGGTGCGCTTGAGGACGAGGTCGTCGACGCCGTAGACCCAGGTGGGGGCCGGGGCGAGGGAGAACCGCTGGATACGACGCCACCCGTCGGGGGTGACCACCCCGCGGAAGGCGTGGCTCGACAGGGGGGTGTGGCGGTACCCGTCGACCACGGTCTCGTCGAGGTGGGACACGAGGACGTGGCGCCCTCGGGGGGGGGACAGGGCCGCCACGAGGAGGCCGTGGTAACGCCGCGTCGAGACGCCCGAGACCGTGCCCGCGGCGTAGCCCCCGAGGCCGTTGGTCACCAGCCACTCTCGCTGCGTCGAAGCCCCAAGGTCGCGCAGAACCGCCCCCGACAGTGTGATCGCCATGACAACCTCTGAGACTACCCCAAGCGGGGCTAGGCCGACGAAATGACCGTCATCTGCCTTCGATCATGGCCTCGATGCGGCGCTCGATCTCGGGGTGCAAGCCCCCCCTCCAGCCGCCCCGAAGGTGCTCGTCGGGGAAGAGGGCCCCGCGGGAGACGGGGTCGACGGCGTCGGTGAGCTCGATCAAGGCGAGGCGACGGGTGCGACAGTAGTGTAAGGCCTCCAGGAGGGGAGCGAGGACCTCGCGGGGGTCGTACCCGTGAGCCCGGAGCTGCTCGACGAACCAGGCGGGCCTGCGCTCGAGGTCGCGCAGGAGGACCAGGGCCTCGCCTGCGGGCACGAAGGCCCCCGCGCTCCGCGGCCCGCAGAAGCCCTCTCGGACGTCGGCCGCGGCGGCCCCGAGCTCGGGCGACCGGGCGGCCAGGACGGCCATCGAGCGGGCGTACATCCGCAGGGGGTGCTCGACCCCGCCCCGCCCGTACGACAGCCCCACATCGCCCAGGAACCACGCCGGGTGGTGCCACGCGCTCAGGAGGCCGACGGTGAAGTTGACCGTGGTGCTCCAGGGCACCCCGTCGCCCGCCCGCAGGGCCGTCAGGGCCTCGCGCATCCGGGGAGCGGCCCGCACGGCGAGGGCCACGGCCACCGGGTCGGAGGCCACCGGGGCGGCGAGGTCGGAGGTCGGGCGACGCCCCGCCACCACGGCCACCACGCGGCGGACATAGTCCCCCTCGTCGATCGGGTGGAGGGTGACGGCGTAGGGGCGCGGGTCGGTCATTGCCCCTCGTCGCCCTCCTCGGGAGCAGAGCTCGGGGGCTGGGACAGGGCCTTGACGACCTTGTCGGCGGTGTCCTTGGCGCGGCCGGCGATCATGGCCTCCAGGAGCTTTCGTGCGCTGGGCTTTTTGTCGAGGATGGCGTCGATGTCGGCCCGGTCGAAGCGCACCACGCTCACGTCGGTGAGGGCCGTCACGGTGGCGGTCCGGGGCATCCCGGTGAGCATCGAGACCTCGCCGAAGAAGGCTCCGCGCTGCAAGGTGGCCAGGGGCACGGCCCGGCCGTCGGCGGTGGTGGCCACCTCGACGACCCCGCGGTCGATGAGGAAGAAATCAGCCCCCGGGGCCCCCTCCCGGAGGATCACCCGCCCCGCGGCGAACACCATCACCACCCCGCGGTCGGTGAGCTCCCTGCGGGCCGCGTCGTCGAGGGAACGAAACAGAAACGACCCCTTCACCACCCCCGCCACGCCGTCCCAGAGGTTGGAGAGGGTCTCAGACGAGTCGCGGGCCGCAGCGCCGCGGAGGCCAGTGTCATCGCTCATGCAGGTGCCGCCATGCTGCCACGTCGGGGGCCCCGCCCGCCAGTGGGCCCCACGCGCCCCCGATGCGCCCCGATGCGCCTCGTGCGCCCCCGGCTGTCACACAACCGTTGCCAAGGGCGAGGCAATGCGCCGCGAGGCGTGCTATAGGGCCCGCCGTGGGCCCGCTCCCGTCGCCACAGCCGCATGCCTCCAACGTCCCGCCGCCTCCAGGTCTGCCCGCGGGCACGCGCCTCGGGCGCTATGAGGTGGTGTCCGAGCTCGGGACCGGGGGCATGGCCACCGTGTACCTCGGCCGGGCCCTGGCCGCCGGGGGGTTTCAACGCCTCGTGGCCATCAAGGTCCTGCACCCGCACCTGCTGCGCGACGAGCAATTCGTGCAGATGTTCCTCGATGAGGGGCGGCTCGCGGCGCGTATTCACCACCCCAATGTGGTGGCCACGGTCGACCTCGAGCACACCGCCCACGGGCTCTACATCGTGTCGGAGTACATCGAGGGCGACATCCTCCTCGGGCTCTACAAAAACGCCCGAGCCCTCGAGAAGCGTATCCCCTTCGGGGTCACCCTGCGCATCGTCCTCGACGCCCTGGCGGGCCTGCACGCCGCCCACGAGCTCGCCGACGACCTCGGAAACCCCCTCAAGATCATCCACCGCGACATCTCCCCCCACAACATCCTGGTGGGCTCCGACGGCATCGCCCGCATCACCGACTTCGGCATCGCCAAGGCCGAGGAGCGCATCAGCACGACCCGCGACGGGATCGTCAAGGGCAAGCTGTCGTACATGGCCCCCGAGCAGCCCAACGACCTGCCCATCGACCGCCGGGTCGACATCTTCTCCGCGGCCACCGTGCTCTGGGAGTGCCTCACGGGCCGCAGGCTCTTCCCGGGCAAGACCGACGGCGAGGTGCTCCAGGCCCTGCTCCACAAGCCCATCTCCCGCCTCCGCGAGGTCGACCCCACCCTCAGCCCCGCCCTCGACGCCGTGCTCGCCAAGGCCCTCGCCCGCGACCCCGACGCCCGGTACGACACCGCCGCCGATTTCGCCGACGCCCTGGAGGCCGCCGCGGGCCCGGCCGGGGTCGCCAACTCGCGGGCCGTGGCCCAGTACGTCAAAGAAGTCGCCTCCGCGAAGATCACCGCCGAGCACGAGCGCCGACGGCTCACCACCCGCGACCTCCCCCTGTTTCGTGGGGCCCCGTCGCAGGTGCGCCCCATCGAGCGCGGGAGCGTGCCGCCCCCAGGGCCCACGAGCGACCGGCCCCCCGAGCCCCCGCGGGCCACGCCCTCGCAGCCGTCGATCCCCACCCGCCTGCCCCCCCTGCCCGCCACCCACATGGCCCCGCCGCCTCCGCCCCCCCCGGCCGACGCGCGGATCTCCACCCCCCCGCTCGAGCCCTCCGCGTACGCGGCCTCCGCGGCGCCCCTCCCTCCGCCGCCCGCGGCCCCCCCGGCGACACCCGCGTCGGCGACACCCGCGTCGGCGACACCCGCGCTGGCCACGCCCTCCCTCGCCGAGGGGCTCGAGCTGCCGTCGGAGACCATCCCGTCGCTCGTTCCGCCGCCGCCCGAGCTCGTGGCGGCCCCTGCGTCGTCCGCCCGGGCCGCGCAAAACGCCTCCGACGAAGCCCCGACCCAACTCCAGTCCCTCGGGCACACCCCCGCCACCGGGACCCGGGCCCCGCCGCCCTCTCCGCCCCCGCTCCCCGGGCGCCTGAGCCGCCCCGCGATGCCCCCCTTCCCGCGGGCCACCCCGTCCTCCCCGTCGGCCCCGCTGCCCCCCCTGCCCCACGTCGGGGTCCGTACGAGCGTGGTGGCCTCGGTCCCCCCGCCGCCCCCCAACACACCCTCCGAGCCCCAGACAGGCCCCCTCCCGAGCTTCGCCGCCGACCCCGCCGAAGCCGCCGAAGACACCTTCCTCGGCCTCGCTCCGCCCGCCCCGTCCCCGCCCGCCCCGTCCCCGCCCGCTCCGTCCCCGTCGGTCCCGTCCCCGTCGGTCCCGTCCCCGTCGGTCCCGGCCGCCTCCGCGACGCCCACGAGCCCCGCCGACGCCCCGGCCGACGCCCCGGCCGACGCCCCGGCCGACGCCCCGGCCGACGCCCCGGCCGACACCGCGTTCGACCTGTCCCTGGCCGCCACCACCGCGATGAAGTCCATCGCCCCGGCCGCCTCGGAGTCCACGCCCGAGGCCACCCCAGAGACCGCCTCAGGGCTCAGCCCCGCCCCCACCCCCGGGGCCCGTCTCCTCGCCGACGACGACGACGCCGCCCCCACCCTCATCGCCGTGCCCGCGCCCCCAGGGTTCGTACGCCCCTCGCGTACACCCGCCGTCCCCGCCCCGCCAATTCCGGGGCCCGCGGCGTCCGCCCCATCGCTCTCCAAACCCGCCGTCGAAGCCCCGTACCAGCTTCAGTTCGGGCCGTCGGCGGCCTCGACGGCCGTGTCCGCTCCGCCGCGCAGGGCCTCCGTAGCCGCGGCCGGGCCCCCCGTCGAAGGGCGCCGACGGAGCGTCCTCATCGCCGCTGTCGTCGCCCTCGGCATCGTGCTCGGATACGGGATCTGGGCCTTCACCGACCCCCACAACCTCCCAGAGGCCGCCACCCCCACCGCCGCCCCGGTGACGGTGTACCCCTCCGTGCGGACCGGCCCCGCCACGCCCCCCCCGATGGCCGAGCCCGCTCCCGCTCCCGTGGCGGCCGAGGCGCCCGCCCCAACCCCTGCACCCGCCCCCGCCCCGGCCCGAGCCCCCGTCCCGACCGCGGCCGCGGGGGCCCCCCGTCCTGCGGGTCCGACAGGGCCTACGACGGGTGCGCCCGTGGCCCGTCGCCCGGTGCCGGCCGCGGCGGCCGCCCCCCCCGCTCCTGCGGCCCTCGCCCCGTCTGTCCCGCCGCCGCTCCCCGAGCCTGTCCCCGTGGCCCCTGCGCCTCCTGTGCTCCCGGCCGCGCCAGCCGCGCCGGTGGCGCCCCCCAGCGGGCCCTCCCTGCCTACGTCCATCTAAGAGGCTGTTGACGTGCAATTCCCCGTGGTTTGCACATCCTCTACGTCTGTGGCCCCCTCGTGATCGCCCTGCCCCGCATGCACCCTCCCCCTCGCTCCCCTTCGGTCCACGGCACGACAGGGCCTCGCCCGAGCTCCGTCCTCGGCCCCGTGGCCCTCCTCCTCGCCCTGTGCTCCGGGCCACGCGCGGCCGCCGCCCAGACCCAGGACGAGGCCCCCACGGCTGACCCCAACGCCGCCGCGGCCCAGAGCCGCTTCGACCAGGGCCGGACCCGCTTCGAGGCCAACGATTTCGCCGCCGCCCTGCCCGAGTTTCGCGCCTCCCTGGCCCTCGTGCGCAGCCCCAACACCCGGCTCTACATCGGCCTGTGCCTGCTGCGCATCGGCCGCCTCGGCGAGGCCCACGCCGAGCTCGAACGGGCCGCCCACGAGGCCTCCGACCTCGCCCCCCGCGAGCCCCGGTACGCCACCACCCTCGACCTCGCCCGGCGCGAGCTGGCCACCCTCACCCCCCGCATCGCCCGCCTCGCCATACAGGTCGCGGCCCCCATCCCGGGCCTCCAGGTCCGGGTGGGCGACGACCCCATCGCCCCCCTGAGCTACGGGATCGAGCTCCCCTACACGCCCGGCGAGGTCACCGTGACCGCCGAGGCCCCGGGGTATCTGCGGTTCCAGCAGGTGGTGCGCCTCGGGGCCCGGGTGTCGAGCGCGGTGGCCGTTCGGCTCCAGCCCGATCCCAACGCCCCGCGTGTCCCCGACCCCCCTCCGCCGCCCGTGGTGGTCCGCCGCGGAGGAGGGGTGCGCGTGGCCGGGGTGGTCCTGACCGTCCTCGGAGCCGCGAGCCTCGGGGTCTTCGGGTACTACGCCAACTACGCCGCCGTCCGGTACGACGACCTGCGGGCCGCCTGCGGCAACGGCCGGTGCCCCCCCACCCTCAACCGCGAGATCAACGAGGGCGAGGACGCCCAGGGCTACGCCAACGTCTCCCTCGGGATCGGGATCGGGGCCGTCGTGGTTGGCACCATCATGATCGCCGTAGGCGGAGCCCGCACCGAGACCCGCACCCCCGACGGGGCCTCGGGTCCGACGGCCCGGCGATGGCAGCCCGTCTTTGACCCGACCCGCGGGACGGTAGGAGTGTCCGGTGCGTTCTGATCGCCGCCTCGGTCGTGCCCTGGGGCTTCTGGCCTTCGTCGCCTCGGGCTGCGCGTACGAGTGGGACGACCTGCGCCCCCTGCCCGGCTCCGACGCGGGCCTGCCGGTCGACACCCCCGCCCCCGACGTCGGCCCGCCCCCCAACGACACAGGCAACGACGCGGGGGCGGATGTCCCCGAGGACACAGGCTTCGACGCGGGCTTCGACGTGGGCTTCGACGTGGGCTTCGACACGGGGCCGGATGTTCCGCAGGACACGGGCATCGACACCGGCATCGACGTCCCCCGCGACACGGGCATCGACACCGGCACGGACGTCCCCCGCGACACCGGCATCGACACGGGCATCGACGTGCCCCGCGACACCGGCATCGACACGGGCATCGACGTGCCCCGCGACACCGGCATCGACACCGGGCCTCCGCCCTGCACGGGGCCCTCGTGCCCGTGTGCACCGACCTTCCTCGCGGGGTGGTGCCCCCTCGGGCGCGCCTGCACCGGGGGCACGTGCACCCCCTCCGCCCTCCCCGGGGCCCTCGTCATCACCGAGGTGATGAACGACACCAACAACCCCATCCCCGAGCCCGAGGGCGAGTGGATCGAGGTCTACAACCCCGCCCCCTACGCCGTCGACATCCGCGGCCTGCGGGTGCGCGACGGGTCGGCCTCGTCGCCCATCTCCATCAGCACCACTCCCCTCCTCGTGCCCCCCCGCGGGTACGCCGTGCTCGGCCGCACCGACAACCTCGGGATCACGGGCGGACCCCGCCGGGCCCTGGCCACCTACGCCATGGTGGCCCTCAACAACGCCGGCAACGAGACCGTCACCGTCGAGGCCGAGTCGGGCGAGGTGGTCGACACGCTCATGTACGGCAGCGGGTGGCCCAACATCGCGGGCCGTTCGAAGAGCCTCCGCCCCGGCATCCTCGACGCCACGATGAACGACACCTCCACCAACTGGTGCGCGGGCGGTCCGGACTATCACACGGACAACGCCGGCACCCCCGGGACGGCCAACGTCTGCCAGGAGTGAGGGCCCCGCCCATGGTGGCCCCCCGCGGGCCGGTGGTACACTTCGGACATGTCCAACCCATGTCCGGTCTGTGGGGCCAAGGTCGCGGCGGCGTGGCCTGAAAATCCCAGCGCCCCCTTCTGCTCGGGGCGGTGCAAGTCCATCGACCTGGGGCGGTGGCTCGACGGCCGCTACGCCCTGCCCGTACGCGACGAGGCCCCCGACGAGGCCACCCTGGCCGAGCTCGCCCGGGCCCCCAGGGGGGAGGCGTGAGGGCCCTCGGGGCAGCGGCCCTGGCCATGGGGCTCGCGGTCTTCGCGGGGGGGTCTCAGGCCCAGGCCCAGCGCATCTGGGACGGCGACATCCTGGTCGTGCAGCCCGAGGTGGGGCTGTCGATGGCCAACATCTACGCCTTCTCCAACAACAACCTCATCCCGGGATACACCTCCACCACCGTCACCGGGCCCCGCTTCGGCGGGACCGTCGGGGTGCGCCTCGGGCCCGTGATGATCGGGGCCCACGGAGACCTCTCCCGCTTCGCTCCCTACGACCTGGGGACCCTCGGGGCCCGGGCCGAGGTGCGCCTGGCCGTGGTCGGGGTTCAGCCCTTCGTCCGGGTCGGGCTCGGCTACGCCTGGCTCGGCGACATCAACCCCTCGTCCCCGTTGTGGAGCTGCGGTCCCACCTCGGGGACCCGCGCCGACTGCCCCGACGTGCGCGGCTGGCACGCCACCGCCGGGGGCGGGATCGACTTCGCCCTGATGCGACACTTCACGATCGGGGCGGCCCTCGACCTGTCGGTGCTCAACCTCACCCGCAGCGCCTCGCCCACGACGGTCAACCTCCAGCAGGAGGGCGACTCCCTGGGCGTCCAGGCCACCCTCTCGGTCCACGCCGCCCTGCGGCTGTAACCACTACGCCCCGGCCCACCAGTCGCGGCCCTCGACGAACCCCCGGGCCGCGAGGGCCTCCCGGATCAGCCCCCGGGCCCCCCGCGACCCCACCGCGGCCACCACCACGCAGCGCCCCGGGACGAGGGTGTCGGGCGTCCCGATGGGGGCTCCCCGGGCGACCCCGCCCACCTTCCGGGGGTCGATGTCGACGAAGGCCGCGGCGTAGACCCCGTGGGGTTCGAGGGCCCGGGCGAGGTGTTTGCCGGTGGGTCCGGCTCCCCACACGACGAGGGGCAAGCCCGTGGCCCGCACCCGGGCGGCGACAAACGGGGCCTTGGCGGCGACGATCCGGGCGGGGGCGTACCGCGGGTCGGAGAAGGTGAGGCGACCCGGTCGATGGCGCCACCCCAGGAGGGACGCGGGCAGCTTCTCCATACGCATCCCCGCGGCGTCCATCCGCAGCCACAGGTCGTAGTCCTCGGGAACGGGCAGATCGCGCCAGGCCCCGACGGCGTCGAGGGCCGCGCGGCGTAGCATCACCGACGGGTGACACACCGGCGACTCGACGAACATCTCCCGGGCGTGGTCGTCGGCGGAGACGATCCCGTTCTGCCAGTCGACGTAGCGCCGGAGCCCCTCTCCGACGGCCTCCTCGGGGAAACACACGACCCGGGTGGCCACCAGGGCGATGGTGGGGCGGGCGTCGAGGTGGACCCGTTGCCGGGCGATGCGTTCGGGGTCGCAGACGTCGTCGGCGTCCATGCGGGCGATGAGGTCGCCCCGGGCCCGGGACATGCCTACCGAGAGGGCTCCCACGATGCCCAGGCCGGGGGTGTCGAGGCACACCACCCGGGGGTCGCGGCGGGCCCGTTCGGCGAGGTAGGCGGGGCCCGCGTCGGCGGAGCCGTCGTTGACGACGATCAACTCCAGGGTGGGGTCGCCGTCGGCCAGGATCCCCTCAATCGCCTCCGGGAGCGTCTGCGCGCAGTCGCGGTACGGCAACAGAACAGACACACGGGGAGGGGGCACCCTGGCAGGCCTTTCGCGAAGCGGCGTCGGGGTGCACACTCCGCGGCGAGGACACCCGATGGCATTCTATCAATCCGCCCCGACGCTCGGGAACCAGTTCACGGACGACCGGGTCTTGCGGTCGTACCTCGCCCGGGTGATGCCGCCCGAGGCCCTGCACGCGCGGGCCCCCGCCTACACCGCCCTGGGCGAGCTCGCCGGGGGCGAGCTGTACACGCTGCAGCTCGCCGATCGTCTCAACGAGCCCCGGCTCACCTCCTGGGACCCGTGGGGCCACCGCATCGACCACATCGAGCTGACCCCCGTGTGGAAGCGGGCGGCGGTCCTGGCTGCGGAGTTTGGCCTCGTGGCCACGGGGTACGGGCCCGAGCGGGGGCCCCTCGCCCGCATCGATCAGTTTGCCCGGGTGCACCTGTTCAATCCGTCGACGGACGTGTTCACGTGCCCGTTGGCCATGACCGACGGGGCCGCCCGGACCCTCCTGGCCCACGGCAACGAGGCCCTGATCGCGCGGGCCCTGCCGCGGTTGACGAGCCGCGACCCGGCCCGGATGTGGACGAGCGGGCAGTGGATGACCGAGCGCACGGGGGGCTCGGACGTGGGGCTGTCGGAGACGGTGGCCCGCCGCGACGGCGACGACTGGAGGCTCTACGGGACGAAGTGGTTCACGAGCGCGACCACGTCGGAGATGGCCTTGACCCTCGGGCGGCCCGAGGGAAACCCCGCGGGGAGCAAGGGGCTGGCCCTGTTCTTCGTCGAGACCCGCGACGAAGCAGGGAGGCTTCGGGGCATCTCGGTCAACCGGCTCAAGGACAAGCTCGGGACCCGCAAGGTCCCCACGGCCGAGCTCACCCTCGACGGGACCCCGGCCACCCTCGTGACGGGCACGACCGACGGGGTTCGGGCCATCGCCCCCATGCTCAACATCACCCGCACCTGGAACAGCGTCTGCGCCGTCTCCTCCATGCGCCGCGGGATGGCCCTGGCCCGCGACTACGCCCGCCGCCGGGTGGCCTTCGGGGCTCCCCTCTCGGACAAACCCCTGCACCTCGACACCCTGGCGGGCCTTCAGGCCGAGGCCGAGGCCGGGTTTCACCTCACGTTTCGCCTCGTCGAGCTCCTCGGGGGCGACGACCTCGGGGCCCTCTCCCCGCCCGAGGAGGCCCTCCTGCGGCTGCTGACCCCCGTGGTGAAGCTCACCACCGCGCGGATGGCCGTCGGGGTGGTGAGCGAGGTGGTGGAGTCGTTTGGCGGGGCGGGGTACGTCGAAGACACGGGCCTGCCGGCCCTCTTGCGCGACACCCAGGTGCTCTCCATCTGGGAGGGCACGACCAACGTGCTCTCCCTCGACACCCTGCGGGCCCTCGGGCGCGGCGACGCCCTGGCCGCCCTCGTCTCCGAACTACGGGGGCTCTGCGCGACCCTGCGCGACCCCCGCCTCGTGGACCTCGGGCGGCAGAGCCTCGCCGCGGTCGAACACGCCCGGGACAGCGCCCAGACACATTTTGGTGTTCCCGGGGGGGACGGGCTCGCCATGCTGGAGGCCGACGCCCGACGCATCGCCCTGACCCTGGGGCGCGGGTATGCCCTGGGCCTTCTGGCCCGGCACGCCCAGTGGTCGCTCGATCACGAAGAGGACGCACGGTCGGCCGCGGCGGCAGGACGGTTCGCCCGGCACGGGATCGACCTCCTCGACCAGGCCCCGAGCCTGCGGGAGACCCGGGCCCTGGCACTGGACGAACCCGTCGGCCCCTGAGGCCTGGCCCTGCCCCCAACGGCCGACGCCCAGGGGCCCTCTCCAGAGTGAGAGAACCGCGGGGCGTCGTCGGGCTCAGGGAGCGGGGCGAAGGGTTACTGGCAGCGGGCGTTGACGCACTCGCGGCCGGCCCCGCACTCGGACGAGCGGGCGCACTCGGGGTTCTGCTCCAGGGTGCTGGTGCAGAGGAAACGACCGCCGGAGTTGGGACGGCACAGGTTGAACTGTACGTCGACGCTCATGCAGCCCCCGTCGTTGCCCGTGTTGGGCGTCGGGCAGGTGCGGCGGCAGGCCCCGTTGAAGCACACCGAGCCCTGGTTGCACTGCGAATCCATCGTGCAGAAGGGCCGCGGGCGGGTGTCGACCCGGCACACCCCGAAGTCGCACCGACGGCCGTCGCCGCAGGCGGCGTCGCTCTGGCAGGTGGCGAGGCAGGCCCCGCTCACGCAGAGCTGACCCGAGGGGCAGCCCGCTCCGCAGGTGCCGGTGGTGGGGTAGGTGCAGCGACCGCTCGTACACACCTGGCCCGCCCCGCACACCGTGGCCGCGTTGCCGACCGTGCAGCCCACCACGCACTGCCCGTCGACGCACGACTGGCCCGAACCCGTGCACTGGTAATCAAACTGGCAGCGGTTGGCGTCAGGCTGGCAGCTCCCGCCGAGGCACACCGGGGTCGCCGGGGTGGCCGCGCAGTCGCTGTTGGCCTGGCAACGCCCGCCCGGAGCGCACTGCCGCGTGGCGCTGTCGCACACGAGGCCCGTCCCGAGGGCCGCGCAGGCCGCGTTGGAGGTACACCCCGGGACGCACACCCCCCGGCCGTCGCAGGCGTACCCGGCCACACACTCGGAGGCCGTGGTGCAACGGGACGAGGTCACACAGAGGCGGGTGGCGCTGTTGCAGTACCCACCCGGGCATTGGCTGTCTGCGGTGCAGCTCGTGACCATGGGGCCCGTGTCGACCAGCCCGCCCGCGTCGGCGGTGGGGAATGGGTCGTCGCCGTGGCCCTCGTCCCAGACCGGGCAGCCCGTCAGCCATGCGCCCAACGCGCCCAGAATACAAACAGATCGGAGAGTGAAGACTGGATTGCGCATCGTGACGCCTCCCATGAAACGTCCCGAACATGGTCACACCCACATCAGGCGCGGCACGTCGGTCGTGGCTGGCGTAGAGCATCTACCATGCCGCGAGGCTCGAGGCTGCCCCGGCGGCCTACGCTGCGCCCCTTCGACGCCCTCGGAGCCCCTTCGACGTGAGGCCCACCCCCGCCCTGCGTGAATCCCTGGTTACAGCCCCCGCGTGAACGCCGACCCCTCGCGTCCAGGTCGGCTGCGCAGGAATCGACAGCGGCGCGGAGAGTCTGGTAGGTTGCCGACCGCACGCGGAGGCGTCGCTTTCGAGAGGGTGCATGGACGTCATCTGCGAGCGCTGCGGGACCGAGTACGAGTTTGACGATGCCTTGCTCTCCGAGCGGGGGACCACCGTCAAGTGCACGAGCTGCGGACACCAATTCAAGATCTACCGACCCTCGACCCCCACGACCGAGGAGTCTCCCCGCGCCTGGAATCTGCGCCGTCCCGACGGCACCGTGATCCCGTTTGACTCCCTGGCCGTGCTCCAGAAGTGGATCATGGAGGGACGGGTCAGCAAGATGGACGAGATCTCTCGCCCCGGCGAGGGATGGAAGCCCCTCGGGGCCATCGCCGAGCTCGACTCGTTTTTTGTCACCGCCGAGGCCCGTCCGGCCCCAGCGGCCCCCCGGGCCAGCGCCCGTCCTCCCGCGGGGAAGGCCTCGTTGCCCCCCGGGGCCGTGAGCGCCCTGCGGGCCCAGACCCCGAGCCACAAGGCCACCCTGCCGGGCGGGACCCCCGTGCCGCCCGGAGCCGCCAAGGGGTCGCTGCCCCCGATGACCGTGCAGCCCCTGCGGGGGGCCACGCCGCCGTTGGGATCGTTCGGGCCGGGGAAACACTCGCTCCCGCCGGGGGCCACGAGCCCCATGCGGGCCCCTACGCCGCCGGGCGCACGGAGCGGGCAGGTCCCCTCGGTGCGACCGCCTGCCCCCCTCGGGTCGCTCCGCCCAGGAGCTGGCCTCGCCCCCCCCCCCCCCCCCCCCCCCCCCCCCCCCCCCCCCCCCCCCCCCCCC
>CAYUSB010000031.1:0-9813 GCA_964447205.1 uncultured Myxococcaceae bacterium
TCCACCCCGCCAAGGCGCAGGCCGTAGATGCATAGTTTATTTTGAGACAGACCCTTACCCCAGATCGAAGACCAGGGCCTCGGCCGCGTCGAGGCCCTCCAGGGCCACCGCGGCCTCGTCGGACAGGGCCGCGGCGTCGCCCGCGCGCAGGGTCTCCTCCCCCAACCGCAGGCTCCCCCGGGCCACATGAACCCACGCGTGCCGGCCCGGCGCGAGGCCGAGCCGAACCCGCTCCCCGGCCCCGAGCACGGTGGCGTACAGCCGGGCGTCGGTGTGTAGGACGAGGCTCCCCGCCTCGCCGTCGGGGGAGCCCACGAGGCACAGCCGCCCCTGCCGATCCGCCACTGGAAACGCCTTCTGGTCGTAGCCCGGCGGCAGGCCCCGGCGCGACGGGAGCAGCCAGATCTGTAGGAAGTGCACAGGCTCCTCGGCCGACGCGTTGAACTCGCTGTGGGTCACCCCCGTGCCCGCGGTCATGCGCTGCACCTCGCCGGGCGCGATGCGGGCCGTGGTACCCATGGAGTCGCGGTGCACGAGGGCTCCGGAGAGCACCACGGAGACGATCTCCATGTCGCGGTGGCTGTGGGCCCCGAAGCCCTTGCCCGGGGCCACCCGGTCTTCGTTGAGGACCCGGAGGGCACGAAAGCCCATGTGCTTGGGGTCGTGGTAGTCGGCGAACGAGAAGGTGTGGCGGCTGTCGAGCCAGCCGTGTTGGGCGTGTCCGCGGTCGTCGGCCCGTCGTAGGGTGATCATGGTGGGGGGTCTCCTCCCGAATAGGATGACCTACCCGCGGGAAGGCTTCACGGCCTTGACACGGGCCCGGGGCCTCTGGGCCCCTCATGGCCCATGAGCCGGTCGACCGAGCACCTCCCGGAGTACCTCGATGCCCGCGGCGATCTGGCGCCGCCGTGGAGCGCGTTTCCCGACTACGAGCGCTACTGCCTGGGCTGGCGGATGGGCATGGGCGAGACCTGGCTCGGGCTCTACTCCGCCTTCCTCCAGGGGCTCCCGGCCGATCGTGACACCCGCCTGGCCTACCTGCGCCGCCACCCGCCCGGGCCCTACTCCTGGTGGGAGGTCGTCGCGCAGACCTTGTCCCCCACGCCTCCGGGCGCCGACGGCGCAGAGGAAGTGGGCCACGCGGCGCCACACAAGGGCCCTGCCCTCCTGTACAAACTGCCCTACGCCTCGCATCGTCGACAGCTCCCTCTGCCTGCGCACCCTTACCCAGCCCCGCATGACCCTGCTCCGCCTCGCCCTCGCCCTCGCCCTGTGCCTGCCCGCCTGCCGACGCCACCGCGGGCGTTCGGCCGCCGCGAACGGGCCCCGGTGGTACGCCCACCCCGCCGAGGGGCCCGCGGTGCGCCTCGAGAGCGACTTCGCCCTCCGCGGGGCCCTTCGGTTTACCGCGCAGACGGTGGCCCCTGCCCCGTGGCCCGCCACCCCCTTCGCCGCGAGCGCCCGCGACGGCACCGCCTGGCGCTTCGCCAGCGAGGACGGAACCGTCTACGCCGCCGACCCCTTCGACGGCCCCCTGCGGGTGGTGGCCGAGCTGCCGACCCCCCTCCTCGCCGCGTCGACCCCGGGGTACCACGCCCTGCGCGGGGTGCACTCGCGCGGAGCCCTCTTCGCCGTCGACCTACATCGGCGGGCCCACGCGGTCTTCTTCGACGGTCGAGTCCGTCGCCTGGGCCTCGCCCGGGTCATCACCGGGGCCTTCGTCGACGCCCGGACGGTCCTCGCGATCACCGAGCCGGGCGTGCTCCAGGTGTCCGTCGACGGGGGCGAGACCTTCCGGGCGGAGCGGCCGCCGACGGGGGTTCCGCTGCGGGTGAATGTGGTCGACGGGGAGGCCTTCGTGACCTCCTCGGGCGGCGTGTACCGCTGGCGCCCCGCGGGCATGACGGCCCTCGACCCTACCCCCTCCCGGCAGACCTGGGTGACCCCCGCGCGCGCCGCCGAGGCCCTGGCCCTGGCGGCGGCCGGGCGCGGGTTTCGCCTCCCTCCCGAAGCACACCGCGTGGTCGCCGAACCCGACGGATCGGTGACGGGCGTCGCAGGCCGGGAGCTGGTCTCGGTCGACCCCGCCCGGGGCCCCCTCTTCCGCCGCAGGCCTGCGCCGGGGGCAGACTGCGTGGCCCGGAGCTCGGGGGCCGGACCGCGGTATGTCTGCCGCCACGACGGCTGGGCCCGCGGGGTCTTCGCGCCCACGGCCACAGGGTGGACCCTCCTCCGCGACGAAGCCCGCGCCGAGCCCATGGGGCCGATGGCCTTCGACGACACCGACGGGGCCTGGGTCGTGAGCGCCCCGTGCCGCCAGGAGCCGACCCGAGACCCCAACCGCCTCTGCATCTACGCCGCCGACGGAACCCAACACGACGTGCGAGCCCCCTTCCCCGCCGAGGCCGTGGCCATGCACGCGGGGGCGGTCCTCGTCCTCGACACGGCGACCTCGCGGTCGGCGGGGCCCACGCGGGCGGCGATCGTGCGCGGCGACACGGTGCAGACCCACCGGCTGCCCCTGAGCGCCGCTGGGGCCCGCAGCGTCCAGTGGGAGGGGGCCACCCTGGTGTTCTGGGAGCCTCCCTCCGCGGAGCACCCCCGGCTGCGCCTCGTGCGGGCGACCCCCGCGGGCGAAGACCTCGTGTGGCAGACCGTCGAGGCCCCGCCCGGGGCGACCCGCGGGGTGCACGGCCCCCGGGGGGTGGCGATCGCCCTCGGGCCCACGGCCGCGGCCCTGTGGCAGAGCACGCGGGGCGGACCGTTTCGTGCGATGCCCTCGCCCGTCCGGGGGGCGGCCGAGGCCCTCTCCCTCGCGGAGACGCAGTCTGCGTACTGCCGGGGCCCCTGGTGCCGCCTCGGGGACGGGCTCTCGCTCGCGTATCGCACCGCCCCGCAGGCCGCCCTCGTCGCGCGGACCACCCCGCCCGGCCGCGGGCCCGCCCCGCGCCCCCGCGAGGAGCAGCGACGCGTCCAGTGTCGCCTCGGGGCCTCGTCCCCGGGGCCCGAGATGGATCACGGGATCGCCGCCACGGGCTACACGATGCGCTGGGACGTACGCGGCCAGGCGGCCACCGTCACCTGGACGGGCGACGACATCAACGCCGTGGCCTCGGGCACCCTCAGCGCCCGCCCCGGGTCGCGCGTCCTGGGCCGGGCCGTGCCCGGGGCCCGGAGCCCCCTGGGGCTGTTGGAGCAGTGCAACGACGCAGGGTGCGACCACTTCCTCGCCACCCGCGGGGGCCTCCGCCCCCTCTCCCTGGGCCGGGCCGAACCGGGCGGGATCGAGGCCTTCGAGGCCGAGGGCGGGGGGTACCTCCTGCGCTTCGACGGGGCCCTCGACGCGACGCGGATCTCGACCCTCGTGCACCTCGACGCGGCGGGCACGGAGCGCGCTCGCAGGGACTTCGTGCTGGCGGAGGACGTCGCCGACGCCCACGTGGGGCGCTTCGGGGCCGCGGACGGGCTGTGGGTGCGCGACACCGAAGGGTCCTTGCGCTTCTACCCCCTCGACGCAGGGGGCGGGGCGGGCCCGGTGACGACGGCCCGGGCCCCCGATCGGAGCACGGGCCTGTGCGCCGCGGGAGGGCCCGTCCGGGGCACCCTCCGCATCCGGGAGCGGCCCGCCCAGGTGGTGGGCGATGGGTGGTTTGTCGAGGCCGGGGCGTGGCAGCAGGAGGAGCTGCTCGAACTCACCGACGCGGGCTTCTGCCTCCGCGCGATCGGGGGCGGCGAGTCGCGCGACGAGGACGCGGCCCACGCCGAGGGGGTGGAGGAGCACGAGCCCGTGCGCACCTTCGAGGCCCGGGCCGCCACGGCCGACACCCTGACGGGCCGGGCGTGGCGGGGCCGAGAGCGGAGGGCCCTGACCTGCACGCTGCGAGAGCCGCCGGCCGAGCCCTGAAGGGAGTTCAGTTGGGGAAGTCGCTGACGTAGGCGCGGCCCTGGGTGCCCGCCCCGGGGGTGACGCTGCAGCCGCTGACCAGGGCCGGGGTGACCGTGCCCGCGAGGGAGCAGGTCAGCGCGTCGGTGGCGATGCGGATGCGGCCGGGGCCGCCGTTGCCGCCGGTGCCGCTGCTGCCGCTGTTGCTCGGGCCGCCGGTGCCGCCCACGGCGCTCACCACGGAGCCGCTCTGGGCGCGCACCGTGGGGGCGTAGAGGTACACGATGCCGCCTGATCCGCCGCCGCCGGCCCCGCCCGCGCAGGCCGCGCGGACCCCGGCCCCGCCGTTGGCCAGGAGGCGCCCGGTGGCCGCGAGGTCGATGGTGACCGTGGTGGCGATGCGCAAGGCCCCGCCTCCGCCGCCGCCGCCCGTGCCCTCGTCCCCGCCGCCCCCGCCGCCGCCCGAACCGGGCTGGAAGGTGCTCGCCGCCGGCAGGTCGCCCGCGGCCTCGGGGCCGATCGAACCGCCGCCCCCGCCGCCCCCGCGCCGCCCCGACGAGCACACCGACCCGATGGCCGCGTCGCTGCCGTGGTAGGTGGCGAACGACCCCGCCCGGCCTCCGCGCCCGAAGTCGCCGACCCCGGTGCCCCCGAGGCCCCCGCCCGCTCCGCCGCCGCTGCCCCCGGGGCCGCCGATGCGTCCGCCGCCTTCGCCGCAGATGTAGCCCCCGCCGCCGCCCCCGCCCGCGAAGCCGCCGCCCCCGCCCCCGCCCCCGCCGCCGAAGGTGGAGCCCGAGCCGCGGTGGCCATTCCAGCCCCCGCCCCCGCCCCCGCCGGTGGAGGCCCGACCGCCGACCGCGAGGGATCCGTCGTTGCCCGTCGACCCTGCTCCGCCCCCGCCCGCGGGTCCAGGGCAGGGAGCGCTCACCGAACACACGTCGCCGCTCGCCCCGTTGGCGCTGGCGTTGCCCGTCGACCCGCCGCCTCCCCCCGAGGCGTTGTCGAGGCAGTCGGTGTGGGGACCGCCGTTGCCGCCCGACACATTGATCGTGCCCGCCACCAGGACCGCCCCCGTCGCCCGCAGGTCGAGCACGCCCGCCCCGTTGGTGGTCACGGTGACGCCCACGGGCACGGTGATGGTCGTGAAGTTGTGCACGCCCGGCGAGAGCACCACGTTGCCCGTCGGGGCGAACACCCCCTCGGCCCCGGTGCTCGGGAAGCGGGTGCACACCCCGCCCTGGCAGACCGCCCCCGAGGGGCACACGTCGCCGCAGGCCCCACCGCAGCTCGTGCGGGTGTCACGCTCGCAGCCGTTGGCGGGGTTCATGTCGCAGTCGGCGAAGTTGGTGAGGCACGCGGCGAGCCGACACGTCCCGGCGATGCAGGCCCCGACGCCGTTGGCGAAGGCGCACGCCTGGCCGCACATCCCGCAGTTGGCCGGGTCCGACGTGACATCGCGGCAGGTGCCCCCGCAGTTGGTGAGCCCCGCCCCGCAGGAGACCACGCACATCCCGCCCGAGCACACCTGGCCGGCCGCGCACACGCGGGCGCAGGTCCCGCAGTTGCTGTTGTCCGTCGCGAGGTCGCGGCACGTCCCCGCGCAGTTGGTCTGCCCCGGCGGGCACGACACCTGGCACGTCCCCGCCGTGCAGGCCTGCCCCGCGGGGCACACCCGGCCGCACACCCCGCAGTGGTTGCGGTCGTTGACGAGGTCGCGGCACGTCCCCGAACAGTTGGTCTGCCCCGACGGGCAGGTGACCTGACACGTCCCCGCCGTGCAGGCCGTCCCGGCCCCGCAGGCCGTCCCGCAGGCCCCGCAGTGGGCGTTGTCGGACTGCAGGTCGCGGCAGGTGCCCGCGCACGCGGTCTGCCCCGGCGAGCACACCACCGTACACGCCCCCCCGACGCAGCGTTGCCCGGCCGCGCACACCCGGCCGCAGGCCCCGCAGTGTTCGGTGTCGGTGTTGAGGTCGCGGCAGGTGCCCGAGCACACCGTCTGCCCCGTCGGGCAGGTGACGGTGCACACCCCCGACAGGCAGCTCTGCCCCGATTGACACACCCGGCCGCAGGCCCCGCAGTGGGTGTTGTCCGTGCTCGTGTCGCGGCACGCCCCCGAGCAGATGGTCTGCCCGCTCCCGCACGACACCTGGCACGTCCCCGAGACGCACACCCGCCCCGCGGCGCAGGGCCTGCCGCAGGCTCCGCAGTGCGCGTTGTCGGTGCTGGTGTCTCGGCACGCCCCGGCGCACACCATCTGCCCCGGTCCGCAGGAGGTCTGGCACGTCCCGCTGGTGCACACCTGCCCCGAGGGGCAGGCGTTGCCGCAGGCTCCGCAGTGGGCGTTGTCCGTCGACACGTCGCGGCACACCCCGCCGCACTCCACCGACCCCCCCGGGCACGACACCCGGCACGTCGACCCCACGCAGCGGTTGCCCGCAGGGCACACCCGCCCGCAGGCCCCGCAGTGATTGAGGTCGGAGGTGAGGTCACGGCACACGCCCGTGCAGTTGGTGAGCCCCGCCCCGCACGACACCACGCACGCCCCGCGGGAGCACACCTCCCCGCTCATGCACGCGATGGCGCAGCCGCCGCAGTGGCCTACGTCGGTCTGGGTGTCGCGGCACACGCCCTCGCAGTTGGTGAGCCCCGCCCCGCAGGTCACGACGCAGGCCCCCGCCTCGCACACCCGCCCCCCGGGGCACACCCGCCCGCAGGATCCGCAGTGGGCGTTGTCGGTCTGGGTGTCGCGGCAGACCCCGTTGCAGTTGGTGAGCCCCGCCCCGCAGGTGACCACACACGCCCCGCGCGAGCACACCTGGCCCGAGGGGCAGGCCGTGCCGCACATCCCGCAGTTGGCGTTGTCGGTCTGGGTGTCGCGGCAGACGCCCTCGCAGTTGGTGAGCCCCGCCCCGCAGGTTACGACGCAGGCCCCGCGGGAGCAGAGCTGCCCGGCCGGGCACACGGTCCCACAGGCCCCGCAGTGGGCGTTGTCGGTCTGGGTGTCGCGGCAGACGCCCTCGCAGTTGGTGGTCCCGCCTCCGCAGGTCACCACGCAGGCCCCCATCGAGCACACCTGCCCGGCGGCGCAGGCGTTGCCGCAGGCCCCGCAGTGGGCGAGGTCGGTCTGGGTGTCGCGGCACACCCCCATGCAGTCGGTGGTCCCGGCGCCGCACGACACGACGCAGACCCCGCGGGCGCAGAGGCGACCGGCCGGGCAGGCGTTGCCGCAGGCCCCGCAGTGGGCGGGGTCGCTCTGGGTGTCGCGGCATGCCCCCGAGCAGTCGGTGAGGCCCCGGCCGCAGGCCACGACGCAGCGGCCCGCGGCGCAGTCTTCGCCCGCCTCGCAGACGGTGCCGCAGGTGCCGCAGCCGCGGCGGTCGGTCTGCAGGTCGCGGCAGGTCCCCATGCAGTCGGAAAGGCCCGCCCCGCACATGGTAGCGCAGGCTCCGCGTACACAAAACTGCCCGAGGGGGCAGCTCGTGCCGCAGGCCCCGCAGTTGCGCACGTCGTTGCTGGTGTTGACGCAGACCTCCGCGGCTCCCGCCCCGCCGTCGGCCCCGGGGCCGGGGCAGCGCACCTCGAGCTCCATGCAGCGCACGCGGCAGCGCCCGGCCTCGCAGGCGAACCCCTCCCCGCACGCGGTCCCGCAGGCTCCGCAGTGGGAGCGGTCGGTGGAGAGGTCGGCGCAGGTGCGCCCCGCCCCGGCGTCGCCCCCTGCGGTGGCGCACTCGGTCTGGCCCGCGGCGCACCCGAAGGCGCACTGACCGTTGGAGCAGAGCTCGTTGGTGGGGCAGGCCCGGCCGCAGACCCCGCAGTTGCGCCCGTCGGTCTGGAGCCGGACGCACACCGGGGGCCCGTCGCTGCGGGCGCAGAGCGACTCGCCCGCGGCGCAGTCGGGCACGCAGCCGCCGTTCTGACAGAGCTCGCCGGCCTGGCAGGCCCGGCCGCAGGCCCCGCAGTGCTGCGGGTCGGCGCTGGTGTTGACGCAGCGATCGCCGCAGGCGGTGCGACCCTCGCCGCACCCCGCGTCTGCGGCCGCGTCGAGGACCGGCAGGTCGGCCGCGACCGAGGCGTCGACGTCGCCGCCGACGACCGTCCGGCCGCTACAGCCGACGAGGATCACGAGGGCAGCGACTGCGAGGCTCTGCAAGAGGCCTGGTGCGCCGACAGATCGGGGACCCATACGTGGGTGTCCTTTCGAACGAGAGCCCGCGAACGGGCCACTGGGGATGCCGCCGAGGATAGGAGCATTCCGTGGAGAAAGAAACGATCCCGCGCCGCGCGCTGGCCCCGCGGCGACGAAGCCACCGGGGGGCGGGTGGACATCGGCCGTACGAAGGGTTCTCATCGACCCATGAACGCTGCGGACCCATCGCGCCGAAGTCGCCCCCTCGTCGGGGCCTCGTTCGGGCTCCTCTTCGTCGGGTGCAGCGCCATGGTCTCGGGCGTCGCCCTGGACCCCGACGCCGCCGTCCTCGTCCCCTCCGATGTCCCGGACGATCTCGCCCCAGACGGGCCCGACGACCGACCCGAGGTCGCTCCCGACCGCAGCCCTGTCGACAACTGCGACACACCCTTCGACGACAACGGCGACGGTCGGGCCAACGAGGGGTGCCCCTGCGGGGCCGCGGGATCGACGCAGGACTGTTTTCCTCGCCCCGAGGCGTCGTTCCAGGGTCTGTGCCGCATGGGGCGACAGACCTGCGGGGCCGACGGGTTTTGGGGGACCTGTGTGGGCGCCTGGCTCCCCGACGCCGCCCAGCGCTGCCAGGTGAGCGAAAACTTCTCCGACATGACCATGAGCCGACAGCCGGTCGACATCGTCTGGTTTGTCGACACCTCCGGCTCGATGGACCGCGAGACCGCGGCCGTCAACGCCAACCTCAACCGCTTCGCCACGGCCATGGCCGCGAGCGGGCTCGACTACCGCGTGGTGATGATCGCCCGCCGGGGCACCGGGCGCCTCCGGGTGTGTGTGCCTCCACCGCTCGGGGGCCCCGGGTGCACGGACGGCCCACGGTTTCGCCACGTCGACGACTCGGTCAGCAGCACCAACGGCCTGAATCGTATCCTCCAGACCTACCCCCGCTGGCAGGATTTTGTCCGCCCCAACACCGCCCGCTACTTCGTCGCCGTCACCGACGACGAGAGCGCGATGTCGGCCGACGCGTTCGACAGCATGATCCGCGTCCGCCCGGGCTGGGACGACTACACCTTCAACAGCATCGTGGGCTACGAGTCGCGGGCCGACTGCCCCACACTCTCGCGCCGGGGCGGGGTGTACCTCACCCTCACCGCCCGCACCGCGGGCAGCAGGGCCCGGGTCTGCGACACCGACTGGAGCGCCACCTTCGACGCCTTCGCCCGAGGCATCGCGAGCCGCGTCACCTCGTGGACCCTGTCGCAGCGGCCCCGGATCGACACCCTGCAGGTCTGGGTCATCGCCCCCGGCCGCGCCCCCCAGCGGCTCCTCACCGGCTGGAGCTACGACCCGTTGACCAACAGCCTCCATCTCGAGCCCGAGAGCATCCCCGTGCTGGGGTCGTTCGTGCGGGTCTTCTACCGGACCCCGGGCACCTCGCCGTAACGAGGCGAGGCACGCCAACGCGCGCTCCCCATCTGTCGCGGCGCCCCTGAGACCCCCTTGCAGCCCCTCCCCTGGGCTGCCTACAAGCGCCAGACTCATCCCACCCCCGCCGCACCCCAATGACCCACCTCCTCATTTTGGTTCTCGTGCTCGTCGCGGTGGGCTGTTCGCCCCGCGCGGTCAGCTCTGGCGACGTAGACAGCGGCGCCCTCGACGTCCCCACCGACACCCCGCCCACCGCCGAGCAGCCGCCTGACGACACCGGGCCCGCCGACGAAGGCCCTGCGCCGATGGACGCGGGCGAACCAGCCGACACGTTCGTGCCCACCGACATAGGCATCGA
>CAYUSB010000031.1:9913-104527 GCA_964447205.1 uncultured Myxococcaceae bacterium
CACGGGCATCGACACGGGCATCGACACGGGCATCGACACGGGCATCGACACGGGCATCGACACGGGCCCCCCGCCCTGCCCCGCCGGACAGACCCGCTGCGGCGATGCGTGCGTCGACCCGCAGACCTCCGACGACCACTGCGGCCAGTGTTCGCTGCGCTGCGAGGCGGGCCAGCGTTGTGTCGCGGCCCGCTGCACCACGGTCCCCACGACGCGGTACAGGCTCATGGCCGCGCCCCCGGAGGTGACCCACCTCGACGCCTGCGCCGCCCCCGGGGCCCAGCGCCTCTTCGTGCTCCGCGACGACGAACGGGCCCGGGCCACGCTGCCGTTCGCGTTTCGGTACTGGGCCACAGACCTCGCGGCCAACAGCCCCGTCAACGTCACCTCCAACGGCTGGATCAGCCTCAGCACCGACACCCTCAGCACCCGCTCGGGCTCGCTCCCCAATCCGGCCGCCCCCAACGCCGTGCTCGCCCCCTACTGGCGCGACATCCAGATTCGCGGCGACGGGGTGTGCGTGGCCACCCTCGGGACGGCCCCCGCCCGCCGCTTCGTGGTCGAGTGGCGCAACGCCCTCGACGTCAACAACGCCAGCACCCAACTCACCTTCGAGGTGGTGCTCCACGAGGGGACCCACCTCATCGATCTCTCCTACCAGGCCATGACCAACGCCGCCTCCGCCACGGTAGGCCTGGAAAACCCGTCGGGCTCCGAGGCGATCTCGGGCTGCCTCGGCAGCACGACCCCCTGGTGCCGCCCTCCCGCCGGGACGCGGCTGCGCTTCGCGCCCATCCCCTGAAGCGCTGACAATTTCACGCCAACCAGATTGACACCAAATTCGAGTTTCGTGTAAGTCTCATTCCCATGAAGTCGCCCCGTCGGTACGAGCAGCGTCGCCGCGCCGAGTCGGCGGCGGAGACCGAGCGGCGCATTCTGGACGCCACGAGCGCCCTGTTTCTGGCCACGGGCGAGGTGCCGACCCTGGAGGCTGTGGCCAGCCGGGCCGGGGTCGCGGTGCAGACGGTGCTGCGGCGGTTCGGGTCCAAGGAGGGGCTCGTCGAGGCGGCGGCGGCCGAGGCTCGGACGCGTGTCGCGGATGCGCGCGGGGCCGCGCCGACCGGGGACCTCGTCGGCATCGTCGCCAACCTGATGGACCACTACGCCGCGTGGGGCGAGCTCTCGCTGCGGCTCCAGCACCTCGAAGGCCGCAGCCCGACGGCCTCCCAGGTGCTCCACGACGCCAGGGCCCTGCACCGCGCGTGGGTCGAGCGGGTGTTCGCCCCGCAGCTCGCGGCCCTCGACGCCGGCGATCGACCCCGCCGACTCACCGAGCTCGTCGTGGTCACCGACGTGTACGTCTGGAAGCTCCTCCACCGCGACCAGGGTCTGGCCCGCCACGAGCACGAGGCCACCCTGGTCGACCTCCTTCAACGGGTCCTCGCCTGAGCCGGAGTCCATCTCCCATGGCCCATGTCCTCGTCTACACCTCGCCCGCGCGCGGGCACATCTTCCCGCTGGTTCCTACGCTGCTCGAGTTGCAGAGGAGGGGCCACACGGTGCACGTCCGCACGCTCGCCGCGGTGGTCCCGCAGCTCGTCGGGCTCGGGTTCGCGGCGGCCCCCATCGCGGCGGCCATCGAAGGCCGCAGCCTCGACGACTGGCGCGCGCCCCACCCCCTCGCCGCCGTCGACCGCACCTTTGGCACCTTCCTCGACCGCGCCGAGCACGAGGTCGGCGACCTGCACGAGGCCCTCGCCGCCACGCAGGCCGACCTCGCGTACGTCGACGTCAACTGCCTCGGGGCCCTCGCCGCGGCCGAGGCCTCCGGGATCCCCTTCGCGGTCTTCGCCCCCTACTTCCTCCCGCTGAAGCTCCGCGGACGACCCCCCCTCGGCCCCGGGTTCGCCCCCGCCGCGGGGGTCTTGGGTCGGCTGCGCGACGCCCTGGTGTGGGCGGTGACCGGGCGGGCCCTGCGACCCCACGTCGTGCGCCTCAACGCCCTGCGTCGCCGCCTCGGGCTGGCCCCGATCGCGTCCCTCGACGCCCTCACCGCACGAGCCGACCGGGTCGTGGCCTACACCGCCGCGCCCTTGGAGTACGCCCACCCCGACTGGCCGTCCCACGTGCGCTTCGTCGGCCCCGGAATCTGGGAACCTCCCGGCGACGAGGCCGACGCCTCCGCGGTGCCTCCGTCCACACGCCCCCTCGTCCTGGTCACCTGCTCGACCGAATACCAGAACGACGGGGCCCTCGTGGAGACGGCCCTCGCCGCCCTCGCCGACGAAGACCTCGAAGTCATCGCGACCACGGCCGCCCTCGACCCCGCAGCCTTCCGTGCCCCGCCCAACGCCCGGGTGCTGCGCTTCGCCCCGCACGGCCCCCTCTTGCGCCGCGCCGCCGCCGTCGTCTGCCACGGGGGCATGGGGATCACCCAGAAGGCCCTCGCGGCGGGTGTCCCGGTGTGCGTCGTTCCCTGGGGGCGCGACCAGCTCGATGTGGCCCGACACGTCGAGGTCGCCGGGGCCGGGCGACGCGTCCCGCGAGGATCGCTCACCGTCCCGCGGCTGCGGGCGGCCGTCCGCGAGACCATCGCCCTGCGCGACGGGGCCCGCCGCGTGGCCGAGGCCTTCGCCGCCGCGGGAGGTCCCCCCGCCGCCGCCGACGCCCTCGAAGAACTCCTCCCGGCCCACGATCTGCGTAGCGCCACGGCGTGACGATCACCCCGCCCGGCGTCCCGCGGCCCACAAGGTCGAGGTCGCTGACCCCACGCACAGAATGCGTGCACTCCATTATCAGTTTCATTCAATCGTTGTCGAGGATTCCACATTCGAGGACATGTTTGTATCATCGTTCCGCATGGAGTTCATGAAGGCTTATGCGTGGAGGGGGGCAGATGTAGGATGCCTGCCAGGGAGCGGACCATGAACAAGCGCGACGCGTATCGGCGGAGCTACGAAGCCCGCGTTCGGGCCACGGGCCCCAAGGTGCAGGACTTCACGCTGTACATCGACCACCTGCCCCCCTGGGAGCGGCTGCGGCTGAAGCCCCAGATCGACACCGTGCAGCTCCTGCTGGCCAGACTGGCGATGCGGCTCCACCTCGTAACGGTGGCGACCGAGGCCGATTGGGAGGAAGCCCGCGACCAGGCCGAGGGGGCCTGGGCCGACTTTCAGCGCGCCGTCGACGAGGCCTACGCCCAGATGTATGCCTCGCGGCCCGCGGCCCTCGTCCGCAGCCTCTCGCACGATTCGCCGCCCACACCTGCCACCCAGCGGGTCTCCGCCGGACGGCGCGATCCGGCCCGCTCCGCGCACTCGATCCCGTCCAGACACCAGACCCTGCCCTGGACCTGATCGCGGGCCTCCGGGCCTATTCCAGCGCCAGCTGCGCCCGCACCGTGGCCACGGGAGCTTCCATGTGGGGCCACGGATCCCAGTATCGCAGGTCGGTGTTGAGCCGCCTCCCGAGGTCCCGGGCGGCTGTGTAGGGCGCCACGGCGAAGCGCCCTCGGGCCCGCGGAGGGTTTGGCACGATGGGCGCGCCCAGGTGAAACAAGAACAGCGCGAAGACGGTGATCGAGAAGGCGTCTTCGCCCATGTAACCCGCCTCGAAGCCCCCCATCTGCACCTCGCCCTCGGGGTCGGTCCCGAAGCCCGTGAGCACATGGCCGAGGTCGTGAAAGAGCAGGGCCTCGGGCGAGCTCTTGGGCTCCCCTGGGAGCGCGAACCCGCTGCGGCGGAAGTGCCGCACGAGGGCCCCGCCCAGGGTGTCGGGCCCGAGGGCCTCCAGGGCGACATACCGCGCCGCGAGGGGTGGATTGGCAGCGCCCCGGGATTGCAGGGCGAAGCGCCAGACCCCGCCGAGCCCCTCCTCCTTCCAGATGCGCTTGACCTTGCTGGCCACAAACGACCGCCGCCCCACGTCGAGGGTGAGCCGCCGGAAGTGACCCGCCCGGTAGAGGTGGAGCTGGTGGAGGGCGGGTTCGTCGACGGAGAGGGCCCGGGCCACGCGGCGCAGTTGGGCGAGGGCCTCGGCCGAGATGTCGCCAGCGAGCATCGCGACGATCACGCACCGCTGCACCAGAGCCGCGCGGGCCGTGGGATCGGGCAGGGCCGCGGCGAGGGCGGCGAGGTCGACCGGGCCCAGGGCCTCGAGGTCGCCCGCGTAGCCGCACTGGGACGCCTCCAGGGCGAGCCAGTCCCGCCCCGCGTCGGAGGCCACCGCCGCACGCAGGGCCGCGAGCGCCACGGGGGCTTGTTTTGGGGTGAGGGCGAGGGGCTTCATCGCGGCCCCGGAGGGTACCACCCCCCGACCGCGGCATCACAGGCCCCCGGAGGCCCAGTCCGATGATATCGGCGCGACATCGGCCTGCGCGGAGAAGCGGGCGATGCTCGGGGTACGGACGGGGCTCTGGGCTATGGTGCGCCAGCGTCGCCGCCGCCTCACCACGGAGCATCGTCCCCAATGTCCATGCGTAGTCTCAGACGTAGCGCCCTCGGCCCGGTCGGCGCGTCGCTGTTGTTCGCCCTCGGGTGCAGCAACGGCGACACGCGGGTCACCCCCTCCCCCCAACAGGCCTCGCAGTCGCTCATCTCCGACCAGCTCCACAACGGCGGCACCACGGGCTTCTTCTTCCTGCCCCCGATGGTGCCCCAGCCCGAGCTGCTCGGGGACCTCGTCGCCACCGCCACGCCGACGGTCCGCATCGACGAGCTCGACGAGCAGGGTCGCACCGTGCGCACCCTGTCCACCTTCTCCACCGGGACGCGTCGGGGGCGCGTGTCCGTTCAGGTGATCGGCGATCAGGGGCCTGGCCCCGGGGGCACGGTGCGGGATGGCTACTACTACGTCGACTGGGACACCCGGAACCTTCGCCTCTCCGACAGCGCTCGCTACCGCGTGCGGGTGTTCCTCCCCACCTTCGACGCTGGCAGCGGGCCCGGCGCGAGGGAGATGCGCGAGATCGGCTTCGCCGACGTCGACGTCGTGCGCAGCAGACAGGAGTTTCGTTCGGTCGACACGGTCAATTTCATCCCGCTCATCAATGGGGACGATTTGCGGATCAGGTTCCGCATCGAGCGTCCTGCGGTCGATGCCGACGGCGACGGGGTCTTTGACTGGCGCGACAACTGCCCGAGCCACGCCAACCCCGACCAGCGCGACAGCGACCGCGACGGCCAGGGCGACGTCTGCGAGTGCGCGGGGGTCACCTGCCGCGGGTCCCGCCTGGCGTGCACCGTCGTGGGCGTGTGTGATCCCCGCAACGGTCGCTGCTCCGAACCCACCACCGCGCCCGACGGTACGGCCTGCGTGCTCGACCACGCCGCCGCGGCCTGCCTCGCGGGCGTCTGTGACCGCTCGGCCTGCCGCACGGGCTTCGCCGACTGCAACGGGCAGCTGCGAGACGGCTGCGAGACGGCCATCACCACCACGCGCCACTGTGGGGCGTGTGGCGTCCGATGTGTTGTGGTCGCCAACGCCGTCCCCACGTGTGCCACGGGCACATGCGGCTTCACCTGCCACGCGGGATGGGCTGACGTCAACGGCGTTCCCGCCGACGGCTGCGAGCTCCGCCTCAACAGCAACACCAACTGCGGCGCGCCCGGCAACGCCTGCGTCTCCAGCGAAGGCCACATCAGCACCTGCGTCCGCGGAGCCTGCTCCACCATCGCGTGTCCCTCCGCGCGGGCCAACTGCAACACCGCGCCCCAGGATGGCTGTGAGGTCGACATCTCCAGCGACGTCGCGCACTGTGGGGACTGCCAGAACGCCTGCGTAGTGCCCAACGCCACCGCGGCCTGCAACGCGGGCGCGTGTGCGGTCGGCACCTGCAACGCCGGCTTCGCCAACTGCGATGCCGACGCCTCCAACGGCTGCGAGACCACCCCCGGCGACGACCTCGCCCACTGCGGGGCCTGCGGCCACGCCTGCGTCCTCGCCCACGCCGCGCCCGTGTGCACGACCGGGACCTGCGCCATCGCGTCCTGCGACGCGGGCTGGGCCGACTGCAACGGCAACCCCGCCGACGGATGCGAGGTCGACCTGACCCAGGTCTCGAGCTGCGGAGCCTGCGGCTCGGTCTGCGACCTGCCCCACGCCACCCCGGCCTGCACCGCCGGAGCCTGCGTGGTCGGGGCCTGCGCCCCGGGCTACGCCGACTGCAACGCCGACGCGGGCTGCGAGACCAGCCTCGCCTCGGTCACCTCCTGCGGCGGCTGCGGGGTGGTCTGCGCCTTCGGAGCCCACGCGACCCCGACCTGCGGGACGGGCGGCTGCGCGATCGCCTGCGCCCCAGGCTTCGCCGACTGCGACGGGGTGGCCCGCAACGGCTGCGAGGTCGACACCACCCTCGACAGCCACCACTGCGGGGCCTGCGGGACGGCCTGCGCCAACGCCACCACCTGCCACTCGGGGGCCTGCTCCACGGCGGTGTGCGTGAGCGGTCACGTCGACTGCAACGGCCTCGCCGGCGACGGCTGCGAGACCACCCCGGCCTCCGACCCGGGCCACTGCGGGGCCTGCGGCCAGGCGTGCAGCTTCGCCAACGCGGCCCCGGAGTGCGTCGAGGGGGCGTGTGACTTCTCGGTGTGCGACATGGGCTACGCCGACTGCGACGGCCAGCGGGCCAACGGCTGCGAGGTGGCCCTCGGCAACGACGCCCAGCACTGCGGCGGGTGCGCCATCCAGTGCACCTACGCCCACGCCACGGGCGTGTGCGGCAACAGCGTGTGCGCCCTCGGGGCCTGCCACGCGGGCTGGGCCGACTGCAACGGCAACCCCGCCGACGGCTGCGAGGTCAACCTCGCCGCCGACCTCACCCACTGCGGGTCGTGTGCGACGGCCTGCGCGCCGGCCGCCAACGCCAGCAGCACCTGCACGGCGGGTTCGTGCGGGTTTGTCTGCGCCACCAACCACGCCAACTGCGACGGCGACGCGGCCAACGGCTGCGAGACCAACACCGGCTCCTCCCTCGATCACTGCGGCTCCTGCGGAACGGTCTGCACCCAGGGCCGCACCTGCGTCGCCGGGGCCTGTACGGCCACGGCCTGCACCGCCCCCCTCGCCAACTGCGACGGGGCCGAAGGCAACGGCTGCGAGGTCAGCACCGCCACCGACCCCTTCCACTGCGGGGCCTGCGGCCACACCTGTTCCTTCGCCAACGCGGGGGCCACCTGCGCGGGAGGCTCCTGCGTGATGGGGGCCTGCGCCGCGGGCTGGGCCAACTGCGACGGGAACCCCGCCAACGGGTGCGAGGTCAACCTCTTGACCAACGGCGCCCACTGCGGCGCTTGCGGGACGGTCTGCACGGCCGCCCACGGGTCGTCGACCTGCGCCCAGGGGAGTTGCCAGATCGCGGCCTGCGACCCGGGCCACAACAACTGCGACCAGCTCGCCTTCAACGGCTGCGAGGTCTCGAGCACGAACGACGTCCACCACTGCGGCGGCTGCGGCCTCGTGTGCCCGAGCCGCCCCTCGGCGGTGGCCACCTGCGCCGCGAGCGCCTGCGGCTACGCCTGCGTGGCGGGCCGCCTCGACTGCGACGGGGTGGCCTCCAACGGCTGCGAGGTCGACGCCAGCGCCGACAGCAACCACTGCGGCGGCTGCGGCGTCGTGTGCACCCAGGGGCGCACCTGCCAGTCGGGGGCCTGCACCACCGCGGTCTGCGTCACGGGCACGGGCGACTGCGACCGTGACCCCAACAACGGCTGCGAGGCCAGCTTCGCCAGCAGCGCGGCCCACTGCGGGGGCTGCGGGATCGCCTGCACCTACGCCAACGCCACAGGGGTCTGCACCGCGGGCTCGTGCTCGCTCGGGACCTGCGCCGCGGGCTGGGCCAACTGCAACGCCAGCTCGGCCGATGGCTGCGAGGTCAACATCACCAACAACCGCAACCACTGCGGGGCCTGCGGCCTCGTCTGCCCGTCCAGCAACGGCACGTCCACCTGCGTCGCGGGCGTGTGCGGGATGTCCGCCTGCAACGCGGGCTACACCCTGATCGGCGGGCTCTGCGTCGACATCAACGAGTGCGCCACCAACAACGGCGGGTGCCCCTCGGGGCAGACGTGCACCAACACCCAGGGCGGGTTCACCTGCGGATGCGCGGCGGGCACTACGTCCTGCGGCGGGACGTGCGTGACGGGTCCGACCAACCTCTACCGGGCCGAGGGCAACACCAACGACGCCGTCGGCGGGGCCCACGCGACCTACTCCAACGCGAGCTACACCAGCGGGCGCTTCGGGCAGACCTTCTCGTTCAACGGGTCGGGGCAGTATGTGGCCCTGCCGCCCGCGGTGGGCGACCTCGGAACGGGAGACTTCACCGTCGCGTTCTGGCTCAATAGCACCAGCACGGCGGCCGTGAGCGACGTGTTCTCGAAGCGCGCAGCGTGCTCGGGCGGCAGCGCGTATCAAGGCCTCGACCTGCGCATGGGCGGGGTCGCCGGCAACCTGTACCTCGAGATCTGGACGAGCGCCGGGTATGTCGGGTTTGGCACCTCCGGGGTGCGGGTCAATGACGGCGTGTGGCACCACGTGGCCCTCGTGCGCCAGGGCAGCTCCGTCAGCATCTACGTGGACGCCACGGCCCGGGCGACGAGCGGCATCTCGGGGGGCATCGCCGATCCGACCCAAACGCCCGTGTACCTCGGCGTCGGCCGCTGCGTCCCCGGGGCCCCCGGCTCCAACGGCTCCAGCGACGGAACGGTCTGGCTCAACGGCCGCCTCGACGAGTTTGGCTTCTATCGCCGGGCGATGTCGGCGAGCGAGCTGACCGCCACGGCCCAGGGCCTCTGCGGACCGTAGGCCTCCGGGCGCCTCCCACGAGGCCTCCCCCGTCGTGTCCTTCCTGACGGCTGCAGATCCGCGGCCGTCCCCCTCCCTCTCTCCCCCCACCTGCCTCCTGACATCGACGTGTCATCGGCGTGCTATCGGCCCGCGCGTTGGGGTGGGCGATGCTCGGGAAACGGACGGGCTCTGGGCATGGTGCGCCAGCGTCGCCGCCGCTTCACCCCGGAGCATCGTATCCCCCAATGTCCATGCGCAGTCTCAGACGCAGCGCCCTCGCCCCGGCCTGCGCGTCCCTGTTGTTCGCCCTCGGGTGTAGCAACGGCGACACGCGGGTCACCCCCTCCCCCCAACAGGCCGCGCAGTCGCTCATCTCCGACCAGCTCCACAACGGCGGAACCACGGGATTCTTCTTCCTGCCCCCGATGGTGCCCCGCCCGGGTGTGCTCGGCGACCTCGTGCCGACGGCCACCCCGACGGTCCGCATCGACGAGCTCGACGCCCAGGGCCGCACCCGCCGCACCCTGGCCACCTTCACCGCCGACAGCGGACCCAGGCGCGAGCACATCCGGGTGCACCTCGCGGGGGGGCCGAACACCCCCGACGACGACGGCGACACCGACCCCGAGGGCTATTTCTATGCCCGTTGGGACACCCGCGACGCGCGCCTGTCGACCAGCGCGCGGTACCGCGTCCGGGTGCTCATCCCCGCCGTGGTCTCCCATCCTGGCGGCCGTGGTCGCGAGGTCGTCGGCGACCGCGAGATCGGCTTCGCCGACGTCGACGTCGTGCGCGACGAGCATGAGTTTCGTTCGGTCGACACGGTCAACTTCACCCCGCTGATCAACGGCAACGTGCTGCGGATCAAGTTCCGCATCGACCGACCCGCGGTCGACGCCGACGGCGACGGGGTGCTCGACTGGCGCGACAACTGCCCCGCCCACCCCAACCCCGACCAGGTCGACACCGACCGCGACGGCCAGGGCGACGCCTGCGCGTGCGCGGGGGTCACCTGCGCCGATCCCCGCCAGGAGTGCCGCGTCGCCGGGGTCTGCGATCCCCACACCGGTCGCTGCACCCGGGACGTCCCGGCCCCCGAGGGCTCCCTCTGCACCGTGGGCCACGCCCTGGCGGCCTGCACCGCCGGCCGCTGCGACCGCACGAGCTGTGCGACGGGCTACGCCGACTGCAACGGCCTCAACCCCGACGGCTGCGAGACCCGCACCAACACCCTCACCCACTGCGGAGCCTGCGGGGTCGCCTGCACCGCGGGCCCCCACGCCGTCCCGACCTGCGCCACGGGCACCTGCGCCCTGACCTGCGACGGGGGCTGGGCCGACGCCAACGGCGACCGGGCCGACGGCTGCGAGCTCAACGTCACCACCAACACCGACTGCGGCACCCCCGGCAACGCCTGCGTCTCCAGCGAAGGCCACACCAGCACCTGCGTGAGCGGGGCCTGCTCGACCATCACCTGCCCGGCCCAGCAGGCCAACTGCAACGCCGACCCCAACGACGGCTGCGAGGTCAACCTCGGCGCCACCGCCGCCCACTGCGGGGCCTGCCAGCACGCCTGCTCCGTCCCCAACGCCACCGCGGCCTGTAGCGGCGGCGCCTGCGCCGTCGGGGCCTGCAACCCGGGCTTCGCCAACTGCGACGGGATCGCCAGCAACGGCTGCGAGACCACCCCCGGCGACGACGCCCTCAACTGCGGGGCCTGCGGCAACGCCTGCGCCCCCGCCCACGCCACGGCCGTGTGCGCCGCCGGGGCCTGCGCCATCGCGTCCTGCAACGCGGGCTGGGCCGACTGCAACGGCAACCCCGCCGACGGCTGCGAGGTCGACCTCGCCCTGGTCACGAGCTGCGGGGCCTGCGGAGCGGTCTGCGCCCTGCCCCACGCCACTCCGGCCTGCACCGCCGGGGCCTGCGTGGTCGGGGCCTGCGCCCCGGGCTACGCCGACTGCAACGCCGACGCGGGCTGCGAGACCAGCCTCGCCTCGGTCACCTCCTGCGGCGGCTGCGGGGTGGTCTGCGCCTTCGGAGCCCACGCGACCCCGACCTGCGGGACGGGCGGCTGCGCGATCGCCTGCGCCCCAGGCTTCGCCGACTGCGACGGGGTGGCCCGCAACGGCTGCGAGGTCGACACCACCCTCGACAGCCACCACTGCGGGGCCTGCGGGACGGCCTGCACCAATGCCACCACCTGCCAGTCGGGCGCCTGCACCACCGCGGTGTGCGTGAGCGGTCACGCCGACTGCAACGGCCTCGTCGGCGACGGCTGCGAGACCACCCCGACCTCCGACACCGGCCACTGCGGCGGCTGCGGCCAGGCGTGCAGCTTCGCCAACGCGGCCCCGGAGTGCGTCCAGGGGGCCTGCGGGTTCTCGGTGTGCGACATGGGCTACGCCGACTGCGACGGCCAGCAGGCCAACGGCTGCGAAGTGGCCCTCGGCAACGACGCCCAACACTGCGGCGGGTGTGCCATCCAGTGCACCTACGCCCACGCCACGGGCGTGTGCGGCAACAGCGTCTGCGCCCTCGGGGCCTGCCACGCGGGCTGGGCCGACTGCAACGGCAACCCCGCCGACGGCTGCGAGGTCAACCTCGCCGCCGACCTCACCCACTGCGGGTCGTGTGCGACGGCCTGCGCGCCGGCCGCCAACGCCAGCAGCACCTGCACGGCGGGTTCGTGCGGGTTTGTCTGCGCCACCAACCACGCCAACTGCGACGGCGACGCGGCCAACGGCTGCGAGACCAACACCGGCTCCTCCCTCGATCACTGCGGCTCCTGCGGAACGGTCTGCACCCAGGGCCGCACCTGCGTCGCCGGGGCCTGTACGGCCACGGCCTGCACCGCCCCCCTCGCCAACTGCGACGGGGCCGAAGGCAACGGCTGCGAGGTCAGCACCGCCACCGACCCCTTCCACTGCGGGGCCTGCGGCCACACCTGTTCCTTCGCCAACGCGGGGGCCACCTGCGCGGGAGGCTCCTGCGTGATGGGGGCCTGCGCCGCGGGCTGGGCCAACTGCGACGGGAACCCCGCCAACGGGTGCGAGGTCAACCTCTTGACCAACGGCGCCCACTGCGGCGCTTGCGGGACGGTGTGCACCGCCGCCCACGGGTCGTCGACCTGCGCCCAGGGGAGCTGCCAGATCGCGGCCTGCGACCCGGGCCACAACAACTGCGACCAGCTCTCGTACAACGGCTGCGAGGTGTCGAGCACCAGCGACGTCAACCACTGCGGCGGCTGCGGCGTCGTGTGCCCCGACCGCCCCTCGGCGGTGGCCACCTGCGCCGCGAGCGCCTGCGGCTACGCGTGCGTGGCGGGCCGACGCGACTGCGATGGCGTAGCCTCCAACGGCTGCGAGGTCGACGCCACCGCCGACTCCAACCACTGCGGCGGCTGCGGCATCGTGTGCACCCAGGGGCGCACCTGCCAGTCGGGGGCCTGCACCACGGCGGTCTGCGTCACGGGCTCGGGCGACTGCGACCATGACCCCAACAACGGTTGCGAAGCCAGCTTCGCCACCAATGCGGCCCACTGCGGGGGCTGCGGGATCGCCTGCACCTACGCCAACGCCACGGGGGTCTGCACCGCGGGCGCGTGCTCGCTCGGGACCTGCAACGCGGGCTTCGCCAACTGCAACGCGAGCTCGGCCGATGGCTGCGAGGTCAACACCGCCAGCAACGTCAACCACTGCGGAGCCTGCGGGCGCGTCTGCGCGGCGGCCAACGGCACGGCGGCGTGTTCGGCGGGAGCCTGCGGCGTCGCGGCCTGCAACGCGGGCTTCGCAAACTGCGACGGATTCGCGGGCAACGGCTGCGAGGCCAACCTCGCGACCCACAACACCCACTGCGGGGCCTGCGGCGTCGCGTGCACCGGCGGCACCACCTGTCAGGCGGGGGTCTGCCAGGCTCCGCCGCGCACCTGGACGACCTATCTCTCCGCGGGGATCCTGGCCGGCCGCAGCTACCACTCCGCGGTCTGGACGGGGACCCAGATGATCGTCTGGGGAGGCCACAACGGCAGCGAGACGGGCCTCGGCGGCACACGCTTCGGCGACGGGGCCATCTACACGCCGAGCACCAACACCTGGACCTATCTCCCCGCGGGCAACGGAGCCCCGGCCCCCCGCTTCAACCACACCGCGGTGTGGACCGGAACCCGGATGATCGTCTGGGGCGGCCTCGGCGGCGTAGACAGCGCCCCCGCCACCCTGGGTGACGGCGCGAGCTTCGACCCGGCGACCCTCACGTGGAGCGCGATCCCCGCGGGTACCACCCAGGCCCCGGCGGCGCGTTACGGCCACACGGCGACGTGGACCGGCGCCCGGATGATCGTCTGGGGCGGCAACGCCTCGCACTCCTTCTCCAACGGCGGCAACGTCGTCCCTGGCCCCAGCGGACTCAACGGCGGGAGCTACGACCCCGCGACCGACACCTGGACGGTGATCCCGAACGTCGCGACGGGCGCCCCCAACGCCCGCCGCCTCAATCACAGCGCCGTGTGGACCGGCTCCCAGCTCATCGTCTGGGGCGGCCACGGCCCCTGCGCACAGCTCGGCGACGGCGGGATCTACACCCCCACCACGGGCGCCTGGCAGTACCTCCCCGCGGGCATGGCGAACGCGCCGGGGCCCCGCGGCCAGCACACCGCCCACTGGACCGGCACCGAGATGGTCGTCTGGGGCGGCGGGACCTATCCCAACTACGGCGACGGCGGGAGCTACGACCCCGCGACCAACCTGTGGACCTACTACCCCGGCTCCAACTACGGAGCCACCTGGGCCCCGCAGCCCAACCAGCCCGACTACCGGATGCTCCACACCTCGGTGTGGACCGGCACCCGGATGATCGTCTGGGGCGGCCAGCGGTACTGCGGCGGCTGCGGCTCGAGCCAGCTCTGCAGCGGCACCGTCCATGCGTCCCACATCAAGGGCGATGGGGGCGGCTTCAACCCCGCCTCTGGCACCTGGGAGTACATCGCTCAGGTCGCGACCAACGCACCCGGCACCCGCACCGGCCACACCGCGGTGTGGACCGGCACCCGGATGATCGTCTGGGGCGGCATGCGGGTCGGCGTCTCCCTCGGCGACGGGGCCGTGTTCAACCCCTGATCGCGCGCTGCGGACCCCCGCCGCGCCGACGCTCTCCGCCTCCTTCTCCCCGCCTCCTTCTCCCCGCCTCCTTCTCCTCCTCAACCTCCGCGCATCGCGCGCGGAGGCCCTTCCTCCAATTCCTGAGCCCGTTATGGGTGCAGGGAGAGGCCGAGGGCGATCTGAAAGCCCGTGTTGCCCTGTTGCAGGCCCATGTGCTGCACGAACGCGCCGCGCAGCTCGAAGTCGAGGAAGGGCAGGGTCCGTCGGACGAGGCCCCCGCCGAGCTGCAGCATCGTGCCGGTGTCTTCCCCCTGGCGCATCCATCCGTACGACGCGAAGGCCATCGGGCTCCAGCGGGTGAAGGGCATCGGCGGCCGAAACGCCACGAGGCCACCGATCGACGGGACGCTGCGGCCGTCGGTGAAATCGCGCGTGCCCGACAGGTAGGCCCCGAAGTGGAGGAAGGGCAGGAGAGCCACGGTGCCCTCCACACGACCCACCGCGGTCGCCCCGTCGCGTCGCATGGCCTCGACCCCGGCGAAGGCGCTCGCCCGCAGTTGGGCCGAGGCCGTGGCGGGGGCCAGGGTGAGACCCGCAGCCAGGGCGGCCGCGGCGCCGAGGAGGTGCGGGAGTGTTGGGGTCTGGTGAGTGTCTCGCATGGTGTCCCCTCCTGCGATTCTGGGTCGGAGCGTTGTTGTACGCGCCCCTCCCTGCCGTTCATGCGTGAGGGCGTACAGGGACAGCCTAAGTCTTCTGCGGGCCCACGGAAGGCTGGCTCGGCCCCCGGGCCCGGTCCTGGTCGGCCTGGGCGATCAGCCCCTCGATGGCCCCGCGGACCTCGGCCATCAGGGTGTCTCGATCTTTGTCGGCGGGGTGGATCAACGGCCCGAGGGCCACCCCCACGGGGCGTCCGGTGCGGATGGCGAAGGCGCCCTTGGGCATCACCTCAAAGGTCCCCGCGAGGCCGATGGGCAGGATGGGGATGCCCGCCTCCAGGGCCAGGACGAAACCACCCTTTTTGAAGGGCAGGAGCCGGCCGTCCCGGGCCCGGGTGCCCTCGGGGGCGATCCAGACCGGGGTGCCCTGCAGGATCTCGGCCCGAGCCTGGGCCAGGCTGGCGATGGCCTTGACGCGGTTGCTGCGGTCGATGGCGATAAACCCCGAGGCTCGTAGGGCCTGGCCCCAGATCGGAACCCGAAATAGCTCCTGCTTCGTGACCATCCGCAGCGACGGGGTCACCGCGTGCAAAAGCACCATGATGTCGAACCAGCTCGGATGGTTGGACATCAGGAGGCAGGCCTTGTCGGCGGGGAGGTGTTCCCTGCCGCGGACGACGAGCCGGGCCTGGCTCGCCCGGACGACGGTCTCGCCCCACCACGCCAGCCTCCGGTCGCAGGCCTGCCGATCGACCCGGCCCCACA
Source organism: uncultured Myxococcaceae bacterium (assembly GCA_964447205.1). Taxonomy (GTDB): domain Bacteria; phylum Myxococcota_A; class Polyangia; order Polyangiales; genus JAEUKH01. The sequence continues at coordinate 25,221 of CAYUSB010000031.1, forward strand.
GGGCCTCCCAGGTCGTCGGGATGCTGATCCGGGCGATCCCGAACCCCAGGGCCAACGAGGCAGCGATGCTCTTGGATACCGGGGCGTGTTCTGCCGTCACCCGCGGCCCGTACGTACCGTCCATCGTCTCCCCTTCGGCGGGTGCTGAAAAACAGGCTCTGCCACCATAACGGCCCGAGGGCCCCCTCGCTACCGGCTTCTGGCAAATCTGCGGCACATGCCGGCAGCCTAGCCTGGGGGGCTGTGTTGGTCGTGGGGCTCGTGCACGACGGCCTCGAGGCGGTGGCCGTCGGGGTCGCGCACGAAGGCCGCGTAGTAGCCCGGGTCGTAGTGCTCCCGGATGCCCGGGGCGCCCTCGTCGACGCCCCCTGCGGCCAACGCGGCGGCGTGGAAGGCTTCGACCGCCGCACGCGTTGTGGCCGAGAGGGCGAGGTGAAACCCCCCGCCCGGAGCGATGGGCCCCTCCCGGGGCGCGACGATCGCAAACGGGGCCTCGCCCACGAAGCCCGCCGGGCCGTAGCCCGCCGCCCGCGCGGTGCGCCACAGCCGCACCAGACCCAGGGGCCCGAGCACGGCGTCGTAGAACCCCACCGACCGGTCGAGATCGGCCACACCGAGCGAGAGGTGGTCGTACACGGCGGCCGACGGTAACACGGGCGCCCCCGTGTCGACCCGGCCCGCGCTCACGAAGGCGACGGGGCTGGGGCCAACACCGAGGCTTCGGCGGCGTCAGGCTCCTCGCCCTCCAGCGGTCACCACGATCTCGTCGATGCGCCAGTGGGCGGCGCGCAGGCGCACGACATCGATCGCCCCGTCGGTGGTGCGTACAAACACCACCCCGCAGATCCGGAAGCCCTCCGCGTGCATACGCACCCGGCACGTCGCGACCCAGGGCAGGGCCGTCACCGCGTCGTGAACCTGCCGGGTGATCGGGTCGGGATCGCTGCGGTCGAGCTCTTGCGGCCGGGCGTCGTGGAGGTCGCGCACGGCCCCGCGCAGGCTGCCCACCCCGTCGTGCAACACGCTGGCCGCGATGAACAAGGCCGCCGCCGCGTCGGCCCACCACACCCCGAACCCGATCCCGGCGACCCCGACGATGCCGGCCAGGGCGGTCATCCAGTCGGCCTTGCTGGTGTCGGCGTCGGTGTGCAGGGGCTTGAGCGACAGACGGCGGGCGAGCCGCAGCTTGGCCCGGCCGAGCAACACCGCCGGGACCGCCGACAGCCCGAGGGCGGCCATCATCAGCCAGCCCATCCACACGACGCGGCCGCCGAGGTCGACCGTGCCGATCACCGGGGCGAGCACGACATGGGGCGGATCGTGGCTGACCCCCACCCGCATCGCAGAGGTCCGGGCCCGCCGGGTGCTGTCCTCCGCGTCGCGCGGATACTCGCCGCAGCCGACCAGGGCCCCCGCGCAGAGCATGTGGGCCACGACGCGATGTCTTCGGCTCCGTGTCGCCATTGCCGCGTAGGCCTCCCGCTCCATCGTCGCCCTGTACGGACGTCTCGTAAGGTCGACCCCTGCCTTCGTCAAGCGCCCTGTCTACCCTCCACCCGCCGCCCGGCCACGGCGCATTGCCCCAGGCTGATGGCCCCGTCGCCCGCGGGCATCTCCCGGGGACACAAGGCCACCACCCCGATCGCCCCGAGGGCCGCGGTGACCACCTCCCGCAACCGCACGTTGGCGAAACACCCGCCCGACAGCACGAGGGTGTCGACCCCCGCCGCCCGGGCCCACTGCCCCGCCGCCGCCCCCAGGGTCGCGTGCAGCCGCGCCGCCACCTGCCCCGCCGTCCGCCCCGCCCCGTGCTCCGCGAGGCCCCCCCGCACCCATGGCCCCGGGTCGATCACCCACCCCGTAGGCCCCGGGGTCAGGACCACCGGCCAGGTCTCCCCGTCGTCGGCGACCTCCGCGCAGCACTGTTCGAGCAGGGAGGCCGCCTCGCCCTCGTACCGGGAGCGGGTGGCCACCCCGAGGAGGACGGCCATGGCCTCGAAGAGCCGCCCGACGCTGCTGGTCCACGGGGCGTTGACCCCCCGGGCGAGGGCCTGACGTACGACCTCGAGGACCCCCGCAGAGAAGTGCCGGGCGGCCGGGGCCTCGTTCAGACCCAGGGCGTGCAGAAGGCCCAGGGCCGACCGGGCGGGCTCGCGGGCCGCGGCCTCGCCCCCGGGCAGACGAAACGTGCGCAGGTGACCGAGGCGCCGGGCCGTTCCGCCTTCCAGGGACAGGAGCTCGCCGCCCCACAAGGTGTTGTCCTCGCCGAGGCCCATCCCGTCCCAGGCCAGGCCCGTCACCGGACCGACGAGGCCGTGTTCGGCCGCCACCGCCGCGACGTGGGCCGCGTGGTGCTGGACCCGCACGAGCGGAACCGCCCACTGCCGGGCCAGGGTCTCGGCCAGGCGGGTCGACCCGAGGTCGGGGTGGGCGTCGCACGCAATGACCGCGGGGCGTTGCCCGGTCCACGCGACGAGATCACGGGCCACGGACGCAAGCCGGTCCAGGGCCGCGGCCGAACCCAGGTCGCCCACGTGCTCGGACACCACATACTCGTCGCGCAAGGCGAGGGTCACCGTGGCCTTGAGGTGGGCCCCGACCCCCAACACCGCCGGCCCCGGCTCGGCCCTCGGCAAAGCCCGCGGAACCAACCCCCTCCCCCTCCGCAGCACCACAGGCCCCATGGCCGCGGGGCGCACCACCGAATCGTCAAGCCCCCGAACGATCGCCCGGTCGTGCCCGAGCCACCCGTCCGCGCAGCCCCCGAGCCCCGTGATGGCCTCGTCGTCGTCGACGCAGAGGGGCTCGCCCGAGAGGTTTCCGCTCGTGCACACCAGCGGCCCCCCGAAGGCCCGTACGAGCAGGCCGTGCAGGGGCGAGGCGGGCAACATGGCCCCCGTCCACCGGCTCGACGGGGCCACCGAAGGGGCGAGGGCGACCCGGGTCGGCAGAAGCACCACCGGGGCCGCGGAGTCGACGAGGCACCGCCTGCCCTCGGCCGAGACCCCACACCACGCCTCCACCGCAGCGAGGTCGGCGAAGAGCACCGCGAAGGCCTTGGCCTCCCGGCCCTTGCGGACACGCAACGCAGCCACCGCAGGCTCACACGCGGCGTCGACCAGGAGCTGCCACCCGCCCACCCCCTTGAGGGCCAGGACGCCCCCCGCCCGCAACAGCTCCACGGCCCGTCCGAAGGCCTCGTCCCTCGCGGCCCGATCCTCGGCCCCCCGAGACCCCCTCCACCACAGCCGGGGACCACACGCGGGGCAGGCGAGGGTCTGGGCGTGGGCCCGGCGATCATCGAGGGCGCTGTACTCCGCCGAACACTCGGGACACAGAGGGAAGGGGGCCATGGCCGTACGCGGGCGGTCCCAGGGAGCGGCCCGGGCGATGCTCCAGCGCGGACCACAGCGAGTGCAGCTCGTGAAGGGGTATCCGTACCGACGCCCCCCCGGGGTCTCCACCTCCGCAGCACACGCCGGGCAAGGACCCGCGTCGGGCGGCAGGGAGACCCTGCCCGCAGCCCCCACCGCGCTCTCCTCCACCCGAAACCCCACGGCCCCCGTTGGGGCCTCCTCCGTCCGGGTCATGGCCGCCCCGGGGGCCACGGCCACCACGGCCTCGACAAGGCCCTCCACAGCCCCAACAGGGCCCTCGGCCACCACCCGCACCCCGTCGCCCTCGTTGCGCACGAAACCCGCCACCCGGGCCTCCAGGGCCGCCCGATGAACCCCCGGCCTGAGGCCCACCCCCTGCACGGCCCCCCGGAGCCACAAGACCACCCGAACCGTCATCGCCCCTCCACCTCCAGGGCGTCGACCCACACCCCCGTGGGGTCGAGGGCCTCGGCGTCGAGGGCCCCGCACCCAGGGCAGAGCAAGACGTGATGCTCGGGCAGAAACTCCTCCCCGCATGCGTGGCACAGGGCCCGGGCGTGGATCACGGCGAGGTCGAGGCGAGCCCCTTCGGCGGAGGTTCCACGGGAGAGGGCGGCGAAGTGGAAGGCGATGGACTCCACGGACAGCCTCTCGGTCTCGCACACCCGTCCCCGTACGACCCGAACCCGGGCCCCCCCGGCCCCCGCGAGCACGAGGTCGAGGACCCCGCGGGCTAGGGACGACTCGTGCACGGGGCCTCCTCCAGAAGCGCCCGTACGGCCCTCACCGCGGGTTCGACCGCCGCCTCCACCGCATCCGACAGCCCCTCTCCCCGGCTCGGGGGCCCCACGATGCTGACCCCCACCACCCGGACCCGCTCGGCCGCCGCGTCGCCGTGCAGGGCCCGCACGACCCCGAGGGCGTCGATCACCGACAGGCCGTGCGACGACAGGGACGGGAGGCTCTGAGCGAGGTCGTCGGGGCCGAGGTCGAGGACCTCGCCCGGGGCCCGGTCGACCATCACGGCGTCGACCACCACCACCCGGTCAAACAGGGCTGCGAGCTCGACCAGATCGGACGCGTCGTGGCAGGTCCGGGCCTCGACCCCGGCAGCCCGCAATCGGGCGGCCACCACCAGGCCCACCGCGTCGTCGCCCGCGTACCGCTGGCCGATCCCGAGGACCACGGTGTTCATGCCAGGGCCTTGTCGACGACCCGCAGGGTGAGGAAATGGGTCGAGCACGAGATGCAGGGGTCGTAGTTGCGCACGGCGTGTTCGGCCCGTCGGGTGGCCTCGTCGAGGGGGAGGGCCGCCAGCATGTCGCCGAGGGCGAAGAGGTCCTCCTCGATGCAGCGCTGGTTCTGGGACGTGGGCGGCACGATCTGGGCCTGCACGATGCCACCCGCCGCATCGAGCACATAGCGGTGATAGAGCACCCCCCGCGGGGCCTCGGTGGCCGCGTGCCCCACCCCGGCCCGCATCGTGAGAGGCACCTGGGCCACCTTCGGGGGAACATACCCCGCGATGATCCGCAGGGCCTCGCCCAGGGCCAGGACCACCTCCACCGCCCGCACGAGGATCGTACGAAACGGGTTGCGCTCGGCGGGAGTGACCCCCAACCGCCGGGCGAGCTCGGCGGCCCGCGGGGGGAGATGGTCAAAGTTGTTGACCATCCGGGCCAGGGGGCCGCACAGGAAGGCCCCGCGCCCGACCACCCCAGCGTGCAGGGCCGTAGAGTAGGGCACGTGCTCCTCGACGATGTGGTCGTTGTAGGCCGACACGGGGAAGTCGAGGCCGCGGGTGGACACGACCCGGCCGGCGTTCATCGGGTAGTCCATGGGGTGACGGAGGGAGACCAGCTCATACTCGCGGGAGAAGTCCGGGAAGGAAAACCCCGCTGCCCAGGCCGCGAGCTCCTCGGCCTCCCCGAGGGCCGCTTCAAGCATCGGCACGAGCCCCTCCAGCTCGTCCCGCCGCGGAACCCGCCAGAACCCGCCCACCCGCGCGTTGACCGGATGAATCTCCCGCCCCCCGAGCAGGGCCACGAGGGCGTTGCCCGCCTTCTTCACCTTGAGCCCACCCCGGACCCGCTCGGGGTGCAGCCGGGCGAGCTCGGCCACGTCGTGAACCCCCAGGAAATCCGGGGCGTGCAGCATCACCATGTGCAGCACGTGGCTCTCGATCCACTCGCCGCAGTACAGGAGCCTCCGCAGGTCGCCGAGGGCCCCGTCGACGGTGACCCCGAGGGCGTCCTCGACGGCGTGGCAGGCGCTCATCTGGTAGGCCACCGGGCAGATCCCGCAGATGCGTGCGGTGATGTCGGGGGCCTCGACGCAGCCCCGGCCCTGGAGCATGGCCTCGAAGAGCCGCGGGGGCTCGAAGATCACCAGGCGGGCCTCGGTGACCTTGGCCCCGTCGAGGAGGAGGGTGAGCGAGCCTTCGCCCTCGACCCGGGCGAGCTGCTCGACCCTGATCGTACGCGTCTCCGTGGGTCCGGCCATGGACCTGTCGTAGAGGTTCGGGTGGGAATCGTCCAGGGTGCTCCCGCGGAGGGCCTGGACCGACCCCTCATCCCCCGTGCCGCTTCGCCTCCGCGGCGAAGGCCTCCGCCCCCGCGTTGAAGGTCGCAAACATCCGGGCCACCTCCCCCGGCTTCGCCCCCTCCGCGAGAAACCTCCGCCCGAGGGGCTCGGTCCGCGGGGCGTCGCTCGGGCCGAAGCACCCGTAGCACCCGCGGTGATACCCCGGGCACAGGGCCCCGCAGCCGGCGTGGGTCACCGGCCCGAGGCAGGGCTCGCCCCGGGCCACCATCACACACACATGCCCCGCGATCTTGCAGTCGATGCACACCGCGTGGGCCGCCACGTCGGGCCGCCTGCCCTGGAGGGTGGCCACGATCACCTCCAGGAGCTGCCCCTTGTCGACCGGACACCCCCGCAGCTCGTAGTCGACCCGAACATGGGCCGCGATGGGCGTCGACGTATCGAGCGAGGCGATGTACTCGGGCCGTGCGTACACCGCCGCGAGCATGCCCGCGTGGTCGCGCCCGTTGCGCAGGGCCTGGACGCCCCCCGCCGTAGCGCAGGCCCCGATCGTCACGAGGACCCGCGACTGCCGACGGACCTCCAGAATCCGGGCCGCGTCGTCGGCCGTGGTGATCGATCCCTCGACGAGGGACAGGTCGTAGGGGCCGGGGTCGCTCCGGGAGGAGGCCTCGGGGAAGTGGGCGATGTCGATCGCGTCGGCCACCGCCAGGAGCTCGTCTTCGCAGTCGAGGAGGCTGAGCTGGCAGCCGTCGCAGGAGGCAAACTTCCACACGGCCAGGCGGGGGCGGGGCATCGGGTTCACAGCTCCCGGACGGCCATGAGGGGGGCCACACGATCGTAGCGGTACACGGGGCCGTCCTTGCACACGAAGTTGCCCGCGAGCTGGCAGTGGCCGCACAGGCCCACCCCGCACTTCATGCTGCGCTCCAGCGAGACCCACAAGGCCTCGGGGGGAAGACCCCGGCCGGCCAGGGCCCGGGCCACGAAGCGCATCATCACCTCGGGGCCGCACATCAACACGGCGTCGTCGGGTTCGACCGGGGTGTCGTCGAGGAGGCGGGTGACCACCCCGACGGGGCCTCGCCAGTCGCGCCCCGCCCGGTCGACGGTGGCCTCGACCCGGAGGTCGAAGCGGCCGCGCCAGCGCTCGAGCTCGTCGCGGTAGAGGAGGTCGGCGGGAGAGCGGGCCCCATAGAGGATCGTGATGCGGCCGTAGTCGTCGCGGTGACGGAGGGCGTGCAGGACGGCCGGACGCAACGGGGCGAGCCCGAGACCCCCGGCGATGAAGAGGAGGTCGGAGCCGCGGACCGCGTCCAGGGGCCACGCCGAGCCGTAGGGGCCCCGGATGCCCACGGAGTCGCCCGCCCCGAGGCGCTCCATCGCGCGGGTGACGTTGCCCACGGCCCGGAGGGTGTGCACGAGACGGGTCGGTTCGGCCGGGTCGCCGGCGATGGAGAGGGGGACCTCGCCCACCCCGTGCACGTACACCATGTTGAACTGCCCGGGCCGAAACCCGAACCCCGCGGGGGTGTCGCACTCGAAGGTGAAGACCCCCTCGATCTCGGGCCGAACCCGCGCGATGCGCAGGCCCTGGGGCATCCACGGGTCGACGGGCAGGAGGGGGCTCATCGAAACATGTCGACGTTCTGCATCCGGGCCCGGGCGAGGCGCTCGTAGGTGCGCTCCAGGAGCCGGGCCGTGAGGTCGAACCCGAGGGCAGGGTCGGCCGACATCTTGGCCCGCAGGCACACGTGGTCGAGGGAGAAGGCCAGGACGGTCTCGCGGGCCCGGCAGTCCAGGTGAGCCGGGCGCGCGGTCAGGAGCGACACCCCCAGGACATCGCCCGGGCCGAGGGTCTCGATCTGGGTCTCGCCCGACCCGACCCGGCCCACCTCGATGGTGACCACCCCCTGGCGGAGCAGGAAGAGCTCGCCCTCGGGGTCGCCCTCCCGCACGAGGAACTCTCCCGCACGAAACCGCAGGGTGCGGGCGCACCCCACCAGCACACGCACATGCTCCGCCGACATCCCGTCGAGGAAGGGGTGGGTGCGTAGGACTCGTTCGAGGTCATCCATGGGGGGTCTCTCCCGCGACGGTCGGGGTGCGCAGGGCCGCGGCCTCCTCGGTGAGGTCGATGCCCACGGGGCACCAGGTGATGCACCGCCCGCACCCGACACAGCCTGACTCGCCAAACTGATCGTGCCACGTGGCGAGCTTGTGGGTCAGCCACTGACGGTACCGCCCCCGCAGCGACGGGCGCACGCTGCCCCCGTGGACGTAGGCGAAATCGGCGGTGAAACAAGAGTCCCAACGGCGCGTCCGGGTGGCCACCTCGCCCGACAGGTCGGCCCGGTCCTCGACCGTGGTGCAGAAGCACGTCGGGCAGGCCATCGTGCAGTTGGCGCACCCGAGGCAGCGGTCGGCCACGGCGTCCCAGCGGGGGTGCTCGAGGGCGGCCATGAGCCCGTCGCGGATGCCGTCGGTGTCGAGCCTCCGGCCCATCCTCCCTGCGGCCGCGAGGACGGCCTCGTCGGCCTGGGTCCTGTCATGGGCCTCGGCCCGGCTCCACGCAACGCCCTCCAGGGCTTCGGCCCCGGCCGCGGTGCCTACGTCGATGACAAAACGGTGGGTGGGTTCGAGCAGCTCGGTGGCCGCGAGGTCGTAGCCCCCTCCGACCGCGGGCCCGGTGCCCATGGACACGCAGAAGCACGTCCCCGCGGGGGCGGTGCAGTGCACCGCGAGCACGAAGATCCCCGTCCTCCGCGCCGCGTAGTCGGGGTCGGGATGGGGGCCGTCGCGGAGGATGCGGTCCTGCTTGTGCACCGCGGCCACCTCGCAGGCCCGGGCTCCGACGAGGGCCACCCGGCCGGAGGGGCGCGGAGGAGCCTCAAACGCGAGGCCCGCGCTGCTGCGGCGGATGGTCACCAGGGTCGTACGCGGCACGAGGAGGGCGCGCTTGAGGGGATGGGCCGGGACCGCGTACCCGAAGAGGGCCGCGTCCCCGCGGTCGCGCAGCCGGTAGTGCCCGGGGGTCTGTACGTCGCCCACCCCGCGGGGCAGGTCGCCGAGGCCCACGATGGGGTCGTAGACGATGGCCCCGTCGCGCACCGTCGGCCCGAGGAGCCCGTACCCCGCGGCCGCGAGGCCCTGGAGGAGGGCCCCGAAGCCCCCGAGGTCGAGGGCCACCCGATCGCCGACGGCAGGACGGGCCATCGCCGTGCCTCAGAAGGTGCCCGACAGCACCGCGCTGCGCCCGTCGAGGCCCGGGGCGATGCGCAGGGTGGCCCGCTCTCGCGACGACCCGCCTCCCGAGACGGCCGGAACGATGATGGTCACCAGGGCCCCGACCCCGGCCACGCCCCCGAGGACCATGGCCACCATGCGGTTGCTCTCGACGGCGTCGGCGAAGGCGATCCCGTCGCGCTGGAGGTTTTCGCGCTCGGTGGCGTCGCGGCTGGCGTCGCGGCGGCGCACGATGTCGTCGTAGTCGGCCACGAGGCCGTTGGCGTACAACGCGAACCCGAGGGCGGCTCCCCCGGCCGCGACCGTCACGCCCAGGCTGGTCCAGAAGACGCCCCCGAAGCGGCTGGAGGGGGCGCCCCCGGGCTGCCCGCCGGGCGGGGTGACCACCAGGGGCGGAGGCGGGGCGACCACCGGGGTCGGGGGCGGCGGCGTTGGGGGAGCGGGGGGCGGATCGGGCGGGCGCAGGGCGGCCGCGGTGGTCTCGGGGGTGACCGACCCGATGTAGCTCCGTCCGGCGCTCAGATCGAGGGTGATCGTGAGCTGTCCGCCGGCCACGAGGCGGGTCTGAAACTGTTGGGTCCCGAGGCCTCCGAGGCGGGCCTCGAAGACGTGGGGCCCGGGGCCGGTCTGGAGCGGACGGCGGAGGGGCGAGGTCCCGACCATGTCGCCGTCGAGGAAGACCTCGGCCCCCGCGGGCACGACGTGGAGGGTGATGGTGGCGAGCCGACGGCGGGCCCCTTCGAGGGCCTGCTCGATCTCGGTGCGTTGGGCGGGGGTGAGGTTGGTGGCGGGGTCGGCGAGGTAGCGCTCGAACAGGGTCACGGCCTGTTGGGGCTGCTCAAGGGCCACGTGGCAGTTGGCGATGTTGACCAGGACGCTCGGGTGCGGCCGAATGCGGTAGGCCCGACGGAAGGCCTCCAGGGCCTCGGCGAAGCGCTGCTCGGAGAACTGCCGGACCCCCTCCTGGAACGCTGTCCGGGCCTCGGCCACCGGGTCGGTCTGGGCCACGGCGGGAGAGGCAGCGGAGAGGAGGAGCGGGACGAGGAGGAGACGAAGGGTACGAGGGGTCATGGAGCGCCGTAGTGAGAGGGTGCCGTCAATACGGCGACTCCGTCACGAAACCTACACCCCGGGGGCCCGCGGTGGAAGCCGCGGCGGGCCGGGCCGGGCGGGCCGGGCGCTCGGCGCGGGCGGGGCGCTCGACCCGGGCCGGGCGGGCCGGGCGCGGGACCGCGGCCGCCACGGCGACGGGCGCCGGGGCGGGCGGAGGGGGCGGAGCCACAGCCACGGGCTCGGGCGGAGGCGGAGGGGGAGGCGCCACGGCCACGGGCTCGGGCGGGGGCGGAGGGGGAGGCGCCACGGCCACGGGCTCGGGCGGGGGCGGCGGAGCGGGAGGCGCCACGGCCACGGGCTCGGGCGGAGGCGGCGGAGCGGGAGGGGCCACGGCCTCGGGGGCTGCGACCGGCGCAGGGGTCGGCGGGGCCGCGGGGGCTTCGGGCGCGGCGGGTTGGGCCTCGAGGGTCGACGGGGGGGTCGACGGCGTAGACGAGGAGCTCATCGCAAACGCGATGCCCCCTACCACGGCGATGGCGGCGACCATGGCGGCGATCATCCCGCCCCGGCTCCTGGTGCGCGGAAGCTCGGGCGGAGGCTCTTGAAACTTGACGGGGAGGGCCACCCGGGGGGAGCGCACCTCGGCCTTGGGGGCGGGTCGGGCCTCGACCTTGGGGGCGGGTCGGGCCTCGACGGCGATCGAGGCCACTTCGACGGGGGGCTGCGGCGCGGGGGCAGGGATCGAGGAGGGAGCCACTGTTGGGACAGCCGCCGCCCGGAGGGCTTCGAGGACCCCCGCGCTGGGTGCCGAGAAGCCCGTGTTGTCCCCCGCGTGACCGACGGGCGGAGCCATGGAGTCGAGGACCGGGGCCGCGCGGGCCACATCGAGCCCGAGCTCCCAACTCGGGCGGATCAGGAGGGCCGCGCGCTCAAACTCCTCGTCGCTCAGCGTCCCGTGACGCCACAGACCCTCGGTGTGGGGGTGGGCAGACTCATCCAACGTCGTCATGGCATCCTCGCGCAGTGGAACCGAGGCTACCCTCCGACCTTGGCTCACGCAATGAACCCGCATTCATTCCCTGAGATTTCTCGGGCCGTCCTGATCGTTTCGTGCGCAGTACGCTGTGGCCTCCAGGCCGCACGGCGGGTCCCGCGGCAGGCCCTTGCGTTGTGGGGCGAGGCGTATACACCGATGGTCTCTTCGCCGTGAGTCACGCTCCCACCTCGTTGTCCGGGCTCACCGACGGGCCCTTTACCCCGGCCGAACGGGCGGCCATGGGGCGGGCCGTGGCCCTCGCCCGGCTGGGGTCTCCGTCGCCCAACCCCGCGGTCGGGGCGGTGGTCTTGCGCGGGGACGCGACCGTCGGGGCGGGGTATCACCGCGCGGCCGGGGGACCGCACGCCGAGGTCGAGGCCTTGCGCGAGGCCGGCCATCACGCCCGCGGGTCCACCGTCGTCGTCACCCTCGAACCCTGCAACCACCACGGCCGGACCCCCCCCTGCACTGAAGCCCTCGCGGCGGCCGGGGTGTCCCGGGTGATCTTCGCCTGCCGCGACCCCAACCCCCACGTCTCGGGCGACGGCGAGGCCCGCCTGCGGGCCGCGGGCATCGACGTGGTGGTCGGCTTCGACCCCGACGGCCAGCGCGAAGCCGAGGCCCTCCTCGGCCCCTGGGCGACCTTCATCACCCGCGGGCGGAGCCACGTCACCCTCAAGGTCGGGATGAGCCTCGACGGGCGCATCGCCACCCGCACCGGGGCCTCCCAGTGGATCACCTCCCCGGCCTCCCGGGCCGACGCCCACGCCTTGCGGGCCGGCGCCGACGCGGTCCTGGTCGGGTCGGTCACCGTGCGGGCCGACGACCCTGCCCTGACCGTTCGGGAGGCCCCCCTGCGGCAGGGACGGGCCCCCGTGCGGGTGGTGGTCGACAGCGCCCTCACCCTGCCCCGCGACGCGGCCCTCGTGCGCACGGCCCGGGACGTCCCGACGTGGGTCCTCTGCCGCGCGGGGGCCGACCCCGACCGGGTCCGGGCCCTGACCGACGCCGGGGTGGTCGTGCTCGGGGTCGACGGGGCGCTGGACGGGGCCCACATCGACCTGGAAGCCGCCTTGCGGGCCCTGGCCGCCCGGGGGGTGGTGTCGGTATTGTGCGAGGGCGGGGGGGGCCTGCACGGGGCCCTGCGCGACGCCTCCCTCGCCGACCGGGTGGTGTGCTACGTGGCCCCCATGCTCCTCGGCGGGCGCGGGGCCGTGTCGGCCTTCGGCGGCGTCGGGGCGGAGACCCTCGCCGACGCCACGCGGCTGGGGCCCTGGCACATCGAGCGGGTCGGACCCGACCTGAGGCTGGTGGCGGAGGTGGTTCGGGATGTTCACCGGGATCGTTGAGGCCGTCGGCACCCTGCGACGGATCGAGCGTCGGGGCCCCTCGGCCGTGGTCGAAGTGGGCTGCCCCTTCACGGGGTACACCCTCGGCGAGAGCATCGCCGTCGACGGGGTGTGCCTGACGGTGACCCGATTTGGGCAAGGGTTCTTCTGCGCCGACGCCTCGGTCGAGACCTTGCGGCGCAGCACCCTCGGGGCCCGCACCCCCGGAGACCGGCTCAACCTGGAGCGGGCCGTTCAGCTCGGGGGGCGGCTCGGGGGGCACTTCGTCGGCGGACACGTCGACGGGGTGGGCCACATCGCCCGCCGCGAGGCCGCGGGAGACGCCGAGCGGGTCACGATCACCGCGCCCCCCGAGGTCTTGCGCTTCGTCGCCGAGAAGGGCTCGATCACCGTCGACGGGGTGAGCCTCACCGTCAACCGCGTGGGCCCCGGCGAGTTCGAGGTCATGCTCGTGCCCTACACCCGGGGCGACACCACCCTGGCCGACAAACCCGGGGGCAGCCCCGTCAACCTGGAGGCCGACGTCCTCGCCCGGTACGTAGCCCGGGCCCTCGAAGCCGCCGCCCCCGGCGGAACCCCTCCCCCGCCCGCGTCGGGCGGCGAAGACCCCCTCCAGGCCCTCCTGCAACGCCAGGGGTACCTCTGACTCGCGAAGGTCTCAGGCCCCGGTGCGGAAGTGCATCACGTCGCCGTCCTGCACCACGTACTCCTTGCCTTCGAGGCGCAGGCGCCCCGCGTCGCGGGCCCCCGACTCGCCCTTGAGCCGCACGAAGTCGTCGTAGCTGATGGTCTCGGCGCGGATGAAGGTGCGCTCGAAATCGGTGTGGATCACCCCGGCCGCCACGGGGGCCGTGTCGCCGACCTCGATGGTCCAGGCCCGGGTCTCCTTGGGGCCCGCGGTGAAGTACGTCCGGAGCCCGAGGAGGGCGTAGGCCTCGCGGATCAGGCGGTTGAGCCCGGGCTCCTTGAGGCCGAGGGTGTCGAGGAAGTCCTTGCGGTCGTCGGGGGCGAGCAGGGCGATCTCGCTCTCGATGCGGGCCGAGATGACCACCGCCCGGCTGCCGTCGCGGGCGGCCCGCTCGGCCACCTTGGCGGAGAGCTCGTTGCCGAGGTCGGCGGACTCCTCGTCGACGTTGCACACGAAGAGGGCGGGTTTGGCGGTGAGGAGCTGGAGCATACGCCAGGACTTCTCGTCCTCGGGGGCGATGACGGCGGCCCGGGCGGGTCGGCCCGCGTTGAGGAGGTCGAGGGCGACCTTGACGAGGCGCAGGGTGGCGATGGCCTCCTTGTCGCCGCCGCGGACGCGCTTCTCCAGGGTGTTCGAGCGCTTCTCGAGGCTCTCCAGGTCGGCCAGCATCAGCTCGGTCTCGATGATGTCGAGGTCGGACAGGGGGTCGATGCGGTTCTCGACGTGGATGATGTCGTCGTCGTGGAAGCAGCGGGCCACGAAGGCCACGGCGTCGCAGTCGCGGATGTTGGCGAGAAACTGGTTGCCCAGGCCCTCGCCCTTGGAGGCCCCGCGCACGAGCCCGGCGATGTCGACGAAGTTGATCCGGGCCGGGATGATCTCCTTCGAGCCCACGATCTTCGCGAGGACCTCGAGGCGGGGTTCGGGCACGGCCACGTCGCCCACGTTGGGCTCGATCGTACAAAAGGGGTAGTTGGCGGCCTGAGCCGCCGCGGTCTGGGTGAGGGCGTTAAACAGGGTGGACTTGCCCACGTTGGGCAGGCCCACGATTGCGACTTTCAGCGCCATCGGAGGTCCTTCGGGTGCAGGGAGGCTCGAAACGGGGATGGTGGTCGAGGCGGCGCTTCACTACCCCAACCGACCGCGGCCGTCGAGGGAGGGCATGTCCCTGTGTATCGCCCACCCGCCGCGACGGAGTCGGTGCGGTACTGCGTGGTCCACGCCGAGCGGGAGCCCTTCCTCGCGGCGGCCCGGGCAGCGGAGGTGGCCCTGCCGAGGTATGTGGAGGCGCGGTGCGGGGCACGACGGCGCGCGCGGGGAGCTGTCTGAGGTTGGAGCCGCGGCGGGGTGGTTGGACTCGTTCAGCGAGCTCTGCGTCGACCACCGATGTCCCCGCGCAGCACGGTCGGTGCGTGAGGGCGCTTCGTCCAACTGGGAACCTGTCGACTCGAAAGAGGGGCTGGAGCTTCGGGCTGGCGGCTGCTCCACCCCGGGAACCCATTGGAGGTCCCATCCGCCGCGTGGAGCGGCTACGCCAGCGAGCCAGCCGGAGGGCCCGGCACGCGAGACGTGTGGTAGCCTCCAGGCCATGAGCGGCGGCGCAGCATGGAACCTGGACGAGGAGCCGACGCCCCCCTCGGCGTGGGACCTCCATGACGACGAGGAGCGGATGCCCGAGAGCCCCACCCACGGCGAGATCTGTGATCTGGTCAAGGCGATCCTGTCCTACCGCTGCCTCTCCCGCGGTGTGATCGCCCTGGTCGGGGGCCATCTCGCCCTGCGATGGGATCCGTTGAATCCGAAGCAGGGCGTCGACCCCGATGTGTACCTGGTGGAGCCCGCCCCGCCGCTTGGAGCCGGGACCAAGAGCCTGCGGACCTGGGTGAAGGGGCATCATCCGCCCCGGGTGGTTCTCGAGGTGGTGAGCCAAGGCACCGCCGAGGTGGACTACTTCGACAAACCCGCCCGCTACGCCCAGGCCAGGGTGGGCGAGTTGTGGATCTTTGACCCCCTGCGGCATGGGCCCGACGTCGAGGGAGGGCCCTTCCTCTTGCAGGTGTGGCGACGCAAGCCGCGCGGCACGTGGGCCCGGGTGTACGCAGGCGACGGCCCCGCCCGCACGGAGGAGCTCGACGCCTGGCTCGTGGTCACCGACGACGGGATGCGCCTGCGCATCGCCGACGACGCCGAGGGCACTCACCTGTGGCCCACCGAAGCCGAGGCCGAGCGCGCCGCCAAGGAGTCCGCCCTCGCAGGGCAGGAGGCCGAACGCGCCGCCAAGGAGGCCGCCCTCGCAGGGCAGGAGGCCGAACGCGCCGCCAAGGAGGCCGCCCTCGCGGAGCTCGCGCAGTTGCGGGCGGAGCTGGCCCGACGCGTCTGAGCGCCGGAGCACCCCCCCTACTGCGGCGCCAGGACCCGCACCCCCCCCGCCTCGACCCGCACGTCCATGGTCTTTGCCGGCCCCTCGCAGAGGTCGCCGTCGCGGTGGTAGCGACGCAGCGACCCCTCGACCACGACGCGCCCCACGTGACGCGTGGGCAGGATGAGGGCGGCCTCCTCCCCGTCGCGCATCCGATCGAGGGCCGCGAGCACCAGCGGGCGCTCGGCCTCCCCGACGAGCACCAGGTCGAGCCGACCGTCGCTCGGGCAGGCCCCCGGGGCCAGGGGGAGGCTCGGCCCGATGAAGGGGATGTTGAGGACCTCGATCATGAGGTAGGCCCCGGAGAGGTCTTCGCCGTCGGCGACGATCTCGTAGCGCTTGAGGGGGCTCTGGGCCACGTGCTTGCGGAGCAGCTTGAGGTCGCGGGCCAGCTTGTCGTCGGGCTCGATGGGCTCCTCGGGCTCGACCTCCCGGTGCATCAGCCGGGGGAAGGCCCCAAAACCCAGGGCCTCGAAGAAGCAGCGGGTCTCGCCCTCGGCCGTGGCGTGGGCGACGTCGAAGGCCCGCACCGCGTCGCTGCTCCAGCCCGCGATGCGCTCCCCGACCGGGGCGTCGAGGCGCAGGGTGCGGGCGATGTTGTTGGCCGTCCCGAAGGGCAGGACCGTCAGCGGAACCCCCGTGCCCGCGAGGATCGACGCGGCCTTGTTGACCGTGCCGTCACCCCCGGCGACCACCACGAGATCGCACGGAGAGCGCAGGGCCTCGGTGAGCGCGCGCCGACTCTCGACGCAGGCCACGACGTGATGACCAACGCCCTCGATCCGCCGGACCAGGTCGGCGGCGTCGTGATCTTGCCCCCCGGCCGACGGGTTGTGCATCAGGACGATGTGCATCATGAAGTTCTAGTGCTCGCTCCAACCCCCTACAACCCGGAGGCCTCGCACCATGCGCATCCTCATCTCCAACGACGACGGCATCTACAGTCCCGGGATCGCGGCCCTCGCCGAGGTCGCCGCGGGCTTTGGAGAGGTGCGGGTCGTAGCCCCTGACGTCGAGCAGTCCTCGATGGGCCACGCCATCACCCACAGCCGACCCCTGACAATTCGCCGCACGACCATCGGGTCCTTCGACGCCTGGCGGGTCAACGGGACCCCCGCCGACTGCGTCGCCCTCGGGGCCGCCCTCTGGGCCCCGGTCGATGTGGTCCTGTCGGGGATCAACCTCGGCCCCAACCTCGGCAACTCGATGTGGCACTCGGGCACCCTCGCCGCCGCCAAGCAGGCCGCCCTCCTCGGTCTGCGGGGCATCGCCCTGAGCACCCCCGTGACCCGCGACGAGCCCCGCTTTGAGAGCCTCAAGCCCTACATCGCGCGCGTCCTCGAGGCCCTCCTGCCGGCCACCGAGCTCTGCCTCGTCAACGTCAACCTCCCCGTCGAGCCCCAGGGCCTGGAGTGGACCTCCCAGTCGGTGCGCCACTACGACGGCAGGGTCATCGCGGGGACCGACCCCATGGGCCGCGAACACCACTGGATCACCGTAGTCCCCGTGGAGGGCACCGACGAGGGCACCGACCGGCGGGCCATGATGAAGGGCATGGTCTCGATGACCCCCCTGCGCCTCGACCTCACCGACCACACGGCCCTGGCCGAAGCCCGGGATCGATACCCCTTGCACTGAGAGTCTGTAGAACAATGTCTCCTGTCGGTGGCGGCGCGATGCCCGTCGCGATGCGGCGTCGACGCACTTCACCGCACATTCAGTGCGCTTTCAGTGCATCTCCTTGCCTCGCTCGGGCCTCCCGCCACCACCTCGGTCCGACATGGTTCTACAGACTCTGACCCGAAGGGGCCCCTGGGGTCGATCACCCCGCGGGCGGTCAGACCGCGCGCATCACCCGGTTGCGGCCCGACTGTTTGGCCTTGTAGAGGGCGTCGTCGGCCCCCTTGAGGAGGGCGTCGCTGGTGACCCCCGCGGACGGACCCAGGGACGCGGCGTCGATCACCCCGAGGCTCGCGGTGACCACCACGGGTTTGCCCTTGGGGCGGAGGTCCATCGACTCGATGGCCTGACGCAGCCGCTCGGCGACGATCATGGCCCCGTCGCCCGAGGTCTCGGTCAGGATCATCGTCAGCTCCTCGCCGCCGTAGCGGCAGGCCGCGTCGGTGGCCCGGCAGTGACCCGACAGGAGGTCGCCGATGCGCTGCAAGACCATGTCGCCGAAGGGGTGGCCGAAGTTGTCGTTGAGGCCCTTGAAGTGGTCGACGTCGAGCATCACCAACGACAGGCCCCGGCCGTACCGCCGCACCGCGTGGACCTCGTCGGCGAGGCGCTGGTTGAAGTACCCGCGGTTCCACAGGCCGGTGAGGCCGTCGAGTTGGGCCCGGGCGGCGAGCATGTCGTGAAACCGTTTGGTCCGCAGGGCGGCCCGCACCCGGGCCCGGAGCTCGGCCGGGTCGAAGGGTTTGGTGACGTAGTCCACGGCCCCGAGGTCAAACCCCCGGACCTTGACATCGACCGACCCGGCCCCCGTGAGGAAGATCACCGGGACCATCGAAGTCGACGGGTCGGCCTTGAGCCGGGTGCACACCTCCAGCCCGCCCATCTCCGGCATCTCCACGTCGAGGAGGATCAGGTCGGGCTGGAGGTCGAAGGCCTTGGCGAGCCCCTCGGCGGGCGTCATGGCGTGCTCGACCCGCAGCCCCTCGGGGCGCAGACGCACGTCGAGGAGGGTGTGAATCTCGGGCGAGTCGTCGATTACAAGAATGGTCTGCATCGGGGCTCCTCGGTGCCTCGTCGGCGCGATCGGTCAACGTGTCATTCGGCCGCGGCCACAGCCTCGCACGGTCGGGCCCGGGCCCCGAGGGCCATCAGCCGCTCGGCCAGGACCCGGGTGTCGTCCCGGTCGGCCCCGCGCCCGATGGCCAGCTCGAGCTCCCCGGCCGCCTCTGTGATCGACCCGAACCCGTAGCCCCCCGCGGCCCCCTTGAGCTGATGGGCAAGCCGCTTGACATCGTCCAGGGCCCCCCGGGTCAGGGCGTCTCGCAGGGCGGCCATCCGGTCGGGCAGGCCCGCCACGAAGGCGTCGATGATCTCCACCATCTCCACGTCGCCTGCAAACTCCGAGTACAGGGCCTCGTCCGTCCCGGCCGGCGGGGCGATCGACGGGGGCGGAGGGGGGGCGGGCTCGGGTGCCGGGGGCATCGAGCTCAGCCCCGACCGCGGGCCGGCGTCCTCCGAGCGCCGCAGCACGAGGGGCCCCTCGAGGCGCTGCTTCTCGGCCCAACGCCGGATGGTCTCGATGAGGCGGGTGCGGTGGATGGGTTTGGTGAGGTAGTCGTCGCAGCCTGCCGTCATACACCGCTCGCGGTCGCCCGCCATGGCGTGGGCGGTGAGGGCGATGATGGGCCCCTGGTAGCCCTTCTGCCGCAGCCGGGCCGTGGCCCCGTAGCCGTCGAGCTCGGGCATCTGCATGTCCATCAGGATCACGTCGAAGGGGGCCCCAGAGACCCCCGCGGCCAGGGCCCGCTCGACGGCGATGCGGCCGTTCTCCGCGATCACCACCGAGGCCCCGGCCTTCTTCAGCACGGTCGAGATCAGGAGCTGGTTGTCGACCCCGTCCTCGGCCAGGAGCACCGCGCAGCGCAGGGGAGCGGCGCGCACCTCGGCCTTGAGGTCCTCCCCCTTGGGCCCCTCGCCCACCTCCGGGATCTCCGCCTCGGTGAGGCCCACAAACATCCGGACACCCTCCAGGGGCCCGGTGCTCACGCTCATCGTAAACGAGCTCCCCCGGCCCGGCAGGCTCTCCACCGTGATGTCGCCCCCCATCATCCGGGTGAACCGCTGGCAGATCACGAGGCCCAGCCCCGTGCCCCCGTACTTCCGCGTGGTGCTGTTGTCGGCCTGCTGAAACGGCTGGAAGAGCTGCGCTTTCTGCGCCGGGGTGAGCCCCACCCCCGTGTCGGCCACCTCCAGGGAGAGGGTCCCGGCGGGGTCGCAGCGGGCGATGATCCGCACGCTCCCACGGTGGGTGAATTTGATCGCGTTGCCCACGAGGTTGAGCAGGGTCTGCCGCAGGCGGGTCGGGTCGCTGACGATGGTCTCGGGGATGGGGGTCTGAAACTCGACCTCGAAGTCAAGGCCCTTGTCCTTGGCCCGCACCCGCATGAGGGAGCACACGTCCACGATGATCTGGCTCGGCGAGCAGGAGACGCTCTCGACGGTCATCTTGCCGGCCTCGATCTTGGACAGGTCGAGGATGTCGTTGATGAGGGACAGCAGGTGCTCGCCGTTGCGGCGGATGGTCTGGACGTGGGTGAGCCGCTCACTGGAGCTGATGCTGGGGTCGAGGAGGAGGTCGGCGTACCCGATCACGGCCGTCATGGGCGTACGGATCTCGTGCGACATGTTGGCGAGGAACTCACTCTTGGACCGGCTGGCCTCGGTGGCCGCGGCGAGCAGGGCCGTCTCCTGGGCCACGGCCTCGACGGAGGCGGCGTGGCGGGCCGTCACGTCCTCGGCGGTGGCCTGTCGGGCGGCGATCTCCCACATCTCGCGCTGCCCGCGGATGCACGAGGCCGCGAGGAAGACGACCTCGAAGACCACCCAGCCGGCGTGTTCGAGCGAGCGGGTGAAGGTGGGGACGACCACCCCGTAGACGGTCATCGGGTCGACCAGGCCGCGGATGATGTGGTCGAGGGCCGTGAGGACCGAGGCGGTGACGAGCACCCGCCAGTCGCGGTAGAAGGCCAGAAAAGCCAGGGCCCCGAAGATGTGAAAGTGGGTCTCGATGCGCCCGCCCGACAGGTGGATGAACAGCCCCGAGAAGCCCATCTGGGCCGCGGCGATCATGTGTCGGGTGATGATATGGGTCGGGCGCAGCCACACCATCACGATGGGGGGCACCGCCATCAGGCCCCCGAGCACGAGGGCCGCCCAGACGTGCAGGTGCACCGCCCGCTCGGTGCCCTCCCAGGCGTAGGGCGAGACCACCAGGGAGGCCACCAGGGCCGCCATCCACTGGGCCCCGAGGAGCAGGGCGAAGAGCCGGTCGATGCGACCCGTGACCTGATCGCCGTGGGCCCGGTAGAGCGCCCGGGCCCGCGCTTGCAGGGCGGGGCTCAGGTCGGTGTTGAGACCCTGGAGAGTGTTGTTGCTCAGCATCGCGTCACGTCGTTTATCGTCCTTCGAGGCCGCATCCGAAGACCCGCGCCCAACCGGGCGGACCCGACCGCTCCCGCAGGGCCGCCTCCAGGGCCGCAGCCCCCGCGCTGTCGCCCTCGTGCCCGCGCCCCGGGGTCACCCCCCCACGAAACCGAAGGGCCCCTCTCCCGTCGAAGAAAAGCACCAGGCCCGAGGTCATCGCCCCGAAGCGCCGGGCCTCGGCCCCGCCCGGGTCGCGCACCCGCCGGGCCCCCGGGATCCGCCCCGCCATCGCCCAGGTCGCCGACGTAGCCAGGTCGCCCCCCGGATCGTCCCGAAACACCACCCGCACCGCCGCCCGAGGCGACCGCGAGACCACACGCTCCAGCGACCGCATCGTGGCCCGGGTGCAGGGACACCGCGGATGCACAAAACACAGGAGGGTCCCCCTCTCCCCACCGCGGGCGATCGTGCTCCCTGTCGGCCAACGCGCGAGACCGGAAACATCGGTGCCAGCGATCGCGGCATGCCGAGTCAGAACTGCCGTTCCCGCCGTGATCGCCACAAGCCAAAGCCCCAACAATACCCCCATGCTTCGTCGTCCCACCGGTCATCCCTCCACTTGATGAGCCCACGGGCAACTCAACGAAGATTTTCGACAGGAATCTGATTGACATTGTTGGAAAACACGGGGTCACACCCTACCTGCGCCTCCACCCTGGCGTCAAACAACCCGCGCAAACTGCGCGCGGCCACACCCGTGGGGGCACATCCCGGCCTGGGAGTGCTAGGCACTGGCCCCCGCCATGTCTGCCGCCCCGTCTGCACCCGTCGGAGGTAGCGAGACCTCGCCCTCGGTGCCGCGCATCCCTCCCCCTCCATCCTCCGGACTTCGTGCGCTCAGGGTTGCCGAGATACGAGTTGAGGGGCCCGCACCCAAGCGGCCCTTGTCCCGCCGGGTGATCGACCACCCGCAGTTCCAATCGGCCGTCGTGTCCACAGGTGGTCAACCACCCAGAGGCACGAATAGGTTACGTATTGCTAGGTGGTCGACCACCTAGCATCTCATAGGTTTGTTTCAACCCTCGGTGGTCGAGGACCTCTCGGGACGTCAAGGCATGGGCTTGGGGTCGGGATCGGCCACCGTGCGCGTGGGAGCCCGACGCGGGGCCACGAGCTTCGGCAGGATGGCCTGGGCTGCGAGGTCGTTGCGCAACAGGTACAGGAGGGCCGCCCGGACCTCCCCGAACACCCGAACGGTCAGCCCCCAGACCTTCCGGGCAGTGTCGTCGCCCGCGGCGGTGACCGGCCCCAGACCGAGGGCGACGCGGAGTTCGTCGGCAAGACGGCTGGCGGTGTCGGCATCACCGAAGCGGAAATCCTGCGGCAGGCGCGCGGCCAGGAGGGGCTGGTAGTCGCGGTACAGCTCGGCCAGTTGGAGCAGATCGCGCGCGCCGTCAAGGTAGCCCGACCCCTGCCGGATCGAGACGATCGTGGCATCGGCCCCATCGACCGTACGCAGGCCAAACTCCACCACCTCGAGCATCTCGCGACGGGACTTCAGCGCCGAATCCCACAGCGCCGCCGGAACCCGGGCTTTGCTAACCGGCCCCGACGCCTTCGCAGACAAAAGGTCGAGGTGCCACAGGGCCCAGGAGGTCTGCGTCAGATCATCGAGCAGTGTCGGAGAGAACTCCTCCGGAGGCAGCCGCCTGAGGCGCTCAGCCAGGGCGGGCTGTTGCGTCACCTCGTACAGGCGTGCACACGCCACGGCGGCGTCAGCGAAGCGGATCAGTCGTGGCCGCCCGCGGGTCTGCTCGATCTTAGGCCGGAGCTCTTCCAAGGCCTGCGCGGCACGGTCGGGCGTGTAACCCTTCGGCGCATCCTCCTGATCGGCTGGAACGGACTCGTCGTAGACTTCCATACGGTGTGGCTCCCTTGTGATCCCGAGAGGGCCCTACGCCCCCGGGGCACTCCAGATTTCTAGATCGGTCAGAGCCGTCGTGTCAACGACGGAAACGCCCAGGGCCGACCGGGTCAACATCCAGCATCGCTCCCGGTGCCGAGGCCGACCACCGGGACCGGGCGGGTCTGGTTGGTCATCGTGCCGTCACCGAGTTGACCGCCAACGTTGAGCCCCCAGCAGTATACGGTACCATTGTTGAGAACAGCACAGGTGTGTCGCAGCTCAGAAGCAATGGAAGATACGCCCCGAAGGCCCGACACCTCCACAGGTCGCGGTCGGGTGGTCAAGGTGCCGTCACCGAGCTGACCATGGCCATTGACCGCCCAACATCGAACGGAAGTGTCGGCGAGAAGCGCGCAAGTGTGTTCGTTGCCCAACGCGGCACCAACCGCAGCACCAATGCCCTGCACTTGACCGGGAACCCTTCGATCGTCGCTCGATCCGTCTCCCAGCAGATAATCACTCCGTCCCCAACACCACATCGCACCTGACATCAGGATGGCGCAGGTATCGTTGTTCCCAGCAATGAGCCGAACGACACCCGCGTCGAGACCCGTCACAGGGACCGGCCTCGTACTTCGAGTTCCCGAGCCGTTACCTACAAAACCTTCCCCCCAGCAGTGGACGCCTCCGGTCGACAACAAAGCGCAGGCTCGCTCATCTCCCGCGACCACATCCAATACTCCTGTTGTCAGACCTGAAACCGCGGCCGGGGTCGCATGGGGTGTGGTCGTGCCGTCACCGAGTTGTCCCTCGGCGTTGTGACCCCAGCAATAGGCGCCTCCCTGCACCACTGCGCAGCCAAATGTCCGGCCGATGGCAACGGACGACGCGGGGCCCGGGAGTCCCATGACCTGAACAGGGACGCTCCGATCGGTTGTCGTCCCATCGCCCAGCAGACCGGCAGTATTACGCCCCCAACACCGCACCGTCCCATCGTCGAGTCGTGCACAAGCGGACGCATATCGCGCATAGAGCTGAACCACTCTCGAAAGCCCAGCCACTGTGACAGGCGCCAAACTATTGATTGCAGTGCCATCTCCGAGTTGACCGTTTGTATTTCGGCCCCAACACCGGACCGTTCCGTCCCTGAGCAGGGCACACGATGACACATCACCCACCGCGACGCTCAGCACCGAGGCGCCGCATCCCCGGCAGACGCCCATCGTGTTGACCGTGCCTGAGTTGCAGGGCATGCCCGCGACGCACGCGGCTTGTCCCTCCGCCCCGCAGGGCATGCACACGCTCCCGCTGGGGTTGAAGCGCCCACTGCACACGACCCCGCACACTCCGGCGGTACAGGTCGCCGTCCCGTTGTTGGGCACCGGGCACCGAACGCACATTGCGCCGCAGTAGGCCACGTCGGTCGCGGTGTTGCGGCACACCGACCCGCAGAGCCCGAGGCCCCCGGCGCACATCCCGCCCGCGCACGCTGCCTGCCCCTCCGCTCCGCAGGCGCCCGCGCAGCGCCCGGCCATGCACATCTGCCCCGCAGGACAGGGCATCGTGGCAAACCCCTGCCCGTCGGGGGTGCACACCTGCTGGGAAGTAGGGCTGGGACAGGTAGTTCCCGTGCTGCCGGGAGTGCAGACCTGGGCGCGACACTCGCCCGCGCCGACGCAGGCCTGCATCGCAGGACAGGGCGCGGGGCTGTACCCCTGCCCGTTGTTGTTGCAGACCCGCCGCGTCGTAGCGTCGGCGCAGGAGAAGGCGCCCGGCATGCAGTTGGGATCGGCGCACACGCCGTCGCTGCACGATTGGCCCGTGGGGCAGGCCGTTGCGGCGTATCCGATGCCCTCCGCGTCGCAGACTTCGACCCGCGAAGCGTCCCCGGCCATGCAACGGCGCGTCCCGGGTGTGCACACCCAGTCGGCGCAGGCCCCGTCGATGCAGGTCTGCCGGGCGGAGCAGGGCATCGCGACGAAGGCTGTTCCGCGCGCGTTGCACACTTCTCGCACCCCGTCTACACACCGAACATCGCTCCCGACGCACACCCGCGGAACGCAGCGCCCTCCGGCCGCGCAGGTCTCTCGGTCGGCCATGCAGTCGGTGTCGGCCACGCACTCGACGCAGACGCCCTGGATGGTGTCGCAAACAAGGTTGAGGTCGCTGCACTGCCGGGAACTGGTGCAGGGGCGCGGGCGATCGACGCAGCGGTTTTCTCGGCAGATTTGTGTGCTCGGGCAGTCCGGGTCGTCGTTGCAATCGACGCAGAATCCCAGGGTGGGGTTGCACACCTGGCCGGGACACTGCCGCGAGCTGGTGCAGGCCGTGGGAGCGACGTCCATCGTGTCCGCGAGGCTCCCGTCACGCGGAGATGCGTCGCTGCCGCCCGCAGTCGTCGACGGAGAGCACGCGGTCACGAGGCAGGTCAGCACCACGGCGCGATGCAGCCAACGCCACACGACGACCCCTCGCTCGATTCGTCTGGTACGCATCGTCTGCCCTCCTCTGCGTCTCGCGCCGCCTGCTCGGCACCGCTTCGATCCACGGCTATCACGCGACGCCGCGAGGGTCAATGCAGGGGCGGGACGGTCGGGCACAGGGCCCCGCGCGGCACGGCGGTACGCCGACACGGGAGGCTGCGGACGGCGGGAGCCGATGCCGCAGCAGAGGCGCAGGTGCTGTTCTGGAAGTGGTTGAAATAGCTTGGTATTTCGGAATGCTTGACCGCGCCGAAGGCTCGCTGCGCTCCCGACCACGGCCCGTCCGCGCTGTGCTGCTTGCGAAGTGGTGCAGGGTGGTGCTCAGACAGGCGCACCACCACGCGAAACCATCTTGATTTCAGTGGTTCTAAGAAATCGACATGGGGGGGGTCGACTGATCGCTCTACCTGTGAGATAACGCTAAGCGTCGGTCCCCGAGGCGCTCGCGCGGTGGTCGTGCGAGGGGCTCTCCGAGGGGCAGGCGGAAGATCACGAGGGACCCATGGCACGCGTCTTCAATCTGGTCGTGTTCGACGAGACCATCTCGGGGAGTAGTTCCCCTCCACCTCCGGCTTTCTACACCTCGCAGGAGCACTCGGCGCTCCTCGGCAGCGTCGAGCGCTTGCAGATACAACTCATCGTTCGCGGAGCGTCATCACTCGCAGCCCCATTCAACGTGGACGCCGACTACGAGATCACGAATGCACCCGAGTTTGAGGTCTGGCGGGATGCTGGAGTGAAGGTTCAAGCCAACCCGACGGCGATTTCGGACATTCCCGTTGTGGCCTTCAATCAGGTCTCGACGATTGATGAGCAGGCCGCGTACGGCCGCTTCAAGATCTCTTGTGATGCCGACGTTCTCGTCCAGGTTCAGCTGGTGGTCGCTGGCTACGCGGATTGAGGGGAGCGGAATGGCGCGCACGTTCAATCTCACGGTCTTTGATCAGACCATCTCTGGCGGCGGAGCCAACCCGACATACTTCTACACGTCGCAAGAACACGCGGCACTCTTTGGAAGTGCCGACAAGTTGCAGGTGCAGATCATCTGTCGCGGAAGCACAAGCTTCGCGAACACCATCACGGTCGACTATCAGATGACCAACGCTCCAGAGTATGATGTGTGGGTCACCTCAGGTGCTGGCAATACGCTCACCGTTAACACGGTGGCAGATATTCCAGGAGCGAAGTTCTTTCAGGTCGAGAGCCAGGCCAATATCGCGGCATACGGACGGTTCCGTATCCAGTGCAGCGGCGACATGGCCCAGGTACAGTTGGTGGTGGCGGGGTACGCGAAGTCGTAGCCCTGGAGCTTGACGCCGCGCGGAGGGTGCAGTACCTTCCGCGCGGCATTCCTGAGTGGAGGAGTGGTCATGAAGTCCTACGAGATTCTGCCGACGGGTGCCATCGCAGGGGGCGCGGCTTCGGGGTCGGGCACGAAGAGCACAGGGTGCGGGTGCAAAGGCGCTGGATGTGGCAGCCAGGGTGGTGGCTGCGGCTCGACTGGTGGGGGCATGGATGGGGCAAAGCCGGGGCGGCAGTTCCTGGGGCGGAAGCTCAAGGAGTGGGAGATCGTACCTGACAGGAAGCTCGCGCCTCAAATCATCACGATGGTATCTCCTCAACCAACACTTGTGTTCCCACCACCCTTTCGGGGACCTCAGTTGCTTGGACCGTACACGTCACCTAGTCTTTGGCGCCCTGATGCTCCTCATGTTCATGATTCACTTATACATTGGACACATTTCCCTCGACTTGGATGCTCTAATATTCGTTCCAGATGCGAACATCTGAGGGCACGCGAGGACGCATCTGAGGTCAACGCCATTCTTTGGCGCCACCGTCTCGCGCGAATTCTGGATCTGATCAGGCGGAGCGTCAGCTGTGTATCTCTGGACTGCGACGATATTTTCGAGATGATGCGTTTGAACACATATCTCCGCACTGATCTTGCGAATGCTTGGTCTAGGGACCTCGGCAACCGGGACCTCAGACTGGTCCTCGACGACCTGAATGAGGACCATACGAAGCTCCACTTTGCATACATTGACTGTGCCGACAACAGGCCCCTTAGTACGGTTTGTGACGTGATCACTGGAGATACTCTACACACCCGTCGCTGGGCGGAGAGCCTCGCACAGTTTTATGAAGATGAGTCGGCACGTTTTAGAGGCGAAATCGCTCGACTCAACGAGTTTCGTCGGCAGTACTTTCCTGGGTGTGCACCTTGCTGACCCTCGCCGAATAGCCGACTAAACCACCAGCCATAGCCGCTAACCTCCTTAAAGCATTGGCTTGTCCTCAGTACAGCAGCAGTTCCCCGATTGACCTGTATCTGCCAGTTTGATTTTTTACTGCGTTTATGGGTCAGGTGCAGGATTTAGTACTCTTCCAGGCTCCAACAAAGGGAAGCGACATGACTTATCTCCTGGTCGTCTTGTTTCAGCTCTTCTCCAACGACTCTCTCTACGTCAAGCGATGCACTGAGATGGTCCTGCGTAATCCCGACGCATTTCTCGCAAATCTTCCTCAGTCGCAGGCTGGTGCCCCTTCTCATCTGAGGAATCGGGTGCCGCTGCGGACCCGCGCCGAGGAGCATTGCAGGAACCTCTATCGGGTGACCCACCGCCCTTCGACACCGGCCCATTGAGACGGAACAAGAGGTTACTGAATATTTGGAGCATCGGGCTCGCCCCTTGTCGTGACCTCCGGGAGTTCGCCAAGATTCCTGACGCTCCTCTCTGCTCCTCCCGCCTCTCCCCCTCCCCCCGTTGACCACACCAATATCGCCCGGCCCCGTCTTCTGCTAGGGCATCGCCCACCGTCCGATGGCTCTCCCCTCCTCGACGCGCTGGCGCCACCGTGGTCCTCGGCCTCGTGGCAGGCACCCTCGGCTTTGTCAGCCTCCTGCAAGCCCTGCGGGCCTGGGACGTCGAGCTCAACACCCGCAACCTCGCTGCCGACGCGGTCCGGGTCGAGCGCGGGGGACATGGGCCGCCTGGCCCGCAGCCCGGGCTGCGGCGCCGAAGCCTTCCCCCTCGCCCTCGAATCCGCCACCGAACCCACCCGCCGCGGTCAACGCAACTTGGCCACTCTGCTCGAAGGCCTCGCTGCCACCCTCGTGCGCATGACCGACGACGGGTCTACCGTGCTCACTGCCGACCGCGACCCCCGGGCCCGCCTCAGGGACACCCGCACCGCAGCCTCCGGCCCCACCCTCGACACCGGCGCGGGTTGGATCGAGTCCGTCGCCCTCTCCCCCGACGGGCGCATCATGCACGCTGCCGCAGCCGAGGAAGCAATCCCGAGCGGGGAGTGCTAGGCACTGGCCCCCGCCATGTCTGCCGCCCCGTCTGCACCCGTTCGTTCGTCCGCCGCGACCCTCCGCTTCCCGCCGGAGCTGCCCATCTCCGGGCGGGTGGCCGACATCGCCGCGGCCATCGCCGCCCACCCGGTGGTCATCGTGGCCGGGGCCACCGGGTCGGGCAAGACCACCCAGCTCCCCAAGATCGCCCTGTCGATGGGGCGCGGGAGCACCCGGCTCATCGGGGTGACCCAACCCCGGCGCATCGCGGCCACGAGCGTGGCCACCCGCGTCGCCAAGGAGCTCGGCACGCCCCTCGGGGTCGACGTGGGCTACCAGATCCGCTTCGAGGACAAGACCGGCCCGAGCACGTCGATCAAGTTTATGACCGACGGGATCCTCCTGGCCGAGATCCAGGGAGACCCCAACCTCCGGCGCTACGACACCCTCATCCTCGACGAGGCCCACGAGCGTAGCCTCACCATCGACTTCCTCCTGGGGTGGATCAAACGCATCCTGCCGGCCCGCCCCGACCTCAAGGTCATCGTGAGCTCGGCCACCCTGGAGACCGAGCGGTTTTCGGAGTTCTTCGGGGGGGCCCCGGTGATTCAGGTCGAGGGTCGGACCTTCCCCGTCGACGTGCTCTACCAGCCCCCCGACGACGACGCCGAGATGGCCGACGCCGTAGCCGACGCCGTGGTCGACGTGACCTCCCTCGACCCCCACGGCGACATCCTCGTGTTTCTCCCGGGCGAACGCGAGATCCGTGAGGCCGAAAACGCCCTCGTGGCCCGCAGCCTGCGCCACACCGTCGTGCAGCCCCTCTACGCCCGTCTGTCGGCGGCCGACCAGTCCAGGGTGTGGGCCTCCATCTCCGAACGCCGGGTGATCCTGGCCACCAACGTGGCCGAGACCTCCGTGACCATCCCGGGCATCGTCTACGTCATCGACACGGGGGTGGCCCGCCTGTCGCGCTACGACCCGCGCTCCGGAACGACCGCCCTGCAGATCGAGGCCATCTCGCAGGCCAGCGCCGACCAGCGGAAGGGCCGCTGCGGCCGGGTCCGCGACGGGATCTGCGTGCGCCTCTACAACGAGGAGAGCTTCGCCGCCCGCCCGGCCTTCACCGACCCCGAGATCCAACGCACGGGCCTCGCGGGGGTCATCCTGCGCATGAAGTCCCTCGACCTCGGGGACATCGAGGACTTCCCCTTCCTCGACCCCCCGCAGTCGCGTTCGATCACCGAGGGGTACCGGGTGTTGCTGGAGCTCGGGGCCCTCGACGCACGGCGGGCCCTGACCCCGCTGGGCAAGCAGCTCAGCCGCTTTCCGGTCGACCCGCGCATCGCCCGGATGATCCTCGCCGGAGCCGAACGCGGGTGCCTCCCGGACATCCTCGTGATCGCCGCGGCCCTCAACCTGCAAGACCCCCGCGAGCGCCCCCGGGAGCACCAGCAGCGGGCCGACGAGCTGCACAGAAGGTTTCGCGACGAGCGCTCGGACTTCGCGGGCCTCCTCAAGCTCTGGGACTTCGTACGCGAGGCCGAGGCCAAGGGGACCTCCCACCTGCGCCGCACCTGCAAAGACAACTTCCTTTCCTTTCTGCGGGTGCGCGAGTGGAAGGACATCCACCGCCAGCTCCAGGAGGTGGTGCGCGAGCTGCGCCTGGGGACGGGCGCCAAACCTCCCCCGAAACCCGCCCGGGGCACGGACGACGCCCCCATGGACGAGGCCCTCCACCTGTCCCTCCTGACGGGCCTCCTGTCCAAGGTCGGCCAGTGGAACTCCCAACATCGGATCTACCTCGGCACACGCGAGACCCGCTTCGCCCTGCACCCGGGGTCGGCCCTGGCCCGCAAGACCCCCGCCTGGGTGATGGCCTTCGAGCTGGTCGAGACCACCCAGCTCTTCGCCCGAACGGCCGCCCGCATCGAGCCCGAGTGGCTCCTCGAGGCCGCCCCCCACCTCGTCAAGAAGAGCTACACCGACCCCCACTGGTCCGAACGCACCGCCCGGGCCATGGTCCGCCAGAACGCCACCCTCTTCGGGATGCAGATCTTCAAGGACCGCCCCGTGGAGTACGCCAGCGTGGCCCCGGCCCAGGCCCGGCTGATGTTCCTCGACCACGCCCTCGTGCGGGGAGAGTTCAAGACCCGGGGGGCCTTCCAATCCCAGAACCGGGCCGTGCTCGAGACCCTCGCCCGACTGCGGGACAAGGCCCGTCGGGGCGACATGCTGGCCGACGACGCGGCCATGTTGGAGTTCTTCGACCGGAAGGTTTCGCTCGACGTGGTCGACGGCAAGACCTTCGAGCTGTGGCGCGAAAAAGCCGAGGCCGACGACCCCAACGTCCTCGTCCTGTCGCTGCAAGACCTCCTCGCGGGCGAACCCGACCTCTTCCCCGACGACTACCCCGACACCCTCACCCTGCACGGGGTGACCCTCGCCCTCGCGTACAAGTTCGACCCCTCGGCCGACGACGACGGGGTCACGATCACCGTGCCGTTGGTGCTCTTGCCGCAGATTGTTCCGGGCGAGCTCGACTGGACCATCCCCGCCTGGCACCGCGACAAGATCGCGGCGATCCTGCATCGGGCCCCGAAGGCCGTACGCAGGGGCCTCGGGTCGGTGACCGAGCTGTCGGTGGCCCTGGCCGAGGAGCTGGTTCCGTTTGAGGGGCCCCTGTGCGAGACCCTGGCTGCGGCGGTGACGCGGCGCACAGGCGTCGACCTCGACCCGGCGAGTCTGGAGCCCGACGCCGTGGCGGGCCACCTCCGGCTGACCCTGAGGATCGTCGACGAACACGGCAAGACCGTGGCCCAGAGCCGGGACATCGACAACCTCCTTGACCGCTACGGGACCCGCGCCCGGGCCGCCTGGAAGAGCACCGCAGCCCCCACCAACTGGGAGCGGAAGGGGTTGACCACCTGGGACTTCGGCGACCTGCCCCCCTTCATCACCCGGCGTGTGGCCGGGGTCGAAGTCCGCAGCTACCCCGCCCTCGTCGACCGCGGCGCTGCCGTCGACCTCACCCTCCTGGAGACGGCCTCCGCGGCGGAGAGGGCCACGCGGGGCGGGGTTCGGCGACTGGCGATGTTGGCCGCCCGGGGGGTGGTGGCGGTGGTGACCCCGCGGATCCCGCCGGCCCTGCCGCGCCTCGACGGGGCCCCCGTGGCCCGCAGCGAGCAGGATGCCTTTCGGGCCGTGGTGCTCGGCCGCATCGTCGACGACGCCTTTGGGATCGGCCCCGGGGCGGAGCTACCGCGGGGGCGGGAGGCCTTTACGCGGATGGTTCGGGACGGGGCCCCGCGGGTGGAGGGGGTGGCCCAGCGGTACGCGGATGCCCTCAAGGCCACCGCGGCCGAGCTCAGCAAGACCCTCCTCGCCCTGAAGAACGCGTCGCGGCACCCCACCGGGGCCGGGGCCATGCGTGAGATGCGGGGGCAGCTTGAGGCCCTGTTTCCCAGCACCCTGATGGAGACGGTGGCCCTCGCGCGGCTCGTGCATTTCCCGCGGTACTTGCGTGCGATTCAGGTGCGCCTCGGGCGGGCGGTCGACGACCCGCGCAAGGACGCCGACAAGCTCGGGCCCTTCGCCCCCGTGTGGGCGGCCTTTGTGGCGAAGCAATCCGCGGCGCGGGATCCGGAGGCGGCCGAGGCCCTGCGATGGTCGCTGGAGGAGCTGCGGGTGGCCATCTTCGCCCCCGAGCTGACCACCCCGGTGTCGGTGTCGGTGCCGAAGCTGGCCGCCGCCGTGGGGGCCCTGGCGGTCACGGGGAGGCCGGGTGGGGGGTAGGTGGCTGCGAGTGGCGGTCCTCTCCCCCGCTGCCGCGCGCCCCTCTCCCTCCCGGGAGAGGAGCTGATTGACCTGTTGCCTTGTTGATAATTGTTGCCGTCTGCAACAGAAAAGCCAACAGATCACCGTGACGTTGGTGCGCGCAGAACCCCTCGCCCGGGAGGGAGAGGGGTGCGCGGCAGCGGGGGTGAGGTAGGGCCCCGCCTCAAGCTCCCGCGAGGTGGGCCTTGAGCGCAGTGATGTCGTCGCTGTGGGCCAGACCCCACCCGGGGGCGTACCCGAAGACCTCCCGCGCCGACCGGGTCTTGAACCCGTCCACGATGTCAAACCGGTCGAGCGGAACCAGGGCCGGGTGCACCTGCCCGCACGCGTGCCCGAGGTGCAGAAGCTCCTTGCGCAGGGCGATGAGGTAGTTGGCCAGACGGGCCGACTTCAGGGTGGGATCGAGCCCGCCCATCAGCCACTTGTTCTGTGTGGCGATGCCGGTGGGGCAGTGGCCGGTGTGGCACTCCTGGGCCTGGATGCACCCGATGGCCAGCATGGCCTCCCGGGCCACGTTGATGAGGTCGCACCCGAGCCCGAGGGCCAACATCGCATCCTGGGCGAACCCCAACTTGCCCGAGCCGATGAAGACCACCTTCTCGTGCAGGCCCCGGGCAGCAAAGACCTTGTACACCGAGGCAAACCCCAGCTTGAAGGGCAGGGCCACGTGGTCGGAGAACACCAGCGGAGCCGCCCCCGTTCCGCCCTCTCCGCCGTCGATGGTGACGAAGTCCGGGGCCTTCCCCGTGGCCGCGATGCGCTCGACCAGGCTCTCCCAGAACTCCATCTCCCCGATGGCCGACTTGATCCCCACGGGCAGCCCCGTGGCCTCGGCGAGGCCCTCGATGAAGTCGAGCATCGTGTCGACGTCGCGGAAGGCCGTGTGCGACGACGGAGAGATGCAGTCCTGCCCCAAGGGGATGAGCCGGATCCGGGCGATCTCCGGCGTGATCTTCGCCTTGGGCAGGACGCCCCCGAGCCCCGGTTTCGCCCCCTGGGAGAGCTTGATCTCGATGGCCCGAACCGGGGCGCTGGCCACGGTCTCGAGGGCCCGTTCGAGCGAGAACCGGCCCTTGTCGTCGCGGCACCCGAAGTACCCCGTCCCGATCTGCCAGCACAGGTCTCCGCCCTTGCGGTGGTGGTCGGAGATGCCGCCTTCGCCCGTGTTTTGCCAGGCCCCGGCGAGGGCCACGCCCCGGTTGATGGCCTCGACGGCCGGGCCCGAGAGCGAGCCGTAACTCATGGCCGAGGTGTTGATCAGGCTCGTCGGGCGGAAGGCCTTCGGCCGCTTGCGGAAGCCCCCGAGGACCTTGGCGCAGGGGATCCCGTAGGCGGGGTCGTACCCGGCCTCGCCCGCGTGCGGCGACGCGAGCGGAAAGGTCGACTGACGGATCACCAGGTAGTTGGGCGTCAGCTCCATGTCGTTGTCGGTGCCGAAGCCGAAGTAGGCGTTCTCCTTCTTGGAGGAGGCGTAGATCCACCGGCGCTGGTCGCGCGAGAAGGGCCGCTCCTCGTCGTTGCCGGTCACGATGTACTGCCGCATTGGGGGGCCGAAGCGCTCGAACCAGTACCGGAGCCGCCCCACGATGGGGAAGTTGCGCATGATGGCGTGGGCCTTCTGGGTGCGGTCGTACACCGCCACCGCCGCGAGGAACCCGACCGCTACACCCGCCGCCTCTGCCACCTCTGCCACGCCCATAGGCGCGCGACGCTAGCACACGGGCCGGGGCCGCGGGCACGGCGCGGGCGCTAGCTCAGCGGAGCCGATCGCCTGCCGTCTCCACGTCCGCGGGGTCGAACGTCGCCGTCGCGAAGCCGAGCTCAGCGAGGCGAGAGGCGAACCCGAAGCGCTCCATCCCCGCCAGGTCGGCGGCCTTGGCGAGCGAGACGCGCCCCTGCTCGTAGAGGCGGGTCGCGGCAGCGAAGGCGATCTCGAAGGCGAGCTGGTCCGTGGGTACCTGGAGCGCCGCCCCCAGATCGTCCGGCACGGTGAGGGCGACGATGGTCATGGGGTAGGGATGTCCTCTGCGCAGGGGTGGTGGCGAGTGACCCGTGGCCCCTCACGCGGCGGCATCGGCGACCGACTCCCCGCCCTTCCGTGAGGCGATCGCCCCTGTGTTCGATGCGCTGAGCGTGATGACCCTGGCGGCCCGCAACGCCCTCGCGAGGTCCCGGCAGAACGACACGAAGGCAGCGGCCGAGCCCAAGCCGAGCGGCGGGGTAGAGCACTCCGCGGATGTCGTGGTCAACCGACGCCCACCGCAGGCTTCGCCTTGCGGCACGGACGGAGGAGGGCCCAGAGGAAGGCTGAGGCTTGGGCAAACCTGCACCAGGATGGCGTACACGGTGGGCGTCGCGCGCGAACCAACAGGCACGAGAGCATCGAAAACCTCCCGGCGAGGGAGCCTCTCCCCGGGGAGAGGCGGGCGGCAGCGGAGAGGGGGTCGACCGACGTACCCCGTGGCCCTCCCTGCAAGCGGAGTGGTCAACCGTCCCCACCACCGACTTCGCCTCGCGGTACGGACGGAGGGAGGCACGCCTCGCCCCGCCCCCCTTCACCCCCGCGAGAGCACCAGCCGGGTGATCTCCGCCCGCGTCCCGAGGCGCATCGGCGGCCCCCAATACCCCGTGCCCTCGCTGACATACGCCCACGTCTCGCCGACCCGGTGCAGGCCCGCCAGGATGGGCTGGTCGAGGGCCACGAGGTACGAGAAGGGCCACAACTGCCCCCCGTGGGTGTGCCCCGACAGGACCAGCCCCACCCCCCGCCGCGCGGCCTCGGCCACGGCCTTGGGCTGATGGGCCAGCAAAACCACCTCCCGGCTCTCATCCCGCCCCCGCAGGGCCCGCGTCAGGTCGGCCCCGTGCCCCGCCCCGTGCCGGGCCGCAGACCAATCATCAACCCCGGCCAGGTCGAAGCTCGCGGCCTCGTCCCCGACCGAGACCCGCTCGTTGCGCAAGACCCGGATCCCGAGCCGCCCGAGCTCGGCCAGCCAGGGGTCGACCCCCGCGTAATACTCGTGATTGCCCGTCACAAAGAACACCCCGTGCCGCGCCCGCAGGCCCGCGAGGGGGGCCACGTGCTCGCCCAGGGCCTCGACCGATCCGTCGACGAGGTCGCCCGTGATGGCCACCATGTCAGGCTGGAGGGCGTTGACCCGGGCCACGAGCTCGACCATGAAGGCCCGGTCGATCGTAGGGCCCACGTGGATGTCGGTGAGCTGCACGAGGGTGAAGCCGTTCATCGCGGGGGGCAGGCGCGCGAGGGAGATGGGGACCGTACGCACCGTGAGCCGAGCGAGGGCCCTGTGCATCGCGAGGGCCGACAGGGCGACCCCCCCGACCCCCGCCGTGGCCACCAGGGCCCGGGCAAACCACTGACGCCGGGCCGGGTCGTGCAGGGCCCCCAGGGCACGCGCCGCGAGGCCCACCAGGCTCCCAAGGGCCACCAGGAGGAAGAGCAGAAAGGCCGCCCCCATCCATACGAAGCCCCCCCACGCGAGGGGGCTCGCCACCGACCGCGGCAACCATCGCCCGGCCACCATCGTGAGCGGCAACGACACCCCCAACACCCCAAGAACCACCGCCCCCACCCGCGGCCACGGGGCGGGCCACCCGGGGTCGCGCACGAGTCGGGCCCAGAGGAAGGCGTGAATCCCCCCGACCACCCCCAGCACGACCGCGAGGAAGATCAGCACCGAGGGCTTCACATCAACACCCCGCGGGCGTCGGGCGTCGGGATGGGGGGAACGTCCGTGTCGCCGAGGCGCTGCCGGAGGTTGACCTCGATGGTCTTGGAGAGGGCGTGCAGGGGGAGGCCGTTCCAGAAGAGGGTGAAGGGGTCTTCGAGGACGCGGCCGACCTCGGAGATCATGGCGAAGGCCCCGCAGACGAGGAGGTTCATGGGGATGGTGACCCATCCCAGGGCGTCGACCATGCCGAAGGGGAGCATCACCCCGAAGGCCATGATGAGCCGCTCCGCAATGTAGTGGTAGGCCCGCGGAAACGGGGTCTTCTTGATGCGTTCGCAGCCTCCCTGCACATCGGCGAGGCTGGCGAGGGTGGCGTCCATGGCCAGGAGGCGGTGTTCGTGCAGGGCCCCGGCGTCGGCCCGGGCCGTGATGTCCACGCGTTGGGCGTGCAGGGCGGCGAAGCAGGGGTTGGCCTCGCGGCTCCAGCGGGCCCGCTCGTCCTCGGTGGCGAAGGCCTGGACGTCGGGGTCGCCGAAGGGGTCTTGATCGCGCAGGGCGCAGCGCAAGAGATGGGCATAGGCCACCTGGCGACGGACCACCGACCGGGCCGTGTCGGGGTCGAGGTTGGCCAGGGCCTGCGAGGCGAGGTGCCGGGCGCTGTTGATGAGCCGCCCCCAGAGCTGACGGGCCTCCCACCAGCGCGCGTAACAGGCGTTGGTGCGGAAGCTCACGAAGATCCCGAGGGCCGCCCCGGCCACCGACAGGGGCAGGATGGGGAGCTTGAGGTGGGTCCAGCCGTACCGTTGGTGGAGCACCTGGGCCACCAGGGCCGACGAGCAGAACAGCAGGGCGTTGCGCCACTGCCACGCGAGCAGCCTGAGGAAAGAGCCCTTGTACGAGACGATCATCGCGGCCCGAGGATGCCACGCGGACCCGCAGGGAAGGGGACCTGTCGTGCGGGGGCCGGACACCGAACTACGTCCCACGAGGCTCGTCGCAACGCCCGGAGCCGGGGGATGGACCGTCGGGAACGGGGCGAAATCGTGCCCAGATCGGGGAGGCCCCGCAGCCCTCACCCCATCCTGTTCGTGCGTCACCCATCTACCCTCTCCCGTAACCGGGAGAGGGTTCCCGTTTGCGGTGAAAATCGAATGGTTGTGGCAACATCGGGCCACGTGGGGGAGCCAGCGGCGCATGTAGCCCATTTCACGTCTGTTTTGTCTGAAGTTTCCACACAAAGAATATCTTGTGTTCTGCTGCGCTCGGATTTTCTCGTCGACCGATAGGTACCTCGCGGGTTGACGGAGTACTGCACCGCGCGGGTTCGTACCCAGATCGGGGAGGATGGGGCCAGGCCTTACGGCCTTCACACACTCTATTCTCACGGTACGATGGCCCCCTCTCCCGGTCACGGGAGAGGGGAAATGGGTGACGTGCGAACAGTATTGGGTGAGGGCCGTCGGGTGCGGGCCGTCGCTGTAGCTCGGGGGCACCGATTCACTTCCACGCCGACAGAGCGAGGAGATTCCGTGGGCAAGCCTCAGCCTTGGGAGAGGGGAATCGGGCAACGCGCGAACCGCAAAGGGAGAGGCGTCCGTTTCCCGCGCCACGCGGCGAAGAGGCTCTGCGCGCGGCCACTACGGGCAGCGGTCGGTGGGCATCAGCTCGGTCCCGTCGACGGTGCAGCGGAACGTCCCGCGATCGCAGGCAGGCCGAAACGACGCGCTCCCGCCCGGGGCGCAGCACACCCGGGTCTCGGGCCCGCACACCGCGCGGGCCACGCAGCACACGATGCCCACCCCCGTGCACGACGGGGGGGCGAACGATCCGCCGACGAAGTTGCAGCCAGCGATGGGCGCGCACAGCCCCCCGTGGGCGGCGCAGGTGTCCCCGCTCGGTTGGGCCTCCGGCGGGGCGCAGCAGACCCCGTCCCCGTCGCTGAATCGGCAACCCGCAGCCCCCGCCGCGACCACGGTGCCCCCGGCCCCGGTGCAGTCGCCGCTGCGTCCGAGGCAGATCCCGCCCGCCGCGAGGCACACGTTGCCCGCATCGCCCGGGGAGGCATCGACCACGTCGGCCCCGGCATCAAAACACGACGGCTGGGGGTCGGTGTGCTCCTCGTCCCACCGCCCGCCCACGCAGCGTTGGGTGCGCCCTCCGCAGCCCGGGATGGTGTACCCGTACCGACACTCGGCCCCCTCAAAGCCGGCGCACGGCTGCGAGAACACCGGGTCGAGCGACCCGCTCGGACAGGGGAACTGTACGTCGGCAGGGACCCGGTCGAGGGGGGTGTCCGCGGGGTTGTCCGTGGTCGCGTCGGAGGTGGCGTCGGGGGTGACGTCGGCGGTGGCGTCGGCGGGCGCTGAGCTCCCGTCGCAGGCCGACAGGAGCACGAGGGCAGAGAGAATCAACGCGCGGGGTCGGTGCATGCAGGGGCCTCTGGGGAGAGGAGTGGGGCCGCGGGACCGCCCGTCAAGCCCCCCATTCTCCCAGCGAGGAGGTCAGCGGAGCTGGCAGCGGTGGGTCGCGGAGTTGCACGACCAGGCCGTGGGGCACTCGCTGTTCCAGGTGCACTGGTTCAGGCCGCAGGTGAGGATCGTCGAGGCGACGGGGTCGGGCTCGAAGCAGAGGTGCATCGTGGTGTTGCAGCGGGTGCCCCCGGCGCAGTCGCTGTTGTAGTTGCAGCGGGTCTCGGTGATGCAGTTGTTCTGCGAGGCGGCCTCGGGCTCGTGCCCGGCCACGGACATCCCGGCCCCCGCGTTGGCGTGGCCGACGGGGCCGTGGGCGGTGAAGGCTCCCGGCGGGGGCATCATCCCGGCGCACCCCGCGACGAGGGCCGTGGTGGCGGCGACGAAGATCGAGGCGGCGAGGGCGGGGACGAGGCGAGCGGTG
Organism: uncultured Myxococcaceae bacterium; assembly: GCA_964447205.1. Taxonomy (GTDB): domain Bacteria; phylum Myxococcota_A; class Polyangia; order Polyangiales; genus JAEUKH01. The sequence continues at coordinate 64,147 of CAYUSB010000031.1, forward strand.
AGGTTCATGGTGAGGCCTTTCGTGGGGAGTGCCGCGGTCGTTCCGCGTCGATGGTTGACCCCCATTGCGAGCCCCGGGCCATGCCCTGCCCGGTGTCGCAACGGCCCCATGATCGGCTTGGATTTTAGTGTCTTTGTGAGCACACCCCCGCCCGATGCCCTCCCGCGGCGAGGCCCCCTCCGTGGCGTCGGCACGTCGGGCGAGGCGTCGACGCGTCGCCTCGGCGCCCTTGTCAGCCCCGGCAGGGCTCGCCCATGCTGCGCCCCGTGTCACGCCCCGCTGTCTCGTTGTTCGCCCTGATCGCGCTCGTGGCCGCCTGCGGGGCCCGCTCGGCCCTCGACGACCGTGACCTCCGCGACGGCGGTCTACCCATCGACGCTCCCATCGACGCGCCCGTAGACGCTCCCGTAGACGCTCCCGTAGACGCTCCCGTCGACGCGCCCGTGGACGTACCCGTCGACGCGCCCGTGGACGTACCCGTCGACGCGCCCGACGCCCCGCAGTGTGTCCCGACCGCGGAGCGCTGCAACGGCCGCGACGACGACTGCGACGGCCTCGTCGACGAGGGCCTCGTGTACCAGCCCATCGCCCCCGCGTACGTCCTGCGCACCACCGAGGGCGACACGGGAGCCGGGACCCCGTGCAGCAGTTGCCGTTGGGTCTGGGACCCGTCCCTCGTGCCGACCTCCACCGGGTGGGTCGTTCCGTTTCGGCTCGGGATCTACGGGGGCCGCGAGCAGCCGAGCCTCTTCCTGCGGGCCACGGACGCCGACGGGCGTGGGCTCGGGACCGTGGGCACGGCGGGGACGGCGGTTCCGTTGCGGCTGCGGCGGATGGACATGCCGGGACCGGACGGGGCCACCTGGCTCGACGCGACCCTCCGGGTGGGCACCTCCGACCTGCCGGGTTGGGTCATCGTCGACGCGGCCGGACAGACCCGGGTCCTCGTACAAAACGACGCCATCACCCGGTCGCCGAGCATCACCCTCGGCCCCTCCGTCCTCGTCGCCACCGCCGCGGGCATCAACCTCCGGGTCGATCAACACCTCGTCCGCGGAACCGAGGTCCGCACCACCTCGCGCCGGGTCCTCATCCCGGACATCGCCCAGGGGGGCCTGACCTCCCTCGGCCTCGCGGTCTCCCCGGGGGGGGACGGGGCGGTGCTGTTCGTGGCGCGGTTTGTCTCGTCGCCCCGGTCGTTTCGTATGTGGACCCAACGCCTCGGGCCCTCGGGCGAACCCGTCGGGGCCGCCGCCCTCCTCCTCGACGCCGAAGCCCCCCTGACCTTCTTCGCCGTCACCACCGACGGGGGATACCTCCTCTTCGAGCCCGGCAACGGGAGCCCCGCCACGGCCCGCTTCGTCGACGCCGCCCTCACCCGCCCGGGCGACCCCATCGTCCTCGACCCGGGCACCCGCGGGAGCGGGCTCACCTTCGACCACCTCCGGATGCCCGACGGGGGGTGGCTCGTCCACACGGCGAACGTCCTCGTGCGCCTCGATCCCCGGGGTCGCCCCCTGGCCCGATGGACCGGGGCCCTCACCCCCAGCGGCCAGGACAGCAGCGTGGTCTCGCCCGACCTCAACCACCGCGGCGGACGGACCTTCATCACCTGGCACGACGTCACCGCCAGCAGCACGCCCAACACCCTCTGGATCCGCGAGCTCGGCTGCCTCCCAGAGCCTTGACCCGTCCCGCGCACTTCCCGCTTGCACCCGAGGGCCGCAGCCCCATATCCCCGTCCGCCCGCAGCCGCCGCGGATTGCGCTATAGGACTGTCCTCCCCCCCAATGTCTGGAGCACCTCTCACGATGACACTGCAAGGCACCCCCGAGGAGCGCGTCCGACGCGCCATCGACGCGATCCGCGAGGGTCGTATGGTGATCCTCACCGACGACGAAGACCGCGAGAACGAGGGCGACATCGTGCTCGCCGCCGAGAAGGTCACCCCCGAGGCCATCAACTTCATGGCCCGCGAGGCCCGGGGGCTCATCTGCCTCGCCCTCACCGAGGAGCAGATCGACCGCCTCCGCCTGCCGATGATGGTCGAGAAGAACAAGGCCTCCCTCCAGACGGCCTTCACCGTCAGCATCGAGGCCCGCGAGGGGGTCACCACGGGCATCTCGGCCTCCGACCGGGCCCACACCATCCGGGTGGCCACCTCGCCCGACAGCCGCCCCGAAGACCTCGTCTCGCCCGGGCACATCTTCCCCCTGCGGGCCCGGCCCGGGGGGGTCCTCCAGCGCACGGGGCAGACCGAGGGAAGCGTCGACCTCGCCCGCCTCGCCGGCCTCCTGCCCGCCGGGGTCATCTGCGAGATCATGAACGACGACGGCTCGATGGCCCGGATGCCCGACCTTTTGTCCTTCTCGGCCCGCCACGACCTGCCCTTGGTGACGGTCGAAGACCTCATCCAGTACCGCCTCCAGACCGATCGGATCGTACGGCGGGTGACCAGCGCCCACTTCGAGCCCGCGGGCTTCCGCGGGGCCTGGGACGCCCACGTGTACGAGTCCACCGAGGAGGCCGGGCGGCAGTTTCTGGCCCTCGTGCACGGCTCCGTGACGGGCGCGTCCCCCACCCTCGTGCGGATGCACCCGGGGGCCATGTTTGCCGACCTCTTCGCCCCGTCGCGCACCCACGAGGGCAAGGCCCCGGTGGGCGGGGGGCGTTACCTCTTCGAGGCCATGCACCGCATCGAGGCCGAGGGGGCCGGGGTGGTGGTGTACGTCCCGCCCGCGAGCCTCGACCTCACCGACGACCTCCTGGCCCTGGCCGGGCAGACCCCTACCCGCAAACACGACATGGCCGGCAACGGCTCCCCCGCCCAACGCGAGCACGGCCTCGGGGCCCAGGTCCTGCGCGACCTCGGGCTCAGCAAGATCCGCCTGATGACCAACAACCCCCGCCGCCTCGTCGGGCTCGCGGGCTACGGCCTCGAGGTCGTCGAGATGGTCGCCCTCGGGGCCGACGGCGATCAACCCACCGGGGTCTTCTCGGCCGGGGCCCAGTTTCGCCACTAGGCCTTCCCCGCTACACCCCCTCCGCCATCATGGACGCCTCCCTCGCCCCCGCTCCCGCCCCCGCCCTCGCCCTCGAGGCCCGGCTCAACAAGGTCGCCTGGATCCTCTCCGGTGTCGTGCTCCTCCTCGTGGGGCTCATGCGCCGGGTGAAGATCCCCTCGCCCATCGACTTCGGCTTTCTGCCCCCCATCCACGCCACCCTCAACGCCGTCACTGCGGCCCTCCTGGTGGCCGCCCTGGTGGCCATCAAACGCCGACAGGTCGCCCTGCACCGGGGATTGATCCTCTCCGCCCTCGGGGCCTCGACCCTCTTCCTCCTGTCGTACGTGGCCTATCACTTCACCAAGGCCGAGGTCCTCTTCGGCGACGCCGACCACGACGGGGTCTTGAGCGCCGCCGAACGGCTCGCCGTGGCAGGGATTCGTCCCGCGTACCTCGTGCTCCTCCTGACCCACGTGGTGCTCGCCGCGGTGGTCCTGCCCTTCGTGCTGATGACCTTCACCCGGGCCTATACGAAGCAGTTTGCCCGGCACAAGGCCATGGCCCGCTGGGTCTTCCCCCTGTGGCTCTACGTGGCCGTCACGGGGCCGGTCTGTTACCTCATGCTCCGACCGTACTACCCGTAGCCTCCCTTCACTCCACCGAGACCCCGGCGAGCCAGCGGCGGCGCTCGTCGAGCTCGTCGTCGGCGTAGAGGCCCTCGGCGTCGGCGAGGGTCACCCCCCGGGTGGTGTCCGTCACCGGGTCCCGAACGCTCAGCCGCAAGACCCCGTCCCGCCCCACGGCGAGGGTCACCTCCACGTTGGCTCCGTCAGGCAGGGCCGCGTCGAGTTCGACGGGGAAACACCCCAGGGGCGTGGCCTCCGCGAGGGAGCTCCCCTCCAGGACCTCGATGGGCAACACCCGGGCCCCGCCCCGCTTCCGAAACACCCGCCTCCCCTCAAACGGAACCCGCGTCCGCGCCGGCACCAGCACCGCCAGGGCCTCGCGGCGTTCGCCCGGTCGGTCGGGGTCGGCCTCGCGGGCCCGCACCCCAAACGCGTCGGGGGTCACGCCCCGGTAGTCCACCGCGGCCCCGCCTTCGCCCGCCAGATGCTCGGCGTACCGTGCGGCCCCCGCGGCCACGGCCGTAGCGGGGTTGAGGGGGTCGTCCATGTCGTCAAACAGACGCACCGCGATCTCCGCGGGCCCCGCGGCGGCGGCCACCAGCTCCCGGATCCGTGACTGCACGGGATAGAGCCAGCTCGACCCGCCCACCAGGAGGACCTCGTCGAGCCCGGCCCAGGCGATCCCCGCCCGGGAGAGGGCCTCGGCCGCGCAGTCGGCGGCCCGGTCGGTCACGTCGGCGATCCACTCGGACAACTCAGACAACGACAGCCGCAGGGGCACCGTCGGCAGGACCTCCCCCGAGGCGAGGGCCACCGAGACCGTTCGTACGGCCACCCGGGCCAGGGGGTTGGTGTCCCCGCCCGCGTGCGCGTTGAGCTGAACCTTCATCCCCTCGGCCACCCCGAGGAGGGTCTCCCGCGAGGCCTCGGAGAGGTCTTCGAGCCCGAGGTCACTCCGACCGACGGCGTGGAGGTAGCGCTGGACAAGCCGTTCGCGCAGGCGCTCGTCGACCCCGAGGCCCCCGAGCTCGACCCCGTACGAGCCGAGGGCGTCGAGGCGGGGAGAGGCCCCGTCGCCCGTGCGGTGCATGACGGTGACGTCGAGGGTTCCGCCGCCGAAGTCGAAGACGAGGAAGGTGCTGCCGCGGGGGCCAAACTGACGCCCCAGGCCGTACGCATAGGCCGCCGCGTCGGGCTCGGGCAGGAGGGCCGCGGCCCGTAGTCCGGCGATGGCAGCGGCCTGGGCCACGGCCCGGCGCTCGCGGTTACGAAACCGTTGGGGGTGAGTGACCACCACGCCGTCCATGGGGGGCAGGGCGGGGTTGCGTGCGATGTACTGCCCGAGGGCCCGCAGGAGGAGGGCGGCGATGTCCGTAGCGTGCAGGGCCATCGTGTCGACAAACCACGGGGGCCCCCCCGGAACCTCCGCGGCCGCCATGTGCCGTTTGCTCCCCCGCACGAGGCTCACCCCGGGCGGGACGTCCCCCACCTCGGCGCAGATGTCGCGATACCGGGTGACCGCGTGTTGGCCCGTGAGCACCCGCGGAGAACGCGGCAGGCGCCCGTCGAGCAGGGCCACCGAGGCGAGGGTGAAGCCTCCGCGCTCCAGGGGGACGCGGGTGACCACGCCCCGGGAGGCCACCGCCACGGAGCAGTAGGTCGTGCCCAGATCGATGCCGTAGTACGCCATTGGGGAGTCACACCGCGGAGCGTGCGGTCATCACCACGGGCATTCCACCTTTGGGGCCGAGCACGATGCCCCGCCGCACCACCTTCACCGGCAGCGGAACCGCCGTCCGCAACGAGGTCCGCCACAGGATCCGGGCCAGGACCACCTTCATCTCGTAGTGGGCGAAGGCCGCCCCGATGCAGCGCCGGACTCCGCCCCCGAAGGGCATGAACTCAAACGGGGTGGGCTTGCGCTCGAAGAAGCGCTCGGGGCGGAAGTTTTCCGGGTCGCCCCAGATGTCGGGGCGCATGTGTACGAGGGGAATGGACGGGGCCACCATCACCCCCGCGGGCAGGGACACCCCGCCGATCGTCATGGGGCGTTCGAGTCTGCGCACGACCAGGGGGATGATGGTGTGCACCCGCTGGGTCTCGCGGATCACCGCGTCGAGGTACTCCAGCCGCGGGACGTGTTCGGGCCCGGGGCCCGCCTCGTCGGCGACCTCGCGCATCTCGTCAAGGACCTTGCGCAACACCTCGGGGTGCAGGAGCAGCCGGTGGACGACCCACCCGAGGGTCACCGCGGTGGTCTCGTGCCCGGCCAGGAGGAGGGTGACCATCTCGTCGCGCAGGGCCTCGTCGCTCATGGCCGTGCCGTCTTCGTAGCGGGCCGACACGAGCAGCGAGAGGATGTCGTTGCGGGCGGGGTCGGGGTCGTCGCGGTGGCGTCGGATCTCGGCCAGCAGGAGCTCGTCGACGTCCCGGGCCGACTGGGCGAGGTCGTAGAGCGGGAGCCGGGTGCGCAGGGCCCGGACCCACCCCGGGGCGTCGGACTCGGTGCCCGTCATGAGCCACTTCCGGATGGTCTCGGGCGGCACGAGCAGGAGCACGGCCAGCATGGCGGGGGTGGCCCCCTCGCGTACAAACACCGAGAGGCGCTCGCGGAGCCGGTCGAAGCGCTGCCCGGCCTCGACCCCGAACACCGTCCGGAGGATCACGTCGAGGGTGATGGCCGAGGCCTCGTCCTGGATGGAGAAGGGGCTCCCGACGGGCCACTGGGCGATCCGGGCGTCGGTCACGTCGCGCATCACGGCCCCGTAGGCGGTCATGCGCTCGCCGTGGAAGGGCGGCATCAGGAGCTTGCGCTCGCGTGCGTGGGGGGGGCCGTCGAGGAGGAGGAGGGACTGCTTGCCGACGATGGCCTCGAGCACGGCGTTGCCGCGGCCGGCGTAGAGGTCGTCGGGGGAGCCCGTAAAGAGCTCGCGGATGGCCTCGGGGCGCGTGAAGAACACCACGGTCTGCTGACCGAAGCCCTCGAAGGTGAAGACGTCCCCGTAACGTTTGTGGCACTCGTCGAGCAGCTCAAGAGGTTGGAGCGACCAGCGGGCGAGCGTGACGAGGGAGTGGGGGGCAGGCCCAGGCGGGAGGGTGCTCATCGCGCACGACGATAGGGCCTTCGGGGGCCGCAAGACCACCCTTCGCGACGGGGTCTGTGGGTCACCAGGCCTTGAGGCGTTCTTTCAAGCGGTCGCGGAGGCGGCGTACGGTCTCGTCGGGAAAGGTCTTCGACGTCGCCACGGGCCCTACGTCGAGGCTGCGGAGGTGGTCGAGGCGCCCGCCCTCTACGACCCGGAGGACCTCCTGGCCTCCTTCGGGGAAGCGGGCCATGGACAGGTCGAGCGTGGTGACCTTCGGCAACAGGGCCGAGTGGAGCAGGGCGGTCAAAAACTGCCCCGCGTCGCCCTCGTGCCTCCACCTGAACTTCCGGAGGCCCGGGCACGTCGGCAGGGTGGCCGCGAGGGCGTCGGGCCCTGCGTCCTCGGGGAGGCCAAACTGCACGAAGAGCTCTTGGAGTTTGGGCACACGCGCGTTGGACAGGGCCCCGAGCTCGGTGACGGAGGCCCGCAGGGTGAGAGACTCCAGCTCTGGGAGCACGAGGTCTCCGAGCGTCAAGCAGGTCACGTGGAGCGCGCGCAGTTGCGGCAGGCGCGCCCACAACGCGGTCATCGACGCGGGGTCGTCGTGGGTGGTGATCACCAGGCGCCGCAGGGGCGGAGGCCGCGGCATCGCCAGGAGGATCTGGCACGGGGACTTCGACTGGGTGTCGACGAGCACGAGGTCGCGCAGGACGCAGGCCTCGCGGCTCTCCAGAAAGGCCGTGACCTCCTCGCTGGAGGGGTAGTGCCTGAAGCTCTCGGGGTCCATGGCCTCGTACTCGCTGAGGCAGGCGGCCCGGTCGACGAACCCGCGGCGCCACACGGGCTGGAAGAAGTCGCAGGGGTCGACGCGTCGGGTGGCCGCCGCGTACTCGGCCTCGAGGGTCGATCCCTTCTCGTGTTTGAAGGCGAAGGAGATCAATGGCCCGTGGGGGTCGCCCCGCTCGGTCAACCAGCGGCCGTAGGCCTGGTAGGCGGCCTTGTCGTCGGGGTTCGCGGCCAGGGCGGCCTCCTGCTCGGGGTCGCGCGGAGGGAGCGCACCAGGGTCGGGGTTCATGCCCGGCAGTGTCTCATACGGGCCCTGCCGCGGGGGTTTCCCGGGCGTCGATCCCGACGAGGCGTTGGGTGGTCGCGATGCCCTTGAGCCGGGCCTCGAAGGTGCGGGTCGGCAGGGCCGCGATCAGGGGCTGCACCGCCGGGTCGCGGGCAAACTCCTCGGTGACCACCACCTCGCTCGCGTGGGCCTGGGCCTGGAGCCGGGCCGAGACGTTGACGGTCGTGCCGAAGAAGTCGAGGCGCTCGTTGGCCCGTACGGCGAGGCAGGCCCCGGAGTGCACCCCGAGCTTGATGCCGAGGCCGTGGCTGCCCTGGGCGGTGTTCTGGGTGCGAACCATCTCCAGGGCGGCCCGCAGGCCGAGCTCGGCCGAGGGGAAGGTGGCCATCACGGCGTCGCCCATGGTCTTGACGACGGCTCCCTCGTAGCGGGCGATGACGGCCTCCATGAGCCTGAAGTGTTCCTCGACGAGGGCGAAGGCCCGGGCGTCTCCGACCCGCTCGTACAGGGCGGTCGAGCCCGTGAGGTCGCTGAAGAGCACCGTGAGATGCCCCACCTGCAGCTCCACCCCCGTGGCCGGGGCCTCGGTCGCAAACAGGTCAAGAAAGTCCGGGAACGACGCCACCACCGACCCCGACACCTGCTCCCCGCTCCACCCCGAACGCTCCAGGAGCACGGTCCTGGGCTCCGTGGCGTGCGAGCTGATCTGGAGCACGGTGCGCCCGTCTTCAGAGGCCCCTTCGGCGGTGAAGATCACCCCCGCGTCGTCGAGGGTGATCGACAGGGTGGCCGGGGCCCGGTCGAGCCGGATGTCTGCGTTGTCTCCGCCCCCGAGGGTTCGGGCGTGGAAGTCGCCGAGGGGGAGGAGGGCCGACTCGGTGCGACCGCCTCCCGGGGCGAGCGTAAGCTGCGCGAAGACGTGCGGCCGCCACGCGGGCGAGGCCGCGCAGAACACAGCCGGAACCACCCGCCGCAGCGCAGGGTTGGCCTGAAACACGGCCTCGACATAACGCCCGAAGTCGACCCCGTAGGCCACGTCGCAGGTGGCGCAGTGCACCTCGCGGCCGACGTCCTCGAGGGCCCCGGCCACCTGGGCGGACACCCGGCACACGGGGCAATTGACCTGCCAGCGCAGGTCGACGAGGCCCACCCGGGTGGCGTGCAGGAAGACGCTCAAGACCTTACGGCGGTCGACGTTCCAGACCCGGGCGAGCTCGAAGGGGCGCATCTGGGTGACCTCCTCGTCGGGCCGATCGGCGAGCCACTGCCCGAGCTTCGTGGCGATGTCGGGGTCGACCCCCTCGCGGCCGAGCCGGTCGATGCGTCCGGCGAGGGCTTCTGCGTCGATGGGGGTGCGGGGGCCGGAGGTGACCGCGTCGTAGCCCGAAGTGAGCATACGTTGGGCGCGTACGACGGCGGGTTCGGTCACGTCGCCGACGAGGGACTCTCCCCGGGCGAGGGCCTCGCCCACTGCGGTGAGGGCGCGTTCGAGGGCCCTGCGGTGGCGCCGCTGGACGATCCACCCGACGGCCGAGAGCATGGCCCCGTCGCCCTCGAAGCCCATCGACATTTCACACTCGATCCCGTCCCCCACGGCCGTCAGCCGCACCCCGAAGAACCCCACGCGGGCGGGGCCCTTGATAAACCGCCGCTCGGTCTCGATAAACTCCCCTTCAACCCACTGGTAGGGGGGTTCGATCCACTCCAGGCTCTGGCCTACGTCGCGGGCGGCGGCGACGTACTCGCGGCGCCCGTCGATCACGCGCCAGGCGTAGCGGGCGGGGACGTTGCCGACGGCGCGGTTCATGCGGTTGGTGTCGGCGACGATGGCCCAGGCGACGTCGCGGCGGGCCGCGAAGGTACGACGGGCGCGTGTCTCGTAGCGGGCCATCCGGGGACGGAGGGTACAGCCCCTGCGGGTCCCCGCGGTAGCGAACGACAGGGATCTGTCCGGGCCCTGCGACAACCGGGCGAACTCAAGGGCGCGGTCGCCCGCGAAGCGTCGAGGGGATTACCCCCCCCATCCCCACACACAACCTTCTGACCCTTGCGACCCTCGCGCCCTTGCGGCTTCGCAGCCCGTCCCTCGTCGTCTGCATCTCCTCCCCCCCGCCCGGGGCTACATCCCCGAGACCAGGAAGAGCACCCCCTCGGAGACGCTCTCGTTCGCGGGGGTCCGCTGCACCCCCGTGGCGACGAAGAGCTCGCCGCGGCGACCCGCAACGATGTCCGACAACCACGGCCGGGGCACCCCGAAGAGCAGGCTCGCCCGCACGTTGCCGAGGTGCTGGCCCCGGGCGGTCCAGAGGTGGATCCGGTCGCAGTTGGTGTCGATCACACACACCCCCGCCCGGCACGCGCTCAACCCGTGCACCCAACAGAACCCGTCCTCCTCGGTGCCCCGCGGGTTGCCGAAGCGGGCCCGCTCCCGGCCGCGTTCGTCGTAGACGGCCACCTGGTTGCCGCCGTTGCCGGGCATCGAGCCGCCCATCAACAGCGTGCGGCGGTCGAAGGCCAGGGCCGTCACCGAACGGAACGGGTTCTCGTACGTCCAGGGGGTTACCTGGCAGCCGTCGGCCGTGTACTCGACCTGACGCACGGGCGAACCCGGGAAGATCCCGTAGCCCACGCCCTGCGGAGACATCGTGACGTACCCGTGGGAAGGACGGGGGCATCGGGCCGTGACCGTCCCCTCGTCGATCACAAAGCTGCCAAGAACCCCGCTGGCCACGACCGATCCGCGGCGGTCGACGGAGACGTGGGAGACCGGAGAGGGCAGGTCGAGGATGCCCTCCTGGCCGAAGCCCATGTCGCGGGCGAAACGGCAGGTGTCGCTGTGGGCCCGCACATACCGCCGCAGCTTCTGGTCGCCGTCGATGACGTGCAGACGACCCCGGCGGTCGAAGGCCATGGAGGCCAGGGCCCGGCTGTTGGAGTCGGCCAGGAGGGGCGGCCCGTCGAAGAGGCACTGCTCGGCCCGCAGGGTCTGTCGGCCGACCGTGACCTCCTGCGGGGTCGGAGCCACCGCGGTCGTACGGGCGGCCCGCACCGCGAGGGGTTCGCGGGCGCCCGTGGGCGCGGGGGTGGGGGCAGGCTCCGGCGCGGCAGGGGTGGGCGTAGGCGTGCCCGGCGTGGGCTCTGGGGCGGCCGGGGCGGGCGTCGGGACGGCGGGGGTGGGCGTCGGGGCGGCGGCGGCGATCGCGGCCCCGCGCTCGTCCACCAGGGGCGGCGGGGGGCTGTTGCCGTCGAAGGTCACGGGGTACACCGTGGCCGTGCGCATCACGACGGGGCCGCCGAAGGGGCGACGCAGGGTGCCCCAGCACTGCAACGGGCCCGTGCGGCTCTGGGCGCATTGGTACGCGATGCCCAGGGCCACCGTGCTCACGCCCGTGACGCCCGGCAGCGGGGTCGGGTCATGGACGCTCTGCTGGGTCGCGGGCACCAGGAACTTGCCCTGGTAGTTGGTCCCCCAACACAGGGGGACCCCGTCGGGGCGGAGGGCGCAGGTGGAGTAGTTGCCGGCCGTGAGGTTGGTCACGCCCGTGAGGGCGACGGGGGTGGGGGTGCGTCCGCCGGAGGTTCCGCCGGTGCTGCCCCAGCAGGAGACGGTGCCGCCGGCGAGGAGGGCGCAGTTGTGGTTTTGCCCGACGGCGAGGCCGAGAGCCCCTGCGATGCCCGCCACCTGCACGGGGGTGTTGCGCTGCACGCCCGCACCATCCCCGAGGGGCCCCGAACCGCCCCAGCACCAGACGGTGCCGTCGACGAGGCGTGCGCATGCGTGGTTCTGGCCGGTGTCGACCTCGGCGGCCGGACCGAGGCCCGCCACCCGGGTGGGCTGCAGCACATCGCGGATGCCCGCGGGTTGGGCCGACTCGCCGAAGGCGTTGCTGCCCCAGCACCACACGCCCCTGTCGGTGGCCACCGCGCAGGTGTTTCCGCCGCTCGTGCCGATGTCCCGTACGGGCGGAAGGCCCGCCACCCGGACCGGCAGCCGGCTGTTGCGGGTGCTGTTGTTGCCCAGGGCCCCGCCGCTCCCGGTGCCCCAGCACCAGACCGACCCGTCGGCCTTGCGGGCGCAGGCGTGGGCGTCGCCTACGTCCACCTCGACGGCACCCACCAACCCCAACACCGCCCCCGGAACCAGCCGCGCCGTGGTGCTCCCATCGCCGAGCTGCCCGTAGCTGTTGTCGCCCCAGCAGTGCACGGCGCCCGATCCGATCACCGCGCAGGCCGAGCCCGCCCCGATGGCCACCTGCACCACCGCATGGGGATCGACGGGGACGGCCGGGGCCGACTCCTCCTGGACTCCGCGCCGCTTGCATCCCCCTGCGGCTCCCAGCGACACCACGACCCAGCCTACGATCCAGGCACTCGTTCTCACGGCACGACCCCTTTCGGTGTGTGGCACGGGAGGGCCACAGGGGGGGCACCCTACCGCGATGCCCCGCGAACCGCGAGGGAGCCCTCGATGCGTGGCGACCCCGTGGGCTACGCTCGGCCCCCATGAGCGACCCGTCCTCCCCCTTGCAGCGTTCGATCCGGCGGCGCTTCAAGATGCAGAGCCTGCTGCTGCTTCTGCTCGCGTCGGCCCTGGGCGCGTCCGCGGCGTTCGTATGGACCCGCGACGCAGGACCCGATCATTACGCGCGCGGCGGGGTGTTGTTCGGGTTGTGCCTCACCGCGTTGACCCTCGGCCTCTGGCTGCGGCGGCTCGCCGGTCGGCCCGCGCCACCTCCGCGCCCCGAGGACCTCTCCCCCACCCACCACTTCCACCGTACACGCCTCGGCCCCGCGTGGACCGACTGGCTCGCCCCTGTGATCCCGCTGGTCCTCGTGTCTCCGCTGGCCTGGGTGTCGAAGAGCCCGGTGGGCGAGACGATCCGCGCCATCGTGCTCCTCGCGGGGTTTCTCAACGTGTTCGTCCTGATTGCCCTCGTTGGGGCGCGGCGCGCGTGGGTCTCGTTGACCCTGAGCCCCCAGGGCATCGAGCTCCGCACCCGCAGCGGGCGCGTGCGCCTCGTGCGGCGCGGCGAGCTGCGCCTCGTACGACTCGGCATCGGACACACCCGCACCTCCCAGTTTGGCACCGTCGAGCTCGACCTCGGCGAGGATCGCCCCATCACCCTGCGCGAACCCATGAACCGCCCGCTGCCCCAGATCGCCTCCGCGGTCGCGGCCCACATGGGCGCGCCGCTGCACGACCTCTGGCAACCGCGGCGCTGATCCATGGCCTGGGATCGCCCTCAGAGGTCGACGAGGACCTCGACGCGGGCGTTGGCCCGGAGGGCCACGAGGAGATCCTGGCGTGCGGTCTGGAGCCTGCGTCGCTCAGGGGCCTGACGAACCCTGGCCCGCAGCACATCAGGGGGCAGGGTCTGGCCCTCTTCGCGGGCGATCACGCGCAGGACCACCCAGCCCACGCGGGTGGAGACGGCCCCGCTCCACTGGCCCGGGGCGAGGCCTGCGGCGGCCTGTTGCGCGTCGGGCCGGTCCCCCCCGTCCGCCCTCGGCCCCCTGCGGGCCACCCAGGCCTCGACCCGAACCCCCTGACCCCGGTCGATGTCCGGGGCTCCCCGGGCGATCTCGATGTCCACGTCGCCCTCGGTCACGGCCGTGTTCGGTCGCGTGGCCAGGAGCCGTTGCAGCTCGAGGCGCTCGCGCATCTGGGCCCGCAGGAGCGGGTCGACCCCGGCGTCGGGCGCGGAGGACCCCTGCGGGGCCGAGCCATTTGCGGGTGGGGTTCAGGGGAGGTGCTCTCACTCATACCGCGAGGCCCTCGGGGCGGCGGAGGGGGATTCCGCCGACACGGGGTTCGGTGTGCGGAAGAGGAGCGGGAGGGGAGCGGAGGCGGGGCGGAGGCGGGGGCTAGCGGTGTCCGCAGCTCGATGCCCCTGCGGCCGACTGGAGGAGGCTCTTCTCGGCGTCGGTGATCAGCCCGGCCGCGCGGAAGCTGTTGGACGACTGGGCCACGCACGAGACGTACTGGCCGTGGTTACGCCACGGGGCCGACGATCCGCGGGGCATGGCGCAGGGGCAGAGCTGGGCGAGGGAGCAGCCGTTGGCCGCGGCCACGGGAGCCCCCGAGGCGGTGCCCTGGCAGGCGTCGGCGGTGTCGAGCACGCCGTCGTTGTCGTCGTCGGCGTCGCAGGCGTCGCCCTGGGCGTCGCCGTCGGCGTTGGCCTGGCTGGGGTTGTGGACGAAGCGGCAGTTGTCGGTGGCGTCGTGGACCCCGTCGTTGTCGTCGTCGGCGTCGCAGACGTCGCCCTGGCTGTCGCCGTCGTGGTTGGCCTGGTCGGCGTTGACCACCACCGCGCAGTTGTCGGCCTCATTGACGACCCCGTCGCCGTCGATGTCGGCGTCGCAGGCGTCGCCCTGTCCGTCGCCGTCCTGGTCGGCCTGCGAGGCGTTGGGGACGAGCCCGCAGTTGTCGAGGCCGTTGACGATCCCGTCGCCGTCGACGTCGCCGTCGCAGGCGTCGCCCTGTCCGTCGCCGTCCTGGTCGGCCTGCGCGGGGTTGGCAGCGGCCACGCAGTTGTCGAGGAGGTTGGCCACCCCATCGCCGTCGAGGTCGGGGTCGCAGGCGTCTCCGAGGGCGTCGCCGTCGGTGTTGGCCTGGTCGGGGTTGCTCACGAGGGCGCAGTTGTCGGCCGCGTCGCTGACCGAGTCGTTGTCGTCGTCGGCGTCGCAGGCGTTGCCCTGCCCGTCGCTGTCGGTGTCGAGCTGGTCGGGGTTGGAGACGAGGGCGCAGTTGTCGGCCGTGTCGATCGCCCCGTCGTTGTCGTCGTCGGCGTCGCAGGCGTCGCCCTGTCCGTCGCCGTCGGTGTCGAGCTGGTCGTTGTTGGAGACGGCGGGGCAGTTGTCGGTGGTGTCGCCGACCGAGTCGTTGTCGTCGTCGGCGTCGCAGGCGTCGCCGAGGGCGTCGCCGTCGGTGTCGAGCTGGTCGTTGTTGGAGACGGTGGGGCAGTTGTCGGCCGCGTCGGCGACCGAGTCGTTGTCGTCGTCGGGGTCGCAGGCGTCGCCCTGACCGTCGCCGTCGGTGTCGGCCTGATCGAGGTTGCTCACGGCCACGCAGTTGTCGGCCGCGTCGGCGACCCCGTCGTTGTCGTCGTCGCCGTCGCAGGCGTCGCCCTGTCCGTCGCCGTCGGTGTCGGCCTGGCTGGAGTTGGCGGCGTAGGGGCAGTTGTCGGACGCGTCGGCGACCCCGTCGTTGTCGTCGTCCGCGTCGCAGGCGTCGCCCTGGGCGTCGCCGTCATGGTTGGCCTGGTCGCTGTTGGACAGGAAGAGACAGTTGTCGGCCGTGTCGAGGACCCCGTCGTTGTCGTCGTCGGGGTCGCAGGCGTCGCCCTGGGCGTCGCCGTCGAAGTTGGTCTGGCTGGGATTGGCGACCGTCGGACAGTTGTCGTCGTTCTCGAGGACGCCGTCGCCGTCGCTGTCGAAGGCTACGACGCTGACGGCATCGATGAAGGCGCCCGAGTAACTGAATCCGTTGGTGCTCCCGAAGGTCAGCACGGAGCTTGTAGCGTTGGCCGTGAACTCAAACGTACGAAGGTACCAGGTCGAGGAGGAGAAGTTGGACGCAGGGACACAGAGCTGCCGAGAGGTGCCCGCGACGGTGATGCCCACACAGCGCGGGTTGGTGGATCCCGGGGCGGTCGGCCCGGCGAGTTGGAAGGCGACCCGGTAGGGGACACCGACCACGGTCGGAAAGGTCTGACTGATCGTGCCGGTGTCCCAGCCTCGACCTGCGTGGTTCAGGTCCATGCACTTGTCGCCGTCGATGCATCCGACCGGGTAGTTGTCGTTGACCCAGTCGAGCATGACCCCACCGATGGTCCAATGCGTGATGTTGGTCTGTCCGGCGGTGAGGGTGACCCACTGCCCGTCCGACATGGGAGAGTGATTGCCACTCTCGAACGAACCGTTCTGGATCAGGTTGGTCTGTGCCGCTGCGACGCTCGGTAACGAGACCATCGCAAGGCCGAGCAGAATCTTGAGGGCGGAGTGCTTCATGGAGGCTGTTCCTTCGTGGGGTGACTTCGGTCCTCAGGATTGAGGTGGTCGCGTCGTGGGAGCTACCGGGGCCGGGCGCATCCCGGATCCGTCGGAGCATGCACCCCCCTGGGGCCAGGCCCGATGGCGCGCCGATATCACCGCGACGTCGCCGCAGCCTGCCATTTTGTCGTTTACGAGGCCGAACGACGGCTCAATGCTCGCGGATACAGACCCGATGATGAATCCAGGAAGTGATTTCGTCTCAGGGCCGGATCGCGCGCAGGTCGCCGACCGAACGCCACTGGCCATCTTCCAGGGCAAAGAATCCGAGGTCGAAGAAGCCTGGGGTGTTGGGGTCGGTCGCCCCCGCGGGGAGGAGACGCACCCGGAAGAGCTCGACGGGCTCCACGAGGGCCTCGACGATGCGGTTGGTCCACCGCTCCGGGTGGGCCGCAGACCGAACGACGGGGTCGACGTGGACGACCGACAGACCGCGCTCGCGCACCGGGGGGGACAGCTCGCGCACAAGCCCTTCGGCCGAGAGGGAAGGAGCCATGGAGGCATACGCGGCGGCGAGGCGGGCCCCGGGTTCGGCCCCGAAGGCCCGCGTGAAGAAGGCAGGCGGGTCGGAGAGGGCAACGCCCGGCAGACCCGCAGCAGATCCGCCCGAACGTGCTGCGGCGACATACCCTTCGAGCAAGGCGGTCAGGCTCGCCGGAGTCGACGCGGGGGCTGGTGTCGGTGTCGGGGCTGCGGGTGTCGGTGCGGGGGTTGTGGCGGGAGGCCGCACGGGCCCGCCCGATGCGCACGCGATGAAGAGGACGGCCACGGGGAGCAGGCGCCAGGGCTTCATGGGCCGTCCGTCATGCCACATCCGACCCTGGGAGGCCAAACCCCAACGCCAGGGTGATACGATCGGCCGCGCGGTATGGTCGACCCACACGACGCCTGGCTCCGAGACGAGCTGCATCGACGGCACTTCTGGGTGGCGTCCAAGGACCCGGAGTCTGACGTTGAGCTGCCCCTGCGCATCCTGGTGTTGGGCGACCTCACGCAGCGGTCCGACCCGCGCCCGTTGGCGGCGCGGCGTCCCGTGGTCATCACCCGGGACACCTTCGATCCGGTGCTGGCCGAGCAGGCCCTGACCCTCGAGCTCACCGTGCCCGACCTCCTGTCGCCCGAACCAGGCGGCCCGATGCGGGTGCAGCTCTCGTTCACGCGCCTCAAGGATTTTACGCCCGAGGGCATCGTGCGGCAGGTGCCCGCCCTCGACGACCTCCTGGAGCTTCGTAGCGCCGTCAGCGCCATCCGGGGGCCCCTCGGTCCGATCCCCTCGTTCGTGAAGCGCCTCCGCGCGGTGGTGCTGGAGGACGACAGCCGCCAGCAGTTGCGGCGCGAGCTGTCCGCACCGCCTCGCGTCCCCGCAGACCTGATCCACGACGAGACCCTGATCGGCGAGCTGCTGGTCGAAGCCCATTGTGGCCCGCAGGAGGAGGGACATCGCGTCGTCCGGCGCGGGCTGGAGGCGTTGCTGGCGGCGGCCCTGTCGCCCAGGTACGCGGGTCAGGCGCCCAACCGAGACCTGGCCAACCAGGTCCTCGACGAGATCGACGGGCGGCGAGGAGGGCGTCGAGGGCCACGACGTCCCGCAGCCATTCCCGAGACACCTGCCAGAACCACCGCGAGCGGCGCGGCCCGAGCGGCACCACCAGGTGGGTCTGCGTCAGGGCGCGGTCGTCGTCGGACTCGAAGCGCACGACGCAGGGCGCCACAAAGCGGACAGACTGGGCGTTGACGCAGCCGTCGTCGGCGCGGCGAAACCTCGCCTCAACGCCCGCCGGCCCCACCACGGGCTCGACCTCCAGGCCACACGCGTCCTCCCGCGCGCAGAGGGTGCCCGCGTGGGCGAAGGGCGCGTGGGCGAGGTCGAGCAGGTTCTCGATCACGAGGCCGTGGTCAACGTCGAGGTCGCGTACACCCGCCACGACGGCGAGGTCGTCGCGGTCGTCGCAGCCGCGGCCCGCCCCGTCATCGGCCAAGGTGGGATCGCCCGGCCACACCCACACATACCCCGCGCGGAGGACGCAGGGGTATCGTCGCACCCGCGCGTCGTCCGGGATGGGTTCGCCCGCGGCGAGCGACGGGACGCGGACGCACGCCCCCGACCCGTCAAACCGCCAGCCGTGGTAGGGGCACTCGACCCGGCCTGCCTCCACCCGCCCCATCGAGAGCGGGGCGGCCCGGTGCGGACAGAGGTCGGCCAGACAACGGGGTGCCCCCGCCTCGTCCCAAAAGAGCACCAACGGGTCTCCCAACAACGCCGCCGCGAGGGGGCGGTCGGCGGGCAGATCGTCGCGGCGACAGACCGGGTACCAGTGGTGGCGCATGGGTGACGAGGGTAGGGCCTCCCGCGTGCTCAGGCATACACCGCCGCGCGGTCGAGCCGCCCGATCCGGAGGCCGCCGCCTTCCAGCGAGCAGCAGGGCGCGAAGAGGTCGAGTCGGACAGAGCCGTACCATGCGAACTCGGTGCCCCCCTCCACGAACCGGCTGCGGAGTGCGGCACGATCCACCTGCGCGCCGATCGCCTCGACCGCATCCGCCACCAGGTCGGCCTGGTCGCTCCCTGCGTAGAGCGCGACGTCAACGTCCTTTGTGGCCCTCGGCACGCCCCAGTACGCGAGTGCGAGCGCTCCGCTGAGCGCGTAGTCGATGCCCCGAGCCTCGAGGGCCCCGGCGAACTCCAGGGCGAGGGCCTCCGGCGACTTTTCGGGATTCATCGGTCGTGCCGACGGAGGCGGGCCAAGGCCGTCACGGTGCTCTCAGGCAGCCGGTCGTCGAGTTCGGCGAGCCGTGCGCGATGCTCCGGGGAGTAGGTCGCCAGCATCTTCGCTACGCCGCCGCAGACGAGCCGCAGCTCCCGCGCCCTCTCCTCGAAGCTCATGTCGCGATAGGGCGCGCACTCCTCGCGCACTGCCTCCGCATTGGATTTCCGCATGTAGGCCGGGAGTTCGAGGGGCATGGACGAGAGCATGTCCCTCGGCGGCTCGGTGCGCAACGCGGCCGCCTCGCTCAAACGCCACGACCTCGCCGGTCGACTCCGCCCATCCCAGCGCTGCGGAAGCCTCTGGCAGCCACCCCGAGGCTCCCCACGCGCCGCGGGATCTTTCGCGCCCCCACGCGCCCCCGTCCGGTAGCTTGTTTGGGCCTCCCCCCACCCTGCGCCCATACTGCCCACGCGCGCCCTCCAGAGCCCGCGGGAGCACACGGCAGATGGCCACGGCAGACGAGCACGGCAGCTACCTCGAAATCGTCGACGACCCCCCGAGCGGCCCCCGCCCCTCGGCCTCCGTCGACCCCACCCCCGACCTGCCCCTCACCCGCGACGACGAGGCCTTCCTGGAGGTCGTCGACGCCGACCCCGGCCACGCCGCCGCCCGGTCTCGCGTGGTCTCCGACGACGACCTCGCCCTCGTCACCGCCCTCGCCGACGACACCCTCCCCCTCCTCGCCGCCCTGTGGCCCGCCGTGGCCGACCTCGCGGCCGACCCGCCCACCCCCGCCGCCCTCGACGCCCGCATCGGCCTCGCCCGCCGCGTCTTCAACCAGGTCACCCGCCGCGGACCCGAGTGGCGCGCCCGGGCCGAAGTGGCCGCCTCGGCCCTCACCCGCCGCCTCGAGTCCCTGCGCGGCAAACCCCTGCACGAGGCCGTCCTCGCCGAGCTCCGGGCCCACCACGGCCAACACCTCGACGCCCTCATCGCCGCCGAGTCGGCCCGAGACAAACGCCTCTGCGCCCTGGAGTGCGCCCGGGTCCTGGCCGAAGCCCAACGCCGCGGCCTCGACGAGGCCTTCGTACGCGACCGATGCGCCGCCCTCGGGGTTCAGCATCTGCCGGGGGTGACCTCTGCGTGGGCTCCCCTCGACGCCCTGCCCGGGGCCCCCACCAGCCTCGACGCCGTCGGAGCCTGCCTCGCCGAGTCGCCCGCACAATGCGCCGCAGCCCTGCGCGAGGGAGCCCTGTCCGCCTGGCTCCGGGCCCATCGAGCCCCCCCGGGCCTGTGCGACGTGGCCCAGGCCGCCGAGGCCCTCGTGGCCCGCGAGTCGCCCGACGACGGGGCCCTCTCCCCGAAGGCCCGCATCGCCCTGGCCTCGCTCGCCTGGTCGCTCGGACGCGAAGGGGTCGCCGTCGAAGGCCTGGTGGTCACCACCGCCGACGGGCTCAAGACCCACCTCCGCAACGGAACCCTCCACGACGCCCCCCTGGCCGCGCAGGGAGAGCTTCTGGGGCAGTGGTTTCGTACCCAGGGCGAACACGCCGTAGCCGCCGCCTGCGAGGCCCTCGGGCGCGACGAACCCCACGCCGGGTGGCGCCTCCGTTGGGCCCTCGGTGAACCCCTCCGGGTCGGACAACGGGCCGTGCACGACCCCTCCGGGCTCGCCCGCGAGACCCTCGGGCGCCCCGCAGCCCGGGCAGATGCCCTGGCCCGATGGCGCGACGGGTCGTTCGCCGCGTGGCTCGACGCCCTCCCGCGGGCGAAACGCGACCCCCTCTGGCTCGACGAGATCCGGCAGTCCCCGGACGATCCCAGGGCGTTCTGGCGGGGGGTGTATCGACGGGTTCCGCGGGCTCCGTTGCGGCTGCATCTGGGGGAGGCCCTGGGGCATCGGACGGCCCGCTTTGACGCCGTGGGCGATCTGCACGCGGGGGCCAGAGTGGCGGCAGTGTGGCCGTGGCTGCGCGAGGCCCTGGGCTCGGGCGAGCTCGACGCGTGGCTCTCCGTGGCCGCCCCGGGCATCGAGCGCACCCCGGCCCAGAACCCCGACGACCTGGGGCTGCACCAGACCCTGTGGGAGGTGGGGTTTTCAGGGATGGTTCTGCCGTGGGGGCGCGGAGGCCTCGCGGTCAACACCCCGGGCGATCTCGTGGCCGCGTGGCGCAAGGGCGTGGCCCAGACCGAGCTGGCCGTCGGATCGGGGCTCGTGGCGGCGTGGCTCCTGAGATTTCATCCCACACGGGGCGTGCCCGGGATGGACGCCCGGACCGCCGTGGCCGCGTGGGGAACGGGGTTTGGGGCAGGGACGGTCCCGGCGGGGACGGCGGCGTTGCGGGTGGCGCTTTTGTGCGGCCTCGACGAGCTCCCCGTCGACCCGACCGGGGCCGCAGCCCGTACGGCCGCGGGTCGGCACGGGTATGTGGGCCTCGACCCCGCCGCCCACGACCTCGGGCCCTGGGAAGCCCTCGTGCAGCCGCAGGGGGCCCACCACGTCGCCGGGACGGCCCTGCTCTGGGCAGCTCGGCACGCCCCCTCCCTGGGGTTTGTCGTGGCCCGGATGGCCGCGGGCGAGGCCCTCAGCGCCGAGGAGGTGCGGGGACAGTTGGCGGGGGTGGGGGTTCCGCGGGCTTCGGAGACCCTGGCGGAGGCCCTGGCCGCGGAGGCCCGGATGCGCACCCAGGAGTCGGCCCGACGCGCCATGGAGGAGGAGGCCGCCCGGCTCGCCCTGGCCCGCGAGACCGCACGCCTCGAACGCGAGCGCGACCACGCCCGCCGCGAGGCCGAACGCGACGCCCTGCGCCGCGAGACCGAACGCGACGCCCTCCGCCGCGAGATGCACCGCGAGGTCGCCCGCCTCACGGCCGAACGCGACGCCGCCCGGGCCGCCATGCAGCAGACCCTGAGCCGCCTCGCCCGCGACCGGGCGGCCTTCGAAGCCGAGCTCGACACCCTGCGCACCGAGGCCGAGGCCCGCCTCGAAGCCCTGCGGTCGGAGACCGAAGCCCGGGCCGAAGCCCTACGCGAAGCCCGCGACGAGGCCCTGCGCCGGGCCCTCGCGGCCGAGCGCCTCGCGGCCATCCCCGTGGTGGTCCTGCCCCTCGACGGCCCCGCCTTCGACGACGACCGACGCCCTGCCACGCCCCCCGCCACGGCCCCGCGGCCCGAGCCCGCGCGCCCCGAGCCCACCCCCGAGGCCCTCGAAGCCCTCGCGGCCGACGCCGTCCTGGAGGCCGAGGCCCGCATCGCCGAGGCCCTCCAGCGCGCCGAGGCCGAAGCCCTGGCCCGCGACCGCGCCGAACAGTCCCAGGCCGACACCCGGGCCCGCGACCTCGACGAAGCCCACGCCCGGGCCGAGGCCGCCCACGAGGCCGCCACCCTCCGGGTCGAAGCCGACGCCGCCCACGCCCGGGCCGAAGCCGAACGCCTCGCCGCCGAGCTCGCCACCCTCCGGGCCGCGTACGAAGCCCCCGAGGACGAGGCCGACGACGACGCGGCCCTGTTCGCGGCCCTCGAAGGGGTCCTGGAGTCCGAGGCCGAGCTCGCCCCCGACATCGAGCTCGACGAGCTGGCCGCCCTGCCCGAACGCCACGAGGTTCGGGTCGACCTCCTCGCGGCGGCGTACACGGTCACCGACGCGGCCGAGCTCGCCCCCCTGCGGGCCGCCATGGACACCTGGGCCCGCCAGCGGCCCCAGCACCCCCTGCACGACCTCGCCCAGACCATGGAGGCCGTCCAGGTCACCCTCACCCCGTGCTTCGAGCTCCACGTGGCCACCCGGCTCGAACACCGCACCGTGGAGCTTCGCGAGGGAACGATCCCCGTCGAGGACGACCCCGTCCTCGTCCTGCCCGAGGCCCTCGACCCCGAGACCGGGGCCATCGACCCGTGGCTTTTGCCCCTCGCCGAGGTGGACACGTACAACCGTTGGGAGACGGTCATCCCGCTTGACCATCCCGTGGAAGACCTCCCGTGTCCCGACTGCGTCCCGACGGAGACCAGCCCGTTGCCCCTGGGGCGGGTGGCCTGCCTCGGGTGCCACGGCGAACGCAGCGTGGCGTGCAGGACCTGCAACGGGTGGGGGCGCGGGCGGTGCCCGACCTGCCACGGAAACGGGATGGTTCCGCAGGGGGAGGCGAGCGTACGGTGCCGCCCCTGTGATGGCCGCGGGACGGTGCCCTGTACGGGCTGCACGATGGGCCGCGAGGTGTGCCCGGACTGCGCGGGAGTCGGGGCCTGCGATTGCCCACGGTGCGGAGGCGACGGGCGCATCGCGCGGCACGCCGTGGTGACCCAGGGCTTTCTCGGGGTGGCGGCCCGGAGCGTGGTGGCCGAGGGGGTTCCGGAGGCCCTGGCCGAGGCCATCACCGCCGCCGCGTGCGAACCCCTGCCCGTGATGTACCTCGAGGCCCCGGAGCTCGATCCGGCGGGGGTGGCCGGGGAGGTTCCGCACCCGGCCTTGGGGGCCGCGGCGGCCCAACTCCTGGCCGAAGAGGCAGCCCGGGCCGCGGGGGGACAGCGTCTGGCCCGGCAGCGCCTCGTGGTGCGGCGCTACCCCGTGTGGCGGGTGGCCTACACCCACGCGGGCGAGGCGTACACCCTGTGGGTTCATGGGCCGGGCAAGGCCGTCCTGGCGACGCGGTCGCCCCTGTCGCGGTACCTCGACGACCGGGTGAGCGGGGCCCGTGAGGCGGTCGGTCGCGAGGACGTGGCCGCGGCGGTGGAGGCCCTGCGGGCGGTCCTGGAGGTCGACCTCGATCACCCCGGGGCCCAGGGGGCGGCCGAGTCGTTGGGGAGCGCGGTCCTGGCCATGGCCACCCGAGGCGAGCTCTTCGCCGCGCGCGAGGCGGCCGACCTCGCGGCCCCCTTGCGCTGGCCGGGCTGCGTGCAAAAGCTGGTAGAGACCGAGCGGGTGCTTGGGCGACGGCTCCAGAGCACCCGGGCCTGGGCCCTCGTGGAGGAGGCCGAGGGGCTCCTCACCCGAGGTCACCTCGTGCGCTGCGCCGAGCAGCTCGCGGCCCTCCACACGGCCGAACCGCAACACCCCGACGGGGCCACCCTGGCCGCTCGCCTCGGGCAGCGGTGGGCCCGCGAGGCCGAGGGGCTCCTGGCCCGGGGAGACGGGGCGGGGGCCCTGGCCCTCGTGCGGCGAGCCCAGAGCGTTCCGTGGGTGGCGTGCGCGGAGGCCATGGGGGCCGTGGCGGTGCAGGCCCGGCGCGGGGTGATGGCCGACCTCGGGCGACGGTGGGCCCCGTGGGTGGCCCTCGCCCTGGGCGGCGTGATGTTTGTCGCCGGAGCCGTGGCCCTCCTGTCTCGGTGAGGGAGAGGGCTCCGACCGGTTTTCGCCTGTCCTCGTGTCGCACAAGACTTACAATGCCGGAAGCATGGACAGCAGCGACGACATCCTCATCATCTCCAACCGGCTGCCAGTGCACCGGGTCTCGGGCGACGGCGAAGACCGCTGGGAGACCAGCCCGGGAGGCCTGGTCTCGGCCCTCAAGTCCATCCTCCAGGCGAGCCAGAGCCCATGGCTCGGCTGGACCGGGGTGGCCGACGACACCACCGCGCCCTTCGACCTCGACGGGATCCGCAATCACCCCGTGCCGATCTCGGACGACGAGGTCCAGGACTACTACGAGGGCTTCTGCAACAGCACGATCTGGCCGCTCTACCACGACGCCATCCGGGCCCCCGAGTTTCGACGCGACTGGTGGCGGGTGTACACCCGGGTCAACGCGCGCTTCGCGAAGGCGGCGGCCGAGGCGGCCCCCCCGGACGGGCTCGTGTGGGTCCACGACTACCACCTGCAGCTCGTCCCGGCGATGCTGCGGGCCCTGCGGCCCGACCTGCGGATCGGCTTCTTCTTGCATATCCCGTTTCCCCCGCAGGAGCTGTTCGCCCAGCTCCCCTGGCGCCGGGAGCTGCTCGAAGGGCTCCTCGGGGCCGACGTGGTCGGGTTTCAGACCCAGGTCGCGGGTGAGAATTTCGAGGGCCTGTGCGCCCGCTACCTGGGCCTCTCGCACGACGAGCGGGGGGTCCAGTTTGGC
The DNA here is from genome assembly GCA_964447205.1 of uncultured Myxococcaceae bacterium. Classification (GTDB taxonomy): domain Bacteria; phylum Myxococcota_A; class Polyangia; order Polyangiales; genus JAEUKH01. The sequence goes on from CAYUSB010000031.1 coordinate 88,748, forward strand.
GCGCGCACCGTGCGGGTTCGGGCCTTCCCGATCTCCATCGACTTCGAGCACTTCGACGCCCTGGCCCGATCGCCCGCGGTCGAGGAGGAGATGCGTACGATCCGCGCCCGCCTGAGCGGCCGGAGGATCATCCTCGGGGTCGACCGGCTCGACTACACCAAGGGCATCGACATTCGGATCGAGGCCTTCCACGACCTGCTCGACTCGGGGGACTACAAGGCCGAGGACACGGTCTTCGTCCAGGTGGCGGTGCCCAGCCGGGAGAAGGTCGAAGACTACAAAGACCTGCGAGCCGAGCTCGAACAACGCATCGGCAGGGTCAACGGGCGCTTCGGACTGCTCGGGATGGTCCCGATTCAGTACCTGCATCGAAACGTCTCGCCCGAAGAGCTGGTGGCGCTCTACCGACTGGCGGAGGTGATGGCCGTGACACCCTTTCGAGATGGGATGAACCTGGTAGCCAAGGAGTTCGTGGCCAGCCGCGTGGACGAGTCGGGGGTGCTGGTCCTCAGCGAGTTCACCGGGGCGGCCAAGGAGCTGACCGACGCCCTCCTGATCAATCCCCACGACATCGACGGGGTCGGGGCGTCCTTGCGCCAGGCCCTCACCATGAAGGCCCCCGAGCGCACTCGGCGGATGCGCGCGCTGCGCGCGGTCGTGCGCACCCACGACGTGCACCGCTGGGCGCGGTCGTTCTGCAAGGCCCTGCGCGCATGAGCAGCCTGGGCGAACGCATCGATGCGGCCGCGCGCGAGCCGGTCCTCCTGGTGGCCTCGGACTACGACGGCACGATCGCCCCGATCGTCGACGACCCGGCCGACGCGATCCCCCACCGGGAGGCCATCGTCGCCCTCAAGCTCCTGGCCTCGTTGCCCCGCACCCACGTGGCCGTGATCTCGGGGCGGTCCCTCGCCGACCTGGCCGACCTGACGGGCCTGCCCGGGCACGTGCACCTGGTCGGGAGCCACGGCAGCGAGTTTGACCCGGGGTTTCACTCCGAGATGCCCCCCGAGGCCCAGAGCCTGCGCGCCCAGATCGAGGCCGAGCTGCGGGGCATCGTCGCGGGGGTCGAGGGGCTCCTGCTCGAGACCAAACCCGCCAGCGTGGCCCTGCACTACCGCATGGCCTCCGCCGAGGACGCCGCCCAGGCCCTCGACGCCGTCGCCCGCGGCCCGGGGGCGATCCCGGGGGTGCACACCAAACACGGCAAGATGGTCGTCGAGCTGTGCGCCCTCGAGTTCAACAAGGGCCAGGCCCTCGACACCATCCGGCGCCGCTGCTCGGCCTCGGCCGTGGTGTTCTTCGGCGACGACGTCACCGACGAGGACGCCTTCGGCCTCCTGCGAGAGCCCGACCTCGGCATCAAGATCGGCGACGGGTCCACCCGGGCCATCGCCCGCGTGGCCTCGACCCGCGACGCCTGCCGCCTCCTCGCGCGCCTCGCCGAGCGTCGGGCGGCCTGGCTGGAGGGCGGCTCGGCGGTCCCCATCGAGCACCACGCGATGTTGTCCGACCAGCGCACCCTGGCCATGGTCACCCCCGGGGGGCGCATCACATGGATGTGCGTGCCCCGGGCCGACTCCTCGGCCCTCTTCGCCGACCTCCTCGGCGGAGAGTCCGCGGGGCACTTCACCATCCGGGCCGAGTCGGGGCCCCCCGACGGGCAGAGCTACCTGCCCGGCTCGATGATCCTGCGCACCCACTGGGGCCTGATGAGCGTGACCGACCTGCTCGACTGCTCCAACGCCCGGGTGGCCCACCGGGCCGGGCGCACCGACCTCCTGCGCATCATCGAGGGCCGCGGCACGGCCGTCATCGAGTTTGCCCCCCGCCTCGATTTCGGCCGGGCCGCCACCCGGCTGAGCCGCCGCGACAACGGCCTGGTCATCGAGGACACCCACGAGCCCATCGTCCTGCGGGCCCCCGGCATCGAGTGGACCCTGATCGAAGACGGCCCCCATCACACCGCCCGGGCCACCGTGACCCCGGGCGACACCCCCGTGGTCCTCGAGCTGCGCTACGGCTCGGGCGACCTCAGCCCGGGCAGGGTCCCCACGGCCGACCGGGTCAAGCTCACCAACCGCTTCTGGCGGGCGTGGTCCGAGCGGCTCAACGTGCCCCCTTGCCGGGAGGGGCTCGTGCGACGCAGCGCCCTCGTGCTCAAGGGCCTGTGCCACGGGCCCACGGGGGCCATCCTGGCCGCGGGGACCACCAGCCTGCCCGAGGAGATCGGGGGGGTGCGCAACTGGGACTACCGCTACTGCTGGCTCCGCGACGGGGCCATGGCCGCCACCTCCCTCGTGCGCCTCGGGAGCGTCGAGGAGGCCATGCGCTTCCTCGACTGGGTGATCGCCGTCGTGCAAAACTGCGCCTCGCCCGAGCGCCTGCACCCCCTCTACACGGTCAGCGGCAGCGAGCTCGGGACCGAGGCCGAGATCGGCGACCTCGGCGGGTACCGCTGCAGCCGCCCCGTGCGGGTGGGCAACGCCGCGGCCCAGCAGGTTCAGCTCGATGTCTTCGGGCCCATCGTGGCGTTGGTGGCCGAGCTGTCCGAGCAGGACGCCCCCCTGTCCACCGAGCACTGGCGCCTCGTCGAGGCCATGGTCCTCGCCGTGCAGCGCCGCTGGTCCGAGCCCGACCACGGGATCTGGGAGATCCGCAAGGCCCGCCGTCACCACGTCCACACCAAGGTGATGAGCTGGATGACGGTCGACCGCGCGATCCGCATCGCCACCCGCTTTCTGGGCCGCGAGATGCCCGAGTGGCAGCGCCTGCTCGACGAGATCCGCTTCGACGTGCTCGAGCACGGGTACAAACCTGGGATCAACGCCTTCACCGCCGCGTACGACGGCCAGGACCTCGACGCGGCCGCGTTGACCATCGGCCTGACGGGCCTGGTGGCCCCCGACGACCCGCGCTTCATCGGCACCGTCGAGGCCGTCGAGCGGGTCTTGCGCGACGGCCCCACGGTCTACCGCTACCTCGCCGACGACGGACTGCCCGGCCACGAGGGGGGCTTCTACCTCTGCGCCGGATGGCTCATCGAGTCGTACCTGCTCATCGGCCGCCTCGACGACGCCCGGAGCCTGTTCGAGGCCATGTGCGACCTGGCCGGGCCGACGGGACTGATGTCCGAGGAGTACCTGCCCGCCGGGGGGCTCGCCCTGGGCAACTCTCCGCAGGCGTACTCGCACCTGGCCGTGATCGACGCCGCCGTGGCCCTTCACCGCGCCACCACGAAGCCCGGCCCCGGGCGGCGCGGGGGCCCTGTCTCGGGGTCTCCATGAAGGCCTCCGGACCGGTCACGGGCCTCGTCGTGGCCCTGGAGAGCGCGGCCTGCACGCGCCGTGAGGTGCAGGCGCCCGTGCCCCAGGACACCCACGCGGTCCCCGCGCGACAGACCCCTGCGACACCCCCTGCCCCCCGGGAGGCCCTCTTCGCCGAACGGAGCGACGAGCGGGCCCGCCTCGTGCGCCGGGTGGCGGAGGGCGGGGTCACCGACCCGCGGGTCCTCGCGGCGATGGGTCGGGTCCCGCGGCATCATTTCGTGCCCGAGGCCGTGCGCTCGGAGGCCTACCTCGACCAGCCCCTCCCCATCGGCTGGGGCCAGACCATCAGCCAGCCCTACGTCGTCGCCGCCATGACCGCGGCCGTGGCCCCGACCCCCGCCGACCGCTGCCTGGAGATCGGGACCGGCAGCGGGTATCAGGCCGCCGTCCTGGCCGAGCTGTGCGCCCGCACCTACAGCATCGAGTACATCCCCGAGCTCGCGGCCTTCGGGGCCCGCAACCTCCGGGCCCTGGGCTATCCCGTCGAGGTCCGTACGGGCGACGGCTACCTCGGCTGGCCCGAGGCCGCTCCCTTCAACGTCATCGTGGTGACGGCGGCCCCGGAGCGTGTTCCGCAGCCTCTCCTCGACCAGCTCGCGTTGGGCGGTCGGCTGATCATCCCCGTGGGGCCCGCGGGGAGCACCCAGCGGCTCGAGCTCTGGACCCGGCGGGCTCCGGGCTCTGACCCCGAGGCCTTTCAGCGCAGGGCCCTGGAGGCGGTGCGCTTCGTGCCCTTCCTCGGAGACGGCGGCGGCGGTTGACCGACGGGCCTGGGCCCCTTTACTCCGGGGCGTACTCCACCCGGTAGCTCCGCGGATCCTCCGCCCCGAGGCGCCAGGCCGCAGGCCCCTGCCCCTCCACAGGAAACGCCCGAGGCGCCTGCCCCATGGCCGCGGGCAGGGCCGCGAAATCAACCTGGTCGAGCATCCGCACCGGGTCGATCCTCAGGGTCGTACGCGGCGCCCGGGGTCCGCCCTGTTCGGGGGTGTCCAGGAAGACCCCCCTGCCGTCGCCGAAGGCGATCCCGAAGGCCGTGTACGGACGCTCGGTCATGGGCGAGGCCCCCCCGCCCGACACCCGCTGCAGGCCCAGGTCGATGCCGCCCGCGAAGGGCACGGCGGTGTCCCCGCGGCGGGCTGTTCCCTCGACCCACATCGTGCGCCCCTGGAGGCTCGCCACGAGGGCGGCATCGCCCGTCACCGGAACCCCTGGAGAGAAGGACACGCTGGCCGAGCGGTAGGTCCCGTTGCGGGCGCTCCCGGGGCCGAGATCGACGGGGCGCATACTGAGCAGGTCGACCGCCCGGTAGACAGCCCCTCCCCCGGCGATGCCAAACTCCGCCACGGGGGCCGTAGGGCAGTCGTGGCAGTGTTGGGCCCAGGCTGTTCCGAGGGTGAAGGCGAGGCGCGGAAGGGGGGCCCGGGCGACCACCGAGGGGTCGGCGTAGTACCGCAGGGGCCCGAGGGCCAGGGTGGCCCGGGTGAGGGTGAGGGTCCACCCCGCCGCGGTGGTCCCCTCGGATCGCGCGCCCTGCACGGCCGCCGTCAGGGTCACCCGCCGGTCGCCCGTGCTCCCTTCGCCGCAGTGAACCCCCGTCAGACATAGGGCCACCGCTCCCAACCACAGCCCCAAGGTGACCGCCCGCCCCCCGTGCCTCATGAACCGCCTCCGAGATAGACCGTAAGGGTCCCCATGATGGTGAGGGGGGCCCCGGCGTTGAAGTGCCGCGTCGGGAAGAGCGAGGGCACGGTGTTGGGGGTGAAGTTGGACGCGAAGTTGAGCTGGGCGTCGCGCCACCGGGCGTCGAGCAGGTTGCGGGCGGCCACCCCGAGCTCGACGGGCCCCACCCGCAGCCCGGCCCCCGCGTCGAGGACAAACACGGGCTCGCTCCGGGCGTCGAGGGGCAATGGGCGCGGGCCGTAGTACTGGGCCCCGAGGGAGGCTCGGCCTGTCACCCGCTGCCCGCGTAGGTGCCCGAGGGAGCGGGTGTACACGGCGTCGATCCGCCCCACCACCTGGGGGACGTACGGCAGGAGCGATCCGGCCGGGACCGTACGTCCGAGGGCGTCTTGCAGGACCGTGGCCCGGGTGAAGGTCACCGAGGCGTTGACGTCGAGGCCCCCGAGGGCCTGAAGGCGCCCCCAGAGCACGGCCCCGAGCCTGCGGGTCTCGCCCACCACGACGGAGCGACCGGCTACGGGGTCGAAGAGGAGGTCGCGGTCGACGGTGGTGTGATAGCCCGCGAGGGAGGCGTCGATGCGGACCCGCCCCGCCCGCAAGGCACGGCGGTAACGCAGGGCGGCCTCCTGCGACTGGACCCGCACGAACGGGGCCGTCTCCCCATCGGCCAGGGTGGTGGCCTCGGGCGACCGGAACCCCGCCCCATGGCTCACGGCCACGCTCACCCCGCGGCCGAGGGTGACCTCGGCGGTGGCCTTGGGGCCGAGGTGGGTCCCGACGGTGGAGCGGGAGACCTGGAGGGTGCGCTGGTCGACGGTGCGATAGACCTCGGCGTCGATGATGTAGGCCAGGGTGTCGAGGCGCCCGCCCGCCCGCAGGGTGAGCCAGGCCGTGGGGCGGGCCGTGAGGTCGCCGTAGAGCCCGAGGTGGGTGACCCGGATGGCCGTGTTGAGGTCGTTCGGGTCGCGGGTGGAGGCGGGGTCGCCGGTGAGGACATCGAGGCGATTCTGCCCGAGCTCGGTGCGGTCGTGACGCAGGAAGAACCCGAGCTCCACCCCGTGCCGACGCCGAAAGGCCGTCACGTCGCGGGAGTAGCTCCCGGTGGCCCCGACGGTGCCTGCCTGATACCGCTGGGCGATCAGGTCGCCCTCGCGGGGACGCAGGACGAACCCCGTGAAGTTCTCCTCCAGGCCGAAGTCGCGGAGCTGGCCCCACAGGCGCAGCTCGCTGCGTTCGTCGGGGCGGCGGTGGCTGAGGGCGGCCGAGACCAGGGCCCGCGACGAGCGCCCCCCCTGACGCCCGAGGCCCGGGACGGTGTCGAAGAAGCCCACCCGCCCCGCGTCGTAGTCGTCCTCGCGCACGAGCCCGGGCATGGCATACCGGGCGGCGTACCACCCCGCGAAGAGGGTGGCCTCGGTCCCTGCCCCGAGGGACACCCGGTGTTGGGCCAGGGCGCTCGTGCGGTCGTACCCCCGGGCGGGGCCAAACCCGTCCGAGTGCACCGACTCCACCCCCGCGAAGGTGTGCTCGCTCAGCCGGGAAGGGCCCCACAGGGCCACCAGGCGCCTGTACCCGAACATCCCCACCGACCCCCGCACGACGGCCCCGCGTTGGGGCATCCCGAGCCGGTAATCGACCGAGCCCGCCACGGCGAAATTGCCCTGCCGCGGATCGGCCACTCCCTGGGTGACCTCCAGCCGCTGCACGAGCTCGGGCAGGATGAAGTACAGGTCGACGTAGCCCTGCCCGTGGACGTGGGACTCCTCGTTGAGGGGGATCCCGTCGAGGCTCACGGCCAGGTCCTGGCCGTTGTCGCCGGTAAACCCGCGGAGAAAGATGTGCTGGGCGTGCCCCTCGGTGCCCACGTTGGAGAGCATCACCCCGGGGGCCAGGGTGAGGAGCTCGCCCGCGTTGCCCCGGGGAACGTCCCGGTACGGAGCCGTCGGCAGGCTGTACTCCGTGGCCCCGCGCCCGCGCCGACCGTGCCCGTGGATCACTACGGACTCCTCGGGCTCGTCGGCCGAGGTCCCCGCCGAGGGCGCGGGAGGCGGGCTCTCCGCGGGTGCGGTGGGCGCAGGGGGCGGGCTCTCCGCGGGCGGACCCTCCGGGGAGGTGGCAGGGGCGGCGGGTGCAGTCTGCCCGAGGGCCACCGCAGGCAGCCCGAGACACACCATCACCGCCAGCGCCGAGGGCCTCATCGCGACCGCTGGGGCTCTATGCCAGTTGGCCCTCTCTTGCAACCGAGATACAACCAACAACGGACTGCAAGAGATTGCAACAGTTGTGGGACTGTTGAAGCGACGGGGGATTTCGCCTTCTCCACCACGGCGACTTCGGGATGTGTAGTTTTCTCAACGAGGTGCGATGGCTGCGAAACCGCAAGGGCGCAAGGGTCAGAAGAGGGTGAGGGGGTGAGGGGCGGCGTGACGAACTGGACGGATCACACGTGACCGCGCCCTTGGAGGCTCTGCTTGCAAGCCCCGCCCACCGTCGCCTGCCCGATTCCCCCCAAAATCCCCTTCTGCCCCTTGCGGCCCTTGCGCCCTTGCGGTTTCGCAGCCAGCCACCCGTCGCCCTCCCGATGCCATCTCCATCCCGTCTGGCCTCTTGTGCCCCCTTGCGCCCAGGTGGCTCTCTTTGCCTTCGTGCCCGCGTGTCGAGGGAGGGGGACGGGGGCCCTGTCCTACACGCAGCGGAAGAGGCTCGAGCACGTCCCCGTGCAGCACCCCGAGGTGCTCGCGCAGCTCCCGCCGAGGCCCACGCACGACGACGACCGGCACGTCCCGCCCCCGCACTGCCCCGAGCAGCAGGCCCCGGGTGAGGCGCACGAGGCCCCGACGGCCGCGCAGGTCGGGGCCTGGCACACGTTGGCCGTACACACCCGCCCTGCACAACACGGCACCTGGCTCGAACAGCTCTGCCCCGTCGTGCGGCACGATGCCGGGCACGCCTCGTTGAGGCAGCGGCCTGCGCAGCAGTCGCTGGGACGGACGCAGGGCGCCCCCTCCCCGCCGCACATCGCGCCCGAACGGCAGACCCCTCCCTGACACGACAGCCCAGCGCAACAAGCCTCCCCGCCCCCGCACCCGGCTCCCTCGCCGCGGCACGGGGCGGTGCACCTCCCCGCGGCGCAGGCGAGCCCCGCGCAGCAGTCGCCCATGGCCGCGCACTGTCCCCCGGCCACCACGCACTGGCACCGCCCCCCGGCGCACACCATCGAACCGCAGCAGTCGGTGTTGGCCCCGCAGCCCCCCGCGGCCTCGCGGCAGCAGCGAGACTCCAGGGGCGTCGGGCGGCACGAGGCCCCGTCGCAGCACTCGCTCGGGGCGGCGCAGGGCAGACCCGTGGCCCGGCAGGTCGCGGGCGGCATCGTGCAGACCCCCTCCGCGCAGTGGAGCCCTGGCGCGCAGGCCGTGCCCCCGCAGCAGGACTGCCCCGGCCCCCCACACGGCGGAGGTCCTCCGTCGACCGGCGGCTCCACCCCCGTGTCTTGCGGGACGACGATGCCCGTGTCTTGCGGCGGAGAGACGCCCGTGTCGACGGGGGGAACGGGGGTGTCTTCCGGGGACGGAGGGGAGTCTCGCGGGGGCCCTGCGTCGCTGCCGGTGCTGGTCCCCCGGGCGCTGCACGCCACCAGGGTTCCCCACACGATCAGGCAGAACCCGCGACGCATCGTGCCGCCCGCCTACTTCGGATCGCGTTCGATGCGGTCGGGATTGGCCACCACGAAGGGGCCGATGGCCAGGTAGTCGAGGTGCCCCAGCCGGAAGGCCCGGATGGCGTCCTCGGGGGTGCACACGATGGGCTCCTCGTGCATGTTGAACGAGGTGTTGATGAGCGAGCTCGTGCCCCCCGAGAGCTGCTTGTAGGCCGCGAGGATGTCGTAGTAGCCCGCGTTGACCTCGCGCTTGACGAGCTGAGGGCGGGCCGTCCCGTCGACATGCACCGCCGCGGGGCAGTTGTCGATCATCTCAGGGGTGCAGTCGACCGTGACCGTCATGAAGTTGGCGGCCGGCTCGCTCACGTCGATGTTCTTGTAGTAGCGGTGGCGGTCTTCCCACAGGGTGACCGGGGCGAAGGGCATAAACTCCGTCCGGGCGAGCTGCTTGTTGAGCCACTTGTTCACCTGCGGCTCGCGGGCGTGATACATCACCGAGCGGTTGCCGAGGGCCCGGGGGCCGTACTCCATGCGCCCGTCAAAACGGGCCACGACCTTGCCCGCGTGGATGAGCTTCGCCACCTCCATCCCGTAGTCCCCGGGCTCGGTCCAGCCGAGGCCGTTGGCCTCCAGGGCCTTGATGACCTCCTCGCGGGAGTACCCCGGTCCGAGGTAGGCGTCGTGCATACGCTCGGGCCGAAACCTGGGGCCGAGCTTCTCGCGGAGCACGTGCATGGCCGCCCCCGTCCCCGTCCCCGCGTCGCTCATGGCCGGATGAACCCAGATCGACTTCACCCCAGGCACCTCGGCGATGCGCTGGTTGAGCTTGACGTTGGCCGTGACCCCGCCGCTCATCACCACGTTGCCCACGCCCGTGCGCCCGACGTGGTAGGCCACCATCTGCGACACCACCTCCTCGAGGACCTTCTGATAGGCCGCGGCGATGTCCTTCTTGCGGAAGTGCAGCGACAGGTACCGCGGGAAGAAGTGGTTGTTGGCCCCGAAGTACTTGAAGTTGCCGTCCTCCACGCGAAACCGGGCCGCGATGGCGTCGTGCAGGATGGTCGGGTCGCCGTAGGCCGCGAGCCCGAGGATCTTGCCCTCGTGCCGCGAGGGCTTGAAGCCCAGGGCGCTGGTGAGGTGCTCGTAGAAGAAGCCCAGGGAGTGCGGGAAGTCGAAGGCCACGAGGCGCTCGATGCCCGTCTCGATGTTGCCGAGGGCGATCGATCCCGACAGGCCCGAGCCGTACGCGTCGATGGTGACCACCAGGGCCTGCTCGAAGCCCGAGGCGTAGAAGGCGTTGCTCTGGTGCGAGACGTGGTGCTCGACCCGGATGAGCTTGTCCTTGAGTCCGAGGCGCTCGAGGCTGGTCTCGAGCTCGGCGCTGTCCTTGCGGTGCTCGCGGACGGCGTCGGCAACCCACTTGCCGGCCATGGCCTTGTGGGTGGCGAGGTCGCCGGCCATGGTGCCCGCGCTGACCTCGTAGAGGCGCTTCCGCGACCAGGGCTTGTCCATGTACTCTTCGTACCCCTCGGCGTCGAGGGGGATGCCCGTGGTGTAGGGCCCCCGGGCCCGGGCCGCCTCGACGAGGTCGTGGCAGCGCCGCAGGGCGTCGGTCTCGAGGCTGGTGAGCTCGGTGCGGGCCCGCGACATGATGGCGTCGGACTCGCGCTGCCACTCCCAGAAGGGGTAGGCCACGTGGTCGATGTCCTTGAGGGAGGCCCCCGAGAGGCGCAAGACCTCGAGGATGGCCTGATGCGGAAACCCGCGCTGCATCTTGACGCGGGTGAGGCGCTCTTCGCCGACGGCGGCGACGATCTTGTCGTCGACCATCAGGGTCGCGTGGGTGTCTTTGTCCAGTGCCGAGATGCCGAGAACGATCATCGGGGTGTTGCTTTCTTCATCCGCCACGCGCGGCTCGGCGAGAGCCACACGGAGATACCAGGGAGGTCAGACAGAGGGAGCCTGCCCCGAGAGTCGGGCCGCCGCCTCGGTGAGGGTGCAGGGAGTCGGGGAGTGACGACGGAAGATGGCCGAGAAGGCGGCGTCCATGCGGTCGAAGAGGGCGTCGACCGAGGCCGTAGATTCAAAGTAGGGGCTCGTGTTGGGGAAGAGCTCGCTCGAGTGAATCATCATGTTGAACCATGGGACCCCCTGCCCGAGGGCCGCCGTGCAGGCGTCGAGCATCTCGGGGGCCGACTCCAGGGTGGGGCGCAGCCACAGCCGCCGTTGGAGCTTGAGTTTGGCCAGGACTTTGCGCGCGAAGTGCCCGTCGGGCAAGTCGGCCATGGGGCCCCCGAGGGCCGGGGGCAGCCGGTCGTCGTCGACGATGGTCAGGGGGAGTTCCCACACGGGGCTGTCGCCGGGGCGGGTCACGTCGTCGCGGTGTAGCCGGTAGGGGCCGAGGGGGGCGGCCGTGAAGTCAGGCCCCCCGCGTCCCCCGGGGGCCCCGGGGTACTGCGACCAGGCCATGAGGGGCGTGACGCTGGAGTCGATGAGGTACCCGAGGGACTCCAGGTGCGCGAGGGAGCGAGGGTCGAAGCCGAAGCGGCCCGCCCGGTACGACGTGGGGCGCTGGCCGAAGCGCTCGGTGATGAAGTCGGTGAGGGTACGGAACTTGGCCGCGAGGAGGTCGTCGGGCAGCTCGCTCGGGAAGGCCCCGGCGTCGTCCCAGGGGGAGACAAAGGGGGGGGTGGTCCAGGGGTGGAGGTGGGTCCCGACCTCGGCCCGGCCGTCGGCCACCCACTGCCGGAGCATGGCCACGGCCGTGTCGTCGGCCGCGATGGAGTGGGTCACGACGTACGTGGGCTTGACCCCGTAGCGGTCGCACAAGGCCTGAAACCGTGGCAAGGCGTGAACGTTGCGCACCGGAGGCAACCGACGGTGCACCGTCCACTCGCTGTCGCCCTCGGTGTCCACCACAAACAAGAACGCAGGCCCCATCGCGCAACGTGCATCGCGCGTCGGGGCCCCCGCCGTCAACCCCCCACCGGGGGGTGGGGTTCGGATTGTCGGCGGTCGATTCCGTGAAGCCCCGTCCCCCCCGCCCACAATCGCGGGCATGAGGTCAGAGACGCGGCGCAGCGGATGCGCCCGCGACCTCACAAGGAGCGTTCCATGAAGAGCCTTCGTCGTCGGGGGATCGGTGCCGCGTTGCGGTGGGGTGTGGTCCTGGGTGTGGCCAGCGGGTGTGCGGTGCGGGTGGTTCCGCTCGCCGATGAGCGCGACGGGGACGCCGGGGCCCAGATGCCCCTGCCGACCGACGACGTCGCCGTGGCCGCCGACCGCCCCGCGGAGCCTGCCGACACGGGCTCCCCGGTCGATGCCCCCCCGCCCCCCGATGTCCACCCCGCAGTTGACGCCCCGTCCGTGCCCGGCCGCAACGCCGTCGACCTCCTCGTGGTGGTCGACAACTCCAACTCCATGCGCCTCGGCCAGGAGTTTCTCAACAACAACCTCGGCACGATGGTGCTCCGGCTCCTGCAAACGCACGGGGTCGCGGACGTCCGGGTGGGCGTGCTGAGCACCGACCTCGGCGCGGGCGGGGTCCCCGTCCCAAGCTGCGCCACCGCCGCGGGAGACGACGCCGTCCTCAATCCCCGCACCCGGGGCGCGGCCCTCGCCCTGCACCCCCCGGGCGAAGGACCGGGCGAGCTCTTCTGTCGTCCCGAGGTCCGAGCCGCCCCCTTCCTCCAGTTCGGCCCGAGCCACGACGCCATGTTTACCTACTGGACCCCGTCGTGCCACAGCCACCTCGGGGTCGGCGGCTGCGGGATCGAGCAGCCCCTCGAGGCCGCCCTGCGGGCCCTCACGACCCAGGCAGCCCCGGGGGGGCCCAACGCGGGGTTTCTCCGCCCCGAGGCCACCCTCGCCATCCTCGTGCTCAGCGACGAGGAGGACGGATCGGTCCGCGACTGCAGCCGCCACGACGGGGTGGGGCCCTGCGACGACGCCCGCGACGTGTTTCGTGCCGAGTCGGCGCGTTGGGCCTCCCCCGACCTCAACCTCCGCTTCTATGACTACCAGCCCGGGAGCCCCCAGGACCCCACCTGGCCCCTGGAGCGCTACGTCGACCCGGCCCGTCCCACCCGGGGGTTCCTGGGGCTCAAACCCGGACACCCCGAGCGGGTGGTCTTTGGGGCCATCACGGGGGTTCCGCAGAGCCTCCCGCAGCGCCCCGATGGGAGCACCGACTGGGACACCCTCCTCGGCCCCCCTGCCCCGGGACGACCCGACGACTTCGTAGCCCGCGACGCCGAGTTGGCCTTCTCCTCGATGAGCAATCCCGAGGGCCCCATCTCGATGCGTCAGCGCCACCGCGACGTGTCGTGCACCGACTTCACCCGCATGGTCCCGGCCTGTCGCCAGGCCCAGACCCAACCCGGGTGTCGGCCCGACGTTCAGCCCTTCGCGTGGCGGGCCCGACGCATCGCCGAGGTGGCCCGGCGCCTCGACGCCTCGGCCCTGTGCCAGGGTGGCCCCTGCGGCAACGGGATGGTGGCCTCGATCTGCGAGCGCAACGACAGCGGGGCCTTCGACCGCTTCGCCGAGCGCATCGCGCGTCGTACGGGCCGGTGAGGGGCCCTGAGCCCGCCCGCGGCCGGGCGGCGGCTCAGCGCACGTAAAACTGGATGTGATTGCAGGTGTACCCGGTGTTGTGGGTGCACACGAGGGGCCAGTTGGAGTAGATCCGATACTGGCCCACGGAGTGGGTCCAGTTGGGGCCGTAGCCGTTGATGACCGACCAGGTGTCGGGGCCCGGCGAGTAGCCGCACCAGAGCGAGGGGGAGTAGTTTCCCTCGGTCACGGTGGCCCCGGGGGGACACCCCCCGCGGTACCGGGCGTCGAAGGGCGAGGTGCTCTGGGTGGAGACGATCCAGTTGTTAAACTGGCGGTTCCAGTAGAGAAACTCATAGCGGCTGTTGCGCTGAAACCGCTCGACCCGGCCGAGGATGCTGTAGAGCGGGGCCGTCGGGTCGGTGGCGTTGAAGTTGCGCCCGCGGGTGTCGTCCTGAAAAAAGCCCGCCGAGGCCTGGTGATTGGTGAGGAGGGTCCAGCCTCCGCCGCGGTGGGTCATCTCGCAGAAGGCCCGGAAGGGGGCCTCGCCTCCAGGTCCGTCGGGGTCGATGGTGTAGATCCCGCTCGGGGCCGTCGGGACCCGCTGCTTGATCTCGTAGCAGGTCACCCCGCCCCCGCAGGCCCCGTTGACGCAGATGGCCCCGTTGCAGCTCGTCCCGCAGGCCCCGCAGTGGGCGGGGTCGGCGGTGGTGTCGACGCAGGCGCTGCCACAGGCCGTGCGCCCCGTCGGGCAGTCGAGGGTGCACGATCCCCCCACGCACACCCGCCCGCTCCCGCAGGCGTTGCCGCACGTGCCGCAGTGGGCCGGGTCGCGCTGCGGGTCGATGCACGCATCCCCGCACGCGACACGCCCCGTCGGGCACACGAGCCGACACACCCCGGACACGCACGAACGGCCCACCGCGCAGGCCGTCCCGCAGGCTCCGCAGTGCGCGGTGTCACGCTGAAGATCGCGGCAGGCCCCCGCGCAGAGGTCCTGTCCCGTAGGGCAGCGGCACATCCCCGCGGAGCACTCCTGCCCCTGGGCGCAGGCGGTCCCGCAGGCTCCGCAGTGGGTCGGGTCGGAGGCCAGGGTCACGCACGACCCGCTGCACACGCTCTGCCCCGTGGGGCAGCTCAGCCGGCACATCCCGGCCGAGCACAGCTCCCCCGCCGCGCAGGTCCTCCCGCACGCACCGCAATGCCGGGGATCGCCCTGCAGGTCGCGGCAGGTCCCCCCGCAGGCGGTCTCTCCCGTCGGGCAGGCGCACATCCCCTGGGCGCAGCGCTCTCCGCCCGCGCAGGTGTTTCCGCAGGCCCCGCAGTGGTTGCCGTCGCTGGCGAGGGTGACGCAGGCCCCGGAGCACTCGGTCTGCCCCGTGGGGCACACCACCTGGCAACGCCCCGCGATGCAGGCCTGGCCCGTCGTACAGGCCGTGCCGCAGGCCCCGCAGTGGGCCCGGTCGTTCTGCACATCACGGCACGCCCCCGCGCAGAACCCCTGCCCCGTCGGGCACTGGCACACCCCGCCCTCGCAGCGCTGCCCCGGCCCGCAGGACGTCCCGCAGCCTCCGCAGTGGCTCACGTCGCTGGCCACGCTCACGCAGCGCTCGTCGCAGATGGTCTGCCCCATCGGACAGGTGCGCTGGCACTGCCCCATCGTGCAGCGCTGGCCGTCGCCGCAGCGCACCCCGCAGGCCCCGCAGTGGGCGTTGTCGGTGCTCGGGTCGACGCAGCGCCCGGCGCAGCGCCGCTGGCCTTCGGGACAGGCGTTTTCGCAGCGCCCGGCCTCGCACACCTGGCCCGCGAGGCAGCGGGTGTTGCAGGCCCCGCAGTTGCGGCGGTCGCTCTGGAGGTCGGCGCAGTAGCGTTCGTTTTCGGTGACCCGGCACTCGGTCACCATCGACCCGGGGGCCTCGCAGGTGATCACGCAGCGCCCGGCCCCGCAGACCTGCCCCGTCGGACAGGCCATCCCACATCCCCCGCAGTGGGCCGGGTCGCTGTCCGACCGCACGCAGCGCCCGTCGCAGCGCAGCTCGCCCGGCAGGCACCCCTCCCTGCAGGCCCCGGCTACGCACACCGACTCGCCCGGGCAGGCGTTGGCGCAGCGGCCGCAGTTGGTCCGGTCCTCGGTCACGTCGACGCAGACCCCGGCGCAGTTGGCCTGGGTGGGCGCGCAACGCGGAGGCAGGACGTCGACCCCCGCGTCCATGGCCGCGTCCATCGGGCTCGTGTCGGAAGGGCCCGTGTCGGTGGGGCCCGTGTCGGTGGGGCCCGTGTCGAGGGGGCCGGGGCCTGTGTCGGCGGGGCCCGTGTCGGTGGGAGCCGGGCCGGTGTCGGCCAGGCCCGCGTCGGCGTCTCCGCCTACCACCGAGCTGTCCCCGCAGGCTCCCAAGAGCCCCGCCGTGAGAAGTACCCAGCCCACCCGTTGTTTGTGTCTCGTCATGCTGCCCGCCTCCTGCGTTGGCCGCAGGGTACACCCGCGGGGGGGTGGGAGGGAGGGGGACCTCACCCCCGCTGCCGCGCGCCCCTCTCCATAAATGGCGAGGGGCTCCG
>CAYUSB010000032.1:0-13695 GCA_964447205.1 uncultured Myxococcaceae bacterium
CTCCTCGCGCTCCTTCGCCAGGGAATCACGGAGTAATTCATGAGACGGCCCTGCCGCCTAACCCCACCCTGGCCGCAGTTAGCCAGCCGCCCGCGCTGCCTAACCCCCTAACCACCCCTGCGCTGCCTAACCCCCGAACACACCCTCGGCGGCCCAACGCCCCAACCGCGCCACCCCGCGCCAGCCCCACGCAACCTTTCGCCGCCGCATCCGATCCAGCCCCACACCGCGCGTCCGCGCATCCCGCCTGGGGAATCCTCATGACCCTCTGCGAAGCTGTCTCGCTCGGCCATACGGGCGTGTGCACGACCCTGATCGACACCCACGTCGTCGACCGCGGCCTGCTGGGCGTGTTGAGCCCCCTCGACCGCTGACTGTCTCGTGTGGATGTTCGCCGCCTGGTCGCCCATGCCCGGCCCCATGAGTACGCCCCTGCCCCGACGGGTCAACAAAAAACATGACCTCCCGCCACCGCCCCCCGAACGCCTCCTAACCCCCCCACAACCCCGTCGAGAAGCTCCCAAGCAGGGTCGGACTCTCTCTCCAGACCCAGCGGGTGGCTCGCGGGAGCGGGTCGGGCGTCGGCTTCACGGCTCCCCGCCCGGAACAGCCTCCACCCGGCCGCCCTCCGCCTTGGGTCATCCGCGCGGGGTGCGGGCGCGAACGGCGGCGCAGTTGCACGACGAGGGGCACGCGCAGACGGGCGGGCGGCGGAAGAGTGGCCGGGGCGGTCAGCGACCGAGGCGGGTACGGATGCGCTGCTGGGCGGCCTCGGGCAGCGTGGCGAGGTAGCTCTCAGGCAAGGCGCGCAGGGCCTCGTCGGGCAGGGCGAGCACCAGCGCATCGGGCGGAAGCGCCGCCGCGAGGTCGTCGTTCGGAAGCGCGCGAACAACCTCCTCGGGGTCGAGCCCGGCGAGCCGCTCCTCGGGCGAGAGCCTCGCGATGACGTCCTCGAGCTTGAGCAGGGGCCGGAGTCGCTCCATCCAGTCGTCGAACCCGATCTGGTCGGGGGAGGCCTTGTCGGGGGTGCTCATGACGCTGGTATTCTGGCCGATCCATTGGGTGAGGTCCAGGGAGGGGTTGCGGGTGGTGCCCGCGAACCACCCCATCAGCTCGTCGTGTTCGGCGCTGGCCACGCGGGCGAGCTCGATCACCACCAGCGCAAAGGAGCCGCCCCGCAGGCGGTGGTAGCCCGACTCCGTGCGTTCGAGCGTGAGGTTGAGGGCGGTCGCCTCGTGCAAGAGGGTGCGGGTGAGGTGCGGCACGGCCAGGGCCAGGGTGAGGTCGCCAGGTTTGGCGCGACGGCGAACGCCCCCGGCCGTGGTCACGGCCTCCCGGGCCTGATTGCTGTAAAACCAGACGAATCCGTAGGCCAGCAGCCGCCCCAGGTCGCCGCGCCGGAAGGGCCGCGAGATGCTCTTGAACTCCAGCAGACACACCCACACCAGCAGCGGCCACAAACCACGCAGCACCTTGCCGCAGTCGTCGGGGTCGCGCCCCACCTCCACCCGCAGCTCGAACACGTCGTCCGCCCGCATGGGCTCTTGCGTGAGCTGAACCTCCCCGCTCACCCGCACCCAGCGAGGCCCGCGCTCACGCATCGCGGTCGTGAAGGGCGGGTGCCAGGCCGTGCGCTCGCTGCTCATGCTCGGGCCCTCCGTCTACGGCACCGACGACACCCGAGCAACACCTTGTTGTCCCAATCCTCGCGGCTCCCTGGTCCTCCACGACACCCCCGCGGCCCCGTACACTGCGCCTCCATGCCCACCGAGGCCCTCCACGCAGCCGCCGTACGCGGCGACCCCGACGCGGTCGAAGCCCTCCTCGCGGGCGGGGCCGACCCGACCGCCCCCGGTCCCCTGCGCGTCTGGGTCGCCCGTACGGCCCCGTCGCCCGTCGATCAGGGCGGCGGAACCCTCCGTGTCGACGTGTCGGTCCTCGCCCCGGCCCGACTCCTCCTACGGCTCGACGGCGACTACCGCGGAGCCCTCCCCGCGGCCGACCCCCCATGGACCCTGCACGCCGAGGTCGAGGTCACCGTCGACGATGACGGGCACGTCCTGACCCAGCACCGACGCCATTGGACAACCTCTTGACTGCCCCTACGGCCGCCCCCCCGCCTCGAGGTCGAGGGTCATGAACACACCAAACCCGCCCTCCGTGTAGTCGCCGAAGGCCCCGCAGTAACGAAACCCGGCCCGCTCGTAGAGCCTCCGCGCGTCCACGAAGGGCTCCCCGGTCTCCAGCCACAATGACCGCAGCCCCAGGGCCCGGGCGTGGTCGACGATGTGGGTGAGGATGGCCCGCCCGACCCCCTTGCCCCGCCACGGGTCGGTGACCCGCATCGACTTGAGCTCTCCGCGGGTGTCGTCGAGGCGCCGGAGGGCTCCGCAGCCAACGAGGGCGTCACCGACCCACGCCGACCAGAAGGTCACCTCCGCCCCCCGCAAGCGCTCCATCCCAAGGGCATGAACCTGCCCCGCCGGGGTCTCCGCCTGCATCCCGTCGAGGTGACGCGCGACGAGGCCGCAGACCGCGGGGCTCGTCAGGTCGTCAACCCGCAGGGTGACCGTGGGAGTGGGCGGGGCATCGGTACGATCGTGCATACGCTTCCCCGCGGAGGTTGGGCCCGCTCCCTCCGCGCCGCAAGACGAAGCTGGACGCTGCTGCCCTGCGCACCAACCCCGTCCAACGACCTCACGATCAAGCCCCGGAGGGGCGCCCAACCCATAGCCTGTGGGCGCTGGCGCGGATGCGACAAGCCCCAGGCGCGAGCGCCCCACGTACTTCCCTGCACCGCGGCGATCCCTTCCGTCCGCTCCCCTTCCGTCCGCTCCCCTTCCGTCCGCCTCCCGCTTCATCCGCCTCCCTCTCCACCTTCTCCCCGCCCCCCCCGATCACCCCCCGAGGGCCCGCGCGAGCTGGTACACCCCCACGGCCGCCGCGAACCCCACGGTGTACGTCCACACCAGGGTCACCAGGGGCCAGCGCCACCCCCCGGTCTCCCTGCGGATGGCCGCCACCGTGCTCATGCACTGGCACGCGAACACAAAAAACGCCAACAGCCCCAGGGCCATGGCCGTCCCGTACAGGGGCCGCCCCGCCCCGTCGCGCTGCGATCGCAGCCGCTCCGCCAACTGGGTCGTGTCGTCCCCCACGTCCTCGATCCCCGAGATCACCCCGAGGGTCCCCACCATCAGCTCCCGGGCCCCGAACGACCCCACCAGACCCACGTTGATCCGCCAGTCAAACCCCGCCGCCCGGGTCACGGGCTCCAGGGCCCGGCCTACTCCCGCGGCCACGCTGTGATGCATCCGGGCCACCGCCGCGGGCATCCCCGTGGTGTCGCCCGCCCGATCAAGAGCGGCCGGCATCGGGATGTTCAGAAGCACCCACAAGATCGCGCTCGCCGCGAGGATGGTCGTTCCCACGTCCTTGAGGAATCGCACGCCGGCCCGCCACGCCGTACGCCCCACCAGCCGGGCCGACGGGGTGTGATAGGCCGGCATCTCCAGCACGAGGGGCAACGACCGACCCCGCACCGCCGTCTTGCGCAGGACGGCGCTCGCCACCATGGCCGAGGCCACCCCGGCCGCATACAACCCCACAAATACCAGGGCTCGAAACAGCACCCCCTCCGACGCGAAGAAGGCCGTCAGGAGCAGCCCGTACGTGGGGATCCGGGCCGCACACGTGGTCAGGGGGATCACCAGGATGGTCGCCAGGCGCTCCCGCGGG
Organism: uncultured Myxococcaceae bacterium; assembly: GCA_964447205.1. Taxonomy (GTDB): domain Bacteria; phylum Myxococcota_A; class Polyangia; order Polyangiales; genus JAEUKH01. Next base: position 3,739 of record CAYUSB010000032.1, read on the forward strand.
TCGCGTACGATCCGGGTCGCCGCGATGGCCGGGACCGCACACGCGTGCCCCATCAACAAGGGCACAAACGAGCGCCCCCCGAGCCCCGCCGCCCGCAAGACCCGGTCGACCAGAAACACCCCCCGGGCGAGGTACCCCGAGGCGTCCAGAAGCTCCATCGCCACCGTGAGCACGACGATCTGCGGCAAGAACGCCAGGACCGTCCCCGCCCCCCCGAGCAGCCCGTCCACCACGAACGACCGCACCAGGCCCTGCCCGAGTACGCGCCCGACGACCCGCCCGAGGGCCCCCACCGCCCGCTCGACGAGCCCCGTGGCCGGGTCGGCCACCAGAAACACCGCGCTGAACAATCCCGCCATCAAGGCCACAAACACCACCGGCCCGAGCACCGGGTGCAGGAGCGCCCGATCGAGCCGCGGGGTCAGCTCCCGGGCCCGCCGCTGCGACGCGGACAGGTCGCCCCGCTCCTGCAGCACGCTCCGCCCCAGGACATCGGGGTCGAACTCCGCCCCATTGGCCCGGGGAGGCCCCGCCAGGGCCCCGAGGGCCGCGTCGAGGAGCGTCGCCCTGTCGGCCGGGTCCCGGGCGCTCACGGCCCGTACAGGGGCCCCCAGGGCCGTCTCCAGGGCCGCCACGTCGAGCACTCGCCCCTGGGCTTCGAGTCGGTCGCGTTGGGTGGCCGCCACCACCAGGGGCATCCCGTACGCCCCCAGGGCCCGGGTCAGGCGCAGCCCCAGGGCCGGCACGTTGGCGTCCATCACCTGCACGAGAACCGCCGACCCCTCGGCCCTCAACGCCGTGAGAAACCTGCGGGCCACGGCCTCCTCGCCCTCGTCCGAGCCCTCCTCCAGGCCGTAGAGGCCCGGCAGGTCGACCACCCGCACGAGGCGCCCCCCGTGCTCGACCTCGGCCTCCAGGACGTCAACCGTGACCCCCGGAAAATTGCCCACCTTCGCCTGGCCCCCCGTGAGCAGGTTGAACAGGCTGGACTTGCCCGCGTTGGGCCTTCCCACCAGGGCCACCGTGACCCGCTCGGCCGCCCCCGCGGCCCCGTCCGGGCTCACGCCGCGGCCCTCGCCACGGTCACCGACCGCGCGATCTCCCGGTCGAGCGCAAACTCCGCCCCCGTGTCGAGCCGGACATGCAATGGCCCGCCCCACACCGCCCGACGCAACACCCACAGCTCCCGCCCCGGGGCGATCCCCATCGAGGCGATGTAACGCAACGCCTCCGCGGGGAGATCCATCGAGACGATCGTGCCGTGGGCCCCGTCTGGAAGCTGGTCCAAGGTGCCAGGCTCCATCCTGAGAGTCATTCTCACGTTGTGGATCGGTTACCATCGGCCCGACTCCGCGGCAAGACGGGGCGGAGGTAGAGTCGTCGGCGATGCGTCTCTTCGGACGGTTTTGGGTGCTGTTGACGGTGCCGGTGGTGCTGTGCCTGGGGGTGTACGGGGCCGTGGGGGCGCGGGTTCACCGGGCCGAGCTGGTGACCCAGGTCGATCAGCAGGTGCGGGACACGGCCACCCTCCTGGCCATCACCCTGTCGACCCTCCCCCCCGACTTCGAGGAGGAAGAACTCCTCCGCCTCGCCGAGCGCCTCACCCGCGAGAGCCGTGTGCTTGGGGTGGGGCTCTACAACCGCGAGGGCGTCTGGCTCGGGGGCTCGAAGGCCGCGGCCTGGGCCCGTCACTCCCTGCACCCGATGGTCCTCGACGCGATGCGACGTCGCGAGGACACCCAACACATGGTCACCGTCGCGGGGCGGCGCTGCATCGCCCGGGTCGACGTGCTCTCGGCCCCGGGAGAGAGCCCCGTCGGGACCCTCACCGTCCTGCGCGACCTCGCCCACGTCGACGAAGCCCTGCGCACCTGGATCGTGCAGCTCGCCCTGGTGGCCGCGGCCATCGTCGGGGTGATCGCCCTCTTCGCCTTCCTCGTGGCCCGGCGCCTCACGGGCACGGTCACCGACTTCTCCGCGTCCATCGCGGAGGTGACGGGGGGCAACCTCGACGCGGTGGTTCCGGTGGGGGGGCCCGAGGAGTGGCGGACGTTGGGCTCGACCCTCCAGGCCCTCATCGCCTCCCTCCGTGCGGCCCAGGCCCGCATCACGGCCGAGCAGGCCGCCCGCAGCACCCTCGAAGACGAGCTCAACCGCGCCCAGATGCTCGCCGTCGCGGGCCAGGTGGCCGCCACCCTGGGGCACGAGATCGGCTCGCCCCTCAACGTCATCCTCGGCCGGGCCCGCCTCGCCTCCGAGCGCGAAGACCTCACCGACGATGTCCGCGCGACCTTCACCAGCATCGCCTCGCAGTGCGCCCGCATCTCCAAGGTGGTCTCGCAGCTCCTCACCCTGGCCCGGCCCCCATCATCGGGCGCGGAGTCCGTCACCGACGCCGTCACCACCGCCCACGAGGTGGTGTCCTTCCTCGGGTACGAGTGCCGCAAGCGCCGGATCGTGGCCCGGGTCGAGGCCCCCGACACCCCCGTCCGGGCCCGGGTCGGCCACGACCGCCTCTTCCAGGTGCTCTTCAACCTCGCCATGAACGCCCTGCACGCCCAACCCGACGGCGGGGTCCTGGTCGTCTCCGTCGACGAGACCACCGAACCCGACCCCACCGGCGCCCCCCGCAGGCTCGTGCGGATGACCGTACGCGACGCCGGCCCGGGCGTGCCCGAGGCCCTCCGCGGCAAGGTCTTCGACCCCTTCTTCTCCACCCGCCTCGCCGAAGGAGGCACGGGCCTGGGCCTCGCCGTCGTGGCCGGGATCGTGCGCGACCTCGACGGGCGGGTCACCGTCGACACCAGCGACGACCCCGAGACCCCCGGGGCGGCCTTCACCGTGATCCTCCCCGCGGCGGCCCCCGGGGCGGCCCTCCCGACCGCGCCCCCGGCCGCGCCCCCGACCGTCCCGCCTACCGCCGCGACAGCTTGAGCAGCGGGGCCGGGTGCACCACCGTCCGGCCGTCGACCTCGTACTCCAGCATCAGCCCGTGCTCCAGGTACCGCAACCTCCGCTCCAGCGGAACCTCGATCCCCCCCGTCCCCTCCGCCCCCTGCAGGGCCGCCACGTCCCCGTCCCGCAGGAGGCACGTCAGCACCTCGGACTGGTCGCGTACGGCATCGTCAAGGTCCTTGAGGGTCGGCACCCCCCTGCCCATCACCGCCGCGTACCCGACGGCGTCTTGCACGAGCTGCAGAAACACCCGCAGGACCCCCCCCGACCACTCCGCCGCCGTGTTGAGCAGGTTGGCCAGATTCACCCCCGGGACCTCGACCCCCATCCTCCGCTGGGCCACCGTGCGCAGAAACTCCCGGGCCACCTGCCACGGGACCCCCGGGGTCTTCATCACCGGCAGGGCCCGCAGGGACACCACCCGCACCTGCGAGACCACCTCGTAGCTCCCCGGCCCCGTGACCAGTCCCGTGGGGGCCACCACCACCAGCCCCGCCTCGTCGCGCATGGCCAGGAGGCTCAGGGTCACGGCCCGGGCCGTGGCCTCGGTGCACTTCTCCAGCCCGTCCACCATGAGCACGGTGTGCCCGCGGCGGCCGATCTTGCGCACCTCCCGCAGGGTCCGCACGAGGAGCTCGGCCCCCGTCACGCTCGGGGCCTCCGGGGGATTGCTCGCGTGCTTGGGGTTCAGCACCCCGGCGGCCACGAGGTCGGCCTTGAGGTCGGTCGACAGCTTGATCCGCAGGAGGGACAGGGCCATCGAGGCCAGGTGCCCGGCCACGTGATGCAGGGCCGCGTCCACCTCCAACGCATGCACATCCAGCAGCCGGTCGAGCGGAACCGGACACGCCACCATCTCCTTCTGCAGGAGCCCCGCGGCCTGGGCCAGCTCGGTGCTCTTGCCCGACCCGCTCGGCCCCGCCAGCACGAGGGGCCGCCCCGTGGCCCGCAAGACCGCCGCCATCCGCTCGCCCCCGTGAGCCCCAAACTGCGGCGGCCGGGGCACGTAGAGGGGGTCGTGGAAGCCCAGGGGCCGCCCCGGCGTGAGCTTGCTCCAATCAGGCTGCGGAGACGGGGGAGGCGCTTCGGTCACCCTGCGATTCAACAGCCTTTGCCCCCCCGGCGTCTACACTCACCCGCCCCCGCGGCCACGACACATGGGAGCCGTCGGGCACGAGGCGCAGATCCCCTCCTCGATCGACCAGCTCTCGTGGCACACCCGCATCCCCGTCGGGGTGTCGCGCAACCGAAGGAGATACCGGCCTTCCAGCCGCGGGCACCCGATGGCCTCGACCCGCTCGGGACGCACCTCCTCGGCCCAGGCCCGCACCTTCACCACCGCCCCGGTGGCCCCCGCCACCTGACGGCACGGCTCCGCCACGTCGGGGCCGTCGACGGGCTCCCACGACCACACCGAACGCGTCCAGTCGAGCCGCAGGCTCCCGCCCCGGCTGAGGTTGCGGTCGATCTGCTCGCCCACCGCCCCCGGGTCGCGGACCCCCTGGCTCCCGTGCCACCGCACCGACGGGGCGTACACCCGCACGAGGGCCTCGGCCCCGGGGCGCCGGGTGACCGCCCCCTCCCACCGGCGCAGAAACCCCAGGAGGTCGCCGAAGGCCGCCACAGGGTGGCTCCCCGCCCCCGCCCCTGCCACGGTCCGCGGGCTCGCCTGGGCCGCACGCCCCGGGCTCCCGCTCCGCCCCGTCGGCGCCGTGCGCCGCATCCCGTCGACCCGCACGAGGGTGAGCACGATGCTCGCGGCCAGGAGCACCGCGACCACGATCACCCCCAACACCATCCGCCCCCAGGGCATCACCGCCGGGGCCCCGGGAGCTTCCGCCTCCGCCCCCGCCTGGACCTCCTCGCCCCCCGGCGCGGGAGCCCCCGGCCCGGGGCCCTCCCGCGACATCGCGGAGACCAGGCTCGCGTCGCCGGGCAGGGTCGAGGCCCGGGTCTCGGCCGAGTCAATGCCCGCCGACAGAGGCCCCCCCGTCGGGACCGTGGCGCCCCCCACCGCCGAAGGACGCCCCGCGCCCCCGAGGCCCCGCAAGGCGTCGCGCAGGGCCCCCGCGTCGGGGTAACGGTCGGCCCCCTCGGACCGCAGGCACCGGGCCACCACGGCCCACACGGCCGGGTCGATGTCGGGCCGCCGCCGGGCGAGGATGGGCCGCGGGTCGTGCCCCCGTACGGCCGGGAGCCACCAGGGCTCGGTCTCGCTCGGTTGGGGACACAGGGTGAGCATCTCGCTCAGGATCACCCCCAGGGCGAACACGTCCGTCCACGGCCCCACCCCGGCCACGTGCCCGTAGGCCTGCTCGGGGGCCATGTAGAGGGGCGTCCCGAGGCTCACCCCGGACTGGGTCCCGCCCCGCTGACCGAGCTGGGCGATGCCAAAGTCAATGAGCTTGACCACCCGGACCCCGTCGGGCATCACCCCCAGGAGCACGTTGTCGGGCTTGAGGTCGCGGTGCACGATGGCCCCTGGGGTGCGCACCCGGTGGGCGGCCTCGACCGCGGCGCACACCTGATCGAAGAGCTCGAGGGCCCTTCCCCACTCAGGCAGGGCCCCGCGTGCCCGATGGTCTTGGAGGTAGGCCGACAGGGTGGTCCCTTCGACCAGCTCGGTCACGATGAAGCGCTGCCCCCCCCAGGTCCCCCGGTCGAGGACGGCCACGATGTTGGGGTGGGACAGCCGGGCCAGGGCGTCGGCCTCGGCGTCGAAGCGGGCCACGGCCGCGGGCTGCTCCAGAAACTCTGCCTTCAAGAGCTTCACGGCCACGGCCCGGTAGCTCAGCCGCAGGTCGTGGGCCCGCCAGACGCTGCCGAAGGTGCCCTCGCCGAGGCGGAGGTCGAGGCGGTAGCGCCCGTCCACCACGGTCCCCTCGTCGACCCTGACCTGCTCCGCGGCCCCCATCGCCTTCGCTCCGTTCATCCCGGTAGCATGACCTTGCTGTCGGCCTCCATCCGCCACACGAGGGACAGCTCCCGGGTCTCGTGCGGGCCGAGGCTGACCACCGTACGCCACAGCCCGTCGCCTCCCTCCGCCGACCACTGCCCGTCGGGCACCACCTGCACCTTCACGTCTTCAATCTCGCTCACCGGGACCCGCTCGACCACCACGAGCCCCCGAGTCTCCCCCGACAGGTTGCTCAGGGCCAGGCGCACCGTACGCTGGAGCTTCTGGGTCCCCATCACCTTGGTGACCTCTCGTTTGTCGTCAACCCGACGACGCACCCGGATCCCGTCGTCGACGCCGAACCCCAGGGCGAAGGGCTCTCCCCGGGCCACATAGTCCACCCGGGACCTGCCCACCAGCCCGGCCTCTCGGGCCACCCGGACGGGCCCGGCGAGGAGAGCCGTCGGGGCACGCAGGGTCGCCGTCGCTCGCAGGTGAACGGCCTCGGTCCGCTCGGGCATGGCCACCCGCTCGACCACCGCGGGCAGGGTGACCTCGCCCAGAAACACACGAAACGGCCCCCCGTCGCTCGGCAGGGTGGACAGCCCCGGGGCGTCGAGCCACAGGGCCTCTCCGCCGTCGTCGACCCCGGGCATCTCGTCGACCGCACGTTGACCGCCCGCGACCCCGGTCTTCTGCACCGCCTGCTCGCGCAGCGACACCTGGACCACCTGGCGCTCGATCTCGCTCTTGCGGCGCAGGGTCAGGACATCGTCGGCGTCGAGGGGGCACCGGGCCGAGGCCGTCGGCCGGGCCGTCGAGAACCGCAGCCGAACCCCCTCCCAGCGCTCCCCCGTGGCCTGCCAGGCCGTGGCCCAGGTCTCGATCCGCACCTCGGCCTCGCGGCCCTCCCGGGTCAGGAGCCGGGCCAGGTGCTCGGGCCGCCACAGGGCGCAGGGCGTCCGGTACCGCAGGTCGAGGGTGACCGGCTCGGCCGCCGTGGACTCGATCTGCAGCTCTACCACGGCCTCGTGTCGGGTCTCGGCGCGTTGGGCGAGGGCCCACCGGACCTCGGCCCGGCTGCGGTCACGTCGGGCCGCCCCGAGGGCCAGGTCGGCGTCGCGTACGGCATCAAGCACCGCCGAGAGCCCCGCGTGGACCTGCCCGAAGGCCGCCCGCCACGCCGCGGCCCCCGCCCCGGGCTCCCCCTCCGCCCCCCGCGGCACCATCCCCACCCCGTCGGCCCACTGGGCCTCCAGGGACGTATGCCGCGTCCTGCGGGCCTCCGCCCGCGCGAGGGTGGCCGCCGCCGCCGCCTCGGCCCTGCGGGCCTGCTTCACCTCGGCCTCGGCCGCCGCGCGCCCCCCCTCCCCGAGGGGTGACTCCCCGCGGGCGGTGCGCAGGACCCGTGCGCTCAAGACCCGGGTCCGGTCGCCGACGGCTCCGACCACCAGGGAGGCGTCGTCGAGGGCCACCCCGACCCCCTGCACCCGCAGAAGGCTCACCCCGGCGGGGACGACGGCCTCCACGCGGCGCTGCACCTCGGCCCGGTCTTCAAACAGGGTGACCTGCACGGCCACGCTCTCCACCGCGGGGGGCCCCTCGAACTCGGTCGAATCAACCACGGCGATTGCCTCCTACGAGCTCGTTCTTGCTGGGGAGGGTGACCCGGTAGCCGTGTTCGACGGTGGTGCTGGCCCCGGGGGCCACGATGACCTTCCAGGATCGGAGTCCGCGGGAGGGTTGTCCCCGGTCGGCCTGGGTGTACCCCTCGGGCTCGGGCCGCCCCGGCAGGGCCGTCACCGTCACCCCCTTCTCATCGCTCACCGGAACCCGATCGACCACGTCGACCAGGGCCGGGGTGGCCAGGGCCGAGCTGAGCTCGATCGACACCCGATGGGTGAGCACCGTCTCGCCCCCCAGGAGCCCCGCGGTCTCCTCGGTCATCCGTACGTTGCGGGCCACCCGGATGCGCCGCTCGACCCCGAGGCCCACCCGCAGGATGCCCCCCCGGTCGATGCGATCGACCTCCGTCACGGTCAACAACGACCCGTCCACAAACACTTCCACGGGCCCCGCCAGGAGGGGCCCCTCGAAGGGGTTCCGCAGCTCGGCCTCGCGAAACACCTCCGCCTCCACCCGCGGCACGGTACGCCACCGAAGCAGGGGCTGGGCCTCCTCGGTCCCGAGCGACACCCGGTGGGTCCGCCCGTCCCCGGGCACCTCGGCCCGCCCGGCCACCTCGTACCGATGATCGAAGTCGCCGCGGCTGTCCCTCGGATCACGCCCCCCCGACGGGCCCTCCAACGCCTCCACGGCCTGCTTCGCCTCCTGCACGAGGTCGACCACGGCGGGCTCATTGCGTCGGGCGAGCCGACCTCTCCCTCCAGCAGCGTCCGGTCCCGCGAGGGTGAGCACGTCGTAGTCGAGCCATGCGTCCGCGGGCTCGACCGGAGCCTCCGTGTCGGCCTCGGCGTCCTCCTCCGGGCCCCCGTACCCGCCACCGCGTCCCGGGGCCGAGAGGGCATCGATCGCGGCCCCGGCCAGGGCAAACGGGGCCCCCAGGACGGCCCCGAGGGCCCCGCCCCCGGACTTCGCCTGCGGGGGCGGCATTTCCATCGACCGCTTCGCCAGGGGCACAGACCGTCGTCGTTCGGCCATGGGCATGCCCTGCATCGGCATCGACCGCCCGCCGTCTGCGGGGGCGTCGTGGGCCTTGGCCTCCTCGGCCCGCTCAAGCAGCAGCTCCGCCGGGGCCTCGTCCTGCGCGGCGAGGAAGTCTACGGTCCGTGTGTCGGCGAGGCCCTGTCCCTCCCAGGCCTCCGCGGGCAGGGCGGGGACCGGGGCCCCGAAGGCCTTGTCGTAGCCGGCGAACATCGCGTCGAGCCCTGACGGGAGGGCACGAAACCCGCGGCGCGGAGGTTGGGCCCGGCCGAGACGCAGCGAGGCGAGCTCGGGCAGACGGGCGTCGAAGAGGAGGTCGGCCGTCGAGAGCGAGAGCTGGACGCTCCCCCAGTCTTCGCCGCTGCGATGGGCCACCAGGGCCTCGACGCTCCAGCGGGCCACCCGGTGGTTGTCCTCGATGCGCAGGACATACCGGGGCCACCAGCGGGCGGCGGGCACGGCGTAGCGTACGGTCAGCCCCGTGATGGGGCCCTCGCCGGTGAGCTCGACCTCGACCCGGCGGGTCGGGTGCCCGACCCCACGACGGGCTGCGGCCTCGGACTGGGCGTGGCGCAGGGCGAGGTCGTCGCGGGCGCGGGTGAGGGCATGGTGCTCGGCCATGAGGACGGCCCGACGGGCGTCGAGCTCGGCGCTGAGGTCGTCGAGCATCGCGTCGGCGGCCAGGGCCTCGGCCGCCCGGGTCAGGATCGAGGCCGGGCCCGCGGGAGGGGCCCTCCGACGGAGGCGAGGCTCCAGGGTGATGGACGCCACACGCTCGCCCAGGGAGGACAGGGCGTCGAGCTCGGAGGTGACGCGCCGGAGGTCGGCCCCGAGCTTCTCCAGGGCCACCGCGTCCTCCCCCGCCACCTCCCCCGCCGCCGGAACCACCACCCCCGACCGCACGGCCCGTACGGTCCATCCGGCTGCTCCATCGGCTTCCACCGCGGCCCGAAAGCTCCCGGCCTCGGCGAGGGGAGTCACCCCCTCCAGGACGATCACCACGACCCCGGGGGGAAGGGCCTGGGGCAGGGTCACCCGCCGCGTCACCAGGGCTCCCCGGGCAAACACATCCACGGCAGAGACTTCGCTCGGACAGATCACGGTCACGGTGCGCCCTCCCCGCGGGCCACCGCGGTTGGAGCGGCAGTCTCGCACAGTCCCGGCGCGTCGTGGCGCCCGTCTCCACGCAGATCCCCGGTGCACGCCCGCCGACGCCCCAACGACGAAGCGCGCCGAGGGCCGAACCAGCTTCTGGTCCAGGTCCCTGCGACGCGCTCGGTGCCGGGGGGCTCCCTCAGCGGCTTGTGCCCTGAGGAGGCCGCGGAATCACCGCTGCTCGTTCCAGGTGTCGGTGTGCTCGATGCCGCCGTCGGTGTAGGTCCAGTGAATCGTGTGGAACACGAAGGAGACCTCCTCGAGGGGGGGCTCGGTGGCCGTGGCGG
>CAYUSB010000032.1:13795-19779 GCA_964447205.1 uncultured Myxococcaceae bacterium
CCGTGCCGTTGGCCTTGAGGTAGAGATGTACGGTTTCAGCCATGGTCGTGCTCCGTAAGGGTGCAGTGCAGCGAGCCGCGTGACTGCGGCCCGTGGTTGCGGTGGGCCAGACGCTCAGCATGACGTGTACCAACCCCCGTGCCCCTCCTCGTGCCGGGCAACACGGTACACTCCTCGGCCTTTGGGCACATCGGGTCCCGACCGCCCATTGGCATGGAGGTCAACGACGGAGGCCCCGACCGCAGCCCCTTCCCCCCGCGGGACCCGCTCCTGCCTGCCGCAAATTCTCGTCGATCGGCCCCTCGCGGTCCCTCCGTTGGCATCGCGTCCACACGTTGGCATCGTGTCCACACGTTCGCATCGAGTCCACATCGGATCCCCCGCGCTGGGCCCGAGATGGGGTAGAGTGCTCCGCGGGCGCATGGACGACGCGGACAAGACACTCGTCACCTTCGGGGACTTCGGGTTCTCCCAGCGGGCGTTGCTGCGCGAGCCCCAGTTGCGCTGGCACGACGCCCGGGGGTCTCACAGCGCCCTGATGCGCGGCCGGCTCGTGGCCGGATCGGCCGAAGACTGCGACATCGTCGTGCACGCCTCGGAGGTGTCGCGGCTGCACGCCACCTTTGAGGTCGGCGACGACGGGGTGTGGGTGCGCGACCTCGGCAGCCGCAACGGGACCTGGGTCAACGGGGTCCTCGTGCGCGAGGCCCGGGTGCCCGACGGAGGGACCGTACACATCGGGACGGCCGACCTCCAGGTCTACTACGACCAGAATGACACCGAGATCGCCCTGTGGCCCTTCGAGCGCTTCGACGACCTGTGGGGTCGTTCGCTCCCGATGCGGGCCCTCTTCCAGCGCCTCGCCCGCCTCGCCGAGACCGACTCCACGGTGCTCATCTCCGGCGAGACCGGGACGGGCAAGGAGCTCGTCGCCCGGGCCCTGCACGTCCACTCCCGCCGGGCCGCCGCCCCCTTCATCGTCGTCGACTGCGGGGCCCTGGCCGAGAGCCTCCTGGAGGCCGAGCTCTTCGGCCACGCCCGCGGAGCCTTCACCGGGGCCGCCACCCAACGCCCGGGGGCCATCGAGGCCGCCGAGGGAGGCACGGTCTTCCTCGACGAGGTGGGGGAGCTCCCCCTGGCCATGCAGCCCAAGCTCCTGCGGGCCATCGAGTCGCGGATGGTGCGACGCCTCGGGGAAAACCAGCACCGCAAGGTCGACGTCCGGTTTCTGGCAGCCACCCACCGCGACCTGCCCGCCATGGTCAACGCCGGGACCTTCCGCGAAGACCTCTATTTTCGCCTGTCGGTCTTGCCCGTCACCGTGCCCCCCTTGCGCACCCGCACCGAGGACATCCCCCTCCTGGTGGAGAAGCTCCTGCCTCCCGGGGCCCACGACACCGTCAGCCCCGAGCTCCTCCAGGAGCTGGCCCGGCGCCCGTGGCCCGGCAACGTCCGCGAGCTGCGTAATTTTGTCGAGAGGGCCGTCGCCCTCGGCGCCCGCGAGGCCCTCGACATCGCCCAACGGCCCTCGCACCCTGACCTCGGGACCCCCTCCTCCAACGGGACCCACGGGGCCCCCGAGGGGATGCCCCCGGTCAATGTCGACGAGGCCTTCAAGGTCATCCGCGACCGCTGGCTCGAACACCTCGAGAAGGCCTACCTCCGAGCCATGATCGAGCGGCACCACCGCGACACCGCGGCCATCGCCCAGGCCTCGGGCCTCGACCGCAGCTACGTCTACCGCCTCATCCGCAAGCACGAACTCTGACCCCGACTCCCCCTTCGCCTACGGAGCCTCGCCATGCGCTCGACCTCTGCCCCCCTCGGACGCATCGCCCTGGGGCTCCTGGCCCTTGGGGACGCCGGTTGCCTCAAGGACCTCCTCGGAGACGAACCCCCCGTCCCGTTTATGTCGCGAGGCCTCGGAGAGTCGTGCCGGGGCGACGGCGAGTGCCGGTCCGGGCTCGCGTGCGACCCGGCCGCCCTGGCCTGCGTGATCCGTGGCGGTTCGGCCCTGGGCGACCCCTGCGCCCGCAGCGCCAACTGCGCCGCGGCCATGCAGTGCCACGCCGGACGCTGCGTGGCCGAGGGCGAAGGCGCCGACGGGGCGAGCTGCGCCGACCTCACCAACTGCCGCCAGGGATACGCCTGCATCCGTGCGCCCGGCGAGCTCTTCGGGGCCTGCCAGCTCCCCCGCGGAGCCCCTCCGCCCGCCCCCCCCGACGGCGGGACGCCGCCCGACGCAGGCCCCCTCCCCGACGGCGACGCGGGCTCTGGGACGACGGCCCCGCGCGACATCGAGCAGTCGTGTACGGACACCCTGGACTGCCAGGCCGGCCTGGTCTGCGAGGCCACCCGGCGGGTCTGTCTGGCCGCCATTCCGGGGCAGGGGCTGCCGCAACCGTGGACCGGGGCGGGCTGCCAGGCCGACCCCGCGGGGCCCGTCCGGGCGTACTTCGAGCTCCCCGCCGACGACGGACAACCCCCCAACGACTTCTTCCGCCTCCCCTTCCCCAACGACATCCGCCGCGACCCCGACACCCGCCGCCTCAACCTCCGCGGGTTTCCCCACCCGGGCACCGCCCTCCTCGGGTTCGACCTCGTCGATCGTTATCTCCAGGCCGCCGCGCGCGACCTCGACGGGTTCGGCACCAACACCGTCGTGACCTTCCGCTTCTCGGGCCGCCTCGACTTCAACACCCTCCGCCTCGGCGAGTCGGTGCGCATGATCGACCTCACCACGGGCGAAGCCACCCGCTCCCTGCGCTTCGGGGCCAACACCGCCGGCAACCGCTACCTCTGCGCCAACCCCGTGTTCGTCGACACCGGGGCGGGGGTTCCGCTGGCCCCGGGGCACACCTACGCGGCCCTGCTCACGACGGCCCTGCGCGACACCCAGGGCCAGCCCGTCGTACGCGACGAGGCCTTCGGTCCCCTCCTCGGCCCGACCGCCCCCGCCGCCCCCGCCGCGGCTCGCGCGTGGCATGCCTATGCCCCCCTGCGCGCCTGGCTCGCCACCGCGGGGGTCGCCCCCGACACCGTGCTCACCGCGGCCGTGTTCACCACCCAGAACCCCCGCCAGGCCATCACCGCCCTGCGCGCCGCCGTACACGCCGCCCCGGCCCCCGTGGCTCACGATTTCGTGCGCTGTGGTCCTGGGGTTCGTTCGCCCTGCGCCGACCCCGCGGGCACGGCCGTCCCCACGGGCCGGGGCTGCCCCGAGACCCTGCCCGAGGGCCTCGACGAGTACCAGGGCACGATCGAGATCCCGCGGTTTCAGCGGGGGACCCGCCCCTACCGCACCCCCGGCGAGGGAGCCCTTTCAGCCACCCCCACCGGCACCGAACGGGTGTGCGTGACCGTGACCGTTCCGCGCGGGGTCGCGGCCCCGATGGGCGGCTTCCCCACCGTGCTCTACGCCCACGGAACCGGCGGGTCGTACCGCAGCGTGGTCACCGAGGGTCTGGCCGCCTCCCTGGCCTCCATCGCACTCGGGGGGGGCACCCGGGCCCACCTGGCCACGGTGGGCTTCGACGGGGTGATGCACGGACCGCGTCGTGGCGAAGGAGTCACCGACCCGCCCGACCGTCTCTTCTTCAACTTCGCCAACCCCGAGGCGGCCCGCGACAACGTCCTCCAGGGCGCGGCCGACGTGTTCGCCCTCGTACGGGCCCTGTCCGCGGGGGTCGTGCGCCTGCCCGGCGGCCCCGCCCTCGACCCCGCCCGCGTGCTCTTCGTCGGCCACTCCCAGGGGGCCACGGTGGGCGTCCCGGCCGTGGCCGTGGAGCCCGCGGTGGTGGGGGCGGTCTTCTCGGGGGCGGGGGGCGATCTGCGGGCCTCGCTCACCACCAAACGCCGCCCGATCGACATCGCCGCGTTGACCCCCCTCGTGCTCGAAGACCCCGGGGCCACCGACGGAGGCCACCCCGCCCTCAACCTGTTTCAGAGCTATTTCGAGCGAGCCGACGCGGTCAACTTCGCCGCCCTCGTGCTGCGCGAGCGCCCCGAGGGGATCGCCCTGCGGCCCGTGGTGATGACCTACGGCCTGGGCGACACCTTCTCGCCCCCGGCCACCCTCCAGGCCCTCGCGGTGGCCCTGGGAATCCCCGCGGCAGGAGTGATCCCGGGCGGGGCCATGGCCTGGCCTCCCGGGATGCCCCTCGCCCTCCCGCTCCGCGACAACTTCACCGGGGCCCGCGGCGAACGGGCCACCGCGGCCCTGCTCGAAGCCGACCCCGCGGGGGCCTACGACGGCCACTTCGTGCTCTTCCGCGACCCGACCCTCGCCCGCCGGGTGGCCCACTTCCTGGCCACCGCCGCCACCGCCGCCGCCGTCGTGCCGGAGTGAGGCCCCCCGCTCACCCCACCGTGTTGCTCAAGGCCAGGCCGATGCCCTCCAGGCGACCGCGCAGGGGCCCGAGGGTGCGGTCGATGTCCGCGGCCAGCACCTGGGCCTCAGCGTAGCGCTCGCTCCCGTAGCCCTCGGCCAGCAGGGCGTCCCGGCGCCGCACGAGCCACACCCCCGGCCACACCGCCGCCCGAACCGCCTCCCGCAACGCGTCCCGCTCCACCACAGAGCGGACCCCCGCCCGGTCAAGGCTCTGCCGTACGGCCTCGCCCCCCTCCGCGAAGATCCCCCGGCAGGCCGACCCCACGGCCGTTGCCACAGGCCGGGCCAGATCGAGCCGCTCCGCACCATCCAGGAGCTCGAGCCACGCCGTCAGGGTCGCCCCAAGGCCCGACCAGTCCTCGATGCGGGCCTCGATCGGGTCGCGGCGCTGCCACAGGGCACGAAACTGCGTCGACCAGGCGGCCGCCAGGCGATCCTCCACCAGCTCCACCACCCGCTGGGGCGTCCCCGGCCGTACGAGGGCCTTGAGCGACTTCTGCAGCACCCCAGGCTCGGAGCGCCCCCCAGGGAAGGCCAGTCGCACCCACGGGGACACCCCCCGCAGCCGCGTCAAGGCCCACAATCGCCCCCCCTCCGGCAGGCGCCAGGCCCCCAAGGAGGCCGCCGCCTGCCACGCCACCAGCCAGTCGCCCGTGTCGTGGGGCACCCCCTGGAGCCACCGCCCCCACAGGTCGCCGAGGCCCCGGGCCTCCGCCTCGCCGCCCCGCAACGCCGACAACACCCGAACCCCGTCCACCCACAGGCTCCGGCTCGCCGCCGCGAAGCGCAGAGACACCCCCTCTCCCTCCGTCCACGGGCGCACCCGAACCCGCTCCCCCGACCGCACCACCAGCCGCTCCCGCTGGCCCCCCTCCGTGCAGAGCCAGGCCAGGGCGCTGCGGGCCATACGATCGGCCCCCGCCCGCAACACCTCCGGCCGCGGATCGGTCAGGCTCTGCCCGACGCCCTCGGGCACGTCCCGCCTCCGCCCAAGCAGCACCTCCAGCCCCGCCAGCAGAACCCCCTCCTGCCAGGTGAAGGCCTCCTCCCGCCTCGGTGTTGCTTCCCCGGTCTGCGTCGCCATGGGCCGGGAGCGGGTGTAGCACCCCTGGGCCCCCCCGAAACCACAGCCGGAGCTCCACCCCGCGAGAATTTTTTGTTCAGCACACAAATCGACAAAACCCTCTTGACGAACGACGCGAAAGGTGGACTCCGCCGCCGTGCGGGTGCTATGGGGCACTCAAATGCTTCTCACCGCGGCGACGCGGTTGATGCGGGGTGATTCCATGACGAAGGCCAAGGCTACGAAAGGGACAGGGGGCGCTACGGCCCGGCAAAACGAGCCGAAGACGCGCCCGCCCGCCGCCACGGCAAGCAAGGTCGTCACCTCCGGGGCCAAAGGAGCCCCGAGCAAGATGGCCAACAGCGCCCCACCGAAGAGTTCGCCCCCGAAGGCTCCTGCCCCCAAGCCTTCCCCCCCAAAGGCTCCCGCGACCAAGGCTCCCGCAGCCAAGGCGCCCGCACCCAAGGCGCCCGCACCCAAGGCGCCCGCACCCAAGGCGCCCGCACCCAAGGCGCCCGCAGCCAAGGCGCC
>CAYUSB010000032.1:20041-98201 GCA_964447205.1 uncultured Myxococcaceae bacterium
GCGCCCGCAGCCAAGGCGCCCGCAGCCAAGGCGCCCGCAGCCAAGGCGCCCGCAGCCAAGGCGCCCGCAGAGGCGGTCGAGGTCGCCCCGACCGTCGCGGCCGTCGAGGGCGGGGCTGCCACGCCTTCCACCGAGGGCATCCGGGTGAAGAAGAAGGTCAAGCGGGGGGCTCCTCCGATGCTCCCGCGGCGGATGGTCCGTCGGCCGCCCACCCCGGGCAGCGTGGCTCCGGCCTCGACCCCGCCGCCCCCGCCGAAGCCCACGGCCCCCGGGTCGCTCCACGCGCCGGCCCGCAGCCCCGAAGGGGCCGAGCAGCTCAAGGTGCGGATCATCGCCGTCAAGAACGAGCTCGGACGGGTCAAGGCCCTCAAGCGCAACATCAACAAGACCTTCTGGGAGATCGGCGAGATCCTCGGGCGCCTCGCCGAGCCCGCCCTCTTCCAGGCGATCGGGTACGGGTCCTGGGAGACCTTCATCGAGCGCGAGGTCGAGCGCGACCTGGGCATCGGACGCACCATGGCCGACGACCTGCGGCGCATCGTCAAGGTGTTTCAGCGCGAAATCGCCGACGAGGTGGGCCTCGAACGCCTCCGGGTCGCCCTGCGGGCCCTCTATCCCGAGCCGGGGGTTCACCCCGCCGGGTCGACCGCGAGCCTTCCCTCCGCGGCCGGGGCCTCGTAGTCTGCCTGCACACCCCTGAGTGATCGCCCTCCTCCTCACCGCAGCCTTCGTCCTCCTCAACGGCTTCTTCGTCGCGGCTGAGTTCGCCCTGGTCAAGCTCCGGGCCACTCAGCTCGAACGCCTCGCCCTGCGCCCCGACGACGCCGCCCGGTCGGTCGTCCGCATCGGCAACCAGCTTGAGAAGTACCTCTCGGCCACCCAGATGGGGATCACCCTGGCCTCCCTCGGCCTCGGGTGGATCGGCGAGAAGGCCCTCACCCACACCCTCGAGACCTTCGCCCATCGTCTGGGGTTCCCGGTCACCGCGGCGGTGCACTCGGTGGCGTTTGTCCTGGGGTTTTCGCTGCTGACGGCGGCCCACATCATCTTCGGCGAGCTCGTGCCCAAGCTCCTGGCCATCGGGGCCGCGGAGAAGGTGGCCCTCTCGGTCGCCCGGCCCCTCCAGGTCTTCTACTGGATCACCTGGCCCGGGCTCATGGTCATCAACGCCGGGGCCTCCCTCATGATCCGCCTCCTCGGGATGCCCGACCTCAAACACGCCGAGGGGGCCCTGTCCGAGACCGAGATCCTGGGGCTCCTGACCCAGTCGTACGCCAAGGGGCGGCTGTCGCAGCCCAAACGGCAGCTCCTGGAGCGGGTGATCCGGTTTACCGAGCGGAGCGTCAAGACGGCCATGGTTCCGCGGGTGGACGTGACCTTTCTGGAGGCCGACGTGTCGCTGGAGGAGGCCCTCTTGCGGGCCCGAAAGTCGGGGTACACCCGGTATCCCGTGGTCGAGGACGCCGACCTCGACCGACTGGTGGGATACGTCAACCTCAAGGACCTCCTGATGTCCCCGCAGGCCCCCCGGACCCTGCGGTCGGCGATGCGGGAGGCCCTGTGCCTCCCAGAGACCCTCGGGCTCTTCGAGGCCATGCAACGCATGCAAGAGACCCAGAGCCCCTTCGCCGTCGTGGTCGACGAATACGGCGGAACCAGCGGGATCATCACCCTCGAAGACGTCCTCGAGGAGATCGTGGGCGAGATCCGCGACGAACACGACGAGGAGGGGGTTCGGGTGGAGGTTCGGGGCGACGGGGGGGCCGTGGTGGACGGGTTGACCCCCCTCGACGCCCTGCGGGCCGTGGGGATCGACCTGGGCCCTGTGGAGGCGGACACGGTGGGGGGTGCCATCCTCGACGCCCTGGGTCGGGTGGCCAACTCAGGCGACAAGGTCTCGGTGGGGGGATACACCCTGCGGGTGGAGTCTCTGCGACGCCGTCGGGTGGCCCGGGTGACCATCCGAAAGCGACCGGTCAGCGACCCGCCCCGCCCTTCGGGGCATTGACTCCGAGGGACAGGGTCGGGACGGCCTTGCGTCGGCGGCGCTGCCTCGACTAGGTTCGGGCCCATGACGAAACCCGCTGCCCCCAAAAAGCCTCGCAAGACCGCCGATGCGGCTGCATCCGAGCCCGCCCCCAGCACCTCCGTGGCCGCAGAGCCCGTGGTCGAGACCCCGATCGAGGAGGTTCCGGCGAAGTACACCTGGGCGACCCTGGGGGCCCGGGTGGCGTCGCCCACCGAAGACGACCAACGACTGTTTGGTGTGCGCCGCACGGTGACCGAGCTGCGCGAGGCGGGGCGTCAGATCGGCTCCGACCGGGTGCTCACCGACGGCCTGCGCTGGCTCGGTCAGCTCGTCGACTTCCTGCACGCCGAGCCCAACCCCTCGTCCCTGGTCTTCGGGTTTCACCCCGGGGTCGTGCGGGTCCTGCACGCCGAGCTCCGCACGTTGCGGGCCCTGGTGGCCCAGCGCACCGCGAAGACCGAGGCCGCGGGGCAGTACCAGGCGGGCGCCAAGGCCCTCGTCGACGACCTGGGGCAGAGCCTCCGGGGGCGGTACACCCAGCGCCGGGCGGCCCTCCTCGGGGCCGTGGCCAACGACGTCGAGCTCACGGCCAAGGTCTCGCGCCTGCCCGACGCCCGGGTGGCCGTCGACAAGCTCCCGGGGGCCGTGGCGGCCCTGGTGACCCTCATCGAAGACCTGTCCTCCCGGTCGGACACCGTGGGCGAGCGGGTCCGGGCCCGGGGCTTCTCCGAGCGCGACAACGTCACCCTCGGCGACGAGGCCATCCGGCTGCACGAGGCCCTGGAGCTGCGCAACGCCCCCCAGGGGGCCCTGGTCGACCCCAAGATCCTCGACGCCCAGGACGGGGTCTGCCTCACCCTGATGGGGCACCTGCTGGAGATGTTCGACGGGGCCGCCGAGCAGCCCGGGGTGCCGCGGCTCGTGCCGATCGCCACGGCCCGCTTCTTCGGACGGATCTCAGCCCCCTCCGACGCCCCTCCCGCCTCCTGACGACCCCCTCCGCCGTCCCAACGACGGGACACCCTGTCTCTCGGACACCCCATTCTGCTTCACGGATGTGGCACGTCGTCCCAACGATAGGCCACGATTCGAAGACGATGAGGGTTTTGTCCCAACAACGGGACAAGATTTCCCTCGGATGGGCTGTGCAGTCGCTACGATGGGCCTGGCAGGGCTGGGGATGCTGTCGTGGGCGAGGTGGAGGGTGATTGGGGGCCCCCACCCCCCGGCCCCCGCCCCCGCGGGAGCGAGGGCGGGGGAGCGCTCATTGAAAGAATCTTTGAAGCAATCCAGTTTCTGTTGGGTGGAACCGTGGCAGGCAGCGAGCTTGCAGCGTGGTGACTACCCAGCACAGGAGGAGGCGAAGCCCAGCGCAGTGGATGGACCTCACCGCGGACAAGCGCACCGAAAATCTCTTCAGCGAGCGCTCCCCCGCCCTCGCTCCCGCGGGGGCGGGGGCCGGGGGGTGGGGGCACGTCGGGCTGACCTCGAGGCCCTACCACCCCGGCAATCCGGGGCCCTCCTGCGCCTACCAGCTCCCGCCGCACACCCCGCAGGCCCGAACCCCCGCCGCCACGTCCGACCCGCAATACGGGCAGCGGGGCGCCCTCGCCTTCGCGGGTGCCGCCGGACTCGCCGCCGCGGCCGGAGCCCGTCCCTCGACCTCGTCCATCCATGCGGGCCGGGCGTTGGACGCCTCGATCGTGCTCGCCACCCCCGTGGCCACGGCCGTCACCCCCGCCACCCCCGTGGCCACGGCGCCCCCCACCGCACTGCGAACCCGGCCGAAGATCCCCCCCTCGGAGGTGTCCCCCGACTTCGACTGGGTCGTGGTCTCGCGCAGGGCCTGGAGCTTGTCGGGCTGCCCCATGGCCGCGTACGCCCACTCCAGGTACTGCCGGGCCCCCGGGTGGTTCGGCTGAACCATCAGCAGCTCTTCGCAGGCCCGGACGGCCCCGGATTCATCGCGGAGTTGGGCCCGGTACAGGCTCACGAGGTGTTCGAGGGTGCGCACCCGCTCGCCGGTGTCGCTCACGCGCCCGGCCCGCCGGTGCAGGGCCTGGGCGGCCTGGGCCCACTGCCCCGCCGCCTCCATCTGCCCGATCTGGGTGTCGAGCTGGCGAATCTCGGGGCTGTCGGCCGCCACCCCGAGGGCGGCCCCCCGCACCTGCTGAGCCCCCCCGCCGAACATCGGCGACCGACGCAGGGCGCTCGGCCCGTAGATCTCCGGGGTCTGATCGAAGTCCCCCTCCCGCACCTTGCGCTTGGCGTGCTGGAAGACGTCCTCCCACGACCCCCGGGGGTTGGCCTGCATGGCCTTGCTGAGGTTGTACAGGAAGGCCCCGGCGAAGCCCTCGCTGAAGCTCGCGTCGGCGGCCGTCTCGTCGTCCTTGCAGGCCGCGAACGAGACCGTGGCCACGTGGGAGGTGTCGGGCTGTCCGCCGGGGGCCGCGGCGTTCTGGGCCGCCCGGATCATGTCCTGGGTGGCCTTGCGCGAGGCGGCCTCGGTGACCCACGGGGGGGGCGAGTATTTGCTGATGGCGTTGGCGCGGAGGTTCTTGCCGCGGGCCATGAGGCCGCGGGAGCGCGTGGCGTGGTCGTTGAGGGTGCCCGAGTGGCAGGTGTCCCAGAAGGTGTAGAGCTGAACCCCCCGCGGAACCCGGGCGATGTGTTGCGCGATCTCGTCGTCGGTGAGGATGACCCGCGACCAGTCGTGGTCGTGCACGACGAGGACCTCGTCTTCGCCGTCGGGTTCGTCGTCGGTCTCGTCGGGGACGTGGGAGCCGTGGGAGGAGCAGGCCAGGACGAGCTGATCGCCCGGGGAGGCCCCGGTGACGAGCCAGCGGAGGCCATCGACCACCGCCCCTTTGGTGGCCTGGGTGTCGAGCACCGTCCGCACGTTGCTGCCGGCGAAGCCGAACACGCCCGTGAGGAGGCTGCCAAAATTGCGGGCGTCGTTGACGCAGCCGCGGAGGGGGTTGACGTCGCGGTCGCGGAAGCGGTTGATCCCAATGAGGAGCGCGCGGTTGGGCATGGCGGGATCGTACGCCGGGCCCGTGGGGGATTGCTATGGGGGGCGCAGATTCTCGCGGGCGGGGGATGGCGGCGAGATCACCCCCGGGCGGGGGCGGGCGCTCGGGTGTCCTTGGGGGCCTCCCCGGGGGCGTCGGAGACCGGGGCCGTGGCCGCGTCAGGCTCGTCGATGTCGCGCGGAACCGCGGGCATCTCGTGCTCTCCCCGCACCGGGTTGCGGGCCATGTCCACGAAGGTCGCGATGGCCCCCACGCTGCGCGCAAACTCCCCCGACCGGAACCGCGCCCGGCCGATGAGGAAGTACACCTCGGGGTGGCTCCGAGCCCACACGGCCTCGTCCCGCGCGAGACCCTCCAACGACTCGGCCGCCTCCGAGAAACGGGACTCGGCCCCGTCGACGAGGGAGGTTCGGTAGAGGAGGTAGCCGTAGAGGAGACGGAGCCCCGGACCCGAGTGGTCGCGCACCGACACCGGGAGCGAGGCGATGGCCTCCAGGGCCTGGGCATACCCGCCCCGATCGACCGCGGCCTGCGCCCGGGCGAAGGTCTCCTGGAGCACCCGGGCCCCCTCGCGGGACAGGGCCGGGCCCGGAGCCGGCGGGTCGAGACGGATGCTCGGCTCGCGGGGCGAGGTGATGACGTTCCAGATGGAGGCGGCCCGGGTCATTTCGGGAAGGTCGAGGGCCTGGCCCTGCGCACCGCGGGTGGAGGCCGCCCGTTCGAGGACCTCACCCGCGCGGCTCGGGCGCCCTGCAGCCAGGAGGGACACCCCCAGGTTGGCCATCAACCGAACCCGCGCCGCAGGGTCTTCGGGCATGGCGATGTGCTCTTCCACCCGGCCGTAACGCCAGGCGTCGTCGTACATGGTCTCGACGTACCCCTGAAACGCATCGAACCCGATGAGGTCGCGCGGGGCGGCGAACTCGATGTGGGCGTTGTCGTCCGTGTTGAGGGTGGCGGGCCGTCGGCGACACGACTCCCGGGGGCACTCCCCGAGGCCGGTCGAGCGCATCTGGGGGCGCCACGTTCCGCGCTCCAGGCGCTCCTCGATCTGGGCGAAGCGTTGGACCTCCTCGCGGCTCGCGAAGAGCATCCGGGCCAGGAGGTCGGTGCTGCCCGTGGCGTGCGACGGGGCCACCGCGTTGCGGATCCGGGGGTCGGTCAGCCGACGGTCGATGGTGGCCGGGTCGAGGGGGATCGGCCGAAAGCTCCCGAGCATGATGGTGTCGGAGCTGTACGCGTCGGCCGCGAAGACCCGCACGTAGGGAAAGACCTCGGCGAAGGTGCGGTAGATGCTCTTGATGTTGTCGGGCGACATCTCGTAGAGCTGCACCCATTGCACGAAGATCCCGTCGGGGGTGAGCGACTGCACCGCCCCGCGGAAGTGGTCGACGGTGAACATGTTGCTCACCCCGGTGATCCACGGGTTGGACGGCTCGGAGATCACCACGTGGTAGCGGCGGTGGGTGCTCGCGAGGAAGTTGCGGCCGTCGTTGTTGATCAGGGTGAGCCGCGGCATCCGCACGAAGGGGTAGACCCGCTCGGGCGTGTACTGCAGGTGGTTTACGTCGGCGAAGTAGCGGGAGGCGTCGGGGATCCAGCGCTCCAGCTCCACGTCGTCGACCCGGCGCACGGGGAACTCCAGGGCCGTCCCGACCGTCACCCCCGAGCCGAAGCCCACGAGGCAGACGTCGACCTCGGACGGTTCGCGCGGGTGCATGAGGAGGGGGTAGCCCGCCACCAGGACCTGGGTGGGCATGTCGTCGCCGTTGGAGGCGTCGACCTTGCCGTTGTTCTTCAAGGCGAAATGGACGCGATCGGCCGACAGGGCCCAGCGTTCGACCGTCACCGTGGTGGTGACCCCGTCGCGGTAGTAGATGGGGTTCTCGGGGCCGAGGTTTTGGGAGCGTTCGCCGGCCTGCTCCTCTTCGCAGCGCCCTCCGCGGCGCCGGATCATCCCGTCGGCCAGGCTCAGACGGAACACCCCGGTGGTCATCTCGGCCTGGTCCCAGGGCCGCGGGAAGAAGCGTACGGTGCCCTGCGAGCGGGACAACCTCCCCTCGCGCCCGAGGGCCGCCCCGACGCCCGTGATGGCCAGGAGCACGGCGCACGCGGGCACGAGGAGGTACCGCACGGGCTCCTCGCCCGGGGCCGTGAGCAGGAGCAAGAGGGCGAAGACCAGGTTGATGGCCACCGCGATGTACATGGCCGTCTCCATGCCCACGGCGGGCATGATGAGAAAGCCCGTGAGGAGCGACCCCAGGATCGAGCCCACGGTGTTGACCGAGTACACGTGGGAGGTGTCGGCCCCGACCCGGTCGCGCCCGCGGGTGTAGGCCCGCACACCCAGAGGGAAGGCCGCCCCCATGCCGATGGCGGCGGGCAGGGCGCAGAGCAGGGCGATCACAAACGACAGCCACTGGATCGTGCCCACATGCTGCGAGAAGCGGATGGGGGTGGCCGGGTCGCAGTTGGTGGTGGTGGTGAGGGCCAGGTAGACAAACATCCTGGGGATGCGGTCTTGGAAGAAGTACGTGGCGATGGCCCCGGCCCCGATCACGAGTTGGGTGATCCCGAGGGCCAGCATGGGCTTACGCCAGGTGGCCGCGATGGCCGTCCCGAGCACCACGATCAGGGTGACGATGACCCACACGAGGCGGGACACGTTGTTCTGGTAGACCACGTACTGGAAGAGGGCGAGGGCCTCGAGGGTGCCCGCCACGGCCACGGTGGCCGTCGGGCCGGGGCGTACCCGGAGGATCCACGATGCCATGGCGCTGCCCCCGGCGATGCCGACGAGGAAGCCCATGAGGATGATGGTGAACGAGTACACCGACGACCCGATGACCATGTCGAGGGCCCGGGTCAGGATCTGCTCGTACGCGAGGGCCGCGAAGCCCGATCCGGCCGCGGCCAGGAGGACGGCCACGCGGGCCGGGCGGGTCATGGGTTCTTCGAGGAAACGTTCTTCGTCGGTGGCGGCGGGAGGCGGGGCGTCGGGGGCCTCGTCGGCGGCGGGGACGGTGTCCGGGGCGGGCTCCGGGACCGTCTCGGCGGCGGGCTCGGGTACGGGCTCTGCGGCGGAGGACCGGACCGGGAGCAGGGCGCGCCACGAGGCGGGCCAGGCGTCGCCCAGGAGCTGCTTGCGAAACAGCACGATAAGAAGGGCGAGGCAGAGGTTGGTGCCCCCGGCGAGGGCGTTGGTGACCTTGAGCCCGAGGCCAGGCAGGAGGATGAAGCCGGCGAGGAACGTGCCGGCCACGGCCCCGAGGGTGTTGACGGCGTAGAGGGCCCCGACGCGTTGGCCGAGGCGACCGCCGCGCTGCACGAAGTGCCGGGCCAGGAGCGGGAGGGTGGCCCCCATGAGGGTGGTCGGGGGCAAGAGGACCGCGGCCACCACGAGGAATCTCAGGAAGGTGAAGACGTCGAAGTTGTTGCCCCCGTGTTGGGTGATGATCCGGGAGACGGGGGGGTAGACGTTCTGGATGATGAGGGGGATGAGGAGGGCCATGCAGCCCACCCCCGCCTCGATGGCCGCGTACGACAGGAGCGGAAACCGCAGCCGGTCGGCGTAGCGCCCGAAGAACCACGAGCCCAGGGCGAGGCCCCCCATGTACGCCGCGAGCACGGTGCTGATGGCGGGCGTGGAGGCCCCGAACACGAGGGTGAGCATCCGGGTCCAGATGACCTCGAAGACGAGGCCCGAGGCGCCGGACAGGAAGAAGCACAGGAAGGGCACGAACCAGCCAGAAATGCCGGAACGCGCAACAGGGACCTCGACGTCGTCGAGGGCGGAGGCGCTGTCAGTGGTCACGATGAAGACGTCCCAATGCGCGGGGAACGGGAGTGTGTTCCCAGTCTGGCGGGCGGCACTGTACCCGCTCAGGGCGGCGGGTCCAGTTGGTGGGGGAAACCTTCTACGGGCTTTCGGGCGTCGTGGCCACCGTCTCGGGGGGTGCCGAGTCGGCCCAGGCGGTCTCGGTGGCGATCCCGAGGCGCGCAAACCGCGGGCGCCAGTCGCGCTCCCAGGTGCGTTCGACCACGGCGGCGTACTGAGCGGGGGCCATGAGCCCCCAGCGGCGGTCCTGGTCGTCGATCTCGGTCTTGTCGCGGGTGAAGGCCGGGGCGTAGCTCCCGCGGATGCGCGCGAACCACTGGGGCAGCTCGCGTTCGACCAGGGCCCGGACCTCGCGGTGGGAGGGGCCTTCGAGCATCCACTCCAGGAGGTCCCAGCCGAAGTCACGATGTCGCACTTCGTCCTTGAGGATGCGGTCGAGCGCCACCCGGGCCACCTCGACCTCACAGCCTTCCCGGAGGTTCTTGAAGAGGGGGACGGCTACGGTCTCGCCGAGGCAGAAGACATCGACCCCGACCCGCACGATGGCGAACTCCAGGGGCTCGCCCGGCCGGGTGGCCATGGTGAGGGTCTCGCGGGCCAGGAGGGGGACCCCGGTGCCCCCCGCGGCGAGGTGGACCTGCATGCTGAGATCGGCGTGATCGAGCTCGTCCGCGGCGATGCGCAGGCCGTCGTGGATGAGGTCGGGGGTGACCCCGGCCTGGGTCATCCAGAGGGTGAGGTGCTGGGTGATGACGCTCGATCGGTACTCGGCCTCGACGCGCTGGAGCCACTCGTGACGCACGAGGTCCGAGGCCGCGGAAACACTTTCCTGGGAGATACTCATCGGGATGGAGGGCCCAGGGTAGCAACCTCCGGGCCCGCGGTGGGGGGGCGAGACCGGGGGGAGAAGGATCAGCCCGCGTCGACGAAGATGTCGGCGTCTTCGGGGGGGCCCGCGTCGCCGGGTTCGGTCCCGCCGTCCTCGGAGGGCTCGGTCCCGCCGTCGCCGGGTTCGGTCCCGCCGTCCTGGTCGCACTCGCCGAGGCGGGTGACCCAGCGGTTGTTGACGCAGGTGGCCTCGGCGACGGGCCTGCCGCCGCAGTCGCCGTAGGAGCACGGCAGGGGCGAACGGCTGCGGTCACACGCCGCACCCTCCTGGGGCAGGGCCTCGGGACAGAACGGGGGCGGAGGATTGCAGGAGGAGATGGCCGGGGTCCAGCGGCCCGTGTCGTCGCAGCGCAAGGCCCGATGGCTCGGGTCGCAGGGGTTGGTGCTGGCGTAGACGCAGTACTGGGTCGTCGGCGCGGGCGTGCAGAAGGTGTTGGCATCGGGCGCGTAGGCGGGGCACCCGGGGTTGGTGTCGCAGCGCACCGGGCGGCGCCGCCACTGCAGACTCGAGTCGCCGCCGCAGGTGAACACGGCCGAGCCCATCCCGCACCCCGGGGGGCCGTAGGGGCACACCGCGATGCCAAACCCCGGCTGGCAGGGCTGTCCGTCGGAGGGAGCCGTCGGGGGACACGCGGGCGGAGGGGGGTTGCACGAGCCGCGCTGCAGGTCCCAGCGCCCGCCCGAACATCGGGCGCTCCAGACCCCGTTGTGGGCGCAGCCGTCAAACGAACACGACAGGTCGCCGACGCAGGCCGCGCCCTGCATGGGCGGGGTCGTGGGGCACATCGGAGGCGGGGGGTTGCAGGTGGCCGTCACGGACATCCACTGCCGCGTGGTGGGGTTGCACACCCGAGAGTTGGGATAGGTCCCGGGGCACCCAGGAAAGGCCGTCCCGTAGTTGCACACCTCGGTCGACACGGCGGGGTCACAGGCAGCGCCTACCGTCGCGATCTCGGTGGGACAGCCCGGGCCGACCCCGGTGACCACATCCCCGCCGCAGCCGCTGACGGTGGCGGCCATGGCCCCGGCCGCGAGGGTCATCACGAAGGGTGCACGAAAGGTACGCTTGTTCTTCATGGAGGCGGCACAGTACAACGACCGTGCCGACCTGGTGACCGCGTAGGTTGTAGGGAATTCGGGGCGGGCGGTGCGCCGGGTTGTGCCAGCCCTCGGGCACGGAGGGGTGCCCTGGCGGCACAGGGATCAGGTGTCGGAGGCTCCCCCGAAGTCGGTGGGGGGCCCTGCGTCGGTGGGGGGGCATTGGGCGATGACGACCACCCAGCGGCCGTTGGTGCAGGTGGCGGTGTTGAAGTGGCGCATCCCGGGGCCGCAGACCACCCCGGGGTACTCGCAGGGCTGGAGGGCCGGGGGGGTGCAGGGGGTCCCGTCGGTGGGGGTGAGGGAGGGGCAGAGCGTGCCCGCGTCGAGGGGGGGCGGGGTGTCGGTGGGCGGGGTGTCGCCCGGCGGGGCGCTGTCCCCCGGGGCGCCCGTGTCGCCGGGAACCGACGCGTCCACGTCAGGAGCATCCGGGGACCCCACGTCCGTGGCGGGCGTGTCGGCGGCGTCGTCGGCGGCCGGGGCGGGGTCGTCGGAGCATCCCGCGGCCAGGAGGGAGAGGATCACCCAGGAGGCGAGACCGTGTGAACGAAGCCAGGATGAAGTCATGGAGCCCGCAGGGCTGCAAGGGCGGTACCGGAGCGAGGATTGTCGGGGAATTCGACGGGTTTCGGGGCCGTCGCAGGGTGCAGGCCGTGCGAGGCCGCGGAATCTGCTCGCACGGGGTGCGGGCGGTCAGCCTGTGACGCCCTGGGCCTCGAAGCAGGCCAGCACCTCCGGGGGGACGGAGGTAAAACGCACCAGGAACCTGTCCGGTCCCGCTCCCCCTCCGCTCACCTTGGCGTAGAGGTCGCCTGCCACGTCCGCGCCGTCGCGGACGAATCGTAGCCTGAGGTTGGCGAAGGGAGGCACCTCCGCGCGGGCCTCGATCTCGGCGTGATGGCACGACAGCCGCGTGACCCTGCCCGCGACGATCGCTCCCGGGGCGTCCACGCCCTGCATCACGGCGAACCGGACCTCGAGGGGCGACCGCGGGGCCACGAGCCTGGCCTCGACGCGCGGCAGGACGAGGTCGGGCCGTCCCCGGATCCCGACCACGGAGTACAGGGTGACCGGGTGCCCGACCCCCTTGGGTTCGACCCGCAGCCGCTCCTCGACCTCGACGCCGTCGTGTACCGCGTCGAAGGTGGATTGGGAGATCATCACCTGCCCCCCGGTGCTGTACGACTCGATGCGGGCGGTGAGGTTGACGGCGCTGCCCACCACCCCGTACTTGGCGTGTTGCACCGAGCCGATGTTGCCGACGACCACGTCGCCCGTGTTGAGCCCGATGCCCATCCCCACCGCGGGCAGGCCCATCGTGCGGTTGCGGTCGTTGACCGCTTCCATCGCGCGTTGCATGGCCACGGCGCAGGCCACCGCCCGCGCGGCGTCGTCGGGGTGGGCCACGGGGGCGCCGAAGAGGCCGAAGAAGCCGTCGCCGGTGAAGTCGTTCATGGTGCCGCCGTACTGGACGAGGACCTCGATCATCTTCTCGAGATAGTTGTTGACGATCGAGACCACCTTCTCGGGCGGCAGGCTCTCGGCGATGGAGGTGTAGCCCCGCAGGTCGGCCATCATCATGGTGACGGTGCGCCGCTCGCCACCGAGGTCGAGGCCCTCGGGCGAGGCCAGGAGGCCCTCCACGATGTCGTCGGACAGGTAGCGCCCGAAGGTCTTGCGGATAAGCTGGTTGCGCACCTCCAGCCGCTGGCCGTAGGTCTCGAGGGCCTTGTGCAGGAGGCGGGCCTCCAGCAGGTTTTTTACCCGCACCAGGACCTCCGCCAGCTCGAAGGGCTTGCTGATGAAGTCGCGGGCCCCGGCCTTGAGGGCCCGGAGCTTGTGGCCGGGTTGGGCCGTGATCGCGAGGACCGGGAGGTAGGCGTCGCCTGTGACGTCCTTGAGGGCCTCCATCACCGCGAAGCCGTCCATCTCGGGCATCTGGAGGTCGAGCAGGATCAGGTCGAAGCGGTGGGTACGATGCAGGTCGCACACCTCCCGCGGGAGCATCGTGCGCGTCACGGAGGTGTACCCCGCGCGGCGCAGGAGCCCCTCCAGGAGGAGGGCGTTGGCCTCCAGGTCGTCCACGATGAGGATGTCGGCGGCGAGGATTTCGGCGGGCGTGATCACGGTCTGAGTCTGAGCGGGTTCGGAGCTGGAGGCTCATGGGATTCGTGGGTGCGATGGAGGGCCTCGTCGGCGAACTCCAGGGCCACGCTCAGGACGGCCATAAACTCCCGCACCACGATGGGCTTGGTGAGGTACCGGAAGAACCCCGCGTCGAGGCCCCGCTGGATGTCGCGGGGCAGGGCGTTGGCGCTCAGGGCGACCACGGGGATGTGGGCCGTGAGGGGGTCCTCCCGGAGGATCCGCAGGGCCTCGACGCCGTTGATCCCGGGGAGGTTGATGTCCATGAGGATGACCTGCGGTTGGGCGGTGCGCGCGATTTCGATGCCCCCGAGGGCCTCCCGGGCCGTGAGCAGGTGCATGTCGGGTCGGCGGGCGATGAGCTGCTCGACCAGCTTGAGGTTGGCGGGGTTGTCCTCGACGTAGAGCAGGGTCTGCCGCCGGGTGCTCTCAGGCGCCAGGACCTCGGGGTAGGTCATGGGCCCGTCCTCCACGGGGACCACGTAGGGGGCCACGTCTTCCTTCAGCTCGATCCAGAAGGTGCTCCCCTTGCCGACGGTGCTCTCGACGCCGATGGCCCCGCCCATCAGCTCGACGAGGCGTTTGGACACCACCAGGCCGATGCCGGTGCCCTCCTCGAGGCCGCTCTCCTGCCCGAGGCGGTTGAAGGACTGAAAGAGCTGGGTGACCTTCTCGACCGACAGCCCCGCCCCGGTGTCCTCGACGGAGAGCCGGACGCGCCCCGCGGAGGCCGGCAGGCACTCGACGACCACGACCCCGTCCACTCGGTTGTACTTGATGGCGTTGGACAGGAGGTTGATGAGCACCTGCTTCATCCGGGTCCGGTCGACGTTGACGAAGACGGGCGTGGTGAAGTGGGGAAACGTCATCGTGAGCCCGCGCCGTTGGGCCTGCGGTTCGATCATGGTCTGGCACTCCACCAGGACCTCGGCGACCGACACGGACTCCAGCGACAGGGAGATGCGCCCCGACTCGATCACGGCGAGGTCGAGGATCTCGTTGATCAGCTCGAGCAGGTACCACCCCGCGTGCAGGATCTGGTCGATGCTCCCCCGGGCGGCCTCTGACGGGGGCGGGTTGTCCGACTCCATCAGTTGGGCAAACCCGAGGATGGCGTTGAGGGGGCTCCGCAGCTCGTGGCTCATGCTGGAGAGAAACTCCGACTTGGCCTGGTTGGCCTTCTCGGCCGCGGCCTTGGCCCGACCGAGCTCGACGTTGTTCTCCTGGAGGGCCAGGAGGGAGTCGCGGAGGCGCTCGTCGAGGTTGCGGCGCTCGGCCTCGATCCGCGTGCGGGCGGTATTGTCGGTGCCGATCAGGAGGTACCCGATGATGCCGTTCTGGGCGTCCCGCAAGGCGGTGACCGAGACCACGGCCGGAAACCGGCTCCCGTCCTTGCGGATGTAGGTCAGCTCGTAGATGTCCTCGATGCCGCGCGAAGCCTTGAACACCAGGGCCTGAAATCCAGGCGTAATGGTCGTGCCCAGCTCATCGCTCAGGGCCTCGGCCCGGGTGATCAGCTCCTGCGAGTCGGAGATGTCGGCCGGGGTGATCTTGTCGACCACGTCGGCCGCGGCGTAGCCCAACATGCGCTCGGCCCCCACGTTGAAGAGTTGAATCACGCCCTTCTCGTCGGTGGCAATGCTTGAGAAGTTTGCGCTGTGGAGGATGGCGTTTTGTAAGGCCCCGGTCTTGAGCAAGGCCTCGCGCATCTCCATCTCGGCGACCCCGTCGGCCGAGCCGACCTCGTGGTCGAGGGTGGTGAGGTCATACTGATTGTTGAGCGTCATTGGGGGGCTTTGTGGCAGACGGGGAGACTTCGCCCACCCACCATAGGGATCCCGGTGGGTCTCTGCGTCGAGGCAGGCATTCAGTGTGCGCGGATATGCCCTGCGGCCGGGGCCATTCCGCTGTGCGAAGATTGTGCAGGACCCTGCCCAGGACCCTCCCCTCCCCGCACCCGAGCGCCCCGTGATGCCCTCCTTCCCTGCCCCGCCCTCGGGCCGCGTGCTCAGGCTCCCTGCCCGGGGGCGGTGCCTCGTGAGCACCGACCTGCACGGCGACCTCGACGCCTTTGTGGCCCTGCGGGCGCGCTTCGTGGATCTGCTCCGCGACGACCCGGCGAGTCACTGGGTGCAATTGGGGGACTGGGTGCACGGGCCCGACCCCGAGACCCAATCGCGCGAGCCGGCGTTGTACGGGTATCCCGACCGCTCCTGGGCGGTCCTGGAGGCCCTGCGGGAGGCTCAGGCGCGATGGCCGGGGCAGGTGCATGGGGTCCTGGGCAACCACGACATGGCCCACCTCGGGGGACGTCGGACCCGGAAGTTTCACCCCGACGAGGCCGCCTTTCTGGAGTCCGGTCTCTCGGCAGCGCAGCGTGTGTCCCTGGGGACCTTCCTGGGTGGGATGTTCCTCGCGGTGGTGACGCCCTGCGGGGCCCTCCTCACCCACGGCTCTCCCGACCGGCGCGTGGTGAGCCTCGCCCAACTCGCGGCGATGCCCCTGCCGCCGCACGACGCGGCCGACCAGCGGGCCCTCGACAGCCTCCTTTGGTCGTACGGTCAACCCGCCGAGGAGTGCGCGGCCCTGCTCGCCCGCCTCTCCGCGGAGGGAACGGCCCTCACGATGGTCCTCCACGGCCACGACAAGGACGAGACCGGGTGGTTCGTCGAGGGCGGAAACCAGGGATGCCCGGTGATCTTCGGGGCCCCGCGGGCGGCCCGGCGCTGCGTGGTGCTCGACCTCGCGGCGCGGTACCCGGGCATCGAGGCCCTGCGGGAGGGCATCGAGATCGTGCCGGTGCACCCGTAGGCCGCGAAGGGCGGGCGGCGGGCGACGCGGGGCGGGCTGCGAAACCGCAAGGGCGCAAGGGTCGCAAGGGGCACCGAGGTTTTCTGGGGGGAAAAGGGGGGGCGTGAGCCCCGCGAGGCTTCGCCGGCGACTGTGCTCTCGTCCGCAACACCTCGCGCGCCGACCGTCGCCTGCCCGATGCCCCCCACACCCTTCGGGCCCTTGCGACCCTTGCGCCCTCGCGGCTTCTTCGCCTTCATCCCGGGTGGACGTCGCGCCCCTGCCGTCACCGCGCTCCGACGCCCTCCCCGAAGCGGGCTCGAAGCAGGGCCCGGGTCGCGTCGTCAAGCTGGTTGCCCGAAACCTGCAAGGTCTTCAATGACCCAAGATGGGGCGACTCCACCAGGGCCCGGGCTCCCTCGGGCCCGAGCTTGCACTCCAGGAGGTTGAGGTCGCGCAGACCGACCGCCCCGGGGGCGTCGGCGAGCGCATGGGCCCCCTCGGCACCAAGACCCGGGCACTGCCGGATCCACAGGGACTCCAGTGCCCGCATCCGCGGGCTCGCGGCCAGGGCGGCCACCCCGCGGTGCGTCAGGCGCTGGTTGAAGGTCAGCTCCAGGGTGGACAGGGCGGGCATCCCCGCGCCCTCGGCGAGGGCTACGAGGGCCCCGTCGGTGAGCCCGTTGTGCTTGAGCGACAACGACCGCAGGGAGCCCAACGTGGTCGAGCGGGCGAGGGCCTCGACCCCCGCGTCGCCCACGGCGTTGAAGTCGAGCACGAGGCGCTCCAGGGAGCCGAGGAAGGGGCTCGCGGCCAGGGCCTGGGTACCCTCCGGGCCCACCCGGTTGGGTTTGTACGACCCGCCCCCCAGGTCGAGGACCCGCAGCCCCCGCAAGGCCGAACAGCGGGCCACGCCCTGGGCCCCCGCCCCTGTGAGGGCAAGGTTGTACAGCTCCAGGGTGTGCAGCCCGGTCCAGCGCGGGGCCGCGAGCAGGGTCGCGAGGCCCGCGTCGCCGAAGTCGCAGCGCCAGTCGGCCGCGAAGGTCAGGGTCCGCAGGGTGTCGAGGGCGGGGCTGGTCGCGAGGGGCTCGGCGATCCACAGGCGGCAGTCGCCGTCGCCCACCACGAGACCCTCCAGGTGCAGCCTGGGGGAGGCCAGGAGGGTCCGCCAGGCGGCTTCGCCCCAGTCGTCGAAGGACAGGTCGAGCACCCGAACCCCGGCGCAGCGCGGGTCGCGGGCGAGGACCTCGGCGACGGCGAGGCGCTGGGCAGGGCCGCCGTCTTCGGGGTCTTCGTCGTCGGCCTCGGGGTCGGCGAAGACCGGGGCGAGCTCTCGCACGGGGAGGGCCTCCAGCAGGGCCCCGAGGTCGAAGCCCACCCCCTCGGCCGCCCGCCCCACCGACACCCGCAAAGCCACCGGAACCCCGTAGTACAGATGCACCTCGAGCACCCCAGTGCCGAGCAGGGTCTTCCAGGCCTGGGCGGCTTCGGGGGTGGCCCGCGGGGTCGTCAGGGCCTCGGCCCGGAGCAGGTCTCCGCGGGCGAGGAGCTCGGCCGCGTATCGGGCCCGCGACGCGAGATCGTCGGGGTCGTGGAGGAGGGGCCGGAGGAGGGGGAGTTCGGGGGCGGGGAGCATTGGGGGCGGCGGAGAGTGTGCAGGCGAATGTACGACGATGCACCCCCCACACTCGGGAGCGCAACGGAGCCCACGATGTGGTCTGATCCCCGATGGGCGGGCGATGCGGCCGACCCGCCGGGCCCTTCCCCCTCCCCCAACGCCGCCGAGGAACGAACGCTGCCCCATGACCACCCCTCACGGTGTGACCTGCACTTTCTGCGGGGCGAGCACTCCGCTGCCCGACGACCTGCGGGTGCCCGCCTTCGCGTGCGCCTTCTGCAAGGCGACGCTGCGCACCGCGGACTACGCGGGCTCCGCGGCGGTGTCGGCCGATGGGCTCATCGGATACCTCCAGGAGTCCTTCGCCAACCCCGAGACCGCGATCGAACGAGCCCAACACGCCCCGCGGTTTGAGGGCGGCGACACCAACACCCGACCCGCCCCGTGTCTGCGGTGCGGGGAGACCCTGGCGGTTCCGCTCGATCTGCAGGTGTCGACGGTGACGTGCCCGGGGTGCAAGAGCCCCCAACCCGTCAGCGGCTACATCTCCGACCGCGAGCGCTTCGAGCTCGACATGGCCCGCCAGGCGGCCGGCAACCAGGCATACAAACGCCTGCTCGCGGAGGGGGTTCGCTGCGGACGCTGCGGGGGCACCAACCCCGTGCCCGACGACGGGAGCGTGCAGCTCGTGTGCAGCTTCTGCGGAGCCGCGGTGCTCCTCGCCGAGCACGTCGACCCGAGCGCCATCGCCCGGCATCGGCTCAAACACGGGGTCTTCGCCCTGCGCGACGAGGCCCTGCGTATGAACGCCGCGCACACCCAACGCACCAACCGCGTCGTGGGGGTCGTGGTCGCCCTGCTCGTCGCGGGCTTCGTCGTCGCCGGCCTCCTCCTGGGGCGCTGAGACTCCGCGCGGAGCAACTCCCTCAACGCACCCAGATCCGATAGCCGTTGT
The DNA here is from genome assembly GCA_964447205.1 of uncultured Myxococcaceae bacterium. Taxonomy (GTDB): domain Bacteria; phylum Myxococcota_A; class Polyangia; order Polyangiales; genus JAEUKH01. The sequence goes on from CAYUSB010000032.1 coordinate 38,435, forward strand.
CGGGCCGCAGGTCGAACGAAGTCCCCGAGAAGTTGACGAAGAGAGCGTCGCGATGTGGGGTCACGGCGCCCGTCCCGATGGCCACACGCCACGTCCCCAGGTGCAGCCCCAGGCCGCACTCCCGCGAGCCTCCGTCGCTGTTGAGGCAGGCCGCAGGCGGCCCGTCGAGGGGCCACGCAAACCGCGACCCGGCGTAGCGTCGCCCCGTCAGCGTCGCCCCCACGTACTGCCCCACCACCACCGTGCCGAAGCCCGTCGTCCCAAGGCCGTCGCGAATCCAGGTGGTCTCCAGGGGGCCCAGGTACAGCTCGCCGTACCGGCCGAGGTCGCCGATCCGCAGCCTGCGATCGCCCGACAGGAGCAGGGCCGCCATGTACTCCCGCGACAGCTTCGCCGACGTGGTCAGCCGCACGTCGTCAAGGGTGTTGACCGCGTTGCGGGTCCAGAGGTTGACCCCCTGGGCCCGACCGACCTCGACGAGGGTCCAGCCGCCCCCGTCGCGGTCCATGTCGCAGTACAGGGTCAACATCGGCAACGGGCCGGCCCCGTCGGGGTCGATCCGATACGGCCCCGAGCGCACGTGCGCGAGGGTGTTGTGCACCGCCCGACACGAGACCCCGTGGGCCACGTCGACGCAGCGCCCGGCCTGACAGTCCTGGGCCGTCCCGCAGCGTTCTTCACACCCCCCGCAGCGCATGGGGTCGGTGTTGGTGTCGACCTCGCAGCCGTTGCCCGCGACCCCGTCGCAGTCGGCGCGGCCCGGGGGGCACACGAGGGCCCCGCACACCACAGAGACCCCCGCGTCGAAGCAGCCCGCATCCCTCGGGCCGCTGTCGGCCCCGGCCTCGCGGGAGGCGTCGCGGCCGTCCTCAAGCACGTCAGGGCCCGGCAAGGCCGACCCGTCCATCGAGGCATCGCGGGGGGGGACGGATCCGTCGCGGCCGTCCTCGAGCACGTCAGGGCCCGAGACCACGGGCAGGTCTGTCGACACGTCTGTCGACACGTCGCGGGCGTCGGGGGACGCGTCCCGTCCGTCGTGGAGCCGGTCGACAGCAACCTGGACATCCTCCCCCGCGTCGGGCGCATCGACCCCGGCGTCGAGCGGGTCGTTCGTGTCGTCGGGGAGGGCGGGCGCATCGTCTGTGCTGCCCGCGTCGTGACCGGCGTCGAGGTCGTCGCCCGTGGGCGCAACACACGCTCCAGGCCGGGCGGCGGTCGACACGAAGCGCCACCCCGAGACGCACGTATCCCGCGACACCGCGACCGCACAATACCCGCCCCGGCACTGGGCCCCGGGTGTCGCCGTACACGGAGCCGTCGACCCCTCCTCGCCGCACCGAAACCCTGCGGGCTCAGGCAGGCAGCCCGCGGTCAGCCCCAGCAGGGCGACAACGCGGATCGTCCGCCCGTTCGCGACACGCACGGCCCTGTATGCCACGGCCGCGATCCTACCGCAGTGCGTCTGGGGTCACGAGGTACAGGTACTCCTTGTTGCGAAGGTGACTCACCCGTCCCACCTTGTCGCCCCGGGGGTTGTAGATGCCGATCTGGGCGCCCACATAGCGCTTGAAATCGTGCTCGATCACGGTGACCTGTCCCCGTTCGGCCAGCAGGGCCTCCATCTCGGCCCGCCCGAGGTACCCCTCGTTGCTGAATGACACCAGGAGGTATCGGGCCCGGGCTCCCATCACCACCCGCCGCATGGCCTCGACAAACCGCGGCCGCGAGTTGAACACGCTCCCCCGCGTCTTGCAGTCGACCCGCTTGCAGGCCACCCCGTAGAGCTCGGGTTTGTCCCACCGCACGAGGGACTCCCAGACGTGGTAGTTGCCCAGGTACTTGTGCTGGTTGTACGGGGGGTCGAGGTAGATCACGTCGGCCTCGAGCCGCCCCACCGCCTCCAGGGCGTCGAGGGCGTGGGCCTCCCCCCGACCATGAACCGCCCGCGGCAACACGGCCGGGACCCGCAGGGTGAGGTCCTGAAACGACCGGGCCGACCAGGACTTGAGGTAGGCCATCTGGAGGCCCGTGGTGGAGTCGACCCGGTCGGCGGCCTCCATCAGGGAGACCAACATCACCGACTCCAGGGCGGGGGGCAGTCCCTTGTGGGCGATGGCCTCGCGGATGGCGTCGATGCGCTCGCCGTTGTGGGGCTGGACATACCGGCTCCGCACACAGAACGACTCGGTGAAGTACCCCGCCCGCCCTGGCAGCCGGTTGAGCTCGTCGACCAGGCGGGTGGCGTCGTCGCGCACGGCCTCGGCGTCGGCCTCGACGTAGCAGCGGGCCAGGGTCTCGGCGTAGGCGTTGTGGTCGTTGGCCACCACCCGGTAGCCCGCGGCCTTGAGGGCGTGACCGACCCGGGAGGTGCCGGCGAAGAGGTCGAGGACGGAGGTGACCGCGGGGAGCCCGGCGATCACGCCGACGATCTGGGACAGAAGCAGGCGTTTGCTCCCGAGGTACTTGATCATCGCCCGAGGGCTCCGCCAGGTCTCGCCGCGCCCATGACGTAGTTGTATCAGCCACGCGGGGCGAAGCCCCCAAGAGTATGCTCCCCCACATACTCCCCGTGGGCTTCGAACACCCCATCGCCCTGGTGCTCCTGGTGGCCGTCGTGGCGGGATGGGCCTGGGGCCTGCGTCGCCGCACCCGGCTCGACCCGCACCTGTCCCGGCTGCGTCGTGGGCTCATCGCAGGGGCCCGGCTCGCCCTCTTGTGCTGCCTCGCCCTCGCCCTGGCGGGGCCCGTGCGGGAGCGGCGGAGCACCCGGAGGCTGGTGGTTCTGGTGGTCGATCAGTCGCGGTCGACGGACGATGTGCCCGAGCTCGGAGCGCGGCTGCGACAGTGGTTTGCCGAGGCCCCGGAGGGCGCCCGACCCGACGACCGGATCGCCGTGGTGAGCTTCGCCCGCGAGGCCACCACCACCCTCGGGCCCTCCCCCATCCCACGCGGAACCACCCTCCCGTTGCCACACGTCTCCGGGGCCCGCGACGCGAGCGACCTGGCCGCGGCCATCGCCCAGGGGCTCGGCGAGGTGACCCCGGAGGTTCATGGGCGCATCGTGCTGGTGAGCGACGGCGATCAGACCCGCGGAGACGCCGCGGGGGCGGCCTCGGTGGCGGCGGCTGCGGGGGTGCCGGTGGACGTGGTGGCCCTGCGTCGGCCCGCCCGGCGCGACCTGGCTGCCGTACGTCTGCGGGCCCCGGCCCAGGTGGAGGGCGGGGCCCCGGTCGATCTGGCCCTGGTGATGCGGGCCGACCGGCCCGGGAGGGGGCACGTTGAGCTGCGACGGGACGGGCGCAGGGTGTCGGTCACGGAGGCCCGGTGGGGGGCGGGGGAGGACGTGGTTCATCTGCGGGACGAGGCGATCGGGGCGGGGTTGCATCGGTACGAGGCCCGGGTGGTGCCCGACGACCCCGACGACGACGCGGTGGACGGCAACGAGACGGCCGCGGGCTTTGTGCGGGTGGCAGGCGGGTCGCGGGCCGTGGTGGTGGCGGGCCGCTTCGACCAGGGCGGCGGAACGGTGCTCACCCAGGCCCTGGAGCGTGCGGGCATGGAGGTCGATCGGGTGTCCCCGGGGGCGGCCCCGATGACGGCGGCGGAGTGGGGGCGGTACGACCTCATCGTGTTGTCGGATGTGCGGGCCCGGGAGCTCGACCCGAGCGCCCTGGCCCTCGTGCGGGAGCAGGTGCGGGCCCTCGGGGCGGGGCTGTGGATGGTGGGCTCCGACGCGGCCTTCGGGCCGGGAGGGTACGCGGGAACGGCCGTGGAGGAGGTCTTGCCGGTGACCCTCGACCTGCGGCAGCACCGGCTGCGGGGGTCGGTGGCTCTGGCCATCGTGATCGACCGGTCGGGTTCGATGGGGGCCTCGACGCGGGACGGGCGCAGCAAACTCGACCTCGCCAACGAGGGGGCGGCGCGGGCTGCGGGGCTCCTGACGGCCGAGGACCGTGTGGCCATCGCCCACGTCGACACGGAGACAGGCTGGACCCTGCCCCTGCGCCTCGCCGACGACCCCGCGGCCCTCGCCCGGGCCGCACGACGCGGAACCCCCGGGGGCGGTGGGATCCTCACCGACGTGGGCCTGCGTGATGCGTACGCCGTCCTGCGCGGGGCTCCGACCACCATCCGCCACGTCCTCCTCCTGGCCGACGGCGACGACGCGGAGAACAGCGCGGCCTGTCCCCCCCTCGCCGCGGCGGCCCAACGGGAGCACATCACCACGAGCGTGGTGGCCATCGGGCGCGGCCACGACGAGGGCCATCTGGCCGCCATCGCGGCGGCGGGAGGCGGTCGGTACTACCTCACCGAGGAGGCCCACACCCTGCCGGCGATCTTCACCGAGGACACCACCCTCTCCGCACGGAACCCCATTCGGGAGGAGGGATTTGTGCCGCGGATCGTGCGGCGGGCGGAGGTGCTGCGGGGCGTTGGGGCGGGGGAGGTTCCGCGGGTGGGGGGGTATGTGGTGGCGGAGGCCCGGCCGCGGGCGGAGGTGCTCGTGCGGGCCCTCGACGACGACCCGTGGCTCTCGCGGTGGCAGGCGGGGGTGGGCCGTGCGGCGGCCCTGCAGAGCGACCTCGACGGGCGGTGGACGGCGGACTTTCTGCGTTGGCCCGGGAGCACGGCCCTGGTGTCCCAGATGGGCCTGTGGCTCGCCCGGGGCGTACGCGACCGCGGAACCCAGGTGGTGGCCCTCGCCGCTCCGGGGCGGGTTCGGGTGGTGGTGGACGCCACCCTTGGGACAGGCGGGTACGACACCGGGGCGAGCCTGGAGGCCCGGGTGGTGTCACCCGCGGGCACGACCGTGCGGGTTGCATTGGAAGCGCGGGGGCCGGGGCGGTACGAGGCCGAGGTGGAGGCCCCGCGTCCGGGGTCGTACCTGGTGACGGTCGTGCGGCCGGGGGTCGGGGTGGTGGGCGTGACCGGGGCCGAGGTGGACGCCTCGGTGGAGCGCACGGGACGGGCGGGCAATCCCGCGCTTCTGGGTGAGATCGCGGCCCGGAGCGGGGGTCGGGTTCGGACCGACCTGCGGGGGTTGTTTGCGGGGGCGCGACCGGTGCGGGTGACGCGGGTTCCGCTGTCGAGGATGCTGTGGGGGTGGGCCCTGGGGTGGTTGATGCTCGGGGCCATGGCGTCCCGGTTGCCGCCGCTCCCTCTGGGGCGGTTGCGCGAGGCCTGGGCGCGCTGGCGGGACCGGTCGGCGACGGGCTCGGGGGCTCTCCCCGCGGAGTCGGCGGAGGGCCCCTTGAGCCGGCTTCGTGCCCACCGGGCGACGCAGGTCGCGGTCCCAGCGGACGACGCGCGCACCGCGGCGGTCAGGGAGCCCGCGCGTACGGCGGAGACGGCGGCGCCGCCGGAGGCGCCGACGGGGGCGGAGGGGGGCGCCGTGGGGGCGCTCGCGGCGCGCAAGCGGCAGCGGCGCGGGGGGGAGCGGGGATAGGGGGGTGCCGGCGGGCTTCGGGGGAGGGGGTGGGAGGACCCAGGGGGTAGCCGCGGGGCCCTGGCGGGGGGGTCGGAGCACCCTGGGGGTAGCCGCGGGGCTTCGCGGGGGGGGGTCGGAGCACCCTGGGGGTAGCCTGTCGGCTCTGCCGAGGGGGGTCGGACCTCTCGAACGGAGCCTTTGGGCTTCGAGCGGGGGGTCAACCCCCCTGGACGAAGTGCCGGGGCTTTGACCGGCGACAAATTGCATTGTGAATTGGGAACTACGATTCAACAGGAATCAGCGAGGTGGCCTGCTTGTCGTCATGCAGGCTTCGCCGCGGGCTGCGGGCGACGGGTGACGGGCGACGAGCGACGGGCGACGGGCGACGGGCAGCGAAACCGCAAGGGCGCAAGGGTCGCAAGGGCCAGAAGGTTTTGGGGGTCGGAGGGGCGGCGTGACGACCTCGGCGGATCGTCGGCGCCCGCGCCCGCGCTCCCCGCACGTGCCGACCTTCGCCTGCCCGAGGCCCCCCACAACCCTTCGCCTGCCCCATGCCCCCCCTACAACTTCCGGCCCTTGCGACCCTTGCGCCCTTGCGGTTTCCGCCCTCCCACATTCGTCCGCACCCCAGACTGAGCAAGGCTCCCCCCCATCCCCACGGCATCATCGCCTCCCTTCTGGGACCGCGGATCAGTCGTCGCGGGGGTCGCGGGCCATCCGGGCGCGTGGGTCCTGCTTGTAGAAGTCGGCGAGCAGGTGGTACAGGTCCGGCAGGGCCCGGACAAGATCCTCAGGCCGCTCGAAGAACGACTCCGTCGCGACCGCGAAGAACTCCGCCTCGTTGGTGGCCCCGTACGGGTCGAGCACCCGACGCACGTCAGGGTCGTGGTCCTTGAGGGCGAGGTAGATCTCCGCGCACACCTCGGCCCAGGTGCGTCGCGCGGCCCCGTCGGGCAGCGGAGGCGTGCCGTCTGCGCCCCCGTCGAGCATGTCGATCTTGTGGGCAAACTCGTGAAACACTACGTTGCGCCCGTCCTCCGCGCGCCGCGCGTCGCGCTTCACGTCGTCCCACACGAGGATCACCGGCCCGCCCTGCCAGGCCTCGCCCGCGAGGGGAGACGGGGGCTCGGTCAGCATGGCCCCGCGTGTGAAGATCCCCAACGGCCGCTCGGGAGGCACCACCGTATTGGGATACACGAGGATCGACTCCACGTCGGCGTACAGGTCGTGGTCGCGGCCGAGGAGGAGGGTGCAGGCCCCCGCGGCGACCGTCACGCGCATCGCGTCGGTGAGGGTGAGGCCCCCGCAGCCCTCCCAGTGTTTCTCGTGCACAAACACCTGCACGAGGTCGCGCAGCCGGGCCCGCTCGGCGTCGTCGAGGAACCGCCACAGACCCACATCGCGGCGCAGCGTGTCGGTCCACGCGGCCGGGAAGGGCTCGGCCAGGATCTTGTCGCGCCGACGCCTCGTCCACCACTCGAAGAGCATGAGGGGGTGGAGGGTGCCCCGACCGGCGCCCCGGAGGCAACGCCCCAGGGCGGATGCACGCAGAAGACGTGGTAGAGCCCCACGGTGTCTCCCCCGACAACACCCCCAAACGACTACCCAGAAATTAGCGGAGAGGGCGGGATTCGAACCCGCGGTACCGTTACCGGTACACGTGATTTCCAGTCACGCACCTTCGGCCACTCGGTCACCTCTCCAGTGCGCATCCGTGCTGTGAGCCTCTCACGAGATCCACGCGGCGCGCCGTTGGAAGGGGCACACCACACTGCGACGCATCACTGGCGGAGAGCAAGGGATTCGAACCCTTGGTACCCGTAAGGGCACACCTGATTTCGAGTCAGGCTCCTTCGACCACTCGGACAGCTCTCCGCGGCGGAACCTGCCAGCCCATCCCCCCCCTGTCAACCTCCTCGTGCACCCGCAGCCCTCGAATTCCCCGCCCTCACCCCCCGCGCACCTTCGCCCTCCCCCGCCGCGCCCGAAAGAACTCCCGCAGCACCCCGGCGCACTCCTCGGCCCGCACCCCCGCCGTGATCGCGCAGCGGTGGTTGAGCCGCGGGTCGTTGGCCAGGGACCACAACGACCGGATGGCCCCCGCCCGCGGGTCGTCGCAGCCGTACACCACCCGGGCGATCCGGGCGTTGACCAGGGCCCCGGCGCACATCGGGCAAGGCTCCAGGGTGACGTACAAGGTGCAGCCGTCGAGCCGCCACGAACCCCGGCGCCAGGCCGCGTGACGCATGGCCAGGACCTCCGCGTGGGCCGTCGGGTCGTCGAGGAGCTCGCGCAGGTTGTGAGCCTGGCCCAACACCTCCCCCGCCCCATCCACCACCATACACCCCACCGGAACCTCCCCCCGCAACGCCGCCAGACGCGCCGCCTCGAGGCACCAGCCCATACGTTCCGCGTCTTGTCTCGCCGTCTCCGTCGGGTCTCCGTCCGTCGTCACCGCGCCGCCCTCCGTCCCTGCATCGTGCGCCGCGGGTGAATGCCCGCTGGGCCGTCGTCCGTACAACGCCCCGCGCACCCCGTCGACATGCTCGATCCGTGCGAGACCGCTCCGCAGGCCTTATAGTCCCTACAGTCATCCGCAGCCCCGAGGGAGAGCCCGAGGGTTTGTTGTGGAGGAGGTTCACGATGCCTACGTTGCGCACGCTGTCTGTGGGAGTCCTCACCGCGATGCTGTGGGTCCCGACCGCGGGAGCCCAGCGTCTGCCGCCCCCCCCCGCTCCCCCGACCACTCCCCCCCCCGAGGCCCTTCAAACGCCCACGCCCCGACCGGGGGGCCTGTGCTGCTGCCGCACCTGGTCGCGCGGCTTTCAGTACAACTGGCTCGCCGCCCCCCAGTGCGCCGCACAAAACGGCACCTGCGTCACCCCCGACCACTGCGGCTCCTGACCCCGCCGGGTCGCCCTGATCCCCACCGCATGCGCATCACCGTCCTGGCCAGCGGCTCGAAGGGCAACGCCACCCTCGTCGAAGCCGGCACCACCCGCCTCCTGATCGACGCCGGCATCCCCGACGACCTGCTCCTCACCCAACTCGCCCGGGTCGGGCAGAGCGCTCCGCCCACGGCCGTGGTCATCACCCACGCCCACGCCGATCACCACGGACAGATCGACCGACTCACCCGGCGATGGCCCCTGCCCGTGTACTGCACCGAGAGCGTACGACGGGCGGTTCATCTGCATCGGGCCGCCAGCGTGCGGGTGGTCTCGCCCCGCGACGCATTTCGGGTGGGAGACCTCGACGTCCTCCCCCTGCCCGTCCCCCACGACGCCCCGCAGATCGCCCTGCGCCTCACCCACCGGGGGGCCTCCGTGGGGTTTGTCACCGACCTGGGGGAGGTTCCGCCGACGCTCAAGGGGCACTTCGCGGGCTGCGAGGTGGTCCTGGTCGAGTCCAACCACTGCACCGACCTCCTCTGGCACGGGCCCTACACCCCCTTCCTCAAACGCCGTGTGGCCTCGGCCCGGGGACACCTCTCCAACGCCCAGACCGCAGCCTTCCTCCGCACCCTGCCCCCCACCGTACGCACCGTGGTCCTCCTGCATCTGTCCGAGGTCAACAACCGCCCCGACCTCGCCCGGGCCACCGCCGCCGAGGCCCTCGCCGATCATCCCGCCACCCTCCTCGTGGCCACCCAGTTCGGGGTCACCCAGGCCGAGACCCTCCCGCCCCGTCAACCGACCCTCTTCTGAGCGACCCCCAGCCCACCGCCCAGCCCATGCTGTACCGCGCGTTGATCTCGCTCAGGGGCTGCAACACCACCCCCTCCGCGGCCCGCCAGAGGTAACCGTCGACCCCAAAGGGGCCGAAGTACCCCGCCCTCCCGAGGGCCTCCCCCGCCGCCTCCACCACGGCCCGAAATCGCCCCGCCTGCCCGGCATCGAGCACCCCCGTCGGCATCGGGTCGCTGCCCGCCCACTGCCCGAAGGCATCACTGCGCTGCACCGTCGGCTGCCCGAGGTGGCACCGCCCCGCCCCGTCGATCTCCCCGTGCCACCCGAGGTCGCACACCCGCTCCACCTCGGGCTCGCACTGGAGCCCGGCGCCCCGGGCGAAGCTCGCGTCGATCCAGGCCCACTCCCGCAGCGCGATCCGCCCCGGACGCACCCGCAGCCGCCCCCGGCCGTTGTACCCGAACGGGCGCTTGAGCAGCCACGGAGACTCCTCCCCACGCTCCCCCCACAAGGCCTCCAGGGCGGCCCGCGAGGTCACCCAGGCAGCCCCCGGGAGGTGCTGCCCCAAGGCCGCCGCGAAGCCCCGGTGGTTGACCGCCTGGAGCACCGCCAACGACGGAGCCTCCGGCACCCGGGCCCCCGCCCGACGCAGGGCCCCCAGAGCCCGCGGGGTCGGACACCAGGCCCGCCCCGTGTACCCCGCGGCCTGCCCGGGGCGCACCGACAGCTCGTCGAGCACGAGGTCGTCCGGACCCACGAGCCCCCTGAGGGCAGGCAGGAGCCGAGACACCCGGAGCCCGAGCGAACGCGACGGAGTGGCCGTGCTGGGACGGGCGAGCTCGTCCTCGGCGTCGAGGTTCAGGACCCAGGCGAAGGGCGACACGGAAGAGCCTTGGCCAGGGCCTCGGTGAAGTCTTCGGCGAACCCCGCCCGAGACCGGGCCCCGCGGTCGAGGGGGTCACCCCGCATCAAGATCGGCGACAGGGGCGGCGGCAGGAGCGAGGCCCAGACCGCGAAGTCGCCCGCCTCGTGCCAGCGGCGAAACCAGTGCAGGCCGAAGCGCACGTGGGGCAGCTCCTCCTCGGCCACCTGCTCCTGGAGTCGCGCCCCGGCCTCGTCCCCCACGGCCCGGAGGCGCTGTGCAAACCGGGCCGCGTGATCGAGGTTGGCCGCCTCCAGGCCCATCCCCATCACCGCACAAAACCCGCTCGGCCCCTCCACCCGCGGGACCCGCTCCCAGAACCAGTCGCGCACCGCGAAGTCGCCGAAGGTCACCCCCAGGGCCGACAGATAGTCCGCGTACATGACCATGTGCCGCAGCTCGTCTCGGGCGATCACCCCGAGGCCCCGCCGAAAGGCCAACGGAGCCTCGGGCCACGCCAGGATGGCCCAGGCCATCAGCTCGGTAGCCTGGAGCTCGTGATGCAGGAAGGTGTGCACGAGCCGGGCCCTCGCCTGCCCCTCCCGCAAGGCCCCCGGACGCGGGCTCTTCTCGGCCCGAGCCAGAACCCGCAGCCCCGTACGGCACGGCCCCTCGACGCGTAGGCCGACGAAATCCGGGTCGACCGCGTCGGGCACGGGACCGAGCACGCTCTCGGGACGAAAGGGGCGATGGAGGATGTCCCAGGCCCAGGCTTCGAGGGTCCCAGGAGCGGGCGGAGAGGTCACGGAGGGGGGCCGATGCAGCGCCCGTTCTGGCAGAGCTCGCCGGGGGCGCAGACCCCTGCGTCGCCGCAGTCTTGCCGACGGATCTCCTCGACCCACTGGGCGATGTGGTTGCCGTCGTTGATGTTCTGAAACGGGACCCAGAACCCCGGGGCGCTCGGGTCGCTGCCCGACACCCCCGGCCGGAAGGCCGCCATCCAGAGCTGGGCCCGCTGGCCCGAGCGGTCGCGTCCCTGCTGCTGGATCCGCAGCCCATAGTCGCGCCGCGACGAGAAGGTCACCCACATCAGGGGCTCCTCCAGCTCGCCCACGTACCGCTCGACGAAGGGGGTCCACTTGGGCCACGAGTTGCCGAGGACGGCCCCGTCCGCGGAGGTCAGACGGATGGGCTGCCCCGTCCCGTCCGACCGCACGACGTACAGGCTCGCGTCGGGGGCGTCGTAGCTCGTACCCCCCGAGGCGTTGAAGACCACCCACTGCCCGTCGGGCGAGAAGCTCGGGTAGTAGAAATTCCGCCCGTTGCTCGCGGCCAGCATGCGGGGGGGACCGAAGGCCGAGCCGTTCCAGTCCATGACGAAGAGGTCGGCGGGGGCCGAGTGGCTGGGGGTCCCCGTAGGGATCGGGACCATCTGCTGCGGCCGCGAGAACACCACCAGGTTGCCATTGGGCGACCAGTCGGGCATCGACCCCGCGAGGCCCGCCGTCAGGCCCGGGGTGGCCGTGCCCGTGGTCGCGTCGAGGAGGGTCATCCGCATCCCGTCCGAGGAGAGGTAGCGGCGGTTGTCGGGCGAGAAGCTCCCGAAGTTGGAGCCGAACCCCGCCCCGACCTGGGCCCGGGTCTCCACGTTGAAGATCGCCGTCGGAGACGGGGCCGGGATGAAGCGCCCCACGGCCATACGCTGGCCGTCCCGCGACAGGGAGTGACAGCCCACGCAGTTGATGGGATCGCCCCGCAGGAAGGCCTCCGAGCGCGTGTCGCCGCGGCCAAACTCGTACCGGGCGATGCTCCCGCTGGAGATCCACCAGTACACGCCCCCCCGGAGCGACGACTGGGTCACGCCCAGAAACCGCGTGTCGCTGCGGCCCACGGGCCCGTTGGTCTCGCCGCTGCGGGTGCCCCGGACGGTGATCCGTACCCCGCTCGTGCCCGTGGCGGCCCGGGCGATCTCGGTCATCTGGCCCGCGTTGAGGGTCAGCACACAGCCGTCGTTGACCCGCGAACAGCGCGTAAAAAACCGGGCCTCGGACACGTCCCCCGCGAAGGAGACCGCGAACAGGTCGTTGCCCGCCCCCGGCCGGAAGTGCACCTCGAAGAGGGGCAGGTTGGGCGGGATGATCGTGCGGTCGTCGGGGTACACCAGGCTCGGGGCCCCCTCCGTGGTCTCGGCGCCCCCGAAGCGCATGGGGGCCGTCTCGACCGTGCCCGGGATGAGGAAATCGCGCACCGTACGCACCGCGGGACGGTCGACCGCCACGCCCGTGTCGACCGGCGGAACCACCCCCGTGTCGCGCACCACGGGGCCCACGTCGATGCCCCCGCCGCCGCCGCCCGCGTCCTCGACGAAGCGCACAGGCTCGCTGCATCCGACGAGGGCGGCGCCCGCCACGGCCCAACCCAGCCATCGACTCCTGGTCATCATCCGCTCTGCTCCTTGGCCGCGCTCCACGGGTGCGTGCGGTGGTCTTACCCGATTCGGCCCCGCTCGGCTATCGCACGAGCACGATCACCGCCACCCCCACACCCAGGGTCACCCCCACCAGCACGAGGGCGATCATCAAGCCCATGGACGACCGCGGCCTCGGGGTCGCGGGCACCACGGAGGGCACCGAGGGCGTCGGGGGCACGAGGGCCGCGGCCACGGCGGGGTGGGCCACCGTGGCGGGCATGTCGGCCCGGGGGCCCATCGGGGCGAAGGGGGGGTCGGACACGGAGGGCACGGCCCGGGTGACGTTGCGGGGCCCGGGCATCATGGCGGTGTGGGCCGCCGCGGGCTCGGGGGCGGCCCAGGCGGGCTGGGCGGACCGGGTCTGGTCGTGGGGGCTGAGGGGGGCGATGTCCGCGGCGTGGCGGAGGCTCCCGGCGTCGTACCCGGCGGTCGATCCGGCCTCGGGCTCGACGGCGAACACGGGGCGGGCCGGGGTGGTCTGGGCGTAGGGGTCGTCGGGGGAGTCAGACTGGCCAGGTCGTCGCGCGGTACCCACAGGGGGCGACTCTATCAACGGGCCCGGACGGGTCAATGACCGGTGTCGCCGGGGGCCCGTTTGCCCACCTCGTCGGACTTCACCAGGGCGAGGCGCAGGAGCACCGGGCCCAGAAACTGGTTGATGGTCACCACCCCCATCACCAGGACGTTGGCCCCGACGCCCCAACTCGGGAAGTGGCGGGCCAGGAGCTCGGCGAGCCCCACCGACACCCCGGCCTGGGGCACGAGCACGAGGGGCATCCAGTGTTTGACTCTGGGTTCGGCCCCGGCGAGGTGGGCCCCGAGGCGCCCCCCGCTGACGAGGGCCCCCGCCCGCAGCAGGGCGAAGCCCAGGGCCAGGGCCCACATGGCCCGCAGGTCGACGAGCGACAACTTGGCCCCGGCCAGGGCGAAGAACACCGCGAAGATGGGCAGGGCCGCGGGCTCGAGGAGCCGGGCGATGATGGCCCCGCGGAGACCCAGGAAGTTCTCCAGGAGGAGGCCTGCGGTGAGGTTGATGATCAGGGGGTCGAGGTGCAGACGGGTCCCCACCTCGGCGCTCACCACGCACACGGCCAGGATGAACAACGCCATGTGGCCCCGCACGAAGCGGTACCAGGCCGCGATGGCCAGACCCACCAGCACCCCGATCCCCATCGAGCCGAAGATCTCGATGCTGAGCTGCACCACGGGCGACATCTGATGCCCCACGTCGGCCCCCGCGGTCACGAACATCCCCGCGGCCAGGGCATGAACCACCGCGAAGAGCACGATGATCACGATGTCGGCCAGCACCACCACCCCGAGGGCCACCTCGCTCACGGGGCCCGCCGCGGCGTTCTCCGAGAGCATGGCGAGCACGATGGCGGGCGACAGCGACGCGAAGAGCACCCCGATCGAACACGCGGCCATCCAGCGCTGCCCCGTCGACAGCCCCACGAAGAAGGGCGGGTTGATCAGGGCCAGCACGACCATCGTGCTCAGGAGGGTCGCCGGCAGGGCCACGGCCGAGATGAGGGTCACCGACCGGAGCCTCGGCCGGAGCTGCTTGAAGTTGAGCTCGCTGCCCGCCGTGAGGGCGATCAGGCCCACGGCCACGCCGTTGACGAGCCGCAGCCCCGACACCATGCTCGGGGTGAGGAGGCCCGTGACGGCGGGGCCGAAGAGCATCCCGCAGACCAGGTACCCCGTCAGCCGCGGCAGCCGCATCGCGGCGAAGATCTCCCCGGTCTGCATGGCCGCTATGAGGACGAACCCAAACCCCAGGGCCACCCCCGCCTCGCCCGCGTCCCCGACGGGCATAAACGACCGGGCGCTCGCCATCAGGGCGGCCACCACCCCCAACATCAACAGCGAACGGATCACGGGCTCCCTCCTTCTCGCGGTCCCGTCCGGGGTGTGATCGCGGTCGGTGGCATCGAAGGCCGGACCGCGTCCTGGGTCAGGGCGTCGTCGTGCTCCATCGCCAGGGCCCCGAGGCCCGTGTCGTCGTCGCGCAACCGCCCCCCCAAGAGCCGAACCCCCGCCCGGAAGATCAGCTCGGACATCAAGGCCCCCATGATCACCACCGTCTCCAAGACCCCCTGCAAGATGGACGGATACGCCGCGTGGGCGCTCACCACCACGGCGATCGAGACCGCGCTCGTGGGCATCAGGGCGACCCAGGTGCGGAGCAGCCCCGCCGTGGTCGAGGGGCTCCCCGACGAAGACCCGTCCTCGGCCCTTCCCTCCGTCGCGGCCTCCGAGGCCCGCACGGCCCGCAACCCCAGGAGCTTGCCCAGGAGCCGGGCGATCACAAACACCGGCAAGAGGACCCAGCCCGTCCGGCCCTGGGGGTGCCACAGGGCCCCCACCACCACGAAGAAGGCCATGTAGAGGGTGCGCTCGAGCTCGCGCAGGCGCGCCCGGGAGACCAGGGCGCTCGCGGCCACCGTCGACGCAGGGAAGTTGGTCACCACCACCCCCGCCACACACCCCACCACCAGCGGCGAGAACCCCACGTACCCCGCCATCCCCGCCGCGAAGGCCACGCCCCCGAGCGTGAGGGCCAGGTCTTCGTTGGCGTTGCGGGCGATGCGGACCGCGGCCACCAGGACGGCCCCGAGGACCACCCCCATCCCGATCTGCACGAAGAGCCACCCGAGGGGCGGCAAGACCCACGTCCCGCCCTGAACCGGTCGGTACGCGCAGGTCACCAGGGCCAGACAGAACAGGGCCATGATGTCGTCGAGGGAGGCCACCCGGCGCAACCCCTTCGACGACTCCGCCGGCAGGATCCCCATGTGCTCCAGGGCCCGGGCCCCGGTGGGGGCGCTCACCGCGGCGCAGGCTCCCAGGATCAGGGCGTTGCGGGCGACGTTGTGCGGGTGCAGCCCGAGCTGCATCACCAGACCCGAGGCCACCCCCACCACCAGGAAGGCGCAGGCGCTCTCGGTCACCATCACCCGGGCCGTCCCGCGGGGCCAGCGGTCGATCTCGCGTACGTCGAAATCGGTCCCGACCCGAAACCCGATCCACCCGAGGCCAAACTCCAGCAGGGGCCGCAGGTCGCGCAGCATCGCGTCGTCGAGGATGCCCACCTCAGGCCGACGGGCCACCATCCCCAGGAGCAGGAAGGGGAGCCCGCTGCCCGTGACCATGGCGATCCCGGCCCGCTTCTCGATGGCCCGCAAGGCCGGATGCCCGCCCAGGATGGTCAGGGCCAGGATCAGGAAGAGCCCCAGGGTCACCCGGGTGAGCGAGCCCGTGCTCCGTTGTGCAGGGGTCTCGTGCGCCCCCGCGGCGTGCACCCCCGCGTCGGCCACGACCCGCACATCGCCCGCATCGCCCACGTCTCCCGCCTCGGAACCGTCCCAGGCGTCGCGCCCATTGGCGTCAGCAATTCCCGCATCGGGCGGGCCCGCGTCCACAGGCGGAGGCGGCGGAGGCGGCGGGCGCGGACGGGGAGGCGGAGGCGGAGGCGGAGGCGGAGGCGGAGGCGGGATCACCACGGCGGCCGTCGCGTCGATGTCTTCGGGGCCGTCCTGCGAAGCGGCGTCGAGCACACGCTGCGCGACCCCGGCCTCGGGGGCCAGCACCCGGGGTCGGTCTTCGGGTGTGTCGCCGTCCCACCACACGGCCGCGTCTCCCGCGTCTCCCGCGTCTCCCGCGTCCCCGGGCCCCGCGTCGAGGACCTGGGCCCGCCCCGCCCCGGCCCACAGGGCGACCGTCAGCAAGACCGCCAGGGCCCACGTCCATCCTCCGAGCCGCAGCGGGGGCCGGGGGCTACCAAAGCGGGTCATTCGCGCACATTGCCCGCGTCCCCCTACAGATACAAGCACCTACATTCGCGCGGCTCCTTCCCAGCCGGGGGCCCGCGGGGCATAACCGCCCCAATGACCACCGAACGATGCGCCTGGATCGCCGGGGCGAGCGGCCTCGTGGGCGGGGCCTTGCTCACCCGCCTGCTCGACGACCCCACCTGGACCCACGTGGTGAGCCTGGGCCGACGGAACCTCGACCGCACCCACTCCCAACTCGTTCAGCGCACCGTCGACTTCGCCCGGCTCGGGCCCCTCGACGCCCCCCCCCCCACGGCGGCCTTCTGCGCCCTGGGCACCACCATCAAAAAGGCCGGGAGCCGCGAAGCCTTCCGTGCCGTCGACTACGACGCCGTGATGGCCTTCGCCACCGCGGCCCGCGCGGCGGGAGCCCGAGACTTCCACGTGGTCACGGCCCTCGGGGCGAAGCGTGGGTCGTGGGTGTTCTACAACCACGTCAAGGGCGAGGTCGAAGAGGCCCTCGGGGCCCTGGGGTTTGATTCCCTCGTGGTCTATCAACCCTCCCTCCTCCTCGGCGACCGGGCCGAACACCGCCCCGGCGAACGCATCGCCGTCGCCGTCTCCGAGACCCTCGCCCCCCTCCTGCGGCCCTTCGCGGCCCGCCCCATCTACGCCGACACCGTGGCCGCGGCCATGGTGGCCACCGCACACCATCCGCCCCCCGGGATCACCGTCCTGCCCTCCGGGCGACTTCACGACATCGCGGCACAGCACGGCACAACCCCCGCGGGGTGATCGGGCGCCCGTGCGCGGGTTTTGCCGGGGGGCGGAGTACACTCGGGCGATGGCACACTCTTCGCTCAAGGCATGGTCCATGCGACGACGTGACGTGCTCTCGGTGGTGGCCTTGATGGTGGCGGCGGGCTGTAGCGCGGGGACGGCCCCGTACGATCCGTCGGCGGGGGACGCGGGGATGGCCTCGGCGGTGGAGGCCACCTTCCTGTCGGCCTCTCTGTCCGACGACTGCCCCGACCGCAGCGGGGAGTCGGGCGGGGCCGCGGCCGATTGTGCCGCGCCCGCGGACGCAGGGGCCCGGGGCCCGGGGCTCGTGGGGGGCTGCGGGTTTTGTCGGCAGACGAGCATGCAGCTCCGGTTTGCGGCCGATCCCGGGGACGGGGCCCACACCGTGGAGGTCGCGGCGGTGTACCTCCTCGACGGGCGCACCGACGCCCGGCTCGACACCCTCACGGCCCGCAGCCCCACGGCCTGGGACGACGCCCAGAGCAGCTACCAGGCCTGGAACACCCGCCTCGCCGACGGGCAGACCCTGCGTACGAGCTGGAAGCTCTCGGCCCCCCGGTGGAACTCCCTCGGGATCTCGGCCTTCTCCCGCAACGGCTCCCAACCTCTGCGGCTGGAGGTTCATCTGCGCATCGATGGGGTGCCCCGGGTGGTGCGGTCGGGCGAGCTCAACCGCGAGGCGGAGGTGGCGACCTGAGCCTCGGGGCACGAAGCCTGGCGGCCTTCCTGGCCCTCCTCGGAGCGGGCTGTCACAGGGCCCCGGGAGCCCCCGTGCCCGAGGTTGCCGCCGCGGCCCCGTGGTCGGACGCGTGGCTGGAGGCCGAGGCCGCCCGCTACCTCGACGACCCCGCCCATCGCCGCCGCACCCTCGAAGCCTCCCTGCAGAACCACCACAACACCTACTCCCGGCTCCGGCTCTCCCACTACGGCCACGTCGACCGCGGCTGGGACGCCCTCCCCGTCTGGAACCCCCGCTCCGCCCCCGTCACCACCGCCACCGCCGCGGCCCTCCAGGCCGGCGGGGCAGCCACCCTTCCCCCCGACACCGCCCCCCTGTGGGACGGCCGCCGCCCGACCACCCGGGCCGCCTGGAGGGCTCTGGGCCGTACGGTCTTCGAGGCCTACCCCATGCGCTCCGAGGCCTTCATGGCCTGGGGGCTCCGACACCCCGAGACCCTCGCCCGTCACGGGGTCGCCCTCGACGTCGCGGGGTCGTACCCGGGCCTGCGGGTGTTTCGTGACGTCGACGGACGCACCCAGATCGGGATCACCTGCGCGTTGTGTCACACCGCCGTCGAGGCCGGACAGACCGTGCTCGGACGGGCTCGGCGTACGTTTGACTACGGGGCCCTGCGGAGCGCGTTTCATCGCGACACAGGGGCCCCGGTCGACCCCGAGCTGGCCACCCGGATGCTCACCTGGGGCCCGGGCCGGGCCGACGTGACCGAGGACGAGGCCGAAGACCCGGTGGCCATCCCCGACCTGTGGGGCCTGCGACATCAGTCGTCCCTCACCCAGGCCGGCACCATCCGACACATCGGCCCCGCGGCCCTGGCCATCCGGCAGGAGACCCAGATCC
Source organism: uncultured Myxococcaceae bacterium (assembly GCA_964447205.1). GTDB lineage: Bacteria > Myxococcota_A > Polyangia > Polyangiales > JAEUKH01. The sequence continues at coordinate 57,040 of CAYUSB010000032.1, forward strand.
TCGACTCCAACCACCAGCGGATCCGTCCCCCCCGGGAGCTGGCCTGGGCCCTGGCGGTGTTTCTGTACGACCTCGTTCCCCCGGCCCCGGCGCGACCCTCGCGGCACACCGAGGCCACCCTGACGCAGGGCCGGGCCGTGTTTGTGCGGGAGTGTTCGCGGTGCCACGACAACCCCGCGTACGGGGGTCGGGCACTCGACGCCCGCCATGTGGGCACCCACCCCGCCCTCGCCACCGGAGCCGCCCGCGGAACGGGCCTCTACCGCACCCCCGTCCTCCTCGGGATCGCCGCGGGAGCCCCGTATCTGCACGACGGTTCGGTCGCCACCCTGGCGGAGCTGTTCGACCCGGGGCGCCTTCCCCGCGTGCCCGGACACGCGTACGGGACCCAGCTCCCACCCACGGCCCGGGCGTCTCTGGTGGCCTGGCTGGAGACCCTGTAAAGACACACGGGATGAACATCCGGGTGCGGGCCGCGGTGGGGCTGATCCTCCTGTCCATGGGGGCCGCAGGGGCGGGCGGCTGTCGACGGCGGCGGCGGGGACGTCCCGTGGCCGCGCGTGGGGTGGTGATGCCTCTCGCGGGTCCTCGTCACGCCCCGCACGCCGACGGACGGGCGGGCGACCTCACCCTGCGCACCGAAGGAGACCTGCGCTTCACCGTGGCCACAGGTCTCGACATCCCCGGCCACCGCCCCCTCCGCGGCGCCGTCGTCGACATCCACGCCGGCACGGCCGACCTGCCCGACCCCCTCCTCTGGTGGCGCCCGGCCTGGGCGGGCCCCGACGGCGCGGCCCATCCCTTCGTAGCCACCGAGGTACACCCCGCCCGCTGCCCCGGTGGGGCCCCGGGCATCGCCTCCGAGGGAACCACCGACGCAGTCCACTTCCGCACCCTGCTGTGCCCGTCTCGGGGCGGGGCCCGGCTCTCGGTCGAGACCCGCGGACTCCCCGAGGGAGCTACCCTGTTTGACGAGATCAACCCCGGGAGCGCCACGGCCCTCATCGACGGACAGGGCGAAGACTGGGAAGGGGCCCATCCCACCCGCGGCCTGGTGGTGGCCGAACGCGGCAGGGTCTTGCGTTGGGATGGCGAAGGGACGACGCCCACCACCGCACGGCGCGGGCTCGTACACATCGCCGGGGAGCGGTTTCCAGCGGCGGTTCGGTGGGACGCCCCGGGCCCACGGTATACGCGGCGGGTGCGGGCCCTTCCGGGCGACGGCTTCGACGGGATCGCCCTGGGCGTAGGGAGGGACGAAGCCCGGGTGTTCGACCTGGTGGCGCCTGAAGGCACCCTGCCTGCGGCCTTGTCTCTGCGCGACGCCCGCGGGGTCGAGCTGGTCGCGGGGGTGATGCCCTCTCCCCGCCGTCGCCTCGTGCTCCCGGCGGGCTACGGGGCGTCTCTGGTCTTCACCGACACCCGCGGGCTCCCGTTGCCTCCGTGGCCCCTCGCGGCCAGCACCCCCGCGGCCGTGGCCTTGCGGGCCGACGCCCGTGACGCCGGGGCCGTACACTTCGCCATCACCCGCGACGGCGACGGGGTCGGACTGCCCGTCAAGGTCATGCTCCGCGGACGCGGCGACACCCCCGACCCGACACCCCGACGACTCACGGACGGACCCGGGTTCACCGAGGGGCGGGCCGTGTACCTCCTCGCAGGGCGCGGACGGATCGATCTCGCCCCGGGGCAGTACGAGGTCACGGTGAGCCGCGGACCAGGGTGGACGATGCATACGGCCTCCCTCGCGGTCACGGCGGGGGGGGAGGCGCGGGTGGTGGGGGCGTTGCGGCGGGTGGTTCCGGAGGGGTGGACGGCGGCCGATCTGCATCTGCACATGGAGATGTCGCCCGACTCGCGGGTGTCCCTGCCAGCCCGGGTGGCCTCCCTCGTGTGCAACGGGGTGGAGTTTGCGGTGGCCACCGATCACAACCGCGTGACCGACCTGCAACCTGCCGTGCGGGCCGCGGGCATGGAGGGCTGGATCACGGTCCTCGCGGGGTCGGAGGTGACCAGCGCGGGGACGAGGTTGTGGGGGCACTTCAACGCCTTCCCGCTCGTTCCGGCCGAGGCGGGGACTTCGCCCGAGGCGGCCACCCCGCCGTACTACGGGATCGGGCCGCGGGCTTTGTTTCAAGGGGTTCGTAGCGCGGGGGCCACGGTGCTCCAGGTCAACCACCCGCGCATGGCCCCACGGATCGGGTACTTCGACCTCGCGGGCTTTGACCCTGCCACGGGCGAGGCTGGGCGTGAGTTTGCCGAGGGCTTCGACGCCGTCGAGGTCTTCAACGGGCTTTGGTTGGAGCAGCCCGACCAGGTTCGGACCGACCTCACCGACCTGATCGCGTTGGGGCGTCGGGGGGTTCGGGTGACGGCCACGGGCAACAGCGATTCGCACCGGGTGGTGTACCAGGAGGCGGGGTGGCCGGTGACGTGGGTTCGTACGCCGACAGAACCGCGGGAGACCCTCGGGCCGCGGGTGTTGGCGGCCTTGCGGGCGGGGGCCACGGCCGTGAGTTCGGGGCCCTTTGTGGAGCTGACGGTGGGCGACACGGGACCGGGCGGGATGGTGCGGGCCGCGGGCGGGGTCGTGACGGCGCGGGTGCGGGTGTTTGCGCCGCGGTGGGTTCCGGTCGACCGGGTGGAGTTCTGGCGCGACGAGGCGGTGGTGTATACGGCCCGGGTGACGGGGGCTGTGGGGGATGGGTTGCGTTGGGAGGGGGAGATCCCGGTGTCGGTGACCCACGACGCGGCCGTAGGGCTGTGGGTGGTGGGCGACGCCCCGTTGCCCGATGTGCTCCCGCTGCGGGCCGCGCGGGCGGTGGGGTTTACGACGCCCGTGTGGGTCGACGCCGACGGCGACGGACGGGTACGGTTGCCCCCGCGATGAACCTCCTCGACGACCCCCGACACCTCCCTCCCGGCCTCCCGGTCCCGACCGACGACGGGGCCTGCGACCACCTCCTGGGGGCTGTCTTGCCGTCCCTGGCACTGCCCGCCACGGACGGGAGTGTGGTCGACCTGTCCGCCCTCCCGGGGCGTTCGGTGGTGTTTGTGTATCCCCAGACGGGGCGACCGGGGGTTCCGCCCCTGATCCCGGATTGGGATGAGGTTCCGGGGGCGAGGGGGTGCACCCCGCAGACGTGTGGGTACCGTGACCGGTACGGGGATTTTACGGCCCTGGGGTGCAGGGTGTTTGGGTTGAGCACCCAGACCACGGGGTACCAGCAGGAGATGGTGGGGCGGCTTGGGGTTTTGTTTGGGGTGCTGAGCGACGCGGGGCTGGGGCTGACCCGGGCCCTGGGGTTGCCGACCTTCGAGGCGGGAGGTCAGGTGCTCCTGAAGCGTATGGCCTGGGTGGTCGACGAGGGCAGGATCGTGAAGGTCTTCTACCCGGTCTTCCCCCCGGACCAGAACGCCGCCGCCGTGCTCGCGTGGTTGCGTGAGGGTTGAGGGGGCGGGCGTCGGCTTGTGGCAGGGAGCCGGGATGATCGCCGCGTGGCCTTCCCTCTCCCCTCGCGGTTCGTAGGGCACCCACTTGCCCTCTCCCCGGGGAGAGGGCACTCTCGTACCGGGAGCGACGTGAGGGGAGAGGGATTGGGTCCCCCTCGGACCTCCCCCCGCACCCGCACCGCCCTCCCCCGCGGGCGCTACCCCTTGGGCTCGGCCTTGGGGGCGGGTTCGGCCTTCGTGCGCCGGGCCACCCGCCGCGACTGCAGCGACGGAACATGCTCCCCCACATCGCCCACCCACCGCCACGCCCCGACCCGCTGAACGCGCTCGTATCCGCGCACGAGCAGGGTCCACATCCGGTCGCGCAGATCGGTGGCGGCGGCGTGCGTGGCATCGACCGGGGTCTTCGTGCGGGCCGTCTTCGGGGTGAGCCGCTCCAGCAGCGACGACCCCAGCTCCGCGGCCCGGCGAACCTCCGCGGCAGTCACAGAGGTCTTGCCGCGCAGGGCCTGGGCGTTGGCCCGGTAGAGGGCCGCGAGGGCCACGCAGTCGTGGGCGGCGTCGACGGACCCTTGTCCCTTGATGATGTCCGCGACCTTCTTGGGAGGGAGCAGTCCGCGCAGGCCGAGGGTCTTGGCGTCGGTAATGAACAGCTCGCGCAGGGCGTAGGCCTCGGCGAGCTCGGCCCGGAGCTGCTTCGCGAGCACGGGGCTGCTCACCTGCTTCGCAGTGAACACCACCGCGGCGGCGAGGGGCTTGACCTGCCCGAGGGCGTCCCAGTCGGGCCGTGGGGCCTCGGGGTCGGCCTTGAGGGCGTCGCGTTCGGCCAGGACGGCGTCGACCCCGGCGTACGCGTTGTGCAGGGCCAACAGCGCGTCGGCCCGCAGCGGGATCACCTCCTTCGGGGACAGCTTCAGGGCGGCGGCGCGGAAGTGTTCGGCCGCGGCCTCGGAGCCTGCGGCGGCCTCGGTGGCGGTCTCTGGCACCGCGAGGGTAGGAGCGGTCGTCTTCGCGGCCCGTGGGGCCTTCTGCGGGGTCTTGGTCGCCATCGTGTGCCTCCATTGCCCGAGGACAGAACAACCTGCTCCCCCGGCGCCCCGGAGGATCGCGCGCGTCACGGGGAAGGGTCAAGACCGCGAGGGGTCGGTTCGGAAGGGACAGGGGGAGGGTTGGGGACCGCCTCGGGTCGGTTCGGAAGGGACAGGGAGAGGGTTGGGGACCGCCCGGGGTCGGTTCGGAACGGGCTGAGGGAGGGTTGCAGTCCGCCTCGGGTCGGTTCGGAAGGGACCGGGGGAGGGTTGGAGACCGTCTGACGGCGAACCTCGCCGTCGGGCGTGCGCAGGCGCGAAGTCGGGCCGAATCCGCAGCCCCGCGAAGGCCGGTTCCGAAGGGCTATCAGCGCCCGAGCGGCGCGCGGGCGTAGTTAGGAGAGGACATCGTCGAGGTCGGCGCGCGCCTCCGCACGGACAGCTCGACACGATCAGAAGTCATCGCGGGGGATGCACCGCGATCTTCGCAGCGATCTCTGCCTTCACGGTCTCCCAGGGCACCGTGCGTCCTGCGCGGACATCCGCGCGTCCGCGCTCGATCTTTGCCTCCAGCGCGGGCGTCAGCTCGAAGCGGTCGTCCTCCTCGACCGCGACGAGGCGATATCGCCCGGGAGGGGCGCTCGCCAACTCCGGGGGGACATCTTTTCCGTTCCAGTCGATCACTCTGGCTGCGTCGCCCATGACCGCAGTATTCCGCGCGGACACCTCGGCGCAACCCCAGGTGGGGGTTTGACGGCCGGAAACTCGTCGGGCCACCCGGGCGGCGCAGCGACGTGCACGGCCCTTCTACGGCGCAAGCGGAGCGAAGCGCAGCACGCTGGGTTCGAGCAGGGCCGCACCGGGTTGTCGGAGCGGGAACCACGCGTGAACGTCCAGCTCTCGCGGTCCATAGCGCATCGCGTACTGGAGCCAGGGGGGTGTCGTCATCCTCCTGGTCAGCCCGCAGACGATCGAGCGCGTGCCAGGGGCGCGGCGCCAGGCCCTGCCCCGTCAGGCTCATGTGAAAGGCCGACACGAAGTAGAGCGGACGAGCTCCAGGGGTTGCGGAAGCGCGCGCGTGGGTTCCGTCGCCCGCAGGTTACGAACCCTCCAGGAAACGCGGCCCCTCATGCCAACGGGAGGGACCGAGACGGTCCACTCACGGTCAGATACCGGCACGCTGCGAGAGTTGTAGTAGGGCCGATTGGGAGGAGCCTGGGCGTAGACCTCGTGGGCGAAGAGCAATGACCCGCAACACACCGCCCAGAGAGCGCACCACCGCGCGGCTGGGCTTTGCAGGAGAGCCATGGGTGGAGTGCACTCCGCCGACGGGTCGCGGTCAAGTCGGCAACCCCTCTGGCCTCGCGTCGCCTCGTGCCCTGGGCTCCAGCTCCTTCAGCATCACCTCAACCGCGGGAGCCTGGAGCGCGCGGGTTGAGGGGGCGGGCGGGGCTCAGCCCAGGAGGCCGAGCTGGTCCAGGAGGGCTCCGGTGTCCTGGTAGTTGGCGATGGCGGTCACCTTCCCGTCGCGCAGGGTGAAGACCTCGCAGACGCGCAGGCCCTCGACCGTACGCCCCGTCGGCGGGATCGGCCCCTTGGGGGTCTGCAACACCCCGCGGTGCGTCCCGCGCCAGCGAAACTGAACCACCACCCCGTCGACGGTCTCCCGGTGGGACTCCCACTCCAGGGCGATGTCCGGGAAGGCGTCGAGAAAGGTGCGGAGAAACTCCCGAAACGCGGCCTTGCCCTCGAAGCGGCGCCCGAGCGCGGCGGCGTCCATCACCACGTCCTCCGTGCAGCCCGCGAGGATCTCGTCGACGCGGCCCTCGTTGAAGCACCCGTGCAGGCGGCGGACGACGGTGGCATTGGGTCCGAGCTTGTCCATGATCGTGTGTGTCCTTTCGGCGCGGCGGACGTCGGCACCCTCGCCGACCCCTTCACCGCGCTCCACCCTCCCGTCGTGACAACCCCTGTCACATCGTGACATCGCCCGAGACCACCCATTGCGGGGCCGACCCGGCCTCGGGGTCGTAGACGCACACGGTCCCGGTCTTCACCGCCCGCGCGAGGTGCTGCCCCAACGACGGAAGCTCCGCCGACACCGCCGACACCGCGCGCCCGACCGCCTTGGTCACCCGAACCCGGGCCCGCTCGGCGGGATCCCCCTGCGGGCGGTCTCGCCCTCCGAGGCCCACGGCCCGGGCGACCTCCCGGGTCAGGGCCTCGAGCTCGTCGCGGGCGCGGCGGGCCCGCGCGAGGTCGCCCCAGCCCTCGGCCTCCTCGGCCTGCTCCCGCAGCGACACGATCCGGGCGTGGTAGGCCGCCTTCGCCCGATCGTCGAGCCGCGGCCCTGCCCCGCTCCGGCTCGTGGCCTCGGCCTCCGCCGCCCCGCCCGTCGCCAGCACCAGGGCGTGAACCTCCACCCCAGGCCGCACGATCAGGGCCGCCAGGTGCCGCAGCCCGACCTGATCCTTCACCCGGGCCACGCGGCCGTCGTCCTCGATCCGCCACACGTCGCCCTCACGCACGAGGGCGCACCGGCGCCCGATCGACACCCTGCCCGGGGCCCCCACCCGGGCCCTGAGCCGCCCGAGGCCCAGCATCTCGGCCCGCTCTCTCGCGGCGGCCCGTTCGGCCTCGGCCTCGCGGGACGCCCCGCGGGCGGAGAGCACCTCGGCGAGGTCGCAGCGGGTGTGGGCCTCCCACAGGGGGGCCCCGATCCGGATGTTGTCGTCCACGGCTCCGCGCAGGACGGGAACGGCCGCGTCGAGGTCGCCCGCCGCGGCGAGGCTCAGGCCCAGGTAACGCGAGGCCGCCCCGAACGACCAGGTGGCCCCGATGCTGGCGTGCAGGGCCGCGTGGGGGCGCAGGCGGGCCACCAGCTCGGGGGCGAGGCGGGCGTCGCCCAGGTCGCGGCAGGCCTCGGCGAACATGGCCAGGGTCGCCACCGAGGCGAAGTACCCGGGGAGGTCGGCGAAGCGCCCGGCGGACAGGCGCTCCCACGCCCGCAGGGCCGCGGGTCGGTCGCCGAGGGCCACGAGACCCCGCAGGTGGATGGCCGCGAACAGGGGCAGGTTGGCCAGGCGCAGGGCCTCGCGTTCGAGCGACGCCACGGCCGCCAGGAGCTTTGGGCGATCGGCGCGCTCCTCGGCCAGGAGGACCTCCTGCGACACCCGGATGGGCACGACCTGCGGATCGCCCGCGGCGAGGCCCGCTGCGTGGGCTGCGTCGGCGAGGCGCTCGGCCTCGTCGAGGTCGCCGGTCATGGTCGGGAAGATCCCGCGGCGCAAGAGGGCGTTGTACCGGAGCTGCGGGGACCGCAGGGCCTGGGCCGCGCGCTCGTAGCGGTCGGCCTCGATGCGGGCCGCGGCCGTCTCGCCGAGCTCCACCGCCAGGTTGAGCCGGAACCGGTGGGCCTCGAAGCGGGCCTCCGGGTCGGGGCTCCGCGCGACGGTCTGGACGAGCTCCTCGGTGAGGGCCCGGCGGGCCTCGAGGGCGGCGGGGCTCCACGTCGCCTGAATACGCGCCGCGAGGGCTGCGGCGAGGAGCTCGTCGTCGCCCAGGCTCCGGGCCATGGCCAGGGCTTCGGCGCTGAGGGCGTCTCGGCGGGCCTCGGCGTCAGGGTCGCTCCAGAGCTCGGTGGCGAGGGCCGCCCGGGCCCGGCACCCGAGCCCCGAGGCTTCGCCCTGCGAGGCCGCCACGGCCCGCTCGAGGAGGGCGAACTTCTCCCCGTCGATCACCCCGAACTCGGCCGTACGCGCGAAGATCAGGGCCGCGTCGCAGACCTCGCGGGCGTCGCCGCGGGCTTCGGCCTCGTCGGCCGCCCGCCGGGCCCCACTCCGTGCTGCGTCGCGTCGTCCGGCCGCGAGGGCCGCCCGGGCCCCAACGAGCCGAAGGGCGGTCAGGGCCTGCCGATCGAAGCCCGGGCGAACCTCCGCCGCGGCCACGGCCGACCCCAGGATCTCCGCGGCCTCCTCGTACGCCCCGGACCTGCGGGCGTACGCGGCGGCGACCCGGGCCTGGGCGATCCCGTCGTCGAGGGTGGGCTCGACCCCCGAGGCCGCGAGGAGGTGCCGGGCGACCTCCCCGGCCCGGGCCGGATCGGCCCCGAAGAGCTGGTCGACGGCGCGCCCCACGGCAGCGTGCAGGGTGGCGGCCTCCACGGGGTCGAGGGCGTCGCGTAGACACTCTCGAAACACCGGGTGGGCGAGCTCGAACTGGTGGGGCGGGAGTTCGGCGAGCACGGCCTCGCGCCGGGCGGCCTCGAGGTCGCGGAGCAGGTCGCGCAGCGAGACCCCGGCGGCGGCGGCGAGGACGGGCCCCGTCGCGGGGCGGCCGTAGACGGCGAGGAGCCGCAGGGCGGCCTGGGTCGAGGGGGGCAAGGCCTGGAGGCGTTCGAGGACGGCGTCGCGCAGGGGGCGCGGCAGGCGCGGGGCGCGACCGAGGTGGACCTCGCGGAGCATCCCTTCGACGAACAGGGGATTGCCGCGGCTGGCCTCGAACACGGCGTCGAGGAGGGCCTCGGCCTCGGGGCCCTGGTGCCCCGCCTCCTCCACCAGGACGGCGAGGTCGGGGCGGTCGAGCCCGCGGAGGGAGACCTCCTCGGCCTCGCGGGCGAGGGCGGCGAGGGCCTCGACGGCCTCGGGGCGGGCTCGGGCGTCGACGCTGCGGGCGGTGGCGATCACGAGGAGGCCCACGTCGTTCAGGGTCCGGGCCACGACCCGCAGGAGCCCGAGGGTGGGCAGGTCGGCCGCGTGGAGGTCGTCGAAGACCAGGACGAGGGGACCGCGCTGGGCCGCACGCCGAAGCACGCCTGTGACGGCCTCGTACACCGTCACCCGAGCCCGCTGGGGATCGGCGGGGGGCTCGGCGGCCGGGACCTCGAATCGTGCGGGCAGCTCGGGCAGGAGGGTCCCGAGGAGGGGCAGGGCGGGCCCGAGGAGGGCGCGGTCGGCCTCGATGTCTCCGGTGTCGACCAGGGACCGGAGCACCGAGACCACGGGCCACCAGGGCGGGGTGATCCCACCGTCCAGGGCCCGCCCCCAGGCGACCCGGGCCCGATCCGTGAGGGTCTCGCAGAAGGCTCGGACCAGGGTCGTCTTGCCGATCCCGGGCTCTCCCTCGACGAGCAGGACCTGGGCTCCGCGGCGGGCGCGCACGAAGGCCGATTCCAGACGTCGCATCTCGGGGCCCCGCCCCACGAAGGCCCTGGTCACGTCAGGAGTGTACCCGATCTGACCTTCGCCTGCCCGAGGCCCCCCCAACACGTTCTGGCCCTTGCGACCCTTGCGCCCTGGCGGTTTCCGCCTTCTTCGCGCGCCGGAGGGCCTTGGTCCCCTTTTCGGTCCTCGCCGCAGCGTGGATCCTCGCTGCAAACGCGGGCTTCGCCGACCCGCTCCCGAGGCCACCTCCCCCCGCGGTCCCCGTCCCAGGGATGGAGTGGGACGCTGCCCTGCGGTGCCGCAACGTGGCTCTGACCGAGATGGAGTCACACGAGTGCATCGTCCGCGCGTTCTCCGCGTGTGCTCCGCAGGACTCTGAGCGATGTCGGCGGATGCTGGAGAGGGTGCGGCGCAGCCTACGCCGCCTGCCTCTGCCGCGCTTCATCCCCGACGTCCCCGCCCGATCTCCGAACCTCTCCCAGGCCACAACGACACCCCACGCGCGGTGAGCGGCGGAGTCACCGTCTGGTGTGCGCAGCCGCGAAGTCAGGCCGGACCCGCAACAACGCAAACGCGCCGTTCTCACGGCGGAGATCCTCGCGGCTCTTCGCGCCCGAGGCCAGGGCGGCCTCGTCGGCCTCCCGCGAGGCCTGCTTCTCCGCAGCGCGGACCTTGGGGTCGAAGGGCTCGTCGGGGCTCATGACCCTCCAACGGTACCGGGTGCCATGCCCACGGGCCATCCGCCCGGCAACCACACGGCCCAAACGACGACACCCGCCCCAGACGAATCTGGGACGGGTGTCATGATGGTTGCGGGGGCAGGATTTGAACCTACGACCTTCGGGTTATGAGCCCGACGAGCTACCAGGCTGCTCCACCCCGCGTCAGTGAGGTGAGGGGTATCTACCCGCGGACCCCCACCCGGTCAACGACATTCGTCACGACCCCGAAGCTTTTCCTCCCCCACCGCGTCCGCCGCGACCGCCGCGTCCGCCTCGCGGGGCCGGGCCCGTCCCGCCCGCGCCGCCCGCGCCACGGCCCGCGCCTCCGCCTCCGCCGGCGCCACGGCCCGCGCCGCCCGCGCCACGGCCCGCCCAGCCCGGTCCGCACCGCCCGCGCGGAGCCCCTGGCGAGGCCCCGGCCCCACGGCCCTCGCGCCGCGCCTCGGGAGCCCCGTCTGGGCTGGCCGGGCCGCGTGGGGTCACCCCGCCTCCGCGTCCACCCCGGCGCCCCTCCCCGGTGCCCCGCGGGGCCTCCCGAGAACCCTCGCGCGAAGCCCCGGCCCGCGGCGCGGCCTTGGCCCCCGGGCCTGCTGCAGGGCGCCCCTCGCGAGACCCGGGCTTGCGCGCATCGCGCGGCGCAGACGGGCGTGCGTCGCGGGTGGCGGGCGTACGGCCCCCGGGCTTGCGGCCCTTCCGCGGGGCCTCGACGGGCTCGGGCAACGTGTGCGGAGCCGGTCCACGACGGAAGGCCGGGGTGGCCTCGTCGTCTTCGTCCATCACGAGCTCGGCCGCGGGCTTCTTGCCCTTCACCGCACGCGGAACGGGCATGGGCTCAAGCTCGTCGGGCACCTCCCCCATCTCCACGGGCCGGAGGTACCTCACCCGCAGGGCGGTGACCTCCTTGTCCGAGAGGTTGCGCCACTGCCCGGGGCGCAGGCCGTCGGAGGTGATGCCGGCGAAGGCGATGCGGGCGAGGCGCATCACGAAGAGCCCCGTGGCCTCGGCCATGCGGTGAATCTGTCGGGTCCGCCCCTCGCGCAGGGTCACCTGGAGCCAGGTGCTCCCGGGGGTGGGGGGGGTAAACTCCGTGGCCTCGGCGGGGGGGGTGGTCCGTAGAACGCGTACGTCGGCTGGGAGGGTGGGGGCGGGGCGTTCGTCGGGGTCGCCTGGGGAGGGGGCGAGGACCATGCCCGTACGCCAGGGTTCGAGCTGGAGGTCGGTGACGATGCCGCGGACCTTGGCCACATAGGTCTTGGCCACGCTGCGCCGCGGGTGGAGGAGGGCCTGGGCCAGGTCGCCGTCGTTGGTCAGCAGGAGCACCCCCGAGGTATGAAAATCGAGGCGCCCCACGGGGAACACCCGCTCGGCCACGCCCTCCAGCGACTCCTTGATGGTGGGCCGACCTTCGGGGTCGTGCAGGGTGGTGACCACCCCCCGGGGTTTGTGAAACAGGAGGTACACCGGGGCCTCGGCCACGATGCGCACCCCGTCGACCTCGACCTTGTCGCGGCGCGAGGCCACCCGGGCCCCGAGGGTGTTGACCACCCGGCCGTTGACCCGGACGCGCCCGGCGGTGATGAGGTCTTCGGCGTGGCGGCGTGAGGCAATCCCGGCGCGCGCCAGCACTTTCTGCAGGCGTTCGCCCTTGTCGTCGGTCATGGAAGGTCTCTGCGGGGGTGAAGTGGGACCGGAGAAAGAGGCTCCGGGCATCTATGGCGTAGCAGGTGCGGGGGCGGGGGTCGCGGGCGCGGGGGTCGCCGGGGCGCCGGGCGTCGCGGGGGTCCCCGGGGTGCCGGGCGGCGGGGTCGGGGTCAGGGTGGGATCGGCCGCGGCCGGGGTCGGGGTCAGGGTGGGGTCGGCCGAGGCCGGGGCGGTGTTGGCCGCGCTCCCCGAGGCCTGCTGGCGCACGGGGGCCACGCGGTCGACGCGGTCCCAGCGGTCGGCCCGGCCGTCGCGGTCGTAGTCCCAGCCGATGCGCACCACCCGGCCCTGGGCGTCGTAGAACTCCCAGTAGTCGGCGCGAAACTCGGGGTTGTTGTCGTTCTGCAGTTCGCGCTCGGCGCGGAAGGGGCGCACGTCGCGGGCCCGGGTGCTCGACCCCGTGGAACCGCCCCCGGCCCCGAGGGTCCGCGCGTTTTCGCTCGACGCGGTCTCCCGGTAGAACACCCGCATGTCGACCATCCCGTCGCCGTTGGTGTCCATCTCGCGCCGCACCACCTGACCGGCGTCGAAGTAGGTGATCACGTCGATGCGGCCGTCGAAATTATGGTCCTCCTCCTCGCGCAGGGTGCGACCCTCATCGTTGTAGAAGCGGAACACGTCCTTGCGGCCGTCGTGGTTGAGGTCGACCTCGCGGCACACGAGCACGGCCCGGATGGCGCTGCCCTCTCCGACGGTCTGGTACACCTTGCGCACGTCGGGGACCCCGTCGCCGTTGGTGTCGTACTCGCTCGCGTTGCGGCCGGGGCGGGTGGCGTCGCAGCGGGAGTGATCCTGGTCGGTCTGCCCGTTGCGCATCGACTCGACCTGCCGCGAGGCGAGGCGGGGCGTGGACTGCGCCTGCGAGGCGCATCCCAGGGACAGGAGCCCGAGGGCTGCGAGGCGCCAGCATCGTTGCATCATCACGGGGCACCTCCCGGGGCCGCGGGGGGCGGCGGGGTCGTGGCGGGGGGCTGGGCGGGCGCCCCGGGTGTCGGGCTCGGGGGCGGGGTCGTGGCAGCGGCCCGTGTCCCGGAGGTTGCGGCGGGCGGGGTCCCGGGGGCGGCCTCGGGGCCGTACCCGCCGGTGGTGGGCGGGTCGGGCTGGCCGTCGCGGTTGGCGTCGGTGGCCTCGAACACGATGCGCCCGGTGTCGTCGAAGCGCTCCCAGGTGTCGACCCGGCTGTCGCCGTCGGCGTCGCGGCGCAGCTCGATCACGCGGCCGTTGCGGTAGTCGCGCCAGGTGTCGGTGCGGCCGTCGAAGTTGGTGTCGAGCACGTCGCGCGCGAGCACCCCGTTTTCGTAGGTGGCTACGAGGTCGATGCGGCCGTCGAAGTCGTAGTCGTCCTCGACCCGCTCGACGGCCCCCGTGGCGGGGTCGAACCAACGATAGATGTCGACCCGGCCGTCGAAGTTGGCGTCGGTCTCCCGGCACCGTGGGCGACCGCCCACCATCAGGGTGCGGATGTCGACCTGGCCGTCGTTGTTGACATCGAGGGTGGCCACCTCGCCCCCGCCTGCGTCGACGCAGGCCTGGTGCGGCATGGGCTCACCCCGGGGGTCTTGGCGGGCCTGGTCGCCCGAGGGGGTCGTCGAGCGGCCCGCCCCGGCATTGTCGGACGACCCGCAGCCCACCCCCACGGCCGCAAGAACCCACACCCACCCGACAGGCACCTTCATGCTTCGTCTCATCTTCAGTCCGTCGCGCGACAGGATGCGGGCCCCAGAAACAGCACCCGCGGGCGGCAGTATGCGACCGGAGCCGCACCCGACGCAAGCGAACCTTACCCTCCGAGGCCCCACCCGCACCCCCTCGACCCTGCGCAAAGCCCACGCCTTCGGCCTCTCGGGCCCGCCCAACCCTGAACATCCATCCAGCTTCCCGTCTGAGTCGATTGACAGTGCACGTACCGGCATCTAGGGTACATCCACAGGGTTTTGAGGTGGCACGTGGACGACAAGGTCAAGGACATTCCGGGCGAGGCGTTGCCCCAGACGGAGGCCACCTCGTCCCCAGGCACCACATTCACGGTGGCCGATCGCTGGCGGCCGTCGGGGCGTAAGACGATGGCGCGCAAGAAGGTCTCGACCACCATCTATATCGAGCCCGAGCAGCTCGAGCTCCTCAAGGTGCTCAACGAGCGCACCAAGGTCCCCATGGCGGAGTACATCCGCGAGGGGATCGACCTCGTGCTCTCCAAGCACCGCGACAAGCTCCCGGGGCAGCTCGCCCTCGACACCGTGTCCGCCCCCTCGCCCGCCGCGGCCTCCCGACGCGGGGCCGGCGAGCCCGACGGGGCGGCCTGACCTCCCGCTCCTCCGATGCACTCCGCCGGGACGATGGGCTCCCGGCAACGCCATGCGATTGTAGGCGCGAGGTCGCCGCCGGGCGGAGAAATCTGCTAGACCCCGCCCCGACACCAAGCCATGGCGACCGACCCTACCCTCATCCGCAATTTCTCGATCATCGCGCACATCGACCACGGCAAGTCGACCCTGGCGGATCGTATCCTTGAGTTTACCGGGGCCCTGTCCCAGCGCGAGCGGGTCGACCAGTTTCTCGACAAGATGGACATCGAGCGCGAGCGCGGGATCACCATCAAGGCCCAGCACGTTCGGCTCAAGTACAAGGCCGACGACGGCAAGACCTACCAGGTCAACCTCATCGACACCCCGGGCCACGTCGACTTCACCTACGAGGTCTCCCGCTCCCTGTCGGCCTGCGAGGGGGCCCTCCTCGTGGTCGACGCCACCCAGGGGGTCGAGGCCCAGACCCTCGCCAACGTCTACCTCGCCGTCGAGGCCAACCTCGAGGTCATCCCCGTCCTCAACAAGATCGACCTGCCCAGCGCCGACCCCGACCGCACCCGCCAAGAGATCGAGGACGTGATCGGCCTCGACACGACAGGGGCCATCCTCGCCAGCGCCAAGGCCGGCATCGGGATGAAGGAGATCCTCGAGGCCGTGGTGACCCGGGTGAAGCCCCCCACGGGCGATCCCGAGGCCCCCCTCCAGGCGCTGCTGTTCGACTCCTGGTACGACCCCTACCGCGGGGCCGTGATGGTCGTGCGGGTGATGGCGGGGACCCTGCGCAAGGGCGACAAGATCTACCTCATGGCCATCCAGCGCGAGTACGAGGCCGTCGAGCTCGGGGTCTTCGCCCCCTTCCCGATGGCCCTCGACTCCCTCGGACCGGGCGAGGTGGGCTTCGTGGCCGCCAACATCCGGTCGGTCCACGACACCAAGATCGGCGACACCCTCACCCACACCAAACGCCGTGCGGCCTCGGCCCTGCCTGGCTTCAAGGACGTGAAGCCCATGGTGTTCGCGGGGATCTTCCCCACGGACAACGCCGACTACGCGGCCCTGCGCGACGCCCTCGACAAGCTCCGGCTCAACGACTCGAGCTTCCAGTTTGAGCCCGACACCTCCGAGGCCCTGGGCTTCGGGTTCCGGTGTGGGTTTCTGGGGCTGCTGCACATGGAGATCATTCAGGAGCGGCTCGAGCGCGAGTACAACCTCGACCTCCTCATTACGGCCCCGTCGGTGGTCTACAAGATCAAGCTCCGCTCGGGCGAGACCCTCGACGTCGAGAACCCCTCGCGGATGCCCGACCCGGGCCGCATCGCCTCGATGGAGGAGCCCTTCCTCAAGCTCACCCTGCACTCTCCCTCCCACGCCATCGGGGCCATCATGCAGCTCTGCCAGGACCGCCGGGGGACCCAGGTGGGGATGCAGTACTCGGGGCCCGAGCGGGTGATCCTCACGTACGAGATGCCCCTCAACGAGGTCCTCTTCGACTTCTTCGACAAGCTCAAGAGCGCCTCCAAGGGCTACGCCTCGATGGACTACGAGCTCATCGGGTACCGCGAGGCCCCCCTCGTGCGGGTCGACCTCCTGGTCAACGCCGAGCCCGTCGACGCCCTGTCCGTGATCCTGCACCGGGACAAGGCCCAGAAGCGCGGGCGCGAGCTGGCCTTGAAGCTC
The DNA here is from genome assembly GCA_964447205.1 of uncultured Myxococcaceae bacterium. Taxonomy (GTDB): domain Bacteria; phylum Myxococcota_A; class Polyangia; order Polyangiales; genus JAEUKH01. The sequence continues at coordinate 73,089 of CAYUSB010000032.1, forward strand.
AAGGAGGTCATCCACCGGCAGCAGTACGAGGTGGCCATCCAGGCCGCCATCGGCGGCAAGGTGATCGCCCGCGAGACCCTCGGGGCCCTGCGCAAGAACGTCACCGCCAAGTGCTACGGTGGGGACATCTCCCGCAAGCGCAAGCTCCTGGAGAAGCAGAAGGAGGGCAAGAAGCGCATGAAGTCGGTAGGCTCCGTCGAGATCCCGCAGGAGGCCTTCCTCGCCATCCTCAAGGTCGACTGACGAAGGGACACCCCCCACGGATGACAACCTGGAACGACCGCCTCTGGTACCTCGCCTGGTACTTCGTGATCCCCGCGGCCCTGGCCGTCGGCCTCGTGCAGGGGCTCGCCCTCGCCCGGGTCCTCGACGAGGCGGCCCCGTGGCAGTACCTCCTGGCCTTCGCCGTCCTGGAGGTGGTGGTCCTCGGGGTGCGCGACCGGATCTACGGGGCCCGGCGGATGGGCGGGGCCATCGACCTGCGTACGGTCACCGCCGAGGGGCGCGAGCTCCAGAAGGAGCGCGAGCGGCTCCTCAAGCGCAAAGCCCTCCAGGGGGCCGAGCTCGCCGCCGTCAACGACGCCAGCAAGGCCGTCGACGCCGCCGTCTCTCGCCGCGACCCCAAGGCCGTAGCGGCTGCGGTGCGCGACCTCGACGAGGCCCTCACCAAACACCTCGGGGCCGTCCGCAAGGGCACGGCCCGGGAGTACACCGAGGCCATCGTGGTGGCCGTGGCGGTGGCCCTGGGCATCCGGGCCTTCGTGGTCGAGGCCTTCAAGATCCCCTCGCCGTCGATGTATCCGACCCTCGCCGTGGGCGACAACATCTTCGTCAACAAGTTTGTCTTCGGCCCGCTGCTCCCCTTCACCACCCGGCGGCTCTTTCACGGGCGCAGCCCCGAGCGGGGCGAGGTGGTGGTGTTTGTGTTCCCGACCGATCCGAGCAAGGACTTCATCAAGCGGGTGGTGGGCCTCCCGGGCGACCGGGTGTGGGTGCGCGAGGACGGGTCGGTGGAGGTCAACGGTCGGCCCCTCGACCGCTGCGAGGTCGGCCCCTGGCGCGGCGACGACGGCGAGGGGATCACCCACGGCGAGCAGCCCCCGCGGCGGGTCTTCCTGGAGTGGCACGGGGCTCAGCGGTACCTGACGCTCTACACCCGCGACAGCGCCGAGCGCGAGGCCACCATGGCCGACCACTGCGTGCGCGAGCCTTGTGTGGTGCCTGCGGGGCATGTGTTCGTGATGGGCGACAACCGCGACAACAGCTACGACTCCCGCTACTGGGGCTTCGTCCCCGTGCAGAACATCAAGGGCCGGGCCATGCGCATCTGGTGGTCGAACATCCAGGGCGGCGGAGGCCTGCGCTACGAGCGCTTCGGCATGGACATCATGGGCACCCCGCGGGTGCCCCCCGCCCTCGACGCCGGCCTGCGGGCCTGCCTCGGCCGTCGCTGACCTGTCGACGGCGGCGCAACGGGCAGCGGGCAGCGGGCAGCGAAGCCGCAAGGGCGCAAGGGGCGCAAGGGCCAGAAGGTTTTGGTGGGGGGGAGGGCGGCGTGACGACCTCGTCGGCTTCGAGAGGGCGACAGGGTTCGTACACGCGCGCCGACCTTCGCCTGCCCGATGCCCCCTACATCCCGTTTGGCCCTTGCGACCCTTGCGCCCTTGCGGCTTCGCTGCCCGTTGCGCGTCGCCCGCTGCTCCGCCTTGAACCGCGTGGGGCATGAGACCACGCCCCGCCGCTCCCGTCAGCCGTCGCTGAAGCGCTCCCGCAGGAGGGCCACCGAGGCGTCGCGGGCGCAGCGCGAGCAGTACCCAAACCGCTCGACCATCACCGCCAGGGTCGTGGCCGCCCGGGCCTGGGCCTCGGCGTCGAGCCCTTCGCCCTTGTCCGCCACCCACACCACCAGCTCGCGGGTGATGGCCACCACCTGCCGCCGACGCTCGCTGTAGAACTCCTCCTTCAGCCGCTTCATGTGCTGCGGGAAGAGGTTGGCGTAGGGCACCGACAGCCCGGGGTGATCGATGGCCCAGGCCGCCACCCGGGAGATGAGCTCGCGGCGAAACTCCTCGGGCCGCGTGGCCCCGAGCGACTTCTCCGTGTCGCGCATCAGGGTCTGGTCGGGGGGCTCGTCGCGCCCCGTCAGCCGGTTGACGATCTTCTCGCCCTTGAGCGAGGCCGACACGTGGTGCACATACCGCTCGAACGACTCGGCGTACCGGGCCTCGTCGACCAGCCCCGTGGCCGAGCGCACCTCGTCCTCGATGTGGTCGAGGAGCCGCCCCCGCAGCGACCCGATGAACTTCTCCGGGTCGTGGTAGCCCCCCGGGGAGGTCTCGCGGCGTAGCCACGCGAACTCGTCCTTGTGCTTGGACAGCTCGCCGAGGCCCTCCAGCACCGCGAAGGGCGACAGGCACGGAAACCCCGGGTGTTGGGCCGCGTCGAGGAGCACCCCCCGGATCTCCCGAGGCGAGGCCCCCGTGCGCCCCTCGTAGTCGGTGTCGGTGTCGTAGGCCTTCCACAGGGCCTCGATCCCGGCCCGAAGCTCCTTCGACTGCTCGTCGGACAGCCGCGGCGGAACCCGGGCCTCGGCGAACAGGTCGGCCTTCTCCAGGGGGCTGAGCTCGGTGGCCAGGGCCCCGAGGGCCGGCGCGAGCCCGCGGGCCACGGGGCGCTCAAGGCGGGAGAGCACGGCGAAGAGGGCGGCCATCTCCGTGGCGTGGGGGGCCACGTGGCGCGAGACCCCGGGGATCACCTGGCGGTCGTAGATGGCCCGCTCGTGACGCCAGTCGCGCTGGTAGGGGGCCCGCACGAGCTCGAGACGTCCACGGAAGCTGGGATACTCCGGGTGCTCCCGGAAGGCGTCGAGGTGGCCCTCGTTGGAGCTGCCCACCAGGACGAGGTTGGGGGCCACGTTGCTGGCGGCCAGGGAGACCTCGCCGGTTTCGATCATGAGGAGGAGGTACTTCCAGGCCTCGAGGGGACGCTTGAGCAGGTCGCTGTACTCCAGGAGCCCCCCGGCGGCGTCGACGAGCTCGCCCACGGGCTCGAAGAGCGAGAGGTTTTGGAGCGACGGGGGGAGCGACCCGAGCGAGCGGGGGGCCGTCACCTGGCGCTCCTTGGCGTCGGCGGCCATCTGGGGCCCGAGGGTCACGGCCCCCTGGCGGTAGCGCCGCGAGATGTACCAGCGCTCGACCTGGACGTGGGCCAGGACCTTCTTGACGTCGCCCCGGTAGGCCGTCAGGAGGGCTTGATAGATGAGCTCGGACTTGTGCGACAGGCCGCCCTTGTCGAGGAGGTCGGGCGGCGACTCGGACGAGGCGTCGCCGTGGAAGAGGCCCTGCAGGAGCGACCGGCGCAGGGGCCGCGGGAGCAGGAGGAAGGGGTGGTCGCGCAGCTCGCAGGGGATGCGGGACTCGATGGCCGACTCGTCGAGGTAGGCGTAGCTCTCGCCCCCCCGGGGGCCGTCGACGTCGCGGGTGCCAGGGCCAAAGCCGATGCGGGCGAGGTCGGTCCCGCGCCCCCGCGGGAACACCCAGTGGAAGCGGTAGAGCACACCCTCGTCGAGGGTGCTGTAGTGCTCCATGGCCCGCATGAGGCACGCGGCCACGGTGCTCTTGGCGCTGCCGTTGGGGCCGTGCATGAGCACGAGCTTGTTGACCGTGCCCTGGCGGGCGAAGTTGTTGAGCACCCGGTAGAGCTCGGCCTGGAGATTCTCGTGGCCGACCAGGGCGTCGCGGCGGGCGGCCTCGTCCTCCCAGGGCAGGTCGAACAGGCGCCACCGACGGAAGCGCCCATAGGGCCGCTCGACCTCCTCCGCCCCGTAGTGATCGAACAGGTCGCGGAGGTACCGGGCGGCGTCGCGGAGGTAGCGCCGCGGCTCGGCCAGGGCGAGCTCGAGGTACGCGTCGAAGCTCAGCACCCGACGCTCGCGCTCGAAGCGGCTGCGCTCCTGTTCGAGTCCGAGGCGTACGGCGTCCAGGGTGGGATCCATCGCACGGGAGGCTAGCAGATTCTCCGCGCCGTTCCCGCTTCGTCGTCGGCCTCAGTCGTGGGCGTCGTCGTCGTGGGCGTCGTCGTGGGCGTCGTCGTCCGGGCCCCCTCCCTCGTCCGCGAAGGCCGCCAGGAGCGGGTGATCGGCGTCGGAGCTGCGGGCCACCACACGCCGGGTCCCGTCCTCCTCGGCCACGAGCTCCACCCACAAGGCCCCCCCGGGGACCTCCTCCTCGGCCACCCCGGCCCACTCCACCACCACCAGCCCGTCGGCCCCCCGCTCAAACAAGCCCACCTCGTCGAGGTCGCGGGGCCCCTGAAGCCGGTACAAATCCGCGTGATACAACGGAACCCGCCCCAGATACTCCTGCACCACCGCGAAGGTCGGCGAGGCCACCCTGACCTCCGGCGGAACCCCCACCCCCCGCGCGATCCGCTGGGCCAGGAAGGTCTTGCCCGCCCCGAGCGCCCCCGTCAGGGCCACCACGTCCCCCGGCTCCGCCAGGGCCCCGAGCCGCCGCCCCAGGCGCCCCACCGCCCGCCGATCCATCACCCGTTCTGCCCTGATTTCTCCGCGCATCGTTGTGGCCCGACACTACCACCCGCGCGGCGCGTCTTGACACCCCTGGGACGGCGCCTACCATCCGCCGCCCCGACAGGGCCCCCCTGTTCCCGCGGAGCCCGACTCGAAGGCGGCGATGCACATTCTCATCCTGTCCCGCAAGGCCTCGATCCATTCCACCCGACGTCTCATCGAGTCGGCCATGGGCCGCGGCCACGAGGTCACCGTCGTCGACCCCCTCGACCTGTCCCTCGTGCTCACCCGGGGCACCCCCTCGCTCTATCTGCCCAACACCGAGCCCAGCCGCTTCGACCTCGTGATCCCCCGCATCGGCTCGTCGATCACCTCGTACGGCCTCGCCGTCGTGCGCCAGTTTGACATGATGGGCATCCCCGTCCTCAACAACGCCGTGGCCATCGCCCGGTCGCGCGACAAGCTCCGGGCCATGCAGCTCCTCACCCGCCGCGACCTCGACATCCCCACCACGGTCTGCACCAAGTCGAGCGCCCACATCGAGGCCGCCCTCGCCCTCGTGGGCGGGGCCCCCGCCGTGGTCAAGCTCCACCAGGGGACCCAGGGCATCGGGGTCATGCTCGCCGAGAGCCGCCAGGCCATCGAGAGCACCCTGGAGGCCTTCTGGACCCTCGGGCAGGACATCATCCTCCAGGAGTTTGTGGCCGAGTCCAAGGGCCGGGACATCCGGGCCATCGTGGCCGGGCGCAAGGTGGTCGCAGCCATGCGACGCCGGGCCCAGAAGGGTGAGTTTCGCTCCAACCTGCACCGGGGCGGAGACGCCGTCCCCCTGCCCGACCTCGACCCGCGGTACGTCCATGCGGCCGTCGAGGCCTGCCGGGTCATGGGCCTCGAAGTCGCCGGGGTGGACATGCTCGAGACCAAAGCGGGGCCCAAGATCCTGGAGATCAACAGCTCGCCCGGCCTCGAAGGGATCGAGCGCTGCACCGGGGTCGACGTGGCCCTCGCCCTCATCAAACACGCCGAACGTTTTGTAGCCCGACGCCGCAAGGCCCGCTCCCAGGCCGCCGACGTCGTGGCCGAACACGAGAGCTCGCCCCGTCGCAAGCGCCGGTCGTCGATGCACGGAGCCGCCCGATGACCGTCACCGTGCGCCCCGAGGGCACCTCCCGGGTGGTCACGATCGACCGCCCCCACCGCCGCAACTCCCTCGCCCCCGAGACCCTCGTGGCCCTGCGCGAGGCCGCCGTGGCCCTGCGCCGCGACCCCACCGTCCGCGGCGTGGTGCTCACCGGAGCCCCGGGCGTAGGCGTGTTTCTGTCAGGGGGCGACCTTGAGGCCCTCGCGGGGGTCAAGACGGCCCGGGCCGCCCGCAACCTCGCCCGGGCTGCCTACGCGGCCATCGACGCCCTGCGCAGCGTCGGGGTCCCGCTCGTGGCCGCCGTGCACGGGGACGCGTACGGGGGCGGGTGCGAGCTGGCCGCGGCCTGCGATCACCGGGTGGCCGAGAGCCAGGTGCGGTTTCACTGGGTCCAGACCCGCTTCGCCGTCACCACCGGCTTCGGCGGGACGAGCCACCTCCTCGACCTCGTTCCCCGGGGCGTGGCCGCCCGCTGGCTCCTCACCACCGAGCCGGTGTCGTGCGCCGAGGCCCACGCCGCGGGCTTCGTCGACGCCGTGACCCCTCCCGGCGAGAGCCTCGCCGAGGCCCTGCGGATGCTCGACGCCGTGGCCGTCCAGCCCCGCGAGGCCGTACGCCGGATGCTCACCCTCGTGCGCGAGAGCGGACGGCTCACCCCGCGGCAGGCCCGCACCCTCGAGCTCAATCACTTCGGCCGGGCCTGGGCCTCGCACGAACACCACGAGGCCGTGGCCCGCTTTCTCCAGCGCCCCCGCTAGGAAGCCCCCCGCGGCAACATCGCCGCATCGCCGCAAATCGCTACGCCCATGCCCCCGTGGGCACTACACTCCGCGATCCATGAAGCGCGCGTCGGGATGGTGGTTGGGTTGTGCGACGGTCTCCCTCGGTCTCGGGTGCAGCGACCCGCCGTCCCCCGTCGCCGACGCGGGGCCCACCGCCGACGCTCCTCCCGCCGATGGCCCGGTCCTCAACTGCGAGACCGACCCCGAACCGCGGGTGACCTTCTACCCCACCACCCTCTATGTCCCCGTGGGGCAAAGGGCTTCGGTGACCGTTCGGCTCCAGCGCGACCGCTGCGCCGCGTTGACCCTGCCCGCCGCCTCCACCCCGGCCTCGGTCCTCACCGCGGGGCCCTCGGTCTCGTACGGGCACGGCGAATCGAGCGCCTCCCTGGAGGTCACCGGGGTAGCGCCCGGCGAGGCCCAGGTCACCGTCGGAGGCGCCACCCTGACCGTCCAGGTCATGGCCGACGCGGTCCCTCCCTGCCCGAGCGACATCCCCGAAGGCAGCGGCCAGCTCATGGCCGGGAGCACCGTCCGCGGCCCCGCCGGAAGCCCCCTGAGCCTGGCGAGCCTGGGGTTGCCCGCGGGGGCCCGCGAGGTCGAAGCCCGCCCCGTGCAGATCGCCTGCGGGGCCATGCAGGTGCCCGAAGGGTTTGTGCCCGTCGGACCCGCCGTACGCTTCGGACCGGGCGACCTGCGCCTCGCCCGCGAGATGACCTTCACCGTCCCGGTCAACCCGGCCCGGATCCCCACGGGGTACGAGTTTCAGGTCGAGCTCGCGTACACGGGACCGGCCGTGCGGACCCCGCGGATCGTTCCGGTGGCCGATGTGCACATGACGCCCGATGGCAGGGCGATCAACTTCCGGGCCCCGCGCCTCGGGGTGTGGCAGCCCGTGATCCGTCAGGGCCTCGGGACCCGCAGGGTGCAGCGCCGGGTGACGTTTCACTCCATCCTCGGGGTGAGCATGGGGGCCGCCGGGGCCGGCATGATCGGGATGCGCAACCCCGACCGCTTCGACGCCGTGATCCCCCTCGGGGGCCCCGTCGACTGGAACTACCTCACCCACTACATCCGCAACTACCATGTCGGGGGCTTCTGCACCGCGGCCGAGCGGGCCATGGACCCGATGGGCTGCGCCGCCGGAGCGAGCTCCGAGCGGACCCCTCCCGTGCGCGACTACCTGGAGTTTCGGCAGCACTTCGAGGAGTGGTTCTACCCCGACGGGTGGGACGGCCAGGGGGGGACCTTCGACCGGCGGTCGTACACCCAGATCTTCCGCGACCTGACCCGGATGTTTGGCAACGCCATCCTGCCGTCGGGCCCCTCGGGGGTGCTCCCGCGGGGACTGCCCGAGTCCGAGCTCACCCGCACGGACGCCCAACGCTGCGCCGAGCCCGTGACCCTCATGGGCTGGCGCGACCGGGAGTACAACCCCGATGGCTCGCTGCCCGTCCGCACCTTCTGCGACGGGATCGACCGGGCCGGCAACCGCGGGGCCTGGGACGGCAGCGTAGGCAACTTCCCCATGGAGGTGTCCCTCTATGTGGACGTCAACCGCAACAGCCGCCGTGACGCGGGAGAGCCGGTCCTGCGGCAGTTCTATGAGCCCTTCCAGGATGTCGGGACGGATGGGGTCCCGAGCGCGATGGAGGCGGGGTACGACCCGGTGAGCAACCCCGACCCCGCGGGCGACGACTACGACCGGCAGTTCAACCCCGGGGGCACCGAAGGCAACTACGTCTACAACATGGGCGAGCCCTACGAAGACCTCGGGGTCGACGGGGTGGCCTGCCCCACGGGCCAGACCTGCCCGTACGACCTCGGCGAGGGCAACGGGCGCTGGGACATCACCCCCGGCGGGCAGCGCTTCCAGGACGTAAACCCCCGCAACCTCGCGGCCCGGGCCCCCGCGGCCTCCCTCGACCGCCTCGCCGTCTGGACCGACGGAGGCACCAAGGACCTCTTCCTCTTCGGGGTGATCTCCAGCCACTTCGCGGGGGCCTTCGCCCAACGCGGACAGCCCCTGCATTACTTCAACAACTTCACGGCCTTCTCGGGCGAACGTCAGGCCGAGGCCATGTTTCAGCACGACATCGTCGACTGGCGGCGGATGCCGTCACACGTGATGTTCCGGTACGGCGACCCGGACGCGGCCGAGCCGGCCCTGGTGGGCGGCGACGGGGGCCACGTGGGGACCATCCCCCAGGTGACGGGGCGGCTCTTTACGTCCCTGTACTGGATGCAGACCCGCTGGCCCGGGGGCGACCTGTCGTCGCAGCGGTTTGACTCGTCCCCCGACAACGCCGGACGCTGCGCCAACGGGTACTTCTGCACGTTTGACTACACCTCGACGCGGGCCAACCGCACCGGCCCCGTCTCCGTGTACCTCCCCCCCGGCTACCACGAACCCGCCAACGCCAACCGCCGTTACCCCGTGGTGTACTTCCTCCACGGGTACGGCCAGCAGCCCCAGGACCTCGTGGCCACGGGGCTCCTCGTGGCCAACTTCATGGTCAACCGCTCGCTGCCGGCGTGGCGGCGTCCGCAGAAGTTCATCATGGTGTTTCCCGACGGGCGGTGTCGGCCGCAGGACAACTGCTTCCGCGGGACGTTCTACACGGACTCCCCGGTGGGCAACGCCCAGATGGAGACCTACTTCCTCGACCTGTACGACTTCATCGACCAGACCTACCGCGTCCGGCAGCCCGAGACCGTCGAGGTCGTGGAGTAGTCCCCGGCAGCCGAGGACCCTATTTCTCCGCGCGTTTCAGCCAGCGGAGCCGACCCTTCTCGGCCTCCTCGGACCGGTCGCGGGGGGGCCCTTGGGTCACGAGCTGATCGAGGAGGCGTTGGGTCACGGCGGTGATCTCGTCGACGGCCAGGGCGAAGGCCGCCTCGTTGGCCTTCGAGGGCCGGACCGACCCGCTCACCTTGCGGACATACTGCAGGGCCGCGGCCCGCACCTCGTCCTCGGTCGTGGGCGGCTGGAAGTTGAACAAGACCCGGATGTTGCGACACACCCCGCAAGCATAGTCTCAGCCCAGGCCCAGGCTCCAGGGGCGCTCGATCCAGCGATCGCCCGCGAAGTAGAACTGCCGCCCCCCGTCTTCGAAGAGGACCGTGGCCACGACGGTGGTGACCCCCCGGTGGGAGGACTCGGTGGCGTGTTGTACGACCCCGACCCCGTAGCGCGGGTGCTCGACCACGGAGCCTCCCCGAGTGTGCTGCGACAGGGCGTCGAGGGCCATGGGGGCGGCGTGGGCGGCCTTGAGCTTGCGGTTCCAGAGGCTGCGGCGTGAGGCCACACGTTTTTTGGCGAGCTTGTCCCACGAGAGCCGGGTGTGGCCGCGCAGGGCCCCGAGGTCGAAGGCGTGGACGTCGTGGCTGTGCAACACGAGGAGCTCGTCGCGGGCCGCGACCCACAAGGGCTTCGGACAGAACAGGGCCATCGTCGGAGCGAGGCGCATCGGTCGCAGGTCGAGCTCGACCACCTCCCGGGCCCGCGGAAACACCCACAGGAGCGTCTCCCCGCACACGAGGAACCATGTGTCCTCCGGCCCCCGCACGGCCGACCGTACGGGATACGCCCCGGGGACGACCTCGGACAGCACCCCGTCGCGGTCGAGGGCCACGAAGTGGTCGTGCACGATGGTGAGGGCCCGTCCCTGGTCGTCGAGGCCGCTGTGACGGCCTTCGCGCAGGGGTTCCCAGGCGGCGAAGAGGCCGTCGAGGGCGGTGGGGGTGACCCCGTCGAGCGTCACCCGGTAGAGCCGCTCGAACCACACCACCAGGGCCTCGTCGTCGGGCAGGGCGATTACGTCGACCCGGTCCTGGGGGGCGGGTCTGCCGAGGCTGCGGCCTTGCCACTCCATCGGGGCCGGGGGCTCGGGCGTGGGCAGGTCGAGGGCCTCGACGCGGCCGCCCTCGTGCCACCACGCGGGCCGATGTCCCGACGCCCGCAGGTCTCCGCCCGGAACGAGCACCACCCGTTCCCCCACGGCAAACACCGAGGTGATGTCGTGCCACGGGGCCTCGACCGGGTGGGGGCGGACCTGGGCGCTGGCGAGGTCGAGTTCGTAGAGTTTGTAGGGGTTTTGGTGGTGATGGCGGGCCACGGCGAAGACCCTCCCGCTGCGGGTCTGGGCCATGCTGGTGGCGAAGAGGCCGACCACGGGCCGCGGGGTCATGGGCCAGGGGTCGAGGTCGAGGACGTAGCTGCGGTCGGGGCGTGTGTCGCACAACACGAGGCGGTCGCCCCAGGCGATGCCGAGGTCACACGCGCACGGGAGCTTCGCAGTACGAACCGGGGAGAGAGTGGCCATGCGGGCCGGAGGATACCTTGCCAGGGCCCACGCCCGCACAGGGTTGTCCGTAGACGGTTTAGGGCGGGTGGAGGTCCTCAGGCCAGGGCCGACTCGACCGCCCCCACGAGCTCGCGCAGGGCCGCCGCCTCGGCCGGGCCGAGCCTGCCCCGGGCGTCGCAGCGGGACCGCAGGGCGTTGACCCGCACGAGGGCTCCCTGGGCCAGGGGCTGGGCCTCGGCCAGGGGGGCGAGCAGTCCGCGCAGGGCGTCGAGGGTGGAGGCGTCGTCGCGGCCATCCGCGAGGAAGGTCACCCGCCCTTCGGGACGCCCGCACTGGTCGCGGACGAAGCCCTCCAGCCAGTGGGAGACGGCGGCGATGCGGGTCCAGTCGAGGCGGTCGGGGGTGTCGCCGGGGGTGTGGTACGTGCTCGGACGCGTCCCGGTCAGCAACACAAACGGAACCCCCGCCTCCCAGAACCCCAGGTGGTCGGACAGCGGCGGGATCACCTCGGCGTCGGCCCGACGCACCGTGATGCCCGGGGTGGCGGTGGAGAGGGCGTCGATGCGGGCGGAGGTTCCGGCGCTGCGCTCGGCCCCGAGGGCGAAGACGGAGGAGCCTACGGCCTCGGGCAGACCCGCGGGCCCGATGCGATGCCCGAGGAGCTCGAGGGCCACCATCATGTCGATGCGGTCGAGGGGAACCGTCGGCGACCGCACGAAGGTCTGCGATCCCATGGCCCCCGTCGCGTAGAAGGGCGGCTCCTCGCCGTCGAAGGCCGCGAAGATCACCCCCCGCCCGTCGGGCCTGCGCGCGGCCAGGGCCCCGGCCACGGCGACGAGCATCGACACGGCCGCGGCGTTGTCGTTGGCCCCGTGAAACACGCGGTCTCCCATCGTCCCGAGGTGGTCGTAGTGGGCGCCCACGAGGACCCATCGGTCGACGGTTCCGGGCAGGGTGGCGAGCACGTTGGCCCCGCCGCATCCGGGGGCGGGCTGCTCGTGCGGGTCGAGCCCGGCCGCCCGCAGGGCCTCGACCACGATGCGACGCGCGTGAAGCCCGCCGGGGGTTCCCGCCCGCCGCCCCGCGCACGCCTCCGAACACAGGGCCCCGACCAGCTTCTGGTGCGCCTCAAGGGTGGTCATCGCCGAACGATACCCGCCGCGGTCGCCCCGGGTACAGCCCGCCTCAGCCCGCAACCCTCTGCCCTGCCGCATAAGTTCGTGTCCAGATCGGGGAGGATGGCGCCAAGCCCGGCGGCCCTCACCCCCTCGATTCTCACGGTACGAGGCTACCCTCTCCCGTAACCGGGAGAGGGCAAATGGGTGACATGCGAACAGTACTGGGTGAGGGTCGTTGGGTGCAAGCTAATACTGTGGCTCCATGGCACCGACATGCTTTCAAGACGACGGAACAAGGAAATCCGTAGGTAAACTTTAGCCTGTGGAGTTAAGGGGATGAGGCAACGCACGAACCGCAAGGGGAGAGGACTCCGTTCCCCGTTGAGCCACTGCACTGACCTGGCCCCGGGAGACATTAGCCAATATTGTTCGCACGTCATCTATCGACCCTCTCCCGGTTACGGGAGAGGGTACCCTCGCACAGTAAGAATCAAAGGGGTGAGGGCCGTCTGCCTCCCCGAATCTGGGCACGAACTTGCGCGGCGCAGCCCTCAGCCCCGCCGCGCCTCGCCCCCGCGCAGCACGGTCTCCGCCGCCCGGGCCCGGGCCCCGCGCCGTGCCCGCTCGGCCCGCACGATGCCCACCAGCTCCTCGGTGGCCGACTCCAGGGCGTCGTTGAGCACGAGGTAGTCAAACAGGCCGTAGTGCTGCATCTCCCCGAGGGCGTTGTGCATCCGCCGCACGATGACCGGCTCGGGGTCGGTCCCCCGCCCCCGCAGCCTGCGCTCGAGCTCGGCCAGGGACGGCGGGAGCACGAAGACCCCCACCGCATCCGGGATCCGGGCCTTGATCTGCCGGGCCCCCTGCACGTCGATCACAAACACCACCCCCCGGTGACCCAGCCGGGCCGCCTCCACCCGCGCGAAGGCCGTCCCGTACCGATGCCCATGAACCTCCGCCCACTCGGCGAACGCATCGCCGGCCACCATGGCGTCAAACTCCGCCGCGTCGACGAAGTGGTAGTCGCGCCCGGTCTCCTCGCCCGGCCGCGGGGCCCGGGTCGTGTACGACACGCTCTGCACGAGGTCGGGGAAGGCCCCGAGGAGCCGTCCCACCAGGGTGGTCTTGCCGCCCCCCGACGGGGCCGTGACAATCAAGGGCAGGAAGTCGTCAAACGCACGGACCATCATCGGTCACAGCCCGAGCTGGGCCCGGTAGAACGCCACGGTCTTTACGAGGCCGGCCCGCAGGTCGTACGGGGGGTCGTACCCGATGAGGCGCCGGGCCGCCCCGATGTCGGCCAGGGAGTGCTTCACGTCGCCCACCCTCGTAGGGCCGTAGTTGGGCACGACGCTCCGACCCGTGAGCTCGTTGATGAGGCCCACGAGCTGGTTGAGCGACACCCGGGCCCCGCAGGCCACGTTGACCACCTCGCCGGCCGTGCGGGCCTTGGCCCCGCGGAGGTTGGCCTGGACCGTGTTTTCAATGAAGCAGAAATCGCGGGTGGTCTCGCCGTCGCCGAAGATCGTCGGGGCCTCCCCCTGGAGGATCATCGTCACGAACCGCGGGACCACCGCGGCGTACTCCGACTTCGGGTCTTGCCGCGGGCCGAAGACGTTGAAGTACCGCAGCGACAAGGTCTCGAAGCCGAAGAGCCTCCCGAAGACGGCCATGTACTGCTCGCCCGTGTGCTTCGACACCGCGTAGGGCGACAGCGGGAGCGGGGTCATGGTCTCGACCTTGGGCAGGACCTCCGTGTCGCCGTAGGCGCTCGAGCTCGCCGCGTAGACCACCTTGCGCACCGTCCCGGACCGCCGGGCGGCCTCCAGGAGCTGCACCGTGCCGCCCACGTTGACCCGGTTGGAGGCCACCGGGTCGGCCACGCTGCGCGACACCGAGGGGATGGCCGCCTCGTGGAAGATCAGCTCGACCCCCTCCACGGCCCGGGCCGCCGCGTCGGGGTCGCACAGGTCGGCCTCGTGCAGGTCGATGCGCCCGAGGTTGTGCTCGATGTTCTCCCGGCGGCCTGTGGAGAAGTTGTCGATGACCCGCACCGTGGCCCCCTCGGCCAGCAGGGCGTCGACCAGGTGGCCGCCGATGAAGCCCGCTCCGCCCGTCACTAGAACCTTCACGCGAGACGCTCCGTCTGACTCCACCCCGCGGGGGGTGGTCAAGGGGTGTTTACTTCTTCGGACCAAAGAGCGAAGCGAGCCTGGCCTTGGCCTTCAGGGCGGGCTCGTCGGTGCCGGGCTCGCCGTCCTTGAAGGTGAAGAACGAGCAGAAGTTGGCCGCCTCGCGGTCGGGGATGTACTCGGTGATCTTCTCGCGGCACTGGTTGTGGGCGCTCGGGTCCCAGTGCTCACAGTTTTTGCAGCAGTGCAGGTCGGCCCCGCAGTGGGTGCAGGTGTCGCGCCGCTGGAGCTTGACCTCGAAGACCAGCTCGTTTTTGCACTTGTGGCAGAAGTGCTTCTTCTCTTCGACCTTCGGGATCCACATGACCAATGCCTCACGGCCCCGTCGGGTCGTCACCGTGACGCGGGGCGGTTGTATTCTTGCACAGGGGTGACGCGGGCGCCGCTCAGGAGACGTTGCGGCGGCGCTTCACCTGCTCGAGGACGCGGGCGTACTCGACCTCCCAGGTCTTGGTGCCCTCCTGGAGGTTTTTGATCTTGTTGCGGACCTCCTGATCGACCTCGTCGTCGGCGGCCATGTGCTTCTCGAGGACCTTCCGGCACTTGCGCCGGATGTCGTCGTCCTCGGAGAAGATCTCGTCGACGTTGTTGGACTGCATGAGCATCGCCAGGATCTGGTTGACGATGTACGACACCCCCTCGCCCCCGAGGCCCACGTTGGACTGCTCGGCCAGGAGGCGCTTGACCTTCTGGACGTCTTCGCGGCCCCCCCCGACGGCCTCGACCCGGTCTTTGGCCCGCTCGGTGAGGTTGCGCTCCATGCGGAGGTACTCCTTGAGCACGGCCTCGACGTCGGCCTCGACCTCGCGAGGGTTGGTGGCCTCGATGTCCTTGTCGAGGGTGAGGACCCGGACGATGTCCAGGGCGATCATGGGGACTTTGCTGGCGTAGAGTCGCATGGGATGCTTCGTCACGCGGCGCGTGGGAGAGCCGCGCCGACGCGAGACCGTAGGCCCATCGCTGCGAGGGTGTCAATCACTGGCGCAGGGCAAACTCCACGCGTCCGAGGCCCTCGTCGACCTGGGCGACCTCGACGGTGAGGGCCTGGCCCACCTCCCAGCGACCCCCGGGGCCCACCGCGGCCCCCCCGCGGGCATCGACCACGAAGGGCCCGCCCGGCAGGGACTCGTAGGGAATGGCCCCCTCCACCAGCACCCCATCGAGCTGAACCCACACCCCGAACGGGCGCAGCTGGGTCACCCTGGCGGCGAAGGCCTCGCCGAGGCGCCCGGCCATGTACCGGGCCGTCAGGGTGCGGTGGCGGTCGGTCTCGGCGCGGGCGGCGTTCCAGCTGCGGAGGTTGATGTGTTGGGCGATGGGCTCGAGGGCCGGGTCGTCGGCCCGCATCGTGCGGTCGCCGGTGAGGTATCTGCGCACGATGCGGTGCACCACCAGGTCGGCGTAGCGCCGGATGGGCGAGGTGAAGTGCAGGTACACCGGGGCCGCGAGCCCGAAGTGGGCCGTGGCCTGGGGGGAGTACCTCGCGGGGCCGAGGACCCGCTGGAGCACGGCCCGCATGGCCCCCTCCCACGGGGCCCCGGTGATCTGCCGGTCGAAGGCCTCGAGCACGAGGGGGGTCATCCGCGGGCCGAAGCCCGGGGCGAATCCAAAGTTGCCCGCGAACTCCGCGAGGTCGGCCACCTTGACGGGGGTCGGTTCGTCATGGACCCGGTAGAGGCCGGGGAGGCCCCGGTCGACGAGCCACTGCCCGATGGCCTCGTTGGCCGCCACCATGCTCCGCTCGATGAACACATGGGCGCTGGTCGTGCCCTCGGCCTCGACGGCGGTGGGCTCTCCGAGGGCGTCGAGGTGCACCTGGGCCTCGTCACGGGCGATGGTCACGCCTCCCCGCCGGGCCCGGGCGAGCCCGAGCCGGGCCGACACCGTACGCAACCACGGCAGGGTCTCGCGCACGGGGGCGAGGTTTTCGCTCACGACCCCCCGGTCGAGGAAGTCGGCCACCTCGTCGTAGCTGGCCCGAACCCACGACCGCAGGAGGGAGGTATACACGTCGACGGCGGTGACGTTGCCCTCGGGGTCGATGCGCATCTCGCAGGTGAGGCAGGCCCGGTCGATCCCGGGCAGGAGCGAGATGTACTCCGACGACAGGGCCTCGGGCAGCATGGGCAGGGTGCACCCCGCGAGGTACACGCTCGTGGCGCGGTCGCGGGCGACCCGGTCGAGGGCCGACCCCTCGGGCACGAAGGCCCCCACGTCGGCGATGCTCACCAGGAGCCGCAGGGCCCCGTCGGCCCCCGCGGGCAGGACGGCCACGGCGTCGTCGATGTCGCGGGTCCGGGGGGCGTCGATGGTGAGGGTGGGCATCGACCGCAGGTCGCGGCGCGAGGGGTGGGCGTGGGGCACGGCCCGGGCCCGGTCGACGTCCGCCACGGCCTCGGCGTCGAAGCCCGTAGGGATCCCATAGCGGGCCACCACCTGGGCCACGGCCCGCTCGTCGGGGCTCTCCACCACACGGACGGCCGTGAGGCGCGCGCCCTCGATCCGGGCCACCACGTGGTCGCCGGCCGACACCGTGAGGCCGCCCTTGTCGAGGGGCCAGTCGGTGTTGCTGACCTCGCGGTCGACCTTGAGGAAGAGGGCCTTGCGATGCACCACGGCCACCCCGTAGAGCTCGCGGCGGCTGCGGGCCTGGAGGCTCAGGCCGGTGCCCGTGAGGCGTCCGTCGGGGGCGGCGGTGATGTCGCAGGCCACGAGGTCGCCGGCGAGGAAGGGGTTGAGCTCGGGGGGGGCCACGAAGGCGCTGCGCGGGGGCGGCATGCCCGGGGCCTCCTCCTCGGTGACGAAGCCAAAGCCGCGGGGGTTGATGGAGACGCGGCCGACGAAGGCAGGGAGACTGGTCAAGGTGCACTCGATGAGGGGACAGGGGGTTGAACGCGGGCCGTGAGGGCACGCAAAAGAGGCTCCAGGGAGCCGTTGGTCATGACCACGAGGGTGTCGCCGGGGGCCGTGTCCGCGAGGAGGGTCTCGGCGGCGGCGGCGGGGTCGTGGGGGTCGAGGACGCGGGCGTCGCGTCCGCGGGTGGTGAGGTCGTGGACGACGGCCGCCACGTCGAGGCGTTCGGCCTCGGGGATGTTGGCCCGGCCGACGGGGGTGATCCAGACCCGGTCGGCGCTGTCGAAGGACGCGGGGTACTCGGCCTGGTGGAGGTTGCGGCATGCCGTGGCGCTGCGGGGTTCGAAGACCGCCACGAGGCGCCCCTCGGGGTGGTGGGCCCGGACGGCCCGGAGGGTCTCGGCTACGGCCGTGGGGTGGTGGGCGAAGTCTTCGTACACCCTCACTCCGCCCCCATGGGCCCGGAGGTCTTGGCGGCGACGGACCCCCTGGAAGTCGAGGAGGGCCCGGCACAGGCCCGCCACGGGAAGGCCCGTCCCCTCGGCGAGGAGGCACAGGGCGGCCAGGGTGTTGCGGAGGTTGTGCTCGCCCATGAGGGGGGAGAAGAAGCGCCCGGCCAGGCTGCCCCCGATGAAGAGCTCGAAGGGCTGCTTGCCCCCGACAGGGGCGATGGGGGCGGCCATCCAGGTGGGGGTGATCCCTGCGGGGAAGGTGTCGGTGGTGAGGCCGTAGTACACGACGCGGCAGGGGGCCCGGGCGGCCACCTCGACGACGGAGGGGTCGCGCCCGTGGGCCACGAGGAGGCCGTCGGGGTGAAGCCGCGAGACGAAGCCCCGGAAGGCGTCGCGGTACGAGGTGGGGTCGGGGTAGATGTCGATGTGGTCGTGTTCGAGGGAGGTGAGGACCGCCCCCCAGGGCCGGTACGACCAGAACTTCGGGATCTTCTCGTAGAAGGCCGAGTCGTACTCGTCTCCCTCGACGACGAAGGCCCCTCCCGCCCCGAGGCGAAAGCTGGACGCGAAGTTTTTGGCCACGCCCCCCACGAGGAAGGACGGGTCCATTCCGAGGGCGTGCAGGAGGTGGGCGGTGAGGGCGGTGGTGGTGGTCTTGCCGTGGGTCCCGGCGAGGACCAGGGGCCTTCGGGTGGCGAGGAAGAGCTCCCCGAGGGCCTTGGGGAACGACCGGTAGGCCATCCCCCCGTCGATGGCGGCCCGGGCCTCGGGGTTGTCCTTTCGGCACACGTTGCCCACCACCACGAGGTCGGGGCGGGGGTCGAGGTGGGCCGGGTCGTACCCCTGGCGGGTCTCGACCCCGTAGGCCTGGAGCATCTCGCCCATGGGGGGATAGAACGCCGTGTCGCTCCCGGTCACCCGGTGCCCCGCGGCCTTGAGGAGCCCGGCGAAGGCTCCCATCCCTGTCCCCGCTACGCCGATGAGGTGCACATGCATCGTGGTCGGGCGGAGGTGTCGCACAGGGCCGGGCTACACTCAAACCCCGTCCGCGAAGTGGCGCGGATGGGCCGAGTTGGGCGATGATGGCTCCCATGATCGAAGGCTTGTTTGTGGTCCTCGAGGGCATCGACGGGGCGGGCACGACCACCCAGACCACGCGCCTCGTGGCGGCCCTGCGGGCCCGGGGGCTCGCCGCCCTGGGCACCCGCGAGCCGTCCGACGGCCCCATCGGCACCCAGATCCGGCAGATCTTGACGGGGCGCCTGGTGGTTCGGCCCTCGGGGGGAGGCTGCGCGGCCCCGGCCTGGCCCACCCAGGCCCTGCTCTTCGCGGCCGACCGGGTCGACCACCTGGAGTCCGAGGTCCTGCCCAACCTCCGCGACGGGGTCACCGTGGTGAGCGACCGCTACGACTACTCCAGCGTGGCCTACCAGGGGGCCGCCACCGACGACCCCGCCATCGTGGCCTGGATCCGGGCCATCAACGGCCAGGCCCGCCGCCCCGACCTCACCCTCGTGCTCGATGTCCCCGCGGCCGTGGCCCTCGACCGCCGACGCCGCCGGGCCGGGCGCTCGGAGCTGTACGAGATCGAGGAGCTTCAATCGCGCCTCGCCGACTTCTACGCCGGCATCGCCGCCCACTTCCCCGACGACAACATCGTGCACATCAACGGGGCCCGCGACGAAGACGCCGTGGCCGCGGACATCCTCGCCGCCGTGGAGGCCCTTCGTGCCCGTAGGTAGCCGCCTCTCCCAGAGATGGGCCCTGGGGTTCGCCCTCGGAGGGGCCCTCGGATGCGCGGGCACGACCCAACGCCCCCTCGACCCCACGGACATCCCCGAGGGTCCCGGGGTCGGGCCGTCTGCCGCCGCCGAGGCCGCCCCGCAGGCCGCTCCGTTGCCTCCCCTGGGCCCCGCAGGGCCCGTCCCCCGTACGGCGCTGGCGCCCGTCCTGGGCCGGGGCTTGGGGCCCTTCCTGGCCACCCTGGAGGTCAGCCCCGTGCTCTCCCGGGGGCGCTTCGTCGGCTTCCGCCTCGAACGGGCCGAGGCCCTGGCCCGGTGGCGGGCCGCGGGGCTCGATCTGCGCCCTGGAGACGTGGTCACCGCCGTCAACGACCGCGCCATCGAGCGCCCCGGCGAGGCCCTGGAGGCCTTCCAATCGCTGCGCGGAGCCCCGGCCCTGCGCCTCGCCGTGATGCGCCCCGAGGGGGCGGTGGTGCTGACGGTTCCGCTCGGGCCGCCGTGATGGTTGCCCTGGGGCCCACAAGGGGCGTAGCATCCGCGGCAATTGTATGAGCACGGCGTCGCCCGACCAGGGCCCCCCTAAGACCATTCGAGTGGTGGCTGCGGTCATCGAGCGTAACGGCCAGTACCTCATCACCCAACGGCGCCCCACCGCGGTGTTGCCCCTCCTGTGGGAGTTTCCCGGGGGGCGGGTCGAGCCCGGCGAGAGCGATGCCGAGGCCCTCCGAAGAGAGGTTCGGCACCGTCTCGACGCCGAAATCGAAGTAGGATCATTGATCTCTTTCGTGTCCCACGCGTACGAGTCCTACGTTGTCGACCTGCACCTGTACGACTGCCGCCTCGTGAGCGACGCTCACCGGGCTCAGGCCGTGCACGACTTTCGATGGGTTCCCAGCGACGAGTTTGAGCAGTACCCGTTTACCCCGGCCGATGAGGCCTCGATGAGCAAGCTCCTCGGCGAAGTCTGAAGCGGAAGGGCCAACGCCCATGAAACAGTGCGCGGTCTGCGGCTCGCCGATGGCCCCCAACGACCGGATCTGCACCCACTGCGGCCGGGCCCACTACGGCGGGGCCTGCAAGGCCTGCGGGCAGCCGGCTCCGACCCTCATCCGCGGGGGGACGGTGGTGTGCGCCGGGTGCGGGGCGGTCCGGGGGCCTCTGGCGGGGGTTCCGTTGGAGATGGTGGGGTCGGCCCACAAGGTGGGGTCGTGGGTGACCCGCTTTGTGGGGTGGATGCTCATCGCCGCGGGCATCGGCCTCGGGGCCCTGGTGGGCCTGATCGTGAGCCTGTTTGCGTCGAGCCTCGTGCCCCCCCTCCTGGCCGGGCTCATCATCGGCGGGCTCGGGGGCGGAGCCGGAGCCCTCACCCTGTGGGCCAGCCGCGGACTGGGCGAGCGCGGGGCGGCCAAACGCCTGGAGGCCCTGGAGCAGGGGGTGCTTGCCATGGCCTCGCTCCAGCGGGGGTCGGTGACCACCCTGGAGGTGGCCCAAAACCTCGGGATCACCCTCGCCGAGGCCGACGCCCTGCTGTCGCAGATGAGCGTCAAGGGCCGGGCCCAGGTCGAGGTGAGCGACGCGGGGCTGCTCCAGTACTCGTTTCGGGACGTTCCGGGGGCCCTGATGGCCCGCACCCAACCGATGGGCGGGACGGGGGTGCGGATCGCCCCAGGAGCCACGGGGCCGTCGCCCCAGGAGGTGGCCCAGGCCCAGGTCGAGCGCGAGTGGGAGAAGATGTCCGAGCGCCACCGGGGCGGGTCGTAGCGCGCCGATCAGGGCCCGGACACGATCAGCCGAGGTGGAGGGCCCGGGCGACCCCGGCACCGTAGGCCGGGTCGGCCTTCATGCAGTTGCCCACGTGGCGGCGTTTGATCTCCTCGGGGGCGTCGCCCAGGGCCCGGGCGGTGTTGTCGAACAGGGCCTGCTGCTGGGCCGGGTCCATCAGACGGAACAGGTCGCCGACCTGGAAGAAGTCGTCGTCTTCGCCGCGGGGGTTGTGATGATCGGCCGCCCCGGAGAGGCCCAATGGGGGCTCGGCAAACGCGGGCTGCTCCTGCCACTGGCCGTAGCTGTTGGGCTCGTAGCCGAGGGTGGCCCCGTGGTTTCCGTCGACCCGCATGGCCCCGTCGCGGTGGTAGCTGTGGACGGGGCACCGCGGGGCGTTGACGGGGATCTGGCCGTGGTTGACCCCGAGGCGATACCGCTGGGCGTCGCCATACGAGAAGAGCCGCCCCTGGAGCATCTTGTCGGGCGACAGCCCGATGCCCGGGACGAGGTTGGCCGGGTTGAAGGCCGCCTGTTCGACGTCGGCGTGGTAGTTGGCGGGGTTGCGGTTGAGCTCGAGGATCCCCACGGCGTGGAGGGGGTGGGTCTTGTGCGACCAGACCTTGGTGAGGTCGAAGGGGTTGAAGGGCATGCTGGCCGCGTCGGCCTCGGGCAGGATCTGGACGAACAGCGCCCAGCGAGGGAAATCGCCGCGGGCGATGGCGTCGAAGAGGTCGCGCTGGTGGCTCTCGCGGTCCTTGCCGACGAGGGCTTCGGCCTCGGCGTCGGTGAGGTTCTTGATGCCCTGCTGGCAGCGGAGGTGAAACTTGACCCAGAACCGCGCCCCCTCGGCGTTGAGGAAGCTGAAGGTGTGGCTGCCGAAGCCGTGCATGTGGCGGTACGAGGCCGGGATGCCCCGGTCGCTCATGGTGATGGTGACCTGGTGCAGGGCCTCGGGCAGGAGGGTCCAGAAGTCCCAGTTGTTGCGGGCGCTGCGGAGGTTGGTGCAGGGGTCGCGTTTGACCGCGTGGTTGAGGTCGGGAAACTTCAGCGGGTCGCGCAGGAAGAACACCGGGGTGTTGTTGCCCACGAGGTCCCAGTTGCCCTCCTCGGTGTAGAACTTCACCGCGAACCCGCGGATGTCTCGCTCGGCGTCGGCGGCCCCGCGCTCGCCCGCCACGGTGGAGAAGCGCACGAAGACTTCGGTCTTCTTGCCCACCTCGGCGAAGAGCCGGGCCCGGGTGTACGGGGTGACATCGTGGGTGACGGTGAATGTGCCGAAGGCCCCGGAGCCCTTGGCGTGCATCCGCCGCTCGGGGATCACCTCGCGGTCGAAGTGCGCGAGCTTCTCCAGGAACCACACGTCCTGCAGGAGCTGCGGACCGCGGGGTCCGGCGGTGAGCACGTTCTGGTTGTCGGGGACGGGGGCCCCGGCGGCGGTGGTGAGCTTCTTCGTGGTCATCGTGTGTGTGTCTCTCCAGGGCCCTCTCCGCGCGCTGAGGGAGGGCGGTGGGGGGTTACATCCCGCGGCAGCAGAGGGCCGCCCCGCGGGCCTGGGCGACGCTCCCGCCCGGGAAGGCGCAGGCGTGGAACGTGTGTTCGATGCACCCCGTGCTGGTCTGGTGCGAACGACTCCACGACCCGGGGGTCACGGCGAGGCGCCAGCCTTCGGGGAAGGTTCCGCTGGGGGTGCAAGCCGAGGTCCCGCGGAGGTTTGCCACGGCCGGGGTCGCCCCTCCGCACGCGGGCACGGTGTAGTCGCCGTACCGATCCGTGGTGGGGTCGACAAACGGGACCCAGGCCCTCGCGACGCTCAGGTCGGGGGTGGGGCCGGTCATGCGGTTGAGGTCGGCGGCGGTGCACAGGCGCCACCCGGGGGCGCACAGGGCCGGGCCCGAGAGGGAGACCTCGTCCCAGGTGAGCTCGGCCCCGCAGGCGGCGATGTCGGGGTAGCTCGTGGCGTTGGTGAAGCCGACCCGAGGCCCGTGGCCGCAGCCGAGGGAGACCCGGCATTGCCCCCCCTGGCAGACCTGTCCCTCGCTGCACGCGGGGGTGCAGCGCTCGGGGGGCCCGGCGTTGACCTCCAGGGCCGCGAAGGCCACCCCGGAGTAGTTGCGGAGCACGAAGTCCATCGAGGCCCGCAGGTCGCCCGGGGCCAGGACGGAGGCCACGTCGACCGACTGGGTCCCGGCGTAGAGGCCTCCCGACGGGTCGGTGACATCGGCGAGGGCCACGACCCCGCGGGAGGTGACAAACCGGGCCGAGCTCGGAGCATCCCCCGGGCTATCGCCGCCCCCGTGCAGATGAACCCGGGCCGTCACGGGCCCCGGTCCGGTCACGAAGCCCTCGAAGGCGAAGGCCCCGTTGCCGGGTTGGGTGTCGGTGTGGCCGCCGTCGTACACGACCACGGTGCGCTCGGGCAGGCTGTTGGCCGAGAAGGCCACCCACCACCCGTAGCCCCCGGAGCTGTCCCCGGGGGTCTGCTGGACGGTCAACGACAAGGTCCCGGATACGGCCCGGGGAAGGGCGTCCTGCACGACCTGGGTGATGTCCGCCCGAACCACCTCGAAGGGCGACCCGCTCGGGGTGACATAGATCCGCCGCATCCGGGCGGCGAGGTCGACCCCGTCGAGGCGGAGGCCCGTGAGGTAGGTGGTGGTGCGGTCGTAGGTGAGGCGGTACAGGGCCGCGGCCACGACCCGGGCCCCGGGGGGCAGGGCCGTGGTGGGGATCCGCAGGGTGGCGCTCGTGGCCCCGGAGGCTCCGAGGGCCCCGGAGATCAGCCCCACGCCCCCGCGCAAGGTACAAAACCTCCGGAACGCATTGCCGCTCGGGGTCCCTCCGTCTCCGAGCCCGCAGCCCTCGGCGGTGACCACGCGGGTGCATCCCCCGGCCTGGCAGCTCTGGCCGACGGGGCAGACCGTGCCGCAGGCTCCGCAGTGGGCGTCGCTCGTGCGGGTGTTGGTCTCGCACCCGTTGGCGGCGTTGCCGTCGCAGTCGCCAAAGCCCGCGGCGCACTGGGACACGGCGCAGAGCGATCCCACGCAGGCCGCGGTGGCGTTGGGCACCGAGCACGTCCGGCCGCAGCCCCCGCAGTGGGTGACGCTCGTGCGGGTGTCGACCTCGCAGCCGTTGGTGGCGTTGCCGTCGCAGTCGGCGAAGCCCGCGGTGCAGGTCAGGGCGCAGGTCCCGCCCGTGCAGGCCGGGACGGCGTTGGGGGCCCCGGGGCAGCTCGTTCCGCAGGCCCCGCAGTGGGTGACGTTGGTGCGGGTGTCGGTCTCGCAGCCGTTGGCGGCGTTGGTGTCGCAGTCGCCGAAGCCCGTCGTGCAGGCCGCCACGGCGCACTGACCCATCGTGCAGGCGGCCGTGGCGTTGGCGAGGGCGCAGCGGTTGGTGCACGTCCCGCAGCGTTGGGCGTCGACAAGGAGGTTGACCTCGCACCCGTTGGAGGGGTCGGCGTCGCAGTCGGCGAAGCCCATCGCACAGGTGTACTGGCACATCCCCGCGGCGCAGGCGGCCGTGGCGTTGGGGCGGGCGGCGCAAGGCCTCCCGCAGGCCCCGCAGTGTGCGGTGTCGGTGGCGGTGTTGACCTCGCACCCGTTGGTGGCGTTGCCGTCGCAGTTGGCGTTGGGGGCGGTGCAGGTCCCGACGGTGCACGTCCCGTTGGTGCAGGCGGGCATGGCGTTGGGGACCATGCAGCGGTTTCCGCAGGCTCCGCATGCGGCGATGCTGGTGGTGGTGTCGACGCAGGCCGCGTCGCAGCAGGTCTGGCCGCTCGGGCAGGGGCGCTCGGTGGTGCACCCCATGACGCAGACGTTGCCGACGCAGACGGTGCCCGCGGCGCAGTGTTCGTTGGTGACGCAGGCCACGCACTGGCGGGTGGTGGTGTCGCAGCGGGGGGAGGTTCCGCCGTCGGCGGCGCAGGCCATGTCATCGCGGCAGCCCGTGGCGCAGGCCCGGTCGGCGGTGCAGTACTGGCCCGCGGGGCAGCGGTCGTCGGTGGCGGTGCAGGTCACGCAGCGCCCGGAGGTGGTGTCGCAGGCGGGCCCCCCGGGGTCGCCCGCGCAGTCGGAGGCCTGGGTACAGCGCATCGGGCCCGCGTCGGCGGGGCCGACGTCCATCGGGCCCGTGTCGGCAGGGCCCGTGTCGGCAGGGCCCGTGTCGGCAGGGCCCGTGTCGGCAGGGCCCGTGTCGGCAGGGCCCGTGTCGGCAGGGCCCGTGTCGGCAGGGCCCGTGT
>CAYUSB010000033.1:0-95284 GCA_964447205.1 uncultured Myxococcaceae bacterium
GGGTGCGTCGGCGGGTGCGTCGGCGGGTGCGTCGGCGGGTGCGGCGTCATCCTTGGCGGCGTCGTCGGCGTCGGTCGCGGCGTCGGTGGACGTGGGCGGTGTGGCCGAGGTGCCGGGGCCGCAGCCCACGGCCCACGCGCCGAGCAACAAGAGAAGAAGGGAAGGTGTACGCAAGGGGGTTCCTCCTGAGGGGTTTGGCCCGCCGTCTGGGTGCGGCGCGGTTGCACATCGGCCACACATCGCAACGGCCGTACCGGCCCGCGCGGAGGGGGCGGGGTCGGTCGGATGTCCATGGATTCAAGCCGATCGGGTTGCCCCCCCCCGGGGCGACCTGCCGAGTCCTTGCACGGACGGCTGTACGTGTTGTGCGCTCAGGAGAAGGAGCGCCGGTCAGGACCCGGTCAGCCCCCGAACTTCGCGGGGTTTACCGCGGGGGGGACGTACGCCCACAGGGCCTTCACCGCGGCCGTGGCGTCGGGCACAAAGGTGAGGAACTCGCCGAGGCGCGGGGCCATGAAGCCCGCGGCGATGGCCTGGGCCACCATGGCCCGCAGGGGGGCGTAGTAGCCCCCGAGGTCGACGAGCACGATGGGCCGACCGTGCAGGCCGATCTGGCGCCAGGTGGCCACCTCCAGGAGCTCCTCCCAGGTGCCGTATCCCCCCGGAAGGGCCACGTAGGCGTCGGCCCGCTCGGACATCAGGGCCTTGCGGGTGTGCATGGAGGACGTGATGTGCAGCTCGCTCAGGCCGTGGTGGGTGAGGTCGGGGCGGGACAGGCTCTCGGGCATCACGCCCACGACGGTTCCGCCGGCCTCGAGGGCCGCGTCGGCCATGGCCCCCATGAGGCCCACCGAGGCCCCGCCGTACATGACCGTGGCCCCGGCCAGGGCGAGCTCCGCCCCGAGGGCCCGGGCCTCGGCGAGGTAGGCCGGGTCGTGGCCCGGGGACGAGCCGCAAAACACTGTGACCTGTGCGCCGTGAAGTTCCATGATGGGCTCCGTCGGGGATTAGCACGGAGCGGGGTCAGTCGGTGAGGAAGCGGAGCAGGGCCATCACGTTGCGACCGGGCATGGTGTAGCCCCCTCCGTAGGGGGTGTAGGGGCTGTCGAGGATGTTCTCGATGGCCACGGCGGCGAGGGCGTGGGCGGTCACCTGGGCCCCGACCCGCAGGGCCACGGTGCTCCACCCAGGCACCTCCCGGCACGCCTCGGCCCCCTGCGGGCAGAGCCGCACGTCGTCGCGGTCGCTGCGGGCGAGGCGGGTCTGGGCGAGGCCTCCCGTCAGCACCGCGTCGACCCACACCCGGGCCCCGCGCCACCCCAACGTGACCCTCCCCATCCACGGCGGAACCTTCGCCAGGGGCTCCCGCACCGCCACCCCGGCCTCGTCGACGGTCGTGGCCTCGGCCCAGGTCCCCCACACCGCGGCCCCGACGGCGAACCCCCGTCGGCTGCGCACCGTGACCTCCACCTCGGCCCCGGCGAGGCGCCCGTCGCTCGCGTTGGCCCGGGTGTACACCCGTCGGCCCTCCACCATGGTCTGTCCCTCGAAGCGCCCCGGGACCCGCGTGATCAGCCCGTCCAGGGTGGCCCCGTACACATGGGCCGAGGCCGCCACGGGCCCGCGCATCCACCGGGCCCCGACCTCGGCCGTCCACGACCGCTCGGGACCGAGGGAGGGATTGGGCACATCGAAGCTCCGGGCCCCGCTCCCGAGGGCCTGAAAATCGTCGAGGTTGGGCGCCCGGAACCCCCCGAGCACGCTGGCCATCAGGGCCACCCCCCGGGCCGGTCGCCACCGCACGCCCGCGCTGGCCACCGGGGCCGCGAAGGTGCGGTCGAGGGCGGGGTTGGGCCCGTCCACGGGGCCCCGGGCGTCGACCAGGGCCACCCGGGCCCCGAGCTCGGTCGACCACACCTCGCCCCCAAACCGCTGCTGCCACAGGGCGTAGAGCCCGCCCGTGAGGTACCGGCTCCCGTCGACGTAGCGCCCCCGTCCTGCAACGGTGTCCATCCCCGGTCGGGTCGTCACGGTCTGGCTCCCGACGTGGTCCCAGGCGAGCTCGAAGCCTGTGGTGATGCGGGTCCGGGTCCAGGCGAGCTCGGCCTGGAGGCCCGCGTGGAGGGTCTGCACCGTGTCCGACTCGGTGTCGGTCCGGTCGGCCCGAAACCGATCGCGAACCTCCTCCCGTTGCATCGCCCCGACCCGCCCCACGAGGCGCCCCCGGTCGCCGAGGCGGGCCTGCCCGTGGACGTACCCCAGGTCGCGCCGTTGCAGCCGAAACACCCGGGTGTCTCCGGGCACCGACAGGTCGGGCCGCGGGGCGTCCAGGACGGCCCCCGTGGTGAGGGCGACCCCGAGGCGATGCCGGTCCGAGGGGGCCACCACGGCCCGGGCGCTCACGGCGTGGTCGTCGTAGCCCGTAAAGGCCACGTCGCCGAGGTGCCCCCCGGCGAAGACCCGCCCGGTGCTCCCGAGGGACCCCGAGAGCAGGGCGGCGTACCGTCCCGACTCGCCCTCGACGAGGCCCTGGGTGAGCACCGAGCGCTCGGCCGCGGCCCCGCGTACGGTGACCTCGCCGTGGAGGTGGGTGGCCCCGTCGGGATGGGGGAGGGCGTCGAGGGGGGTCACGGCCACCACGCCCCCGAGGGCGTCCGAGCCGTAGAGCACGCTGGCCGCGCCCCGGACCACCTCCACCCGTTGCACCGAGGCCGGGTCGATGAGGGTCAGGAGCGCGTTTCCGCCCACCTTGGTGAGGCTGTCGTTGAGCCGCAGCCCGTCGAAGAGCAGGAGGGTCCGCTGGCCCCCGAGGCCGCGCAGGACGGGGGCCGCCGAGCCGCTGGTGGTGCGCTGGACGAAGACGCCCGGCAGCTCGTCGAGGCGCTCGCCCACGTCGCGGGCCAGGGCCCGGGTGGCCTCCCGTCGGCTGTCGACCGACACCGATCGGGACGTATCAAGGAGGGACTCGCGTCGTCGCGACGGGGCGCTCACCACGGCCTCGCCCGCCACGGTCTCCAGCTCGGTCGGGGCGGGGGCCTCGCGGGGGCGGGTCTGGGCCCACCCGGGGAGGCTCAAGCTCGCCGCGGCAGCGAACCAACAACCCGAGGACCGTAGGGGAATGGGCATGCGGATGCCCCGAGGGTCGCACGACGGAGCGGGGGCGATGCAAGGGACACCGCGTGGCGGGCGGGTTCGGGGTACACTCTGCGACCGTTCACGATGGCAGCCCCCCTCGCAGCGTCCCTGTCCGAAGTGTCCGACCGCGGGGGCCTCCCCCGGGCCGCCCGCAACGCCATGCGGGAGGCCCTGCGCCAGGTCGGCGAGGCCTCGTTGTCGGTGGCCTTCGTCAGCGGGGGCCCGAAGTCCCCCGGGGTGGCCCTCCTGGCCGACATCGTCGGCGAGCTCGGGGCCCTGGCCCCCGGGGCCGTGGTGGTGGCCATGGAGACCCCCACGGCCCTCGGCGACGGGAGCGAGCGCGAGGGGGCCGTGGCCCTGTCGCTCCTGACCTTCGGGCGCGGGGTGTTCTCGGTGACCCCGACGCTCCTCGACGCCGAGTCCGAGGGCGAGCCCATCGCGGACGTCCTGCACCGGGCCGCGGGGGCGCACCGGGCCGAAGACCTGTCGCCGCGGGTCACCCTCGCCTTCCTCGGGCCCAAGGCCCACACCGCCGGGAGCCTCGCGGGCCTGGCCGACCCGTCCCTGCCTCCCATCGCGGGGGCGGGCTCGAAGGCCGTGGTGGGGGCCCTCCCGGGGGAGATCCCCAGGGCCCTGACGGCCGCCGTCCTGCCCCTCGTGACCCGGCTCGGGGTCGCCATCTGCGCCTCCCCTGCCGTGGAAATTCTCACCCCCTGGGCCCCCATCACCGAGGTCGAGGGCACCTTCGTGCGCCGGGTGGGTGACCGGCCCTTCCTCGAGGCCCTCACCGCGGCCACGGGGGGGCGCGGCGAGCGCGACCCGGTCCTCGTGGCCGTGCGCTCGGCCGACCCCACGCGTTGGGCCCCCCTCGTGCGAGCCGTGGCCGGGGTCGATCCCCGCCGCGGGGCCGTGGCCGTGGCCGAGCCTCTTCCCCGCGGGGCCGAGGTGGCCCTGGCCGTGCGCAGCGCCAAGGACGCCCGGAGCGACTTCCACCAGCGCCTCGCGGCCATCGCCCGCGGACTCGGGGGCGCCTCGGTGGCCGGGGCCCTGGTGTGCTCCTGCGCGGGCCGCGGCAAAAACCTCTTCGGCCACAAGGACGTCGACGCCACCCTCGTACGGACGCGGTTTCCGGGGCCCCAGGCGGGCCTGTACGGGGCCTTCGAGCTCACCCCCTGGGGCCAAGAGGGCGGCGGCCGGTTTCAGCTCTTCAGCGCCGTGGCCACGGTGTTCTTCCGGCCGTCGTGACCGAGGGGCTGGCCGCGTGGCGCTGGAGCCCTCAGGGGCCGGGCGGGCCCGCGGTGACCCTGACCGAGGTGGGGGCTTCGGTGCCGGGGCCGGAGGGCCCCTGGGAGGCGCGCGGCGAGGCCGTGGCCGTGGTCCCTCGGGGCGACCCTGGGGCTGGGGGCGAGCACGCCCTGCGCTGGGAGGCCGACGCCGGAGGCCCCGGGCAGCCCGGGTTGTCCCTGTCCGAACACGGCCGGTACGTGGCCCGCCTGCGCCCCGGACAGACCCTGGAGGTGGGGACGGCCCTGAGCGCGGTGCGTCTCGGGGGCGACCGGGACGAGGCCCTGTGGCTCGTTCAGGGCCGCGGCCGGGCGGGCTGGACCTCGTGCTCGGTCGGGCTCGGGCGGCGTACGGTGGCCGTCCGTCCGCGCTGGCTCGACGGGGCCAGGGCGTGGCGGGCCATGCTCGACGACCTGGCGGCCATGGGCTTCGCCGACTGCCTGGAGGGGACGGGGGCCGCGGTGCCCGTTGGGGTCTTCGACGGAGGCGCGGCCGTGACGGCCGAGGCCCAGTGGTTGGGGCTCCAGGAGGCCTTGCGCCCGGGGCGCCTCGACGCGGCCCTCGCGGCCATCGGGCGCCACCCGCGGGCGACGGTGGGGCGGGGGGTGCAGGTGGTTCCGTGGCAGCGGGCGTCGCGGGCCCGTCCCGAGGAAGTGGGGGCGGCCCGGGCCGCGGGGTCGCGGGCGGCGGGGGTGGCCGAGTCGGTCCCGCGGCGCAGCCTCGACAGCCCCGAGCACCGCTTCGCGCGCTTCGCACTCGACGACATGGCCCGCATCGCCCGCGCACTGCGCAACGCACCCGGGCTCGACCCCGCCGCGGTGGCCGCCGCCGGGGCGCGCCTCGGGGCCTTGAGGGCCCACGATCCGACCTGGGCGTCGGTGCGTCCGGCCCCGAGCGCCCGGTGGAGCCTCGGGCTCGCCCGACACCCCGGATACAGGGCCCTGTGGGCCTTGTGGCGCCTCGTGCGGGGGGCCTCCCCGGTGCTCGCCTGGGACAGCCCCGAGGCCACCCGGGCCGCCCTGCGCGACACCTCCGCCCTCTACGAACGATGGTGCGCCGTGACCCTGGCCGCCGCCCTGGGCGTCTCCCCCCCGGGGCGCGTGTCCCTCCTGCGGCACGGCGCGACCCCCTGCCTCGGCGGAACCCTCTGGGCCCAGCGGGTCTTCGCCCCCGGAGCGAGCTGGTCGCTGGCGTGGCGCCCCGACCTGGCCCTGGAGCGCAACGGGCTGTGGCTCCTCTTCGACGCCAAGCTCCGGCTCGACCCCTCCGGGGAGGGGCCCCGCGACGAGGTGGCCAAGATGCACGCCTACCGCGACGGGATCGCCGGGGCCTGGGGAGCCCTCGGGCTCGCCCCGTCCCTGGGACCCGGAGCCTGGTGGACGGCCCCGGACGGGGGGGGCGTAGGGATGTTCGGGTGGAGGCCGGGGTTGTGCGAAGAGGACGCAGAGGCGCAGCGGTCTACCCTCCGCGGTCAGGTGGCGGCGTTTGTTGCGGCTGCGTCTGGCACGGAGCCTGCGTTATGGTCCGGCCATGGTGCGTCCTGACGACGACGGCGTAGCGAGCCCCTCGGGGTGCGGTGCGCCATCGACAGGCCGTGTCTCTCCAGCCGGTGCGAGTCCGGTCCGGGTAGGCGCCAGTGCGCCCGGTAGCAGACCCCAGGCGGGGGGGGAGATCCCCCCGACCCGAGCGGGGTGTCGAAAGCCCGCCAGACGCAGTGATGCGTGCAACGGGGAGCAAGTTCGCGGGCCGCAACATCAAGTGAAGCCTGCCGTCTCGACAGACGAACAATGCGAGCGCCGAGTCGCGCATGTCACGACGAAGGCAACACCCGCTGCGCCAGGCACTGGAGCGCGATGCGCGGAGGGCGTCGCCGGGGTGTGGGGCGCAGCACGCGAACAAGGAGAGGCACGGAACAGGAGAGGCCCGTCTGCACAGCCCTCGTCGGGGCAAGGACGCGCGTATAAGCCGAAGGCGAAGTCGCGCGCCGTGCAGCGGGAGTCCGAGGGGATCGTAGTACCGACGCGCTCGACCCTCGTCGCGCGCACGAACGCCGTGAAGAACAACGCGGCGGGAGGGAAGGGTCCCTGCGGTGGTCATGTGGACGGAGCGGGTACGCGTGAGGGAATGCCCGGCAAGACCGGCGCTAACAACCCCGGCGGCCATAGGCCGCGCGACAAAGCGCAACAACTGCAACGGACGCTGTGGGCCGCAGCCAAGCGGGCACCGGGTCGGCGCTTCCACGCCCTGTATGACCACTTCCACAGGGCTGACATCCTGCGGGAGGCGTGGCGGCGCGTGCGACACAACCAGGGCGCCGCGGGGGTCGATCGCCAGTCGATCCGCGACGTCGAGCAGTACGGCGTGGAGCGCTTCCTCGATGCGCTCGGTGCCGCGCTGCGCGCAGGCACGTACCGACCGAACGTGGTCCGTCGGCGGTACATTCCGAAGGCCGATGGGAGGCCTCGGCCGCTGGGTATCCCGACGGTTCGGGACCGGGTGGCGCAGATGGCGGCGAAGCTGGTGCTGGAGCCGATCTTCGAGGCGGATTTTCTTCCGTGCTCGTACGGCTTCCGGCCCAAGCGGAGCGCGACGATGGCGCTGGAGACCCTTCGTAAAGCGGGGGCCAAGGGCGGCCATCACGTGCTCGACGCCGACATCCGCGACTACTTCGGGAGCATCGACCACGACAAGCTGATGAAGCTCGTCGCGCGTCGTGTCTCGGACCGCCGCGTGCTCAAGCTGCTGCGGCAGTGGCTCACGGTGGGTGTGATGGACGGCGCGACGGTGACTCGTACCGTCGCGGGCACGCCGCAGGGCGGGGTGATCTCGCCGCTGCTGTCCAACATCTACCTGCACGTGCTCGACGTACTGTGGACCCGCCACAGCGCCCCGCTCGGGACGCTGGTGCGGTACGCCGACGACTTCGTGGTGATGTGCCGCACCGCGAGGGATTGCGAGCAGGCCGAGGCGCGGGTGAGGGTGATCCTCGCGCGGCTGGGTCTTGAGCTGCACCCCGAGAAGATGAAGCGGGTCCGGCAGCGCGTGAAGGAGCTGACGCCGCGTTCGCGTTGCCACAGGGACGTCCGCGAGATCATCGCGGAGCTGAACCCCGTGCTGCGCGGCTGGGGCAACTACTTCCGCACGGGGAACGCAGCGAAGCGTTTCAACCAGCTCGACGGGTACGTCTGGCAGCGGCTGCGATCGTTGCGCCTCGCGCGCAAGGGTCGCAACCTCAAGCCGAGCGAAGCCGGGCGGTGGACGCGCGAGAGCTTCTGGAATCTCGGCCTGCATCGCCTGCGCGGGACCGTCGCGTACCCGGAGCGTGCCTTCTTTCACAAGGAGGCCGCGTAATGCTGTGTCCCGAGAGACCACCGGTAAGCCGTGTGCGGGAAATCCGCACGCACGGTTTGAGAGGGGGCTCTGCCCTCTCACCGGAGTCCAACCACTCCCTGAGAAAGGGCAGAGTCTACCAATGATTCGACCGACGCCGGAGCAGTTGAAGCTCCTCACCCGTCAAGAACGCCTCTGGTTTGAGCTCGCCGACACCGTCAACCGTACGCCCCTGACGCGCCGCCTCACCCAGGTGCTCCAACGTTCCCTGGGCCGCGGATGGGTCCGGGCCAGCACCAAAAACCTCTCCCGGATCTACGACCAGCACAACCTGCACGCCCTCCACCCCGATCGTGGTGTGCTCTTTGTATGCAATCACCGCAGTTTCTTTGATTTTTACGTCGTTGCCGCCAACCTGTACGAGCAGTGCCCGTGGTTGGAGCGGATGTTCTTCCCTGTCCGGTCGAACTTCTTCTACGACAGCGCGCTCGGGACCTTCGTCAACGTCACCATGAGCATGTGGGCGATGTTTCCGCCCATTCTGCGCGATTCCCGCCGCAAGGAGTTCAACCAGTACAGCGTGGCCTTTGTGGAGGAGGCCTTGCAGCACCGGGGCACGGTGGTGGGGTACCACCCCGAGGGCACCCGCTCGAAGTCCGACGACCCGTACACCCTCCTGCCGGCCCAACCCGGGGTGGGGGCCATCGTGCATCAGGCCCGGCCCATCGTGGTCCCGGTGTTCATCCTCGGGCTCATCAACGACCTGCCCCGGCAGATTCGTAGTAATTTTGACGGCTCGGGCCAGCCCGTCAACATCGTCTTCGGCCCCGCCCTCGACCTGTCGGCGTACCACACGATGCCCGCCGAGTCGGCCACCTACCGGGCCATCAGCGAGACCATCTGCGCGGAGATCACCCGCCTCGGGGCCCTCGAGCGGGCCTACCGGGACCGCGACGGGATCCCGCCGTTCACCCCCCGCTCCTGACCCTGCGCCGCCGTCGTAGCCCTGCGCCCAGGCCCAGGGCTATAGCCACCCACAGGCCCGAGGCCACGCCCCGCGACCCGCCTCCCACCGCCCGGCAGCCGCACCCCCGGTCCTCCGGGAGAACCCCCGCTGCGCTCGGCGGGAGCACCTCCACCACGGCCCGGGTGGTCGTGGTGTGCCCCCCCACATCCGTGGCCTCGGCCACCAGGGTGTACCGCCCCTGGGTGACATACGCGCTCGTGCCCGGGCGGATCCCGAGCCACTCCACCCGCACGACCCGGTCGGGGGCCGGGGTCGCGAAGTTGTAGTCGTCGATGGGCAGGAGCACCTGGCCGCCGAGGTCTTCGAGCCAGGCCCGCGATCGTACGAGGGCCGTACGGTCGTGGATCCTGACCTCCAGGCGCGAGGCCCCGGCCCCGGGAGCAAAACGTGGGGGGATGGCCTCGGCCTCGACCGTGGGGGGGGTGCGGTCGACGACGGTGACCCCGTCGGTAAACTGCTCGACGCTGGCCCCGGCGGCGTCGAGGCCGAGCACCCCGAGGCGGTACCGACCCTGGTAACGCAGGGGCAGCTCGCGCAGGACGGCGTGGGTCCCCATCACCTCGACGTACTCCGGGAAACGCAGGGCCGAGCCCCCGGCGCTGAGGGCCCGGACCTGGTAGCGGGTGGCTCCGGGGATGGGATCCCACTGCACGGCCAGGGCGTCGAAGGTCTCGACCTCATTGAGATCGACGGGGCCTTCGGGGGCCTCGGGGTCGACGTCTCGGACGGCCCCGGGGGTGTCGAGGGAGCGCCGCCCGAGGGCGTAGAGGTAGCCGTCGGCGACCGTGACCAGGACGTCGTCGGTCCCGTCGCCGTCGGCGTCGGCCACCACGGCCTCGCCCACGGGGAAGCGGAAGTCGTACGACCAGCGCAGGTCGAGGGTGCAGGGGTCGAGGGCGTACAGGTGCCCGTCGGTGCTGCCCACGAGGACGGCGGGGTGGGCGGCCCCGTCGAGGTCGGCCACGGAGGTGATGCTGTGCAGCCGGCCCGGGCGAAGGCCGGCGGGGAGGTCGGTCGCGGCGGCGTACACCCGGCCCCCCGCGAGGACCCTCTGGCGCGTGGACCCCTGCGCGGGGGCAGCCCCGTCGGGGCGGAGGTCCTGGGGGGCGAGGCGTTCGAGGGTCCCTACCGCGAGGACGGGGCGCACGAGGGCGGGACGGTCGTCGCAGCGCACCGCGGCGCTCCAGAGGGTGGAGGCCCCCGGGGCCGGGGCCCGGCCGAGCAGGGACAGGTCGGGGGCGAACACCTGATCGGGGAGCATGCCCCCGAGGTAGATGGAAGGGGTCGGACCGCCGAAGGGGGCGATCACGGGCATCCCGTAGGGGGCGTAGCCGCCCTCGCGTCCGACGCCGCCGTCGCGACCGTCGACGAGGAGGATGGTGTTGAGGGCCAGGACCACGTCGTCGGTGCCGTCGGCCCCGAGGAGGTCGGCCGCGGCGAGGTGGCCGTAGCCCGAGTGGGGGATGCGCTCAAACTGCCCCCAACGCAGGGCCCCGGAGCCCCCCTGCAACGCCACGAGGCCCCCCCCTCGGCCCGGAACCACGCGCAAGAGGGCCAGGTCGCGCCCCGGGCTCCCCGCCCGACGCAGCGGGACGAGGTCGGACGAGGCCGTCGACCCGATGGGACCGACGGCTCCCATGGCGGCCCAACGTTCGGCCCCGGTCTCGGCGCGGAGGGCCCGCACGTCGCGGCCGTCGAGGGCGGCCACCTCGAGGGTCCCGTCGCCGTCGAGGTCGGCGAGGACGGGGCGGGCGAGCCGGGGGCGCTCCCACACCACCCGCGGGGGCGAGGCCAGGCTGGCCCCTCGTACGTCGAGCCGCACGAGGGCCGGGCGGCTGTCGCGTACAAACACCGCGGGGACGGCCGGGGCCCCGCCGACCCCGGGGATCATGCCCACGATGGGGGCGTCGGCCATGGGGGTGATCCCGGCGTAGTAGCCCGCCACGCGCATCCCGGGGATCGTAAACTCCGCGCCCACGAGCCGGTTGGTGCTCTGCAGGGCCCGGTCGAGGGCGAGGAGGTACCCGTCGGAGGTGATCACGATGGGCTGGGTGTACGGCCGGGCCACCCGTTGCCCGACTTGGGTGAGGGTCACGGTGGCCCCCATGGGGGCGTCGAAGCGGGCCACCCGCTGCGGGGCGGCGGCGAGGCTCCAGGCCTCCAGGGCGGTGACGGTGCGGGCCTCGGGGGGCAGGGCGGGGTCGAAGGGGCTCAGGAGCATCAACCGCCCCGTCCCGCTGTCGTCGGCGTCGAAGACGATGGGGCGGCTGGCGAGGCGCTCGAGCGGCGCTCGGGTGGGGTCGGCGCGGAAGGTGGGGCGCACCCCCTCCAGGCTCCACAGGGTGCGCAGGCCGGCTCCCTCCAGGCGCAGGGCCACGAGCCTGCGGTCGGCCTGCATCGCGAGGAGGGCCGGGCGTCCGTCGTGGGCCAGGGTCACCCCGACCACCTCGGTGTCCTCGGCCCGGGCCCGTACGGTCCCGTCGCGGCTGTCGCGGACCTCCGTGCGCCACTGCCGGGTCGAGGCGCTGCGGAAGGCCATGGTCACCTCGACCACCCCGTCGCCGTCGAGGTCGCCCACCCCGTCGCCGGGCAGGGAGGCTGCCCCCTGCTCGAGGTCGTCGGCGTTGGCCTCCCAACGAAGCCGCAGGGTCCCGGTGGGGTCGGCGTCGAAGAGGGCCACACGCCGGGCCCCGAAGGGCATGGTCCCCCGGGCGTAGCCGTCGCTGACGGCCAGGACCTCCGGGGTGGGGTCGGCGTCGACCTCGCGCACGAGGAGGGAGGTGTACGCCCCCCACGGTCCCGAGGGCGGGGCCTCGAGGGTGGCCCGGACGGTCTGGGTGCGGGTGTCGTAGACCCGGATGCGGTCGTAGCCCCCGATGACCATGAGGACCTCGGGGCGTCGGTCGCCGTCGAGGTCGACGAAGGCGTCGGCGTCGGTCCCGCAGACGTTGGTGGGGGCGTCGAGGCGAAACAGCTCGCGGGGGGCGGACAGGCCGGGGGCGAAATCGAACCCGTAGGTCGCGTGGGGGGCGTTGACGCAGGCCCCCACGTAGAGGTCGGGGTCTCCGTCGCCGTCGAGGTCGACCAGGCGGGCGCCGCTGGTGCCGCCGCGGAGGGCGGGCGGGAGCTCCCAACGCACCGCCCCGGTGGCCCCGTCGAGCACGAGGACGTTGCCCGCGCTGGCGGTGATCACCACCTCGCTGCGGCCGTCGCGGTTGAGGTCGACCACTCCGATGAGCCCGATGGCCTCCAGGGGAGGGGTCTCCCACACGAGGGCGTCGTCGGCGTGTTTGCAGAGCACCTTGGAGCCCGCGAGGTAGACCACGTCGGTGACCCCGTCGCCGTCGGCGTCGGCGATGGCGAGCTGGTCGGAGCGCACCTGGCCCCCCAGATAGTGACGCCAGCGCAGGGTCGGGGCCGTGAGGTCGCTCCGCCCGGGGCTGTGCCCGCTGCGGGCGGGGTCGTGACGGAGCATCCGCCACTCCTCGGCGCGGGCGGGGAGGACGACCACCAAGGCGCTGACAATGCCGCGGAGCAGGGGGTGTCGCATGGGGGAGTCTCGGGAGACTAGCACCGCCGCGGCCGCGGGAAGGACGGGACGAGGGTGCGGGCTCTTGTGCGCGCTTCTTGAGATGGGGACGAGGCCGCGCGATGATCGACCGCCGATGGATCTGCGCGACCGGACCCGGGGCTGCATCCTCGGCACAGCAGTGGGCGACGCCCTGGGTCACCCGACGGAGTTTGTGCCGAGCGTTGGGGCCATTCGGGCGCGTTGGGGCCCCCGGGGGGTGCAGGGGTTTGTGGCCGCCGGGCGGCATCCGCCGGGCACGTTTACCGACGACACCCAGATGGCCCTCTGTGTGGTGCGGGCCCTGTGTCGCGCGGGCCGCGGCGACCTCGACGCCCTGATGGGGGTCATGGCAGAGGAATTTGTGGCCTGGGTCGACTCCCCCCACAACGACCGGGCCCCGGGCGGGACGTGCCTGGCAGGCTGTCACGCCCTCGGCCGCGGGGTGGCGTGGCGGGCGGCGGGGGTGAAGGGCTCGAAGGGCTGCGGGGCCGCCATGCGGGCCGCCCCGGTGGGCCTCTACTTCGCCCACGACGACCGGGCCCTGGTGCGGGTCAGCGCCGCTCAGAGCGCCCTCACCCACGCCCACCCCACGGGGATCGCCTCGGGGGTGGCGGCCGCCGCGGCGGTGGCCTGGGTGGTTCGGGGGGGGGCCCTGGGCGACCTCCTGGGGTACGTCCGGGCCCGCGTCGAAGACCTCGACCCCGAAGCTCTCACGGCCGTCGGCTGCGACCCCCAACTCGCCCGCGGCCTCGGGGCCCGCGAGATGCTGGAGGCCCTCGACCGTACGTCGCAGAGCCTCGCGACCGACCACGACGACGTCTCGGCCCTGCTCGGCGGCGGCTGGGTGGGCGAGGAGGCCGTGGCCTGCGCCCTGTGGTGCGTCCTCAGGGCGGGCGACGACTTCCGCGAGGCGGTGCTCCGCGGGGCCAACTCCGGGGGCGACAGCGACTCCATCGCCTGCATCGCCGGGAGCATCGCCGGGGCGGCCCTGGGCCCGTCCGCCATCCCCCTCGGCTGGCGCGAGGAGGTCGAGACCCCGTGGCTCCTCGAAGGCCTCGCCGCGGCCTTGGCCCGATCAATCATCGAGGGCGACCTCCGCCTCGACCCGTCCCTCGATCCCTTCGGGGCCGAGGGCCCCCGTCGGCAGAGCCGCGCCCCCTGCTCCGAGCCCCCCGAGCCGCAGCCTTGACCGCCCGCCTCGTGCAAACCTCAACCTCGTCCCCCCACGACAAGGAGACCCCTGTGGCCCCGTCGCTCCTGCCCGATCTCGCCCCCCTCACCGTCGACCAGCTCGCCGCCCTGGTGGCCCACCACAACCGTCGCTACTGGGACATGAACGACCCGGAGATCAGCGACTACGACTACGACGTCCTCGTGGAGGCCCTGCGGGCCCGCCAGGCTGACCACCCCGTCCTGTCGCACCTGGGCCCGACCCTCAAGACCGCCGACGGGGTCAAACACCGCCACCCGATGCTCTCCCTCGACAAGTGCTACGGCGACGAGGAGCTCGACAAGTGGGCCGCGAGCTTCGCCGGCCCCGCGGTGATGATGCCCAAGTACGACGGCATCGCCTGCTCGCTCCACTACAACTCCAAGGGCGAGCTCGTGCTCGCCGCCACCCGCGGCGACGGGGTCACCGGCGACGACATCACGGCCAACGTCAAGGAGATTGACGATGTCCCGAAGACGCTCCCGGCCGGGACCGCGGTGGAGGTGCGGGGGGAGGTGTTCTTGCGGCTGTCGCGGTTTGCGAAGTTCAAGGCGGAGGGGATGGCCAACCCGCGCAACGCGGCGGCGGGGGCCATCAAGCAGAAGGACCCCAAAAAGAGCGCGGCCTACGGGCTGTCCTTCGCGGCCTACGACCTCCTCGGGCACGGCCTGCCGACCCACCACGACGAGCTGGAGTGGCTCGTCTCGGCGGGGTTTGCCCCCATCGACTACGAGGTCCTCGACAAGCCCGACCTGCGGGCCGGCTACCAGCGTATGGCCCTGCGCCGCCCGGGCCTCGACTACGAGATCGACGGGGTGGTCTTCAAGACCGACCGCAGCGACGAGCAGGACCGCCTCGGGGCCACGGCCCACCACCCCCGGTACGCCCTGGCGTACAAGTTTCAGGGCGACTCGGGCACGAGCTTTCTGCGGGCCGTCGAGTGGAGCGTGGCCCGCACCGGGGCCATCACCCCTGTGGCCGTGGTCGATCCGGTCTCCCTGTCTGGGGTCACGGTCACGCGGGCCTCGCTCCATCACCCGGGCTTCATCCAGAAGCTCGGGCTCACCCTCGGGGCCGAGGTGGTGATGATGCGCCGGGGGGGGGTGATCCCCAATGTGGAGTTTGTCTCCAAACCCGGCGACCGCCCCGTCGACCTGCCCGCGGCGTGCCCCTCGTGCGGGGCCGGGACCCGGGTCGACGGCGACTTCCTCTACTGCGCCCAACCGCGGACCTGCAAGGCCGTGGTGATCGGGCTCCTGTCGCACTACGCCAGCGCCGTCGACATGTTGGGCTTCGGCGACGTGGTGCTCGAGCTCGCCTACGAGAAGGGCATCCTGCGCACCCCGGCGGACTTCTACGCCCTGACCCCGACCATGCTCGGGGGCCTCGACCGGGTAGGCGACAAGACCGCGGTGAAGCTCTGCAAGGAGGTCGACAAGAAGCGCACCCTTGAGCTCCCCACCTTCCTGCGAGCCCTCGGCCTGCCCGAGCTCGGCAAGAACGTCTCCAAGATCCTCGCGGAGAAGTTTGGCACCCTCGACGCGATCCTCGGGCTCACCGAGGCCGACCTCGCGGCCCAACACGGCATCGGCGACAGCATCGCCCGCACGGTGGTGGCAGGCCTCCGCGACGCGGCCCCCCTCATCGCGGCCCTGCGGGCGGTGGTCACCCTCAAGGCCCCGGCTCCGTCGGCGGCGGGGACTGGGGCGGCCTCCGGGGCGTCGCCCGCGGGGTCGGGTCCCTTCGCCGGGATGACCTTCGTGTTTACGGGGAAGATGGCCTCGTTGGAGCGGAAGGCGGCCGAGGACGAGGTGGCCCAGCTTGGCGGGGCCGCCCTCGACGCGGTCAACAAGGCCCTGACCTACCTTGTGGTCGGTGACCTCAAGAAGCCCGGAGAGAAGAGCTCGAAGGAGAAGGCCGCGGACAAGCACGTGGCCGCGGGGGCCCCCCTCACGATCATCTCGGAGAGCGACTTCATCAAGCTCGTGGCCGCTGCCCGGGCCGCGGCCCCGGCCTCCGCGGTGACCGCCGCGCCTGCCCCGGTGGAGGCGCCGACAGAGGAGGCCGGGGAGGCCCCCGCCCCGGCCACGCCGCCCCCCGGCCCGGAACCTGAGCCCGTGCTGGAGGCCCACGGGCCCCCGGTCGTCGCGGCCCCCGTGGAGGTCGCCCCCCCCGTGGAGGTCGCCCCCCCCGTGGAGGTCGCCCCCCCCCTGGGGCCCGTGGTGGTCGCCCCGACGGGGCCCGACCTTCGGGGGACGGTGCTCACCTTCGCGGGGAAGCTCGCCGCGGTGTCTCTGGTCGAGGCCACCCGTCGGGTGGAGTCCCTCGGGGGGGTGGTGGCCGACGCGGTGGGGCCCACCAACACCCACCTCGTGGTCGGCAACAAGGGCAAGGCCGGTGAGCCGCTCTCGGTCGCCCGGAGGATGCAGGCGGAGGGACATCCGGTGCAGATCGTGGACGAGGGACATTTTGCGACCTGGGTGGGTCTCGGACAGATGACCTTGTTTGGCTGAGTTGAGGTAAGAGTCTGAGCCGATGGCGACGGCGGCGGGGCTGATTCCGGGGTCGGTGGTGGTGCAACGGTATCGGCTCGTCGAGCCGTCGCCCACCGGCCCGGTCGGTCGGTCGTGGCGGGCCCAGCGGTTGAGCGACGGCGAGGACGCCCTGGTGGTGGCCCTCCCCGCCGACGCCGTGACCCCCTCCGGGGCCCGGGCCCTCGCCCACGAGGGGGCGAGTCTCCAGGGGCTTGACCACCCCCTCCTGGTGACCCCGACCGAGCTCGGTCCCCTCCCGCAGGGCGGTCTGTTCGCGGCCTTTCCGTGGCCCGGAGGCGACACCCTCCAGGCCCGCCTCGGGCGCCAGGGGGCCCTGCCCGGGGCCGTGGTGGTCCAGCTCGGGTCAGACCTCCTGGAGGCCCTCCACGAGCTGCACCAGCGCGGGATCCTCGCCCGCAGCCTCAGTCCCCGGGACGTGGTGCTCGTGCTCGACGACGAGGGGCGTCTGCGGGCCCAACTCGTGCTCGCAGGCATGGTCGCGGCGGCCGGGCGCGGGGAGGGGGTCGAAGGGGTCGGGCCGCGGGGGGGAGCCGACGAGCTCGGAGAGCGCATCCGGTACGCCCCGCCCGAGCAGCTCCGAGGCGACGGCCTCCGCACGGAGAGCGACGTGTGGGCCGTGGCCGCCCTCCTGATGGAGGCCCTCACGGGGAGCCCTCCCTTCGCGGGGGACGACCCGGCGGCCCTCCTGGCTGCCATGACGCACGGGCTCTCGGCGTCTCTGACGGGCCACGGGACCCCCGAGGGCATGCTCCGGGTGCTGCGTCAGTCTCTGGAGACCCGGGTGGAGGCCCGGCCCCCCGACGCCGACGCGATGCGGTTCGCGCTGCGGGCTTCGGTTCCCGCGGAGATGGCCCCGGTGGCGACCCCGCCTCGCGGCCTGCGCGATGAGTCCCGGTCGTACGTGGCCCGCCCGGTGTCGCCCCCGGTCGCTCCGTCCACCGCGGGGGCCGGCGGGGCCGGGGCCGACCTCGACGACCTCGACGCTCTCGTGGCCTCGATGCACGCCGAGCCCCAACCGACCTTCATCCCCTCCGACCATCCCGGGGCCCGGGGCCCCTCCCTGGCCCCTCGCGCGGCGCCGAGCAGCCCGCCCCTGCCGCGGTCGTCAACCCCCGCGGTGGACAGCTTCGACCTCGATGAGCTGCCGCCCGTCGAAGCCCTGCGGCCCTCGGCGCCGTCGTCGCCCCCACGGCCCTCGGCGCCGTCGTCGCCCCCGCGGGCCTCGGCGCCGTCGTCGCCCCCACGGGCCTCGGCGCCGTCGTCGCCCCCGCGGGCCTCGGGCGCGTCTCCGGTCGTCGGGCAGTGGGCCGTGGTGGCCGACGAGCCCGCAGGGGGGCAGGGGGCGGGGCCCGTGGGGGGCCTGGATGGCAGGGTGATCACCCGTCACGGGGGGCCTCGGCCCCGGAGGGTGCAGGTGAGCGTCCCGGTGGCGGCGGCTGCCATTTTTGCCGTGACCGTAGGGCTCGGGCTCGCGGGCTGGGAGCTGCTGCACACCCGGAAACGGCCGGTGGCGGCGCAGGTCGTCGATGCGGGGCCTACGACGACGACGCCGGGGCCCGCCCTGCCCGCGGGGGACGGGGGACCGATGACAGACGCCGTCGGGGCCGAAGGGCCCGTGCGCCCCCCCCGCGAGGAGAACCCCACCCCGGTCGAGTTTGGCGAGCAGACCCGGATCCCTCTGCCCGCCGGCCTGCGGCCCGAGGAGGTCTCGCGGTTTCTCCGACACGTGACCGCGGGGGCCCTGCCCGAGGCCGCGACGGTGCGGGGCTTCGCGGCGTGTGTGGAGGGCAGGGTGTTTCTCCGCCCCGCGGGGCTCTCGGCGGCGGTGCAGGAGGTTCGGGCCCCGGTCCGTTGTGAGGGTCAAGACCTCGCCCTCGTGCCCGACCTCGATGGCGACGGCAAACCCGACGCGGCGGCGGTCAACGCCCAACGCACGGGCGTGATCGTGCTGGGGTCGCGGGGGGGCAGGGTCTTGCGCCAGGTGCGTATGCCGGGAGCCCTGGGCATCGCGGCGGGCCTTCGACTCGGCACGGCCCCGACGCCCGAGCCGGGCCTGGTGGTCTTCGTCTCGCCCGGAGTCGGGGGCACGAGCCTGGTCGCCGTCGGCCTGCGATCGGGTCGGACGGTCTGGAGCACGCCCTCCTGGGTGCGCCCGGGCGACCCGGTCGACCTGGGGCTGTCGGTGGGGCCCGACCTCGACGGAGACGCCCTGCCCGACGTGGTCTTCGGGCTCATCGACAGGGCCCGGCGCTGCGTCCTGGCCGCCTCGGGATCGACCGGCGAGGTCCGGTGGACCACGCCCTGGTGCCAGAACGGCCTCGCGGGCCAGGGCCTCGCCCTGGGCGCGGACATCGACGAAGACGGGGTGGCCGACGTGGTCGTGAGCGACGCCGAGGGGGGCGTGGTGCGGGTGCTCTCGGGACGCAGCGGCCGGGAGCTCCGGCGGATTCCGATCGAGCTCGGGCGAGGGGGGGCCCTGTCTACCGCCATGGCCGCGACCCAGGACCTCACCCGCGACGGGTTTCCGGCCGTGGCCCTGGCCCATACGACCCCCGTGGGGGCCTCGGTGGAGGTGTTCTCCACCAACGACGGCCACAGGGTGGGGGCGTGGACGGCCCGTTCGGTGGGCACGGCCCCCGGGGAGACGGCCTTGCGGGTGGTCTTCGTGGAGAGTTTTCCCTTCGAAGGAGCCCGATCGCTCCTGGCCGCGACCCCCGACGGGGTGGTGTGCCTTGGCGCCGGGCGCCGCGCCGACGAGGGCCTTCCGCGCTGAATCGACACCCGCTCGGGAGAAAATTCTGCGAAGGGGGTGCAGGGCCCTGGGGGTCTGTGCTATTCGTGGGCTGCGGCGCGGAGCCCCGGGGCGGCGGAAGGGCATCAGACAGTACCGATGCCCCCCCGATGCCAGCCAAAGGCAACGCCTGCAGTCTCTTCGCGGT
Source organism: uncultured Myxococcaceae bacterium (assembly GCA_964447205.1). GTDB lineage: Bacteria > Myxococcota_A > Polyangia > Polyangiales > JAEUKH01. Next base: position 19,052 of record CAYUSB010000033.1, read on the forward strand.
CGCGACAACGCGCCTGCTCCGCTGCGCCCCCTGAGGCGCGTCGATTCATCATGAGGGCAGCCCTCGTGGTCGCCGACGCACCCCCTGGAGGGGCTCTGGGGTGGCAGGGGCGTCCAGAGTAAACCGCACCGACACCCACGATTACGGAGCGCAAGAGCGGTGACCACCGACGGCCCCAAGGCCCCCCGACGCCCCCCGGCGAAGTCTCGTCGTACGACCACCCCGCGAAGCGCCGCCGCTGCCGCTTCTGCCGCTCCGCCGCCCGAAGGGGCCGGGACGACGCAGAGCCCGGCCGACGAGGTGCTCCCGGCGCCGCACGAGGTCGACAAACCCGCCCCGCGACGAAGGGCCCGGGCGGTGGTCCTCGACGTGCCGCCCCTGGCACCCCCCGCGGCACCCCCCGCGGCACCCCCCGCGGCACCCCCCGCGGCACCCCCCGCCGTCCGGCCCGAGCCCGCTCCCGTGCAGGCCTCCGGCCCTGTGGCCGCGACCCCCACGATCGAAGATGAGCCACTGCCCCTCATTCCGTTCTCGGAATCGTCGTTGATTCCACGAGAGACTCCCATAGCTGCCAAGGCTTCTTCGAGCCCGGCGGAGGGAGAAGACGACGGGTCCGCGGGGGGCGACGACGACGAGCTGCCTGAGATTCCCAGCGCCGGGGGTGGAGAGGCCGGAGAGCTTCCGCCCCTGCCGCAGACCCCGGCTACCCTGGCCATCGCCCGGATGAGCGAGCGGTCGCTCTCCCGGGTCGTCGGGATGAACGCCTACCAGAAGGGTCGGGGGTACGCCCGTCGGGGCCATGTCCACGACGCCGGGATCGAGGGCTGGGTAGCCGGTGGGCGGGTGCACGGCCGGGCCACCGAGCCCTACGTGGTGCGGGTGGAGGTCACCGAGGCCGGGGGCATCAGCTCGCACTGCACCTGCCCGGCGTGGCGTGGCCCTGAGCGCCACTGCAAGCACGTGGCGGCCCTCCTCGTGGCCCTGCGCGACCGGATGAAGCCCCTGCGCGAGGCCGCCCAACAGGCCGCCCAACAGGCCGCCCAACTCGTGCAACGCGAAGAGGAGCGCCGGCGCCACCAGCGCCCCGCCGCGGCCCCCGACCGCGGGCGCCGCGGGCGCCACGAGGCTGAGAGCCCCCGCGAGGTGGTGGTGGTCGAGCGGGGAGGGCCCCGAGGGGTGAGCGTTCACGCCGGGCATCCCGTCCAGACGGTGACGTCCCCCGAGCAGCGATCGGGCTGGCAGGTGTGGCTCCCCCCCACCGACCCGCGCAAGGCCCCGGAGTTTGAGTACCGCATCGCCCTGCGCTCGATGGCCATCGCGGTCACCCCGTACAGCGCCGAGACCCGCCAGCCCATGGCCCCCGAGGTCGCCATGGAGGCCCTCGGGCCCTACTCCAGCGTGCACAGGCCCATCCTGCGGGCCCTGGCCCGGGTGGCCCGCGGGCCGCGCCCGGTGGCGGTCGAGCTCCGGGGCGAAGACGCCGCGGAGGTCCTGTCGCTCCTGCGCGGGCGACGGGTGCTCATCGAGCCCAACCTGATGGAGCTGCGCTTCGTCGACGACCCTCTTCTGCCCAAGATCGAGCTGGAGCTGGCGGGGTCGACGGGGGTCCGGGTTCGGGTCGTCTTCGAGCGCAAGAGCGACGGGCGGCGGTACACCGGGGCCCAGGGGCTGTGGTTCGAGGGCAGCCCGGCGTGGCAGATCGACACCGTCCAGGGCATCGCCCGCCCGGTGGCCGACAGCGTCACCCCCGTGTGGCTCGAGCGCCTGTCGCGAGCCCCGGCCATCACCCACCCCCTCGACGACCTCGGCCGGGTCCTGGTCGACATCGTGCCCCGGGCGGCCCTCGGGCTCGGGACCGACCTGCCCGACCTCGCCAGCATCGTCGACATCGTCGACGCCCATCCCACCTTCGTCCTACGGGCCGAAGGCGACGTGGCCAGCGTCCGGGCCCTCCTCAAGGCCAGCTACGCCGAGGTCGAGCTCGACGTGCCCCCGGCCGACCTGCCGCCCCCCCTGGCCATCCTCCCGGGCATCTCGGCCGGCTCCGACGGGGTCGTGCGCCCGCGGGTGGTGCGACGCGACATCGGGGCCGAGCGCCAGGCCGCCGACACCCTCTTCGAGCTCGGCCTGGGCCTGCCCGAAGGGCACGCCAACTGGTTTGAGGCCCACGGCGAGAAGGCCGTGCAGTTTTGGACCGAGGGCCTCGGGTCGTTGCCCGACACCTGGGACCGTTTCATCCCCGACGACCTCGTCGACCTGCACGTCCGCGAGACCCCCGTCACGCCCCACGCCCGGGTCTCCTCCGGGGTCGACTGGCTCTCCCTCGACGTCGAGTTTGAGAGCGAGGGGAGCAAGGTCAACGAGGCCGACCTTCGCCTCGCCCTGCACGAGGGGCGGCGCCTCGTGCGGCTCGAAGACGGCAGCTACGCCCCCGTGTCGCGCGAGAAGGTCGAGGAGGTCCTCCTTCGGATGGCCGAGCTCTTCGCCCAGGGCCGTCGGCAGCTCCCCCTGTCCCAGGCCGGGCGGGTGCAAGACCTCCTGCGCCTCGTGCCCGGGGCCCGCATCGAGCCCTCGGCGAAAGACCTCCTGGCCACCATGGGGGGCCGGACCCGGGTCGATCCCATCCCGCCCCCCGCGGGGCTCAACGCCACCCTCCGGCCCTACCAGGCCGAGGGGTTCTCCTGGCTGGTGTTTCTGCACAAGGCCAACACGGGCGGGGTCCTGGCCGACGACATGGGCCTCGGCAAGACCCTCCAGACCCTGAGCCTGCTCCTGTGGCTCCGCGATCAGCCCGCGGCAGGCGAGTCCGCGGCGGAGTCCTCCGCGGCGAAGCGGCCCGTGCGCAAGGTCGTGCGGCGCAGGCGTCCGGACGGGACGGACGATCCGGCCGAGGCGGCCGCTGCGGCGGGTACGAGTCCGGGGGCGAAGCGGGCCCCCCTCAGCCTGGTCCTGGCCCCGACGTCGGTGGTGTCCAACTGGCTGCGGGAGATCCAGAAGTTTGCCCCGTCCCTCAAGGCCGTGGCCTGGACGGGGCCCGACCGGGAGAAGCGGCTGCACGAGGTCGACACGGCCGACGTGCTGGTCACCAGCTACGCCCTCCTCCGTCGGGACGAGGAGTTTCTGCAGCAGTACGAGTTCAGCTACGTCATCCTCGACGAAGCGCAGAACATCAAAAACCCCCTGTCGGCCACGGCCCGGGCGGCGAAGAAGCTCCGCTCCCAACGCCGCCTCGCCCTCACCGGGACCCCCATCGAAAACCGGCTCTCCGAGATCTGGTCCATCTACGACTTCCTCTCCCCGGGGCTCCTCGGCGACCTGATGACCTTCGAGGAGCGGTACGCCCGCCCCATCGACCGCGGGGACGCCGAGACCATCCGTCGGCTGCGCGAGGTGATCCGCCCCTTCGTGCTGCGGCGCACCAAGGGCGAGGTGGCCAAAGACCTCCCGGCCCGCATCGTGGTCGAGCGCGAGTGCGAGCTCCCGCAGACCCAGAAGGCCCTCTACCACCAGGTCCTCACCCAGGTTCGGATGAGCCTCCTCGGGGAGATCGACCGGGTGGGGATCACCCGCAGCCAGATCCAGATCCTGGCGGGGCTCACCCGGCTCCGGCAGGCGGCCTGCGACCCGCGGCTCCTCAAGCTGCCCGGACACTTCGGCGACGACGACTCGGGCAAGCTCGAGGCCCTGCGGGAGATCGTGGCGGAGGCCATCCAGGGCGGCCATCGCACCCTGATCTTCTCGCAGTTTACCGAGATGCTGGCCCTCATCCGGCGGGTCCTCGACGCCGACAAGGTGCGCTACGAGTACCTCGACGGGTCGACCAAAGACCGCCAGGAGCGGGTCGATCACTTCAACACCGACGAGTCCGTGCCCGTCTTCCTCATCTCGCTCAAGGCGGGGGGGTCGGGGCTCAACCTCACCGGGGCCGACACCGTCATCCACTTCGACCCCTGGTGGAACCCCGCCGTCGAAGACCAGGCCACCGATCGGGCCCACCGCATCGGCCAGACCCGCGTGGTCACGGCCTACCGGCTCATCGCCCGGGGCACGATCGAGGAGAAGATCATGGCCCTGTCGGGCAAGAAGCGCGAGCTGGTCTCCAGCGTGCTCGACCACGAGATCGACGGCTCGGTCGGGCCCAAGACCCTCTCCCGCAGCGACGTGGAGATGCTCCTCGCCGACGAGGGAGAGGGCTTCGCGTGAGCCGCGGAGGGCCCCTGCCGCCCTGCGGGATCTATCGCACCACCGCGCGCCTCGCGGAGGTCCCCGCGGGACGTCTGGTGTCCTTCCACAACCACGGCGACCCCGACCCCGGGGTCTATCTCCCCCTCGGCTGGCGCCACAACCGGGCCGTGTTCGACACCCGCGGGGTCCCCCTGCCGCCGGGGTCGTCCTGGGCCAGCACCCTCGACCCCTTGGCCCCCGAGGGGTTCTACCGCGTGCGGGAGCCCTTCCCGTGCTGCGAAAAGCGGTGCAGGGTCTTCGAGGCCGACCAGCTCGTGCAGCTCGGCTACGACCTCGAAGCCCGCCCCGTGCTCTACGTCCCCGAGCTCGTCGACGACGCCTTCGTCGTGCCCGCCCAGGGCTCCCTCCTCGACCGCCCCCTGGTGGCCCGGCTCGCCCCCCTCAAGATCGCGTCCTTCATGTCGGCCCCGACGACCCCCTGACCCCGGCCAGCTCCGCCGGGGAGATCCCCCCTGCGGCGCACAATCCCTGGTGACAACGGCCGCGGCGAGTTGCACGGTACCGGTTCGCCGACGCCCCCGGTCGGTCCCCCGAAGAGCAGCCCCGGCCATGCGCGCGCGATTTCGACCCACACTCCCCGCGCTCCTCGCGGGGCTCCTCGCGGCGGGGGCCGCCTGGGCCGACAACGCCCCCCGGCTCATCGAGGCCCCCGAGGTGCAGCTCCCCGACGACGCGGCCTTCCCCGAGGGGTCGGCCGTACGCCTGGAGTTTACCGTCACCGCCCAGGGCGCCGTCACCGACGTGGTCGTCATCGAGTCGCTCCGCCCCGACCTCGACGCCCTCGTGCTCGAAGCCGCACAACGGATGCGGTTTCACCCCGCCGACCGGGGAGGGGTCCCCACGGCGGCCCGGATGCGCTTCCGCTTCCGCCTGCGCCCCGCCCCGCGGCCCCCGACCCCTCCGCCCGAGGCGCCCCCGCCCGAGGCTCCTCCTGGCCCTGCCGGGCCCCCGTCCACAACGCCCCCCGCGGGTCCCTCCGGGCCTGGCACCCCCGCGGGGCAGCCTCCTGTCCCTGGGGCTCCTCCGCAGCCCCCCGCCGAGCCCCCTGAGCCCGCGGAGCCCGAGCCCGGGGTGGCCGGGGAGGCCACGGTGCGCGGGCGTCGTCAGGCCGGGGCCTCGACCACGATGACCCTCCGGGCCGAGGAGCTCAGCACCGTACCCGGGACCCTCGGGGAGCCCACCCGGGTCGTGGCCACCATGCCCGGGGTGAGCCGCTCGCCCTTCGGCCTCGGCCTCTTCGTCGTGCGCGGGGCCAGCTTCGAGAACACCGGCTTCTTCATCGACGGCTTCCCCGTCCCCATCCTCTACCACTTCGGGGCCGGGCCCGCGGTGATCTCCTCGCGCCTCGTCGGGCAGCTCGATTTCTACCCGGGGGGCTATCCCCTGGAGTACGGCCGCTTCAGCGCCGGGGTCATCTCCCTCACCACCCGACCGCCCCCCACCGACCGGCCCTTCCTGGAGTTTCAGGCCGACGTCCTGCGGGCCGGGGCCATGGCCGTGGTGCCCTTCGACCACGGCCGCGGGAGCGTGGCGGTGGCCGTCCGGCGCAGCTACTACGACCTCCTGGCTCCCCTCTTCGTCGACGGGGTCTCGCTGGAGTTTGGCGACTACCAGGTGCGGCTCGACTACCGCTTCTCGGCCCGGTCGCGGGTGTCGCTCTTCTCGTTCGGCTCGTACGACAGCTTCGACCGCAGCGCGGCGGTAGGGGTGGGGGCCACCGCGTCGCAGCAGTCGAGCTCCCTCGGGTACCGGTTTCAGCGCGTGATCGGCCGCTGGGAGTACAACCTCCCGCACCGGATTCTCCTCAGCGTGTCGGGCATGGTGGGCATCGACGACACCTCCCTCAGCAACACCAGCCCGGGTCAGCCCGACCAGCGCTTCGCCAGCACGGGGTACATCCTCGGCGAGCGGGCCTCCCTGCGGATCCCCACGGGTCGCTACCTCACCACCCAGGTGGGCCTCGACGTCCTCACCATCAGCTTCGACGCCGACCTCCAGATCCCCCTGCCCAACAACATCGGGGGCATCCCCCCGCCCTCGTTTACGCCCACGGTGGTCAACTTCCGGCCCCGGATCACCCAGCTCTCCGTGGCGGCCTACATCGACGAGACCCTGCGGGCGGGCCCCGTCGAGCTGTCCACGGGCCTGCGCATCGACCGCCTCACCTACGGCACGGTCGAGACCACCGTGGCCGACCCCCGGGCCGTCCTGCGGGTGAAGGTGCATCCCCGGGCCACCCTCATGGGGGCCTCGGGGTATTTTACACAGCCTCCGCCGTTTCCGCAGCTCGTCCCCGGGGTGCGCAACCCCGGCCTCGTGCCCCAACGGTCGTGGCAGTCGTCGGCCGGGGTCGAGACCCAGCTGCCCGGCGGGTTCGAGACCCGGGTCACAGGGTTTTACACCCGCATGTACAACCTCCAGCGCAGCTCCAGCGACATCGTGGAGGGGCCCAACGGGCCCCAACGGGCCAACGTGGTCGACGACGGCCAGGGGCGGAGCTATGGGATGGAGGTCCTCATTCGTCGTCGCCTCGAGCGGGGTGTGTACGGCTGGGTGAGCTACACCTTGTCGCGGTCCGAGCGGTTTCTGGAAGGCGGTACGGTCGTGCCCTTCCCCTTCGATCAGACCCACGTCCTCAACGTGGCGGCCTCCTGGGACATCAACCGCCGGTGGCGCCTCGGGGCCCGGTTTCAGCTCGCCACGGGAAACCCCCAGCGCCGCGTGACCGGGGCCTTCTTCGACGCCGACGTCGACCGCTTCCGCCCCACCTACGCCGTGCGCCAGAACGACCGCAGCGACACCGAGCGCCTGCCGGCCTACCACCAGCTCGACGTGCGGGTCGACTACCGCTTCCGCTGGGGCCCCCTGCGGATGTCGGCCTACCTCGACGTCCTCAACGCCTACTACGCTCAGAACACCGAGGGCTACCTCTACCAGTACGACTTCGCCCGCCGCACCAACTTCCCGGGGCTGCCCATCCTGCCCGCCCTCGGGCTGACGGGAGAGTATTGATGGCTCGCCCCGCGTGGATCTTGACCGCGGCCCTCGGGCTCCTGACCGCCGGGTGCATCGAGCCCCTCGACCCTGAAGAGCTCGTGGTGGGCCCGCGGATCCTGGCCATCATGGTCGACCGCCCCGAGGTCAACCCCGGGCAGACCGTGACGGCCCGGGTCTTCCTCGCGGGCACCCGAGGCCCGGCCCGGTATCGCTGGACGTGGTGCTTCGCCAACGAGGGGGCGCGGTTTCAGTCGCCCGTCTCCGACTTCGGCGGCAACAACCCCGAGCAGGGCTGCTTCGACCGCGACACCGGGCCCCTCTTCGACCTCGGGACGGCCGACCGGGCGAGGCTCCCCATCCCCCCCGACCTCCTCTCCAACGCCATCGCCGCGGCCGAGCGCGGGGCCGGGGGCAACACGGGCATCCCCCCGGGGCTTCTGGCCGTCCTGGCCCGAGAGATCGGGATCGTGGCCGGGATCGGGGTGACCGTCGAGGTCGATGGCCGCACGATGCGGGGGTACAAGCGGTTTGTCGTCTCAAGCAACCCGCGGCCCAACACCAACCCCCCGCCTCCGCGGCTCCAGATCGGGGCCCGATGGGTGTCGGGGGGCGAAGGAGACTCCGAGCGCTGCACCCCCGAGGACGGGGCCGGGCCCTTGCGGCTGCCGCGGGGGGGCGAGGCCGCCCTCGTGCCCGACCCCAACGAGGCCCCGTGGCTGGAGACCTATCAGATCCTCACGGCCACCGGGCAGCTCGAGACCCAGGAAGAGCAGGGGTACTACCACTGGTACATCACGGGCGGGAGCCTCGCCCGCCAGGGGACCCGCTCGCCCATCCGCGACAACGTCTGGCGCCTGCCGGCCGCCCCCGGGGCCCACAGCCTGTGGGTCTTCGTGCGGGACGGGCACGGGGGCACGAGCGGCTGTCAGGTCGAGGCCGTGGTGGAGTGACGGGGGTCGCGGGGCTTACCTGAGCCCTGCGGGTGTTCGGTCGGGTTGACGGTGGAGCGCGTCGCGTGAGAAAACCGGCCAGTCCTTGGGCTGGGCGTCGATGGCGCGGCCCGGCACTCTACGATTGCTGGAGGTTTTCATGCGAATGCGTGCGCGTTGGTGCCTGGCGGGTCTTCTCGCCAGCGGCGCCCTGGTGGTGGGTTGTGGTGCGAGCGGCGGCGGCGGGGGCGGTGGCGGGGGCACCGACGCCGGGATGATGGGCGCGGACGTGCGGCCGATGGGCGACGGAGCGACCGGCGACCGTCCCACGACCGGCGACCGCCCCGTGACCCCGGTCGATCGTCCTCCGCCGGTGACCAATCCCTGTGCGGCCGACGCCATCGTCGACCTCACCATGCGGATGCCCGACAGCGGGGGCGTGGTGACCTACGCGGGCAACAACAACCGGGCCCCGGCGACGGGCGGCCCGACGCCCCCCATGGGCTGTATCGGGGCCATGGCCAGCTCGGCCTACCAGGTCGTGCATCGGTATCGGATGCGCTCGACGGGCGTCCTCGTGGCCACCACCGCCACGAAGAACACCCCCCAGACGGTCGACACCATCGTGTACCTCGCGACGATGTGCGGCGGCGGGATGAGCCTGGGCTGCAACGACGACGTCAGCCGGGGCGTGTTGCAGTCGCGGGTGGCCACCTCCGCCCCCGTGATGATGGGCACCGAGGTCTTCATCGTGGTCGGGACGTACAGCCCGCCCGTGATGGGGGCCGACGAGCAGGGCGACTACGAGCTCCAGATTACGGAGGTCCAGCCCACCCCCGTGGGCATGCCCTGCACCGGGGCCTCGGTCTGCGTCGAGGGCTCGCTCTGCATCGCCAACCCCGGCTCGATGACCATGGGCACCTGCCTCGCCGACGGGGCCGCCCGGGGTCGCTGCCGCCTGATGGGGATGGCCTGCGACGCCGGCCTGTCCTGCTCGGTGGCGATGCCCACCGCCATGGCCCGCGGGGTCTGTCAGCGCACCATTGCCGTGGGCATGCCCTGCGGCGAGGTGGGGACCACCTGCGCGATGGGCTCGACCTGCCAGCAGAGCAACCCCGCCGACCCGGCCGTGCGCACCTGCGTGGCCGACGGGGTGCAGGGCGGCCGCTGCCGGGCTGACTCGCCCCGTTGTGACATGGGCTTCGAGTGCTCGGCGGCGACCGTGCCCACCTGCCGGGCCGCGGCCATGGCCGGGGGCGAGTGCGACCCGCAGAACATCCGCACCTTCTGCCCCTCGGGCAGCACCTGCGCCCCGGGCATGATGGCGGGCACCTTCACCTGCCAGGCCAACGGGGTCGGGGCGGGCACCGCGTGCCGCGCCGAGGCGCCCCGCTGCGACATGGCCTTGGAGTGCTCGACCACCATGGGGGCGGGGGTGTGTCGGCGTACGGTCCCCGTGGGCATGCCCTGCGACCTGCGCTTCAACACCACCACCTGCGCGATGGGCAGCAGCTGCCTCGCGGCCATGCCGGGGTCCCCCACGGGCACCTGCACCGCCCCGACGATGGAGATGGAGCCCAACAACACCCCCGCGATGGCCAACCCCAACGTGATGACCACCACGATCTTCCGCGGGGCCATCATGCCGGCCGACGACGTCGACTGCTTCAACGTCACCGTGCCCGCCAACGCCTCGCTGCGGGTCAGCACCCTCAACCCCGACGGCACCTGCACCCTCGGCGCGGGCGGCGACACTGTCCTCAACGTGTACCGGATGGGCACCATGATGCCCATCGCCAACAACGACGACGTGCGTATGGGCGTCCTGTGCTCGGAGGTCGACGGCCGCACGATGGGCCCCCTCAACCGCCTCAGCGCCGGCACCTACTCGGTCTGCGTCGAGTCGTACCAGGGCGAAGACCCCATCGCGAGCTACACCCTCACGGTCGAGGTCATCCCGCCCCCGGCGATGTAGTCGCCCGCCCGCCGACCGCCCCGGGGCCCTGCACGCCAGGGGCCCCGGCCCTTCGTCCGACGCCCCGTTCCCTTCGTTCAGAATTCGCGTCTCGTCCCGTGACCGCTCTACGGTCGCGGGATGGCGCTTCGGCATGGATGGGTGGCGGCCCTCGGGGCGGTGATGGTGCTCGGGGTCGGGGTCGCCGAGGCCGTCGGGCCGCGGGCCACGCACCCGCGCGGGCCCTTCGCCGAGGGCCAGCTCATCGACGGAGAGTGCCCGTCGCGGTACCCGCGCTGCCTGTCCTTCACCTTCGACGACGGCCCCGACCCCCGCACCACGCCGCGCCTCCTGGAGCTCCTGGAGCAGCGCCGGATGCGGGCCACCTTCTTCGTGGTGGGGCACCGCCTCGACGGCGACGACGCGTTTCACCAGGCCAACCGGGCCGTGCTCGCCGAGACGGCCCGACGGGGTCACGCCATCGGCCACCACGGGTATCGCCACGTCGTGCTCGACGGCCTGGGCCCCGGGCGCCTCGCGTACGAGTTCGACCGCACCGACGCCCTCATCGCCCGGGCCATCGGGCATCGCCCGGCCTTCTTCCGGGCCCCCTTTGGCGAGCTGGCCACGACGCGGGCGGTCGAGGCCGTGGGGGCCCGCGGGATGACCCCGGTGTACTGGGCCCTCGACACCCGGGACTGGGCCGTACACACCCCGCGGGAGGTGCTGCGCAACTTCCGGGCGGCCCTCGACGCCCACCCCCGGGGGGGTGTGGTCTTGATGCACGACACCCGACGATGGAGCGTGGAGTCGGTCCCGTTGATCTTCGCCGAGCTCGACCGGCGCAACGCCGCCCTCGGGGCCCGGGGGGAGGCCCCCTACCGGGTGGTGGGTCTCGGGGCCTTCGTGCGTCGCCGGGGTGTGGCCCCGTTGCAGGGGATGCCCGCCGGGGCCATGCGGCACCGACACCCACGCTCGGCTACGACCCCGTAGCCTCGGGGACGGGGCGCCACCCTGTGGGCGAGGCCCAGGCCGCCAGGGCGTAGAAACCTGCCGCCGCGGCGAAGCTGGCCGCGATCCCGAACCACACCGACAGCACGATGGCCAGGACGCTCCCGAGCACGCTCGTGGCCCCGTTGATCGCGAGGGCCACCGATGCCCCGCGGGCCCGGTCGATGAACCGCACCCCCGACGGGAAGAACATCCCCAGGCACACCCCCACCAGGGCCGCGGTGGCCCCCGACCACACGACCCGCACGGCGAAATTGCCGTCGGTGGTGATCCGGGCCAGAGGGCCGATGACCGCGTAGGGCAGGAGGGCCAGGAGGGCCGCGGTCCCGAGGGCCGCCCACCGAACGGCCTTGCGGGAGGTGATCACCCGCGGCGACAGGGCGCTGCCCACCCCGGTGGCCACGAGGAGCCCCGCGAGCACGACGATGAGGGCGTAGGTGGGGTGCCCGAGCACCACGTGGAGCCGTTGTACGAGGGCGATCTCGGCCAGCATGAAGCCCGCCCCGAGGGAGCCGAAATACACGGCGGGGCGGGGGCCGGGCAAGGGGGGGGAGGCGGCCCGGGCGGCCCGGGCGAGGGTGGGGCCGAGGAGGCTCAGGGCGAGGAGGGACGTGGCGATGAAGGTGACGAGGAGCTCGAACATGGCCGTGGCGTTGCCGGCCAGGACCCCGGAGCTTCCGCGGGCTTGATGGAGGGCCCGCATGGGGTGGAGCCAGGCCCTGGGGGCCATGAGCTGGAAGAAGAAGGGCCTGTCGTCGGTGGGGGCGCTGGTGTCGAGGTCGTCGGGGCGGCCGACGGGCCCGAGGGCGTCGACGGAGCGCACGGCGAGGAGGCGGTCGAGGAGGGGGTGGGCCGCGGTGCGTCCGGGCATGGCCAGGATGCGGAATTCGAGGCGGGTCTCCAGGTCGCGCAGGGCGGCGAGGTCGGCCTCGGTGAGGGGCGAAGGGCTCACGAGGATGGTGGCCACCACCCCGGAGGCCAGGAGGGCGATGTGGGGCCGGGCGTCGGCGATCCCGCGGTCGAGGAGGGAGGCCACGGCGAGGGAGACGAGGCGCGAGGTCTCGTTGGCCCGGCGGGGGTCGTACCAGCGGGAGAAGGTCACGATGCCTTCGGGGGCCACCCGGCGGAGAAAGACCGACCAGGCCTCGCGGGTGTAGAGGGTGGACTCGGTGTGGGCGAAGGCCCCCGCGGTGGTGGCGGCCCAGGTGTCGACGAGGGAGGCCTGGAGCACCGTGCAGTGGACGTCCGAGGCGGCGTACACGGCCCGCCCGTCGCCCACCCGGACGTGCACCCGCGGGTCGCGCAGGGTGGGGGAGCGGTCGCCGAGGCGGTGGAGCATGGTCACCATGGCGGGGTTGATCTCGACCCCGAGGACCCGGGAGTGCCCCGCGTTGAGGGCGGAGATGAGGTCGCGCCCGCCGCCGACCCCGATCACGCAGGCCGTCCCGTCGGGGCGCAGGGCGTGGGCGGAGGTGGTGGCGTCGAAGCGCAGGACGTTGAGCTCTTGGGGGCGGCGGTACTGGTAGATGGGGGTGGCGGCCTCGCCGTCGATGCGGGCGTTGGCGGCGGGGTGGGTGCCCTGGGGGGTGCGCGGCGAGGGCGACCACAGGGAGCGGAAGGGCACGGGGCGGAAGTCGGTGACGTAGACGTGGGAGAGGGGGTTCCAGGTCTCGAAGAGGGCGACCTCGTCGTCGGGGCGCTGCTGGCCTTTGGGGTAGCGCACGAAGAGCCCCGCCCGCGGGGTCATCTCGGTCACGAAGAGGAGGCCCAGGCACAGGGCCGTCAGGGCCCGCGGGAGGCTCCGGGCGGCCCCCGGGGCGCTCACCACGGCCGCGGCCGTGCCCACCCCCGCGGCGAGGGCCAGGAGGGCCCCCGGCCCCGACAGGGGCCCGAGCAGAACCAACGGCGACAGGGCCCCCACCGCCGCCGCCGTCAAATCCACCGCGTACAGCTTCGCCAGGGGCACGCCCCCCTCGGCCATCAGCCGCGCCACGACGGCGCTGCCCGCGACCAGGGGCAGGGCCAGGACCACCACCACCATCACCAGCCCCCCGAAGGCCGACAGATTCGGCGCGAACGACACCGGCACGGCGCAGAGCACGACCGTGGCGAGGACGAGCCCCGCGGCCATGGCGAGGAGCCTCTGGGCGACGTAGGGGGCCATGGGTTCGTCGGCCGCCTGGGCCCGGGCCGCGTCGAGGGAGCCGCTGGCCAGGCCCAACATCGCGAGGGACAAGACCACGAAGGCCAGGCCGTACCAGGTCGACACCGACAACAGCCGGGTGAAGAGCACCTCGACGGCCACGATGGTGCCGGCCACGAGGCCGAGGAGGAGGAGGGTGGCGCGGCGGGAGAGAGCGTTCATGCGGGGCGCGGCGGACGCTATCACGCCGCCCGGGCATCCCTGAGGCCCGCGTAACCTCGCGGCGGGTCATCCGTAGCCGACGGCTCCGCCGGGTCGGGCAGTCGGAGCTCCCCCCTTCCCGACGACCAACAATGCGGGTACTGTCTGTCCGACCCTGTGCGAACGAGGTGAGCCGATGAGTCAAGAACTGCGCGTTGTTTTGTGGGCGCCTGCGCTGCTGGCGATGGCCCTTGGGGGTCTGTCGTTCGGCTGCAAGCGCTCCGATGACCACGTGGGGGCCGTACAACACGCGGTGAGCACGGGGGCCCAGGGGGCCCTGGCCGCGCGCCCCACTGCCCCGCGGACGCCTCCCGCCCCGTCCAACACCCGCCCCACGGCCTCCGACACCATCCCCACGGGGCACCCCGAGGGGGCAGGGGCCACCGCCCGCCTGGAATTTGCTCCCGACCGCGACCACCTTGAGATCGCCAACACCCAACTCGCCGACCATGTGGGCGTGACCTGGACCGACCGCGAGCACGCCCATGTGTACTTCGGTCAGGTCGACCGCCAGGGCCACCCCGAGGGTCGGGCGGTGGTGTTGCACACCCTGGCCGATGTCGAACAGGAGTCCCTCGGGTCGCCGTCGGTGGTGGCGGTTCCGGGCGGGTTCGGGGTGGCCTGGGTCGACCGCGAGAACGGCCGGGTGCGCTTCCGTCAGCTCGACGCCCGGGGGGCTCCGGTGGGTCGTGCCTCCATCGTGCACGAGGGCCTCGAAGACCCCGAGCGGGCCACCCTCGGCTGGAATGGGACGGAGTTCGCCGTCGCGGTGCAGCTCCGCCAGGGCGTGTACTTCGCTCGGGTGAGCCCCGCGGGAGAGCGGCTCGGCGACGGAGCCATCCTGGCCGAAGGGGCCCGCATCGAAGGGGTCGAGGGCCTCGCCTGGCGGGACGGAGCCTGGACCGTGGGCTACACCGTCACCGAGTCGGGACAGGCCCAGCGTCGGCAGGAGCGCATCGGGCCCGCGGGGGCGGCCCAGGGGGCCCGGTCGACGGCCTTCGCCGGGGCCCTCCTCGCGCGGCGCTGAGCCCCTCTACTTCTTGAGCTTCTTCGCCATCAGGTCGCCGAGGGTGCCGAGCTTCTGCGTCGTGTTGGCCCCGCGCTGGTAGCCGTCGTAGTTGGCCCGCTCCTCGTCCTCGCGGACGGCCCGCAGGGACAGCCGCAGCCGACCGTCGCCGGTCTCGAGCACCTTGGCCGTCACCACGGCCCCCTCGGCGAAGTGCTTGCGCAGGTCAGCCCCGCGCTGCACCCCAAGGTCGGCCACCGGAACAAGCCCCCGACCGGCCCTCCCAGGCACCCCCTCCACCTGCACGAAGACCCCGTAGCTCTCGACCTTGTCGACAACCGCCTTGACGATCGACCCGCGCACCACCTGGGGCACGGCGTAGGCCCCGCCCGCCGAGGCGCCCTCCGGGGCCGGGACCAGGGAGATCTTGCGCGCGGCGGCGTCGGCCGACTTCACCAGCACCAGCAAGGGCTGCCCCGGCTGGTAGAGCTTCGAGGGCGCGACCCGCCCCGCGATCTCGGACACGTGGACAAGCCCCTCGACGCCCGCCGCGAGGCGCACGAAGGCCCCGAAGTCGGTCGTGCGGGTGACCGTGCCCGCCACCACGCGCCCGACGGGGGCCACGGCCGACAGCGACTCCCAGGGGTCGGGGGCGAGGGCCTTGAGCGACAGGGTGATGCGGGCCCCTCCGCCCTCCTGCGGGCGGATCTCCTTGATCTGAACCTCGACCAGGTCGCCCGGGCTGACCACGTCGGCGGGTTTGATGTGCGACTCGTGGGACAGCTCGCTCGCGGGCACGAGGCCCTCGAGGCCGCCGAGGTCGACGAAGGCCCCAAACTCGCGCACCCCCGAGACCACCCCCTTGGTGACGGCCCCCACCTGGAGGGCCCCGAGGAGCCGGGCCCCAGCCTCGCGGGCCTCGGCCTCGAGCACGGCCCGCCGCGACAGGACCACCTTGCGGCCCCCCTCCCGAACCTCGGTCACCCGGAAGGTCAACGACTGGTTGACCAGGGTGGTCGGGTCGCTCACGGCCCGCACGTCGAGCTGGGACATCGGGCAAAACGCGCGGACCCCTCCCACCTCGACCTCGACCCCGCCCTTGTTGACGGCCACCACCTTGCCCTCCACGGCCACTCCCTGCTCGCGGGCGAGCTGGAGCGAGGCCACGTCGTTGGTCTTGCCGAGCGAGCGCCCGAGGCGCACCGCCCCGCCGCGGTCGCCCACCTCCAGGACGTGGGCCGTGATCTTGTCACCCACCTTGACCATCAGGGCCCCGTCGGGCCCCGACAGCTCGACGGCGTCGAGGAAGGCCGGGCGCTTGGCGTCGAGGTCGACGAAGACGGAGTCCTTGGTGATCCGCGACACGACCACCTCCACCCGGGCCCCGACGCTGAGCCGTTGGGACTTCGGGGCGGTGCCGCCAGATTGCTCGAAGAGGGCCGCGAATCCGTCGGCCGGCGTGGTGTCGTTGCGATCGGTGCTCATAGCGCGCGAGGTATCCCACCCAATGGCCACCCTTGCCAAGAGCACGGAGACCCTGGGCGTGCTAACCCCTTCAGGATGTTGCACCTGTCGATGCGTCTCGCGGTCTCGGCGGCCGTCCTGCTGTCGTCCTTCGCCCTGACCGGCTGTTTCGTGCGCTCGCGGGGGCACCGCGGCGGCGGCTATGCCCAGCCGGTCTACGGCCAGCCCCGCACCACCACGGTCTATGTCGCCCCGGGCCCGGGGCGAGGCAACGGATACGGCCAGGGGCGTGGCGGCGGTCGATACCGCTGACCTCAACCCCGCGGCGGAGATAGCTTGCGTGAGCCCGAGAGCCACGCGGCGATGGGGTCAAACACCCGGGCGTGAGCGTCGCGGGCGATAAACAGATCGGCGTGGGCGAAGCGATGGACCCGGTCGCCGACCTCGATCAGGGCCTTGTCTGCGGTCCCGCTGAGGGCGTACGGGGAGCGGGCCGTCTCGGGGGGCACGATCCCGTCTCCGTTGGCGACGAGGCACAGGAGGGGGTGCTCCATCTGGCGGGCGAAGGCGCTCAGGTCGACGCCTCCGAGGTGCAGGTCGCGGCGCTGAAACCACTCGGCGATCTCGCGGTTGATGCGGGGGACGGGGTCGGCCACGGTGGCGGCCATCTCGGACACCCGGGACAGGTCGCTCACCCGGTGGTTGACGTACACGGAGAACAGGCCCGGGGCCCGGGTGACGAGGGGCAGGGCCGCCCGCACGAGGCTCTGGGTGCCGCGGAAGGGGATGGCTCCGGCGAGGCGCGGGGAGGCGAAGGCGAGGCGCACGAGGGGGTGGATGCGTTCCCACCGGAGGGGGCCCCCGAGGGAGACCAGGGCCCCGAGGCCGTCGGGGTCGCCCAGGGCCGCGTGGCCGAACATCAGCGCCGCCCCGAGCGAGCAGCCGATGAGATCGACGAGGCGGCTGCCGGTGCGCGTGTGGGCCCGTACGAAGGCCAGGGCGGCCCCTACGTCGTCGCGGGCCAGGGCCTCGAGGCCGAAGCCCGCCGTCGGGTCGCGCAGGCTGGCCGCCGAGGTGGCCACGCTCCGGCCCTGGGCCCGCAGGTCGACCGACCACACCTCCAGGCCCCGCCACGCGAGGTGGGCCTCGAGCGAGCGGCCCGCGGGGTGGAAGCCGAAGATGAAGGAGTTCATCCCGTAGCCGGGCAGGAGGAGGACCGGGCGGGCGGGGGTGGCTCCTGGGGAGGGCGTCGGGTGGGGGTGGGTCGTACGGCGCAGGGACAGGCGCCACCCGTGGCCGTTGTCGGCGAAGAAGTGCTCGATCACGGGGTGCATGGTGGGGTCACCCGCGGCCGGGGTCGTCGCGCCCGGGCCCGTGCATCGCCCCGAGCTCGCGAGCCCGGCGGGTGGCGGCCTCGACGGCGTTGATGAGGGTCGTGCGGAGCCCCCCGGCCTCCAGGGTGTGCAGCCCCGCGATGGCCGTGCCGCCTGGGGAGGTCACCTGGTCTTTGAGCCGGCCCGGGTGCTCGCCCGTGGTGAGGAGCAGTTGGGCCGATCCCATGACGGTCTGGGCGGCCAGCTCGGCGGCGACGTCGCGCGACAGGCCCACCTTCACGCCCGCGTCGGACAGGGCGTCGAGGATGAGGAAGATGTACGCGGGGCCGCTGCCCGACAGGCCCGTGACGGCGTCGAGGTGGTGCTCCTCGACGGTGACGGTGCGCCCCACGGCGTCGAAGATGGCCTGGGCGCAGGCCATGTCCTCGTCGGTGGCGTAGGCCCCCGGGGCGATGGCCGTGGCGCTCTGGCGCACGATGGCGGCCGTATTGGGCATGGCCCGCACGACCCGCTGCGACCCCGGGAAGTGCCCCTCGATCGCATGGGTCGGAACGCCAGCCGCCACGCTCACCACCAGGGCCCCCGGGGCGATCTCGTGCCCCAGGGGACTCAACACCGCGGCCATCACCTGCGGCTTGACGCAGAGCATCACCACGTCGGCCCCGCGTACGCAGGCGGCGTTGCTCTCGGCCGCCCGCACCCCGAGTCGCTCGGCGGTGCGCTCGGCCCGGTCGCGCCGGCGCCCGGAGAGCACTACGTCCTCGGGGGCCACCGAGCCCCCCGCCACGAGGCCCCGGATGAGGGCCTCGGCCATGTTGCCAGCACCTACGAAGGCGAAGCGTCGACCGTTGAGCATCAGTGTTCCTCGGAGGGTATAGCGTATTCCGCGGGGGCTACCAGCGAGGCCGGGCCCGCGGGGGGGGCGGGCTGTCGGGTTCGGGGCGCCACACCCGCTCCTCCACCCGTCTCGCACGAAACCGAACCGCCTCGGTCGACGGCCTCGAAGACGGCAGGGTCGGGGCAGCCGCCGGAGGGACGGGGCGGGGCACCGCGGCCCGATCGCGTCCGACCGCCGCGCTGGGGGCCATCCGCGGGGCCCTCCGCCGCGCGCTGCGTGCGTGCAACCAGAACGCCCCCGGGACGGCCGCGGCCAGGGCGATCATCAGGGCGGCCAGCAGTGGGGGATACAGTCGGAGCAGCATCGCGGTACGGGGTGGGGGATGGTATCAACCGCCCCGCGATGGAGACGCAACGAGAAGCGGCGAGCCGGCTCCTGAGGGAGTCGCGGGCGGTGGTGGTGAAGATCGGCAGCGGGGTCCTGACCGGCGCGGGAGGGGGGCTCGATCGGGCGGTTTTGTCGGGCCTGGCCGACGACCTGGCGGCCCTGGCGGCCACCCGGCGGGTCCTGGTGGTGTCGTCGGGGGCCATCGCCCTGGGGGTCGAGCAGCTCGGGTTTGCCACGCGCCCGCGCCGGATGGAGCAGCTCCAGGCCTGCGCCGCGGCGGGCCAGGGGCACCTCATCCGCATGTGGGCCGAGGCCTTCGCGGGGCACGGCAAGGTCGTGGCCCAGGTGCTCCTGACCCACGCCGATTTCGCCGACCGGCAGCGTTACCTCAACACCCGGGCGGCCCTCGACGCCCTCGCGGCCCGCGGGGCCATCGCCGTCATCAACGAGAACGACACCGTCTCCGTCGACGAGATCGCCTTCGGCGACAACGACTCGCTGTCGGCCCAGGTGGCCAACCTCGTCGGGGCCGACGTCCTGGTGATGCTCTCGGTGGCCCCGGGCCTGCTCGACGCCGAGGGCGCGCGGGTGCAGGCCGTGGCCGCGGGCGATCGCTCGGTCGACGCCCTGGTGCGCAAGGACATCTCGTCGGCGGGGACCGGGGGCATGATCACCAAGCTCCGGGCGGCCCGCGCGGCCAGCGACGCCGGGGCCCTCGCGGCCATCGCCTCGGGGCGGCTCCCTGGGGTCCTCCCGCGGCTCTTCGCGGGGGCCGACCTCGGGACGGTGTTTCTCCCCGCCCACGCCCCCGTGTCGGCCCGGGCCCACTGGATCGCCCACACCCTGCGGGCCCGCGGGACCCTCACCGTCGACCCCGGGGCCCGGGAGGCCGTCGTGCGCCACAAGCGGAGCCTCTTGCCCTCGGGGGTCACGGCCGTCACGGGGACCTTCCAGCGGGGCGATCCCGTCGACGTGCTCGACCCGGGGGGGGCCGTCATCGCCCGGGGCCTCGCGGCCTACGGGGCCGACGAGATGGCCCGCATCAAGGGCCGCAACAGCCGCGAGCTGCCCGAGATCCTGGCGGTGGTGCACGGCGACGAGGCCATCCACCGCGACGACCTGGTGGTGTTGTAAAGGGTCAGTCCTCGTAGCCCAGGTTGGGCGTCGAGCTCATCACGAGCTGCAGGGGCGAGGTGCCCAGGAGGTTGCGCTCGATGGTGTCGGTGATGCGCGTGAGGGGCAGGCCGTTGGGCTGGTGGCCGAAGGGGTTGTCGAGCTCGGCCCCGATGGCCTCGATCATCAGGGTGAGGTAGGCCACCATCATCGTCACGAGGACGGTCATGATGCCCAGGCTCTCGATGAGGGCGAGGGGCAGGGTCGCGAGAAAGAGCACCAGGGCCCGCTGCAGGAGCAGCACGATGCCCAGGGGGGTCGGGGTCTTCATGATGCGCTCGGCCCCGCCGATGCAGCTCAGGAGCTCGACCACCTGCTGCTCGGCGGCGTGGGCCATCATGGGGTGGAGAGACCCGTCGCGGACGTAGCGATGCAGCCGGGCGGAGAGCTGGGCCGCGGCGAACATGGGCCGGTGCGGCGCGGCCATGAAGGCGGTGTCCTCGTCGGCGGAGATGAGCCGGGTCACCTCGGGGTGGACCTCCTCGGCCCGCAGCGAACGGCGCGTGGCGTGCACGAAGACCACCACCCAACGGGCGAAGGCCTCCCGCTCGTCGGGGGCGATGTCCGCGTGGGCCTCGACGATGCGCGTGATGCTCCGCGCGGCGTTGACGATGGCGCCCCACAGGGTGCGCCCCTCCCAGAAACGGTGGTACCCCGTGTTGAAACGAAACGCGAGGAGCAGGGCCAGCACGGCCCCGGCCACCTCGTGAAGGCCCACCGAGAGGGCGGCGCGGGGAGAGACCCGGTGCAGGGCCCAGGTCAGCAGGGCGATCAGCCCGAAGGCCAGCACCCGCATCGGCACCCCCGCCGAGAAGGTGCCGCGCGACGACACCAGGAAGTGCAACCAGTCTGTGCGGGGATAGGGGATCATGGGTGCTGTACCGTTGGGGCCCTCAGGCGCGGCTGCGGGCGCTTCGCAGGTCGGCCTCGATGCGCTCGCGGGCCTCGGTGGCGAGGGCGTCGACCCGCTCGTTGAGAGCGTTTCCCGCGTGGGCCTTGACCCACCGCCAGGTCACCCGGTGGCGCCCGTTGGCCGCGTGAAGGCGCATCCACAGGTCCTGGTTCTTCACCGGGGCCTTGGAGGCGGTGCGCCAGCCGTTCTTGATCCACTTGGGCATCCACTCGGTGACCCCGTTGCGGAGGTACTGGCTGTCTGTATAGAGCACCACGTCGCACGACCGCTTGAGGGCCTCCAGGGCGCAGATGGCCCCCATGAGCTCCATGCGGTTGTTGGTGGTGCTCGGCTCTCCGCCGGACAGCTCCCGCTTGTGCCCTGCGGTCATGAGGAGGGCTCCCCAGCCCCCGGGGCCGTCGGGGTTGGGTTTGGCCCCTCCGTCCGTATAGATGATCACCTTGGCGGGTGCAGCGGGTGCGGGGGGGACGGGGTCGGGGGCGTCGGCCATGGCCCGGTCAACCTCGCACACCCGGGGGGGCCGTGGGTAGTTCGTGTGGGGTGCCGCAGGAGGGGGCAGAGTGCGCTACCCTCCGCGGCGTCATGGACGCAACACGTCGTAGGGTGGTGTGGGGGCTCTTGGGATTTCTCGTGGCCGGAGGCTGCGCCCCGGATGTGGGCGGGGGGGGCGGCGGGGGCGGCGGGGGAGGGGGCGGCGGCTCGGACGCGGGGGGCGGCCTCGACGGGGGGGGCCGCACCGACGCCGGGGGCGGCGGGGGAGGGGGCGACACCGGGGGCGGCGGGGGGTCGTTTCGTACGGATGGGGCGGGGGTTCAGGTGGCGGCAGGTTCGGCCGCGGCCTGCGCCCGGACGCCGACGGGGCAGGTGCGCTGTTGGGGCAACAACCGCGCGTACATCCTCGGCGACGGGACCCAGATCAACCGCGGCCGGCCCGTGACCGTGCCCGGGATCAACGACGCGGTGGAGGTCGCCATCGGGGCCTTCCACACCTGCGCAGTGCGGGCCACGGGGCGGGTGATGTGCTGGGGCACCAACCGCAACGGCCAGCTCGGGACGGGGATGGAGTCGCCCGAGATCCCCGCGCCCACCGAGGTGGTGGGGCTCGACGACGCGGCCCATGTGTCGGTGGGTTCGACCCACACCTGCGCGGTGCGTCGGGCGGGCCAGGTCGTGTGCTGGGGCGACAACGCCCGCGGCCAGATCGGCGACGCCAGCACCAACCAGCGCACCCGCCCGGTGGCGGCCTTTGGCATCGAAGACGCCGTGGCCGTCGCGGCAGGCGCGAGCCACACCTGCGCCGTGCGGGCCAACGGGGCGGTGATGTGCTGGGGCGACAACAGCCGCGGGCAGCTCGGCGACGGGACCACGACGCAGCGCAACACGGCCACGGGGGTGATGGGCCTCGCCGACGCGGTGGCCGTGGCCGCGGGGACCTTGCATAGCTGTGCGCTCCGGCAGGGCGGGCAGGTGGTGTGTTGGGGCAACAACGGGGCGGGGCAGCTCGGCGACGGCAGCACCACCGATCGACCCATGGCGGCCCCAGTGTCGAACCTCGGTGATGCCGTGGGGTTGTCGGCGGGGGGGAGGGCCAACTGCGCCATCCGGCGGGGCGGGCAGGCCGTGTGTTGGGGCGCCAACGGGGGCGGGCAGCTCGGCGACGGGAGCACCACCGATCGGCCGCAGACGGTGGCCGTGGCCAACCTCCGCGACGCCCATCAGGTCGCGATGGGCGGAGACTTCGCGTGCGCCGTCCGGGCCTCGGGCGAGGTGGTCTGTTGGGGCTCCGACATGAACCTCCAGCTCGGACGCGGCGAGACGGCGGCGAGGGCGCCCGGGTCGTATGTGCCGGGTAGGGTCGGTGGGTTTGATCCGGTGCCGGGGATGGGGGGCGGCGGGGACGGGGGCGTGGCGAGCGACCGGCCGGGCGGGGGCATGGTGCGGGGGCGTTGGGAGACGGTGGCCTCGGGCACGACCGTGGGCCTCGCGGGGGTGTGGGGGGCGGGCGACCGAGACCTGTTCGTGCTCGGAAGCCAGGCCATCCTGCGGTGGAACGGGTCGGCCTTCGGCGCCACCATGTCGCAGTTTACCCTCAACGCCCTCGGGGGCAGCGGGCCGGGCGACGCCTGGATCACGGGTCTCACGGTGCCCCCCAACGGCTCGGCCGAGACGGGGATGGGGGTCTTCCTGCGGTGGAACGGCAGCGCCTGGGCCCCGTCGATGCCCCTGCCCCGGCTCAACCTCCTCGGGGTGTATGCCTTCAGTCCGCAGGAGGCGTATGCGGTGGGGGTTCGGGCCGCGGCCCGGTGGGACGGGTCGCGGTGGACGGACGTCTCGGCGGGCCTGCCGGTCAACACCGAGCTCTACAGCGTGTACGGGAGCTCCCCGTCGGACCTGCGGGCGGTGGGGTCGGGGGTGTTCCGTTGGACGGGCTCGGGTTGGGCCCCGGAGGCCGGGGCGGGGGCGGGCACGACGGCCTACCTGGGCATCCACGGTTCGGGGCCGAACGATGTCTGGATGGTGGGCAGGAGCGCCGCCCGGCACTTCGACGGCAGCGGTTGGTCAAGCGTATTGACGGGTGTCACGGTGCCCCTCTACGGCGTCTGGGGCAGCGCCCCGGACAACTTCTGGGCGGTGGGCGAGGGGGGCGCGATCGTGCACTGGGACGGGGCGGCCTGGAGCTCCGTGCCCTCGCCCACCCAGCGGACCCTGCGGGCCGTGTGGGGTCGCGGGCCGGGGGAGGTGTGGGCCGTCGGCGAGGGGGGCACCGTCTTGCGCTACCAGGAGTGACCCGTCGGCCCCTGCGGCCGACCCGCGGTAGGGGGCCTCTCAGGAGGCCGCGGGCTTTTTGGGGGCGAGGCGTCGCGGGGCCTTCGGGGAGGCAGACTTGTCGGGGGGCGGCTTGAGCGGTCGGGGGGGCAGGAGCTCCTCGTCGGTGCTCACCCGCTTGGCCAGGAAGAGGGCTGCGTCGAGCTTCTGAAACTGCCGTCCGCGGTAGAAGCGCAGGGCCTGGCGGTTGTTCTCCGCGACCTCGAGCACGAGGTGGGTGCACCCCCGGATGCGGGCGAGGTGCTCAAGCTGCTCCAGCACGAACCCTCCCACCCCGCGGCCCTGGTAGTTCGGGTGCACGGCGAGCTCCTCGACGAACATCGGCCGCATGTCTCGGCGGATGAAGAAGCTCTCGTTGATCCAGTTGTCGCTCCCGGTGATCTCGAAGGCGCACTCGGCGTAGCCCACGATCTCGGTCACGTCGCCCCGGGTGGTCTCGAAGATGAGCTGCTCGACCCCCTCCTCCTCGTACACCTCGACGAAGCGCTTCTTCGAGCGGGGGCGCTGGTACTCCACCGTCTCGCGGTTGACCACCCGGAAGCACAGCTTGAGAAACTCCCAGCTCTTGTTGAGGTCGCGCCGGTGAAACCGTCGCACCGTGATGACCGGCTCCTCGACCTCGGGCGATGCCGAGGACGTCTTCGTGCTGCGGGTGCTCTTGCGGGCCCGGGGCCGCTTCGGGACGGGGTCGGACGATGTGAGGGGAGGGGAGGGGGAGTCGGGGGGTGGTTCGCGCATGGGGCCCCGATGTTACCTCCGTCTCGCGAAGGCGTGCGCTATCCTGTCCGGCACGAACATGCCAAGCGTCTACGAGATGTTGCGAGCGGCCCGGGTGGCCCAACGAAGCCTCGCGCGGTGCCCCGCCGCCCAACGTACGGCGGCCCTGGAGCGCGTCGCAGCCCGCATCGACGCAGGGCGTCGCGCGATCGAGGCGGCCAACGCCCTCGACCTGGAGGCCTCCCCGGGGCTGTCCCCGGCCCTGCGCGACCGGCTCGCCCTGGGGCCCGCGCGCCTCGACGCCGTGGTGCGGGCCGTGCGGGCCATCCGCGACCTCGACGACCCCCTCGACGAGGAGCGCCTCCTCGGGGTCCGCCCCAACGGGCTGCGGGTGAGCAAACGTCGGGTCCCCCTCGGCACCGTGGCGATCATCTACGAGGCCCGGCCCAACGTCACCGCCGAGGCCGCGGCCCTGTGCCTCCGCAGCGGCAACGCCGTGGTCCTGCGCGGCGGCAAGGAGGCCCTGCGCACCAACATGGCCCTCGCCGCCTGCATCCGGTCAGGACTGCGCGACGCCGAGGTCGACCCCGACGCCGTGCAGCTGGTCGAAGACCTCGACCGCGAGCGGGTGCGCGAGCTCCTCACCGCCACGGGCCTCGTCGACCTCGCCATCCCCCGCGGGGGACCGGCCCTCATGCAGATGGTCGACGCCTGGGCCCGGGTCCCGGTGGTGCGCCACGGGGCCGGGGTGTGCCATGTCTACGTCGACGCCTCGGCCGACCTCTCGATGGCCGCCGACATCGCCCTCAACGCCAAGACCCACCGCCCCGGGGTCTGCAACGCCGCCGAGACCCTCCTCGTGCACCGCGGGGTCGCCGGGGCCCTCCTCGCCCGCCTCGGCCCCGCCCTCGCCGCCGCCGGGGTGACCCTGCGGGCCGACCCCGAGGCCGCCCGGGCCCTCGCCGCCGCCGGGGTCGCCGCCGAGCCCGCCGCCCCCGCCGACTGGGACACGGAGTTTCTCGCCCTGGTGATGGCCGTCAAGGTCGTTGACCACCTCGACGGGGCCCTGGCCCACATCGCCGCCCACGGCACCGAGCACACGGCGAGCATCGTGACCGGCGACGAGTCCGCGGCCGAGCGGTTTCTGCGCGAGGTCGACGCGAGCTGCGTCCTGGTCAACGCCTCGACCCGCTTCAACGACGGGGGCGAGTTGGGCCTCGGGGCCGAGATGGGGATCTCCACCTCGCGGATGCACGCCTGGGGCCCGATGGGGGTGCGGGAGCTGACGACGGAGAAATACGTCGTGCGCGGGGCGGGGCAGGTGCGCCAGTGAGCCTCCGACTGGCGACCTTCAACTGCCGGGATTTCTTCGACGACGCGGTGCCCAACGTCATCGGACAGCTCGACCGGGAGGGTTTTGGGATCTGGGCCCAACGCCGGGCCCGCACCCTGTATCAGCGCAAGCTCGAGGCGGTGGCCACGGTGGTGTCGCGCCTCGACGCCGACGTGGTGGCCTTCCAGGAGATCGAGGGGCCGCGGGTCCTCGACGACCTGCGGGCCCTCGTGCCGCACCTGGGGTACGGCCCCGCGGTGGCGGGCACGGCCGACGCACGGGGCATCGCGGTGGGGATCCTGTCGCGGTTCCCGGTGGTCTCGGCGGAGTCCAACGGGGTGGGCGAGCTGACCTTCCCGGTCTTCGTCGACGGCGACCCGCGCCCCTTCGTGTCGCGCCTACACTCCAAACGAGGCGTGTTGGAGGTGACGGTGACCCTGCCCGACGGCAGCGCCCTCGTGCTCCTGGTGGTGCACCTGAAGAGCGCCCGCACCACCCGTCGCCTCGACAGCCTGGGCGAGCCCTCGGACGAACTCGGCCACTACGCCGCCGCCGAGGGGGCCGCCCGGACCTTGGTGTGCCGCATGGCCGAGGCCCTGTACGTGCGCTCCCGGGTCGAGGCCTGGATCGCCCGCGAGGCCCGGCTCCAGCTCGCCGTGCTCGGCGACTTCAACGACAGCCCCGAGTCGTTGGTGGTTCGGGCCATCGCGGGCGACCTCGCCGATGCCCCGCGGGGCCGCAGCAGCGACCTCGACGTGGTCACCACCCTGGAGAACGGGGTGCTGCATCACTGTACGAAGTCTGTTCCGCGGGCGAAGCGGTACAGCCTCGTGCACCGGGGCAACCCGCTCCTCCTCGATCACATCCTCGTGAGCCGGGCCCTGTGGCGGCGGTTTCAAGAAGCCCGGATCCTCAACGAGGAGCTGCGCGACGCCCAGTCCGAGGGGCGCGAGGACGTCGACTCCGACCACGCCCCGGTGCTCGCCCTGTTCTCGTGACGGGCGGGGGCCGCCCGGGCCTTCAGTCGGAGATGAGTTGAAGGATGCGCAGGGCCTCGACCAGCCGGTCGCTCTTCTTGCGGGGCTCGGCGAGGCGGTACAGGGCATAACGGGCCGTCTCGGACAGCTCGCCGAGGGCCTCGGGGTCGACCCGTCGGGCCCGGGGCATGGCGCCCTTGATGAGGTTGATCAGGTTGGCCAGCTCGTTCCACGGGCGGTGGGTGACCGGGGGCTGCTCGGCGGGGGGCAGGCCGACCTTCGCCGCCGCAGCGCGCACGGCCGCGGCAAAGGTGGCGATGTCATCGGCCGTGTCCCCGGGCATCTCGGCCAGCTTCTGGCGCTCGACCTTGGGCAGGGCCTGCCAGGCCGCCAGGGACAGCCGCAGCCCCGCAAGGTCAAGCTTGCGGCGTACGTCGTAGGACATCAGGGCCAGGGCGTGGACGCCCTCATCTTCGAAGTCAAACACTACATGCATCGTCAGACCTCGTCGTCTCCACCCCGTTGCGCCAACGTCACCTGTCGTGGCCTCGCCGGGGAGCCCGGGAGGGTAGCGCGTACCGACGCCCCGCGGCGCAACGAACGACACCGGCTCTCCGCGATTGGGCCCCGGGGGGACCTCAGGGCCGCACCTGAACGGCCCCGCCCAGGGCCGTCCCGACGGCCAGGAGGCGCGCGGAGGTCACCCGCGGATCGGCGTTGCGCAGGAGCACCACCCGCGGCGATCCGCCCTCCAGGGTGGTCCACACGGCGTTGGCCCGCAGGCCCGTCACGCGCACCGCGGCCGGATCGGACACGTCGAAGCGGCAGTGCAAGACCACCCCGTCGCGCAGGCGGGGGTCGTAGACGTAGGGGTTGGCGGCCGCCTGGGCGGGGGTGGTCCCGAGGTGCCAGCCAAGACCCTGACCTGACACGAGGGTCCCGAGCGACCAGGCCACCACGGCCTCTCCGCGGGGCGAGGTCAGGCGCTCGACGGGGGCCATGGTGGGGTTGCCCGTGCCCATCACGAGGTCGGCCCCGGCGTCGACCAGGGCCCGCACGAGGGCCCGCGGGCCGTCGGTGGGGCGGCCTTCGCGCAGTCGCATCCCGTGGACCATGACCACGACCAGGTCGGCCCCGTCGCGGCTTCGGGTGACGGCGGCCACGGCCTCGGCGGGGTCGTCGCCGACGCGAGCCAGGACCGACCCGGCGTCGCCGCGCCCTGGGTCGGCCGCGACCCGTTGGGTCATCCCGAGGAGGGCCACCCGGATGCCGTCGCGTTCGAGGCGTTGGGGGGCCCAGGCCGCGGCGGGGTCGGACCCGGCGCCGAGGGGGAGGGAGCCCGCCCCCCGCAGGGCGGCCACGGTCTGTCCGAGGCCCGTGGCTCCCTGGTCGTACCCGTGGTCGTTGGCCACCAGGAGGGCATCGTACCCCAACCGAACGATCGCCCGGGCCTGCCCCGCCTCCACCCCGAACACCCGCGGACCGGGGTGGGCGGGGCGGGCCACCAGGGGGCCGCGCAAATCGGCCAGGGAGACGGCCTGGACGGACAGGAGCGAGGCCACCGGGCCAAACATCGCCCCGAGGTCGCCCCCGGCCCTGGACACAAGGTTTGGAGACAGAACGATATCCCCCGAGATCGAGAAGGTCAGCCTCCGCGGGCGCGGCCCTGCGTCGGGGGCGGGTCCTGCGTCGCGCGGGGCCGGGAAGGGGATGGCCGGGACATCGCCCGGGGGGCCCGCGACGGCGGCCTCGGCCGCGGGGGTCGGGGACGAGGCGTCGTCGGTCGGGGCCGCCGGCCGGTGACACCCGGCCAGGGCCAGGGCGGCCAGAGGCCACCGGATGTATCGCCCGACGTGTGAAGCCATTGGGGGGGAGGGCGCGGGTTATGGCAGCGACCCGGTGTCAATGTCGAGGGATCGCAGGGCGAATCCGCGGGTCGCCGGCCTTCACGCCGGGTGGGGCTCTTGTGGTCAACCCGGGGGGGCTGGGGCTCCTGTGGTCACCCGCCCTGCGCGAGACTTCCGTGGGTTTGGGGCCTTCGAGGGCAACGGGCCATGGTGGGCGGGCCTGGCACGGCGGCTGCTGGCCCGTCCAGGGATGGACACGCGCACACGGTGGTTGGGGGCGGTGCTGGTGGTGTTGGGTCTGGCGGGTGCGGGGTGTGTGGGGTCCGACGAGCTCTACGGCGACGGCGACGGGGAGGGCACCCCCTATTCGGCCCTGGCGGTCGACGCCCTCACGATCCGCGGCCATGTGTGCCCCACGCGGGGCGAGATCGCCGGGCGCAACATCCCCGCCGACAACCTGTATTACATCACCACCTTCGGGGGCGGGAGCGACGCCCAGCCCATGGCGTGCGGGCCCCGGGCCGACGGTCGCTGGCTCTACATCGCCGACTCGTGGCGCTTCGGCTGTCGGGCCCGGGTGCGCGTGACCAACCCCCAGACGGGCCGCTGGTGTGTGGCCGAGGTGGCCGACGTGGGGCCCAACATCTGCGTCGAGCGGGCGGCGGGCAAGGCCATCATCGACGCCTCGCCGGTGATCACCCGCGAGCTCTTCGGGCGCGGGGCGGTGGGCTGGAGCGACAGGGTCGTGGTGCGGACCGAGGTGGTCGCGCGTTCGACCCCGATGGGCTGCGGGTCGGGCACCCCTCCGCCCGCGACCCCCCCGACCCCTCCGCCCGCGACCCCTCCCCCTGCGCGGCCCCCGGCCTCGACGGCCACGTGTTTCTCGGGCACCTACAACCGCGCGATGGCCTTCGGGACCTGCCTCCAGAGCCGCTTCGACGACCTGTGGTACCAGTGCACCTCCGTCGGCTGGGTGCAGTCGAGCACCATCGTCTCGCAGCGCCGGGGCAGCGCCGGGGCCTGCACGCAATACATCCCGCGTTGATCGCCCCTTCCGGTGGAGGGTGGCTTCGACTATCTTCCCGCCCGACATCGCCCGCCCAGCGAGAGGCGGCTTCACACGCGAGGGGTTTCGATGCACGAGCAGGATATGGCGATCCTCAAGTCCTTGGTGGCGGTGGCCTGGGTCGATGGTCATTTCGCCAGCGAGGAGAAGGAGCACCTGGAGGCCCTGATCAGCGCCTTCGGGGCGACGGAAGAAGAGGCCGCGGCGATGCGTGACTACGCCGCCACCCCGCGGGGGCTGCCCGACATCCCCATCACCGACCTCTCCGCCGACGACCGTCGCACCCTTCTCAACCACGCGGTGGTCCTCACCCACATCGACGGGGTGCAGTCCGACGAGGAGGCGAAGCTCATCCAAGACCTCTGGGCCTACCTGCGGATCCCCGAGCCCGAGGCCACGCAGATCATCGCCGCGGCCGAGGCCCGGGTGAAGCGCCTCCTCGCCAGCCAGTCGTAGCCTTTTGGCTCCCTGAGGCCTACGGGGCCAGGGCCCGCTTGCCGACCAGGCTCCCCGCGAGCATGCCCAACACCACGGGCAAGGCCAGGACGCACAGACGCAGGGGGATCGACCCGTCGAGGCTCAGGTGAAGCCCCGTGGCGGCGGCGAGGCCTGCCACGATCCCTGCGTTGGCCCCCGACAGCCGCGGCACCACCGGGGTCGTCCGCTGGGCCCCGCGCAGGACCAGGGCCCCGACCACCGCGGCGAAGAGCACCCCGGCGCTGGCGTGCTCGCCAAACACCGACAAGGGGTCGGTTGCGGGCCCCGACCCCACGAGGGCGGGGCTCGGCACCGTACGAAACGCCCCCGTCCCCGCGCCTTCGAGGGAAGGGGACGCGGCGTAGCGGGCGGCCGTGGGGGCGCCCGGAGGGGCCATCCAGACCGCGGCCGACAAACCCAGGGCGCTGACCGTGGCGTACCCGCGGCGCCAGGAGGCGGGGAGCCCGAGGCCTTCGGCCCCGCGATGAAAGACGAGGACGAGGCCGACCCCGCAGAGGGTGGCCAGGAGGCCCGCCCCGGCCCACAGGGGCCACGCCCCGAGGCGCTGGGAGGTGCCCAGGAGGGCGGGGATGGCGGCCATGGTGGCCCCGGCGGCGAGGAGCCCAGGCAGGGCCCGGGTGAGGGGCCGAGGGCGGGAGACGGGGCCGAGGGCGTCGAGGGCGTCGCGCAGGGCGGGGCCGAGGGCGGGGGCGGGGCCGGGGAGGGTCGCGAGGGCCGCGTCGGCCCGCAGGAGGGGGGCGCAGTCGGGGCAGTCGAGGGCGTGGGCGGCCAGGGAGGAGGGCAGGACGGACCCTGCGGCGAGGTGGTCGAGGAGGGCGTCGCAGGGGGAGGCGTGGGGGGTCACGGGGCTTCCTCCGAGGGGGAGGGGGAGGGGGCCTTGCGGCCGGGGCCGGTGGTGGGTCGTTGGACCCCGAGGGCGTCGCGGAGGGCCTCGTAGGCCCGGTGGGCCCGGAGCTTGACGGCCCCGACGGTGGTCCCGGTGGCGGCGGCGATTTGTTTCAGGGTGAGGCCCTCGACCTTGAGGGCGATGAGGGCCTCGCGCTGGAGAGGCGGCAGGGCGTCGATGGTGGCGTAGAGGAGGGCCCGGTCGTCGTCGGAGAGGCCGTCGAGGGCGTCGCCGTCGGGGGCGGCTTCGGGGCGGGGCTCAGGCAGGTCGCCGTCGGCGGTGAGGCGCAGCCGGCTCGACCGGCGCTGTCGGTACCAATCAATGTACACGTTGCGCGCGATGGCCTTGAACCACGGCAGCACCGGGGCCCCCCGCAGGTATCCGTCGCGGGCGTTGTGCACCTTCAAGAACACCACCTGGAGCAGGTCTTCGGTGAGGCCCCGGTCGCGCGACATGGCGAAGAGCACCGCCGACACCTTCGGGGCCACCTGGGCGAAGAGGGCGTCAAACGCGGGGCGATCGCCGTTGCAGTAGGCTTCCATGAGCTCCTCAAGGGAGCGCGGGGCCGGGGCAGGAGAGGGGCTCGTGCCGGGCGCGGCGCTGTCGGTGTCGTGCGCAACGTCGCGGCGGCTCATCCAGGTTTCTCTCTCCCGGTACAATCTCTTCCCGCCCGGGTCGTCGGGGCGGGAGGGGCGGTCAAGGGGCAGGGGCCGGCGCCGGGCGGGCGGAGGGCTCGGGGGTCGGGCTCGGGGTCGGGGCTACGTCGGGCGTCCGGGCGGGCTCGGGGGTCGGGGCCCCTGCGCCGAGGCCCGGGAGCTGGAGCCCTGGTCCCGGGAAGGTGATCCCGGGCCGGGGGTTTTCTTCGAGGGGGTCGTTGCCCCGCGGGCGTCGGGGGCGGTCGCGCAGGAAGAGGTTGGCCACCTCGCTCGCGGCCCGGGCGGCCCGCTCCAGGCTCTGCACCTGCGGGGGCGTGACCGCGAGGGTGACCACCGTGTGCCGGGCCTCGGTGGTGGTCTGGATGGCCCCGATCACCTGCCGTGCGGTGGTGATCCCGGCGTCGACCTCGTCGATCTTCTGCCGCATCTCGGGGGCCGTGAGGGCCACCACGAGTTGGGCCGCCCGGAGCTGCCCCTGGGCCTCTTCCAACATCCGCAGGCCCTCGCTGCGTCGGGCCACGATGAGCCCCTGGACGGCCGCGCTGAAGGTCGTGGCCTGGCTCGCCTGGGGCAGCTCGAACCGGGCCCGCATCGTCACCCCTCCGGCCGACACGTTGAGCCCGAAGCCCACGGTCTGCACTTCGCGCGCGAGGGAGAGGTTGGGCAGGGAGGGGTTGTCGCGCACGAGGCCGTCGACAAACTCCCCGGCCGACTGCGGATTCTGCCGCCGGATCTGGGCCGCGTCGGCGGCCACCTCGAGCACGTTGGACCCGCCGAGGACGCCGAGCATCCGGGCTACGGGGGCGTCGTCGCGCAGCCCCGGGACCGTGCCGTACGCGAGCCCGAGGGCCGTGGGGAGGTAGGGGCGCTCGGCCATCAGGACGCTTCCGTCGCGGAAGTGCAGGGCGGCCGCCCGGGCCTCGGGCTCTGCCCCGGGGCGGGCCACGGCGTAGGCCGTACGGCCGTCGACCTCGAGGGGGCGCAGCGACTCCTGGCTGCGGCCCGAGAGGTACTCCGCGCAGCGGCGGGCCTGGGCCGCGGTGAAGGTGCCGTCGGCGTACACGACGAAGGCCGAGGGGTTGCGGGCCTCGGTGGCCGCCCGGTCGACCCCGACACGAAAGGTCTGGAGGCTGTCCCAGGGGTCGAACCCACAGTTTTGTGTGAGGCCCCGGTAGGTCTCGCGGGCCTGACGGGTGAAGTCCGGACCCGCGACGGGGTCGGTTCCCGTGAGGAAGCGGCGCAGGCTCTGGGCAGGGCCGAATCCTCGCAGGGGCGCGAGCTGGCCCCGGACGACCACCACGCTCTCGGCGGGCAACTGGGACAACGACGCGGCCGTCGCCCCCCCGCGCTTCTTCCAGAGATAGAGCGCCGTGCCCGTCAAGCCCCCGAGGGCGACGAGCACCGCGGCGGATGCGCCGAGGAGGGCCTTGTTGTTCACGCGCGAGCCTTTGGTCCTTCGCCGCGCAGAGGGTCAACGCGCGGCGGGCCCATCGTACCCACCTCGCGCGTCCACGCAACGCACGAATGCCAGGGTCAGGGCCCGGGGCTCTGGTGCAGGGCGGCGATGGCGTCGAGGTCGAAGCCCGCGGCCGGGGCCGTGGGCCCCTGGGTCGCGAGGTCGCGGACCCGCACGAAGCGGGCCCGAGAGACCCCCACCGCGGCGAGGTCGAAGGGTTCGCCCCCGGACACCCGGGGGTCGAGGGGGCAGAGGGCGTAGGGGGGGGCTGCGTAGACGGGTTCCCATCCGGCGCAGTGGGTGTGGGGGTGTGGGCCGGCGGGGTCGCAGGGGAAGGTCACCCAGGTGACCCCGTCGTCGGAGACCGAGACCTCGCCGAGCTCGTGCCAGTAGCGCAGGTCGGCCCCGGGCACGAGGAAGGGATTCTCAAACACGGTGAAGTCTGGCCCCGGCCCGTCGACGAGGGGCGGGTCGAAGCCGAGCACGATCACCCCGCCCTGACCGAGCGACACCACGTCGGTGCCGCCCCGCAGGTCGCCCGCGCCGTGAGGCGGTCCGAGCACGATGTCGGGCATCTGGTCGTGGCCGAAGCTCGCCCCAGGCCCGGGTTGAAACAGCGCCACCGAGGTGGCGAAGGGGCCGCCCACCACCCGGCCGTCGGGCCTCCGGGCGGCGTCGTCGAAGGCGCAGGGCGGGGCGTCGGAGAGGCTGGCATCCGAGAGGTCGTCGTGCCCGGGGCCGCCCTCGCCGCATCCGGCGAGGAGGGCCACGAGGGCCGCGGTCGTAGGCCATCGGCTCACGGCACGAAGGCGATCCCGTACGGCGGGAGGCTCCCGACCGACAGGGGGGTCGGGGTGAGGCTCATCCCCGTCGGGGACAAGACGCGCACCCCGGCCGCGCCCATGCTCCGGTCGAGGATCCAGACGTTGCCGTCGGGGCTTCGGGCGATCCCGCCGAGGTCGGGGGCCGTCAGGACCGGGGCCGAGACCGTGCCCGTCGACAGGTCGAACGGAACCACCCGGGCCTCGCGTCCGCCCCCCATGACGAAGCGGTACACGATGGCCAGGCCGCGGTCTTCGGTGAGCATCACGAGGTGCTGGAGGTCGCCCCCGAGGGCCATCTCGGTCACGGCCATGCCCACGGGGCGCAGGGTGGCCGCGTCGAGGGCCTCGATGGCCCCGTCGAGGACGTTGGGGGCCATGAAGGGCTGGTTTCCCGCGGAGGCGAACACGAGCCTGCCCCCGGGGGTGGCCACGGCGGCCACGGGGTTGCGGTGCCGGAGCGCCACGGGCTGGGTCCCCGGGGTGGCCGGGTCGGCGTCGATCAGGGCGTCGGTCCGGGTGTCGATCACCGCCACCGACCCGAGGGCCGCGGGCGCGAACGACGCGAGGTTTTGCAGTACGACGAAGACCCGGTCGCCCACCCGCAGGAGCTCGCTCGCCTCGGGAGACCCCGAGGGGTCGGTGTCGGCCATGGCCCGCACCGGGGCGAGGTCGATCGACCCGATGACCGCCGAGGCCCCGTCGCGGGAGGGGTCGACGATGGCCACCCGCGACAGGGCGTACTGGGTCACGTAGGCCCGGGTGGGGGAGAGGACCTCCACGTCGTAGGGGTTGACCTGGTAGGGGCCCGTTCCGGCGTCGGGGAGCATGGCCCGCAGGGGGATCGTGCGGACCACGGCGGGCAGGTTGGACGGGTCGAGCACGGCGAGGGCGTCGTTGCCGCGCAGGAGGGTGAAGACCCGGCACCCCGACTGCACCGGGAGATGATCCTGGTCGGGGGCCATCGCCATCGGCACGTTGAGGGTCGGGGGAGCGATCGTGCCGAGGGCGTAGCCGCCGATCATGAAGTTGCTGGTGGTGACCAGGGCCCGGGTGAGGGGGCACCCCGGCCCCGTGCCCGCGTCGGTGGAGTTGCCCGCGTCGGAGGAGGAGCCCGCGTCGGAGGAGGAGCCCGCGTCGGTGGAGGGGCCCGCGTCGGTGGGGTTGCCCACGTCGGGGAGGGGGCCCGTATCGGCGGAGAAGCCGGAGTCAGCGGGGTTGCCCGCGTCGGAGGAGGTGCCCGCGTCGGGGCTGGGGGCCGGGTCGTCGCTGCATCCAGCGAAGCCGAGGGCCTGAACCGAGAGGAGACCGAGGACGAGACGGAGACGAGGAGCCATGGACACGCACCGTTGCGCCGCACGCACCCGCGCGGCGTGGCATTGGTTTCGCGTGTGTCCTCGCGGCGCACCGAGCCCCGCCCGACCTCAGGAGAAGCCCGAAGGCTTCGACCCCAAACGCCGAACGTCGCTGGACGTCCACAATTGACTCCGTGACCCGAGACACCCCGCGGGAACACACGCGTCGCGAGAGACGGCCGGTCTCCTGGCTCCCGGATCGTCCGACCCGCGCCGTTGCCCTTCCACCGACTGCACGAAGCAGTCGACGTGGGCGTTCGTTCCGCGTGGGAGCGCGGTGCGTGGGTCGTCCCCGGATACAGTGGCGGGGGCCGCATCGGCTTTGCACCGAACTTCCCGAGCACCGTCCTCGCAGAAACAAGTTGTCAGCGCCTGGAGGCCGCCCGGGATTTCTCCCGTCCGACCCTCACGCGGCGCGCACCCTACGCGCTCCCTCCCCGACCCGTCAAGCCCGCACCCAGCCCCGGCGTTGGGCCCACGCGAGGCCGACCCCGAGGACCATCCCCACCGCATACCCGTAGGGCAGGGCCGCGCACGCGACCGCCACCAGGAGGCACACCAGCCGGTCGTTGGGGTCGTCGAAGACGTCGCGGGACAGGGCCATCAGCCCCAGGGCTTCAAGCAGCAGCACCACCCCTAAGATGGGCATCGGAAACACCCCCACCACCGTACGAAACCCCGGGGCGAAGAAGAGCCCCAGGGTCAGCCAGAAGAGGCCGTAGAGCACCGGGGCCCCGCCCGTTCGGGCTCCAAACCCGTGGAAGCCCACCATGCCCCCGCAGCCATGACAGACCGGGACCCCGCCCAGGAGGGGGGCCACGAGGTTCATGGCGGCGTAGGTGAGGCCGATCTGCCGCACGGTGACGGCCCGGTCGGGGAAGAGGTCGCGGCTGGTCTGGCTCGTGGCCAGGACGCTGTTTCCCAGGGACAGTGGAAACTGCGGCAGAGCCAGGGCCACCGCCCCGAGGGCGATCTCGGCCCCACTCGGGACCCGCGGGGTGGGCAGCCGAAAGCCCACCGACTGGGCCACCTCCGCGAGCGACACCCGGGTGGCCAATGCGTAGAGCACCGCCATCCCGAGCACCACCAGGGGCCCTGGAATCCGCCGTTGTCCGCGCAGGGCCAGGAGGCCCACAAGGGACGCGAGCCCGAGGCCGTACCCGACGAGGCCCTCCCGGGGCAGGTACTCTTTCAGGCTGAGGGTCGCGAGCGAGATCCCGAGCCCGAGCTGGATGCCCCGCACCACGGACCGCGGGACGGCCGCTGCGAGCCGCTCCAGGAGCCCCGTCAGGGTGAGCAGGAGCATCACGGCCCCGAGCACCAGCCCCCCGCCCGCGAGGACCCCGGGGGCGAAACGTTGGGTCAGCATGATGGCGGCCATGGCCTTGAGGGGCTGGACGGGCATGGGGATCCCGTAGAGGACCCCCATCACGATCTGCAGGATCCCGAAGACCCCGCACACGCTGGCCGCGTCGAGGCCGCAGGTCGCGATGAGCCCCACGAGGAGCGGGAGGTCGGTCCCCACATCGCCGAAGGCCCCCGCGAGCTCGTGGCGGTCAAACCGGATCCGCGGCACCGTGGCGGAAGTCATGGAGCCCGAAAGGCGCGGAGCCAGGAGGCGAGGGCTCCGCCGGGGTCGCCCTGTTCGGCGAGGCGACGGGCCCGGGCCCGCGAGGCGGCGGGGGTCTCGTTGGCGGGAACGGAGGCGGTGGGAGGGGGGCCGGGAGGGGGCGGTCGGGGGGGCTCGAAGGCCGACTGGACGTAGCGGGTGACTGCGACGTTTTCGGGCTTCACGGCGAGGCCGAGGGGGAGCAGGAGCAGGAGGGTCACGGCGCTCGCGGCGAGGCCGTGGGCGAGGGCGGGAAGGGGCCTGCGGGCGTCGCCCTTGAGCACGAGGAAGGCCGCGGCGGCCAGGGCCACGAAGAAGACCGACATCGAGGCGAGGCCCTTGAGCCCGAGGAGGTGGCCGGCGTTGTGGGGCACGAAATTGCCACGGAGCAGCGGCATCATCATCTCGAAGAAGGGGGCCGTGTACTCCACGGGGAGGTGCGGAAACCACGCCGAGGGAAGGCCCGTGACCAGGAGCGAGGCCACCGTGGCCCCGGCGGCGAAGATCGTCACGGCGGCCCGGCGTGCGGCCACCGCGGGGCTGTGCGGGTGGTGGCTGAGGAGCAGCCCGTCGAGGGTGGCCAGGGCGGCGAGGCCCAGGACCGGGACGAGGGTCACGAGGTACCGGGGGCCCACCTGCCAGCCTCCGCGCCAGTTGTTCATCATCCCGATGAGGTGGGTGAGGAGCAGGATGGACAGGGCCATGGTGGCCCCGAGGGCCCGGTCGGGGCGGGCGGGGGACGGGAGGCGGAGGGTTCCGAGGGCGATGACGGTGAGGGCCAGGAGGGTCACCCAGGGGCCCATCCCGGCGTGCAGGCCGTCGTGCACGACCGCGTGGGCTCTGGCGACCAGGGCGATCTTGACGAGGGCCCCGAGGGCGCACGCCCCGAGGAGGACCGAGGCCAGGTCGCGGCGCAGGCGGGCCGTGGCGGACATGGGGCCGTCGAGCCAGGCGGGGCGCAGATAGGCCCCGAGGCCGAGGAAGGCCGCGAGGAAGATGGCCGTCGAGGGCACGAGCCCGAAGGCCGGGTCAAACCACAGCCGCAGCCCGGCCTCCCAGGAGAACTGCGTGGCCCCGAAGAATCCCTGGCTGGTCTCCTCACGAAACGTGGCGTTCTCCAGGAAGCTGTAGCCGGGCTTGAAGGGGCTGCCGAAGCAGCGCTTGTGGTAGAAGAGGGTCAGGCCTGTGGGGAGGGCCCCCCCGAGGCCCGCGAGGGCGAGGCGGGCGGCGCTGCGGGGGGTGAGGGTGAGGGCGTACGCGGCGGCGGCTCCGAGCCCGGCCGCGAGGGCGGGGAGCTTGTGGTGCTTGAAGGCCAGGGCCCCGGCGAGGCCGAGCAGGGCGGCGGCGAGGGGCAGGAGGTGGCGGCGACGTTCGGCCCCGAGGGCGGCGATCCACAGGGCCACGGCCAGGGAGGCGGTGGCCGCGGGGTACTCAAACATCGTGATGGCCGCGCCAAACAAGCCCGCGAGGAACATCAATCCCAACGAAGCCCGCGGAGGGGACCCGGCCCGGGCGGCCTCAGCGTCGCGGGAGCGCACCGTGGCCAGGGCCATCAGGGCCGCGGCGAAGCAGTACGCGTTGTGGGCGTGGCCCGTGAAGACCTCGCTGTAGGCGAAGAGCGACGAGCCCGCCATCGTGCTGAAGAACACGGCCTCCCGCAGGGTCGCCGACCGCGTCCGAGCCCCCAGAAACCGATGCCAGAACCACGCGAACAGCAGGGCCGGAAATACGTTGGTGAAGAGCCGCAGGAAGTACGTCACCCGCGTCCGATCGAGGGGCTCGGCCCGGGCCGGGGGCCGGGCGGGGCGGGCGGTGGCCGTCGGGGCCCCCGGGGCCGTCGGGGCCGTGACCGCAGGGGGCTGCGGGTGGGTGCTGCGCCCGGTGATCTTCGTGAGGGCCCAATAAAACGGGACCCCGAGGTAGCTCGTGCCCGGGGCCTTCGAGCTGTAGAGCCGCCCCTCCCGGAGCGACTTGTCGTTGGTGTAGCCCCAGAGCTGCTCGATGCGGTTGATGGCGAAGGTCCCGTCGTCGACCACGGCCACCGTCATGTAGATTCGTACATTCTCGTTCGGATTGTTTACGACGGAGTGATAAGGGAATACCCAGAGGTACATCACTGCCAGGAGCGCCACGGAGAGCGCGGTCCGGGCGCGCGAGGGCCGTTGGGGCAGAGGGAGGGCGAGCATCGGGGCCGAACCTGCACCGCGTCCCGGGCTCGCGTCAATCAGGCCTTGCCACGGGGCCCGCGGGGGTGAAGGTTGCGTCGCGCGTCGCGGCGAGGGCCCCCGGGTGCTAGACCATGCGAAGCGATCGGGTACGGAGGTCTACGTATGGACACGAAATTCGACTTCACCGACTACGTCACCGCCCGCAAGGCCGGGCCGACGGGGGTCCGCGGTGAGGGTTATGCCTTCGAGGGCGACCTCCGGGTGATGCGGGCCATGCGCTCGGCCCGCACGGTCGAGCGCCTGATGGCCCGCTTCGTTCAGCTCAACAAGAGCGTGCTGACGGGGCAGCTCCTGGGCTCGGCGGTGAAGGTGGGGCCCCAGCAGTTTCCCCGCATTCATCGCATCGTCGAGGAGTGCGCGGCCACCCTCGGGATCGCCCCCCCGCAGGTCTACCTCGTGGGCAACCACACCATCAACGCGATGACCCTGGGCACCGACGACGACTCCTTCATCATCGTGCACAGCGGGGCCGTCGAGCAGTTTACCGACGACGAGCTGCGCTTCGTCCTCGGCCACGAGTGCGGCCACGTGCAGAACAACCACGTCGTCTACCTCACCACCCTCAACCTCCTCACGCGCATCGCCACGATGGCCGGGGGAGGGCTCCTGGCCCCGCTCCTTCTGCCGTTGCAGCTCGCCCTGTCGAGCTGGTCGCGGGCCGCGGAGATCACCTGCGACCGGGCGGGGCTGCTGTGCTGCCGCGACCCGAAGGTGGCCACCAACTCGTTTCTCAAGCTCGCCGTAGGCTCGCGCAAGCTCTTCGAGGAGCTCAACACCGAGGCCTACCTCGACCAGCTCCGGGAGGGCCGGGTGGGCCTCGGGCGCGTGGGCGAGATCACGGCCTCGCACCCCTTCCTGACGAAGCGGGTCGAGGCGGTGCGGATCTTCGCCGAGAGCGCCCTGTATCGCAGCGCCCTCGGGACCGGCGGAGGCTTCGACCGGGCCGAGCTGGAGCGCCGTACGATCGAGCTGGTCAAGGTACTGTAAGAAGGGTGACGTGAGGAGAGGGCATGGCAAATCGTAGCCTCCATGAGATCAAGTCTGAGCTGTTGACGGCCCTGCGCGAGACCGCAGAGCTCGCCGACAAGGCCGGGGCCCCGTCGCTCCAGGGGCGGCTCCAGGCCGACCGCATCCCCCGCCTCGAAGAGGAGCGGGCCGTCCTGGTGGTGCTCGGGGAGTTCAACCACGGCAAGACCACGTTCGTAAACGCCCTGCTGGGCGGGCCCGTCCTGCCGACGGGGATCACCCCCACCACGGCGGTCATCCACGAGGTCCGCCACGGCGAGACGGCCCGGGCCGTGGTCGTGCACCGGGGTCAGGAGATCCAGATCGACGGGCGGAGCCGCACCACGGGGGGCACCTCCGAGGAGATCCCCTTCGGCGAGCTCAACGACTACGTGGCTGGGACCCGCATCAACCCCGCCGACGTCCTGCGCATCGAGCTGGAGTACCCCGCCGACATCCTGCGCGAGCGGGTGACCCTCGTTGATACCCCCGGGGTCAACGACCTCAACCTCCAGCGGGCCGAGATCACCTACGGGTACGTCCCGCGGGCCGACGCGGTGGTCTTCCTCCTCGACGCGGGGCAGATCCTGAAGGAGAGCGAGCGCAAGTTTCTCCGCGACCGGCTCCTCGGGGCGGGCCGCGACCGCATCGTGTTCGCCATCAACAAGGCCGACCTCCTGTCCGACCGCGAGCGGGCCGAGGTGATGGAGTACGCCACCCGGCAGCTCGAGTCGCTCGTGCCCGGGGCTCCGGTGATGTTCCTGTCGGCCACCCGGGCCCTGGCCGGGGAGCGCGAGGGGTCGGGCCTCGAAGCCCTCCTCGGCAAGCTCTCGGCCCTGCTCGGGAGCGACCGCCTGCGGATGCTCGTCGACTACGCCGCCGACGAGGGCCTGCGGGTGGGCGACCTCCTCGGGCGGAGCCTCGCCGTACGCCGCCGGGCCCTCACCATGTCCTCCGACGAGCTCGCCCGACGTATCGCGGCCATCCAGGCCGACGCCATCCGGGTCGAGGCCGTGGTGGCCCAACGCAAGGCCCGCATCGACGAGGAGATCGCCGCCGTCAAGGCCGTGGCCCTGCGCGACCTCGAGACCTTCGCCGACGAGTTCGCCTCGGCCATCCGGGTCGAGGTCGAGAAGTCGAGCGCCGACGACATCCGCCGCTACCTGCCCAACTTCATCGAGGAGACCTGGCGCAAGTGGCTCGAGACCGAGGCCAAGACCCTCGGCGAGCGCCTCGAGGCCCTGGCCGAAGAGACCGTGGCCATCGTCAACGAAGACGCCCGGGAGGCCAACCAGCTCCTGCTCCCCCTCCTCGGAGGCGACGCCACCTCGATCGACGTGAAGGTCGACACCCTCGCCTACGACCTGTCGGTCTTCGCCCTCGGGGCCTTCGGGATGGGCGTGATGATCACCGTCAACGCCCTGGTCGGGGGCCTGATGACCCTCGCCGCCCCGGCCCTGGCCATCTTCTTCCGCGAGCGGGTCGACGCCGAGGTCAAGCGCAAGGCCCTCGAGGCCGCCCCGGCGGCCGTGCGGTCGGTGCGGGCCCGGGTGGGCCCCGAGCTCCAGGCCATCGTCGAGCGCTTCGGGCAGACCCTCACCGACTTCGTCCAGGGAGCCAGCGACGAGCTCCGCCGGTCGGTCCTGGAGGTCCTGGAGAGCACCCAGAGCCTGCGGGCCGCCGCGGCCGTGGGGGAGGCCCCGACGGTGCAGGCCGTCGACGCCCTCCTCGTGCGCCAGAAGGCCCTGCACGAGCGCATCGAGCGGCTGCGGGCCCAGGTCTGGGAGCCGCAGTTCGAGGGGATCGCGGGCATCCCCATGGCCGTGGCCTGAGCCGAGCCCGCGCGGAGCTGTCGAACCCGAGGCTCGCCCCGCCCCCGGTGGCCCGTTCGAGGACGATGTGCGCCGACGCCGGGACCACGGTGTTGGCCACCGTGCACACCCACGGGCCTCCGCGATCTCGTCGGGGGTGAAGGCCGACGGACGGGAGTTGTCCCCAGATCTGGGCAACATCTGGGGGGCCAGGACGGTCGTGCCTGACGTCTCCGCCAAGAATTTCTGTGCACCCTGGGCTCGTCTCCCCTATCATTCCCGGGTGGAAAAGACAGCCGCCGCGATGATCGAGAAGGCGCCGACCGGGATCGATGGCCTGGACGACATCACGTATGGCGGTTTGCCCCGCGGACGGGTCAGTCTGTTGGCCGGTGGCGCGGGATCAGGCAAGACAATCTTTGGGTTTCAAACACTCGTCAACGGTGCGCGTACCTACGGCGAGCCAGGCGTGTTTGTCACCTTCGAGGAGCATTCGAGCCGGATCGTGAAGAATCTCGGCGGCTTCGGCTGGGGGCTGCCTGCGCTGCTGTCCCGCAAGATTGCCATCATCGACGCCAAGCTCGACCCAGACCTGGTGGTCTCCGGAAAATTTGACATCTGCGGGATCCTGGCCCAGATGGCCGCCCAGGTGAAGAATCTGGGCGCGCGGCGCATCGTGCTCGACTCGGTGGACACGCCTTTGAGCCTGATGGACAATCCGAGCGATTGGCGGAGAGAGCTTTATCGCTTACACGAATGGTTGCTTGCCGAGGGGCTGACCGCCATCGTTACCGCGAAATCGCGTATGCCCTGGGAAGGCGGTATGTTGCTAGAGCCCTTTGCCTTCCTGGAATACCTTGCCGATTGCTCGATCTCGCTGAATCGCGAGATTGTCGACGGTGTGTCGCAACGCCATCTCCGAGTCCAAAAGTATCGCGGCTCGATGTTCTCCGAAAACCAGACGCCTTTCGTGATTGGCGAGCAGGGCATGGCGGTGGCGGGCGTGCGTGGTGGGGCACGGCTCAAAACTAAGGTGAGCCTGGCGCGCTTGTCGAGCGGGATCGCGCGGCTCGATACCATGCTCGGGGGCGGCTTTTTCCGCGCTGCATGTGTGCTGATCACAGGCTCCCCGGGCACGGCGAAGACCACCTTGGGTGGCCTGTTTGCCGCCGCGGCCTGCGAGCGTGGCGAAAAGACCATGATCTTCAGCTTCGACTCGCGCCCCGACGAAATCATGCGCAACCTGACGTCCGTCAGCATTCCGCTGCGCCCATATGTCCGCAAGGGTGTGCTGCGTATCGAGTCGACCCGTGCGGGCGGCAGCAGCGCCGATGCGTGCCTGGTTCAGATCATGTCGCTCGCGCGGCGCCACGGCATACGCAACCTGGTCGTTGACCCGATCTCCTCGCTCGGCAAGCAGGGGAATGCGGGCACGGCCTATGGTGTGGTCGAGCGCCTCTCCGACTGGGCCAAGACCGAAGGCATCACCCTGTTCTGTACCAGCCTGCTCGATGGTGCGCTTGAAAACACGGAGTCCACCTTGCTGCGGATCTCCACCATCGCCGACACATGGATCCACTTGAGCTATCTGGTCAGGGGTGGAGAGCGCAACCGCGCCCTGACCATTGTGAAGTCGCGCGGCACCAAACACTCAAACCAGGTGCGCGAACTGGTGCTCAGCGAAGACGGCGTCACGTTGGAAGACGTCTACACCGCAGGTGGCGAGGTGCTGATGGGCACCCTGCGCTGGGAGCGCGAACAGGCGATGGCGTTGGAGCAGAAGC
The DNA here is from genome assembly GCA_964447205.1 of uncultured Myxococcaceae bacterium. Lineage (GTDB taxonomy): Bacteria > Myxococcota_A > Polyangia > Polyangiales > JAEUKH01. The sequence goes on from CAYUSB010000033.1 coordinate 62,582, forward strand.
GTCATCGCGCACAATGGTTGCAAAACACGAAGCGTCTGGACGCAGAGGAGTCCGAGCTGACCATTCGAATGAAAGCGATCGAGCAGCAGTTCGCCAACCTTCGGGCGCAGCGCGAAGGGCTGGCTGAGGAAGAACGGGCGCATGAGCAGTCGCAGTATTCCATGCGCAAGGACCTTGCAAAACGCCGCGCTGGCGATGACAGTCGCCTCCCGGGGCATGAGGATTGACGATGCCCAGGACTCCCTTCAATGCGCGTCGATCGAGTGCTGTGCGTCTCGATTCATCCCGCGAGGCACAAGAAGAAGCTTCAGCGCCTTCTTCTTTGCCAGTGTTGGAACTGAGACTCTATGTCTCGATGGGTGCGCCAAACTCGATGCGCGCCATCGCCAACCTGGAGGCACTCCGCAAGGGTCATTTCGAGGCGCACAGCAGAGTTGAGATTGTGGACGTCTTTCGCGAGCCTGAACGGGCGCTGGCCGACGCTGTCATGCTGACACCGATGTTGGTCAAAGCCGGACCTGGCAAGACCGTAAAGATTCTGGGAACACTCGCAGATACGCAGGTTGTTCTTTTGGCGCTAGGCCTGTCAGGGGCATAAAATGGCAAACGTGGGCAAGGAAGGTGTTGGACGCCGGGAACGTCGAATCGCCAGGCTGATTCGGACGCTGCGCGAGGCCGAGCAGGAACTGCAGTCGCTCACCGGGGGGCAGATCGACGGTGTGGGAGGGGCCGATCCTGCCACCTTCCTTTTATTGTCCTCTGCGCAGGATCAACTGCGTGCAAGCGAAAGTATGCAGCGTGCCATTGCAGAGACCCAGACTGGGATACTTGATGCCCTGCCCGCGCACATCGCCCTGCTCGACGGATCCGGAACGATTATCGTGGTCAACGAGGCCTGGCGCCACTTTGCTTCGGCCAACGTACTGCAAAGTGATGATTTTTGCGTTGGGCAAAATTACGTGGAGATCTGCGAGAGCGCGGAGGGAGACTGCGCCAAGGATTCCCTTGAGGTGGCGAAGGGAATCCGCGAGGTGCTGAGCGGGGTGAGGGATCTGTTCTCCCTCGAATACCCTTGCCACTCGCCCGATGAGCAGCGCTGGTATCGCCTCATGGTCACGCCTTTGCGGACCGGTCCCGGTTCGGGGGCGGTGGTCATGCATGTGAATGTAACGGATCGCCGTAAGGCCGAGGATCGGCTAAAGGATAGCGAGGAGCGCTTTCGGCTGATGGTGGAGGGCAGCGAAAAGGTGCTGTTCTACACCCATGATCGGGGTCACATTTTTGAATATCTGTCGCCTTCCGTCCTGGACGTGCTCGGGTACACGCCGGGAGAACTCGAAGGCAAGCACTGCGACTGCCTGGTCATCGAAGACGACGCCATCAACGCGAACGTAAACGTGCTCACCGACCAGGCGCTCCGGGATGGTCTCCCCTGCCCGCCATACCTGGCTGCCGTGCGACACAAGAATGGGCGGCGCATCGTACTGGAGATTCTCGAAAGTCCTGTTCTTCGCGACGAGCGGGTCGTCGGGATTCAGGGCTTCGCGCGCGACGTCACCGAACGCGTTCAGGCAGAGGCCGATCTGGCGGCATCGGAAGCACGGTTTCGCAGTTTTTTCGAGCAGGCAAGTGTCGGCATGGTAATCACCTCGGAGGACAGGCGATTCCTCCGCATCAACCAGCGCTTTGCGGAGATCACTGGTTACCTGCCGGCGGAGCTCCTCGGCCAATCTTGTGTTGAGGTCACTCACCCAGAGGAGCGCGCCCAGGAGGCCGAAACGATCAGGCAGATGCTGGCCGGTGAGCTACGTTTTGGTAGCTGGGAGAAGCGTTATCTGCGCAAGGACGGTAGCCCGGTCTGGTGCACGCTCACCCTTTCCCTGCTCGATGTGGAGGGAGAGAGTGGACGGCAGTTTATTGGCGTGGTCGAAGACATTTCCTCTAGAAAGCAGTCTGAGGATGCCTTGCGGCAGAGCCAGAACATGCTGCGCATTGCCGGAACGGTGGCAAAGCTCGGCGGCTGGCTGATAGATCTGGATCCGATTCGCCTGCGATGGTCTGAGATCGTGCGCGAGATCCACGAGGCGCCTCCCGGCTATGAGCCGACGCTGGAGGAGGCCATCAACTTCTACCCTCCCGAGTACCGTGAGCAGGTGTCCGCAGCAGTCGACCTCTGCGCGCAGCAGGGCGTACCGTTCCGCTTCGAGCACGAGCTGATCACCATGGCCGGTCGGCGCATCTGGGTGCTCGCCATTGGCGAGGCCGTGCGCGATAAGCACGGGCGTATCGTTCAGGTACAGGGGGCCTTTCAGAACATCTCTGAACGCAAAGCGGCCGAGGCCTCTCTTGCCGAGAGCCTGCGTCGCTTCCGATCGATGGCTGACAGCTTCCCGTTCATCGTATGGACAGCTAACTCGGATGGTAAGGTCGATTACGCAAACCAGAAGATGGTTGATTACACCGGTGTCGATCCCGCCGAGCCCCCAGAATTGCGTTGGCAACGGTTCGTCCATCCGGACGACATTGTAGGTTGTCTGCAAGCCTGGGAAGCCTCCGTGTTATCAGGAAATTCCTTCGTGCGTGAGTATCGTATACTCCATGGGGAAACTGGAACGTATCGCTGGTTTCGGGTCCAGGCAGAACCCGTGCGCGACGCCGACGCCAACATTGCCAAGTGGTATGGCACGGGGCTCGACATCGACGAAACCAAGCGGATCGAGCGCCAGGCGAGCGCCTTGGCCAAGCGCCTGCACGACACCCTTGAAAGCATCACCGATGGCTTCTTTATCTTGGATCGCAACTGGACCTTTACCTTCCTCAACACCCAGGCGAGCGTGTTGCTGTCTCGACCCGCAGCGAGCTTGCTGGGTAAGAACATCTGGGAGGAGTTTCCGCATGCCTTGGGTAGTTTGTTTCAGGAGAACTATGAACGGGCGATGCTAGAAGGGAGGGCGGCGCACTTTCAGGCATACTATCCGCTGCCGCTCGATCGTTGGCATGATGTGAGCGCGTACCCGGGCGAAGAAGGACTTGCCGTCTACTTCCGCGACATCACCGAGTCACGTGCTTCGATGGCCCAACTGCGCTTGCTCGAGAGCGCGGTCGCGCGTCTCAACGACATCGTGCTGATCACCGAGGCGGAGCCCTTCGATGAGCCGGGCCCGCGCATCGTCTTCGTCAACGAGGCATTCGTGCAGCGCACCGGCTACACGCGCGAAGAGGTCATCGGCAGGTCGCCACGCATCCTGCAAGGACCCAGGACCCAGCGCGACGAGCTTGACCGTATCCGGAGGGCGCTGGCCGACTGGAAGCCGGTACGTGCGGAACTGATCAACTACACCAAGTCCGGCGAGGAGTTCTGGATGGAACTCGACATCGTCCCGCTCGCTGATTCCAAGGGTGGGTACACGCACTGGGTTGCTGTCGCGCGCGACGTGACGGAGCGCAAGCGGACTGCCGAGCAGCTCCGCCAGTCGCAGCGGCTCGAGGCGGTTGGTCAGTTGACTGGCGGGATGGCGCACGACTTCAACAATCTGCTCACCGTGATCCTCGGCAATGCAGAGTTGCTGCACGAGCAGATGCCCGACAACGGGCAGGCGGCCCTGGCTGAGATGATCGTCGCTGCAGCACAGCGCGGCGCAGACCTGACCCAGCGGCTTCTGGCCTTCGCCCGGCGGCAGCCACTGGATCCGAAGACGGTCGATGTCAACCGGCTGGCGGCGGAGATGGAGCCGCTGCTGCGCCGCACGCTTGGTGAGCACATCGAGATCGAGCTCAGCCGCGGCGGGGGCTTGTGGAACGCCCTGGTCGACCCTTCGCAGCTTGAGAACGCGCTGCTCAATCTTTGCCTGAACGCACGCGACGCGATGGCCACTGGCGGGCGGCTGACCATCGAGACAGCGAACGTACACCTGGGCCAGGACTATGCCGACCAGCATGCCGACGTCAAGCCGGGGCAGTATGTCATGCTGGCCGTATCCGATACGGGAGCGGGCATCCCTCGCGAGATTCTGCGTCGTATATTCGAGCCGTTCTTCACCACGAAGCCGCAGGGCAAGGGTACCGGGTTGGGGCTGGCCATGGTCTACGGATTTATCAAACAAACGGGTGGGCACATTGCAGCTTACTCCGAAGTTTCTTATGGCACCACGATCAAGCTCTACCTGCCCAGGGCCCGGATCGGGGTCGCGCTCGACGTGGTGCGGCGGCCCGCTGGCCTGCTTCGAGGCGGGTCGGAGTACATCCTTTTGGTCGAGGACGACGACATGGTCCGGCAGTACGCGAGCGGCCTGCTAGAGTCGCTCGGCTACCGGGTCTACAGCCTCTCGGACGGGGCACAGGCACTGGAAGTTCTTCGTTCGCAACAACCCATTGATCTGCTGTTTACCGATGTAGTGATGCCGGGAATCAGCGGCAGCCAGCTGGCCGAAGAAGCAGCCAGGTTACGCCCGGGCCTGCCTGTGCTCTACTCCTCGGGCTACACCGATAACGCGATCGTGCACCATGGTCGGCTGGATTCCGGCGTGCATCTCCTGAGCAAGCCATATCGCAGGGAGGAGCTTGCGCGTAAGATACGCGTGGTGCTGGATGGGGCGGGTTGAACTACGGATGGCCGTGGCGCTCGCGCCCTTCGACGTGCCAGGCTTCGGGCGGGGCAGCGCCCCCTCCCTACGTCGCTGACACCGTCCCCTTCAAGCCCGCGAGCTCCTCGGTCACCTCCCACAGGGTGCGGGCCAGGGCGGCGTCGCGGGCCGCCCGGGAGGGGGTCTTCTCTTTGCACTTGGCGAAGTACTTCCCGGTCACCCCGGCCACGGACGGGTCGGCCGCGAGGAAGACTGACGTGGCGGCCCCCTGCTCGGGGCTGATCATGAAGGGCCGCCCGAGGGCTACAAACATCGCGGTCAGCCCCCCGTCGGTCTTGCCGAAGTTGGAGCTCACCACGCCGGGGTGCAGGGCGTTGGCGGTGATCTTCGTGCCCTCCAGGCGCCGGGCGAGCTCCAGGGTGAAGAGCACGTTCATGAGCTTGGAGTCGCAGTAGACGGTCCAGGGGTTGTAGAGGCCGCGTCGGCGCTGGAGGTTGTCGAAGTTGACGCCCCCGACGTAGTGGCCGTCGCTCGACACGTTGACCACGCGGGCCGCCGGAGACCGATCAAGGAGGTCGCGGAGGTGGTGGGTCAGCATGAAGTACGCGAGGTGGTTGGTGGCGAAGGTGAGCTCGAACCCGTCGGCCGACTCGCGGCGGGAGGTCACCAGCATCCCGGCGTTGTTGAGCAGGACGTCGACCCGGTCGGTCATGGTGTGCAGGGTCTCGCTCACCCGGCGCAGCTCGCCCAGGGAGGAGACATCGGCGAGGACGAGCTCGACCTCGGCCACCCCGGCGGCCCGGAGCTCGTCGACGGCGGCCCGCGACTTGTCGGGGCTGCGGCACACGAGCAGGAGCCGGGCCCCTCGACGGCCCAGGGCGAGGGCGGCGGCCTTGCCGATGCCCTGGTTGGCGCCCGTAATGACGATGGTCTTGCCCTGGAGGTCGTTTGTGGTGGGATTCATGGCGGGGGCGCGTAGCGCACCGCGGGGGTGTTGTCACCCCGGAGGCAGGACGAATCGGTGTCAGGACACGGGCAACGAGAGGGTGAAGACCGTGCGGCCTGGTCGGCTCTCGACCCGGAGCTCGCCCCCGTGGTCGGCCACGATGCGCTGGGCGATGGTGAGCCCGAGCCCCGTCCCGGCCGCCTTGGTGGTGTGAAAGGGCATAAAGATCTTCTGGGGCTCGGCGATCCCGGGGCCGTCGTCCTCGACGTCGACCTCGACGAAGCCCGCCACGGAGCGGGTCCGCAGGGTGATGGAGCCGCGGCCCCCGAGGGCCTCCAGGGCGTTGCGCACGAGGTTGAAGATCACCTGGCGCACACGGTCCTCGTCGAAGACCACCCGGGGCAGGTCGGCCGCGAGCTCGGTGCGGAGGGTCACCCCCTGCTCGGCGGCCTCGGCGCTGGTGAGGCGGGTCACGGTCTCGACGGGGCTGCCGAGGTCGCCCAGGGTCCGGGCGGCCACCCGGGGCCGGGCGAACCAGAGGAAATCCGCGAGGAGGCGCTCGAGTCGCTCGAGCTCGCTGCGTACGGTGGCGATGCTCTCCTGGCCGACCTCGTCCTGGGCCCGGGCGAGCCGTCGCGACAAGACCTTGAGCTCGAGGAGGGCGGAGTTGAGGGGGTTGCGGATCTCGTGGGCGAGGCCCGCGGTGAGCTGGCCCACCACGGCGAGCTGCTCGGCCGCCCGCATCTTGCGCTCGATGGCCCGGGTCTCGGTCACGTCGACCCCGAAGGCGAAGGTGAGGGCCTCGGAGGCTCCGAAATGCCACTCGACCCGGCGCTCGATGCTGTCAGGGGGGCTGAGGGTGAGCTCGAGCCGCGGGGCCTCGGGGGGCCACGGGGGGGGAGGGCTGGAGGGGCCTACCAGGTCGCGGAAGTGCCGTCCGAGGAGGGCTTCGGGGGGCTGGCCCGTGGCCCGGGCGGCGGCGGCGTTGGCGAGGGTGACCACCCCGCCGGGGTCGAGGCCGAGGATGAGGGTGGGCGAGCTCTCGACCACGGTGCGATACCGAGCCTCGGAGTCGCGGAGCTGGGTGACCAGGGCCTCGCGCTCGAGGCGCAGGGCCACCTGACGCAGGGCCAGGGTGGCCAGGCGCAGGAGCTCGGCCATGGAGATGGGCTTGAGGAGGTACGCGAAGGCCCCCCCCCGCACCGTGGCCAGGGCGCTCTCGAGGGTGGCGTTGCCGCTCATCACGATGACTTCGGCGTGGGGACAGGTCTGTTTGAGCTGGACCAGGGCGTCGGTCCCGATGGCGTCGGGCAGGCGGACGTCGACGAGGGCGAGGTCGAACCCGCGGGTGCGGGCGGCCTCCAGGGCGGGGGCCGCGCGGGTGAAGACCTCGGGGAGGAGGTCTTCGTCGCGCAACACCTCGGCGATGTTGTCGGCGAGGGCGCGGTTGTCGTCGAGGACGAGCACCCGCCGCGGTGAGGCCTCAGTCGTCAACGAGAGCCTCTGCGCCTGCCCGGGCCTCGAGGGGGCTGCGCTTGATGCCGTGGCGGTACTCGCGGAGGCGGTACTGGATCATCCGGACGCTGACCCCGAGCATCCGGGCGGTGCGGTGGGTGCTGCCCTCGCACACCTCCAGGGTGGAGAGGATGGCGTACTTCTCGATGGTCTCCAGGGTCGACCCCGGGACGGGCGGAGGCAGGCCGAGCTTCTCCAGGGTGGCCGTGGTGAGGAGGGGCGACGGGGTGCTCGGGGCCGTGAGGTGGGCGGGCTGACGGGGGGCGGCGTGGGCGGTCGGGAGCGAGAGGTTTTCGTCCGTGAGGACGTCCCCGGGGCAGAGGACCACGGCCCGCTCGATGGCGTTTTCGAGCTCGCGGACGTTGCCCGGCCAGGGGTGGGCCTGGAGGGCGGCCATGCCTTCGGGGCTGAACCCGCGGATGGACTTGCCGGCCTCGGCGGCGAAGCGCTTGAGGAAGAAGGCCGCGAGCAGGGGGATGTCCTCGGTGCGGGCCCGCAGGGGCGGAAGGCGCAGGCTCACCACGTTGAGGCGGTAGTAGAGGTCTTCGCGAAACTTCCCGTCGCGTACGAGTTGGGTGAGGTCGCGGTTGGTGGCGGCCACGATGCGGACGTCGACCTTGAGGGTCTCGTTGCCGCCGACCCGCTCAAACTCGCGCTCCTGCAAGACCCGCAGGAGCTTGACCTGGATGGCCGGGCTCACCTCGCTGATCTCGTCGAGGAAGAGGGTGCCCCCGTGGGCGGACCGGAACCGACCCTCCCGGCGGGTCTGGGCCCCGGTGAAGGCGCCCTTCTCGTGGCCGAAGAGCTCGCTCTCCAGAAGGCTCTCGGCGAGGGCGGCGCAGTGGAGCTTGACGAAGGGGGCGTCGCGGCGCGGGGAGGCCTCGTGCAGGGCCTGGGCGACCCGCTCCTTGCCCGTCCCGCTCTCGCCCTGGAGGAGGACCGTAGCCCGGGAGGGGGCGACCTGGGCGATGGTCTGCTTGAGCTGCTGCATCGCGGGGCTGCTGCCGAGCAGGTTGTCGAAGCGGTGCTCGGTCCGAACCCGCTCCCGCAGGGTGCTGGCCTCCCGCCGCAGGGCCCTGGCCTGAAGAACCCGCTCCAAGACCAGGGACAGCTCGTCGACGTCGACGGGTTTGGTGACGTAGTGCTCGGCCCCGGCCCGCATGGCTCGGACGGCGTCGCGTACGGTGCCAAAGGCCGTCATCACCACCACGGCCAGGTGGGGGTCGAACTGACGGGCTCGCACCAGGAGCTCGATCCCGTCGAGCCCCGGCATCCGAACGTCCGTCAACAGCACGTCGGGGGGCGACGCCGTCAGCTTCTCCAAGGCCTCCTCGGCGCTCGCGGCGGTCTCCACCACAAACCCGTCGTCGGTCAACAGCGTCGCCAGGGCCCGCCGGGCCGTCGCCTCGTCATCAACTACAAGAAGCCTGCCCCGACCGCTCCCCAACGTTGCCATCTCTGTACGCTCCGCGCTCATGGTGTGACAACGTGCCTTAGCAGGGTGTGCGCCAACCCCCGCCAATGTCCAGAGTGCCGCGGAGGCCCGCGACCCGGGTCTGCCCAGGGATCGACGTCGGATGCAGGCCGTGCGTGTGTGGCGCACAATTGGGGAGCCGCGCCGCAGTATGTGCACAGGTGCAAAATGTCGATAGGAATCGCTGGCTTGCGAGGGGGTGCTACGTGTGTTACGCACCCAAGTCCCTGGGTCGGGAGTCGACCTGCTCGGAGCGATGTCCCTGATGAGCTTTCTGGCGTTTGAGCGGCGATGGATCGAGACGATCCTCCCGTCGTTTCTCGGGGCCCCTTCCGAGGGGGCTCAGTTGACGGTGTCCTCCGGGGAGGTCGACTGGGTTGGGGCGGCGACGGAGATGCACCGGGGCAGCAACGGCCGGGCGAAGGTGGGGTTTCGTCTGGCGGTGTGGGCGGTGTATTTCTCGCCCCTGTGGATGGGGGCCGGGGCCGTCACCCTGGCGGGGTTGCCGATGGAGGCCCGGGCGGCCCTCCTCGACCGGATGAGCCGCCACGATGTCTTTGCGGTGCGGGGGATGACCTTGCTGCTCAAGCTCGCGGTGTCCCTGGCGATCTTTGTCAACGACGAGGTCCGGGTCCGGTCGGGGTACGAGCGTACGACCACGCGGTTTGACCCCGTGCGCCGGGGGTTGCCGGTGTTTCCGTCGGGGCTGCGGGCCCCGCGTTCGACCCTGTCGCCGCGGGAGCTGGTGTGATGCCCGCCCTCGAAGACGTGGCCGATTTTGTCATCGTGGGCACCGGGGCCGGAGGGGCCACCGCGGCCCGCATCCTGGCCGGGGCCGGGCACGAGGTGATCCTCCTGGAGGAGGGGGCCCTTCTGCGCACCCCCGACCGCCCGCGGCACCTGCTCGGGGCCATGAGCCAGGCCTTCCGTGACTTTGGCACCAACACCACCCGGGGGACCGAGCCCTTCCCGATGCTCCAGGGCCGCTGCGTGGGCGGGGCCACGGCCATCAACTCGGGCATCATCTGGCGCCTGCCCGAAGACGTCCGGCAGCACTGGATCGAGGCCCACGGCCTCGCCGACCTCGTCGAGCCGCGGGCCCTCGACGCGGCCTTCGCCCAGATCGAGTCCGAGCTGGAGATCGTCGAGACCGACCCCTCCCTCTGGGGCGGCAACAGCACCCTCATGCACGAGGCCGCCATGGCCATGGGCCTCGCGGGCAAGGCCATCTCGCGCAACGCCGCCCGGTGCAAGGGCACGGCCCAGTGCCTCCAGGGCTGCCCCGGGGAGGCCCGGCAGAGCATGGACGTGTCGTACGTCCCGCGGGCCCTGCGCGACGGGGCCCGGCTCCACACCGGGGCCCGGGTCGACCGGGTTCTTCTGGAGTTTGGCAGGGCCCTCGGGGTCGAGGGGGCCCACGTCGACCCCCACACCCGGGAGGTCCTCGGGCCCCTGCGGGTGATGGCCCGCCGGGCCGTGATCGTCTCGGCCAGCGCCATTCAGACCCCGGTCATCCTGCGCAAGAGCGGGCTCCGCGGTCTGGTGGGCGAGCGCTTCCAGGCCCACCCCGGGGCCGCGGTGGTGGGGCGCTTCGACGAGCCCGTGTCCATCGGGACGGGAGGGACCCAGACGTACGAGGTCCCGTTGCGCGACCGGGGACTCAAGCTCGAGTCCCTGGCCCTGCCCCCCGAGATGCTCGCGGCCCGTCTGCCCGGAGCGGGAGGGCCCTGGCAGGAGCGCCTCGCCCACCTCGACCACTTCGTCCAGTGGGCCGCCCTCGTACGGATGCGGGCCCTCGGCTCGGTGCGCCCCACCCTCTTCGGCAACGGCAGCCAGAGCGCCATCTATTACTCCCCAAGCCCCGCGGACATGGCTCGGATGCGCGACGGGGTGGCCACCCTGTCGCGGATGATGTTCGCGGCCGGGGCCCGGGAGGTCTACCCCGGGATCGGGGGACTGCCCTCGGTGATCACCCAGGTTGACGATGTCCGTCTCATTGACGAGGCCGTCCTGCGCCCGTCGCGTATGACCATGATGGCCTCCCACCTCTTCGGGACGGCCTGCGCCGGCCGCGATCCACGTCGCTCCGTGGTCTCCCCCGACCTGGCCGTGCACGGAGTGGCCGGGCTCTACGTGATGGACGCCAGCGTGTTTCCCACCAACCTCGGGGTCAATCCCCAGCACTCCATCATGGGCCTCGTGTGGGTGGCCGCCTCGAAGCTGGCCAACGCCGCCCGGGCCCGGGCCGCGGCCTGAGCCCCGATGGGACACCTGCCCCCGTGGCTGGTCCTGGCCATGATGGCCCTCACGCCCCCGGCGGCCCTCGTGCTCGAAGCGGCCCTGCGCTGGGCCCTCTTTCCCCCCCAGTTTGAGGAGCTTCGGGCCTGGCTCGGGCCCTCCCTCACCCCGCTGGCGTGGGGGGTGGCGGGGCTCGTTCCGGTGCTCGGGGTGGTGGCGAGGCCCCTCCAGCGGTGGGTCGAGGCCGCCTGGAGGCGAAGGCACCCGGCCGACCCCAACGCCCCCCTCGCGGGTCTGTACCTGGCCGCCAGCCTGCCCCAGCTTGGGGCCCTCGGGGCCACGACCCTGTTCACCTTCGGGGCCGACGTGACCCCCGTGGCCCTGGCCGCGGGCCTCGCCATGGGGGCGGTCTTGGGCCTCGGGTGGGAAGGGGTCGCGAAGAAGCCTACCGGATGACCCGGGTGGCCCGCAGGTGGGCGAAGAGGTGCACGAGGTCGGCGTCGCTGAGGCGCGAGGTCGGGATGGCCCGCATCCGGCGGTTGCCGTTGCGGATCAGGGTGCGGAGCCGGGCCTCGGGCCAGTTGAGACCCGGGCGGGGGCCCTCGCGGTCGCCGGGTTCGTGGCAGGTGGCGCAGATGCGCTGGAAGGCGGCCTGACCCCGGGCTACGTCGCCACCCGGGGCAGAGGCCGTCTCCGGGGCGGGTGTCTCCGGAGTCGGGGCGGGTGTCTCCGGGCTGGCAGGCGGGGTCTCGGCCACGGGGGACGTGGCAGGCGGGGCCATCGGGGCCTCGGTCATGGGGGTCGGGGACGAGGCCTCGGCAGAGACCGCGGGGGCCGCGGGGGCCGGAGGGGGTGTGGTGGCGCATCCGAGGAAGGCCACCATCACCAGGCTGAAACCAGAGGGCCGGAACATCATAGGGGCGCGGAGACTACCCACCCGCCCGCCCCGACGCCACCGGGGAGACGTCCCCCGTCAGGCTTGCGGGGCCTCCAGGGCCTCGGGCTCGATCCCCGCGGCCCGCAAGGCCTCGTGGATGGCCTGACGCTGCGACTCCACCGAGCCCCGTTGGCCGTCGGTCCCCAGGGCGTCGGCCAGCTCGGTGGCCAGGGCGTGGGCGTCGTCGACCAGCTTGCGCAGCTTGCGCAGGCGGGTCGTGACCGTGGCGTCGTTGGTGACCGAGCCCACGGCGTTGGCCGCCGCGGTCAGGTCGGTCCCGATGGTAAATAGGGAGTCTCGAGCCCGATCGACCCCGCCGAAGGCGTGGCTGCGCTGCTCGAGCGCGTGCAGATCCCGGGAGGCCTTCTCCCTCACCGCTTCACGAATGAATTCTGACATGACGCCCTTGCTCATGGTGTGTGCCTCTCGATTCCAGAATCGCCAAACTCCGCGCGGCGGTGGCCACTGTGGCGCCCCAGGCCCCAGCCCGCAAGGCTCTTGCGCTACAGGGTAGACAGAATATGTCACGCCCTCGGTGGGGGCTGTGCCCCGGGCCCGGGAGTGGTACAAACGTCGCCCTGTCATGACGCGCAAGCGATCGCTCTCGGGCATCAAGCCCACCGGGACCCCCCACCTCGGCAACTACTTCGGCATGATCGAGCCCGCGGTGGCCCTGCAGGAGACCCACGAGGCCTTCTATTTCGTGGCCGACCTGCACGCCCTCACCACGGGGCGCGACCCGGTCCGTCTGCGGGAGTCCTCGCACGAGGTGGCGGCCACCATGCTGGCCGCGGGCCTCGACCCCGACCGGGCCACCCTGTTTCGCCAGAGCGACGTGCCCGAGGTGGTCGAGCTCGCCTGGCACCTCGGCTGCGTCACCGGGCTCGGGCTCCTCTTCCGGGCCCACGCGTACAAGGCCGCCGAGCAGGAGGGCAAGGCCCACGAGATCTCCTTCGGGACCTTCGCCTACCCCGTCCTGATGGCCGCCGACATCCTGCTCTACGACGCCGACGTGGTCCCCGTGGGCAAGGACCAGGTCCAGCACATCGAGATGGCCCAGGACATGGCCGGCCACCTCAACGCCCTCTATGGCCCCTGTCTGCGTCGCCCCGAGCCCTTCGTGCGCCCCGAGGTGCAGACCATCGTGGGCACCGACGGGCGCAAGATGTCGAAGTCGTACGGCAACACCATCGACGTGTACCTGCCCCCCAAGGCCCTGCGCAAGGCCGTGATGGGCATCAAGACCGACTCGACCCCCGTCGAAGACCCCAAAGACCCCGAAGGGTGCAACGTCTTCCAGCTCTATCGCATCACGGCCACGGTCCCCGAGGTCGAGGCCATGGCCGCCCAGTATCGGGCCGGGGGCTACGGGTACGGCCACGCCAAGCAGAGCCTGTACGAGGCCCTCGACCGCCGCCTCGCGCCCCAACGGGAGCGCTACGCGGCCCTGATGGGCCACCCCGATACCCTCGAAGACATCCTGCGGACGGGGGCCGGGCGGGCCCGGGCGGTGGCCCGGGGGGTCCTCGATCGGGTGCGGTCGGGGGTCGGGCTGCCGAGCCTTCCGCGCTGAACCCTCCGGAGGGTCTCCCGCGACGGCCCCAGGATGCGATAGGCTCCGGGGTATGCGTGGCGCTTTGGGTCTGTGCGTTGTCGTAGGGGCCGTCGGGTTGAGCGTGATCCCGAGGCCGTCGGGGGCCCAGACCCCTCGGCCTGGCGCTGTGGCCTCGCCGGGCGATCCGACCGTGGACGAGCTGCGCAACGCGGCCCCGGAGGCCCAACGGGCCGTGCTCGACGAGGCCCTGCGGGCCCTCCTGTCGGGAAGGCCCCGCGACGCCATGGTGACCCTCACGGTGCTCGCCCAACGCGACGGGGTCGACCTCCGCGGGTACGGGACGGTGGCCGTGACCCTGCGCCTCGCCACAGCCATCGCCACAGGGCAGCGCCTCCCGGCCCGGGCCCGGCCCCCCGCGGCTCCGACGGCCCCCGGGGTCCTGCCTCCGCCCCCGAGCGATGTCGAGACCGTGTCGCGGATCATCGACGGCACCCTGGAGCTCCTCGCGGGCGGGCAACACGCGGCGGCCCGGGCCTTTCTGGAGAGCGGGATCGCGGGGCGCGAGGCCTTCCTCGCGCCGTACATGCCCCTGGCCGCGGTGCGGCTGTACGTGCAGTCGGTCGGCGCCGCGGGTCCCGCGCGGGGGCCGGAGACCCAACCCGAGGCCGGGGGAGCCCCGGGAGGTATGCCGCCCCCTGGGATGGTGGGAGCCCCGGGGGCGCCGATCCAGATTCGCCCCGACCGGCCGCCGGGGACCCTGGACAGCTCGGAGGCCCTGGCCCTTTACGTCGCCGGGGGGACGGCAGGGCTGGTCACGGGGGTGTATCTGTCCGCGTTGGTTCCGGATCGAAACGCGGGGCTTCTGGCCACCCTGCCGTTTCTGGGGCTCGCGGGGGGATTGGTGGGCTCGGCCCTTCTCGATCGCGGGCACTCCATCCGGCGGGGCAGGGCCTACGCCACCAACGCGGGGGTGATGCTCGGGCTCATGGGCTCGATGAGCCTCACCCTCGCGGCCGATTGGGACTTCGCCTCGGAGCGAAGCAGCCGCGGGGCCCACGCGATGTTCTTCGGGATGGCCCTCGGGGGCGTGGCGGGGTACGGGGCCGCGGCGGCCACCGACGCCCTTCCGGGGTCGGGCAGCCTCGTGCTCTCGCTCGGGGCCATGGGATGGTACCTCAGCCTCATGGGGGCCCTCGGCTTCGAGGCCACGACGTCCAAGGCCTTTACGGCCTCCCTGGTGGGCGAGGGGGTCGGGGTGGCCCTGGGGATGATCCTGGCGAGCTCCATCCAGCCGACCCCGGCCCAGATGCGGTGGTTTGACCTCGGGGCCCTCCTGGGGGGCATGGTCGGGGCCTCGTTCGGGTCGGGGTTTCGTGACGACACGTCCATTCCCATCGCCTCGGCCACCGGGGCCATTCTGGGGGCCAGCCTCGGGCTCTTCCTCGGGGCCCCCACCCCGGCTGAGCGGGCGGCCTACCACCGCCGCCTCGGTCGCGGGCCGACCTTCTCTCCCCGCCTCGGGGCCGCGCCCGTCCCCGGGGGCGGAGTCCTCACCCTCAACCTCTGATCCCAGAGTCGCCGCGCCACTGGCATGGAGTGTGACTGAACCCCATCCACGACCGGTCCCAGGATACGGTTGTGTCACGGTGAGCCAGATTCCGGCTTCCCCTGTGATCCCTGGGCCCGGCTCGATGGATGGAGGCGACGATGTACGAAGGACTTCGACGGGTGATCCTGGGGGCGGTGGTCCTGAGCGGGCTCGCCCTGGGGTGTGGAGCGGTGGTTCCTGGGTCGGGTGGCGGCGGAGACGGGGGGGCCCTCGACGGCTCCGTGGCGCCCGATACGGGCGGGGCCCGGGTGTGCACCCGCAGCACCGACTGCGACCCGGGGATGGAGTGCCTCGGCCCCCCGGGCTGCGCCATCCCATGGACCTGCAACCCCGCCCTGGGTCGCCCCTGCTCGGCCGACAACGCCCCGTTCTGCGGGTGCGACGGCCAGACCTTCTATGGCAGTTCGACCTGCCCCTCGCAGCCCTACGCCCGGACCGGGACCTGCGAGACCCCTGTGCCCGACGCCGGGGTCGACGTCCCCCTCCCCGGCCCGCGCGACTGCCGCCTGCCCTCGGGCCAGGTCTGCCGCGACGGAACCACCTGCCCCGCGGGTGACGGCTGCAACGCCTGCGCGTGCAACCGGGGCATCCTGAGCTGCACCGGGGTCGTCTGCGAAGACGCCGGTCCGGGCCCCGGTCCCCGCGACTGCCGCCTGCCCGACGGCCGGGTGTGCCCCGACGGGACCTCGTGTCCGGCCGGCGACGGCTGCAACACCTGCACGTGCCGCGCGGGGATGCTGGGCTGCACCCTCATCGGCTGCGTCGACGCCGGTCCAGGGCCCGGGCCGGGGCGGCCCTGCGCCAACTCCTCCCAGTGCACCCCGGGCGAGCTCTGTCAGGGCCCCGCGGGCTGCGGGATGCGCTGGACGTGCGGGCCCTCGCCGGGGTGCACCCGCGACGCCGTGCCGTACTGCGGCTGCGACGGCCAGACCTTCCTGGCCAGCTCCACCTGCCCGGGTCAGCCCTACACCCACCGTGGCGACTGCGGGATCGTGCCCCCCGACGCCGGGCCCCAGGGCTGCCGCCTCCGCGACGGCAACATCTGCCCCTACGGCACCACCTGCTGGATCGACCGCTGCACCTACTGCGGCTGCACGCCGGACGGCGGGCTGCGCTGCGCCATCAACCCACAGTGCTCAGGCCCCGACGCCGGGGTCGACGCAGGCCCTCCGCCCGACGTAGGCCCGACGGCCTGCCGCCTGCCCAACGGAGAGACCTGCCCGCGGTACGGACGGTGCCGGGTCGACTCCTGCACGATCTGCTACTGCACCGGCGAAGGGGCCACGGAGTGCAGCACCGACGGCAACTGCGCCGCCGACGGCGGGAGCTCCACCCCCTGCGCCGCCCAGGACGCCGCGGGGCGCGGGTTCTGCGACCTCTTCCTCGGGTACCGCTGGACGGGCACGACCTGCGAGCCCCTGAGCGGCTGCAGCTGCGAGGGCACCGCCTGCCGCAACCTCTTCATGAGCCCCGAGGCCTGCCGGACCGGCTACCGTCACTGCGCCACGATCCTGCCCGTGGACGCCGGCTTCTGACGCCTCCCGCCTCGCCCGTGGGCCCCCGCGGATCAGCCCGCGGGGTCGGCCTTCACCCGCGTGAGAAACGCGGGGTTCCATGCCAAAAGAGCCAGCTCGGTGCGATGGGTGAGGTGGGCCCGGAGTCGGGCCGCGGCCTCAGGAGCGTCGAAGCGACCGGCCTGGATGGCCGCGCACAGGGCCGCCTCGTCGCCGTCGTCGCCGAGCAGGCTCTGCCGCTCCCGGCTCACGATGGAACGGGCCGCGTGGCCGCCCTCCATCTCGCGGCTCACCACCCCGAGGACGTGGGCCGCCACCAGGGTCTGAAACCGCAGGGTCTGGTCGCTCAGGGTGGGCAGGACCCGCTGCATGAGGTGCTCGCGCACGGACTCCAGGAGTTCGTCGGTCGTCGGGCGCAACGAGGGGAGGGGCGGGGTCTTGCTCATGGGGGCAGGCTCTCTTCCTGGTCAAGGAGGTGGACGATCTCCCACTCGATCTCGGCGCTCTTGCGGCCGAGGCTGGCCAGCTCGACCGAGCGGTCGAGGCCCGACAGGTGGCGCTCGGCCTGGACGTGGCAGGTGACGCTCCAGCGGAGGTTGCCCAGGAGGGCCCACCAGCGCATCCGGGGCAGGTCGACGGCGGCCCCGCCCTCATCGCGGTAGCCCGCGAGGAAGCGGTCGAGGGTCCCGACCCCCCCGACGGGGAGGTGGTCGTGCTCGAAGCGCCAGTCGCGGAGGGTGGGCCAGGCGAGGTCCTCGTGGGGGTCGCCGACGTGGGCGAACTCCCAGTCGATCACGGCCGACAGCTCGGTCGGGGTGATCAGGAGGTTGCCCACCCGGAAGTCGCCGTGGACCACCACCCGGACCCCGTCGTCGGGGGGAGCCCGACGATGGAGCCAGCGCCAGGCGTACTCCCAGACGGGGTTGTGCCGCTGCAGGGCGTCGAGGGTGACTCGGGTGCTCTCCAGGGCCCAGGCGGCGGGGCTCTGGCCCTCCGCGGGACGAGGCAAGAAGGCCACCGCGGGGTCGACGGGGATCCGATGGATGCGCCCGAGCTCGCGGCCCATGGTGTAGGCCAGACCCGTGCGGACCCGGGCCAGCTCGGGCGAGCGCACCACCCGGCGCCCCACCGACTCGCCCGGGCAGCGCTCCATCAAAAACCACTGCCGCCCAGCCCGTTCGCCCGAGTGGAACCTCGGCTGCGGGCAGCGCACCCCCGCCGCCCGGGCCCGCTCGATGAGACGAAACTCCTCGACCCGGCTGAGGGCCTGGGGGTTCATCCTGGTCCCCATGTCGCGCCGCAGGACCAGGGGCTCGCGGGTCTCCCCCTCCGGTCCGAGCCCCAGGTCGAGGGCCCAGGTCTCCATCGAGGCTCCCCCGGCCAGGGGGCGCTGATCGAGGAGCTGCGGGGCGTGTCCCGTCACCCGCGCGATCACCGCCACGATCTCGTCCCAGACGCTCCCGAGCCCCACAGCCCCCGCCGGGGGATCCGAACCGCCCTGCCGTGTCATCGCGCCCATCGCACCTCCGGGCGCGTACCCTGCACCACGGCAGGGAATCGCGCTACACTCCGGGCGGTTCGAGGCCCAACCGATGTCATCTTCTCCCCCCCAACAACCCGTCGAAGCCGTCGCGTCCCATCTCCTGCGTGTCGCCGAGGAGGGGGCCCGAGCCCGTCGGGGGACGGTTCCGCTGCGGGTCGTGACGACGGCCGCGGTGTGTATGGTGGCCCTCAGCCACGCCGCCGTGCACCCCGCCCGCTACATGTGGGTGGCCCCCCTCCTGGCCTTCGCCGGGTGGAGCCTCGACGTGACCCTCGGCCGTCGGGCCGCCGCCTTCGAGCGCCTCGCCGCCTCCCTCCGCGCCGGGGGGCGCCCCCCCGCCTTCACCCTCGACCCTACGCCCTACGAGCCCGAGGTCTCGGCCCGCTCCCAGTGGTTCGAGCCCGCCCGGGCCCTGTACTACGGCACCCTGGCCACCCTGGCCGCAGGGGTGGCCGTCGACGCCCAACGATTCCCGGCCTCCGAGTCCCTCCAGGAGGTCTTGTGGTTTCTCCTGGTCTCCGTCGCGGCCCTCGTGCTCCTGGGCCTCATCGCCTGGTCCTGGTGGCTCGACCGCTTTCAGCCCGCCGCGGCCTCGGCCCCGCGTGAGCTCACCCCGCCCGCCGCCTCCGGGCCTTCCCCCGCGGTGTCCGTCTCCGCCCTCGGGGCGGGCTCCCCCGGGCCCTTCCCGCCTCGCCCCGTGCGCCCCCCCGAGGAGCGCCCCGTACCCGCGGTCCCGCCGGTCTCGTGCGCCCCCGCCCCGGGGCCCTTCCCCGTCCGTGCCGAGCCCGTCGACATCGTACGCGACGACCCCCGCCCGAGCGACCCGCCCTCCGCGGGCGAACCCCCCACGGCCCCCCGCACCAGCATCCCCACCAGCACCTTCGGCACGCCCCCCGCGGCCGAGTAGGTCCCCAACACCCCCCTGCGGGGCCTCAGCCCCCGACGCACATCCCGCCCATACACCGCGAGGTCGGGGCCATGCAGGCCCGGTCGCAGCCTCCGCAGTGGGCGGGGTCGTCCTGGGTGTGGACGCAGGCCGAACCGCACGCTGTCTGCCCGGCCGGGCAGACGCACACCCCGCCCGCGCAGGTCTGGCCCGGGGCGCAGGCCCGACCGCAGGCCCCGCAGTGTTGCGCGTCCGTCATCAGGGTGCGGCAGGTCCCCCCGCAGCTCGTCTGCCCGCCGGTGCAGGCGCACACCCCGCCCGACTGACACATCCCCCCGACGGGGGACGTGCAGGGCCCGCTCGTGCGGGGCGAGGCGTCGCACACCGCGTTGGTGCTCATGCACACGAAGTTTCCGGCGGTCTGGCACCCGCCGCTCCCCGCGCTCATGCACGGCCCCGCAGGGCGGCACGTCCCGGCGCAGTTCTGCTGGCCGCCCGGGCAGGTCTGGATGCAGTTGCCCCCCATGCACACGGCCGTGCCTCCCGCCGGGGCCATGCACACCCGCCCGCAGGCCCCACAATGGCCGAGGGTGTTGCTGAGGTTGCGGCAGGTCCCGCTGCAGTTGGTCTGCCCGCTCGGGCACCCGCACACACCCCCGGCCCGGCAGACCCCGCCCGCGGGGTTTGAGCAGCCTCCGCTCGTGCGGGGCGTGGCGTTGCAGGCGCTGTTGGTGCCCATGCACACGAAGGTCCCCATGGTCTGGCACCCGCCGCCCCCGGCGCTCGTGCAGGCCCCGGCAGGGCGGCACGTCCCGCCGCAGTTCTGCTGTCCGCCCGGGCAGCTCCGGACGCAGTTGCCCCCCATGCACATGGCGCTCCCGCCGCTCGGGGCGGTGCAGGCCCGACTGCACCCGCCGCAGTGGGCCATGCTGTTGTTGAGGTTGGCCTCGCACCCGTTGCCGCCGTTGCCGTCGCAGTTGCCGAAGCCGTTGTTGCAGGAGAACCCGCAGTTGCCCCCGTTGCAGGTGCGGGTGGCGTTGGTGCGGTTGGGGCAGTTGTTGCCGCAGCGTCCGCAGTGGGCGAGGGTGCTGGCGAAGCCGACCTCGCACCCGTTGGCGGGGTTGTTGTCGCAGTTGCCAAACCCCATCTCGCACGAGGCCACGGCGCAGGCGCTCGCGGCGCAGCGGGGGACGGCCCTAGGCAGGGCGCAGGCCCGGCCGCACATCCCGCACGACCCCGTGGTCACCCGCAGGTCGGTCTCGCACCCGTCGCCGGGGTTGCCGTTGCAGTCGCCCCACCCCGTCTCGCACGCGCCGATGGCGCAGCGGGCGTCGCGGCACACCACCGTGGCGTGGGGGAGGGCCCCGCAGGCGGCCCCGCAGGCCCCGCAGTGGGCTACGGTGTCGCGGAGGTTGGTCTCGCACCCGTTGCCGACGTCGCCGTCGCAGTCGCCCCGCCCGGGGTTGCAGCTCGACACCCCGCACACGCCCACGTTGCACACCGGGGTGCCCCCCGTGGTCGCGCAGCGGGTCCCGCAGGCCCCGCAGTGCTCGATCGAGCGGGCGAGGTCGGTCTCGCAGCCGTCCTCGGGGTCGTTGTTGCAGTCGCCGAAGAGCCGTGCGCAGGACTCGACGAAGCAGCGCCCCTCCTCGCAGCGGGCCGCGGCGGCGTTGGCCGGGGCGCAGCGCACCCCGCACGACCCGCAGTGTTCGAGGGAGCGGGCCACATTGACCTCGCAGCCCGTGCTCTGCAGGCCGTCGCAGTCGCGAAACCCCACGTTGCACTGCGCGAGCTGGCAGGCCCCGGCGACGCAGGCCGGGGTCCCGTTGGGGGCGTTGCAGGCGTTGCCGCAGGTGCCGCAGTGGGCCGCGGTGTCGGACAGGGTGGTCTCGCAGCCGTCGAGGGGGTCGCGGTTGCAGTCGCCCCGGCCGGCCGGGCACGACGACAGGATGCACTGACCCCGGGCGCACACCGTGGCCCCGTCGCTGGCGCAGGCCGCCCCGCAGGCCCCGCAGTGGGCGTTGTCGGACTGCAGGTCGACGCAGCGGCCGTCGCAGAGCTGCTCGCCCGCGGTGCAGGTGATGCACGTCCCGCCCGACCCGCAGGCCCCCTCGCGGCAGGCCGGGGCGGTGGTGCAGCAGGGTTGACCGAGGGCCCCGCACTCGGGGCCGAGGTCGGCGGGGGGCTGGTCGACCGGGAGGGGCTGGTCGGCGGGGGGGGCGTCGAGCGGGCCCAGGTCGCCGAGGCCGGCTTCGAGGGGGACGATGTCCCGCGGGTTTTCCAGCGCGCATCCCAGGCAGAGGACGGCCCCGAGCGCCCACCGCGCGGCTGTATGTCGACCCATGGAGCGAGAGGGTACGCGAAGGGGCCGCGGGATTCCACCGCGCTTCGGAGGCTCTTTCCCCCCGGAGGGGGCCTGGGCCCTCTCCGGGCGGCGAACGCGGTCGCACGGAGAAGGCCCAGGCGATGGGAGCCCTGTGGGCCCTGAGCGGCGGGGGAAGGACCGCGCCCAGGACGGAGGGCTCCCGGTGGGGTCGAGGCGATCGCGGTGGGGCGCGAGCGCGGGGGCGGCGGTGGAGGGAGGAGGCCACCGCCGGCACGCGCCGCGGATCCCGCCGCGGGCGTCGCCTTGACGTGGGTGGACCCTACGTTTCGGGCGGGCCCCAGGGCAAAATCCTGGCGACGATTTCGCTCAGGGGCGGGCGGCGGCGGTGGCCGTGGCGATGAGGGCGGAGAAGTGTTCGGCCACGGGGGCGAGCGAGACCCCGTCGAGGAAGGACGCGAAGGCGAACTCGGGCAGGAGGGTCTGCCAGCGCCGCAGCCAGCCCGGCAAGAACTTCGGGCGCTGGAGCACCCCGAGCTGTTGCAGCACCACGAGGGCGTGCAGGTCGTCGAGGTCGATGCGTCCGCACACCAGGAGCCCGAGCTCGTCGCGCAGCCCCCCGCGCATCACGGCCGAGAGGAAGGCCTGCACGTCGAGCAGGCCCGCGAGGTAGGAGGCGTCCTTGGTGAAGGGCCCCCCGCCCGTCACGAGCCCTCCGCGGCACACCCTCTGGGCGTCGAGGAAGGCCTCCCGGGGGGACGATCCCTCGGCCAGGAGGTGGCGGTAGAGGTCGAGGAAGTCGGCCCCGCCCTCGGCCATGTCGACGAGGACCACCCGGCGGGCGAGGCGCTGCATCCGCGCGACGGAGAGGCAGTGGTGGTACATCTCCGCGAAGACCGCGAGGCCCTCCTGGGACGCGGTCGATCGGGGTCCCCCGGCCCGGAGGAAGCGGGCCCTGGGTTGGGCGGCCCCGTTCTGGGCCGTGAGGCAGTGGGTCTCGACCTCGTGGTGCCAGAGTCCCTCGGCCTCCCAGGGGGTGAAGGTCGCGTCGGCCCGGATCCGAACCCGGGTCGACCCGGCCACCACCTTTGCCGTCAGGGTCGGGTCGATACGAACCTCGAGGTCGAGGCCCGGGATCTCGCGGGCTACCCGTTCGAGCAGGGACCGGGCGAGGGCCTCGGCCGTGAGGGGCTCCTCGGGCGGGTCGTCGGCCGCGTCCCACCCGTGCACCCGCAGCCGGTCGAGGAGGTGGGTGGCCAGGTCGATGTTGCGCAGGCCGCCGTGAAACCGCGTCCCCGCGGTGCCATAGAGCGCCCCGGAGATCGTGGAGAATTCTCGGGTCCCGAGGGCCAGGACGAGGCGGTTGGCGTCGCGCATGGAGGCCACCACCCCGCGCAGCCAGGAGCCCACCACGTCGTCGCCGGGCAGGGCCTCGAGGGCCGCGTCGAGGTCGGCCACCCGGGCGTTGAGGGCGTCCCGGTCGACGGCATACTCCACCTCGGGCAGGGCCTCGCAGCCCCCCGCGAAGAACCGGGCCTCGACCTCCTTGGGCCACGCGATGGCCGCGAGGACGCGGGTCTTGTGGGTGCTGCGGGTGACGGCGGAGACCGTGGCGAGCATGGCCTCGACCTCGGCCCGTCGGGGAGCGTTCATCGGGATCTCCTGCGGGGCCCCGACGATACCGTCGGGATGCCCCAAACTGTGACCCCGTCGTCGGCTGTGGGCACACTTCCCGCGATGGCCTCCGCCGACGCCCCCGATCAGCTCGCCCTGTTCGCCCCGCCCGACCCGATGGGGCCCGTCTACCGGGCCGCGGCCGAGCTCCGAGCCCGGCTCCCCGAGGCCCTGCGCTTCGGGACCTCGTCGTGGGGCTTTCCGGGCTGGCAGGGCGTCGTCTACGCCGCCTCTCGGAGCGAGTCGGCCCTCGCCCGAGACGGCCTCGCGGAGTACGCTCGCCACCCCCTCCTGCGCACCGTCGGGATCGACCGGGGGTACTACGCCCCGATTCCTCCCAGGGACCTCCAGCGCTACGACGCCCAGCTCCCGCCCGGGTTTCGGGCCTGCCTCAAGGCCCCGGCCTCGGTCACGTCGGCGGTGGTTCCGGGCGACCCGAGCGCGGCCCCGCGGACCAATCCCGATTTCCTCCACCCCGACCGTTACCTCCGCGACATGGGCCATGTCCTCGCCGAACACTTCCTGCCGCGGACGGCCCTGCTGATGTTCGAACTCCCGCCGGTTCCGCCTGCGTTTCGCCTCGACCCGGACGACTTCGCGGCCCGCCTCGACGACTTCCTCGGGGCCCTCCCCCCGGGGGTGTCCTACGCGGTCGAGCTGCGCGACCCGCGCCTCTTCGGGCCCCCGTACGGTCGGGTCCTGCGCCGCCGGGGAGTGTCCCATGTCTACAACTACTGGACGGCCATGCCCGCCCTCGCCGCCCAGTCGCGCCGGTTCGCCATCGCCGACCAGCCCGTCGGGGTCGTGCGGCTCCTTCTGGCCCCGGGGACCCGCTACGCCGACCGCAAGCGGGCCTTCGCCCCCTTCGCCGAGCTGCGGGCCGTCGACCCCACGATGCGGGCCGACGTGGTGGCCCTCGTACGGCAGTGCCTCGGGGCCGGCCGGGAGGGCTACGTCCTGGTCAACAACAAGGCCGAGGGATCGTCCCCGCGTACGATCTGGGCCCTGGCCGAGATGCTCGCCGAGACGTGACGGGCGCTGGGCGTCAGTGCATCCGGGCCCCGCACTCCTTGCAGGTGGCCATGTCGGCGGGGGTGAGGGCCCGGCAGTACTGGCACCGAACCACCAGGACCTGCCGCTCGATGACCTTCTCCACGAAGCGGGGCTCCGCGGCCGGGGCGGGGCTCTGGGCGACGGGGGCCTGTGCAGGGGCGGGTGCGGGGGTCGGGGGATAACCCGGCGGGGCCCCGTAGTTGGGCCATGCGGGGGCGGGGGCTGGGGGCGGGGGCGGGTGGGCCTGCGGGGCCACGAAGCCGCCCGCGTGTCCGCCCTGGACCCGGATCTGCGGGGCTGCGAGCCAGGCCGTGTCGCCGTCGTCAAACTGCACGAAGAACATGGCCCCGTCGGCGCTGGCCTCGGCGATGTGTCCGGGGTACCACTGGCCCGGGGTCCATTCGGCCTTGACGCGGGCTCCGGGGGCGAGGGCGGGGCCGTGGCCCTGGGCCTGGGCAGGGGACGCGGCGCGGGTGGCCGGGCCGGTCTGGAGCAGGTGCATCGAGCCGAGCCATTTGCTGTCGCCGTCATCAAACTGGACGAAGCACAGGGTCTGGTTGGCGTTCTGGCGGGAGACGACCCCGGGGTACCAGGTGCCGTCGTGCCACTGGCCCGAGACCCGGGTCCCGACGGCGAGGTGGGCCACGGAGCCGGGCTGGAGGTTGGGGGCGTTGACCCGGGGGCGGATCTTCTGCGGGGGGAGCCACTTGCTGTCGCCGTCGTCAAACTGCACGAAGAACAGGGTCCCGTTGCTGTTGGCCTCGGCCACGTAGCCGTCGTACCAGGCGTTTTCGGTCCAGTCGCCGAGCACGGCCGCTCCGGGCACGAGGGCCCCCGGGGCCGCGAATCCGCCCATCGGGGGGGCGAATCCGCCCATCGGGGGGGCGAAGTTTTTGCCAGAGAAGCCGCCGCCGAAGCCGCCGTCGAGGGGCCGGACCCGGTCGAGGGTGACCCAGGCCCGGTCGCCGTCATCAAACTCCACGAAGAACTCCGTCACGCCCATGTTCTGCCGGACCTGGCCGATGCGCCCGGGGTACCACTGCCCGTTGTGCCACTGTCCCGTCACCCGCGTGCCTACGGCGATCATCGCGTTGCTCCTCGTATGCCCGACGTAGAGGGTGGTGGGTCCCCTCGGGCGGGCCGAGTGTGCTCCGGCTCGACCACGGGCGCAACGCTGCGCAGAAGCGCCCACCCGCGGGGCAAAGCGGGGTAGAGTGCGCGCACGATGGCGAGCGTCCTCAGGCTCCGACCCGGCACAGTGATCGGGCACGACTACAAGATTGTCCGGATGCTCGCGAAGGGCGGCATGGGGGCGGTGTACGTCGCGCACCAGGAGAGCACGGGGGTCGAGCGGGCCCTCAAGGTGATGCACCCGCAGCTCCTCGACGACGCCAAGAGCCGCGAGCGCTTCAAGCAGGAGTCGCGCATCGCCGCCCGCATCGAGAGCGACCACGTGGTGAAGGTGCTCGGGGCCGGCATCGACGAGGAGCTCGAGACCCCGTGGATCGCCATGGAGTTTATCAAGGGCGAAGACCTGGAGGCCTTCGCCAAGGCCCGGGGCCCGTTGGGGCTCGACGAGGTCCTCGAGATCTTCCGGCAGCTCTGCCACGGGGTGGGGGCGGCCCACACCCTGGGGGTGGTCCACCGCGACCTCAAGCTACAAAACATCCTCATTGCCCCGGCCCAACGCAGCGACACGCCCTTCTCCATCAAGGTCCTCGACTTCGGGATCTCGAAGATGTCCAAGGACAGCCAGACCGACACCACCGCGGCCGTGGGGTCGCCCATGTGGATGGCCCCCGAGCAGGCCCAGAACAGCAAGCTCACCCCGTCGACCGACGTGTGGCCCCTGGGGCTCATCGCCTTCCGGCTCCTCACCGGCAAGTCGTACTGGAAGAGCGGAAACGTCCCCAATCCCCCCATCCGTGAGGTCCTGGTCGAGCTCCTCCTGCACCCCCTGGAGCCCGCCTCGGTCCGGGCCCGGGCCCTCGGGGGGGTGGCGCCCCCGCCGGGCTTCGACGCGTGGTTCGCCCGGGCCGTGACCCGCGACACCTCCGTGCGGTACGCCGACGCCAACGAGGCCCTGACGGGGCTCCTGCAGGCCGTGGCCCCGGGCTCGATGCGCCCCATGCGGGCCCCGTCGCTCCAGGGGATCTCCGTGCCCGCCATGCCCCGGGTCGAGCGGATGGAGCTGCCCGAGGAGCCTCCTGCGGCCCCCGCGGCCCCCGAGCCTTCGCCTCCGCCCCACCCCGACGGGATCGTCTACACCCGCCAGCACGACGAAGAAGAAGACCCCGAGGAGAACGTGCGCACGGTGATGCGTCCGGCCCCGGCCATCCCGGCCTCGGCCCTGGCCGGGCGCGCCGGGGCCTTCGGAGCCGCGGGAGGCAAAGGGGGCGTGTCGTTCGGAGCTCCGGTGCGTCCGGCCACGGCGGCGGCCCCTGCGGCCCCGCAGGTGCAGGAGACCCCCCCTGCGGAGCCCGTGGGCGACAGCGGCGAGGAGATCGCGTTTGCGCGCACGGTGTTTGCCCCGCGGACCCAGTCGGCGTCGATGACCCCGCCCCCGAGCGAGACCCACCCGACGGACGTCGAGGGCCCTGGGAGGATGTCCCTGTCCTCGATGGTTCCGGGGCCTGGTCCCGCCCCCCAGGGGCCGCACGAGGCTCCCCTCGAGGCGGCCGAGCGCAGCCCCGTGGTGTATGTGGCCGTGGGGGTGGTCCTGGCCCTGCTGGCGGTGTTTGTGGTGGTGTTTCTGCGCCGCGGGTAGGAGAGACCCAGGCGCAGGCGGGAGGAGTTACTGGGTGACCCGGACCCCGCCGAACATGGGCGGGTCGATGATGAAGATCTCGACGCGCCGGTTCTGGGCGCGGGCTTCTTCGGTGTCGCTGGGGTCGATGGGGCGGGTGCTGCCGTACGACTGCCAGGTGAGGCGCTCGCGGTTGACCCCGTTGGCCACGAGGGCCGCGGCCACGCCCCGGACGCGCCGGTCGCCGAGCTCCATGTTGCTGCTGGGGTCGCCGGCGCTGTCGGTGTGCCCGTCGAGGCGGATGCGGCGGATCCAGGCGTACTGGGGGCTGTTGAGGAGCTGGGCGAGCTGGTCGATGACCGGCCGGGAGGAGTCGAGGACCCGGTCGGCCCCGGTGGCGAAGTTGATGGCGAAGCCCGACCGGATGCGGATCTGGTTGCCCTCGAGGTCGATGGCCGCGGTGCTCTCGGGGCATCCGTCGTCGTCGGCGATGCCGTTGTGGGTCTCCGCCTCGTTGGGGCACCGGTCGCGGGCGTCGGGAACCCCGTCGCCGTCGCTGTCGCGGCTGGCGTTGGCGAAGGCGGCCCGGTCGGCGGCTCCGGCGGCCCGAGCCTGCACGAGGCGCCCGACCTGGGTGGCGCAGGCCCCGGGGTTGGCCTGGAGCATCTGGAGGGCCTGGTCGGCCCGCTGGTCTTGCTCGGCGGAGACGGGCGAGGACGACATCCGGCTCAGGCGGGCCAGGGTGTCGAAGGTGAAGTACGACCGCATCAGGTGGGTGCGGCGCTGGAGCCAGTTTTGCCCGCGGGTGTCGAGGGTCGGGAGGTACTGGGGCGAGGCGCTGTTGAGCTGGCCGAGGTAGCGCTGGGCGGGGCCCGGGCGGCGTTGCCACAGGGCGAGTTGGGCGAGGTAGAAGCGGGCGTTGGGCCCGTGTTCGGTGTTGGGGTGCTGCTCGACGACGCCCGACAGCTCGCGCTCGGCGTTGGCGTCGGCCCCGGTCCAGGCGGCGGTCACGCCGATCCAGACCTGACCGCGGGGCGGGTCGACGGCCCGGAGCTGGTAGAAGGTCTGGGTGGCCGCGTCGAAGTCGCACGAGAAGAGCTGGGCCAGGCCCCGCGACTCCAGGGCGCTCACGGCCCACTGCGACCCGGCGGGCACCTCCGCCCCAAGCTGGGCGGCCCGTCCGTAGTCGCCGAGCTCGAAGGCGATGCGGGCGAGGCCGGCCCGGGCCTCGGCCCCGAGGGGGTCGGCCGCGGGCAGGGCGTCGACGATGCCCTCCAGGCTCTGCCGGGCGGCGTCCCACTCCTGGCGCTCCAGGGCCTGGCGGGCCAGGACGATCTGCTCCTGGTAGAAGGCCTGGTTCTGGGCGCTGATGGCGGCGGTGTTGGCCGGGCCGGTGGCCCCCGACGTGACGCAGGCCCAAAGGGCCGCCGAGCCCCCAAGGACGACAGCCCCGCGCAGGGCCCAGACGGCGGTGCGGGAGAGGAGCTTTCTCACGGAGTGCCTGCCTGCTGGACGTTCTGGGTCTCGTTGGTGACGGCCCCCTGCTGGCGCAGGGCCTCCTGGTCGCGGGCCATGTTGCGGGCGTTCTCGAGCTCCTGGTTCCAGTCCGACTCGTCGGGGCGCAGGGCGATGGCCCGGGTGAGGTCGGCCACGGCCTGGGCGTAGCGCCCGAGGTACGACCGGGTGACCCCGCGGTTGTACAGGGCCTCGCCCACCCGCTCCGCCGCGTTGGCCGGAACCTGGGCCCCCGGGGCCGCATACTCCCCGAGGACAGCGGTGAAGAGAGGCTCGGCGGCGGCGAGGTTGCCGGACCGCACGAGGTCGTAGCCCTGGCGACACCGGGCGTCGCCGTCGCAGTCCTCGAAGGCCACGGTGACGTTCTCCTGCCACGGGAGGATCACCCGGGCGAAGTTGCCCACGAGGCCCGACCGCACGGCGTGGAGCATCCCGAACCCGTCGATCCCGGCCGGGTCACGGCGCTCGTAGGCCGAGCGGATGCCCACGGTGGTCTGCGAGGCGGTGTCCTCGTAGGTCTGGTCGAAGAGCACCTGTCCGTTCTGCCCATGGGTGACCTGAAACTGGAGCCGGGCGTGGGCCTGGCCGATGCGACGGATGTCGGTGCAGGGGTAGGGCTCGGCGCGAAACTGGCCGTTGCCCACGGAGACGGTGCGGGTGCAGGTGCGGTCGACCTGCTCGATGCGCTCGCCGTACTCGTTGGAGAGCACGGCCCCGGTGATGACCACCCCCCCGCCCTGGGCCACCAGCCGGATGGCGGGGTTGAGGCTGTGGGTGATGCGGTTGGACAGGTCGGCGGAGATCTCCGCGGCGGCCTGGACGTCCTGGGGCATCCCCGTGGGGGCCGCGATCCCGCCCACCGTCATGGTGTTGCCCACCTGGGCGGCGTTGAGCATGGCCGGGCGGGTCACCGCGAACGTCGCCGTGCGGGAGCAGCCTCCCGCGGCTCCGAGGGACATCCCCGCGATCAGTCCAACTACGAGCTTCCTGGCCGTCTTCGTCATCCTCGTACCCATCGTGCATTCTCCTTCGAACATCATCGCCAAACTACCCGTCACGTCTTCGACCCGCCGTCGCCCCTGCACCCCGTCGCCGCGCGCTCATCGTGCCCGACGCCCGACGATGGCCTGGTCGTACATCTTCACTCCCCCTGTACGCGGGGAGGGCCTCAGCCTTCGCCGGGTTTGTCCCCAGGAGCCTCTTCAGAAGCTTCCCCCGGGGGGTCCTCGGCCATGGGGCCCGCCGTGGGTCCCGCCCTGGGGGCGGCCCGGGGGCGGGCGGCGTGGGCGGCCTCGGCCTTCTGCCGGGCGTCTCGGGCCCGCTGCACCATCGTACGAAAGAGGCGACGGAGGTGCTCGCGCAGGGCCTCGGGCTCGCCGTTGGCCACGAGGACATCGGCCACCGACTCCAGGGTCGAGACGGCCTCGCGCCGGGGCTCCTTGCGGAGCTTGCCGTAGATCCCGGGCTCGGTAGGGTGCAACACGGCCCGCCCCAGCTTCAGGAGCCAGGGGTTACGCCACCACAAGGTCTTCGCCTGCGACCACGTCCCATCGAGAACCACCACCCCCTCGATGCGCTCCCCCGGCCGCAGGGCCTCCCCCTGACGGTCGAGGAGGACCACGGGCTGTTGCAGCTCGGCCGGGGTCAACGGGCGCTTGAGCGACGAGGGATAGAGGCACACCCATCGGCCCGGGTCGGCCTGGAGGTCGCCCAGGCAGTGCCCGAAGCTCGGCCATGACAGGCCCACCCGGAGCTCGGCCTTGGGCAACGAGGCCAGGAGCAGGGCCGCCGACGACACCGCGTGGTCCTGCTCCTGCGGGTGCTGAAGCACGAGCACGCGCGTGCGGGTGTCGAAGGTCGCGAGCTTGTCGCGCACCCAGTCCGCGGACGACTCGACCTCGCCCCATCCCTCAATAGTTCCACGCATCGTTGGCGCAGCGGCATACTCGCACCCGGGGCGCCCCGCAAGCGCCCACTCGGCCCTTAACAGTGGGTGACCGGGTGTTATGCTGCCCGCCGCCCATCATGACCCGACCCAACGCCGCCACCCACGACACCACCGACGCGCCGCTCCGTGCTGTACTCGTCGGAGTGCAACTTCCTGAAACGAGTGATGGAGACTTCCAGAGTTCGTTGGCCGAGCTTGAGCGCCTGGTGACTACCCTGGGGCACCCTGTCCTGGCCCGGGTGACCCAACGGCGGAGTCGTCTCGCCCCGGGCATGGTCCTCGGGCAGGGCAAGCTCAAGCTCCTGGCTGACTACACGGGGGGGACGGGGGTGATCCCCTCGGGGGCCACCGTACGCAAGCGCCGGATCGACGACCGGGACGAGGCCGCGGCCGAGGGCGGGACCGACATCGAAGCCGACGAGGATTTCGACGAGCCCGACCCCGAGGCCCTCCTCGACGAGGGGGTCGAGCCCGACGACGCCGAGGCCCTCCCCGAGGCCTTCGCCCCGGGCGAGCGGGCCAGCCTGGTGGTGGTCGATCACGAGCTCAGCCCCACCCAACTGAAAAACCTCGAGCAGGCCACGGGGGTGACGGTCCTCGATCGCACGGCGGTGATCCTGGAGATCTTCCATCGCCACGCCCGCAGCCGCGAGGCCCGGCTTCAGGTCGAGATCGCCCGTCTCGGCTACCTCAGCCCGCGCCTGCGGGGCGGGGCTGGCGGGGGCGACCGACAGCGCGGAGGGATCGGGGGCAAGGGGGCCGGCGAGACCTCCCTGGAGCTCGACCGCCGCAAGATCCGCGACCGCATCGCCGAGCTGCGCCGCGAGCTCGACGCCATCGCCCACGAGCAGGACGTACGCCGGTCGCGCAGGCAGGAGCAGCTTCGGGTGGCCCTGGTGGGTTACACCAACGCGGGCAAGAGCTCGCTCATGCGGGCCCTGACCGGGAGCGAGGTCTACGTGGCCGACAAGCTCTTCGCGACCCTTGACACCACCGTGCGGCCCCTGTGGCCCGAGAGCGTCCCGCGGATCCTGGTGAGCGACACCGTCGGCTTCATCAAGAAGCTCCCGCACGACCTGGTGGCCTCGTTCCGGTCGACCTTGGATGAGGCGAGGGAGGCTTCGTTGCTGCTGCACATCGTCGACGCGAGCGACCCGGCCTGGCGGGCCCAACACGAGGTCACCCGGGCGGTTCTGGCGGAGATCGAGGCGGGGGACATCGACACCGTGCTCGTGCTCAACAAGTGCGACCAGGTCGACGCGGGCGCCTTCGAGGCCCTGGGGCTGGAGTTTCCCGAGGCCATCCGGATGAGCGCGAAGAACCCCGACGACGTCCGGAGGCTGCGCGATGCCATCGTGGCCCGCTTCGAGCGGGGATGGCAGGAGCGGACCTTCCAGGTCCCACACGACCGGGGCAGCGTGGTGGGGGAGATCCACCGGGCGGGCCGGGTCGTGCACGAAGACTGGAACGAGTCGGGGGCCGAGCTCAGGGTCCGGGCCCCGGCCTCGGCCCTGGCGCGCATCGAGGCCCTGCTGGCGTAGTGGGAGGCTTCGCCCGGGAGAGGGCTTGACAGGGCCCTCGGGGATGGTTCTCCGCAGTGGCGGCATGGAGCATCCACACAACGGTCGTCCCTGGGCGGTAGTCACCGGGGCCTCGGGGGGGATCGGCCTCGACCTCGCCGTGACCCTCGCCAAGGCCCAGCACAACCTCTTCCTCGTGGCCCGCAGCGGCGACAAGCTCCAGAAGCTCGCTGACGACCTCACCGCACACCACGGGGTGGCCACCCAGGTGTGCGTGGCCGACCTCACCGACCCGGGTGCCCCTGCCCAGATCGTGGCCGCCCTCGGGGAGGCCGACATCGCCCCGGATGTTCTGGTCAACAACGCCGGGGTAGGGGCCTACGGGCGTTTTCTCGACGCCCCCTTGGCCGAGACCCTGGCCATGATCCAGCTCAACATCACGGCTCTGACGGCTCTGACGGCCCTGGTCGTGCCGGGTATGGTGCAGCGCGGGCACGGGCGGGTGCTCCAGGTGGCCTCGACGGCGGCCTTCCAGCCGGGGCCGTTGTTGGCGGTGTACTACGCGAGCAAGGCGTATGTGCTGTCGTTCAGCGAGGCTTTGGGCAATGAGCTGAAGGACACCGGGGTGACGGTGACGACCCTATGTCCGGGGCCGACACGCACGGACTTTCAGGCCCGGGCGGGGCTCACGGGGGTGAGGCTCTTGCGAGGGCCGTTGATGATGTCGTCGGAGGAGGTGGCCCGGGAGGGGGTGGCGGGGATGTTCCAGGGGAAGTCGGTGGTGATCCCGGGGGTGGTCAACAAGATTACGGCGGCGACGCCCCGGGTGCTCCCGCGGCGCTGGATGACGGCCCTCGCACGCTTCGCCCAGGAGCGAGACGGGGGCTGAGGCGGGGGGCGGGGGCGGAGGGGGGTGGAGGGAAACCGCAAGGGCGCTAAGGTGCGCAAGGGCCGGAACCGTGTGGAGGTAGGCAGCCCAACGTGCCCCCGAGCTACAGCGACGGCGAGCCCCCGACGGCCCTCACCCCATCCTGTTCGTGCGTCACCCATCTACCCTCTCCCGTAACCGGGCATTGTGCCGGACACATCTCGCGGAAGCCCCACGTCAAGGGCCTCCTTTCGGT
>CAYUSB010000034.1:0-94579 GCA_964447205.1 uncultured Myxococcaceae bacterium
GGCGCGGCGGCGGTCGCGGGCAGGTCGGGCGGATACGGCGCGGCGATGGGCAACGGCGACACGAGCACCGACCGCACCCTGCGGCTGGGCGGCGGCGGCGGCGGCGGCGGGGCGGGCAACGCGCAGGAGGCGGGCGGCGGCGGCGGCGGCGCGGGGGGCGGGTACGTGGTCCTGTACGCGGCCGAGCGCCTGGTGCTCGGCGCGACGGGGCGGGTCGTGGCCAACGGGGCGGGCGGCGGCGGCGGGTCGCGCGACAACGGCGGCAATTCCACCTCGGCCCCGGGTGGCGCGGGCGCGGGCGGGGGCGTGCTGATCGAGGGCAGGGTCGTGGAGGTGCAGGGCACGATCGGGACGCGGGTGTCGGCCCGCGGCGGCGGCGCGGCGGTGACCAACGGCGGGACGATCAAGGTCTTCTACGGGACGTGGACGGGCGAGCGACCGGGCACCTCGACGGCGGGCCGCGTGTACGACGCGGGGGCGAGCTCGTTCCGCTGACGGGGCCCGAGGCGGGGGCTGCGGGCGGCGCCGCAGCTGTCCAGCCCCGCTACGAGCGCTTCATCTGCGGGTGAGCCGGGGCGCTCTCGTCGTCGGTCTCCGGGCCCTCTTCGTCGTGGGAAGGGCTCGCCTCGAGGAGCATGGCCTGCTGCACCTGGAGGTGTGTGGGCGAGAGCGCCACCCGCAACCCGAGGTTCACCGTCGCCCCGACCAGGGCCAGCGCGGTCACGAGGCCAGCAGGGAGTACAGCGGTGTCCACAGCGGGATCTACAGGTCGACGACCTCGATGACGTCGGTCTCCTGCGCTCCCTCGCTGAGGTCGATGAGCGCGTCGAGCAGGTGCCCGAACGCATCGCCGAGAGTCGTCATGGAGGCGTCGGTCGGCAGGCCCGCGCTCCCGTGCGCACCGACGACGGTCGTCTCGCGGCGCTCGGGCGGGGGCCACTTGAGGCTGACCACCGCCTGGGTGCGCAGGCTCACGGCGAACTCGTGCATCGGCTTCGCGGCGAGGGCGCCGCGCGCGACGACGAGTTCGTCGTGGAGCCGCCCCGCGGGCACCGCGACGCGTCCGAGCGTCAGAGCGCTGCCAACGGCGTGCAGCGCCTCGAAATCGCCCCCGGGAGCGCCGCCCTCCAGGTGGTGTTGTACGTTGTCGCGGAGCATGGCGTAGTAGATCCAGCGTTGCTCGACGGTGCCCTTGCGGCTCTTGAATGACAGGCTCACGTGCTGGACCTTCTCGGGTGGCTTGGGCGGGGCCGCAGCAGGCTCACGCCGACCGAGCATACCCCTTCACCACAACAACACGCCATGGCCACGAGCACGGGTTTACACCGAGCGGCGGGAACGCGGTCTCGATCTTCACTCGGCGGGATACGGCGTCGATCGCGAAGTGGAGGGCGCGGGGGCTCGAACTTCAGCCTCCGGGCGCCCTGGGCCCAATGGACTCCAGGAGGTAGGTCGGGGGCCTCTCGGCGTCGAGGGCCGCCTGGCGTGCGGTGACCCCGGTGAGGCACAGGGCCGAGGCGATGCCCGCGGCCTGGGCCCCGGCGATGTCGGTGTGGAGCTGGTCGCCCACCATCACGGCGTCGCGGGTGCCAAGCCGTACAAAGGCCTCCTCGAAGATCAACGTGGCGGGTTTCCCCAGGGGTAGAAAGCGGGGCGTGAGCTCGGGGAAACGCAGGGCGAGGGCGGCTTCGAGCATCACGGCCATCGACCCCGCCGTGAAGCCGTAGCGTCCCTGAGACCCGGGGTAGATCAGGTCGGGGTTGGCCAGGAGGAGGGCCGGGCGGCGCCCCGCGTCGAAGGCCCGCACGAGGAGCGAGAGGGTGGCGTTCATCCCTTCGAGGAAGGGAAATCCCGCGTCGTCGGCCAGGACCACCACCTCGACCTCGGCGTCGGCCCGGGCGGGCACGATCTCGGCGCCCGAACGGGCCACGAAGGCCACCGCGTCGTCCGACCCGAGGACCACACAGCGGGCCCGATCGAGGCCGTGGTCACGCAGCCACGGGGCCACCAGGGCGCCCGACGAGAGGATCCGCTCGGCCGCGACCGGCAGCCCGAGACCCTGGAGCCGGGCGGCGTTGGTGGCCTCCGAGCGCGAGGCGTCGTTGGTCACCACCAGCCACGGGACCCCATCGGACTCCAGGCCCGACACGGCCTCGGCGGCCCCGGGGAGGGCCCCTTCCTCGTCGACCAGGACCCCGTAGGCGTCGAGAAGAATGGCGGCGTGCTGCTGGCGGAGGTCGTCGAGCGTTACGGTGCGGGGCGTCACAAGGGAGGCGTTTGGGCCGCGACCCCGCCGCGTGTCAAGGCCGCCCGCGCAGGAGGCTCGCGGTCAGATGCGGATCGAGGCCTTGGAGACTCGCTCGTCCATCGACACTCGGCGCGACGGGGAGGATCTCGCACCGTCCGGCGAGGACACCCTGACGACCCCCCGGCGCTCACACTCCGCCTCCTGCTCGCGCTCGCCGCCGGATGCTCCAGTACGCCCGAGGGCCCCTCGGACACGCGCGACGCGGCCGTCGTGGAGGACAGCGCCCGTCCGTTTGTGCTCGGGGCGATCTCAATACGACGGCGGGCAGCGCGGTGGGGGACGTCTTTCGGGCCACGGGGTTCATGAGGAATACGCGCACGGCGGCCGATCGTGTGGTCAACAGTGGCTGCAAGACCTTCAACGACCGCGCCGGTACGGCCGGCCTCCAGTTGTGCCCCGGAGGCGAGGCCGTGCACATCGACCACGTGTGGGTGATCCGCACGGAGATGAGGGTCGAGCGGTACGGGGTGCCCGCGGACGAGCGCACCTCGCGGGCAAGCGATCACGACCCGGTCACGACCATCCTGGAGCGCCGCTGATCGATCCGTGAAGCTGGACGGACCGTTGGCGACCGCGCGCCGCACCCTCGGGCGGGGCTGACGATCGCGCTATCGCGACGAGACCTGCCCGGCGCGATCGGAGCCCTGACGGGCGAGCATCCATCCCGGGTACTCCGCGGGGAGGGCCGAGACCCGGTCGAGGGTGGCGAGCTCCTCGGCGTCGAGCACGACATCGACCGAGGCGAGGTTGTCGAGGAGCTGGGCGTCGGTCTTCGCCCCCATGATCACGCTGGTCACCCACGGGCGGTGAAGCAGCCACGCGAGGGCGATCTGGGCCACGCTCACCCCGCGGGCGGCGGCCATGGGGGTCATCGCGTCGACGCAGTCAAACGCGCGCTCCCGGTTGACGGGCGGGAAGTCAAAGCTCGCGCGGCGCGACCCCTCGGGGGCGGTGAAGTCGCGCCGAAACTTCCCCGACAACAGCCCCCCCGCGAGGGGACTCCACGGCAGGATCGCGAGCCCCTCGCTCTGGGCCAGGGGCACGACCTCGCGCTCGATGTCGCGCCCCGCGACGGTGTAGTACATCTGCATCGACGCGAAGCGGGCCTGCCCCTTGCGCTCGGCGAGCCCCAGGGCCTTCGCGGTCTCCCAGGCCGGGCAGTTGCAGAGCCCCACGTAGCGCGCCTTGCCCGCCCGCACGACGGCGTCGAGGGCGTCGACCACCTCCTCCAGCGGGGTCAGGGGGTCGGAGCCGTGGATCTGGTAGAGGTCGACGTAGTCCATGCCGAGGCGCCCGAGGCTGGCGTCGATGGCGTCGAGGACATGCTTGCGCGAGAGGCCGTTGATGTTGCGGGCCCGGCTTCGGCGGTCGGCCTCGGCGCGCTGGGCGTCGGTGGCGTCGGGGGGCAGCAGGTCGCTCACGCGCCCGTGCACCTTCGTAGCGATCACCACCTCGTCGCGGCGCAGCCCGTTGCGCCGTACGGCCTCGCCCAGGATGCGCTCGGAGAGGCCGTTGGCGTACACGTCCGCGGTGTCGAAGAAGTTGACCCCGGCGTCGAAGGCCCGGCGCACGAGCTGGTCCGCGGTGGCCTGGTCCTGCGCCCCGACGACGCGCCAGAACCCGTCTCCGCCGAAGGTCATGGTGCCGAAGCACAGCTCAGAGACCACGAGCCCCGTACGCCCGAGAGTGCGGTATTTCATCCCCCGGTTCTGTACCGGGTGAGCTCCCGCCCCGTCAACGTCGACCCGGGGCGAAGTGCTCCCGGTCGTGGCGAGGCGGGCACGACGCGTGCGTTCAACCTTCGGCACAACCCCAGTGGAGGTGATCCATGTTGAAGCGGATCCTCATCGCCCTTGGTCTTCGCAACGCGCCCACGCCCGTGCGCACCTACGTCGCCGCGTCGGGCCTGGTGGGCGGCCTCCCGGCGCTGGCCTACGTGGCCTGGAGGCACCGTGACAAGATTGCGGCACTGTGGCGCACTGTCACCACCCGCCGCCGCGCGGCCACGGCGTAGCGCCAACGCCTGTCGCCGCTCCCCCGACCGGTCAGGGCCGCTCGGAGGGGGAGAAAGCCCGGTTACACGCTGATCGAGCCCTTGCGAAACTCGCTCGATGCGATCTTGACGTTGACCACCGCGGGGCGGTTTTCGCGCTGGGCAAACTGGAAGGCCCGCTCCAGGGCCGGGCGCACCCCCTCAGCGGTCTCGACCCAGGCCCCGTGGCACCCCAGGGCCTGGGCCACCTGGTCGTACCGGGTGTACGCGAGGCCCGTGGCCACGGCCCGCGCCTCGCCGAAGAACTCCACCTGCCCGCGCCGGATCTGGGTCCACCCCGCGTCGTTTCCGATGAGGCACACCACCCCGATCCCCTGACGGGCCATGGCCTCGAGCTCCATGGCGTGCAGCCCGAAGGCCCCGTCGCCGTACACCAACACCACCTTCGCCCCGGGGCGGGCGAGCTTGGCCGCCATCGCGTACCCAGGGCCGACCCCGAGGGTCCCGAGGGGCCCCGGGTCCATCCAGAGCCCCGGCCGACGAACCCGCGTCACGTACGCCGCCGTGGCCACAAAATCGCCCCCGTCGCCGATCACGATGGAGTCGTCGTCAAGAAACTTGTCGAGCTCCCCGCAGACGCGCAGGGGATTGGGCGGGTCGCTCGTGGCCTGGATCTCCGCGGCCATCTTGGCCCGGGACTTGTCTTCGAGGCTACGAATGGAGGCGATCCAGCCGCTGCGGTCGGGTTGGGCCCCGAGGCCTGCGGCCAGGGCCTGGAGGAGCAGACCGGTGTCGGACACAAGGCCCACGTCGACCCCGCGGTTGTGGCCGAGGGTGGTGGGGTCGCGGTCGACCTTGATGATCTTGGTGTCGCGGGACCAGGTGGGTTCGCGGCCGTAATCGACGCGGAAGTCGAAGGGGGTCCCGCACATCAGGACTACGTCGGCCCCGGCCAGGGCGGCTCGGCGTGACCGGGAGAAGAGGCACGGGTGGTCGAGGGGGAGGGCTCCGCGGGCCATCCCGTTGACGAAGGTGGGCATCGGGAACCGCGCGAGAAGGGCCGCGAGGGCACCCTCGTCGCGCGACCATCGGAGCTGGCTCCCGACGATGGCCACGGGGCGCTCGGCCTTCTCCAGGAGGGCGATGGCCCGGGCGAGCTCGGCGGGGTCGGGGGCCGACTGGGCCCGCGCGCGCGAGGTCGACGGGTCGGGAAACTCCTCGGTGTCGGCGAACCCCATCAAGATGTCGAGGGGCATCTCCAGGTACACCGGGCCCGGAACCCCCGCCGTGGCCACCCGGAAGGCCGTGCTCACATACTCGGGCAGGCGCTCGGTGTGCAGGACCCGATAGCTCGCCTTGGTGATGCTCTTGATGAGGTCGAGGTGGTTCATGTCCTGGAGGGACCCGCGGTCGGTGAGGAGGGCCGGCCCCGCGCCCCCGATGCACACCATCGGGACCCCAGCGCGTTGGGCGTTGGCCAGGGCCGTCACCACGTCGGTGACCCCCGGGCCCGCCGTCACGGCGCACACCCCTGGCTCGCCCGTCACCCGGGCCCACCCGTCGGCCGCGTGCCCCGCGGTCTGCTCGTGCCGAACGTCCACCACCCGGATGCCCGTGTCGAGGCAGCCGTCGTAGATGTTCTGAATGTGCCCGCCGCAGAGGGTGAAGAGATGGGACACCCCCTCGCGCTTGAGCTGCTCTGCCACCAGTCGTCCGCCATGTGCCATCATCGTCGTGTCACCCTCCGAGGTCTCCGCAGTGTGCGTCGGGGCCACGACCGTACAACAATTCTCAACCCCAGCGCGGAGCACGGCTTGACGCGCTGCGCCAGGGGGACTAACGACTGAATCGCCATTCATTCGCCGCTGGTTTGAGGGCCCTCACCGATCCGGGTCGGGCCGCCACCGAGCGTGATGGGCGATCGTGGAGGTGCCCGTGTCCCAGGCCATCAATCGGTACAAGGTCGATCTTCGGGAGTTCAACTTCGTGCTCTTCGAGCAGTTTGCCTTGGCAGACCTGCTCGGCAAGGGGCCTTACCAAAACTGGGGGCCCGAGGAGGTCAAGATGGTCCTCTCGGAGGTGGCCCGCTTCGCCCGGGAGGTCTTCGGGCCTCTCAACGCGGTGGGCGACCGCGAGGGCTGCCGCATCGTGGAGGGTCGGGTGCGCACCCCCGAGGGCTTCAAGGAGGCGTGGGACAAGCTCTACGAGGCCGGCTGGAAGGCCCTCGGGGCGGCCGAGGAGTGGGGCGGCCAGGGGGCTCCCCACGTGCTCGTGGCCATGGCCGAGGAGATGCTCTCGGGCGCCAACGCGGCCTTCAACATGTACCCCGGGCTCACCTACGGGGCGGCCGACCTCCTGGAGCAGTGCGCCACCGAAGCCCAGAAGCACAAGTACCTGCCGGCCATGATCGGCGGCCGCTGGGGCGGCACGATGTGCCTCACCGAGTCCCACGCGGGCTCGGACGTGGGCATGGCCCGCACCACGGCCTCGAAAAACCCCGACGGGACGTACTCCATCCGCGGCACCAAGATCTACATCTCCGCGGGCGACCACGACCTCGCGGAAAACATCGTGCACCTCGTCCTGGCCCGGGTCGACGGAGCCCCGGCGGGCACCAAGGGCCTGTCGCTCTTCATCGTGCCCACCGTGCGTATCCGGGACGACGGCACCCTCGGCGAGCCCAACGACGTGTCGGTGGGCTCGATCGAGCACAAGATGGGCATCAACGGGTCGTCGACCTGCGTCCTCAACTTCGGGGAGAATGGCCGCTGCGTGGGCGAGCTCGTGGGCGGCGTCGAAAACGCCGGGATGTCCCAGATGTTCCGCATGATGAACGGGGCCCGCATCGCCGTGGGGCTCCAGGGTCTGGCCCTCGCGAGCACCGCGTACCTCAACGCCCTGGAGTACGCCCGCGACCGCAAGCAGGGGGCCAACATCACCCGCTGGAAAGACCCGACGGCCCCGCGGGCCTCCATCATCGAGCACGCCGACGTGCGCCGGATGCTCCTGGAGATGAAGTCCAAGGTCGAGGGGATCCGGGCCCTGGTGGTCAAGCTGGCCACCCACGAGGACTGGCGCCGGATCCTTGGCCAGAGCGACCCCGACAAGGCCTCGTACCACTACGGCCAGGTCGAGCTCCTCACGCCCCTCGTGAAGGCCTACGCGAGCGATCAGGCCTTCCGGGTGTGCGAGCTCGCCATCCAGACCTACGGGGGGGCGGGCTACACCAAGGACTACCCCGTCGAGCAGTACTGCCGCGACTCCAAGATCTTCAGCATCTATGAGGGCACCAACCACATCCAGGCCATGGACCTCGTCGGCCGCAAGCTCGGACAGAATGGGGGGCGGCACACCCAGGAGTTCCTCGGAGACATCGGGGCCTTCATCGAGGCCAACCGGGAGCACCCGACCCTCGCCGCCGGGGTGAAGATCCTCGCCGAGGCCCACGAGGCCGTCGGGGGCAGCGTGATGCGGCTCCTGGGGTGGTTTCAGAGCGGGCAGATCGAGCTCGTCCCCCTGGCCTCGACGCGTTTCCTGGAGATGATGAGCGAGCTGGCCGTCGGGTGGCTCCTCCTCGACGGGGCCCGCATCGCCGAAGAGGCTCTGCCCTCCGTGGCCGAGGGGCACCCCGACCGGGCCTTCTACGAAGGCAAACGCCACGCGGCCCTGTTCTTCGCCCGCAACATTCTGCCCGGAGTGGTCCACAAGGCCCAGATCCTCGAGGCCGGCGACACCAGCGCCCTCGACATCCCCGACGCGGCCTTCGCCACCGTCTGACTACCGCCGACGCGTCCGCTGGGGCTGGTTGAGGGCCTCCAGACGCCGGGCCACGTCCGCCCGGTCGATCGGGCCCTCTCCCGCCAGGGCCGCCTCGAAGGCCTCCCGGGCCTGCGTGCGGTTTCCCTCCTCCGCCGCGATGATCCCACGCAACAGAAGGGCCTCGGCCCGCCGGGGCTCGGCCTGCAAGACCCGGTCGAGGTACGCCCGGGCGAGGGAGTTCTGCTGGGTGCGTTGGGCGAGTTGGGCCGCCCGGAGCCGGGCGTTCATGTCGGCCGGGGCCCGGTCGATGGCCGCGTCCCACACCTCCATGGCCTGCGACTCCCGCCCCGTGTGCTCCAGGACCTCCGCGAGGGCCACGTGGGCCGCGGCGTCGTTGGCCACCTGGCGGATCCCCTCCCGCAGCGGGGCCTCGGCCTCCTGCCACTGCCCACGGCCGACCAGGCTCCGCCCGAGGCCCGTCTGGGCCCCCGGCTGCGTCGGGGCCAGCCGAACGGCCTCCTGGTAGACCGCCAGGGCCTCTCCCGGGCGCCCGAGCGCGAGAAGGGCCTCACCGTGCGCCACCAGGGCCTCGGGCCACGCTGGGCGGTCCTGGCAGGCCCTGCGCAGGAGGGGGAGGGCCTCGGTGGGGTTTCGCCGCTGTCGCAGGAGA
Organism: uncultured Myxococcaceae bacterium; assembly: GCA_964447205.1. GTDB lineage: Bacteria > Myxococcota_A > Polyangia > Polyangiales > JAEUKH01. The sequence continues at coordinate 8,731 of CAYUSB010000034.1, forward strand.
TACCGCCCGAGGCTCAAGGCCGCGGCGGGGTCGGTCGGGTCGACCTCGACGGCCCGGCGATAGGCCGCGAGGGCCTCGTCGGGGCGTTGGGCCATCTCGTAGAGCTGCCCGAGCCCGAGGTGGGGGTCGGCCCGGCCCGGGAGCCCCGAGGCCGCCGCGCGGTACGAGGCCTCGGCCGCGGACACGTTGGACCCCAGGCGCTCGGTGTCGGCCCGCACGAGCAGGAGCTCTCCATCGTTGGGGTGCTGGAGGCCAGCCGGCTGGAGCTCGCGTTGGGCCAGGGCCACCCGCTGCCAGACCAGGTACGCCCGGGCGAGGCAGATGCGCCGTTGGGGCCCCGCGGGCAGGGCGTTGCAGGCGGCCTGGGCGGGACGAAAGTTGCCCTGGTCGAAGCGCACCCGGGCCACCTCCCACAGGGCCTCGACCCGGGTGGCTGGCGACCGGGCGGCGGGCCCGAGGGTGCGCAGGGCCTCGTCGAAGCGCCCCGCCCGGCGTTGGGCCCGGCCGAGGCGGAGGAGGTTGGCGGGGTCGGTCCCGGCCGCCCGCAGGCTCTCCAGGGCGGACTCTTGCGCCGAGGCCGTGGCGGGCGCGAGGACGAGCAGGGCGGCGAGGGTCAGGGGCTTCATCGCAGGGTCTCCTGGGGAGGTGAGACGGGGGACGGGCCCGCGATGATCACATCGGTCCGGGCGGCCAGGGCCGAGACGAGGGCGGCCTTGGGGCGCACGAGCACCGGGGTCGAGACCCCGAGGAGGAACGTGGCGTCCCAGTGGCCGTCGCCCATCCCGAGGGCCGCGGGCCAGGCCCCCACGCGGCGCAGGGCCTCGACCTTGCCCCCGTGCAGCGGAATCGGCGCGGCGAGGCGACCCCGGACCCAACCCGGGGTCACGGTCAGGGCGCCGCCCGAGACCGTGTCGTAGGGCACCGAGGCCCGGCGGAGGGCCTCGGCCACGAGGGTCCCGAGGCTGCCGGTGACCACGTGGAGGGTGGCCCCGAGGCGCCGGGCCTCGCGCAGGAAGGCGCGTACGTCGGGGTGGATCCGCGGCACCACGCGCTCGGCCGCGGCGGCGAGGAGGGCCTGGTGTTCGTGCAGGTCGCGCTCGCCCAGGCACTCGGCCTGCAGGGCGCACAGGGGGACGATGTCGATGCGCCCGGCGGCGTAGCCGGCCATCAGGCTCAGGGCGTCTTCGGGCACGCTCCCCTGCGCCGCGTCGCCGAGGAGCTCCCGGGCCCCCGCGAGGAAACGCGCCCGCCCTTCGCCCCGAAGGTCATCGGGTTGGGTGACCAGGAGGAAGGCCTCGTCGCCGAGGTCGCCGGCCCAGAGGGTCCCGTCGGCGTCGGTGGCCACGGCCCGGGGATACCCTTCGGGGGCCTCGCACAGCCGACGCAGGGCGGGCTCGATCCAGGCGTCGTCGGTCAAAACCGGCCCCCGAGGACGAAGCTCGGGCCCTGGGCCGTCAGAGACACCCCGGGCGTGACCCGGGCGGTCGGGACGGGCCGGGTGCGGGTCCGGAGCCCGTCGATGACGAGCACGACCCCCGCCACGGCCGCGGCGGTCCCGAGCCCGAGGAGCACGTAGTCGCGGGCTCCGGCCACGTAGACGCTGTCGACGTTGTTGGGCAGGGACTCGGCCACGGAGCCGTCGCGGGACACCGACACGAGGCCCGTGGTGGCGAGGGTGACCCCGACGGCCAGGAGCCCCGCCCCGAGGGCGGCCTCGGTCGTGCGGCGATAGGTCTCGACGGGCTGTTCGACGGAAGGAGGGGGCTGCGTGGAGGGCGGCGCCGCGCGGGGGGACCCCGGGGTGGGCGCCGGGGCGGCGGAGGCGGCGACGGGGGTCGACGGTGCGGGCTGGCGCAGGGCCTCGACCAGGGGTCGGGCGGTCTCGCGGACGAGGGCCACGGCCTCGGGCCATCCAGCCACGGCCTCTTCGGCCTCCTGGAGGGCCGAGACCTCTCCGGCAGGGGAGACCAGTCCCACCCAGACCCGAACCCGGCCGTGTCGCGGGGTCGACAGGCGCAGGAGCACCACACCCCGGGCGTGGAGGGGGGTGGCGATGGAGGGGACGCAGGCCGGGGCGTCGCAGCTCAGGGCGTCGGGCACGAGGGTCTGAAGGCGGGAGCGGGTCTCCTGCCCGGAGAGGACCTCCGGGGCCACCGCTCCGAGGGCCTCGGCTACGGCGTCGGCGGCCTGGAGCCGTTGGGCGGCGGGGATCTCGCGGAGCTCGCGGGGGCGGAGCCCGGTGGCCGTATGGACGGGCAGGGGGTCGGCCAGGGCCGCGGAGGGGACGAGGGCGAGGGCCAGGAGGGAGAAGGGGGCGAGGCAGCGCACGAGGCCTAGGGTACACCGCGGGGCGCCCGAGAGGAAACCCGGGACAGGGAGCGCGTCCCTACGTGGAGCGGGGAGGCCGACGGGGCTCGGCGTTGCGGGCCAGCCGGAGCCGGGCGGCCTTCTCGGCCTTCTTCGCGGCCACGTCCTCCACCTCCGGCACCTCCACCACCACGGTCCCCTCGGCCAGCACCCGGGCCTGACACGCGAGGCGCAGCCCGACGATCTTGGCCACGCTGCCGAGGTGGGTGATCTCGTCGGCGTTGATGGGCGACAGGAGCTCCTTGCCCTGCTTGATGGTGACCCGGCACAGGGCGCAGGTGGCCACCCCCCCGCACGAGGTGGCGATGGGGTGTCCGGCCTCGACGAGGGTCGTGAGGAGCGAGGCCCCGACGGGTGCGTCAAGCTCTCGCAGGGAGCCGTGGATCACGATCTTGGTCATGCTTCGGGACGTATCACGACCGGGGCCTCCCGGGGGAAGCCGGGGGCGGCCCTCGGGCGCGTTTGGGCCACGCGGGGCCCCTGCGGGCTCAGCCTTCGAAGGGCAGGGGGGCCGCGGCCTCGGGCAGGTCGCGCACGAAGTTTTTCAGGTGGGCCAGGATCATCTCGCGGGCCACGCGGTTGTGCCCGCCTTCGGGGATGATGATGTCGGCGGCGCGTTTGGAGGGCTCGACGAAGGCCATGTGCATCGGGCGCACGGTCTCGTAGTACTGGGCCCGGATCTGGTCGAAGGTGCGCCCCCGCTGCTCGATGTCGCGGCGGATGCGGCGCATGAGTCGAATGTCGGGGTCGGTGTCGACGAAGAGCTTGACGTCGAGCCGGTCGCGGATGGCCTCGAGGGCCAGGACGAGGATGCCCTCGACGACGATCACGGGGGCGGGCTCGAGGCGCAGGGTGGAGGCTTCGCGCAGGTGGCGGGCGAAGTCGTACCGGGGGCGCTCGACGGCCCGGCCTGCCTTGAGGGCGTCGAGGTGCTCGACGAAGAGGGCGTTGTCGAGGGAGTCGGGATGGTCGTAGTTGGTGCGGGTCCGCTCCTCCCACGACAGGTGCGACTGGTCTTTGTAGTAGGCGTCGTGCTCGATGGCGGTGACGTGATGGGAGGGCAGGGCCTCGACGATGCTGCGGGCGATGGTGGTCTTGCCCGATCCGCTGCCACCGGCGACGCCAACGAGGAGTACTTGCACGAGGGCGGCACACTACGCCGCGGGCGGGCCTCGCTTCAACTGCGGCGGCGACGTCGGGCCACAGAGGCCGCGAGGGCGGCCCCGAGGAGGGCGAGGGAGGCCGACCGGGGGGGCAGGCCCGGGGAGGCCGAGCAGCCGTAGAAGTAGTTGCCCTCGGCGGGGTTGACGCACTCTTCGACTGTGTTGGTGTCGGGGCGCCCGAGGGGGTCGACGGCCCGCACGAGGAAGCACACGGGCCCTGCGGCATGGGCCCCTGAGATGCGGAAGGTGCGCTGTTGGGAGCGGTCGTTGGCCCCGCCGGCGAGTTGGGGGCGGAAGCGCTCGCGCTCTTGGGGGCCGGACACGCCCGGGCCGCGGGTGGCGTAGACGACGTACTCGATGTCGACGTCGGGCCAGGCCGTGCTGGTGAGGGAGTCTCCCCCGCGCTGGGCGAGGTTGAACCGCACGGTCACGTCGGCGGCGGCGGGGTCGCACTCGTCGGCCACCTGGGCGTCGACGGACAAGGCCCGGATGCCCTCGAAGACGGGCGGGCCTGCGTTGGGTCCGCGTCCGGTGCGGAAGGTGGTGCGGTTGGTGCCGCCGGCTGCGTCGGTGAAGGACACCACGTAGTCGGTGTTGGGCCGGAAGGGGGCGGCCGCGGTGAAGACCACCTCGTCGGCGAGGGCCACGGTGTTGCCTGGGAGGCACTCGGGGGTGTCCCGGGGGCGCACGCAGAGGGTGGGGGAGGCGGGGGCCCCGAGGAAGTACCGAACGCGGACGGGGGTGTCGACGGGGACCTGGAGCCCCTGGTCGGCGGGGAAGGTGTCGCGCAGGACCCCCCGCAGGATGGGGTCGACGCCCGCGTCGGCCCCGGCGTCGCAACGCTGGGCGGCGGCGTCAGGGCTGAGGGCGAGGGCCGCGAGGCCGAGGCCGAGGGCGGGCAGGAGGGCGCCCTGGCGGGGCGAGGCGAGGCGGCGGAGGGGGGGCGGGTGCTTCATCGCGGCGGTGACCAGTGGAGGGGGATGGTACAACATGGGCCGCCGGGGGCCCGAACTCGTGTGGGCCTACCGGGGCTCCCAACGGAGGGTCTCGCCGCCGCCGGCGAGGATACGCTGCTGATTGAGGCCGTCCTGGTTCATCAGGTAGATGCCTCCGCGGGTGGAGGAGAAGGCGATGAGGCGTCCGTCGGGCGAAAAGGTGGGGTCGGTGTTGCTCCCCTGGTTTTCGGTGAGGCGCCGGAGGTTGCCCGCCCCGACGCTGACGGTGAAGATGTCGGACCCCCCACCGGCTCGCCCTGCGTAGGCGAGGGTGGTGTTGTCGGGGGCCCAGGTGGGCGAGGTGTTGTAGCTCCCGGCGAAGCTCACCCGCCGCTGGCCGCCGCCTCCGGCGTCCATCACGTACACCTGCGGGCCGCCGGCCCGGTCGGAGACAAACGCGATCCGGCTCCCGTCGGGCGACCACACGGGCGACACGTCGGCCCCGGGGTCGTTGGTGAGCCGCCGGAGGTTGGCCCCGTCGGAGCCTCCCACGTAGATCTCGCTGTTGCCGTCGCGGGTGAGGACCACGGCCATCCGCCCCCCGGAGAAGGCCGCCCCCATCACGAGGCCGTCGGCCCGCAGGACGGGCTCGGACCGCCCCTGCCGAAACAGGGCGAGGAAGCCCTCAGGGGTCTGCGACGAGAAATACAGCCCCCCGGGGCCCCAGGCGGGCGTGAAGGACAGCCGCCGCCCTGACGAGACCTGCGAGAGGTTTTCGCCGTCGCAGTCGACGGTGAAGATGTCCTTGCGGCCGCGGCCCGTCCGGCGGGCGAAGGCGATGCGGGTGCCGAAGACCCCGGCCTGGTTGGTGTAGAGCTGCACGAGGTCGTTGGCGATGCGGTGGGCTACGGCCCGCACCGACCCGGGGCCGTACGTGCGGGTCAGGCGCGGGGCCGCGGGGCTCCCGGGCTCCCACACCCGGAGCTCGACCCGGGTGGCGTCGCCGCTGCCCGAGACCTGTCCCTTGACCACCGCGGTGGCCCCCACCCCCACCCACGAGGAGGCGTTGATGTTGACCCCCTCGGCGTCGAGGTCGGCCGTAAACGACCGCGGGTCGAGGACCCGAAAGAGGGCCGACAGGCGCAGGTCGTTGGAGACCACGGCGGCGATCTGATCGCCCGCGGGTCCCCGCAGGGCGGGGATGGCGACGGGCAGGAGGCGGGCCTCGAGGCCCTGGAGGGTGATGGTGAGGTCGCCCACGGACGGCTGCTCCGTGACCTGCTGCGGCTGCGGGGCGGGTTGGGCCTGGGTGAGCAACGGGGGCAACAGGGCTGCGGTGGTGGCCGCGCCGACAAGGATCCACGACAAGGTTTTGCGCATGGCGGTTGCGGAGTGTAACGCAACCCGTCGCCAGTTTGTGCACCTCGCGTGTCACTCGGGCCCCGACTGGGAACGTCAGTGCGACATGCGGTCGATGGGCACCCGGACGTTGATGTTGCGCCCCTGGACCTGGGTGATCTCTTCGGGGCTGAGCGACTCGATGCGGGCGTGGGAGGTGGCGAGGCGTTGGGCCTGGCCGAGGATCTCGCCGTCGAGGGAGTCGTTGCCGCTGGCCTGCACGAGCTCGGCCAGGGTGATGGCCCCGGCCTCGTCGATGCGGATGCGGAACACCACCGTACGCCGCTCGCTGCCCGTGAGGGCCGACGACACCCGGATGTTGGTGCGGAGAAACTCGTCGATCTTCGTGGCGGCCCCGCGGGTGGCCAGGGTGGGGTCGGTGGTGTCGCCGACCGCGCTCCCGGTGGGAGAGCCCGGGCCGACGCTGGACGGGTCGGCGGCCTGCTCGCTGGCGGCCATGGCGGCGATGCGCTCGGCGAGGTCCTGGTTGCCGCGGCCCTGGCGGGTGCGTCCCGTGATGGCGGCCATGTAGTCCTGGGCCCCGGCGTCGGTGGGGAGGCGTACGGCCGTGGGGTCGACGGTGGGGGCCACGGGGCGCGGGGCCTCCCGCTCGGCCAGGACGGGGGCCTGGCGGTGCACGATGCGCCGCGGGTCAAACTCCCCGCCGCCCCGCTGCAGGATGCGGGTCTCGATCACCACCGACTCCCGCGGGGGCGTCACCGAGGCTGCTACGTTGCCCTCTTCGCCGCCGAGGCGGAGCGAGGCCGCTCCCATCAGCCCGACCACCGCGAGGGCCAGGCCCGCCCCCGTGCCGATGTCCAGGGCGTCGTAGATCCGCCGGTGACGCTCGCCATGCGACGAGGCCTCCCGCGGAACCGGGTCCACAGCCGTAGTCACAGGAGGCAGGGCAGAGGGGTCGTCAGGGGGCAACATCGCGGCGGTTCGACCCCCGCTCTTATCAGATTCCTGGGTCGCTCACGAGGGGACCCCACGCCCCACGACCGGCCTGCGCCCCTGAAGCCCCAAGGCCCGACGCGGCGCCGAGGCCATGGTCACGTTTTGATGCCATCGATGGTAACAATAACTTACACTCAGACCCTGGTCTCAGCTTGTACAAACTGTGTTCATGCTTGGTTCAATGATAGTTGATGGTTTGGCACGGCCTCTGCTCTATCGGAGCCTCGAGGCAACATGACCAACGCTGTACAAGATTCTTACTCCCTTGCGTCCTCTCCCGCGGCCGGCGTGGTGCCGGTGAGCCCCGAGGTCCGGCGGGCGGTCGAGACGGCCTTCCGGCACTACGAGACCCGCTTGTTTCACGCCGCCCTTCGCATCACCCGCAACGAGGACGACGCCTGGGACGCCGTCCAGGAGGGCATGGTGAGCGCCCTGCGCAACGCCGAGCGGTTCCGTGGGGACGCGGCCGTGGCCAGCTGGCTCTACAGCATCGTGGTCAACGCGGCCCTCTACCAGCGCCGCCGCGCTGCGGCCCGGCGTCGTGGGGTCGACCGCTACGAGGAGCGGGTGTGGCCCGAAGCCGAGCGCTCCCTGGAGGCCGGGACCACCCTGTGCGATCCCGAGACCTACGTCCTCGCCCGGGTCGAGCTCAGCCGGGTCCTCACCCTGATCGACGCCCTCCCGGCCGACAAGCGGGCCCTCGTGGCCCAGAGCCTCGACGGCGACTCCTGCAGCGAGATCGCCGCGGGCGCGGGCCAGCCCCTGGCCGCCATCAAGAGCAAGCTGTGGCGGACCCGGGTGTCGCTCCGCAGCCAGATGCACGACGCCCTCCCCGCCGCGGCCTGAACGTCCCCCTCCCGCCGTAAACGAACCCGGGCCTGACCGACCCGCTACTGCGAGGCCACCGGGTCGGTCACGATCCCGAGCTTCTCGACCCCGGCCGTGCGCATGATGGCCATGATCCGCACGGCCGTCCCCCACGGGACCGAGGCGTCGGCCTTGATGTACGCCTCGTGATCGCGCTGCACGATGGCGTTGGTCCGCAGCCGCTCGCCGAGCTGCTCGATGGTCACCCGGTCCTCGCCGATCCACACGGCGATGGGGGAGCTGTTGTCGCCCTCCACGGTGTGGCCCACCGTGACCTGGAGCTTCTGCTCGGAAGACTCCAGCTGCGGAGCCTCGGCCCGCGGCAGGTCGACCTTGATCCCCGCGTTGACCAATGGGGCCGTGACCATAAAGATGATGAGGAGCACCAGCATCACGTCCACGAGGGGCGTGACGTTGATGTCGCTCATGGGGCCGCCGGAGTTGTTACCGCTGGAGATGGCCATTGGCGCCTTCGCTCACTTGAGGATGTGCCGACGCACGATGTTGAGGAAGTCGTTGCCGAAGATCTCCATCTCGTTGTGGAGCAGCCGAATCTGCCGGGTGAAGTAGTTGTACCCGATCACCGCGGGGATGGCCGCCACGAGGCCGATGGCGGTGGCGAAGAGGGCCTCGGCGATGCCCGGGCCCACCCGGTCGATGGTGCTGGCCCCCGAGCCCGACGAGAGCTGGATGAAGGCGTGCATGATGCCGTAGACGGTGCCGAACAGGCCGATGAAGGGAGCCGTGCTGCCCACCGTGGCGAGGAAGGGGACCCAACCCTCGAGGATGGTGATCTGCCGCGAGGTCGACCGGCGCAGGGCCCGCTCGACGTTCTCAATCCCGCCGGCGTCGTCGGTCCCGGCGGCGGCCTTCACGCGCAGGAGCTCGTCGTAGCCCGCCCGGTACATCTGGGCCACGGGGCTGCGGGGGCGCTGGGCCGCGGCCTCGGCGGCCACGTTGAGCTGCCGGGTCTCCTCGAAGACCAGGAGAAACGAGTCGTTCTCCGCGTGGGCCCGGCGCAGGTACATCCACTTCATCCCGATGATCACCAGGGTGGCGAGGATGAAGATCGTGAGGATGAGCATCACGCCCTTCACCGGGAGCGTAGCCTGGGCCACGAGCTGCGGGATGTTGACATCGTGCGCCCCCGTGGCCCCCGCGGGCTGCTGCTGGTGCATCGTGACGAGATAGCCGTAGATCACATGGTTCATGGGGCGACCCTGGGTTGTCGCCGCGGGGCGGGCTCGCTGTCAACGCCCACGGGACGTGACGCCGGGCCCGGGCCGGGGCACACTGGGCCCGAAGACCCCTCCGAGAGGCCGATGCCGATGAAGTTGCAAGGTACCCTGCTGTGGCTCTCCGTCCTCACGATCGGCGCCGTGACCTGGGGCGGATGTCTGGTTGTTCAGCGCGACGATGTGCCCGCTCCGGGGGTCGACCCCTTCGATCCACGCGGGGGCGACGCCCCGATGGCCTTCTCCTGGCGGATCGACGGGCGCGACCCCGCCGCCGACCCGACGGCCTGCTCCGACGCGGACGTGCAGTTTCTCCGCATGACCATCCTCGACGGGGCGGGCGGCCCCCGCACCTTCCCGTCGCTCCAGTGGGACTGCAACCTCGGGCGCTACCGCTCGGCCTCCCCCGAGCTACGGGCCGGGTCGTACCGGGTCTATTTCGAGGCCGTGGCCGCCGACGGGACGCGGCGCTCGGTGGCTCCCGGCCGACGCAACGCCCAGGGCAATGTCGAGCCGGCCCCCGAGGCCGCCGTGGTGGTCGCCGGGCGCCTGTACGATTTCGACCAGGGCAACACCGTCGACCCGAGCCTCCCGGGCAACCCCACCAACTTCGCCACCACCACGGGGACCCTCGAAGTGGCCGTGACCTACGTACGGGGTCAGGGACTCCCCGTGGACTGCGCCACGGCCGGGGTCGATCGGATCCGTTGGCAGCTCCTGGCCCCCAACGGCGTGGCCGTCGAGGATCACACCACGGCCGAGGAGTGCGCCCGCTACGCCACCATCCGCTGGCCGTCGGTGTTCCTCGACCGGTACACCCTGGCCGTGACGGCCTTCCAGGCCAACGGCGATCGCATCGGGACGGGTCGTTGTACGGGTCTTCTGGTACGACGGGGGACCGCGCCCACCCGCTTCGCCTGCGAGGTCGCGCTGCCCCCGCGCTGAGGGCCGTCTGGCCGTACGCCCCTCGTCGCCCCCTGCGTCCGCCGGAGCCCATCGTGAACGACCGCGAAGACGACCCCCCCCCCTCCCCGGGCCGCTTGGCCCTGCCTCCCCTCACCCGGGCCATGGCCGCGAGCATCGCTGTGCTGGGCGGGGTGTGGCTCCTGGCCGCCCTGCTCGTGGCCCTCCCCCTCGGGGGGGCAGGGGGCGGGGCCATGGGGTGGTTCGAGCGGCTTGCCCTCGTGCCCGCGGCCACCGTCGAGCGGCATCAGTACTGGCGCCTGATCACCTACGCCCTCCTGCACGACCCGCGGACCGTGGTGGGGCCGATCTTCACCGCCCTCACCCTGTGGCTCTTCGGCGGGGCCATGGAGGCCCAGTGGGGCCTGCGCCGACTCGGGGTCATGGCCCTCGTGGCCAGCCTCGTGGCGGGCCTCGCGGTGGTCCTCGGGGGGCAGCTCTACCTGCCCTGGTGGCAGGAGGCCACGGTCTCGCCGACGGCCTTCGAGAGCGCCCTGGTGGTCGCGTGGTGCGTCACCAACGCCCGGCTGTCGGTGTCGTTCCTGGGGGCGGTGCGTATGACGGGCAAGCAGCTCGTGCTGCTCACCGTGGCCCTCGGGCTCCTGGGGTTCGCCATGTCGCGCACCGGGCAGAGCCTCGCCTCGCTCGTCGGGATGGGCGTCGGCTGGTGGTTCGCGTGGCGGGCCCGGTTTCGCCCGCAGCCTGCCCCGCGTCGGTCGCGGGCCCACGCCATGTCGGCCCCGCGTCTGCGGGTGATCGACGGCGGACGCCGCGACCTGCCCAACTGACGGACACGGTCACAGGAAGCCCCAGTCCGCGGCGCTCAGCGCAGGGTGGGCTCCACCCGCGTGAGGGGCAGGATCGAGTGGCCCGACCCGCTGCGCGGCAGGCTCGCCCGGATGCGCTCGGCCTCGCGGAGCAGGCCCAACTGCACCGCGTGAGCGGCCTCGGTCTCGACCACCCGGGTGGCCAGCTCGGGGGTGTCGAGGAAGGCCACCACCTCCAGGAGCTCCCAGTCTGGGGGGCTCGCCCGTCCCTCGGCGAGGGCCACGGTGCGCAGGAGCCACTCGGCGGTCGCCTCGTGGTGGGCGTGGCGACACCGGGCCGCGCGCACCCGGGCGGCCTCGGCCTCTTCCCGGGCGGCGTCGAGGGCACCCATGCTCAGCAGGGCCCCCGCCGCGTCGAGCATGGCCCCGATCCGCACGGTCTCCCAAGGGGCCAGCCGTACGGCCTCGGAGAAGGCCACCACGGCCTCGCGGGGCCGTCCCTCGCGGGCCCGCTCCAGGCCCACCCAGGCGCACCACGCGGCCTTGTCGGCGATCTCGGGGGCGGAGGCACCCCCGTCCCGGGGCGGGCGCCAACGGTCGATCAGCTCGGCCCGGTCGGCCGGGGGGCTCGTGGACATCGTATGCAGGGTGAGGTCACGGGCGGCCCGGCGTACGCCCGGGTCGACGGCCCGCAGGAGGGGCTCGACCAGGCGACGGGCCCGCTCGGAGGCCACGGGCAGGGCCAGGGCGGCCCGTAGGAGCTGGTCGAGGGAGGACAGGGCTTCGAGCTGGGCCAGACCCGGGTGATCGGAGGCCAGGGCGAGCTGATCGAGGGCCCGGTCGAGGGCCCGCGGGGTGCCTTCGGCCAGGGCCAGGAGGGTCCAGCAATGGAGGAGGGCGATCACGGCCTCCGGGCGGGGGTTTGCCCCGAGACCCCAACGACGCAGGTCGTCGAGGGCCTCGCTGAGGGCGATCACGGCGAGGGCCAAGGCCCCCTGGGCGGCCAGGCGCTCGGCGAACACCAGGGCCTCGGTGAGCACGGCGTCGAGGGCCTCGGCCGGGGCCTCGGGGGTCAGGGTCGCCCGCAGGTGACGGAGCCGCCCTTCGGCCCCCGGGCGGAGGGCCTGGGCCAGGCGATGATGCCGATGCCGGTCGTCTTCGCGGGTGCGGTGCAGCTCCTTCAAGAGGTTGACGTGCGGCACGATGATGTCCGCGCCGTCGAAGGCGATGAGGCCCGCGTCGCGCATGGCCACAAGCTCGGCCTCGATGCTCCAGCGGGCCTCGCCCGTGACGGACTGCAAGAGCGAGGCGGTGGCCGTGGGCCACCCCACGCAGATCCAACGGAGCAGGTCGGTCTGCCGTGTCCCGGCCGCAAAACCCGGGGGCGGAGCCACGCCCGGGGGGCTCTGCCGCAGGGCGGCCTCGACCCGAGAGAGCCCCTCGCGGGTGACCCGCACCTTGTCGCCGTCGCGGGCCCCGATCCCGTCGCGGACCCACCGATCGAGCTCCTCGTGCACCGCCCGAGGCAGGGCCCCGGTGCGCGCGAAGAGGCAGTGGGTGGCGTCGGTGACGAGGTGCAGCACCCGCTGGTGGCCCGCGATGAAGGTCGACAAGACCTCCAAGGAGAACGGGCTCAGGGCCAGCCGCGGGAGCTCGGCGGGCAGCGGGGTGGACACCCCGCAGGCGAGGGCCACGGGGCCGCGCTGGGCGGCCTCCACGAGGAGCCTGGCGGACCAGGGGTCGACCTGATCGAAATCGTCGACGAGGACTGCCCCCCCGGCCAGGGCCTCGGCGAGGGACCCTCGGAGCGCCTGGAGCACGGCGTCGAGGCCATCGTCGGGGGACGGGCGCGGCAGGGTGAAGGCGGCGTCGAGCGAGGCGAAGGGGCCGAGGCAGGGCTCGACCCGGAGCACCCTGCGGCCTTCGGCGGACAGGGCCTCGGCGAGGGCGTCGAGGACGCGGGTGCGTCCGCTCCCGGGGGGGCCGCAGACGGCGACGCCCGCGCCGGAGCGGAGCCGGTCGAGGCCGTCGTCGAGGATGTCGCGGGGCCCGAGCCATGGAGCCGCCACCCGGGGGGCCTCGGCGCCTTCGAGGGCCGCGATGACCAGGGCCGCGTTGGCGTACCGGGCCTCGGGCAGCCGCGACAGGAGCCGATCGACCACGGCGGCCACCCCGAGCGGAACCCCAGGGGCCTGGGCCCGCAGGGGCGGGGCCGGGCGGAAGCACCGGGCAAAGAGGATGGCCTGGACCGACCCCCCCTCGAAGGGCAGGACGCCGCTCAGGGCCTCGTAGAGCATGGCCCCGAAGGCGTAGAGGTCGGCCGCGGGGGTGACCTGGTCGCCGAGGACCTGCTCGGGGGCGAGGTAGCTCGGGGTCCCGAGGATCTCGCCCCGGCGGGTGATGGCGCCCTCCAGGCTGCCCCAGGACACGCCGAAATCGAGCACCACCGGCTCGCCCTCGGGGCTCACGAGGATGTTGCTGGGCTTGAGGTCGCGGTGGACCACCCCGCTCGCGTGCACGGCCCCGAGGGTGGTGAGCAGACGTCGGGCGATGGGTTCGAGCTGGGGCCAGGGGATCGGGGTGGGGCCCCCGGGAAACGGGCGACCTTCGATGGGCTCAAGCACCACGAAGGCCACGTCGCCGTCGATGCCCTCATCGAGCAGGCGGGCCACCCCGGGGATCCGCAGCCGTCGCAAGGCCGCCACCTCGCGCCGAACCCTGGCGGCGTCGGCCCCGTCTCGGCGCGGCAGGGCCTTCACCGCCACCGACTCACCGCTCACCCGGTCGGTGGCGAGCCACACGGCGCTCTGGCCCCCGCGGCCTAGGAGCCGCACGAGGCGATACCGTTGCGCGAGGATGAAGTCGGCGCGCAGGTTGATCAGGCTCGGGAGCTTGAACGCGCCGGGGGTCTCGGTGGGAGACGTCTGGGGCAAATCTCCCATGGGTTTCTGCGATGTTACGATGCTGCCCGGAGGGGTCAAGGCCCGGGCGCCACGCGCTCACGCGTCGTGCCGTGGGGCGCCCTCACCATCGAATTCTGCCCCGCGCTGTGCGGCCCGCAGCGTCGGAGGGAGGTCGTCGGGCAGGAGCCGGGTGCCCCGGCAGCGCTGCACCGCAAACTCCAGGGTGGCCCACAGCTCGGGGAGGTTGCCCGGCCAGTGCCAGGCCTGGAGGAGCCCGAGGGCCGCCGGGTCGATCCCGACGGGGGCCCTGCCGAGGACCCGGCACGCCCGGTCGATCCCGAGCAGGCAGAGCGACTCCAGGTCTTCGCGGCGGTCGCGCAGGGCGGGTAGCTTCGCCGCCCGCCCTTCGAGGGCGGCCACGAGGCCCCGAGGCAGGTCGCACTCCTGGGGTCTGCGTCGGGTCGAGACCACGAGGCGGGCTTCGACCGGGTAGGGCCGCGGGTCGCCGAGCCGCCGGGTCTTGCCCGTGGCCAGGGCCTCGTGCAGGGCGGACAGGGCGTCGTGGCCGAGGGCGGGCAGGTCGCACAGGGCCAGGGTGCCCCCCGCGGCCTGTCCGAGCAGACCCTCCCGGGCTACGGGACCGCGGGCGTCCCCGAGCAGGACGGCCAGGGCTTCGGCCGCAGGCACCGCGGCGCAGTCGACGAGCACGAAGGCCCCGGGGGCCCGCTCGGACTGGCTGTGGAGTCGCAGGGCGGCCGCGGCGGAGCCTGCCCCAGGCTCGGCCAGGAGGCACACCGGGTCGCGACCGGGTGCCAACGACTGCAGGCGCAGGTCGAGGGTGCGGGAGGCCGGGGCGTAGGCGATCCAGGCGTGGTCGAGGGCCCCGAGGCGGGTCGCGGGGGCCGGGTGGGCGAGGCGGGCTTCGAGGGCCTCGGCCCGGTGGTCGGCGGCCTCGCGGTGGGACTCGGCCTCGCGGCGGGCCTCCTCGGCCGCGTGCAGGCGCTCCTGGGCCCGGTGCAGGGCCGCGATGCGGGCGTAGGCCCCCTCGGCCGCCCGGGACACCTCCTCGAGGCGGGACACCTCCTCGTAGCTCGGGACCGCCTCCCGGCTCCCTCGGGGCAGAAGAATCACGCCCACCAGGTGCCCGTCGTCGCACAGGGGCAGGGCCCCGAGGGCCTCGTGTCCGTCGAGGGCCGCGACCACGGGGCGCAGGGCGGGGCTCCGCACGACCCCCGGGCGCAGGACGTCGGCGAAGACCCCCCGGGGACGGGCCCGGAGCCACGCGAGGAGGGCCCTCTCGGACTCCAGGGACAGCACCGCCGTGGAGGCCCCCCCGGTCACGTCGACCCGCAGGACCTCGGCCCGGTCGAGGACCCACAGGGCCGCCGGGGCCCGCAGGTCGCGGGCGGCGAAACGCAGGGGATCGAGCAGGGCCGCCGCGAGGTCGGGCAGGGTCTCGGCCCGGGGCAGGGCCCTCAGGATGGCGTCGCACGCGTCGAGGAGCCGCCCCCCGTCGGGACGGAGGCGGGACTCGGCCGCGGGCCAGCCCAGGACCATGGCCCCGAGGGCCACGAGGACCGCCGCCATGGGGGCCTCGGGGGCGATCCAGGCCAGGACGGCCCCGAAGCCCAGGCCCAATGCCCCGGCGGCGCTGCGACGGGCGAACAGGGCCGCCCGCTCGAGGGCGATGGCCCCAGACCCCAGGGTGAGCCCGAGGACCAGGGCCGTGAGCCCGAGGGCGACCACCCAGGGGCTGACCGCCCGCCCGAGGGCGGCGGCCACGGTGAGGCTCGTGGCCAGGGCGGCCGTCCCGAGGCCCGGCAGGATGAGACGGGCCCGGTCGCGGGGCTCCATGGGTCGGGCCACCCCGTGGGCGAAGCACAAGACCACGACCCAGGCCCCGAGGGCGGCCAACGCCCGTGGGGCGGGGACCCACAGGGGCACATTGGGCGACAGCCCCCAGCCCACCACCGCGGCGATGCCCAGGGCCGGCGCGGCCGCCCTCCGCAGGGCCCGGGTGTCGAGGGGGAGGGCCAGGGCGAGCAGGGCCGCCATCCCCAGGGCGTTGCCCACGCACAGGGCGTACAGGAGCCGCAGGGCGTGGCTCGCGGGCCGACCCCCCGCCACGGTGGCGGAGATGGCCAGGGCCGCGAAGGCTCCGGCCACCGAGGCGCACTCGGTCAGGGCCGGGGCCGGACCCTCCCGGGCACGCCGCGGGCCCAGGGCGGCCACGAGGGCCAGGGCGAAGAGCCCCGCGGACTCCGGGCCGACCTCCGAGGCCCCGTTGCGCAGGGCCACCACGGCCACCCAGGCCGCGGCCAGGGCGGCCAGCTCGCTCCACGGAACGCGCAGGGGTGGAGGCGGGCGAATCACGCGGGCACTCTACGAGAGGGGCCTCGGATCGTCGAGGTCCCGGGGCCGCTCAGGGGGACCCCGGCGACCCGGCCGACGGACGGCGGATCTCGGCCATCTCGCCGAGCTCGGTCAGGACCTCGAGGCAGTGGTCGAGCTCGGCCCGGGTGTGGCCCCGGGTGACGTTGAGCCGCATGCGCTCCTCGCCCTGTTTTACGCCCGGATACGTGATGGGGATCATGTAGATCCCGCGCTCGTAGAGCAGGTGGTGCAAGAGCATGGCCTTGCGTTCGTCGCGCACCATCACGGGCATGATGTGGGTGTCGCTGTGCCCGAGGTCGAACCCGCGCCCCAGGAGCTCCTGGCGCATGTAGGCCGCGTTGGCGTGGAGCTCCGCCACCAGGGCGGGGCCGTCCTCTTCGAGCATGCTGAGCACGGTGGCGGCGGCGGCCACGATGGGTACCGGCAGGGTGGCGCTGAAGACGAAGCTGCGGGCCACGTGTTTGACGAGGTCGACCACGTTGGCCGCCCCGAGGATGACCCCCCCGATCCCGCCGAAGACCTTGGAGAAGGTCGACACCACCACCGGGACCTCGCCCTCCAGGCCGAGGTCCTCGAGGATCCCGCGGCCATGGTGGCCGAGGGTCCCCGAGCCGTGGGCGTCGTCGACGACGAGGACGGCCCCGTGACGTGTGCACACCTCGTGGATCTCGCGCAGGCGCCCTTTGTCGCCGTCGAGGGAGTAGATCCCCTCGACCAGGACGAGGGCGTTGGGCCGGGCCCGGGAGCTCAAGACCCGCTCGAGGGAGCGGGCCGAGTTGTGGTTGAAGAAGCGGACCTCGGGCTGCTTGCCGGGCTGCCCCGCGGCCATGAAGGTCCCGTCGAGGATGCAGGCGTGGGCGAGGTTGTCGAGGACCAGGGTGGTGTCGCGGTCGGCGAGGGCCATCACCACCCCCACCATGGCCTGGTAGCCCGTGGTGGTGATGAGGGCTCGCTCGAAGCCGAAGTAGCGGGCGAGCCGCTCTTCGAGGTCGACGTGGGCCGTGGTGGTGGCCTGCACCCGGGAGCTCGACAGGCCGCAGGCGAAGCGGTCGACGGCCTCGTGGGCCGCGGCCAGGACGCGCGGGTGGGTGGTGAGCCCGAGGTAGTCGTTGGAGCTGAAGTTGACGAAGGCGTGGCCGTCCACGCTCGTGCGCAGCCCCCCCGTGGAGAAGGGGCGGAAGAAGGGGTACACCCCGGCCTCGCGAGCCTCGCGCACCCGGGCGAGCTCGGTGTGGGCCTTGTCGTCGATCCAGCTCATTCGATGTCCTCCGCGCGACGGACCACGACGGCCGACGCGTTGCCATAGAAGCCCAGGGCCGTGACCAGGGCGACCCGCACCCCAGGGGGAACGGTCCCGCGCACCAGGGCCCCCCTCCCGGGCCCGTCTCCGTGCAGGAGGGCCACCGCGGCGGCGACCCCGAAGGCCCCGGCCGCGCCGAGGGTCTCGCCGAGGCGACCCTTGGGGGCCACCACCGCCACCTCGGGGCCCAGGGCGGCGGTGATCGCCCCCATCTCGGCCTGGTCGAGGGCCCTATACCCTCCGAGGCCGGAGACCACCACGTCGACCGATGCGGGCGTGAGTCCCGCGTCGCCCAGGGCCTCCGCGATGGCGACCTCCAGGGCCTCAGGCTGGGGGCACGCCAGGGGGTCTGCCTCTTCGTGGTCGGGCGGGACCTGCCCCGTCCCGTACCCCGCCATGACGGCCCACACCGTGGCCCCCCGGGCCCGGGCCCGGGCGAGGTCTTCGACGCACAGGAGGGCGGCCCCTTCGCCCAGACGGAGGCCCGCGCTGCCTGGGAGTCCGGGGCCCCACGCGGGGGGGTCGAGGTCGAGCATCTCGCGCCGGGCCATGCCGAGCCCGAGGGGTTCGGACAGGGCCTCGGCCCCGCCGACGAGGAGGGCCTCGGACCGGCCCGTGGCGAGGTACGTCTCGGCGCACCCGAAGGCGTCGAGGCCCCCGGTGGGGCCGTTGGTGACCGTGGCGTTGAGGCCCTGGAGGTCTTCCCAGATGCTCACCTGGCCGAGGGCGCTGTTGATCACCGTGTTGGGAAACCGGGCGGGGTTGAGGTACCGGGGGTCTTCGAGTTGGGCCACCCGGTCGAGCTCGGCGATGGCCTCCAGCGACCCATAGGCCGTCGACCCGACGACCCCCACCCGGTCGGGGCCGTACGCGCGGAAGGCCCCTTCGGACTTGAGTCCCGCGTGGACGAGGCCCAACCGCGCGGCGACCAGGAGGAGGCGGGTGATCCGGTCGGCGTTGCGCAGGCCCTTGTCGCCGAGGAGGGGGCGCGGGTCGAAGTCAACGACCTCGGCCACGCGGGCGGGGCCCGAAGGGAGGGTGACCGCGGGCCAGGCGGCGTCGCAGAAGGTGTCGGCCTCGCTGCGGAGGGCGTCGCGGGCGGCCTCCCAGCCGAGGCCTCCGGCGCAGACGAGGCCGAGGCCCGTGATGGCCCGGGGGGTCACGACCCGACCTCCGCCGCCCGGGCCCCGGGGCCCTCGGGGGGGGGCAGGACTCCGGGGCGGGCGAAGCAGGTCACGGCGTCGTATCCGCCGAAGGCGAGGGCGTTGTTGAGGACCACGTCGGCCTTTCCGCGACGGGAGGCGTTGGCCACCACGTCGAGGTCGCACTCGGGGTCGGGGGTGTCGTATCCCACGGTGGGGGGGTAGAACCCCGTGCGGAGGGTCTCGATGCAGGTGACGGCCTCGAGGGCGCTGGAGGCCCCCATGCAGTGTCCGATCATGCTCTTGACGCTGGTGACGGGGACCCGTCGGCCCGCGAAGACCTCGCGGATCACGGTGGCCTCGACGGCGTCGTTGGCCCGGGTCCCGGTCCCGTGGGCGTTGATGAAGTCGACGGCGTCGAGGGAGAGGCCCGAGCGGGACACGGCCTCGCGCATGGCCCGGGCGTTCCCGAGTCCGTCGGGGCGGGGGCGGGTGACGTGGTAGGCGTCGCAGGCGATCCCGTAGCCTCCGAGCTCGGCCAGGACGGAGGCCCCGCGGCGCACGGCGTGGTCCTCGGACTCCAGGACGAAGACGGCGGCCCCCTCGCCGACGATGAGCCCCTGGCGGTGGAGGTCGAAGGGCTGGCAGCGCTCCGGGGCCACCGCCCCCAGGCGCACGAACCCGGCGAACTGCAGGGCCTCCAGCATCTCGGCCGCCCCGGCGAGGGCCACCTCGGCCCGTCCCGCCCTCAGGAGGTCGCTCGCGTAGCCGAGGGCGTAGTTGCCGGCGGCGCAGGCGGCGGGGAGGGTCAGGACGAGGCCCCGGGTCTTGAAGGCCCGGGCGAGGTGCATGGCCCCGAGGTAGGGGGCGTAGCGGGGGACGGCTCGGGCAGAGACGGCCTCGGGTCCCTGACGGATCCAGGCGGTGTCGAGGACGGCCAGGGCGTCGGCCTCGCCCATGGTGGTGCCCATCACGACGCAGGCCTGGCGATGGGCGAGTGCCTCGGGGGCCAGGGAGGCGTCGGCCACGGCCATGCGGGCGGCCGCGAGGGACATGGCCCCGCAGCGGCCCACGTGGCGCTGCTCGCGGGCCGTGAGGTGGTCGGCGGGCACGAAGCCCTGGACCTGAGCGGCGAGGGTGCGGCCGAGGGGGGCCGCGTCGAAGGAGGTGATGGGGCTCAGGCCCGAGCGGCCTGCCACGATGGCGTCCCAGAAGGGGCGCCGACCGAGGCCGAGGGAGCTCACCACTCCGACGCCTGTAATAAAGACCCGACGAGACATCGCGGGCGGGCCTATACCCCGCAGCCCTGGCAAGTCGCAAGGCGGCCTCGAACGCACCGCGGGCGCTGGGGGCGGGCTGCGGTGTTGGGGTGGCGGGTGCGAAGCGAAGGTGCCACAAAAACAACGGGAAAACCCGCATGGCGGCGGCTTGACAGCCCCCTCGAAGGCTGCGAAGGAACGCCTCGCCCAGGGCCTCGCGCACCCCCTCTCGTTGGAGGGAGGGGTTTCGGTCGCGGGGGAGAGCCTGCGGCGCACGGAGCGACGAAGACCGATGAGCATGCGACAAGAGATGCTGCAGACCTTCCAGCGGATCGCCAGCGAGATCGCCGAGCGGGAGGTGACCGTGCCGGGTGAGGGCACGCCCATCAGCGACCTCGGGATCGACTCGCTCGGGATGCTGGAGATCGTCGGGAGCATGGAGCGGGAGTTCAAGATCCGGATCCCCGACGACCAGCTCGTGGGGATCAACACGGTCGGGCAGCTGGTCGACCTGGTGCAGAAGCGCGTCGGGCAGGGCTGAGGGCGGAGGGCTTCGATGAGCAGCGGCATGCGGGATACGCGCCTCGCCCAGAAGGTCTACGCCCAGTACGCCACCTTCTTCGACAAGGCCGAGCGGGAGCGCCGGTGGAACCCCTTCCAGGACATCCCCTGGGAGCGCATCAACCGGGACGTCCCCGAGGCCCTATGCCTCAACGCCGAGACCTTCTGCTGCGTCGAGAGCTTCCTGCCTGACTACGTCTCCGAGGGCATCCGCTGCCTGCGGGTCAACTTCGGCCAGGCGTGGTTCAACGCCAATTGGGCCTACGAGGAGTCGAAGCACTCGGTGGCCCTCATGGAGTGGCTCATGCGCTCGGGGCGCCGGAGCCCGGAGTACATGTTCGACCTCCAGGCCCGGCTGATGGAGTCGCGCTGGACCCTGCCCTTCACCACCCCCCGGCAGATGACCATCTACGGGTCGTTCCAGGAGCAGGCCACCTTCGTCATCTACTGCCGCCAGGAGGCCTTCGCCCAGCAGTGCGGCGACGAGGCCCTGCGCACCATCTTCCGCCTCAACGCCCGCGACGAGATCGCCCACGCCCGCTTCTACGAGGACGTGGTCAAGCTCCTCCTGGAGGAAGACCGGGCGGGCACCGTGCGCGACATCGCCTTCGTGGCCAAACACTTCCAGATGCCCGGGGTGGGCATCGTGCCCGACTACGAGGCCCGCATCGCCGTGATGCGCGACGCGGGCCACATCGACCGCGATCTGTTCCTGCAGAAGGTGTACTTCCCGGTGCTGAAGTACCTCGGGGTCAGCCGCGAGGAGCTCGTGGTCGCGGCCGGGGAGCTTCGTCGCGCCGCCCAGGCCGAGACCCTCACGGAAACCACGGCGAGCCCCGTCCTCGGCTGATCGTCGACCGCCCCGGCGCCCCTGTTCCCGATCGAAGGCGACCCAGACAAGGAAGAAGGTCTCCATGTCCCAGCACGCATTAAAAGAAGAGCTCCGGGCCCTCATCGCAGAGATCATCGAGAAGGAGCCCGGCGAGGTGCCCGACGAGACCCGCCTGCGCGACCTCGGGGTCGACTCCATGCAGGCCCTGGAGATCATCTCCGAGATCGAGCGGCGGTATCAGGTGAAGATCGTCGAGAGCGAGTTTGAGCAGATCCGCACGCTCAACCTCGCCAGCGCCATGCTCGCCCAGAAGCTCGCCCTGTAGAGTCCTTCGTCGGTGCCGGGTGCGGGACTCGAACCCGCATCGGAGCCTCTCAGCTCCCCGGAGGTTTTAAGCCTCCTGCGTCTGCCATTTCGCCAACCCGGCAAAACCCGCGGGGGACGCAGGGCCCTCACCGGGCCCGCGCCTTCCCACGACCGCACTCACCTCACGGCAAGGGCATCACCCGCACCCCCCAGCGCCGCATGCTCTGGTCGGACAGGTTGCGCCACCAGGTGGCCACCCGGGTGCCCGCGATGCTGGCCCAATACCCCGTGTTGTCGTTGGCGTCGAGGACCCGCTGGGTCCAACCCATCGTGCCCCGCACCGCCAGCCGGAGGGTGCCCTGGGTGGCGTCCTGGTAGGCCACCCGGACGGCCCCGTCGGGGGTCACCGACACCGAGGCGCTGTCGCCGATGATGTGGCGCCCGTCGTCGAAGCCCATCATCCCGATCCCCGACCCGTCGTCGATGACCTCGGGCTCTCCCATCACGGTCCCCCCGCGCACCCGGAGGTGCAGGAGACGCTCCTCCCAGCCGTCGACGTAAGCCACGTGAATGGTGTCGGACGGCCCGAGGGCCGCGTGGGCGTAGATGCCCCGGTCGCCGGTGTCACGCCCCATCCGCTCGCCGTCGATCACCACGGGGGCCGCGAAGCGACCCATGGCGTCGCCCCGGGCCATCATCAGGTTGCCCCGGTCGCGGTGGTACCACACTACCGTGAAGCGCCCCATCGGATCGACAAGCAGGTTGATAAACGCCGCCCCGGGGCCGAGGCCCTCGATCCAGTTGGTGGCGTAGACCTCCGCGCAGGCCCCCGCGATGCAGGCCTCGCCCGTCCCGCAGCTCATGCAGCCCGTCCCGGTGGCCACGCAACGCCCGTCGCTCTGGCGGCACACCTGGCCCGTGGGGCAGTCCGAGGCCCGGCACTGGCTGGGCAGGGTGGCCACGTCGGTGATGGTCCAGTCGGCGGCCCGGGTGGGGGCGGGGCTGTTGGCCCGGGCGAGGCGCACCACCGTCTGCACCCCCATCATGCCCGAGGTGCTGGCCCGGTAGGCGATCACCGGGGCCCCGTCGGGGAGCAGGACGAGCGAGGTGTACCTGCCGTTGGAGCCCCCGTCGTCGACTACGTGGGTCTGCCATTGGCCGCCCACCCGGGCCGCGTAGCGGAGACGGTCGCGGGTGGCGTCCCAGTACGACACGCGGGGCTCGCCCGAGGCCGTCAGGGCCAGGCTGTTGAAGCGGCCCACGTCGTCTCCCGGGGCCGAGACCCCGTTGCGCCAGCCGTCCGGGTCGCCCGTCACATCCCCCCCGCTCGGAACCCCGTCCACGTGCTGCCACGTGACCATCCCGGTCTCGGTGGCCACCTGGCCGACCACGAGGTCGCCGAAGCGGGTCCCGTCGTTGGGAGAGCCCGGCGAGTAGGCCGACAGCCACAGGGTCCCGTTTTGCGCCGAGGCGGCCCGGAGGTGAGAGCCCACGGCCCCGGGGTCGAGGGGGGGCAGGCGGTTGCACATGCAGGCGGCGTTGTCGAAGGTGCAGGTGGCCTCGACGAAGGTCGGGCTCCCGGCCGGGGCGAACCCGGGCATACACGTCGGGCAGGCCGGAGGCGACACGCACATGTTGGTGCTCGGGCAGCGGAGCTGGCCCCCCTCGCAGGTGACCGCCCCCGGGCCGGCGTCGTTGACCACCCCGACCTGCTCGGAGGCGCAGCCTTCGGCCACCACTCCGAGGGCCCCAAGGGCCGCCGCGGCGATGCGGGCCGTGGCCGCGGGAGCCCGACGCCGACGACGGGCCAGGAAGACCCCCCCGAGGGCCACCGCGAGGGCCGCCCAGGGGCCACCCTTGGCTCCGCTGGCAGGGGCTCCGACACGGCAGCCGCAGCCCGAGCCCCCGGTGTCGGTGGTCTCGCCCCCGCGGATGAGCTGGTCGATGCCGACGAAGCGGTCGGTGACGTTGCCGTTGGCGTCGCGGACCCGCACGGTGACCCGTCGGGCCCCCGGGGGGACGGGGTAGCGCCGGGTGAGGCCCCAGGGCGTGGCGGGGCCGTCGTCGACCTGGAAGGCGTACTCCAGGCGCTCGGCGGGCGTCCCCTCGTCGGAGGCCTCGGCTACGACAGAGCCCGACTCGAGCCAGGCCCGCAGGGTGGGGGCCACCCCGTCGACGGTGAAGGACACGGTGGCCGGCTCGGGGTCGGTGGTGGAGGGCTCGCCGGCGACCCGGGCCCGAACCTGGAGGGTGTGGCGGCCTTCGCGGAAGAGGGCAGGGTGTTGCACGTCGAAGGCCGTCCCGGGGGCGAAGGTCGACCAGGTCTGCTGGTCGACCCGGTAGCTGAACTCCACCTCCCGGCCGAAGTCCTGAACGACCCCGGCGGTGAACCGCACCCGCGGCATGTTCTCGAGGCGCAGGGCCTCGGCGTCGCGGTAGAGGGCGGGGTTGACCTCGACGGCGTCGATGCGGGTCGTGGTGTCGAGCTCGAGGGTGGAGGGGCGCATCCCGGCGGCGGTGTATCGCAGGCTGGCGAAGATCCCCAGGAAGCGGCTCTGCCCCTCGGTGACCCCCTGGACCCCGGACGGGGGGATCTCGATGTTGATCTCGCCGACGGGCATGTTGTTGGCCCCGGGGACGGGGATGGAGGGCAGGTCGATGTTGGGCAGGGCCCCGGTGAGCATCCCGAGGGCGGGGGCCAGGATGGTCTGCAGGGCCGTCCCGATGCCCATGGGGTTGTTCGACAGGAGCTGGGAGTTGGTGGCCGTGACGTTTTCGATCACGGGCATCCCGAGCTGCGGGGCGAGGCCTCCGCGGTCGACCTGGAGGTTGACCCCCACCCGCACGTCGGCGGTGACGGTCATGAAGCGCACGTAGCGCTCCTCGGTCCAGGCGTAGAAATCGAGGGCCAGGCGGTTGAGCCGGATCGTCATGAGGGGGTCGGTCATGACGTTGCTCCCGCGGCCGATGGTGACCGTGGGGGGCTGCTGGGGGCGCAGGGTGATGGCCACCGGGCCCGTGGTCTGCGGGAAGAGGACCGTACGCAGGGAGTTGATCTGCGGCAGGGCGGCCAGGGTGCCGGCCGACAGGGTCTGCGACAGGGAGGTCCCGACCCCGATGCAGAGGATGCCCGCGTCCCAGAGGTTGAAGGCCGCGTGGTTGAGAAACTCCTCCGACAGGCCGAGGCCGAAGTCGATGGGGGTGCTCGTCCCGGGTACGGAGTTGCCGCGCAGGGCCATCCACTCGGGCACCTGGGGGATGGGGGGGGCCGCGATGCGCGGGACGCACGCGTTGTGGCGGCTGGAGCGCAGGGCTCCAAACATGTTGATCGACATGCCCCCGTTGATGACCTGCCCGTCGCGCATGGGGTCGCCCGCGGCGAGGACGTAGCTCACCGGGGCCTGGAGCCCGGGCGAGATCGACGCGAGGAGGGCCCCCATGTTGCCCGTCCCGTCGGTGCCGAGGAGGGTGGGGACCTGCTGGTTGTCGCTGTAGACGCAGGTGTCTCCGCGGGCCATCGTGCCCGTGGGGCAGCCCGGGGGGTTGGGCATCGACGGGGCCGCGAGGGCCTCCTGGATGGGCCCGAGGGCCTGCGAGAGCTGGTTACGAAACTGGCCGATGATGGTGCCCCGCAGGAGGTTGACGATGCCGCACACCCACGAGTCGGTGCAGGCGATGTCGGGGTTTTCGATGCCCTCCCCGGGGGTCTCCTGGATCACGTCGCCGCTGCCCGTCGGGGAGACGAGGTCGGCCCGGTGGTAGTGCAGCCGGGGCATGTGGGTGTCGCGCCGGATGGTGGCGTTGGTGCGCAGCCCGATGTGGGGGTGGTTGCCCTGCCGGGTGTTGATCACGAGGGTGGGGCTGGCGATGGTGAAACAGAAGGTGCCGCTGCAATTGTCGTTGCAGCTCCCACCGCAGGCCCGCAGGGGGAGCTGGCCGTCGACGATGACCCGGACCCGGGCGCTGATGGCGCTCGGGGCCGTAAACCCGAGCTGGAGGGCGGGGTTGGGCAGGGCCACGTTGATGCGGCAGTTGCCGGCGGGGCAGATGATGGCCCGGGCCGCCGTGAAGCCCGCGACCTGAATGGGCGTGACCGTCCGGGGCACGGGGATGCCCGAGCCGACAAACCCGCCGAGGAGCCCCGGGGCCACGTCCTGAACGCGGCGCAGGCCCGCCTCGGTGAGCCGAATCTGGGCTGCCCGGGGAATGCGGGTGTCGGGTGTGAGGGGGTATCCCCCCGGGATCGGTTGCAGGGCCCCCCCCGCGCACCCTGAACATCCTCCCCCCGAACAGCCCGAAATGAGCACCACCACAATCAACCAGTAGACTCTACGCAACAGCGACCACATAAGCGGCGATCGTCCCTTCTCGCCACCGTGGGCGGCGCGACCGTCGGCCTGCTGGGGGTCAGCGCGGCGTCCGGTGATCGCGTGAGACTACGACCCTCGTGCGTGCGCGTAAAGCCGCACCCGTCGACGCGTCGCGGCGTAGCGCCGCCCAGAAGCCCGAAGGGAGCGGAGGGGAGGGGAGGGGAGGCGGGAGGGGCTGACGCGGGGGCCCGCGCTCAGGGGGCGGCGATGTTGGCCGACACCGCGGAGAAGCTCGCGGTGAGGTGGAAGGCGGGCTCGCCGTTCACCATGGCGTCGGGGCGCTGGCCCATGGGGCGGGAGGACAGGTCGGTCACCATGGTGCAGTCGACGCCCGTGATGTAGTTGCAGAGGGTGGTCTGCAGGGCGTCGATGCGGACGTTGCGGGCGTTGGCCACGGTGATGTCGGCGTCGATCTGGCCGTAGGGCATCATGGCGTCGTCTTCGGTGCGCCAGGGGCTGCGGCACTCGTCGAAGCGGCCCGACACGAGGTTGGCCAGGCCGATGCAGCCGCGGTTGGCGGTGACCTGGATGTTGGACAGGCGGAGGTTGGTGAGGGGCAGGGTGGTGAGCACCGAGGTGGCCGTCTCATCCGAGAAGATCGGGATGTTGACGATGGTGTCGCTCATGGTGGTGGAGAGCCGATCGCCGGTGAGGGTGGCCATGCCCCCGACGGGGTTGTACTGCCCGGCCATGCCCATGCCCATGACGGGGGCGTTGTTGTTGTAGAAGGCGTAGCGGCCGTCGAGCAGGCCCCGGCCGATGGTCCCGCGCTGCAGGGCCATGGGGTTGAGGGCCCCGGTGCGGTAGGTGTTGGCCTGGAGGTCGAGGCTCAGGCCCCAGAGGAAGGTCCCGCCCTGGAAGGTGCCGTTGACGATCTGCAGGAGGACCTGCGAGGCCAGGGCCGCGGGGCGCGCGATCTTGATGAAGGTGAGGCGGTAGCCCGGGCGGTTCATGTCGTTCTGGTGGCGCATGGTGGGGCACAGGGGGCCCATGGCCTCCTCGCGGTAGCACGCGCTCGCCGGGCCGGTGTCGCCGGTCGGGCCCGCGTCGCCGCCCGGACCCGTGTCCGTGCCGGGGCCCACGTCGGTGGTGCCGGCGTCGGTGACGGGGGCCGGGTCGTCGCTACAACCCAGGGCGAGGGGACCGAGCGCAGCACAACAGACCAAGAGGGAAACAAACTTCTTCATGGAGAGATCTCCTACAGGAAACGATGTCAGGGGTTAGGTTCGATCGTCGAACAAAGGTGAACCCGGGATGGGGTGTGGGGCCGGTGGGGACCGGACGCCGCAGCCCCATTCCGCAGACGGGGTGACGCTACGCGATGCCGGTGCGGTCGGCAACAATCCTCCCGCGGTGGGAGGGCCTCACAGGGGGTGGTCGGCGTGCACGAGCCGGGCGAAGGCCCCGACCCGGTCGGCGATCTGGGCCTGGGTCGCTTCGAGGAGCCCCTCGGTGCCGTACCGCTCCACGCAGAGGGAGGCCACCGCCGAACCGAACACCACCGCCCGCCGGATGGCATTGCCAGAGAGGCTCCCGTGGGCGTCGAGCCATCCCAGCATGGCTCCCGCGAAGGTGTCCCCGGCCCCGGTGGGGTCGACCACGTCCTCGATCGGGAAGGCCGGCGAGTGGAAGATCCCATGGGCGTCGAAGAGGTAGGCCCCGTACTCGCCCTGCTTCACCACCACGAGTCTGGGCCCGAGGGCCAGGAGGGCCCGTCCCACCTTGGCGATGCTGCGATGGCCCGACAGGTCGCGGGCCTCTTCCTCGTTGAGGATCAAGAGGTCGAGCCGGGGGAGGAGGGCCCGGAGGGAGTCGGGGGTGCCGTGGATCCAGAAGTTCATGGTGTCGGCGGCGACGAGCCGGGCCGAGCCGGGATGAACCTGATCAAGCACCTCGGCCTGAAGGTCGGGGTGGATGTTGCCGAGCAGGACGATCTCCGAGCGGGTGTAACTCTTGGGGAGCTGCGGCCGGAAGCGCTCGAACACGTTGAGGTGCGTGGCCAGCGACTCCCGGGCCGACAGGTCGGCCGTATAGCGCCCGTGCCACCGGAAGGTCTCGCCGGGGTCGACCTGGACGCCCTCCAGGGACACCCGCCGACCGGCCAGGGTGTCGAGGGTCTCCCGGGGGAAGTCCTGCCCCACCACCCCGACGAGGTTTACGTCGGTGAAGAGACCCGCGGAAAGGGCCGCAAAGGTGGCCGAGCCGCCCACCAGCTCGCGCCGCTCGCCCGTACCCGCAAACTCCACCGTGTCGATGGCCATCGACCCGACAATCAGAACGCTCACGCCCGCCGCCTCACACTTTCTCTCGCACCCTGCGACAGAGTCCCCCCTACGCCATCCTCCACGGGCCGGTCAACGCCCAGCGCGGCGGTAGGGCCCCCGCTCGACGCTGGCCTCCCGCTCGGCCCCGTCGCGCCGAACCCGCAGGGTGACCCGGGTCCCCACCTCGCCGCGCAAGAGGCGGCTCACGTCGTCGGCGTTCATCGAGGCCACGAGGTGCCCGTCGATGGCCACCACCACGTCGCCCTCCCGGAGCCCCGCCCGGGCCGCCCCGCCCTCCTCGGGGACCGTGGCCAACACCAGCCGACCGTCCCGGGCCCGGTGCCGGAGCACGGCCCCGATCCCCCCAGGCCAGGGCCCTCCCCGGTTGCCGATCCCGGGGGTCCCCGCCGCGGCGCACCCGCCCCCGAGCCCCAAGAAAACC
This sequence comes from uncultured Myxococcaceae bacterium, assembly GCA_964447205.1. Lineage (GTDB taxonomy): Bacteria > Myxococcota_A > Polyangia > Polyangiales > JAEUKH01. The sequence continues at coordinate 37,156 of CAYUSB010000034.1, forward strand.
ACCAGGGCCAGGACAGTCACGGCCAGGGTGCCCCGTCTCAGGGACCGCGCGTCGTTTGCAGCCATCACCAACGGTCGTCAAACCTACCACGCCGACCTCGGCCGACGTCGGCGCTTGCGCGGGGCCCAACCCCGATGCGAGATTCTCCCTCGGCGTGAACGGACCGTACCCCATCGCTCCTGCGGGGCCTCCCGGGGCCCCCACCGACCAGGGCCCCCCGGCGGTCCTCGGCAACTATCGCCTCCTCGACCTGCTCGGGCGCGGGGGCATGGGCGAGGTCTACCGGGCCGAGTGCGACGGCCCGGGGGGCATCCGCCGACGGGCGGCCGTCAAACGGATCCTGCCGCGCTTCCAACAAGACCCCACCCTCCGGGCGCGTTTCCTCGCCGAGGCGCGTATCACGGCACGGCTCGAGCACCCCAACATCGTCCGGGTCCTCGACTGCAGCGACCAGCCCGAGCCCTGGATGGCCCTGGAGTTTGTCGAAGGCACGAGCGTCGCCCGGGTCCTCAAGCAGTGCGCCGAGACCCGACGCCGGGTGCCCCCCGCCCTCGCGGCCTACATCATCGCCGAAGCCGCCACGGGCCTCGACTACGCCCACCGCCGCTGCGACGACAACAACCAGCCCCTGCAGATCATCCACCGCGACGTCTCCCCGCAGAATGTCCTGATCTCCACCGAGGGGGCGGTGAAGATCTCGGATTTCGGCATCGCCCGGGCCGCCGACAACCAGCTCCGCACCGCCGCCGGGGTGGCCGTGGGCAAGCTCGCCTACATGGCCCCCGAGCAGGTGGCCGGGCGCACCATCGACTGGCGGGTCGATGTCTTCGCCCTCGGGGTCCTCCTCTGGGAGACCCTCCTCGTACGCCCCCTCATCCCCCGGGGCGACACCAACGCCGCCGTGCAGCTCCTCATGTCGGGACGCTTCGAGCCCCCGTCCCGGGTCGATCCCTCGCTGCCCCCGGCCCTCGACGCCATCGTGCTCGGGGCCCTCGCCGTCGACCCCAACCAACGCACCCAGAGCGCCGGCCTCCTGGCCCAGCAGCTCCGGGCCGTGGTCCACCAGATTCATCCCGGCTTCGACGGGGCCGAGCTCGCCCGCACCCTGTCCTCCCTCCTGCCCGAGGTGGCCTGGCAGGTGGGCCCCCGCCCTGCGGCCGCACCCGAAGCGGCTCCCGCTCCCGCCCCGCCGCAACACCCCCCCGCCAACGGGGCCCCGCCCATGTCCTTCGGGGTCGTGGCCCCTGGGCGGGTGCAAACCCTCCCGCCCCCCACCGCCTCGGGGCCCCTCGGGATCCACCCCGTGGGGGCCGTGGCCCCGGCTCCGGCCTATGGGGCCCAGCCCGCAGCAGCCCCCGCCTACGGGGCTCCCGTTGGGCCTCCCGGGGCGCCTCCGGGCCTTGCTGGGGGCCCTCTGCCCATGCCGCCTACCCCGGCCCCTGCGGCCCCTGCGGGCGGGCTCGACCCCCTCCTGGTCGGCCTGCCCCCGTCACCGCCCCGGGCCCGCTACGACCTGCCCCCGCCGCCCTCGACGATCGAGTCCCTGCCGATCCTCACGGCCCCAGAGCCCGAACGCGACCCCAAGAAGACCGCCCGGCTGATCACCGCGGGCATCGTCGTGGCGATGCTGGCCCTGGCGGGCCTCGGGTACTACCTCGTGACCCGCTCCAACGACGACCCCGTGGCCCGTCGGGCCGGGGGCCCCTCGGTGGCCGTCTCCGCCCGGGTCGAGACCCCGCCTCCGCCGCCCGTCCAGGCCCCTGCCCAGCCCGCGGCCCCGACGCCCCCGCGGCCCGTCCGAGACTACACCGCGGCGGCCCTCGCGGCCCTCACCGCCCGAAGCCCCGCGGTCGACCAGTGCCTGCGGCAGCGGGCGTTTCGATCGCTGGCCGACGAGGCCACCACCGCGGCCTCGTTCGACAACGCCAACGGCACGGTCCGAGAGGTCACCGTCCGCTACCGCAACACCCGCCGGGGGGCCAACCCCGAGGCCCTCACCCGCTGCCTCACCGCAGCCGTGCAGCCCGCCCGATTTACCCCGTCCCCCCCCGAGCCGGGTTTCACCCAGGTCTCCAAGGACTGGCCCATGGGTCGGGCCCTGCCCCGGTCAGGCCGCGGCCCCGGGGGAGGGATGTTCTTCCCCTTCAGCACCCCGCACTAGCTCCACCGTGCGCCCCGCCGGGTCGACCCTACGCCCATGATCCCGAGATACACCCCCGCAGAGTTCGCGGCCTTGTGGTCGCCCGCACGACGATTCGCCACCTGGCTGGAGGTCGAGCTCGCCGCCTGCGCGGCCATGGAGTCGCACGGCCTCGTGCCCCCGGGGACCGCGGCCTCCCTCCGGTCCGCCGACCTCCGCCTCGACCCCGACCGCATCGAGGCCATCGAGGCCGTCACCCGCCACGACGTGATCGCCTTCCTCACCCACGTCGAGGAGCTCGCCGGCCCCGCGGCCCGCTGGCTCCACCGGGGCATGACCTCCAGCGACGTCCTCGACTCCGCCCTGGCCCTCCTCCTCCGCGACGCCACCGACCTGTGCCTCGTGCGCCTGGAGGCCCTCCTCGACGCCCTGCGGGTCCGGGTCGAGGAGCACCGGGGGACCGTGATGATCGGCCGCTCCCACGGCATTCACGCCGAGCCCCTGACCTTCGGCCTGTGCCTCGCGGGACACTACGCTGAGCTCGTGCGCTGCCACACCCGGCTCCGCACCGCCCGGGACGAAGTAGCCGTCGGGACCATCTCCGGCGCCGTCGGGACCATGGCCCACCTCGGGCCCCCCGTAGAGGCCGAAGCCCTCGGGTCCCTCGGACTCAGGGCCGAGACCGTGCCCACCCAGGTGGTCCCGCGCGACCGGCACGCGGTGTATTTCGCGGCCCTGGCCGCGGTGGCCGGGGCCATCGAGCGCCTCGCCGTGCAGGTCCGGCACTGGCAGCGCACGGAGGTGGGCGAGGCCGAGGAGGCCTTCGCCAAGGGGCAGAAGGGGTCGAGCGCGATGCCCCACAAGCGCAACCCCATCCTCTCGGAAAACCTCTGCGGCCTCGCCCGCATGATGCGGGCCTATGCCTCTGCCGCGGCCGAAAACACCGCCCTGTGGCACGAGCGCGACATCTCCCACTCCTCGGCCGAGCGCTTCATCGCCCCCGACGCCACCACCACCCTGGGTTTTATGCTGGAGAGGGCCAGGGTCCTCGTGTCCAACCTCGTGGTGTACCCTCACACCATGGAGGCCAACCTCCGGCGTTCGGGCGGCCTCTGGGCGAGCGAGGCCGTGCTCCTCGGCCTCGTCGACGCGGGGTGCCCCCGCCAGGAGGGCTATGTCTTCGTGCAGCGCAACGCCATGCGGGCCTGGGCGGGAGACGGCGACTTCCGGGCCCTCCTCGGGGCCGACCCCGACATTCAGGCCCGTCTCTCGGCCGAGGCCCTAGACGCGTGTTTCTCCCTGTCCCACGGGCTGCGTCACGTCGACGGCATCATCGACCGGGCCCTCGGGCTCCCCGTCGTCCGCTTGCGTCCAGCCTCCGACGCGGCATAGAGACACCCTACGATGATCGAGCACACGACGCTGCGGGAGGCCCTCGGGCGCACCCTGGAGAGGGTCGACCTCCCCGGCCTCGGGCGGGCCTGCCACGGCAAGGTGCGTGACAACTACAGCCGCCCCGACGGCACCCGGGTGCTCATCACCACCGACCGCATCTCGGCCTTCGACCGGGTCCTCGGGACCCTCCCCTTCAAGGGCCAGGTCCTCCAGGGGCTCACGGCCTTCTGGCTCGACAAGACCCGCGACCTCGTCCCGAGCGCCATGCTGTCGTGCCCCGACCCCAACGTGATGATCGCCGTCGAGTGCGAGGCCCTGCCCGTCGAGGTGATCGTCCGGGGATACCTCACGGGGGTCACCAGCACGAGCATCTGGACGGCCTACGCGGCCGGGGCCCGGACGTTCTGTGGTCACTCCCTGCCCGACGGCCTGCGCAAAAACGACCCCCTCCCGGGGCCCCTCGTGACCCCGAGCACGAAGGCCCCCAAGACGGGCCACGACATCTCCGTGAGCGCCGACAGCCTCGTGGCCGACGGGGTGTTGCGCCGCGACGAGATGGAGGCCGTGTCGGCCCTGGCCCTGACCCTCTACGAGGCCGGGCGCACCCACTGCGCCGCCCAGGGGTTGATGCTCGTCGACACCAAGTACGAGTTTGGTCGCCTGCCCCCCGGCCGGGGCGGCGGGCTGGTGGTCATCGACGAGGTGCACACCCCAGACTCGTCGCGGTTCTGGTTTGCGGAGAGCTACGGGGCGCGGCACGCGGCGGGCGAGGAGCCCGAGAGCCTCGACAAGGAGTTTGTGCGTCGCTGGCTCGTGGGACAGGGCTTCTCCGGCGACGGCCCGATCCCGACGTTGCCCGACGACCTCCGCGTCGAGGCCGCCTCCCGCTACATCGCCGCCTACGAACGTATCACCGGGGCCCCCTTCGTGGCCGACCTGCGCGACCCGGTGCCCCGCATCGCGCGAGCCCTGGGACTGGCTCTGTAACCGATCGACGAGGAGTGCTGCCCAATGCGTGCCAAGGTGACCGTGACGCTGAAACGAGAGGTCCTCGACCCGCAGGGTGAGGCCGTACGCCGTAGCCTCGCGGCCGTCGGGCTGACCGGGGTGGGCGAGGTCCGGGTGGGCAAGGTGATCGAGCTCGATCTCCCCCCCGAGATGCTCCCCGCGGAGGCCCAGGTCGCGGTCGAGCGGGCCGCCGACAAGCTCCTGGCCAACCCCGTGATCGAAGACTGGAAGGTTGAGATCGCCCCCACGGAGGTGCCCCCGCAGTGAGGGCCCTGCCGCCTGCCTGGTTCGCCTTCGTGGTCCTCGGGATCGGGCACTGCTCCGATCCGCCTGCGGTTCCCGTCGACGCCTCGATGCGCTTCGACGCCCGCGACGCGGTGATCGAGCCGCGCGATGTCGTCTCGCCGCGGGACGTCCCCGACGACCTCCCCACCTTCGTCGACGCGGTCATGCCCCTCGACGTCGGCGCGCCCCCGAGCGACACGGGGGCTCCCGTGGCCGATGCCCCCTCCTTCGACGCCGCGGCCCCGGCCGACGGGGGGCGGTGCACCGAGCTCGCCGAGGCCTACGCCGACGCCGTCCGCGGGGCCCAACGCTGCATGGGCGAGACCCAGTGCAGCACCCTGGCATGCGAGACCCTCTGCTGCGCCTGCGAGGTGTACGTCGACCCCATGGCCGAGGGCTTCGGGGCCCTCGATCGGCTCCGACGGATGGCCCAGGGCATGGGATGCCGCGAGGTGTTGCCCTGCCCCGGCCAGGCCTGTCCGGCCGCGTCGGGGGCGGTGTGCTCGGGCGACGGACGGTGCGTGACCTTGCGGGTCAGCGGCGGGGACGGGGGCTGAGGACGAATCCGAGGCTCCGATCGTTGAAAGCGATGGACCGATCGTGGATCGTCTGAGCGCGTCGCAGGTGTTCAGAGAGGAGTCTGCGTGCTGGCGGGTACGAGGCAGAGGGTGGGCGTGCTGCTCGGGCTGATGCTGGTCCTGGCGGGGAATCTGAGCTGTTCGGGGGGGAGTACGGGGGCGGCTCCGACCGAGGCCATCGAGCGTGTGCCCTTGTCGGCCCGGCAAGAGCGGCAGCAGGTCGTGCAAGGGAGCGGCGAGGTCCCCGAGGTGCTGGCGGTCGGGGAGCGTCCAACGGACGTAGAGCGCGCTGAGGTCGTGGAGTTGATGACGCGGTTTCGCGCGCGGCGCGATACATTCGACCTGTCGCTGCTCGAAGCGTACGTCATCGCCCACCCGTCCTCGCCGTACACCCCTTCCCTGTACTTTCTCCTCGGGCTTTCGGCCCGGGACATGGCCCGATACCAGGAGACCCTGTCGTTTCTCGAAGCGGCCTGGACGCGGTTTCGCGCGGCGCGCACACCCATGGCGCGTGCTCAGGCTGACCGTGTCGTGGCCGAGCTCGCGGTGATGTACGCCCAACTCGGGCGGCGCGAGACGTTGCAGACAATGTTCCGCGCCCTGGCCATGCGCCCGCCCCTGGGGGCTGCGGCGGAGCGCCTCAACCACGCCTAGAGGGGCGACCGGAAAGTCGGACCGAGCTGCGCAACGAGACGCAAGCATCGCCAGGCGCGGGGGCGAAGACGGGCTCAATGCCCGTCGAGACACCGCAACGCAGCGATGCGACGCGGATCGGAAGCGCGGCGAAGGGAGACTTTCCGGTCGGCACTCTAGAACACCAGTCGGGTTAGTTGTGGTTGACAGCCTGGAGCTCTTGGGCCTCGACGCGCGCGGTCTCATCTGGCAGGGCGACGCGTATGCGCTGGACCCCACCCATCGACTTGTCGCCCGCCGAAGCTCGCCTCTGCGATCGCCGCACGAAGCACCGTCGCTTCTATCGCTTCCTGCGACTGCATCGGCACCGCCTCTTCGACGAGGCGTTCCAGGCCGAGCTCGCTGCACTTTACAGCGACACGCCGCGCGGCAATCCGCCGCTTCCTCCGGCGCTCCTGGCCTCGGTCGTCCTGCTCCAGGCCTACGCCAACGTCTCCGACGAGGACGCCGTCCAGCTCGCCGTCGTCGATGCCCGCTGGCAGCTCGTACTCGACTGTCTCGGAGCCGAGGAGGCGCCGTTCAAGAAGACCACGCTCGTTGACTTCCGCTCCCGCCTCGTTCGCGCCGAGATGCACCTCGCGCTGCTTCGTCGCACCGTCGACTTGGCGCGCGAGACGCACGACTTCGGCTCCCGTCAGGCGGCCGCGATGCGGGTCGCTGTTGACTCGGTTCCGCGCGCTGGCGCAGGGCGCGTCGAGGACACCCTCAACCTCATCGGACGGGCGCTGCGACTCCTCGTCGGCGCCGCGGCCGCAATGCTCGCTATGGAACCCACCGAGCTCGTTGCGCAGGTGCCGCTCCCCGTGCTTGCGGCCCCGAGCGTGAAGGCTGGGCTGGACCGCGACTGGGATGAGCCAGGCGCCACGAACGCCGCACTCCCGGACCTGTGCCGACAGACCGAGGCGCTCCGACGATGGCTCGCTGCGCGCGTGCCGAACGGGCTGTGCACGATTGCCGTAGCGGAGGCCGACGCTGTGGTCACGAGGCTGCGTGAGCAGGACGCCGAGCGCGACGGGGAGGGGTGCTGGCGCATCCGTCAGGGCGTTGCTGCCGACCGGCAGATCTCGCTGAGCGACCCGGCGATGCGGCACGGTCGCAAGAGCGAGACGGTACGCATCGACGGCTACAAGGAGTACGTGGCGACGGACCTGGACGATGGGCTGACGCTCGCGGCGGGGGTGCTGCCGGCCAACGCGGCCGAGGCAGGCGGCGCAGACAAGCTGCGCCCGTCGGTGGAGGCGTTCGGTCCGGTGGGTGAGCTTCACGTCGACCGGGCCTTTCTGAGCAGCGGGTGGGTGACCTCGCTGGCGACGGAGAACGTCGCCGCGGTGGTCGGTCGCGCGCCCCGTGTGCTCAACGGCGGGCTGTATCCCAAGACGGCGTTCGCGGTCGATCTGCCGACGCAAACGGTCACCTGCCCGGCGGGTCAACGCGTCGTGATCCGCAGCGGCCACGCCCACTTCCCGACGGCGACGTGCGGCGCCTGTCCGCAACGCGTGGCGTGCCAGAAACCGGGAGCCGTGGAGGGGCGCACGATCTCGGTGGGCCCCAACGAGCGGCTGCTTCAGCACCTCGCGAAGTCACCGCGCACCGCCGCGGGACGGGCACGACTCCGCGAGCGCGTCGGCGTCGAGCACACGGCCGCTCATCAGGTCCGACGCCGCGGGCGGCGAGCGCGCTATCGCGGCGTCGCCAAGAACGACTTCGACGCGTGCCGCATCGCGGCCGTCACCAACCTCCTCGCCATCGATCGTCGCGTCCGCGTAGCCGAGGCCGCACGAGGGACCGCCTGAGGTCAACCACAACGAACCCGACTGGTGTTCTAGGGCGCCACACGTGGCTCTTCGTCGGCGACCAGGAGCACGCCACGCGCTGGACGGCGGCCTACACCCTGGCCCACACGGCCCTGGCCCAAGGGCTCAACCCGCGCGCGTATCTTCACGCCGCGGCCAAGGCGCTGATCGGTGGGCATCCTCACACCCGGCTCGATGAACTGTTGCCCGACGCCCTGCTCCGGGCGCAGCCTGAGCTGGCGGACCCGCTGGCGCAGCGTCGTCGGGCTGCGGTCCCCGAGGAAACGGTAGCCCTGGCGGCTTGAGCCCGTGAGGTATGATGGATAGTCAAGAAGGGAGACAACCAGGATGAGCACCCGTCAGAGCGCGTTGGCCACGAAGTCCCCGGTGCCCCATGTGCACGGGGAGCACTGCGATGTCTGTGGCACCCACCTGGAGGTCGAGCGTCGCTACACGATCAATGATCGGTTCGCGCGGGCGCTGTTCGCCTCGGTGTGCCGCTCGATGGGTCTGGTGCCGACGGCAGCGAGCAAACGTCCCACCGCGCAGATCGTGGTTCGTGCTGCCGACACCGCGACGCACGAACGTCTGCTGGCGCGCTTCGATGCGCTGCTGCCCCTGCTGGATGACAAGCTGGTTGCCTTGTCGGCGGACTTCGTCCACGAGCACCTCGGCATCGATCCCAGGACCGCCAGGTCGAGCCGTTGATGCCTTGAGGGCAGGGCGTACGCGCGGAGGGAGAGCCGCGACGCCGACGCTTCCGGGCAACACCGGAGGCGGTCCACTGTGCGGCAAACGACCAGGAAGACCGACCGACACCTCGCCCCGCGGGCTCGACGCTACCACCGCGGAGGATGGGTGTCCGAGCATCGGGCGCTGACTGGGTACGGCGACTTCGGGGCGGCTACGATGCACTCGCCGCCTCTGGCCGCTCGGTGGCCGCGTTTGTCCGCACCGAAGGCATGGCCCCACGGCGCACCGATCCAAGGCTGCACCCACTGAGACCGGCCGACACCTCCGGTGCGGTGCTCCCCCCCTTCCGTCATGCGCTCCACGGAGCCCTATGCTCCGCGGCCATGCAACGCACCGACACGGCCCTCTGCTCCCTCTGCGAGGCGGCCTGCGGTCTGCGGGTGGAGCACGACGGGCGGTGCATCACGTCCATCCGCGGCAACGACCAGGACATCATGAGCTGCGGCGTCCTCTGCCCCAAGGGCGTCGCCCTCATGGACATCCAGCACGACCCCGAACGCGTCCGCGAGCCTACGCAGTCGCCGGTCCCATAGACGTCCGGAACCCGCAACACCACGGCCTCCTGCCCGGCTCCCGGCGTGCGGCAAGCCCACACAGCCAGCCACTTGCTCTTGCCGTCCTACGAGCGGGCCGTGCACACGGCTTGGGACAAGACCTCCGGGCGGTTGCCCTCGGGACCCCACGCCCTCACCGACAAGATGAGCACGAGGCACCTCGCCCATGGTGAGCGCAGCCTGCGGGAGGTCGACGCCGTCGAGCGAGACCGCCCGACGCACGAGGGCCCGCACCCAATGCCCTTCGGCCCGCAGGGCCGGGGTGATGGCGCGGCCGACATAACCCGTGGACCCGTCCATGCGACGATCATGGGCGCCGAAGGTCCCGTACGACGGCGTGCCGGGGTACGCCCCCCGCTGCGCACTCGGTCTCCGCGTGTGCAACGGCGGGGCGCTACTCACGGCGGGGCGGCCACGCAGACCCCGGCCGAGCACACCTGGGTCGAGGTGCAGCAGTTGCCGCAGCCGCAGAGGCGCGTCCCCGGGCTGCACAGGGCCACGCAGCTGCCGAAGCTGCACACCTGGCCGCAGGCGCAGCCCATGGGGCAGGCGGCCGGGGCGCAGACAAACCGCTCGGTGTTGTCCGGGTCGCGGGAGCACTGGCGGCCCACGGTGCACTCCCCGGGGCACTGGCCCCCGCAGCCGTCGGCCTGACCGCAGAGGGCGTCGGGGGGGCAGTGGGGCACGCAGATGCAGCGGCCTTCGCTGCAGATCTGGCCGCTCGTGCAGAGGGTCCCGACCCCGCAGGAGGGCCCGCCGGGGCAGAGGTTGCCGATGGTCTGGCCGCAGGGGACGGTGGAGGGGTTGGTGCTCGGGCAGCGCGGGACGCACGCGCAGGCCCCCGCGGTGCAGGCCGAGCCGCTCGGGCAGGCCGTGCCCGTCCCGCAGGAGGGGCCCCCGGGGCAGAGGTTGGGGATGGTCTGCCCGCAGGCCACCATGGTCGGGTTGGTGCTCGGGCACCGGGGAGTGCACACGCACTGCCCGCCCGTGCACACCGAACCGCTCGGGCACAGGGTCCCCGTCCCGCACGCGGGCTCGCCCGAGCACACGTTGGCGATGGCCTGACCGCAGGCCACCGTGGCCGGGTCGGTGGTCGGGCACCGGGGAGTACACACGCACCGCCCGCCGTCGCACACGAGCCCCCCGGCGCAGCGCGTCCCCGTCCCGCACGCCGGTCCTCCCGGGCACACATTGGGAACGGGCTGCCCGCACCCGACCTCGGTCCCTGCCCCTGGGGCGCACGCGGGGGTGCACACGCAGACCCCGTTGAAGCAGGCCTGGCCCGCGGGGCACCGGCTCCCGATCCCGCAGTCGGGGGCCCCGGGGCACACATTGGGGATGGTCTGCCCGCAGGTCACCTGGGCCGGGTCGGTGGGGGGGCAACGCGGGGCGCAGGTGCACTGCCCGTCCTGGCAGAGCTGACCGTTGTCGCAGTGGGTCCCCGTCCCGGGACACGAGGCTCCGGGGCAGCGGTTGACGATCGGGGCCCCGCAGGCCACGGTGCTCGCCGCCGGGCACAGGGGGGCGCACACGCACTGGCCGCCCTGACAGGTCTGTCCGGCCGCGCAGAGGGTCCCGGTCCCGCAGGAGGGCCCTCCGGGGCAGACGTTGGGGATGGTCTGCCCGCAGGCCACGGTGGCGGGGTTGGTGGTGGGGCACCGCGGGGCGCAGACGCAGGCTCCGCCCTGGCACACCTGTCCGGCCGCGCAGCGGGTCCCGGTCCCCGTGCAGCTGTGCCCCGGGCACGTGTTGGGGACGGGCTGTCCGCAGTCGACGGTGCTGATGGCCGGGCACGACGGGACGCACTCGCAGCGCCCGTTGGTGCAGGCCTGTCCGCTCGGGCAGCGGGTGCCCGCCCCCGGGCAGGTGAGGCCGGGGCAGGCATTGGGGATGGTCTGTCCGCAGTTGACGGTCGAGGGAGCCGGGCACGACGGGACGCAGGTGCACCGCCCGTTGGTGCAGACCTGTCCGCTCGGGCAGAGGGTCCCGGTCCCGCTGCAGGTCGGGCCGTCGGGGCATGGGTTGACGATGGGTTGACCGCAGGTCACGGCCCCGGGGGCGGGGCACGCGGTATCGCACACGCAAACGTCGTCGCGGCACCGCTGTCCGGGGGGGCAGAGGACCCCACGGCCGCAGGAGGGGGCCCCCTCGCAGGCATTGGGGATCTCCCGGCCGCAGCCCACCTGCATCGGGTCGATGTGGTCGCAGCGGGGGGCGCAGGCGCAGCGGCCGTCGACGCAGCGCGCGCCCTCGGGGCAGAGGGTGCCCCGGCCGGTGCAGGCGGTCCCGGGGCAGGCGTCGGGCAGGGGCTGCCCGCACGTTACGGTCTCGGGGCGGGTACACGCCGCGCCGCAGACGCAGCGGGTCCCGTCGCAGAGCTGGCCTGCGGGGCACTGCGAGCCTACGTTGCAGGCGGGCTGCCCCACGCAGCGGTTGGGGATGAGCGAGCCGCAGGCGACGGTGGTCGGGTCGGTGTTGGGGCAGGCCGGGATGCAGACGCAGGCTCCGCCCTCGCAGCGCTCGAGGGAGCTGCAGCGGGTGCCGGTCCCGGGGCAGCTCGCGCCGGTGCAGGCGTTGCGGATGGGCTCGCCGCAGGTGACGGTCTCGGGGGGCGGGCACGAGGCGATGCACTCGCACTGGCCCTCGACGCAGCGGTTGCCGCTCGGGCAGAGCGTGCCGAGCCCGCACCGGGGGGCCCCGGGGCAGCGGTTGGGGATGGGCTGTCCGCAGGCCACGTCGCCCGGGGCGGTGGCCGGGCAGGCCGGGACGCACACGCAGGCCCTGGCCTCGATGTCGCAGCGTTGCCCGGCCCTGCAGCCCTGGTCGCAGCGCGCGCCGCAGCCGTCGTCGTCGCCGCAGGCGGCCCCGGGGGCGCAGAAGGGGGTGCAGGCGCAGCGGCCCGTCGTGGCGTCGCAGCGCTGTCGGGGGTCGGGGCAGGCCCCGGGGCAGCGCCCGCCGCAGCCGTCGTCGAGGCCGCAGGGGGCGTCGGGGGGGCACGCCGGGGTGCACTGGCAGCGCCCGAAGACGCAGCGGTCGGCGGGGCCCCGGGCGCAGGGGGGCGAGCAGGTGCAGGTGTCGACGCAGCGGCCGTTGTCGCAGACCTGCCCGTCGGCGCACTGCACCTGGGCACAGGGGTTACGCTGGCACCGGCCGTCGACGCAGTACTCGCTGTCGGCGCAGACCACCCCGTCGCAGTTGCTCCGCGGGACGCAGGTGATGTTGCAGACCGTGGCGTCGGGGCAGGGGGCCAGGCAGGGTGTGATGCGGGTGCAGCTCCCCGTGCCCGGGTCGCAGAACTCCCCCGCGGCGCAGACCACGCCGGTGCACGGGACCGGGAAGCACCCGGCGATGCAGCGGCCCTCGACGCAGGTCTGGTTGTCGCCGCAGCGCACGTCGGCGCAGGGGTCGCGCAGGGAGACGCACTGGGCGAGGCAGCCGTTGTTGCCGCAGGTGTTGGCGCTCGTGCTGCACGGGTCGTCGACGCAGCGGCCGCCGAGGCAACGTTCGCCCGGGGCGCAGAAGCGGTCGTCGGGGCATCGCCGCTCGCCCGCGTCGGCGGCGGCCTCGAAGGGGGCGTCGCGGGGCGGGGCGTCGACGGGGGCCACGATGTCGACCGGGGGCCCTGCGTCCTCGCGCCAGCCCGTGTTGTCCTCGCTGCACGCGACGACAAAGAGGGCCATGCAGACCAACAACACAAGACCCGGGCGGCGCGAAGGGGGAAGCATGGCGAGTCTCCTGGCCGACAGGGTACCCACTTGTGACGCCGCGCGATACGGGCGCAGGCATTTCTTCGTTCGGCCGAGCTGGTGGGGAGGGGGTGGGCTCAGTCGCAGGCGCGGGCCATGTACGCGAGGCTGGTGGCCTTCTGGGCCCGGGCGCGCCCGGCCGGGTCTTCGACCGAGGGGGCCTCGTCGGGGGTCACGCGGAACAGGGGCTGCCCCTTCTGCACGATCGTGCCCTCTCCGCCGGTGATGAGCACCTCGTCGAGGGTCCCGGAGAAGGGGGCCACCACGCGGTTGAACATCTTCATCACCTCGATGACATAGAGCGGGTCGCCGGCGTTGAAGTGAGCCCCCTTGACCACCAGGGGCGGCCGATCGGGGGCCTCCTGCGCGTAGAACATGCCCCCCGAGACCGCCACGATCTCGTTGGCCCGCATGGGCGGCGGGGGGGCCAGGACCTTCTTCATGGCGTCTTGCAGGGCCTTGTCGGTGAGGCCCGGGGGGATGTCGACGCTCCCGTCGGGGCGCACCCGCATGGCGTAGAAGCCCGCGTCGAGGCCCACGAGCACGAGGGTCGTCAAGAGCTCGAGGCCGGCCTGAAACCCTGCGTGGGCTCCGCGGATGGCAGCCCAGCGCTCGGCGAGCTCCGGGGCCTCGGCGGGGCAGGAGACCCGGTCGAGGCGGGCCCGGACCGCGGTCCAGTCGTCGGTCCCGAGGGCGGCCGAGAGGGTGCGGTAGAACCCGAGGCCGCGCTCCAGGATCTCCCGATCGCTCTCCCAGATGACGTTGGCCGCGGGGGCGTCGGGGCGGTGCTCCAGGCCCACGAGCCAGTAGGTGTCGGCGAGGACCTCCAGGGGGTTGTGGGTCCAGCGCACCGCGGGGCGGCCCTCGACGGCGACGGCCTCGAAGTGGGAGAGGGCGCGGGAGAGGAAGGCGGAGAGCAGGTGGGGCTCATCGAGGAGGCGCTCGAGGGGGCGCTTGACGAGGGTCTCCTTGAGGGAGAAGGCCTTGCGCAGGCCCGCGAGGGCGGCCGCGGGGGCCCCGGAGTCCTTCAGGCGGAGCTCGTGGCGGGCGAGGCAGTCGGACCACAGGGTGTTGGGGTCGAGCCCGGCGCTGGCCTGGGCCACGAGGCCGACCTGGGTGAGGTAGGGCACGACGAAGCGGGTGGTGGGTCGGGCCCACACGTCGCGGGCCGCGAACCACTGGGCCAACCCCACGTGGAAGGCCAGGTTGGTGTGCAGGTCGGAGCCGCGGATGCGGGTGCGTCGCAGCATGTCGACGAGGCGCTCGAACAGGACCTCCCGGGACGGGCCATAGGTGAGGAGCAGGGCGATGTTGCTGTCGTACGCCCCGGCCAGTCGATAGCGCATGAACGACCGGGTGTCGGGGTTGGTGACGCAGATCCCCTGGTCGTCGCGGATCTCGTACGCCTGGGTGCCACTCCACGCGAAGATGACGCCCCCGGCGTGGGGGTCGAGGGCCCCGTTGGTGGCGTTGAGCCGGGCCTCGACGGCGTGCAGGGCCCGGGGGTGTCGCTCGGGCCGGGGGAGGCGTCGCCCGTGGCGCGCGAGGAGCACCATACACTCGACGAGGGAGGTGACCTCGAAGGCCTGGGTGGGGTCGTCGGGGTTGCGGAAGACCAGGGCGTAGCAGAGCTCGGTGACCCGGTGCTCGACCTGGATCCGGGTGTTGACCTCCATAAAATAATGGTGGTCTCCCTCGACGATGCACTCGAAGGTCGAGGCCGAGTCGAGGCCCACGGCCTGCCCGAAGCGCTCGGCCTCGGCCTCCATCCGCGCGAGGGCCGCGAGGTCCTGGCCCAGGGCGGCGACCCGGTCGGTCATCCCGGCCGCCTCGGCGCGACGGAGGGCCTCCTCCAGGCCCTCGCGGGTCATCGAGAGCTCGAGGAGCTTCTGCTCGTGCATCTGGAGCGAGCAGTCGCGCCCCCCGAGGGCCACGCACCAGTGGCCGTTGCCGATGAGCTGGATCTCGTTGTGGCGGGTCTCCTCGATGTTCATTTCGAGGAGGATGTTCTTGTTGTCGCCGACCCCTGCGGCCTTGACCTCGGACAGGATCTCGCGCACGAGCCGCGGGACCTCGGCGGCCCCGTCTCGTCCTGCGGCCTCGAGGTCGGGGGCCCCGGCGTCGATGGCCGCCACGATGCGCTGGCCCTTGCCCCCTCCGCCTCCGATGGCCTTCAGGCGGAGGCGTCGCCCCGGGTGCTTCGTCAGCAGGGCGGCGGTGGCCGCCTGGAGTTCTTCTCCGAGCTCATCGATCGAGTAGAGGTCGACACCCGCGGCGTAGCTCGCCTCGAGCACGGCGTCGGCCGCCTCGTCGGGCCGGGCTTCGTCGCGCAGGGCCTCCGGGTCGACCGCGAGCCCGCGGTCCGTCGCGAGGGCGCGGAGGGCCTCCAGGGTGGGGTGTTTGCGCAGCAGGACCCGCCGGGTGGCGTCGTCGACCCCGGGGGTCACGCTCACGTCGGTGGCCAGGGCCGTACGTTTGGCCTCGTCCTTGAGGCCCGCGGCGAAGTGCACCGCGGGGGAGGGGCCGAGGAAGACCAGCCCCGCGTCGACGAGGGCCTGCACGAACTCGCCGTCCTCGGCCATAAAGCCGTAGCCGGCGAAGACGTGGGTGTACCCGTGGGTGCGGGCGATGGTGACCATGTCGGCGATGCGGGCGACCCGCTCGTCCTTGGTGGCCCCGGAGTAGTCCTTGATGTGGTGGGCCCGGCCGACCTCCAAGGTGCGCAGCTCGGGGGCGAGGGCGTGGGTGTAGACGATGGAGTCCTTCTCGGAGACCAGCATCCCGAAGTGGGTCATGCCCATCTGGCGGAAGGTGTCGAGGGCCTCCTTGCGGATGGGGCCGCGGCACACCACGAGGGGCCGCACGTCCTCGCAGGAGAACGAACGCACCCAGGCCGACTCCGCCCGGGAGAGGCGCCGGTCGCGGGCGGTCATGGGGTTGTCGAGGTAGAGGTCGGTGCTCATCGGGGTCCCGGTCATGGCGTGGGGCGTCGGGCTCAATGGAACTCCCGCTGCACGGCCGTCAGGGGCCCCGGGCGGTAGTGTCGGAGGAGGAATTGCAGGCTCTGTCCGAGCACGGCCCGCACCTCCCGGGGCTGCACGATGCGCGAGATCGAGCCCAGGGAGAGGGCCTCGCGGGGGTTCATGAGGGCCCGCTCGTAGCGGACGGCGATCTCGGCCTCCTGGTGTTTGAGCCACTCGCGGGCGACCTCGGCCCCCTGGGTCTTGGCAGTCCGCGCGGCCTCGGCCCGCACCTTGCGGAGCTCGTCTTTGTAGACAAACTCCTTGCCCGCGGGCCCCATCACGGCCACCCGGGTCGTGGGGAAGGCCAGCACGAGGTCGGCCCCCGTGGGGTAGCAGTTGAACGAGGCGTAGGCCCCGCCGAAGGCGTTGCGCACGAGCAGGAGGATCCGCGGGGTCCGCACGTCGATGATGGCGTCGAGGAGGGCCCGGCCCGCGTGCACGATCCCGCCGGCTTCCTGCTCCCTGCCCGGCAGAAAGCCCGTGGTGTCCTCGATGAAGATGATGGGGATGTTGTAGAGGTTGCAGAAGCGGATGAAGCGGGCGCTCTTCATGGCCGCGGCGATGTCGATCTGGCCCGAGGCGAAGGCGCTGTTGTTGGCCACGAAGCCCACCACGTGCCCGCCGATGCGCCCGAAGGCCGTGACGATGTTCTGGGCCCGGGTGGGTTGCAGCTCGAAGTAGTCCCCGCGGTCGCACATCTGCTGGATGAGGAAGGAGATGTCGAAGGGGGTGTTGAAGCCGCTCGGCGAGGTGAAGGCCTTGCGCAGGAGGGCGTCGATCTCGGGGGTGGGCCGGTCGAGGGGGTCGGTGGTCGACTGGAAGGGGGCGAGCTCGCGGTTGTTGCTGGGCAGGTACCCGAGCAGGCGCAGGCTGGTGCGCAGGGCCCCGACCTCGTCGAGGGCCGTGAGGTCGGCCACCCCGGACTGCGAGTGCACCTTGGGGCCCCCGAGGTCGTCGGGCGAGACGTCCTCGCCGAGCACAGACTTGACGACCCCCGGGCCGGTGAGGCCGAAGAAGGTGTTGGCCGGCTGGATGACGAAGCTGCCCTGGCGGGGCAGGTACGAGCCGCCCCCCGCGTTGAACCCGAACATGCACATGATGCTCGGCACCACCCCGCTGATCTTCCGCAGGGCGGTGAAGGCCTCGGAGTACCCGTCGAGCCCGCCCACGCCCGCGGGCACGAAGGCCCCGGCGCTGTCGTTCATCCCGAGGAGGGGGAGGCCCTTCTCGGCGGCCAGTTGGAAGAGCTTTGCGAGCTTGCGTCCGTTGGTGGCGTCCATCGAGCCCGCCCGGACGGTGAAGTCGTGGCCGTAGAGGGCGACGTCGCGCCCGTCGATGCGCACGATGGCCGTGACGAGGGAGGCCCCGTCGAGTTGGGGCCCCCAGTTTTCGTAGAGGACATCGGGGGTGTGCCGGGTGAGCACCCGGATGCGCTCCCAGACCGTCATCCGGCCCTTGGCGTGCTGGCGGGCGATCTGCTCCAGGCCCCCTCCGGCGAAGGGCCTACGGCGCAGGGCCTCGCCTTCGAGGAGGGCCGCCTCGTACGCGTTGGGGGGCTCCGGGGGCGCGGTCGGCTCCGGGGCAAACGGGTCCTCCAGGCTGGGGATGGGCGACTGCGCGTCCTGGCTCGTGGTCTCGGTCATGGGCCTCTGTCTGCGGGGCGGGGTCGAGCCACCGCTCCCGCGGGGGAGGCGGTGGTACCACGGGTGGCCCGCTCGGGCCCAGAGGGTCGACGGTGTCCCGGGCGTTGGGGCCCTCCGGGTCTTTCGCGACCCCTGCGGTGGTATGCTCGCGGGATGGGTGACTACCGCGACGAGAAGCAGGCCGCCCTGCAACGGGCCGAGGCCCTGGCCCAGGAGAACGTGCGGCTCCAGGCCGAGCTCGCGGCGTTGAAGCAGGGCAAGAAGCCTGCACCTGCGCGGCCGACGCCGTCCCGGGGACCGCGCACGGCAGCCCTCCTGGTGGGCGCGACGACGATGGTGGCCGCTGGGATGGGGGCGGGGTTCTGGACCCTCACGCGGCGTCCGGCCGTGGACATGCAGTCGTCGCAGTCGCTCCGCGGGGCGTGGACCGCGCCCGCCCCGATCGCCCGGATGGTCCTGCGGGCGGCGGCCCGGGCCGAGGGCGGGACCTGGGTGGTCGGCAACGCTGGGGCGATCTACTTCCAGGCGGCGGGGACGACGGTGTGGACGGCCGTTCCGAGCGGGACCCAGGCGGATCTGCACGGCATCACCGCGGGTCCGCCGTTGATGGTCGTGGGGGCTCGGGGGACGGTCCTCCGCTTCGAGCCGACCGAACGTCGCTGGATCGCCGAGACCACCCACAGCACGGAAGACCTTTACGCGGTGGCCGTTCGGCGCTTCGGTGCGGGGCGCGCGTCCGTGGTGGCGGTGGGCGCAGACGGGACGATGCTGATGCGCATGCCGGAGGGCACCTGGATGCCAGCCCTTCATCCGACCCGCTCGACCCTGTACGGCGTGACCAGCGCGGAGGGCGACTTCTCCCTGGTGGCGGTCGGGGCGGGCGGGGTCATCGTCGGGGTTCCCTCGGGGGGAGAGCCCCTCCGCGTGCAGGCTTCGCCGGTGACCACCACCCTCCGGGCCGTAGCCTCCCACAGCGGCACCGTCCTCGCGGTCGGGGATGGGGGGGTGATGGTCACCACGTCGGCCATGGCCCCGTGGACCGTGGTGCCTTCCGGGAGCACGGACGACCTCTTCGCCGTGCTCGCGACGCTGATCCCGTTCGACGAGCGGGGCCCCGGCTCCGTGAGCTCCGGGGCGCCCATGGGCTTCCTGGCGGCAGGGGCCCGGGGCACGGTGCTCGTCGAGCGGCTGGGCTCGTCGCTGGGGTGGCGGTCGGTGCGTTCGGGCGGGGCCGACATCCGGGCGGTGACCGACGACCCGTGGGGCTTCTTCGCCGCCGACGGGACCGCCTTCGGATTCAGCACGCGATCCCACGGCCAATGACGCGCGGAGGGCAGACCTACCGGCAGGCGGAGTCGGGCCGACGGCCGTACCCGAGGGCCACGGTGAGCGAGTGGCCGAAGGTCTCCTGGCCCACGAGCGAGTGGGTGTACTCGGCCCGCACGAGCAGGCTGCACGTAAAGAACAGGGTGTTGGCCAGGTAGACCCCGAGCCGTCCGGCGGGAGACTCCCCGAGATCGGCGAGGGCGTACTGCCCGTGCAGGCCCGTCGCGAGGTTGATCGGGGAGAAGCTGTTGCGGTCGGCCCGCGGGGCGCTCAGGAGGTTGATGCCCAACTGGGCCCCGAGGATCAGGCCCGACCAGTCTTCCGAGAACCCGTTGGCGTCGGGCAGCGGGCGGCCCCCGCCGTAGCGGAACGAGGAGCCAAACTCCACGGGTCCGCGGGCGAAGAGCACCCCGATACTGTAGCTGGTGAAGCCCGGGCCCGCCGCGCCCACGGCCCGCTCGTAGCTGAACGTGATCATTGGGAGGGGGATGTCGACCCCGAGGAAGGCCACACTGCTCTCCGAGGGCCGCGGGAGGGGACGGTAGGGGCGTCGGTAGCCCACGGCCGGGGCCTCCTCCAGGGGCTCCTCTGCCAGGGGCGCCGCGGGCGCGACCACGCGGCGGACCGGAACCCGACGTACGGGGGTCACCGGCGCGCCGACCACGGGGGGAGGAGGGGAGAAGTTGCCCGAGGTGACCACCGGGGGCGGGGCCGTAAAGGTCACCTCCCCGGCGACGGGGGGAGGGCTGGCGAAGTTGGCTTCCGCCGTGGCGGGGGTGGTCTCGGCCAGCGCCCGGCACGCCGCGGCGAACCCTCCCCCGCATCCGCGCTGGAGGAGCTCGGTGCCCCGGGCCTCGTTGCGCGGGACCCCAAGGCCGGCCCGGTGCATCCGCCCGAGAATCCCGCAGGCTCCGTAGTGGTTGGCGGTGCACCCGCGCTCGAGCAGGGGGGCCGCGGCGGCGAAGTCGCGGGTCACGCCCCGACCCCCGGCGTAGAGAATCCCGAGCTGGCCGCAGGCGTGGTTGTAGCCGCCCTGACAGGCCCGCTGGTACAGCTCCACGGCACGCGGGACATCGGCCGGGACGCCGTTGCCGTCCAGGTAGATCCCGGCCATCAGGCCGCAGCCCACGGCGAGGTTGGCGTCGCAGGCTCGGGTGTACAGGTCGAGGGCCAGGGCCAGGTCGCGCGGGGCTCCGTGGGTGCCGGTGTGGTACCGGGCCCCGGCGATGGCGCAGATGCCCGCCTCGCCCGCGTGGCAGCGGGCCACAAGGCTCTCGATCGATTGGGGCGGGCTCTGGGTCTGAGGCTCGGGCTGGGCCCAGGCCAACCCTGAAATGCTGCTAACCATCGCTACGATCGCGCTGCGCGACCAGCCCTTGTGCCACATGGTGGGGTTCTCTCCTCGACAGGGACCGAGGTGGCTCAGGGCCCGGCCTCTTCCCCTGCGAGAAACTACTCCGACTGTGGGCGGACTGTCATGCGACAGATGCGCAGCCGCGAGACGGGAAATTGCGCTCTCTTAGCAGGGAGGAGGCGTCGGGGAGAGGGGCCGACTGTACCTCGCACCATCCGGCCCGGGTCGCGGTACACTTCCGGCACTACGTCTTCGGAGGTTCTTGAATGGCTCGTGCTCGCTTGCTTGTCGGCGGTCTACTGACCGCGTTGGCCGCCCTGGCTCTGGGGTGCGGAGACCCCCCGGCCCCTGCCATGGACGCGGGCCTCGACGCCGCCTCCCGCGATGTCCCAAACGCCTCCGACATCCCCAGCGATGTCCCGGTCGAAGGTGGTGCCCCTGGCGCCCGGTGCCAGCGTCGTGCGGGAAGAAGCCCCGAGCACACCTTTCCTCGATTTGAGGGGCCGCGGTCCCCTGTGGAGGTGTACCGCGACGCCCTCGGGATCCCGCACCTGTACGCGGCCTCTGACGCCGACCTGTTCTTCGCCTCGGGGTATCTCCAGGCCGTCGACCGGCTCTTTCAGATGGAGCTGATGCGCCGCGGGGCCGCGGGCACCCTGGCCGAGGTCATCGGACCCGAGAAGCTCCGCCAGGATCAGCTCGTACGGATGGTCGACCTTCCCCGCTGGAGCCGCGAGAGCGCCGACCGGGTGGCCCGCGAGAGCCCCGAGCTCTACGGCCTCCTCGTGGCCTGGGTGGCCGGGGTCAACCGCCGGGTCGAGGAGGTCCGGGCCGGGACCGTCCCCCTCCCGCCCGGGTTTCGCCGCACCGAGTTTGATTTCCTGCCCGCCCGGTGGGCCCCCGACGACCCCATCGCCGTCAGCCGCCTCGTTCTGTTTCAGAACGCCAACCAGATCGAGTACGACATCCTCGCGAGCATCGTGCGACGGTACGTTCCGGCCGGGGCGTCCCTGCCCATCTTCCAGTCGCTCAACGACAGCTTCATCGTCCCGCCGGAGTTCCGCCCCCAAGCTGGGGTGATGTCCCAGGTCTGGCCCGAAGACGCCCCGTGGCCCTTCCCTGACGACGCCGAGGTGCGGCTGCGCGACTTCTCGGCCGCGATGGCTCCGTTTCGGTCGGGAGGCAGCAACAACTGGGCGGTGGCGGCCCGACACTCGGCCAACGGTCGCCCCCTCCTGGCGGGCGATCCCCATCAGCCCCTGCAATCTCCGTCGGTCTTCTGGGCCCAACACATGAACAGCGCCGACCAGGGCGGCAGCTTCGACGTGGTGGGCTTCTCCTTCGTGGGGACCCCCCTCGTGCAGCTCGGTCACAACCGCAACGTGGCCTGGACGGCCACCACGGCCTACCCCGACATGATGGACCTCTTCGACGTCGAGGTAGAGTCGGGTTCGGCCCGCATCGGGGACAGCCACCAGCCCGTACAACGCTGCGTCGAGCGCATCGCCGTGCGGGGACGCGAACCGACCGAGTACGTGGTGGAGGAGGTCCCGGGCCGCGGGGTTCTCCTGCCCGCCGACTTCACCCCCGTGCCCCTGGCCGGGCCGGGCAATCGCCTGCTCCTGGCCTGGACCGGCTTCGCGGCCACCCACGAGGCCGCGGCCTTCACCGTCCTCAATCGCGCCCGCACCGTCGAGGAATTTGACCGCGGGGTCGACCTCATGGAGCTCGGGGCCTTCAACTTCATCGCCGCCGACCGCCGCGACATCACCTACCGCTCCCACGTGACCCTGCCCGACCGGGGAGACCCCCGCACGATGCTCCCCGCCCATCGGGTGATCGACGGCAACAACCCCCGCGGATGGTGGACCGGACAGACCCTCGCCACGGCTCGTTTCCCCGCGGCCCGCAATCCCATCCAGGGTTTTCTCTCCTCGGCCAACAACGACCCCTTCGGCTTCACGGGCAACGGTCAGGTCGAGGACGACCCGTGGTACTTCGGGGTGTGGTTCGACCCGGGGACCCGGGCCCAACGCATCGAGTCGGAGCTTGCCCGGCTGGTGGCCGCAGGTCGGGTCGAGCCCGCGGCGATGCAAGCCCTCCAGCTCGACACCTACAACACCCTGGCCGACGAGCTGTTGCCCACCCTGGAGGCGGCCGTCAATCGCTTGCCCACCGACCCGACCCTGGCCGAATTTCGTGCCGAACCCGACCTCGTCGCCCTCGCCGACGCCCTGCGGACCTGGGACCGTAAGATGGACCGGGCCTCCTCCGGGGCCGTGGTCTTCGAGGCCTGGCAGAACTTCTTCGCCCGACGGGCCCTGGCCGACGACCTCACCCTGGTCTTCGACGCCATCCTGGGAGCCCAGCCCGTCTACATGATGAAGATCCTCAGCCTCACGGTGCGCGGGCGCTATCCCGGGGCCGACCGATTCCTCCAGGGGGGCGTCCACCCCATCGCCCTGCGGGCCCTGGTCGACACCCGCGACTGGCTCACCCAACGCTTCGGCGGGGTCGAGCCCTCCCGCTACCGCTGGGATCGGTTCCACCGGACACGGATCCAGCCGAGCTTCAGCGCGGCCGGGCCCTTCGGCACCGAGCCCTTCCCCACCGACGGCAGCGTGGGCACCGTCAACGTGTCGCAGGCCCCCTTCTTCGACGGCGCCGCGGCCCGCGAGCACCACGAGTCTCGCTCGGGAGCCGTCTACCGCATGGTCACCAGCTTCGACGAGGACGGAACCCCGTCCACCGTCGTCAATTTTCCGCGAGGAAACTCGGGCGATCCGACCTCCCCCTGGTGGAGCAACACCCAGGCCGACTGGCAGGCCGGGGTGTACCGGGCCGTGGTGTTTCGCCGCGAGGCCGTCGTGCAGGCCGCCCAGGAGACCCTCACCGTACGCCCGTAAGACAGACCTCGCGGGGCCCACCGTCCGTGGTATGCCTCGCGCTTGTTCGCTCCGTCTTCCCTGAACGCCCCGATGGACCCCGCCCTCCGCGCCCTCGCAGCCCGCCTGCCGCACAGCTTCGTGCGCCCGGAGCTCCTGGAGACCGCCCTCTACCACCGCTCGGCCGCCTTCGAGGCCGGAGCCGCCCGCCGCGGCAAGGCCCCCGCCGACAACGAGCGCATGGAGTTTCTCGGCGACGCCGTGCTCGCCTTCGTCGCGAGCGAGGTGCTCTTCACGCGGTTCCCCGAGGCCTCCGAGGGCGAGCTCACGCGCCTGCGAGCCGCCCTGGTCAACGAGCAGAGCCTCGCTGCCATCGCCGCCGGCCTCGACCTCGGGTCCGCCCTGCGCCTTGGCCGCGGAGAGGACCGCTCCGGAGGACGGGCCAAACCCTCCCTCCTGGCCGACGCCCTGGAGGCCGTCTTCGCGGCGGTGTTCCTCGACGCGGGGATGGACACCGCCCGCGCCGTCATCGCAGGGCTCATCGCCCCGAGCGTCGACGTCCTCGTGCGCAGCCGCTCCGTGGGCCACGACCCCAAGACCCTCTTCCAGGAGCGGTTTCAGGCGCGGTTTCACCGCACCCCGACGTACTCCCTCCTGGGCCATCGGGGCCCCGATCACCAACGGGTCTGGGAGGTCGAGATGTGCGCCGGAGAGCACCTGCGCACCCGCGGCGAGGGCCGCTCGAAGAAGGCCGCCGAGCAGGCCGCCGCCGCCGAGGGCCTCGTGCTCCTCGACGCCGGCTGGGAGCCTCCCAACGCGCAGGAAGGTTGACCGACCGCCCCCCGCCGGGGCACCCCTTCCCAGGCTGTGACCCTCTTCTCCCTCCGCGTCGTCGTGCTCCCCCACGGGGAAGGCCTCGCCCTGCCGCGTTACGGCAGCCCCGGGGCCGCGGGGCTCGACCTCCGCGCCGCCCTCCCCGCCGAGGCGCCCGTCACCCTCAACCCAGGCGCCCGAGCCGCGATCCCGACCGGCCTGATCGTCGCCCTGCCGACGGGCTGCGAGGGCCAGGTAAGGGCCCGCTCGGGCTGGGCCCTGCGCGAGGGCCTCGCGGTCCTCAACGCCCCCGGGACCGTCGACGAAGACTACCGCGGCGAGCTCCTCGTCCTGCTGATCAACCTCGGAGAGGCCCCCCTCGTCATCCGCCGGGGCGACCGCGTGGCTCAACTTGTCGTGGCCCCGATCGTACGCGTCACCGTCGATCCGGTGGCCGCCCTCGACGACACCGACCGGGCGGCGGGAGGCTTTGGCTCGACGGGGCGTTGATGCCCGGCCCCCCGGGCGTGGTAGCCTCTGTGTCGTGGCGTCCCCCGCGCTCAACACCTGCCCCTACTGCAACGCCCGACTTCCGGCCGAGGCCCTCCGGTGCCCGGTCTGCAAGGCCGGGGTGGTGCGCCCTGGAGGGCCCGCCGGGGGAGGGCCCCCCGCCGGGGTGCGACCCCCTTCCGGACGACCGCCCGCTCCCGCGGCGACGGGGCGCCCGGCCCCCCCTCCGCCCCCCGCTCCACCGCCCCCCGGAGCTCCGCGCGGATCGATGCCCCCTGCCGGGGTTCGCGGCGGCCCTCCTGCAATGGCCCAGCCCACCCGCGACCTCGGCCCGTCCCTGCGCCCCGCCGACCCCGGCCCGCATCGCTCCGGTCGCCTGGCCCTGGGCAGCCCCCCCGCCCGCCCGGGCCCCGTCGGCCCGCCCGCCCTGCCTCCGCGGGCCCAGGGCCCCGTCCGCGGTCCGATGCCCCCCGCCCCGGGGCTCTCCGCATCCCGTCCCGGGCCCCCCGTTCCGTCCCGGCCTGCCTCCGGGCCCGCCCCGGCCCTGAAGATCATCGACGACGACGAGGGGGTCACCGAGAGCAACGTCACCAATCCGCGGCGATCGCTCTTTCTGGGCGAGCGCCTCAAGGAGCGGTACGTCCTGGTCGAGGCCCTGGGGGAGAGCCTCGTGGGGCCGACCTACCGGGCCAAGGACGAGCAGACGGGCCACGAGGCCCTGGTGAAGTTCGTGGCCCCGCAGCTCCTCGTGCACGACGGGGAGCGCCGCGATTTCGCGCAGAAGGTCGAGATGTTTACGGGCCGCACCCTGGCCGGGTGCGTGATGCCCGTCGACGTGATCCTCGGGCCAGGGGCCGTGGCCCTGGTCTGCCCCCGGGTGGAGGGGGTGTCGCTGCGGGCGGCCCTCGACGCGCGCCGGGCCGTGGCCGCGCCCCTCACCGTCGAGGAGTCCCTCTGCGTCCTGGTGTCCCTGGTGGCCTGCCTCCAGGCCATGCACACGGCCTCCCCCCACGGGATGCTCCGCCCCGAAAACATCCTCCTCACGTCGCGCGGGGCCCTCCTCACGGACGGGATCCTGGCCGTGAGCCTCGCCCCCGACCGCCTCTTCGCCCGGGTCCGGGAGGTCCGCCCGGGGGCCCTGTCGTACGCGGCCCCCGAGCTCGCCCAGGGTCGGCGGCCCACGGCCAGCGCCGACCTCTACGCCCTCGGGGCCATCGCCGTAGAGCTCCTGGGAGGGGCCCCCCCCGATCAGGGGCCGCGGATGCAGTCCATCCCCCTCGAGGTGCGGCGGGCCGTGTCGACCCTCCTCGACCGCGAGCCGGGGCGCAGGCCGGGCGGCGTGCGGATGCTCCTCGACTCCCTGGTGACCGCAGCGGGGCTGCCCCGCAGGCCGCCGGAGGCGCCCCTGCCGGTGCCTCAGAGCGTGGCGGTGCCCTGGCGTGGGGCCCCATCCCCCGCGGCCCCGGACGCCCCCTCTGCGGCGGACGAGGGGCCCGAGGACGCGGGCGTGTCGACGCTGTCCGCGGCCCGTCCGGAGGCGGTGCGTCAGGCGGCCGAGCGCCTCGCG
This sequence comes from uncultured Myxococcaceae bacterium, assembly GCA_964447205.1. GTDB lineage: Bacteria > Myxococcota_A > Polyangia > Polyangiales > JAEUKH01. Next base: position 63,222 of record CAYUSB010000034.1, read on the forward strand.
GCGGAGGACGCGCCGACCCGCGGACGGGCCGTGTCGCCCTACGCCTCTGAGGACGAGGAGGCGGAGGTGCGTACGGTCCCTGGGACGCTCCCGGCGGTGAGCCCGGAGGCGGTGCTGTCGTCCTCGGTCCAGCCCGGACGGCTGAGCGCCGCCACGGCCTCCCTGCCCCTCCTGAGCCGACAGGAGCCCCTGCACTCCGGGCCCCCCTCGGCCATGGTGGTGAAGTCCGGGCCTCCCCCTTCGATGGGCGTTCGTTCGGGGCCTCCTACAAACCCCTCCCCGGCCCCCCCCGGGTCGACGGCTTCGGGCCCCCAAGGGCTGCGGTACGCCCGCACCACGGCCCCCACCGTCCGCACGCCCCCGGTGGGAATCCCCGCGCACGGGGCGGGGCCCCCGGCTCCGATCGCCCCGCGCCCGGGGCCTCCCCTGGCCTCTCACGACCCCCGCGACGACGAGGACGGGATCGACCCCAAGCTCTTGCGGGCGGCGAAGATGCTCGACGCCGAGCGCCGACGGAGCGAGCGGCCCATGACCCTGACGGACGTGGAGCTGTACGAGGACTGAAGGGGGCGGGGAGCGCGGGCGGAGAGCCCCGACGGGGCCCGGGGGAGGCTACAGGTGGCTCTCGAAGAGGGCTACGAGGCGGGGCTTGGGGGCGAGGCCGCTCAAGCGGGCCACCTCCTTGCCGCCCTTGAAGAGGATGACGGTCGGAACCCCCCGGATGTTGAAGCGCGAGGGCGCCTCGGGGGAGTTGTCGATGTCGAGCTTGACCACCTTGAGCCGCCCCGCAAACTCGCCCGCGACCTGGTCGATGATGGGGGCGAGGGCCTTGCAGGGCCCGCACCACGTCGCGGTGAAGTCGATGAGCACAGGCGTGGCAGACTGAATGACCTCCTGCTCAAACGTGCGATCGGTCACGTAACTGACGGCTTCACTGGCCATGGGAGTCCTCCGGGCCCGGGCCGCGCCCCCCGCGGGATGAGGGAGATTGGGGAGGCGATGCGGTGTCGCGGGTGATCGCCACCATGGGCCGCCCGACGCGGGGTGTCAATCTCCGGCGGGCTTGTCGTCGCACGTGGCCAGGCTCGACAGCACCACGGCCTCGACGATGTCGAAGACGGCCTCGGGGGGAAAGCGGCTCCGCGAGCCGTCGGCGTTGCGTGGGGCTCCTCCGACGGTGCTGCCCCCGCCCCATCCCGGCTCCTGGGCCGCGAGGGCCGCGAGGATCCGCGGGACCGGGAAGGCCTTCACGAACTCCGACTGCTTGGCCACGGTGTACCCGTGGCTCCCGTCGCGCAGCAAGGTGTGGATCACCACGCGCTTGTGGCCGTCGTGGAAGAGCCGGGCGTGAGCCCGCACCCCGAGGCTCTCGACGAGGCTCCAGCCGGTGCCCGTGCGCAGCACTTTGTAGCGATTGTCGAGGCGAAACGAGGCGGTGTAGGCCTGCGAGGCCCCGTCGGCGTAGACCGAGACCCGTCGGCCGATCTCGTCGAGGAGGCTCTGCATCCCCGCGGTGTCGAGCTCGTAGTAGGCCCCGCTGGCCCGGGCCGTGGTCTCCGGCTCGGAGAGCCAGTCGACCACCGTGGGCATCTCGCCCGAGAGGGGATAGGCCCCGGAGTGGGCGTCGAGGAGGCCCGCCACGGAGACGAGGCGATTGACGAGGGGCTCCTGGGCCCGCTCGACGTTGCGCAGGAGCCACACCGCGAGGGCCGTGTCGAGGTCGACGTCGTTGAGGTACACCGTGAGGCACCGGGGCTCGAAGCCCAGGGCGATGGCGTCGTGCACCTGCTCGGCGGTGGCCCGGGTGGCGTGGCGCACGCAGTCGCCGTGGTGGTCGAAGCTGTAGCGCTCCCGCTCGGCGTCGATGCAGGGCCCGAGGACGTAGCCGTCCAGCGCGACGCTGCGCGGGGGCAAGGCCTCGAAGGGCACGGTGCGGCCGCGCTCAATCACGATCTTCATGGCGAACTCCGCGGAGGAGGGGAGAGGCCCGGCGCGTCGGGGCGCCGTGCGTAGAGCATCCAGTGGCGGCCTTCGTGTACCCGGCGGTAGCGGGCGGGGTCCTGGGCGGGGGTGTCGGGCCCCCCACGGCGCACGAGGACGTAATCGTAATAACTGCGGCCCGGGTCGGCCACGTCGAGGTCGGGGTTCCACTCCCAGCGGGGGGGGAGCCGGGGGGGGCGGGGGCCGGCCTCGAGGTAACGGAAGGGCGATTGGGGGAAGTCTGCGAAGGAGAAGGTCGCCACGGCCCCGCCTCGCACCTGGTAGTAGGCCGCGGCGTGCAGGACCGGGACATTGGGCACGAGGCCGCTCCCGAGGGCCGGGGTGAGGGCCACGAGCCTCCGCCCCGGGGCGGCCCGGGCGAGGGCGTCGTCGAGGTCGCCGAGCTCGGTCTCGTCCCACCGGGCGAAGCGGTTGCAGAGGTCGACCGAGAGGCCGAGGGAGAGGGCTCCGAGGAGGGCCCCGAGGAGGCCCACGGCCCGCGGGGCCTGAACCCGCGCGAGGAGCAGCGGGGCGAGCAGTGCCGCGGTGACGGCGAAGCGGGTGTGGATGGGCCAGATCCAGCCGTAGCTCGTGGGGGTGCAGAGGTAGAGCCCCGCGCAGGCCACGGGGAGCCAGGCCAGGCGGGCGCTGGCGTGCGTCGGCGGGCCGAGGCGGCTCCTGCGGGCTACGGCCGCCGCGGCGAGGGCTCCGAGGGCTGCCAGGAGGCCTGCCCGCAGGGCGATCTCGCCCCAGGAGGTCGGGTCGTCGGAGGCGCCCCAGACCCACCCGAAGGCCCGGTGCCGCACGAGGTAGGCGGCCGTGACGAAGGCGGGCACGATCAGGAGCCCGAGGGCCCACGGACGGGCCCGCGTGTCGGGGGGCGGGTCGACCGTGGCGGGGGCCGTGGCGGGGGCCGTGGCGGGGGCCGAGGGACCCGCGGACAGGGCCACGAGGCCCAGGACGGCGAGCATCCACCCGAGGAGGACCCGCTCGTCGAAGTCGCCCGGGACGTCCACCAGGGCTCCGCTGAGGTCGCGGGGGAGCGAGGCCAGGGCAGGCCACTCGGCCCGCGGTCGGACCCCGACCCCCCCCGCCCGCACGCTCTCCTGGGCGGCCGGGGTGCGCATCGCCCACACCACCACCGCCCCCAACGACGGAACCAAAAACCGCAGGTGCTCCCAGACCCCCCGGACGTCGGCGCGCAGGGCGGCCATCCGGGCCCCCGGGGCGGGGGAGGGCCCCACGGAGCCAAGGGCGGGCAGCCGGACCAGGAGGAGGCTCCCCAGGCCCAGGACGCCGTAGGGGATCAGGTGGGCGTAGAAGGCCGCGAGGCCCAGGGCCGCGAGGGCGAGCTCTCGGCCGCGGCTCCGGGGGGCCCCGACGGGCAGCAGGAGCCCGAGGGCCACGAGGGCGATGGGCACCCCGAGCAGAAAATTGAGGAAGCCCAGGAGCATCTGGGGGTTCCACACCAGGGGCCAGGCCAGGGCGGCGAGGCGCTCGTCGCGGCCCATCCTGCGCAGGACGAAGCGCAGGGCGTAGGGCAGCGACACCACGGTGAGGGTGACCAGGAGCTTGCCCGCGGCCTCGACCCCGACGAGGGCTGACAGTGGCACCCCCAGGGCGTAGACCAGGAGGTACTGGGTGCGCGAGAGGGTGGCCTCGAAGTACGCGTCGAGGCTGCCCGAGAAGAGCAGGCGACGCAGCACCGAAAGGGCCGCGAGGTGCTGGGGGAGGTCTTGCAGGGGCAGGTGGCGGGTGGCCCAGGCCGGGGCCGCCATGCCGAGGGTGACCCCTGCAAACCCGAGCTCGAAGAGCACCCGGGCCACGCGGCTCGGGTCACCCGCGGACCCCGGCGGAGGGCGGGGCGGAGACGGAGGGTCGGCGTCGTCGGGGGCGTACGGGGCGGGGTCGGTCATGCCGGCTCTTCGGCGCCGTCTCGGGCGCGCACGAGGCGCGGGAGGTTGGCCCGCTCCCATCGGAGGGCCTCTTCATACTGGGGAAACAGCCGCTCGCGTGCGACGAAATCGGGCGGGTGCACCCGGCGCTGCCCCGCCACCACCCGCGGGGGGATGGCGTGGTGGAGGAGCTCGTGATGCAGCACGAAGGCCACAAAGTACCGGGGGACCCAGGCCGCATCGAGGACGGGATGGATGCGCACGAGGGCGGCGTCGCGGAGGTAGGTCCCGAGATGCATCGAGCGGCGCCGGGTGGGGGTCGCGTGGGAGCTCCCCCCCCGACCGTACGTGACCACGACCCCTCGGGCCTCGGGCACGAGCTCGGCGAGGAAGTCGTCGCGCAGGGCTCCCAATGGGTGCACCACCCCATCGACGAGGGTGGGGGCGGCGGCGGCCCGCGGCCGGATGGCGTCGCGGTGGGCGGCGATAAAGGCGTCGACGGCCTTGCAGCTCTGGGCGTCTCCCTGGGCGAGGTATCGCGCGAGGGCGTCTCGCACGGCCTCGGGGGCCGACAAGAACATGTGATGCACCCGCACGATCCGCCCGTCGCCCGTGCGCCGGGCCGAGACCATCGTACGGTGGTTGTCGGTGACCTGGAGTCGGACGGGGCAGTCGAGGGCCCGGTGGAGCCAGGCGGCGAGGGCCGCGGCGGCGTCCTCACGGCGGGCCGGACCCGCGGGCGAGGCCTCGGCCCGGGGCGCGAGGGGGGCGCGGGGCAGCGGGCCGGTCAGGAGATCGAGCTGGCGCATCGCACAGGGTGGGGAGGATATCGTGGCGGACGGCACGGAGCCTAGGAGGCCGCGCTTCCGCGGTCAACACGCGGGGCCCGGCGGGCGGCCTTGCGGGGGCGGTCGGCGGGGCGGGGCGGGACCACGGCGGCTTTGGCGACGGGCTGGAGGAGGGCCGAGAAGGCGCGGACGGCCTCCCGGGCGGCCCGGACGGTGGCGGCGTCGGCGGCCCCGACGAGGGTGACGTTGAGCCGGGCGGGGTCGAACAGGCGCCGGGCGGCTCCGCGCAGGCGTGGGGCGTCGAGCTGGAGCATCTCGCGGCGGCGCTCGGCCGGGCTCTGTCGTCGGCCGAAGAGCTCGGACAGCCCGTAGTAGTCGCAGAGGGAGTGGGGGTCGTCTTCGAGGGTGTCGAGGTCGAAGGCGTAGCGGCGTTGGGCCTTGGCCACCTCGGCGGGGGTGGGGCCCTCCTGGGCGAGGTCGGCGAGGAGGCCCAGGACCTCCCGCAGGAGGGGGGCGATGGAGCCCTTGGCCACCGAGGCCGCCACGTCGACCACCCCCGACTCCTCGAAGAACTCCACCCCCGCGCTGACCTCGTAGGCGAGGCCGAGCTCGTCGCAGATGCGGCGATGCAGCCGCGTGGACATCCCGTCGTCGAGGACCCGCAGGAGGAGCTCGACGGCCCGGGCGTCGTCGGCCTGGGCCCCGACGGTGGGGAAGGCGAGGCGCACGGAGGTCTGGCTCCCGGGGTGGGACACGGCCTTCAGGCGGGGCCGGGATTGGGTCGAGGCGAAGGGGGCGGACACCGTGACGGGCCCCGGGGGGACGGCCCCGAAGGCCTCGGCGGCGGCGGCCTCCATGCGGGCGTGGGGCAGGGGGCCGGTGAGGGCCACCACGAGGTTGTCGCCGAGGTAGTGGCGCTCGAGGTGCCGCCGGAGGTGGGCGATGTTGAAGGCGGCGACGTTGCGGGGGCTGCCTGTGATGGGGAAGCCCAGGGGGTGCCCGGCGAAGAGCTGGGCCCGCACGATGTTGTCGGCGTTGATGTCGCGGCCGTCCTCGTCGAGGTCTTCGAGGATCTCCTCGCGGACGATGCCCTTCTCGACGGCGAGCTCAGAGAAGACCGGGGCGGTGAGGAGCTCGCCGAGGGCGGCGCAGGACAGCCCGAGGGCTCCGGGCGGGGCGGCCAGGACGAAGCTGGTGAAGTCGCCGTGGGTGGCGGCGTTGAGGTTGCCCCCGAAGGACTCCACGGCCTCGTTGAAGGCCGCGGCGCTTGGGTGTCGGGCGGTGCCGCGGAAGAGCATGTGCTCGAGGAAGTGTGACAGGCCGTTGGTGCTGGCCGTCTCGTGGCGGGAGCCGACGTGGACCATCACGGTCAGGACGAGGCTGTGCAGGTGGGGGCGGCGGATGGTGACGAGGCGGACGCCGTTGGGGAGCCGTCGAAACGCGACCGTGTGCATTGGACTCAGCATGGGCCGAGGCCTCCCCGGGCCGCAAGGGCGTCGGGACATTGACTGTCCGGCGCCCGCTGCGGACCGGCGGAGCGGGAGGCTATTGTTCGGCGTCGCCGCCCTGCGGGGCCCGCAGGCGGGGGGAGTTGCCGATGCGGATGCCGTTGGCGTGCTCGGCCTCCTGGCGGAGGCGGGCGATGTAGGCCACGAGGGCCTGGCGCTGCCGGGCGGCGAGCATGGAGGCGTAGGTGGTGCTGAGCAGCTCCTGGCGCTGCCGGGCGAACTCCTCGCGGGTGGCCACGGTGCGGCTGCCGTCCTTGTAGCGCAGCACGAACCAGTCGTCGCTGGCCCGGATGGGGCTTGCCACGAGGGGGGCCGCGTCGGTGAGGGCGAAGGCCGCCCGGGTGAGGACGTCGCCGCGCTCGAGGTCGCTCACGACGGCGCCGTTGCGGGCGAAGAGCTCGCTCTCGCGCAGGGCCGGGGCGTCGAGGTCGGTGCGCTCGACGGGGCCGAGGGTCACCCCCGGCTGCACCGTCACCGGCTCCGGGACCTCTCCCCGGAAGAACTCCCGCAGGGCGGCCTGGTTGAGGCTTCGGGCCGCTTCGTCGAAGCTCCCCGTCCGCAGGCGGGTGAGGCTCTGGGTGGCGGCCTCCTGGGCCATCTCGGCGGCCCGGGCGTCGCGGAAGAGGCTGCGGGCGAGGTCGCGTTTGCCGTCGGCCTCCGACACGTCGCCCTCGCGCACCCCGAGGAGCTGGATGATGTGGTACCCGTGTTGGGTCTCGGTGACGGGGGAGATCCCGCCCACCTGCAGGGCGTTGGCCGCGGTGGTGAACTCCTCGACGAAGCCCTGGGCCCCCTCGGGCTGGCGCCAGCCGAGCTCGCCGCCCGCGCGCCACGACCCTGGGTCGTCGGAGTAGAGCCGGGCCATGCGGACGAAATCGCCGCCCCTGCGGAGTTGGGCGAGGATCCACTCGGCCTTGGCCCGGGCCTCGGACTTCTGGGCGTCGGTGGCGCTGTCGGGGAAGCGCACGAGGATGTGCCGGACCCGGATCTCGCGGCGCAGGCCGCGGAGGGAGTCGCGGCGGCGCTCCCACTGGCGGGTGACGTCGGCCTCGTGAGCCCGTGCCCAGGCGGCCACCTGCTCGGGGTCGTCGTCGCGCACGAGGTTGCGGTAGAAGGCCAGGTTGAAGCGGAGGTACTTCACGGCCATCTGGTCGTGGGTGCGCTGGTACTCCCGCCAGAGCTCCTCGTCGCTGATCTGGACCGAGGCCCGGACGGCGTTGCGCATGCGCTCGGCCAGGAGCTCCCGCTCGGTGGTGACCCGCAGGTCGGACACCGTACGCCGGAAGAACCGCCGGGCCGTGCGCTCGAACACGCTGTAGTCGAACGCGTCGCCGACCCCGCCGCACATGGTGGCCGGCAGGGGCAGAAGGCCCGACCGGATGCCGATGGTGTCTTCGGCCCCGACCCCGACGGTCACGTAGAAGCGGCAGTTGCGAAACTCCTCGGAGACCTGCTGCTCGGTGACCCGCATCCCCAGGCGCTCGGCCTCGTGGGCCAGCAGCTCCCGCTCAATCAGCCCGTCGAGGGCGCCCTGCCGCGCCGCCCCGACCACGGCGGGGTTGTCCGCGAGGAAGGGCGGGATGAAGCTCTGCAGGGAGTTGAGGGCCGAGATGAAATCGGCGTCGTTGAGGGTACGGCCCCACACGCGGGCTGCGTAGGTGACCTGAAGGCTGCCCGATTGGCAGCCCTGCGCCCCAGGGCCAAAGCCGACGCCGAAGATGGTCGCCACGGAGGCGACCAGCACGATCAGCATCAGGGACTGGGAGTGCTTGCGAAATCCTTCCAACATGGCTCGACGCTCGGTTCAGCGCGATGCGCGTCCGCGGGGGAGCCCCAACACGGGGCGCCCTCGGGCCGCGGGCGGCCGCCGCGACGCCGACGCACCACCTCGAGGAGGCAGAGACGTCGACCGCGACACAGGGTGGGTGCCCACTATCACATCGGAAGGTGATTGACACGGGGGATGGATCGCCCATACTCCGCCGCCGAATTCGAGAGGAACCACGGACCATGTCCCTGCACACGTCCCAGAAGGCTGAGATCATCGCCAACTTCCAGAAGTCCGACGGTGACACCGGGTCACCCGAGGTGCAGGTTGCGCTCCTTACGGGGCGGATCCAGCAGCTCGCAGCGCACTTCGAGACCCACAAGAAGGACCACCACTCGCGCCGGGGGCTGCTCAAGCTCGTCGGCCAGCGGCGGCGCCTGCTTGACTACCTCAAGAGCCGCGACGTCGCGCGCTACAAGACCCTGATCGAGACCCTCAAGCTCCGCAAGTAGTCCCGACCGCCCGCGGGCCACGCCGTACGAATTCCGGTCCCGGCGTTCGTGGGGCGTCCCCAGCGGGCGGCTCCGCGGGATACTCGGGCAATGGTCCCGCGACGGCCTCTCAGAAGGTCGGCGCGTCGCGGGGGGTCATCACCCTCAGCTTCGGCAGGGCCGCGCGGTGCCGGGCACACGGGCCGCTCCTCCGAGGCTGCAGGGCCCTGAGGCCGAGGGGCCCGGTATCCGACGGAGGCGGCGCGTTCGCCGTGCTGCGGTAGACAGTCGTTCCGGTCTTCGCTTGGTGCGCATCCACGGCATGACCCCGCGTCATGCCCCCGTTCGGGCCCCGCGCGTCTGCGTCGGGCGCCCGACGGCCCCAGTGGGGTGACTACCCATCGAGGACACCGACCGATGGCCCTGCCGCCTCGGCTGCTCCGTCAAACCACGCGCGGTCCCGATGGCTCGACCCCCACCGTGCGGGTTGCGCCCCCCAAATCGGGTCTGTGCGTGCGCTCCCTCTCCACCCGCCGACCTCGCTGGGAGCATCGCACCATGTCCATCGTCCGAGAGTCTGTCCAGGTCGGCAGCACGACCATCACCTTCGAGACCGGCCGCATCGCCAAGCAGGCCCACGGCTCGGTCCTCGTGTCCGCGGGCGACACCATGGTCCTCGTGACCGCGGTGTCGGCCGCCGATCCCCGGGTCGGGTTCGACTTCTTCCCCCTCACCTGCGACTACATCGAGAAGACCTTCGCCGCGGGCAAGATCCCCGGCGGGTTCTTCAAGCGCGAGGGCCGCCCCCGCGACGAGGAGGTGCTCACGGCCCGCCTCATCGACCGGCCCTGCCGCCCCCTCTTCCCAGAGGGGTACCGCTGCGAGACCCAGGTCATCGCCACGGTCATCTCCGCCGACAAGACCCACCCCGGCGACGTCCTCGCCCTGTGCGGGGCCTCGTGCGCCCTGCACCTGTCCAACATCCCCTGGAGCGGCCCCATCGCGGGCGTCCGGGTGGGCCGCATCGACGGGGCCTTCGTGGCCAACCCCACCGTCGACGAAATGGCCAGGAGCGACCTCGAGCTCATGGTGGCCGCCAGCCGCGACGCCATCGTGATGGTCGAGGGCGGAGCCGACGAGATCACCGAGGACGACCTCATCGAGGCCTTGATGTTCGCCCACCGGGCCGTGCAGCCCTGCCTCGACCTCCAAGACCGCATCCGCGAGGCCGTGGGCCAGCCCAAGCGCGTGGTCTCCATCGCCCACCCGAGCGAGGAGATGGTCCGCCGGGTGCGCGAGGTCGTCGGGGCGGGCCTGCACGAGGCCTCCCGGACCCGGATCAAGCAGGACCGGTACGCGAAGTTCAAGGCCCTCAAGGCCCAGTGCGTCGAGACCCTGCGGGCGGAGTTTCCCGACCAGGAGGCCCTCCTCAAGGAGGCCTTCCACGACCAGCAGTCCCACGCCATGCGCTCGATGATCGTCGAGGAGAAGGTCCGCATCGACGGCCGCGACACCGTCACCGTGCGCCCCATCACCAGCGAGGTCGGCTGGCTCCCGCGGGTGCACGGGTCGGCCCTGTTCACCCGCGGCGAGACCCAGGCCATCGTCACCTCCACCCTCGGCACCTCCCAGGACGAGCAGAAGATCGAGAACCTCCTCGGCGAGCGCTGGAAGCGCTTCATGCTCCACTACAACTTCCCGCCCTACAGCGTGGGCGAGGCCAAGCCCCTGCGCACCCCCGGGCGCCGCGAGGTCGGCCACGGCAACCTCGCCGAGCGGGCCATCGCCCGCGTGATGCCCACCCAGGAGCAGTTTCCGTACACCGTCCGCATCGTGAGCGAGATCACCGAGTCCAACGGCTCGAGCTCGATGGCCACCGTCTGCGGCGGGATCCTCTCCCTCATGGACGCCGGGGTCCCCATCCGGGCCCCCGTGGCCGGGGTGGCCATGGGCCTCATCAAGGAAGGCGACGACTTCGCCGTCCTCACCGACATCCTCGGCGACGAGGACCACCTCGGCGACATGGACTTCAAGGTCTGCGGCACCCGCAAGGGCGTCACGGCCATCCAGATGGACATCAAGATCGAGGGCCTGTCCCGCGAGATCCTCGACAAGGCCCTGCGCCAGGCCCGCGACGCCCGGCTGCACATCCTCGACCGGATGCTCGCCACCCTGTCGGCCCCGCGCACGGAGATGTCCAAGTACGCCCCGCGAATCACCTCCCTCAAGGTCAACCCCAGCCAGATTCGACTCGTCATCGGCCCCGGCGGAAAGACCATCAAGGGCATCGTCGACCAGACCGGGGTGGCCATCGACGTCGAGGACAACGGCACCGTCAACATCGCCAGCAACGACTCGGCCGCCGTCCAGCGGGCCATCGACATCATCCGCGGCCTCACCGCCGAGGCCGAGATCGGCGTCGTCTACAAGGGGACCGTCAAGCGGGTCGTCGACTTCGGGGCCTTCGTGGAGATCTTCCCGGGCACCGAGGGGCTCGTGCACGTCAGCGAGCTCGACCACGCCCGCATCGAGAACGTCTCCGACGTCCTCAAGGAGGGCGACACCCTCGACGTGAAGGTCCTGTCCATCGAGGACGGGACGGGCAAGATCCGCCTCTCGCGCCGGGCCTGCCTCCCCCTGCCCGAGGGCGAGGAGGGCGACCGGGCCCGCGAGCGGATGGAGCGCTCCCACGCCGAGTCCCCCCGCCGCCCCGACGGCCCCCGGCCCGACCGCGGGGCCCGCCCCGACCGCCCCCGCCGCTGACCCTCTTCCCCTTTGCCCTGTGACGCCCCGGAGCGCCCGTGATTGTGCCCCGGGGCGACTTTCGCTATAGCGTGCCCCCGATGTCTTCAACCGTCGACGTGGTGGTGGTAGGCGCGACCGGCGCCGTAGGCCAGGAGATGCTCCAGGTCCTCGGGTCGCGCGCCTTCCCTGTGGGCAGGCTGCGCCTGGTGGCCTCAGAGCGCTCGGCGGGCCGGGTGGTGGAGGCCCTCGGGCGCTCGGTCACGCTGGAGCTCCCGTCCGAGGAGGTGTTTCGCGGGGCGGCCTTGGCCCTCTTCTCCGCGGGGGCCGAGACGGCCCGGCGGTGGGCCCCTGTGGCCGCCGCCCTGGGCTGCCTCGCCGTCGACAACTCCAGCGCCTTCCGGGCCGACCCCGAGATCCCCCTGGTCGTGCCCGAGGTCAACGCCCATCGCATCCCGCGGCCCCCCCAGGGCATCGTGGCCAACCCCAACTGCTCCACCATCCAGATGCTCGTGGCCCTCAAGCCCCTGCACGACGCCGCGGGCCTCGAGCAGGTGGTGGTCTCCACCTACCAGGCCATCTCGGGCAAGGGGGCCCGGGCCCTCGACGAGTACCACCGCCAGGCCGAGGCCCTGTCCCGCGGGGACAGCCCCCCGGTTGAGATCCTGCCGGGCGTGCTGGTCGACAACCTCCTCGTCGATTGGCGCCACGACCCCTCAGGGTGGGCCGAGGAGGAGCGCAAGATGGTCCACGAGTCGCGTAAGATCCTCGAGCTCCCCGCCCTGCGCATCGCCCCCACCTGCGTGCGGGTCCCCGTCCCCAACGCCCACAGCGAGTCGGTCTGGGCGCGGTTCGCCCGGCCCCTCGACCGCGACGAGGTCCTCCGTCTGCTCGAGGCCGCCCCGGGGATCGTGGTCGACCGACGGGTGGGCCCCGGTCAGCACCCCCAACCCCGGGAGGTCTCGGGCCGCGACGAGGTCTTCGTGGGACGGGTTCGGGTCGACCCCGACGACCCCCACGCCGTGAGCCTCTGGGTCGTCGGCGACAACCTCCGCAAGGGGGCCGCCACCAACGCCGTGCAGATCGCCGAGCGGGCCCTCGGCCTCGCGTGACACCCCTGACGCGCCGAAAGCCCCGGGCCGTGACAGACTGGCACCCGATGCCCCCCCATCCCAACGACGATTCCCGAGGCCCCGCGTCTGCCGCCTCGGGCACGCGTGTTGCTCCGTGCCGCAGGGTGCGTGTTCCAGTGGTGGCGGTGTTGGGCGTCTTGTTGAGCGTGTCGAGCGCGGGTCTGCCCGCCGCGGGGCAGGTCTTCACCATGCCCACCCGGGCCCGCTCTCCCCGCGAGACCGAGCCCGGGGGCGTCGGGGGGGCCCTCCTGGTCACGTCCCCCATCGGCCTGCGCGACTGCGCCTCCGAGGTGTGGCGCTTCGTCATCAGCTATCAGGGCGTGATGGGGGGCAACGCCACCCAGCTCCAGTACTTCATCGGGATCGACTCCACCTCCTGCGGGATGGCCAACACCCGGTACCCCATCGCCGTCGGGGGGGCCCGCTGCTGGCCCATCCAGCAAACCCCCTCGCTCACGGTCACCAACCCCACGGTCCCCTTCAGCTACACCCTGGAGGTGCAGGCCCGGTACCTGGTCGATCCCCTCAACGGCGACTGCAGCAACCCCAGCACCACCCAGGGGCCCGTCGGGGTCAACTACCTGTCCCTGATCGCCTCGCCCCCGGGCGACAACAACCAGGTCGCCACCTTCGCCGTCAACTACGACGTCCAGCCTCCCGACCCCCCGTTTGAGATCACAGCCTCTCCCGGAGAGGGCACCGCCAACGTGGCCTGGCGCTACCAGGGCGGGGTCACCTCGGGCGAGGGCGGGGTGAGCGCCCCGCCTCCCGACCTCCAGGGGTTCTGGATCCTCTGCGACCCTCCGCGGGGCTCCAACAACGCCGACGCCGGCGATGCGAGCCCCGTCGACGCCGGGCGCCGCGACGAGGAGGAGGAAGAGGACGAGGACGGGGGCACCGGCGGGGGCACCTGCGACAGCACGGGCCTCGAGCTCCTCGACCCCAACAACGAGGAGCAGTTTGAGCGCTACCGCTGCAGCAACATCTTCGGGGCCACGGCCACGAGCGGGGTGGCCACGGGGCTCAACAACGGCCGGGGGTACCGCATCGCGGTGGTGGCCCAAGACCTCGCGGGCAACCGCAGCACGGTGGCCCTCTCGGGGTCGTGTGTGACCCCGCAGCCGGTGACCGATTTCTGGGAGTCGTACCGGGCGGCGGGCGGTCAGGGCCTGCCCGGGTTTTGTACGGCCCGGCCGTGGGGAGCCCGGCGCGGGATGCCGGGCATGGCCGCGGTGATGGTGTGTGCGGCGGCGGCGGTGGCCATGTGGCGGCGGAGGCGGCGATGAGCAGGCGGTGCGGACGGCGGTGGGGCGTAGGGGCCGTGGTGGTCCTGGCGGGTGTGTGCGGGGCGGCCCAGGCCCAGGGCCAGACCTTCGAGCCCTTCAGCCATGAGCCGGGGCGACACCGGTTTGACTCCCCACAAAACTTCATGTTCGAGCTGCGTCTGGGGCCCTACGCGCCCCGGGTCGACGACGAGTTTGGCGGCCGGGTTACGCCGTACCGGGACATGTTTGGCACCGACGACCGGCTCCACATCGGGATGGAGTTTGACTGGCAGGTCATTCGCCTGCGGTACATGGGGCAGCTCGGGGTGGGCCTCGGGGTGGGCTACACCGCGATGACCGCGATCGCCCCCGTCACCCAGGATCCGATGCCGCGCGACCCTGGCATGTGGCAGCGCCCCGCCAGCGGTCAGGAGACCACCTTGCGGGTCTTCCCCGGGTACCTCGTGGGGGTGTGGCGCTTCGACACCCTGGCCCGGCGTACGGTGATCCCCCTGGTGCCGTACCTCAAGTTTGGTCTGGCCTATTCGGTGTGGTGGGTCTCGGTGGGGGACAACACCGCCGAGCGCACCCTGGAGCTGTCCCCGGGGGCTCGGCCGGGCGATCCCGACCTCGGGCAGGCGGCGGTCGGCGGATCGCTCGGGACCCACCTGGCCGTCGGGCTGATGCTGCGCCTCGACGCCTTTGAGCCCCTGGCCCAACGCTCGTGGGACCTCCAGATGGGGGTCAACCACAGCTATCTGTTTGTGGAGTATCTCACGGCCAACCCGGGCACCCTCGGGTCGCGCCCGCAGATGCGCCTCGGGGTCGAGACATGGACCGCAGGTGTGGCCGTGGAGTTTTGAGGGGTGATGGGCACCCTGCGGAGGGGGTCAGGGGTGCCCGGCGGAGGGAGAGACGATCAGGTGCGGGTCCCGCACTCGGGGCAGAACTTGGCATTGGGCAGGAGCTCGACCCCGCAGCCGGCGCAGGTGCGCTTGGCCGCGGCCTGGAGACCGGCCCCGCACTCGGCGCAGAAGCGCCCCGGGGGGACGTTGGCCCCGCAGGCTCCGCAGTTGACGAGGTCGCCTCCGGCCCCGGCGATGATGGCCGCCCCGATGGGAGCCGCCGCGCGACCGACGACCCCGGGGGCCCCACCGCCCATGGTGCCCGCGGCCAGGTTGGACCCGAGGGCCGCGCCGACGGCGACCTGGGCTCCGAGCCCTGCGAGGCCCGTGTTGCCGCCGCCCTGGGCGAGGCCCGCTCCGGCCCCGCGCATGGCCTCAAACTGGCCGAGGCGGTTGATGTCCCCGCCGGCCATCTGCACATAGGCCGCGTCGTTGGCGCGGCGCTGGTCGATGAAGTGCTGCTCGGCCTGGGCCTTGTAGCCCGCCGTGCTCACGTCGACCTGGGCGGCCGCGGCCCGGGCCTGGGCCTGGAGGGCGGCCCGCTGGATGGCGATCTCATCCATCTGGATGCCCTGGAGCTGCTCGGCCACCTTCTGGCGCATCTCGTCGAAGCGCTTGATGTCCTCCTCGGGGACGTCGATCTCCAGCTTGGTGATCTTGACGACCCGCATCCCGGCCTGGGCCAGCTCGGACGCGTTGGCGATGCACGCCTGGGCGAGCTCGTCCTGGAGGTCCATGATGTCGAGGATCGTGCGGCGCTGCTCGCGGGCGAGCTTGCCGACGGTGCTCTTCACCGTGTTGAAGAAGGCGTTGACGAACCAGTCGTAGATGTCGGGCGTCTCCTGGTGCTTGCCCGTCCCGAAGTACTGGTAGATCAGCGTCTCGGGATTCTCCACCCGCAGCAGGAACTCGCCGTGGCAGCGGGCCTTGATGCGGATGTTGGTCATCGGGTCGATCATGTTGCCGAGGGTGCCGCCAAACTTCCGGGGGAAGGGGGTGCGCCGCACGAAGAACAGATCGGTGACCAGGAAGTTGCCCCCGGTGTACTGATCGACAAAGTTGGAGAGAAACGGGATGTTGGACGTCGACAGCGTCGTGCGCCCCGCGTCGAGGGTCGCCACGGGGCGCCCTTCCTTCGAGAACACCGCCCATTCGTCGGCCATCACCGTGCACTGCGAAAACATCGGGATGGTGCGATCGGGCCACTTGTAGACGAGATCGGCGTTGCCCTGAGGCCGCGCGATCATCATCTCGCGGATGCCGTTTTTCACGGTATCGCTCTTCAGGAAGTTGCCGACGCTGTTGATAATGCCCATACGACGCCCTCCGGGTCCCCACTGCGGGGTGGTCTCTGCTTCTGACGGGGCCATCGTACGCCGGCGTGGGGTCGGGGTGTTTCAGACCCCGATCAAATCCCAGCGTCGCCGCACGGCTGGTCTCTCGCGACGCGGGAGAATAGTGTGCTCGGGCGGACGCAGCAACGACAACCGTCGCGCCTTCAGCCTGGAGCCCGCCGACGGGGCTGCGGGACGGCGGGGCGCGCCCCGGCCCGGCGCTGCTGGTGGATCGACAGGGCCCCTTTGCCCTGCCCAGGGGGCACGAGGCACCCGGGGCGGGTCCCGATGAGGTCGGCCCGTCCGGCCCGGGTGAGGGCCTCGCGCACGAGGTCGTGGTGGGCCGGGTCCCAGTAGAGCAGGAGGGCCTTCTGGAGGCGCTTGTCGTACAGCTCTTTGGCCGTGTAGACGGGGGTGCGGGTGAGGGGGTCGAGGCCCGTGTGGTACATGGTCGTGGCGAGGCTCATCGGGGTGGGGATGAAGTCCTGCACCTGGCGCGGGCGCATCCCCCGGGCCTTGAGCCACAGGGCGAGGTCGACCATGTCGCCGAGGGTCGACCCGGGGTGCCCCGAGATGAAATAGGGCACGAGAAACTGCGACTTGCCCGCGGCCTCGCTGGCGCACTGAAACTGCTCGGCGAAGCGCTCGTAGCTCTCGACGCCGGGCTTCTTCATCTTGTCGAGGACCTCCTTCTTGGAGTGCTCGGGGGCCACCGAGAGCTGTCCGCCGGTGTGGTGTTGGGCAAGGACCTTGACGAACTCCGGCGAGCGCTCGGCGAGGTCGTACCGCACCCCGGAGGCGAGGAAGACCTGCTTGACCCCCTCGGCCTCGCGCACCCGCTTCATGAGCTGGAGGAGGGGTCCGTGGTCGGTGACGAGGTTTTCGCAGATGTCGGGGTGGACGCACGACAGCCTCCGGCAGGCCCCCTCGATGGCCTCCTCGCGGCAGCGCATCTCGTACATGTTGGCCGTGGGGCCCCCGAGGTCGGTGATGACCCCGCGGAAGTCCTCCATCCGCCGCAGGGCCCGGATCTCGCGCAGGACGCTGGCCTCCGAGCGCGACGAGATGTGCCGCCCCTCGTGCTCGGTGATGGAGCAGAAGGTGCAGCCCCCGAAGCAGCCCCGCATGGTGACGATGGAGTGCTTGACGGTCTCGAAGGCGGGGACCCCGGCGTCGTAGCTCCAGTGGGCCTGGCGGGCGAAGGGCAGGTCGTAGAGGCCGTCCATCTCCGCGGTGTCGAGGGCCTGGGCCGGGGGGTTGAAATACACGGCCTCCTCGCCGTGGGGCTGCACGAGGGGCCGGGCGTTGCCGGGGTTGGTCTCGTACTGGAAGGCCCGGCTCATCTCGGCGAAGGCCGTGCGGTCGGCCGAGACCTCCTCGTAGCTCGGGAGAAACAGGGCCTTTCCGTCGGGGACGTGGCGGCTGCGCGGGGTGTCCTCCCAGTGCCCCTTGCGCAGGGCGTAGGCCGTCCCGCGGATGTCACGCAGGGCGCTGACGGGCTCTCCCGCCTGGAGCCGTCGGGCCACCTCCCAGACGGGCCGCTCGCCCATCCCGAAGATGAGGAGGTCGCACTTGGAGTCGAGCACGATCGACCGCCGGACGCTGTCGGACCAGTAGTCGTAGTGGGCGATGCGCCGCAGGGAGGCCTCGATCCCGCCGAGCACGAGGGGGACCCCCGGGAAGGCCTGGCGGGCGAGGTTGGTGTAGACGATGGAGGCCCGGTTGGGGCGAAGGCCCGTGCGGCCCCCCGGGGAGTACTGGTCTTCGGCCCGGGTCTTCTTCTGGGCCGTGAGCTTGTTGAGCATCGAGTCGAGGTTGCCCGCGGTGATGCCTACCATCAGCCGGGGGGTGCCCATCCGGGCGATGTCGGCGGGGGTGCGCCAGTCGGGTTGGGCCACCATGCCCACCCGAAACCCTCGGGCCTCGAGGAAGCGCCCGATGAGGGCCCCCCCGAAGGCCGGGTGGTCGACGTAGGCGTCGCCGTTGATGAGGAGGATGTCGAGGGCGTCCCAGCCGCGGGCGTCCATCTCCTCGCGGGTGGTGGGCAGAAAACGGCGGAGGTCACGGGCCGGAGCCCGCGGGCCGCGACGGAGGGGTACGAGCTGCATTGGGGGGCGGGCAGGATAGTGCCCCGGGGGGCCGCGGGCCAGACGCCGGGCGGGCGAAAAGGGCGACAATCGCGTCCCGCGGGGGAGTCTTTGCGCGTAGCATCGGGCACAGTAGCGTCGTGGCATCCCAGCTCGCTCGATACCGACTCCTGCGCCGCATCGGCGTGGGCGGCATGGCCGAGGTGTTTCGGGCCGAGCTGGTCGGGGCCGAGGGGGTCACCCGCGAGCTGGTGGTGAAGAAGATGCACCCCACCCTCGCCCTCGACCCCACGGCGGTGGCGATGTTTATCGAGGAGGCCCGCCTCGCGGTGCGCCTGCAGCACCCCAACGTCGTGCAGGTGTACGAGTTTGGCAAGGCCGACGACGACTACTTCCTGGCCATGGAGCTGGTCGACGGGTGCGACCTCGCCACCCTCCTGCGCGGGGCCGCGGGGCCGCTCCCCGTGGCCCTGGCGGGCTTCATCGCGGCCGAGCTCCTGGAGGGCCTCGGTCACGTCCACGCCCTGTCCGACGCGGCCGGGGCCCCCCTCGGCCTCGTGCATCGCGACGTCTCCCCGCACAACGTCCTCCTCGGCCGCAACGGGGAGGTCAAGCTGGCGGACTTTGGCATCGCCAAGGCCGCGGCCCGGATCGGCCGGGAGACGGGGCAGACGGGCCTCGGGGTCAAGGGCAAGTTTGCTTACATGCCGCCCGAGCAGGCCCGCGGAGAGCCCCTCGACGCCCGGGCCGACCTGTTCGCCGTGGGAGCGATTCTGTACGAGATGCTCACGGGGGCCAGGGTGTACGTCCCGCGTGCCGACGGCGACCTCGTCGATGCGGTGCGGGAGGGGAGGGTTCGTCTCGTGGCCGCGGCGGCCCCTACGATCGACCCGCGGCTCGGGGCGGTGGTCGACCGGGCCGTGCACCCCCGTCGCGAAGACCGCTACGGGAGCGCCCGGGAGATGCGCCTCGCCCTGCTCGAGGCCCTCGAGGCCCTTGGGGTCCGCACCTCGCGGAGCGCCCTGTGCGCGCGGGTGGAGGCCGTCCTGGTGGCGGGCCCGGCGGCTCCGGACCGACCCGAGCGCACCCTGACGGCCCAGGACGACCTGCCCGCCGTGCCCGAGCCGCTTCGCCCGGTGACGCAGGTGAAGGTCGCACCCCCCGCGCCCCGGGAGCGTCCCCGGCGCAAGGTCCTGCTCGAACGGGTGGCCATCGCCCTCGGGGTGTTCACCGTGGCCGTCCTGGCCGAACGTCGGACCCGACCTCGCCCGGCCGCCCCGCCGCCCGTCCCGGCCCTGCCCGCCGAGCGCCCGACGGTGCGGGTGCGCTGGCCCGCCGACCTCGACCCCGCCCCGTGGTTGTCTCCCGCCCTACAGGCCCAGGCCGAGGGGCGCTGCGGGTGCCGCCTCGAACACGTCACGGGCGAGGCCGAGCTCGAGCTCATCGACGCCGCGTCGTTGCCCCAGCGGGTTCGGGCCGACAGGGTGCGTCGGCTCGACACCTTCCTCGCGGCCGTCGACGCCCCGGGGATGGTGGCCCTTCAGACGGCCCAGCGCGACGACGCCCGGCGACTCGGGGCCGCCTCCGGGGCCGCGGGCGAGGGGACGTACCTCTCGCCGGTCCTGATCGACGCGGTGGCCCTGGCCGTACGGTCCGACGCCCTGGCCCTGTTGACCGGGGTGGCCCCGCGGGCCCGAGAGGCCCTCGCCGCCCTCGGGGCTCCCTGCGGGGCCCCATTGCCCGCGGTCGCCGGGTTTCGCCCCGACCCCTCCGCGTGGACCTCCCACGACCTCGCCGTGGCCGCGGCGGTGTGGTCCCGGGCCGAGCCTCCGCGTCGGCTGCGGGTGGCCTGGGACGGCCCCTCGGCCCGGGTGGTGGCGGTCTCCCGGGCCGCGACCTTTGACCTCGACGGAGCCCACGGCGACGCCCCGCGGGCCTTCGGGGCCCTGCGGGCCTGGGACCTCCGGCTGAGCGCCGCCGGAGCCCTCGACCCCGCGGGGCCCGTGTGGCGGGCCGATGGCGCCGCCGCGGTGGCCCTGGGGTCGGACTTCGTACGCGGCCCCGGGCCGGCCGAAGACTGGCGGCTCTACCGTCTCCCGCGGGGAGACAGCCTCGACCTCGACGCCTCGGGCGAGCCGCGGCAGACCGGCTCGCGGGCCCAGAGCGGGGTGGTCCTGGGCTTCGTGCTGCACCGCGGGGCCACGGTGGCCGCCGCCCGGTCGCTCCTGGCCCTGAGCGCCCCAGAGCCCGCCGCGGCCATGGCGGCCTATCGGCTGGCCCTGCCGACCCGCCGCGACGCCGACCCGTTGCCCCTGGTGTCCGACCCGGGGCTGCGAGCCCGGTATCGGGCGGCCCTGGCCCTCGACGCGGCGGCCCTGGATGGCGGGCGCTTCGGTCCCGTCAGCGCGGGGGCGTCGGCCGAGACCGACGGGGTGTTTCCGCGGGTCCAGGCGGAGGTGTTGGGGGCCCGCGGCGGGGCGTGCCCTCCGTGAGCGGGTCTATCCCAACGCCACGGCAGGCTGCATGAGCTGGGACACGACGCGGGCCGCATCCTCCCGCGCGAAGGGCTTGCCGAGGCGCGGGTTGGCGATCTTCTCGAGGAACTCCCGCGCGGCCAGGGAGAACGCTCCCCCGGGCATGAAGACCGCACGCGCGGCGAGGGCGGGCCGGCGCTCGGCGAGCCAGCGGTAGAGGTCCATCCCGCGGACCTCGGGCCCGCTGAGGTCGCTGAAGATCACGTCGAAGCGGTCGCTGTCGGCCTGGCGCAGGGCGATGGCCGCGGCCCCTCCCGCCGCGGTGGTCACGTCGAAGCTCGCGGCGAGGAGGCGGCCAAAGGCCCGCAGCAGCAGGACCTCGTCGTCGACGATGAGCACCCGAGGGCGCTCCTCGACGCGGGGCGGCACCTCGAGCTGCCCGATGAGGCCCGACAGGGCGATCAGGGGACGGCGTGCAGGCTCGGGCGTCGGCGCAGCCGCCGGGCGAGCTCAAACCCGTCCATCTGGGGCAGCACGAGGTCGACGATGCAGAGGTCGAACCGATGCGCCTCGCTCAAGGCCAGGGCCTATGCGCCGCTGGAGGCAGGGAACACCACGTGGCCGTCGTGCTCGAGCACGGCAGTGAGCACCCGGAGGGTGACGGTGTTGTCGTCGACAACGAGGATGGCGCTCATCTGAGGCCTCGCCGGGGAATATGACCCGCAGCGGGCGGTGGGGACGAACGCAAGACCAACAGTCGCTCCCTCACGACAAGGGCCGAGCGTCGGATTTTCACGCTTGTTCTCCCCGCCGTGTGTCCTGCTGAAAGGGCAATCAGACCATGCATGCTGGCGGAATGTGCGCGGCGTGACCAGTCTCGTCACCACTCCATGTGTCGCGTCGCGGCGGGGGCGGAGGCCGCTGGGGTGTGATAGGCTCGCGCCCATGCGTGATGTCCTCGCCCTGGTTGGGGCGCTTGGCCTGGTGACTACGGGATTTGTGTTCAACAAGCCCGTGGCCCCGCCCGAGGTTGCTCCTGAGGTGGCTGTACAAGCCTCCACTGATTTCAACCCGACCCCCACCGCGGCGCCCGCGGCCCCGGCTCAGGAGGGTGCCCCGAGCGGGGGTTGAGCCCACTAACACGGACCCCGGTCGGGGTCCTCGACGGCAAGCGGCCCGGACGATCTTTCCAGAAGGTCTCCGGGCCGTTTCCGTTGGGCCCGAAGCCCGCGCGGTCGGTCGTACGTCCAGTGCTGAACATTCGACGCCATTTATTTTGTCCAGGGGGCCTAGCGGGCTAGACAGCCGTTCAGCCGCGGCCCGGCGCGACCTCACGGAGAGGGAGACGCCCTGGAGCCCGGCCACGGAGTCGATCCATGGACGAGCGATTTATTCGTGCGGCGGGCTACCTGTTCACCTGGCGGGTCGAGGGCACCCAGGTCCGGGTGGACATGCACCGCGAGGCCCGGCCCGGCGGGGCCCGCTACGGCATCACCTCGGCCCACTGCCCCTGCGGCGACCGGGCCGCCGTGTACGCCACGGCCCTCGCCCTGGTGGCCTGGGTGCAGAGCCTCGGGGTGGTCCCGCGCCGCTCGGTCAAGGCCACGGCCGTGGCCGAGTGCCTCGCGGCCCTGTGCGACCGCATGGGTCGGGTGCAGGCCTCGGGCGATCCGCAGCGCCGCCTCGTGCTCACCCACCTTCTGGCAGGCCAGGTCGCCGCGGCCTGACCGGTCGGTCGTCGTTCGGGCTATGCTCTCGGGCTGTGTTGCACCGCCCCGTTGCCCTCGCCTCCGCCCTCCTCCTCGGCCTCGGCCTCGCCCTGCCCCCGCCCCAGGCCGCGGCCCAACCGGCCCCGGCGGCCCAGGCTCCGACCCCGTCGGCGGGGGTTCAGATCGCCGTCCTGCGCCACCAGCTCCCCAATGGGCTGCGGGTGGTGCTCAGCCCCGATCCGACGGCCAACACCGTCTCCCTGGCCATGTACTACGACGTGGGATCGCGGGCCGAGCCCGTTGGGGAGACGGGGTTCGCCCACCTGTTCGAGCACCTGATGTTCGAGGGGACCGAGGCCCTGCCCAAAGGGGAGTTTGACCGCCTCCTGTCGACCCACGGGTCCAACAGCAACGCCACCACCTCCGAGGATCGCACCAACTACTACGCCCAGCTCCCGCCCCACGCCCTGGAGCTCGGGCTGTGGCTCGAGGCCGACCGCCTGCGCGGCCTCTCGGTGAGCGCCGAGGCCTTTGAAAACCAGCGCCTCACCGTCATGGAAGAGCGCCGCCAATCGTACGAGAACCGCCCCTACGGCATGTCCCTCCTGCGCCGCGACGCCCTCTTCTACGAGGGCTACTTCCCCTACGCCCACAGCACCATCGGCGATGTGGCCGACCTGGAAATGCCCGGGGTCGCCCCGGTTGAGCAACTCGCCCGGGTGCGGGCGTTTCATACGCGGTTCTACGCGCCCGACAACGCCGTGCTGACGGTGGCGGGGGCCTTCGAGCCCGCCGAGGCCCTGGCGATGATCACCCGGCATTTCGGCCCCATCACCCGCCGCCGCGGGGCCCCCTTCGTCGACCCCGGGTATACCCCTCCGGTGGGCCAGCGCGAGGCCCGCGTGGAGGACCCCCTCGTCGAGGTCCCCGGGGTCCACATGGTCTGGCACATCCCCCCACGGCGGACCCCCGACCACTACGCCCTGGAGGTCCTGGCCCAGGTCCTCGGGGGGGGCGAGTCGTCGCGCCTGCACCGCGAGCTCGTCAAGGAGCGCGAGCTCGTGGCCGAGCTCGAGCTTGACACCGAAGACCGCCGAGGCCCCGACATGCTCGCCCTGTGGATGGTGTGCGCCCAGGGGCGCAGCGTAGCCGCGGTGCGCAGGGCCGCCGACGCCATCTTCGCCCGGGTGGCCGCCCAGGGCATCACGGCCCGCGAGCTCGAAAAGGCCCGCAACGCGATCCGCGGGCTGTTTGTCTTCGGGCTCGAGAGCACCCTGTCTCGAGCGCAGTACCTCGGGATGACCGAGCTCTATGACGGCGACGCGGGCCTGGTCAACACCGAGCTGGCCCGGTACGAGGCCGTCACCCTGGCCGACGTGGCCCGGGTGGCCCGGCAGTACCTCGTGCCCGCCAACCGCCTCGTGTTGGAGGTGGTCCCCGTCGCCCAGCCCCCGGGGCGCTGAGCCTCTGTCGGGCGCTACTTCGCGAGGAGCACGAGCGACAGGCCCAGGAGCGACACGGAGACCCCCACCAGGGCGGCCCCGAGGAGGTCGAGCCAGCGGCGCTCGCGGCGCAGGATGCCCAGGAGCGAGCCCTCGTCGCCCGCGTGCAGGATCAGGGCCCCGTCGCCGCCGCGGACGACCGGGCGGGTGGCGTCTCCGCGGTACGAGGCCACGGCCTTGGGGTCGTCGACCCGCTGGCAGGATCCGAGGAGGTACAAGGGCTCTCCCCGCTCGAGGTAGCCCTCCTCGACCATCCAGCGGACGTGGGTGCCGCTGGGCCGAAGCTCGATGCCAAACTCCGTCAGGAGCCGCTTCGTCAGCTCGGGCTCCTGGCCGTGTTTGAACCACCTCACCACCGCCCGCAGGTCGGGCTCCACCCCGTCGGGGTCGACCTCTCCTTCGCCCGAGGCGTCGCGTACGGGGAATGTCCGAGGCCGGGCGTGCACGACCGCCCGGGTCGTGAAGGTCTGCTTGCCGACGTAGCAGGTCTCCCACACCGCGATCCAAAGCCAGGCCCGCGGGGCCCGGGAGATGGGGCCGAGGACAGTGGGGGCGTCGGGGCTTACGGTCGCGCAGAGCTCGACCACGCCTCCGCGGGCCTCGCGGATCGACACCGTGGGGGCGTCGAGGATGGGCCACATCGCGCGATCGAGCCGAAGGCGGCGACGCCAGACCGAGGCAGCGAGGAGGAGGGCTCCGCAGGACACGGCCGCGGCGAAGGTGTACCCGCCCTGAAACACCGACCAGGAGGCGTAGGGCGGGGTCCCCCAGACGGCCACCCCCTGGGCCATCACGAGGGCGATGGGCGGCACGAGGAGGGCGAGCTCCCAGTGCCGCGGGGGGGCCTCCTTGGGACCGTCGACCCGACGCAAGAGGGCGTCGACCACCGGGCGGGCCCGGAGCACAAACCACAGCCAGGCCATGGTCAGGAGCAGGCCCAGGGCCGCCCCGGAAAACTGGGCGATCGTGCGGTTGGCGGCCCGGTCGACGCGCGGCTGCCCGTTGCCCCCATCGCCCAGGGTGAGCGTGACGGGGGCGGCCTCGGCCCCGAGGAGCCCCGCGGGGCATCGCCCGAGGAGCCCCGGCTGTACGAGGCAGCCCTCGACGAAGACGGGGGTGTTGGCCTCGGCGCATTGGGCCCGCAGGCGCCCCCCGCGCGGAAACTGCTCGACCACGTCGGGGAGCTGCTGGGTGACCCGCCCCGCGTCGACGCCGAAGCTCCGGGCCGGGACAAACCGCAGCGCATCCCCATACGGGGCGAGGGTGTGCGGAACCCCGTCGAGGAGGAGGCTCGCCTGTCGGTACTCGTGGGCGGTGTAGTCGGTGCGCCAGCCGCCGTTTTTGCCCGAGACGTAGTGCTGGTGCTCGATGCGGCACAGGCCAAACTCAGGGGTCGCGGCGCTCACCACGGCGGTCTGGCGCACGAGGCCCGCGGCCCGCTCCCGGGCGCTCAGGGGGCGATGCAGGCGGTGGAGCTCGCTGTTGGGGTCGACGACCTCGCAGAAGGCCTTGCTGCCCGCCACGAGGCCGGCCAGAACGACCCCGACGCCCAACATGCCGAGGAAGGCGTTGAGGACCAGGCGGCCTCCCGGAGGGAGCCCCCGGTCGCCCAACAGGAATCGGGAGGGAAAACCTGTGCGTGCCACCTTGGGACCGTCGCACGCGTGGCCCCGGGCAGCAAGGCGCCGAGGCCCCGGGGGCGCGGGTCAGAAGGGGGCCCGCTGGATGATCGAGGGCCGCACGTTGCGTCGTCGTCGTAGGGCCGCGGGCGCGGCGGGGGCGGCCGTGCGGGTCGCGGTCGGAGCCTCGGGCGTCCGGGTCGGAGCCTCGGTGGAAATCTCCGGGGCCGCGGTCCGGGCGGCGGGGGCAGGGAGGGCCGCGGCGGGGGCCACGGAGCAGGCCGGGCAGGCGGGGCAGACCGGGCAAGGGGGACACGCCGCGGGGGCGGAGGCTGTCGGGGGCGACGGGGCCACGGGGGAGGGAGACAGGACGGGGGCCGGGCGCAGGGCCAGGGCCGCGGCGTGTCCGAGCCCGACGATGACGATGGCGGCCGACAGGAGGAGGGCCGCCAGGACGCTCGGGGTGCGATGCCAGACCTTGTTTGCCGAGAGGGTCGGCATGAGCAGGGTCGGATCGCGGGAGAAGGCCCGGCGGGCGGGGTCGTCCCGAGGCGGCGGGTCGCGCAGGGCGGCAGGGGCCACCGCGTCGAGGGGATGAACCCGCGGGGCTCCGACCCCAGGCGGGGGTGGTCCGGGGGCGGGCGCGGCGGTCGCCGGGCCGGGGGCGGGCTCCGGCTCGGAGAGGGCGTGGAGCGAGGGGTCGGAGTGGGGCGCGGGGGCGGGCTCGAGGTCGAACTCAGGCTCGGGTTCGGGCTCGGGCTCAGGCTCCTCGGAGCGGGGCTCGAAGCGGGGCGTAGAAGGCCCAGGAGGAGGGCTCGGGGGCTCTCCCTGCTCGGGCTGGGGGAGGGCTGACGCGGCGGGCAGGACGGCCCGGACTGGCCCTACAGGGGCCGGGACGGAGGGCTCGGGGGCTGCGGGTGCAGGGGTGAAGGCTCCCGGGGCGAACATGGGTTGGGTGTCTCCGCGGAAGAGGGAGACCCCCGGGGAGATGGGGGCGGGGGGGGGATCGGATCCGGCGGCGAGGTTCTCCTGGGTGGGCAGGAGGTCGTCGTCGGGCGGGGGTTCGGCCTCGGGGGCGGTGAATCCCGTGGGGGGCGTGGGGTCGCCCTCGTCGGGCGGGACGACAGCCTCGGGCCCTTGGGGGGTAAAGGGCCGGGTCCCGGGGGGCGCTCCGAGGGTGGTGTCGCCGAGGCGGGGGGGGTGTGCGGCCCGGGGGAGCACCCCCGACCCGAGGAGGGTGTCGCGGCGTCCGCGGGCCACGGCCGGGATGCTGACCTCTCGGGTGGTGCTGTCGTGGGCCTGGGTCGTGGAGGGGGAGCGGGCGAGGCCGAGGGCGTCGGCGAAGCGCGCGGCGAAGGTCCCTGCGGTGGCGGGGCGTCCCGAGGGCTGGGTGGTCCAGGCTTCGGCCAGCAGGGCGTCGACGGCGGCGGGGACCTCGGCCCTGCGTGCGTGCACCGAGGGCAGGGCCTCGGGGCTGGGGTTGGGCGGGGGGCCGTCGACGAAGGCCACGCGCCCGGTCAGCATCTCGTACGCCAGCGAGGCGAGGCAGAACACGTCCGCCCGGGGGCCGATCTTGGCGAGGCCGGCGAGGTCTTCGGGGCTCTTGTAGGCTGCCGGGGCGGCCTCGATGCGGGGCCGGTCGCCCACCCCCACGTCGAGCAGGCGCAGGGCGTTGTCGCGGGCCCGCAGGAACACCCGCTCGGGCGACAGGGCCCGGTGCACGACGGGGATCGGGCGGCGATGGAGGTAGTCGAGGACGTCGCCGAGGGCCCCGACGATGCGGCCGGCCTGGGGCAGGTCGAGGCCCGCGTCGGACTGCTGCAGGAGGTGCCGAAGGGTGCGCCCCGTGAGGAGCTCGGTGATTTCTACGGGCTCTCCCGAGGCGAGGGCCCCGACGTGGTAGGTGCGGGGGACATTGGGGTGCTCCAGGCTGCGTCGGGCCTTGGCCCGCTCGACGAACCACGCGCCCAGGTCGGGGCAATGCTCTGTGCGCAGGACGTGGGCCGCCCGGGCCGAGCCGTCCTTGGCCCGGACGCGGTAGATCTGCGCCACCCGTCCTTCGGTGATGAGGGTCTCGACGATGTGTTGCCCCGGCAGGGGGCTGTTGGGTGCAAGGATACCCGCCACATCCGGGACCGTACGCCACGGGGGGCCTGTCGCGCCAGAGTCACCCACCGCTCACGCCCGTTGGGCCCCTGCGGAAACGACCCGTCAGGTGGGGTCTTCGCGGCAGAGGGCGAAGTATCCGCCCTCGGGCTTGCCGTGCCGGAAGGCCTTGCCGACGGTGACGTGCTCGGAGACCTTGCGCAGGACGTCGGTGAGGCCGCCCCAGACGAGGCTCCCTAGGCGGGCCCCGGGCGGAGCCAGGGCGGGCCAGGTGGGGCAGGTGCGCGGGGGCGTCCGGGCGTAGTCGATGACCACCTCGCCCTTGTCGTTGGCCGTGGCGGTGAAGTACCCCGGGTTGATCACGGCCATGACGATGGCGGCGTTGTGGTTGTAGCCCCAGAGGGTGGTCTCGTCGCCGTCGGCGTCGGGCTTACAGAAGCGCTTCTGGAAGCGATGGAAGAGGGGCAGCGAGTTTTTGCCGTGGTGGATGGTCTCGACGAGGGCCTCGCCGGAGGGGGCGAAGTGCTCGAGGCCGAGGGGCTCTTTGCCCTCCACCGCGTCGTAGAGGGCGGCCATTTGAGCGCCGGTGAGCCCGTGGACGGCCTGCTTGCGGGCCCAGGGGCCGCAGGTGTCGAGGGTGGTCTTGAGGCGCTCGAGGTGCTCCTCCGTGAGGGAGGGCTCGAAATACATCCCGAGGTACATGGCGGTGGATGGAGGGTGTAGGCGACGGGGGCCTGTGGAGTAAAGGGGTCAGTAGCGGGCCAGGGCCCGGAGGGCCTCGACGATGGCGTCGCGGCCAGGCAGGAGGGCCCGCTCCAGGTGCTTGTTGTAGGGGGCCGAGCGGTCGGGGTAGGTCACCCGGCGCACGGGTCCGTCGAGGTCCTCGAAGCAGCGGTCGGCGATGCGGGCGGCGAGCTCGGCCCCAAACCCTGCGGTGGCCGTGGCCTCGTGCACGATGAGGACCTTGCTGCATTTGCGCACCGAGGCGAAGACGGTGGCCTCGTCGAGGGGCACGAGGGTCCGCAGGTCGACCACCTCGACGGAGACCCCTTCGGTGGCGAGGACCTCGGCCGCGGCGAGGGATTCGTGCAGGGTCCACGACCAGGAGAGCACGGTGATGCTCCGGCCTTCGCGGGCCACCCGGGCCTGGCCGAGGGGCGTGAGGTGCTCGCCCTCGGGCAGGGTGGCCTTGTCGCGGCGGTAGAGGAAGCGGTGCTCCAGGAAGATCACGGGGTTGTCGTCGCGGATGGCGGACTTGAGCATCCCGAGGGCGTCGAGGGGGGTGGAGGGGGCCACCACGGCGAGCCCCGGGACGTGGGCGAACCACGCCTCGGGCGACTGCGAGTGGAAGGGCCCGGCCCCGGCCCCTCCGCCGAACGGGAGCCGCACCACACACGGGACGGGCCGCTCCCAGCGGTAGTAGGTGCGGGCCATGTTGTTGACGATCTGGTTGAACCCGCACGACACGAAGTCCGCAAACTGCATTTCGACCACGGGGCGTTTGCCGAGGAGGGCCGCCCCGAGGGCCGCCCCGAGGGCCCCTGATTCGCACAGAGGAGTGTTGATCACCCGGAGCCGACCGTAGCGAGCGTGCAGGCCTTTGGTGGCCCGGAAGGCCCCGCCAAACTGGGCCACGTCCTGTCCCATCACGAACACCTGCGGGTCGCGGGCCATCTCCTCGTCGAGGGCCCGGCGCAGGGCGTCGAGGTAGGTGGTCTCAGCCATGACGGGCCTCCGCGCTCTGCTTGGAGAAGGCCTCGGCCACGGAGCCTGGGGCGAAGGGGCTACGCCAGGCCTCGGAGGGGTCGGGTTCGGGCGCGGCGAGTCCGTAGGCCACGGCGGCCTCGATGATCTCGGTGGCCCGGGCCTTGACCGCCGCGAGGCGGGCCGGGTCGACGTGCCCCTCGGCCAGGAGAAAGTCCTCCAGGCGAGGCAAGGGGTCGTCTTGAAGGAAGGCCGCCCTGCGCTCGGGCTCGATGAGCTCGTACGAGCCGTCCCCCTCGGCGTGGCCCCGCATCCGGGGGAGCATACACTCCAGGAGGGTGGCGCCTTCGCCCCGTCGGGCCCGGGCCACCGCCCGCTGCATGGCCCCCCAGACGGCCGCGAGGTCGGTCCCGTCGAGGGTCTCGCCGGCGATCCCGTAGCCCGCGGCCCGGTCGCTCAACCGGGCGCAGGCGTACTGCTCGTCGGCCGTGGTGGAGAAGGCGTAGCGGTTGTTCTCGACGACGAGGATGAGGGGCAGGCGCATCACGCCCGCGAGGTTGAGGGCCTCGTGGAAGTCGCCCTGGCTCGTGGCCCCCTCGCCGATGAAGCCCAGGGCCAGCCGGTCGGTCCCGTCCTGCAGGGCCGCCAGGGCCGCCCCCGCGGCCACGGGGATCATCGACCCGAGGTGCGAGATCATCCCGATGTGCCGGATGCCCGCGGCCTCGTCGAGGAGGCCGTAGTGAAAGCTCCGATCGACCCCGCGGGTGAACCCCTCCCGGCGCCCGAGGACCTGGCAGGCCAGACGCCGCAGGAGGGCCTCGGGGGCCGGGCGCTGCGCGTCCCAGGGGGTGGCGTCTTCGGGGCCGAAGAGCGACGGGGCGAGGCGGGTCGGGTCGAGGTACGTGCAGAGGACCGCCCCGAGGTCGCGGTGCACCGTCGACAGCGTGTCGTGGGCCTCCATGCACAGGGCCGTCCCTACGGTGGTGGCCTCGTTGCCGACGGCGCTGTACCAACGGCCGATGGTCCCGGCCCGGGCCATGGCCTCGAAGCGGTTGTCCCAGGCCCGGCAGAGACGCATGAAGAAGTGGGCGCGACGCAGCCCCGAGGCCGACAGGGGGACCTCGGGCGTGACAGGGGGTGGCATAGGGTGCGGGGTGTACCGTCGCGGCGGAGGATCCCGCAAGGGGGTCTCAAGGGTCCTGGAGTTCGGAGCAGGTCCCCGTGGCGGGCGCAGGCGTTGTCGCTCCGGGGCCTTGGCGGCCATTGCTGCGCTGCGGTGTGCCGGCTGACGGCCTCGCCCTATCCCAGCGCGAGCGCGAGCTGCACCGGGGCCGCGATCCTTCTCGGGTCTGCCGTCCAACGCTGCTCCAGGGAGACCAGTCCCCGCTCGGCGAAGTACGCGTTGCGGAGTCCTCGTTCCACGGCAGCTGTCGCGCTCAGGGCCCACAGGGACTTGCGCCCCTCGTAGACACGGCGCCACGCGGTTTTCGGCTTCACGCCGAGGGCGATCAGCTTCTGCGCGGTCGTCCGTTTGCTCTTCCAGTCCTTCAGCGTCAGCGCCCGCAGTCGACGCCGGATGTGGGCGTCGGTCGCGCGAAGCAGCACACGGACCGAGTCCGTGCAGATCCCGAAGAAGCCCAGGCAGCCCACCAGGTACGCGTTGAGCGACCTGATGCACGACAGCAAGGAGCCGCCGTAGTTGCGCGGGGTCTTCGCCCGGATCGTTGCGCGCAGGCGCTCACGGGTCCGCGTCGAGGCCATCACCTCGACGTGCCCATCCAACGGCTCGCGCCGAAGGCTGAACCCGAGGAAGTGCCGTGTTTCAGGACGAGCGACGGCGCTCTTGGTGAGGTTGACCTCGAGGCGCAGGCGCCCCTCGATGAATCGCGCCACGCTCGCCATCACACGCTGGCCGGCTCGTTCGCTGCGCGCGTCGCAGACCGTCGTGGACGACGATCTGCTCCGGCGACAGCCTCCCGCACCTTCGGGGGCGCGGGGGTCTTCGGCTGTCTCGCCCCACAGTCGCAGTTGCAGCGGCTGTTGTTCGACCGGCGCGGCCTTCCCTCCCCGCGGGTGTGCGCCCTCGGTAGGGACCGTCTTTCGACGGCCTTGCGGTACTACGCCGCGCTCTGACTTCTGCCGGGTCATGGCCCGAGGTCCTCTCGTTCCGTTGGGTTACCGCCCGTGCGGAACCCGGCAGATCTCACTGGGTAAGGCACTGCAAACTTCGCAGGGATCGTGGCGTGGGCCACGCCGCCGCGATGACGGCGGAGAGAGTGGAGTGCGGTGCGGGGCACGACGGCGCGCTGGGAGCTGTCTGCGCGTGGAGCCGCGGCGGGGTGGTTGGA
>CAYUSB010000035.1:0-35423 GCA_964447205.1 uncultured Myxococcaceae bacterium
GCTCGCTCCGGGTCGGTGCGGGCACCCTCACGAAGCGCGGCGTGCTGCCGTCCTCGCGGCACAGAAACACCCCGTCTGCAACCAAAACATGCATATGATGGTTCAAATTGAGAGCACCCCCAAATCTCTGCACGAAGGTCACGGCCCCGATCTCTCTCCGCGCGCCCTCGTCCCCGGTCCCCTCTCCCACCGCCACCTTCGCCCGGAGGTGGGCGCGCACGGCCTCGAAGAAGATGCGGGCCACCTTCGTGAGCAGCACCGGGTCGCGGGCCACGGGCAGCCGCAGGGCCCACGGCAGCGACAGCACCCACTGCCGCACGGGCACCTCCGGCCACAACCGCGCCACCTGCTCCGCGGCCGTCTCGTTCATCCTTCGCCCACCGCAGGACGAACACACCCCCCGGCCCTTGCATGAGAACGGAACCAGCCGGTCGAAGCCGCAGGCCACGCACCGATGCCCGCCCGAAGCCGCAGGCCAGCACGCCGCAGCGCAGAAAGGCCCGCAGCTCCGCCTCCACATACCGCGGCAGCGCCACCTCCGCCGCGCGGGCCGCCGCGAGGAAGGGCTCCAGCTCGGCCTGCACTACGCCATGCAGCACCGACTCCGTCGCGTCGCGAGGGTGGTACCCAGGGACATGGCAGGGGGCGAGAGGCATCGCGACGATGCCCTTTTCGGACCCTCACCGCCCACTGGTGGCTTCCCCAGCATGCCAAGGGCCGCCGCGGCCCCGGAGCGACAACGCCTGCGCCCGCCACGGGAAGGTACTCCGAACTCCAGGACCGCGCGGCGCCGATTGCACCCGACGGCGCTGGGCGGATACGATGGCCACCCCGAACGACGATGGCCCAACGTTTTCTACGGTGTCAACGCTGCGGCCTGCCGCACCCCGCCGACCTCACGGTGTGCCCCACCACGGGCCAACCCGTCGTGGCGAGCAACACCCTCGGCCCCGCCACCCCCGTCCGGGTCGTCACCGCCCCCGGCCCCGCGGCCTCCGCCCCGAAGTCCCCGCCTCCACCCCCTCCGCCGCCCCCCGGAACGGTCCCGGCTTCCACCCCCCGGGCCAAAGGGCCGGCCACCAGCGCGGGGCTCCTCGTGGGGGCCACCGTGGCGGGCCGCTACCAGGTCACCGGGGTCATCGCCGCGGGGGGCATGGGGGTCGTCTACGACGCCGTCCAGCGGCCCCTCGGGCGCACCGTGGCGGTCAAGTGCCTGCACCCCAAGTACGCCCAGGACAAGGTGGCCCTGGCCCGCTTCCAACAAGAGGCCGTCCTGGTGGGCAGCTTCGGGCACGCCAACATCGTCGAGATCTTCGACATGGGATGGCTCGACGACGGGACCCCCTTCCTGGTCATGGAGCGCCTGGAGGGCGAGACCGTGTCGGCCCGCCTCCAGCGCGAGAGGCCCTTCCGGGATGGGCTCGCCGTGAGCGTGGCCCGGCAGACCCTCGCGGCCCTCGCGGTCACCCACGCCAAGGGCGTCTTGCACCGCGACCTCAAGCCCGACAACCTCTTCCTCGCACGCCGCGGAGGCGACACCCCGCGGGTGAAGGTCCTCGACTTCGGGGTGGCCAAGGCCTTCGGGGTCGGGGCCGAGTCCGGGGCCAAGCTCACCCGGGCCGGCTACGTCATGGGCACCCCCGCGTACATGGCCCCCGAGCAGGCCCGCGGAGCCGCCGACCTCGACGGACGGGCCGACCTGTACGGGGTGGGGATGATCCTGTACGAGCTCCTCACGGGCCGGCTGCCCTACACCGCCCGCAGCCCGGCGGCCCTCCTCGGCGAGATCCAGCGGGGGGCCCTCGTGCCCCCGCGGTCGTACCGCCCCGACCTGCGCGAAGACCTCGACGCCATCGTCATGCGCTGCCTCGCCTTCGACCGCAGCCAACGCTGGCCCGACGCCGCGTCCCTCCAGCGGGCCCTGGTGGGCCTCGGGATCGCCGAGGGAGAGGCCCCGGCTCCCCTCTCGCACAGCGCCCTCGCGGCCTCCGACGAGGCCGAGGACACCGAGGTCACCGCCCCGTCCGGGCTCCAGGAGGCCCTCGACGAGATCGAGACGGCCTCGCAGTCGATCAACGTGTTCGTGCGCCCGACCCGCAAGGGCTGAGGGCCCGAATCTCCCCCGAGAGCCTCCCCTCTGATGCGCAGGACCACCCCAGACCTCCTGGATGTACGGCCCAGCGTGGCCCTCCCGTTCCCCGCCGACGAGATCATCGCGGGCCTCGAAGACCTCGTCCTGCCCGCCCGCCGCGACCGGCTTTGGGCCGTGGCCACGGGCAGGCTCAAGAGCGTGGTGATGGTGCTCGAAGGGGTCATCGATCCGCACAACGTGGCCGCCGTTCTACGGACGGGGGACGCCATGGGAGTAGGGGAGGTGCACCTCGTCGACCGGGGGGTGGCCCCGCGGCTGTCGACCCGGATCACCAAGGGGTGCGAACGCTGGCTCGACCTCTTCGTGCACACCGACCCGAGGGAGTGCGTGCGGGTCCTGCATGTCCGGGGGTTTTCGGTGTATGTGGCCGACCCGCGGGCCGATACCACCCTCGGGGCGGTGGCCCGCTGCCCCCGGGTGGCCCTGGCCTTCGGCAACGAACACCAGGGCGTGAGCCAGGACCTCCGCGACGCCGCCGACGGCAGCTTCGCCATCCCGATGCGGGGCATGGTCGAGAGCCTCAACGTCTCGGTGGCCGCGGCCATCACCCTGCACGCCGCCACGGCCCACCGCCCCGGGGAGCTCGAGCCCGACGAGGTCCGGGCCCAGTACGCCCGGTGCCTGTACGAGTCGGTGCGCGACCCCGAGGCGGTCCTCGCCCGGCGACGTGCCGACCGGGGCCGCGGGGGGCCCTGAGCGGCGCGGGAGGAGGGGGGATCAGGCAGAAGGGCGGGGCGCTTCGAGCAGGCCCAGGGTGGCCCCCTGGGGGTCGGTGATGACCGAGATGAAGCCCACCGTCGGGACCTCCCAACGCTCCATCAGCACCTTCCCCCCGAAGCGGGTGATGCACGCGTGGGCCCGGGCCAGATCGTCGACCAGGACGTACGACAGCCAATGGGGCGGGGCCCCGGGGGGGAGGGGGGTGAGCGAGGCCATCGACCGGTCGCCCAGGGTGAAGACCTGGGTGGTGGTGTCGCCCCCGGCCCCGAAGGGACGGGTCCCCCAGCCGACCACGGCGGCGTAGAAGTCTCGAGCCGCGTCGCCGTCGGCGGCGGCGAGCTGCTCCCAGCAAAACTGCCCGACGCCCTGGGTGACCGGGGCGTCGCCCGCGTTGCTCTTGTAGAGCCCCAGGACGGCCCCCTGGGGGTCGGACAGCATGGCGTAGCGGCCGATCCCCGGGATGTCCATCGGGGCCACGAGGAGCTGCGCCCCCCGCTCGGAGGCAGCGGCCGCCGAGGCGTCGACGTCGGGGACCGAGACCGAGGCCGACCAGAAGGGCTGGGGAACCTCCGCCGGGGCCGCCATCAGGCCAGCGACCTGGACGTCGCCCGCGTAACACAGCCAGTAGTCGATGTCGGGCATGGGGCTCTTCTCCACGCGCCAGTTGAACAGCTCGCTGTAGAACCGCGTGGCGGCGGGCACGTCAGTGGTGCACAGCTCCCGCCACACAAACTGCCCCGGATCGTACTGAACGCTCATGACATGGACCTCTCCTGGCTGAGCGGGCGCAGCCCGGCCTCGCGAACCCCCGCGCACCGCGACCACGACCCCTTCGACCCAGCCGAGACGCACCTAATCCTGAACACCCGGGCAGGTCAAGAAGTCGCCCGTGGAATTGTCCTGCCCCGCGGATCTCCCCCTGCCATTCGTGCTCCGGCTGGGCTACACCACGGGCCGCGATGACTGCGCGCATCGTTCGCCCACGCTCGGACTCTCCCCGTCTGCCGCTCACCCTCGGGGGCGTGGTGGTCGGCGTGGTCCTGGGCTTCTCCCTGGGGGCCCGGGTGTTTCGCCCGACCCCCGAGGCCGCGGGCGGGGGCCCAGGCGGCCAGGAGCCCGCGTCGGAGATGCCCGTGACCCCGGCCACGCCCGACCCGACGCCCGTCGGGCGACCCGCTCCCCCGACGACCGCCGACGCAGGCCCCGCGGCCACCGTGGCCGTGCGCCTCGCACCGGGCACCCTCACCGCGTGCGGCGAAGGCGAGGAGCTCAACCTCGCCGCGGCCCAGTGCGACAACCCCCCCGGGTTCGAGCCCGCCCTGCGGGCCCGCCTCGCCGCCGTGCTCCCACGCTGCCCCTCGGCCCCCGCCGCGGCCAGCCACCCGGGCTCGGCCCTCTTCCTCGGGCTCCGGGTCGACCGTCCCCGGCGTCGTGTGGCCGTCCTCCTCGGACGCCGCAGCACCGTGCCCGAGAAGGTCTCGTACGTGGCCTGCGCCAGCGAAGGCCTGCGCGACCTGCCGGCCCTGTGGAGCCTGCCCACGGCCCACCCGCGCTACCTCTACGAGTTCGTCGCACGGTTCAGCCCCCTCGGCCTCGCCGTGCCCGATGCCCCGGTCGGCCCCGGTCCCGCGCCGCCCGCCCCCGTCGCCCCCGCACCCGCAGCCCCCGCACCCATCGCACCCGTCGCTCCCGCTCCCGCGGCCCCCGCGACGTCCGCCACCCCGGCGGGCACACCCGGGACCCTCCCCAGCCCCGCGGAGCTCGGACGGATGCGGGCTACCGGGCGGGCCACCGTGACCTGGAGCGCCGCGGTGGTGCGCGAGGCCCCACGCACCGGGGCCATCGTCGCGAGGATCCCGCAGGGGACGGAGGTCGAGCTCCTCGACCGGCGGGGCGGGTGGTTTGCGATTCGATGGGGACGGAGCAACAACGTCGGGTGGACTTTCCGCGAGGCCATCGGACAATGAAGGCCGACCCCCGCGGTCGGTGAGGGTGGAGACGATGGCTGAGCGAGCGGTGCAGGAGAGCGTGCTGGTGATGTACGGAGCCCTGGCAGGGGGGGCCCGCCTGCTGCTCCCGCCCATGATCGACCTGCCCGTCGTGCGGAGCCTGCGCATGGCCATGATCGATCGTATGGCCCGATCGCACGGGGTCACCCTCACCGCCGGGGCCCGACGCATCCTGGTCGACATCGAGGAGAGCACCACCATCCGCGGCAACGTCACCCAGGGGTTTCGCCTGCTCCTGCACCGGATCCTGCCCGGGACCCGCTTCGTCGACGCCTCGGGCAACCTCTTCCGCACCTGGGGCACGGGGGTCTTGCTGGCCCGGTATTTCGCCGAGCACCGCCCCAACCGGGACGCCGTGATGTCCGAGATCGAGGCCGAGCGGGTGCGGGCCGGGCTCCGGGCCGCCCTCGAGCTGCTCGAGCCCGACCAGGTCCGGGCCATCGCCACCGCGGCCCTCCAGCCCGTGTACCAGGTCGAGGCCCCGACGGCCCTGTCCCGCCTCGACCGCTGGAGCGAGGCCGTGGCGGCCACCCTGGCCGAGCTCCCCGCCGCCTGGACCGACGCCGCCGAAGAGACCTTCCTCGCCACCCTGAAGAAGTATCGCTGACGGACGATGACGGACGGCCCCCAAGTCCCGCGGTTGGTCTCCTGGGCCCGGGCCCGCTGGGACGAGGCCCGGGGGCGCGGGGTGGTGGTGGTCCCCGAAGGGGTCGTCGCCCTGTCCGAGACCGCCTGGGAGGTCGTACGGCGCTGCGACGGCGCCCGGTCCTTCGAGGCCATCCTCGACGGCCTCCAGGCCGAGTTTGTCGGAGCCCCCCGGGCCGAGCTCGCCGCCGACGCCGGGGCCCTGCTCGCCTGGCTCCGGGCCCGACGGTTCCTGCGCTGGGACGGAGGCCCGGAGGCGCCCCCGGGCCCCCTCGGGCCGCTCCCGGCCGCCCCCGCAACCCCCGGGGGTCTCCCCCTGCCCGAGGCCCTCCTGTGCGAGCTCACGTACCGCTGCCCCCTGCGCTGCGGCTACTGCTCCAACCCCGCCCGGTGGTGGGATCACCCCGAGGCCATGTCCGCCGCCGACTGGGGCCGGCTCTTCGACCAGGCCGCCGCCCTCGGGGTCCTGCACGTCCACCTCTCCGGCGGCGAACCCCTCCTCCGCGACGACCTCGAGGCCATCGTGGCCAGGGCCCACGCCGCAGGCCTCTACGTCAACCTCATCACCTCCGCCTGGGGCCTCACCCCCCGTCGCCTCGACGCCCTCCGGACGGCCGGGGTCGACCACGTCCAGGTCTCGCTGCAGGACACCGACCCCGAGGCCGCCGACGCCCTCGCCGGGGCCCGGGCCCACGCCCACAAGCTCCAGGCCGCCCGATGGGTCGTCGCGTCTGGGGCCGCCCTGTCGATCAACGTGGTCCTGCATCGCCACAACCTCGGTCACCTCGGGGCCCTGGTCGACCTCGCCGCCGACCTCGGGGCCGTACGGATCGAGCTCGCCAACACCCAGTTTCACGGCAGCGCCCTCGCCCACGCCCCCTCCCTCCTGCCCTCCCCCGCCCAGATCGCCCAGGCCACCGTCGACCTCGCCGCGGCCCGGGCCCGGCACGGCCACGCCCTCGACATCGTCTGGGTCGTGCCCGACTGGTACGCCGGCCTGCCGCGGCCCTGCATGGACGGCTGGGGCACCCGGTTTGTCACCGTCACCCCCGCCGGGGTGGCCCTCCCGTGCCCCGGAGCCCACGACCTGCCCGGGATGGCCCTCGACCGCGTCCAGGGGGCCGACCTGGCCGCCCTGTGGCGCACCGGGGCCGACTTCCAGCGATACCGGGGCACCGCGTGGATGCACGATCCCTGCGCCTCCTGCGACCGACGCACCGTCGACCACGGGGGCTGCCGCTGCCAGGCCTTCGCCCTGACCGGCGACCCCGCGGCCACCGACCCGGCTTGCCACAAGAGCCCCCATCACGCCCTCATCCTCAAGGCCCGAGACCAGGAGGCCCCCACGGCTACCATCATACCCATGAGATTGCGCAAACCGTATGCCGTCAAACCGTAGAGGCGCAGTCATTCGCGGGCTTCGATTCCGTAGGGGTTGCGCTCAGGAAAACGAGGATAGTATGTCAGAGGGATCCACAGTGGATTCTTCCTCGTCGGACAATGGGTTGGCCCTGCCTCCCCGATGGGCCGTCCTGGCGCGAGAGCATCAGGAGGGCCTGCCGCGGCTGCGGGCGGCCCTGTGCGCCCTGGCCGATCACCCTGACTGCCCCATCCGGCACCGGG
The DNA here is from genome assembly GCA_964447205.1 of uncultured Myxococcaceae bacterium. GTDB lineage: Bacteria > Myxococcota_A > Polyangia > Polyangiales > JAEUKH01. The sequence goes on from CAYUSB010000035.1 coordinate 7,150, forward strand.
CCGTCTTGATGAACGTGCTGTCTGTCGACCCCGCGGCGGCCCGCGACGCCCTCGACGAGGTCGCCCCTGGCGAGCGCGACCTGTTGCGCGGGGCCTGCCTCGCGCGGCTCACGGAGCTGGAGCAGGCCCTCGGCCCCCTCGACGCGTACGTCTGCCGGGCCCGGGCCCACGACGACGCCGACGCCCTCTTGTGGGGCCTGCTCGAGCAGGGGCGGGCCCTGTGTATGCTCGGCGATGTCTCCGAGGGGGTGACCCTGCTCGAAGAGGCCCTGCTCATGGCCCGCGACCTCGGGGCCCGCAACCGGGAGGCCTCCATCCTCCTGGCCCTGGGCTTCGTCGAGGGCGAGCAGGGCCGGACCGAACCCTACGCCCGCATCACCCGTCAGGCCGTGGACATGTTTCGTGCGGTGGGCGACACCCAGGGCCTCGCCCACGCCTTGTGCAACCTCGGAGGATCCCTCCAGAGCCTGCACCTGCTCGCCGAGGCCGAAGCGTGTTACGCCGAGGCCCTCGACAAGGCCCACCCCGTGCACGGGCGGTACATCATCGCCCTGGCCCGCAGCGGTCAGGGGGGGGTGGCCTTCGCCCGGGGCGACGTGGCCGCGGGGCTCGAGCGCTACGCCGAGGCCGAGACTGTCCTCCTGGAGATCGGCCGGGTGCACCAGGTGGCCTACCACGAGCTCCTGATCGGTCGGCACCTGCTCAAAAAGGACATGCCCGCCGAGGCCCAGGCCCACATCGAGCGGGCCCTGCGGCTGGCCGCGCCCCTGCGGCTCCAGCGCATCACCACCCAGGCCCTGGCCAGGCTGGCCGCCATCTTCGAGGCGGCGGGCGACTACAAGGGAGCCTGCGGGGTGCTCCAGCGCCAGGTGGTGGCCCTGGAGTCGAGCATCGAAGACCGGGTGACCACCGCCCGACGCCACGCCGCCGAGCGCCAGAGGAGCCTCGTGGCCCAACGCAACGCCGTGGCCGAGCGCGAGCTCCGCGAGCAGCTCGAGGCCCGCAACCGCGAGCTCCAGGACGCCCTCGCCGAGCAGCAGCGCCTCCGCGAAGACCTCGAGCGGCTGTCCCAGACCGACGCCCTCACGGGGCTCTACAACCGCCGCCACCTCGAGACCCTGCTGAGCCACGAGATGGTCCGGATCGGCCGTCGGTGGGCCCCGTTGACGGTCTTGATGCTCGACCTCGACCGCTTCAAGGACGTCAACGACACCTACGGCCACCCGGTGGGCGACGAGGTCTTGATCATCGCCGCCCGGCGCCTGAAAGACCGCGTCCGGGCGAGCGACCACGTGGCCCGGTGGGGGGGCGAGGAGTTCTGCATCATGCTCCCGGAGACCGACCTGGCCGGCGGGGCCCTGCTCGGGGCCGCCCTGCGGTCGACCTTCGCCGACCTGCCCTTCGCCACGTCGGCCGGGCCCCTGCGGGTGACCATCAGCATCGGGGTGGCCACCCGCAGCCACATCGACTACACCGACTCGCTCATCGCCCGCGCCGACCGGGCCCTCTACGCCGCCAAACACGCCGGCCGGGACTGCGTCGTGACCGAGGCCTCGACCTCCCTCATGCCCCCCGACGTACGGCGGGTCACCCCCTGAGGGGCCCTCTCCGTTGCCTCCGCGCAACACCAGGTTGACATCTGGCTCTCTCCCCAAGGCCCCTGGGCGGCCATAGCTTCTGGCCCGCGACGGTCGCGCCCCGCTGTGCGGGCATCCCGCGGCCGTCCGAGAGACCCACCATGAGCGCCGACTCCACCCTGCCTCGCTACGTCATCGACCCCGTCCACTCCCACGTCGGCTTCGCCGTGCGCCACATGATGATCACCAATGTGCGCGGGGAGTTTCGGGAGTACAGCGGCGAGTTCGCCTACGACCCCGCCCGCCCCGAGGCCACCGAGGCCCGGGTCTCGATCGATCTGGCCTCGATCAACACCCGCGACGACAAGCGCGACGGCCACCTGCGGAGCCCCGACTTCTTCGACGTGGAGAAGCACCCCCACATGACCTTCCAGTCCAAGCGGGCCACCCCCCGAGGGAACGGGCTCGACGTGGAGGGCGACCTCACGATCCGCGGGGTCACCCGCCCGGTCACCCTTCGGGTCGAGGGCATCACCGACGAGGCCAAAGACCCGTGGGGCAACCTCCGCCGCGGGGCCACGGCCACCACGAAGATCAACCGCTCGGACTTCGGCATCACCTGGAACACGGCCCTCGAAGCCGGCGGGGTCCTCGTGGCCGACGAGGTCAAGATCCAGATCGACATCGAAGGCACCCGCCAGGCCTGAGGGTCCTGGAACTCAGGGAGTAAATCGCAGGGCGGTCGCGGTGGAGACGGACATCGCGGTGTTGAGGCTGTGCTGTCGACCGCTGCGACCGTCGGGGGACTCGATCCCGACGGTGGCGCTCGACCCCGTGGCCAGGGCCGGGGTCATCCCGGGGGTGATGGCGCAGTAGTGAAGCTCGATCACCCCGGTGGTCTCGAAGAGCTTGGCCTGGAAGGTCAAGCGGGCCGCCCGGTCGGCGAAGATGCTGAAGTCGCGCCACTCGACCACGAACCGACGCCCGGGGGCCGTCCCGATCGCCCGGGTGGTCGTCTGCGAGACCATGGCCACGGGGAAGAGGTCGTCCCAGAAGGCCGCCACGAAGCCGTTGGGGGCCGTGGCGGTGGGGATCGCCACGTTGGCGAAGGCGGTCGCCCCGGTGGCAGGCAGGGCCGGGAAGAGCTGCAGGAGGCCGTTGGTGCTGACCGTAAACTCAAGCTGCCTCTGCCCGAAGAACACCACCGGGAACGGCAGGTCGAGGGCCGCGGTCACCGCGTCGTCGCCCGTCAACCCCGCGAGGGGTGTGCCTCCGGTCATGGGGTCGCAGGCTGTGGGGATGGAGGTCAGGACGTACTCCCGCCCCAGCGAGACATCGAGGTCGAAGAGGCCGTTGGTGGCGTTGGTGGACCCCCCGACGGCCAGGACCACCGGCTGCGGGGAGGGGCCCGTGTTGGCCCAACTGAGGGTCTCGGCGGCTCCGACCGCGGTCCCGTTGGCGCTCGCGAGGCAGGTCGTGGCCCCGCAGGCGGACAGGATGCGTACGACGGGGTCCATGCCCGCGTAGGGGGTGGCCCGGGCCGTGAGGGTCTGGCCCGCGGGGACCGCCACCGTGTAGAAGAGGGCCGTCCCGGTGGCGCTCGGGAGACACGCCCCGGTGACGTTGTCGGCCCCGCGGGAGGCGTCTTGCAGGGTGAGGCGGGCGGGGCCCGTGAGGGTCATCGGGGCCCGGCAGGTGGTGTTGCTCGGGGGCGGGGCGATGTGGACCGAGAGGCTGAAGGTCCCGGAGCCCGTAGGGGCGGCCGATCCGACGGCCAGGACGAGGCTCAGCGGGGCGTCGGTGGGGTTGGTGTACGTGAGCGACTCGGGCTGGTTGGTCCCGGCATCGTCGATCGAGGCCCGGCAGGTGGTGGCCGTACAACTGTCGAGGAGGCGCAGGACGGGGTCGAGCCCGCCCTGCGGGGTGGCCGTGGCCAGGAGGGTGCTCCGGGCCGGGACGGTCACCCGATAGAACAACGACGGCCCCTGCCCCTCGGGCAGACAGGTCGTGCCGAGGCGGACCGAGGCAGCGGTGAGGTTTTCGTTGGGGAGGGTGGCTCCGTGGGCGACCATGGTGGGGGTGGCGCAGGTGGCGTTGGGGGGCCCCGGGGCGACCGCTTCGAGGGCGGCCGAGAGGGCGAAAGAGCCCCCCGCACGACCGCTGGTGGGGGCCACCGAGAGCTGGAGGTCGAGGGGGGTGATCCCGCGGTTCTCGTAGCGGGCCACGGCGGGGGTCCCGGGCATGGGGGACGCGGCCGAGGCGAGGCACGTGGTGGCGGTGCAGCCGCTCCGGGCCCGCACGATGGCCCGCCAGGGGGTGGTGCCCATCGGAGTGGCCGTCACCACCGCCTGCCGCCCCGGCGGAACCTGCAGCGTGTAATACAACTGCGGCCCCCAGGAGGACGTGTCGCAGGCCGTCCCCGCGGCCCCGCCGGAGAGGGTGACCCCCGTGACGGAGACCCCCGGCGTGAGGGCCGCGGCCGCGGGGCACTCGGCGTTGGCCGCGGGGGTGAAGGCCGTCGTGCGCAGGGAGTAGGCCCCGCCGGTTCCGGTGCCGTAGGTGTCGAGCGCGACGTAGTAGCTCCCCGGCTCGAGCACGGTGCGCAGGAAGGACCGGTTGCTCCCGGGGACGTCGTCGTTGCAGGCCACCTGGCCCGTCGCGCTGTCGCAGCGCGGGCGGACATAGAGCACCGTGTCGAAGGTCGACCCCTCGGTGTCGAGCTGGATTCCCGTCCGGGCCGTGACCGTGAGGGGAAAGATGTGCTCGGGGCCGCCGACAGTGACGCACGCGGAGGCGATGCCGCTCGGGCCAGCGACCGTGCCCATACGCTGGTCGGTGGGCAAGGCCAGGGCCCGCTGTTGCGGCAACGGGCAGGCCGAGGGGCCCGCGTCGACCGGGGGAACGCCCGTGTCCGTGGGAGGGAAGCCCGTGTCGGGGGGAGGGAAGCCCGTGTCGGGGGGAGGTTCGGCGTCGGGGGGGAGCGCGGCGTCGGGGTCGACCGTGGCATCGAGCTCCACGGCCCCGTCCTCGGGCGGGGACACGTCCTCGGGCACGGGCGCGTCCTCGGGCACGGGCGCATCCTCCTTGGTGCTGCCGTCCTCGGCGGGGGCGTCGGGGCCGGTGTCGCGGCCGTTGCCGGTGTCTTCGGGGAGCTTCGCGTCCGGCAGGGCCGCGACATCGAGCTCGGCCCCGTCGGGCGAGGCATCGCGGGCCGGGGGTCGGATGGTCTGGGGGGCACACGCAAGCAAGAGGGCCGGGGCCCACAGGAGGGACCAACGACGCAAAGAATCAGCACGAATCATCGGGGAGTGTCTCCGGAAGCCCTGCGACTGGGAGGACGCTACCACAGGGGCCCGCGGGCGCCCGCAGGGTGAGGTCGGATCTGGACGTATGGAGGCCCGAGGCCGCCGTCCCCTCTGCCCGACCTCAAGCCCCAGGCGCGAGCACCCCACGGACCTCCCAGGACGGCACCGCATAGCCGTCGGTGCGCCTTTCCGTCAGTACCGCCCCCGCCCCCCTCAATCCTCCGGCCCCTCGGCGGCCCCGCGCCCGAAGTCGTACCGCAGCGCGTACGGCCTCGCCTGCACGAACACCAGCCGCCGCGTCGGCCCCGCCAGCAAGAACTCCACATCCATCGCGGCCTCCACGGCCCCCACATCCCCGCCGCTGAAGTGCGTGTGAATCGCCCGCAGGGCCTGAGCCAGCCGGTACACCTCGTCATCCCCCAACACCGTGGCCCCCGCAGGCACCCGCGAGCTGCGCGAGATCCGCTCAAACTCCCGCTCGGCCCCGTAGGTGTAATACAGGATCTGCTCGGGGACCTCGTCGCCCCGGGCCCCCGTCACCGCCCCCCCTTCGACCCCGGCCACCTGGGCGTTGACGAACAACCCGGGACGGCCCGCGTTGAAGGGGTTGGCCGTAATCGCCACCCCGTTGACCACGTCGTCGTCGACCGAGGCCTGCACCAACACCGCCATGGCCACAGGCTCCTGCTCCACCCGGAACCACGCCCGCTCCTCGTAGGCCTGGAGGTTCCAGGTGCTGGCCCAGACGGCCCGCAGGGCGTCGGCGAGGGCGGCCTCGGAGGCCCCCGCGGCGATCACCACCGAGCGATACAACCCCGCCCCGTTGAAGCCCGGGAGGTCCTCCGCGTTGGTGCTCGACCGCAGCCGAACCCGCCCCCCGCCCAGTCGGGCCACGACCTGGCCCCGCACCGCGGACAAGAGACCCGGATCGACCGGGGCCGCCTCGATGCGCCCCCGAATCTCGGCCAGGACCCGCTCCCGCACCCGCGCGTCAGCCCGGAAGTCCTCGCGCCCGAGGGCCTCGTGCAGGGCCACATCCATCCCGTGCCGCGCTAGATGCTCGCGGTACCCACGAAACGGAACCACAAACGCCCGCGGGACCTCCACCGCCCCCCCAATCGAGGCGAGTTCTCCGAGCTGCGCGGCCTTGGCCCCCACCACCCCCACGTCGCGCATCCGCATCGACCCGACGGGTCGCAGGGCCCCGTCGTGTTCGGTGAAGGGCGGGTGCATCGGACGGGCGGGACGAGACCGCGCCCAGGCCCGTTCGGCCTCGTCCTGGGGCGCAGGGGTCACCTCGTACTCCTGGGGGGTCACCCGCAGACGCACGAGGCGCCCCTCCAGGGCCCGTAGGGTGTTGTCGCGGAAGGCTCCCCGCAGGGCCATGTCGGGGGTCCTGCGGTTGGTGGCCAGGACCGCCAGGTGCCCCAACGGGGCCTGGAGCTGGGCCGTGATGATCCCCGCGCACACCGGCAGATCGAGCGGGACCGTGTCCATCACCACGATGTCCGTGCGACGGACCTCGGCAGGGGACAGGGGTTCGGTGACGAAACGCAGGTACCCGTAGGCCTCCCCGGGGTTGATGGGCTGATACCGCAGGGCCCCAAACAACGCCTGTGACGTCACCACCGGGACCCCCGCCGCTCGCAGCGTCTCCACCCCCGCCTCGTGGGCGGGCGGGATCGGGTGGTACCGCAGGTCGGACCCGAAGAACACCCGCCGCCGTACCGTCTCGAAGACCTCCGCGGTGCGCCCGAGGCTGAGGGTGTCGCCGGCGACCAACGAGAAGGCCCACACCTCCTGGTCGCGGTAGCGGGTGAGCGTGCCGAGCACGAAGCGCCGGTCGTCGCGGCGATACTGGTGGATGTTGAAGGCCCCGTGCTCCTCGACCGGGTGCAGGAGGGTCGACAGAAACCGCCGGGCGAAGTCGTAGTGGATGGGCCACCGTCGGCTCTGGAGGAAGTACACGGCCCCGTCCCCCGACAGATCGACAACAACCTTGACCACCTCCGTGCGGGCCATCGTCTGCTGCCCCGGGGTCGCCGCGAGGGCCCTCCAGGTGGCCGGGTCGTCGATCCGAGGCCGGTAGTCCCCCACCACCGCGGCGGCCGAGCCCCGCGAGAGCTCCACCAGGCGGGGCGTGGGGCAGCCTGCGGAGAGAATCGACAGCAGCGCCGCGACATAGACGGTTCTCAGAGAGATCACTGGCCCGACCGAACGATACCGCGCAAATGGGTCGTACGGCGCGGCACAGCGTCACAATCTGTACTTGTCCGTTTGCGACTACGCATGGCGTGCGCGATGCAGACTTGACGGACTACTGTCGAGCTTCTTAAAACTACCCTCACCCATAGGGTACAACTGCTGCCCTGAGACAAGCACATTGGCGCGTCGACGCGCTCCCCTGGACGTAGATCCATGCACGAACCCAACGCGGCCCCCCATGCCGATCTCCCTTCGGCCTCGACCGAGACCGAGCTCGAGGCCGCCCTCGGCGGCATCCGCCGGCTCTTCTGGGCAAACCCGCAGCCCATGTGGATCTATGACTGCGAGACCTTGCGCTTCGTCGCCGTCAACGACGCGGCCTGCGTACGGTATGGCTGGAGCCGGGCGGAGTTTCTCGTCCTCTCGTTGACGGCGATCCGCCCGTCGGACGAGGTTCCGCGACTGCTGGAGCACCTCCGGGGCCTGGTCCCCGACCTGCACGACGCGGGGGTGTGGCGCCATCGACACCGCGACGGCAGCGTCACCGAGGTGCACGTCACCTCGCAGGCCCTGACCTTCTCCGGGCGCCCGTCCCGACTGGTCACCGTGCACGACCTCACCGCCGAGCGCCTCGCCCACACCAGGGAGCGCCGCTCGGCCGCCCTCCTCGCCCGCATCCTGGAGTCGACCCCCGACGCCATCGCAGCGGTCGACCCCGGGCTCAAGATCGTGCTGGCCAACCACGCCCTCAACCTCGAGCTGCAGGCCCTGGGCGGCCACGAAGCACGGGTGGGCGATCCCTTCGACGCCCCGCTCCCAGCCCATCCCGCCCTGGCCCGTCTCGCCCGCCGCATGTGGCGCAGGGCCCTCGACGGCGAGGAGGTCCAGGTGTCGATCACCACCACCCCCGACCCCGAAGACCCCGCCGCCCGCGTCTTCGAGGTGACCTTCAGCCCCGTGTACGACGACGCCCGGGCGGTCACCGCGGCGGTCCTCGTGGGCCACGAGGTCACGGCCCTGCGCCGCAGCCACCGCGAGCTCGCCCGGCACACCCGCCACCTCGCGGCCACCCTCGACGGAGCCATCGCCGCCCTGGCCGCCATGGTCGAACGCCGCGACCCGTACACCGCCGGCCACGAGCGCCGGGTGGCCCTCCTGGCCGCCACCGTGGGCCGGGCCCTCGGCTGGCCCGACGAGCGGGTCCACCCCCTGCACTCCGCGGGTCTGCTGCACGACGTGGGCAAGATCGCCATCCCCACGGAGATCCTGGTCAAACCCGGCAGGCTCTCCGCCATCGAGTACGAGATGGTCAAGACCCACGCCCAGGCCGGGTACGACATCCTGAAGTCCATCGACTTTGGGGCCCCCGTGGCCGAGACCGTCTGGCAACACCACGAGCGCCTCGATGGATCGGGCTACCCGCAGGGACTACGCGGCGACCAGATCCTGCCCGAGGCCCGCATCCTGGCCATCGCCGACGTGGTCGAGTCCATGGCCTCGCACCGACCCTACCGCACCGCCCTCGGCATCGACGTGGCCCTCGCCGAGATCGAGCGGGGCCTCGGGACCCGATACGACCCCGAGATCGGGGGCGTGGTCCTGCGCCTCTTCCGCGAGGAGGGATACCAGTTGGAAGGCCCCGACACCGCCCACAGGGCCCCCTCGGTGCGACCGCCCCCGATGGCAGAAGGCGGGCCGCACAACGGCCAGCATCCGTCGGGCCCCCGCCCTCGCCCCGTGGCCGAGGAGTTGAGCACCCTGTCGCCCGAGCTCTCCGCGGTCCTGCGCCCGAAGGGGTGAGAGTCTGGAGACTTGACGATCATCACGGGAGCGCCCACATCTCTGGATTCCTCGCCCCGCAGTCCTTCGATGTCCCCGCCCGACCCCTACGCCCTCCATGGATGACACACACGACCCACCCCTCACCGTCCAGGCTGACGAACGACGCTCCTCGGCCCTCCTCGCCCGCATCCTCAAGGCCACCCCCGACGCCATCGCGGTGATCGACCCCGGGCTCCGGTTTGTGGTGGCCAACGACGCGTTCAACCACGAGATGGTGGCCCTGGGCGGACAGAGGGCCCGGGTCGGCGATCCCTGGGACATGCCCCTCCGGGCCCAGCCCGCCCTGAGCCGACTGAGCCGATTGATGTGGCGCAGGGCCCTGGCGGGGGAGGAGTTCCAGGTGAGTTTGCCTACGTCGAACGACCCCGACGACCCCGAGGGCCGCGTCTTCGAGGTGACCTTCGGCCCCGTGTACGACGACGCCCGGGCGGTCACCGCGGCGGTCCTCGTGGGCCACGAGGTCACGGCCCTGCGCCGCAGCCACCGCGAGCTCGCCCGGCACACCCGCCACCTCGCGGCCACCCTCGACGGAGCCATCGCCGCCCTGGCCGCCATGGTCGAACGCCGCGACCCGTACACCGCCGGCCACGAGCGCCGGGTGGCCCTCCTGGCCGCCACCGTGGGCCGGGCCCTCGGCTGGCCCGACGAGCGGGTCCACCCCCTGCACTCCGCGGGTCTGCTGCACGACGTGGGCAAGATCGCCATCCCCACGGAGATCCTGGTCAAACCCGGCAGGCTCTCCGCCATCGAGTACGAGATGGTCAAGACCCACGCCCAGGCCGGGTACGACATCCTGAAGTCCATCGACTTTGGGGCCCCCGTGGCCGAGACCGTCTGGCAACACCACGAGCGCCTCGATGGATCGGGCTACCCGCAGGGACTACGCGGCGACCAGATCCTGCCCGAGGCCCGCATCCTGGCCATCGCCGACGTGGTCGAGTCCATGGCCTCGCACCGACCCTACCGCACCGCCCTCGGCATCGACGTGGCCCTCGCCGAGATCGAGCGGGGCCTCGGGACCCGATACGACCCCGAGATCGGGGGCGTGGTCCTGCGCCTCTTCCGCGAGGAGGGATACCAGTTGGAAGGCCCCGACACCGCCCACAGGGCCCCCTCGGTGCGCCCTCCCCCGATGGCAGAGGGGGCAGGTCCGCCGGGGCGGCGCCCGTCGATCACCCGCCCGCGCATCGAACGCAAGGACCTCGAGGCCTGAGGAGGGAGTGCTCCAGCCATTTCAACGTGGGCGGAAGTGCAGCGCACGTTGAAAGGGCTGGAGGGAGTTCTCCTCAGCGGAGGTACGCCGCCAGGGGGTGCAGGGCGCCCTGGGCGGCGGGGTCGGGGAAGCTCCGCACGGCCAGACCACACAGGGCCGCCACCCACGCGTAGTGGAGCGGAGCCTGACGGGGATTGGGGCTCTACGACCGGAAGGCGTGCAGCTCCCCGTCGAGGAGGGCCTCGTGCTGGACGGTCATGCCGTCGCGACCGGGCTGGTCGACAGAGTGCAACGGGAGCCGGGGCATGGCCGCGGCCAGGGCCTCGAGCACGTCGGCCGGGACGGTGGCCTCCCACACCCGCGGGGCGGGCGGATCGCCCGGGAGGGGAGGGCCCATGCCCGCGTCGTGCAGGGCCCAGGACCGGGCCGAAGGATGCAGGACCCGGAGCTCGATCCAGCCCCCGGCGTCGATGTCGGTGACCGTGATGGCCACGTCCTCATGGAAGGACGGGTGGAGCTCGACCCGCCACACCCGCGAGACCCGGGCGAAGGTGGGGTGGTCGAGGGGGTGCAGGCCGCACCGGGCCCGCCAGGCGTCGAGGTAGCGCTGGGCGAGCGGGTCGGGGGTCATCGGGCCCGGAGGGTGCCACGGGGCCCGCCGAGGGCGCAACGCAGGCGATGGAGGACGGGCTGCGGGGGACGGGCGACGGGAGACATGCTGCGAAACCGCGAGGGCGCAAGGGGCGCAAGGAGCATGGCGGTTTATGTGGGGGGAGTGTTGCCTGACCTCTGCGCCATCGTGTCGAGGAACGTCCTGGTTGGTCAACCCTCTGTACGAACACGGATCCGGGCGTCGACCGCGATGACCCCGCCCCCGGGGGACCGGGCCACGAGGGGATTGAGGTCGAGTTCGCTCACCGCGGACAGGTCGCCCACGAGGCGGTCGATGCGCAGGAGGGCCTCGACCACAGCCTGCCGGTCGGCCACGGGCCCACCCCGGAACCCGTCGAGCAGCTTCGCCCCCCGGATCTGGGTGAGCATCTCGGCGGCGTCGAGGTCGGTGAGGGGGTGGACACGAAACACCACGTCCTTCCACAGCTCGACGTGGATGCCCCCGATCCCGAAGGCCACGAGGGGGCCAAACCCCGGGGTGCGGGTCACTCCCACGAAGAGCTCGACCCCCGCGGGGACCATGGGCTGCACCACCACCCCCTCCATGGCGTCTCCGAGCCCTCTGGCCACGAGCCGCTTCCTCATGCCCTCGAAGGCCTCGAGGACCCCGACCCGGTCGGCCACCCCGAGGACCACACCCCCCACGTCGGTCTTGTGGGTGAGGGTCGTCGAGGCGAGCTTCACGGCCACCGGAAACCCTACCCGCTCCGCGGCCTCTGCGGCCTCCTCGGGCGTCGCGGCGGAGGCCGTCTCGGGGGTGCGGATCCCGTAGGCCGACAGCACGGCCCGCACGGTGGCGGGGGGCAACCACCCGTCGGTCACCCCGCACCCGGCGAGGGCCTCCCGGGCCGCCTCGGGGTGGACGTCGTCGAGGGTCGGGCGCTTGCCAGGGCCTCGGGCGAGCCAGCGCCCGTAGCGTACGGCCCGGGCCAGGGCGATGGCCGCGGCCTCGGGGAAGGCATACGAGGGAAACTTCCCCTGGCGCAGCGACGACAGGGCCGCCGGGACCCCGTGCATGCCCATGAAGCACGTGAGGACGGGTTTGCTGGCCCCGGCCCCGCCCCGCTGAATGGCGGCGGCCACGGCAGCGGCTTCGGTTCCGACGGGGGGCACGAAGAGCACGATGACGGCGTCGACGGCGGGGTCGGCGAGGAGGCAGCCCAGGGCCCGCTCGTACGCGGCCGGGGTGGCGCTGGCGATCATGTCGACGGGGTTGCGCAGGCTGGCCTCGGGGGGGAGAAAGGCCCGCAGGGTGGAGACCGTCTCGGGGGAGAGCTCGGTCACGGTGAGCCCGCGGCTCTCGCAGGCGTCGGTGGCCATGATGGCCGGACCCCCGGCGTTGGTGAGGAGGGCCACCCGGTCGCCCCGGGGGACGGGCTGGTTGGCCAGGAGCATGGCGGTGTCGAAGAGCTCTTCGATGGTGTCGGTGCGGATCACCCCCACCTGGCCGATGAGGGCGTCGACGGCGACCTCCATACCCGCGAGCGATCCCGTGTGCGAGCTTGCGGCCCGGGCCCCGGCGGCGGTCCGTCCGCTCTTGACGGCCACGATGGGCTTGCGGCGCGAGACCTCGGAGGCGATCCGCATGAAGTTCTGCGGGTTTCCGAAGCTCTCCAGGTACAGGAGGATGACCTTGACGGCGGGGTCTTCGCCCCAGTGTTCGATGAGGTCGTTGCCCGAGACGTCGGCCTTGTTGCCGATGGACACAAACTGATGCACCCCGATCCCGAGCTCGCGGGCATAGTCGAGGATGGCCAGGCCCACGGCCCCCGACTGCGACGAGAAGGCCACCCCCCCGTGAGGCGGCCAGGTGGGGGCGAAGGTGGCGTCCATGGAGACCGCGGGGTCGGCGTTGAGGACCCCGAGGCAGTTGGGTCCGACCATCCGCATCCCGGCCCCGCGGACCTTCTCCACGAGGGCGTCTTGCAGGGCCTTGCCGGCCTCGCCGACCTCACCAAACCCTGCGGAGATCACGAGGAGGCCTTTGACCCCCTTGGCCACGCACTCGTCCACCACGGCCAACACCTGGGCCGCCGGAATGACCAGGACGGCCAGGTCGACCGGGTCGGGGATGGCCGTCACCGAGGGGTAGGCCTTCACCGAATGCACCACCGGGGCCCCCGGGTTGACGGGGTACACCGGCCCCTGGAATCCGTGCAGGAGGAGGTTGTCGAAGAGGGCGGCCCCGATGGTTCCGCGGGTGCGGGAGGCTCCCACCACGGCGATGGAGCGGGGGGCCAACAACGCGTCAAGGGACGAGCTCATGCCCACAGGGCGTACACCCGCACGGACCCCGTCGGCGAGCGAATGGGTGCTACTGTGCTCCGGCAATGACCCCTTTGACGCAGTGCGAAGGCTGCGCCCGGCACGTACGGGTGATCGAGGCCCGGTGCCCGTTCTGCGGGCGAGCCCGGGGCGCGGAGACGGTGCCCGCCCCGATGACCGAGACCCCCCGTGGCCTGTCCCGGGCCCTCCTGACCACCCTCGGGGTGACCCTGTCCCTCGTGGCCTGTCAGGGCCGCGGCCAGGCCTCGCAGCCCCACCCCATCGTCGCCGCCCCGTACGGGGCCCCTCCGCCGCCGCAAGACGCGGGTTCTGTCGCGTCCCAGGCCGTCTGGCACGTCACCCTGCCCAGCCCGATCCGCATGGCGGCCCGGGCCCAGACCCCGCTGGAAATCTCGGTGACCAACCCCGGGAGCTCGGCCCTCGACCCGGGCCGCGGCCGGATGAGCTTCCGGGTCAACGGCGAGCCCTCCCCGGCCCTCGACCTGGCCTTCCACAACGGGACCTTCGAGCCCCACTGGGAGAGCCTTCCGCCGCGCGCCACCGTACGCGACCAGCGCAACGTCCTGGAGGCCGTCATGCCCACGCCCGGGGAGTACCTGGTCGAGCTCCTGATCGGCGGACGACCCGTCGACGCCCGTCGGGTCACCGTGGTGCCGTAGGGCTCCCGCGGGGGGAGCCACGCGACGCCGTCAGAACGGATCGACGACCTGGGCGAGCTCCCACAGCTCGAAGAACTTGGCACGGACCCACGGATCGAGTTCGAGGCCGACGTCACGCTCCAGGCCCGCGCTACGAATGAGCTCCTGGACGTCCACGAGGTCCTTCGCACGGTGGGGGGCGACCATGCCCGAGGCCAGCTTCAGCTCGATGTACCGGGCCATGGGCAACAACGCGAAGCGCGCCCCGCGCACCGCAGTCGTCGCCGGATCTGGGAACGCGATGGGTTTCGGGCGATCGTCTCCCGGGAAACGCCCCGTGCTCAGGACATCGATGTGCACCCCAAACTCCGTATCGAGCAGCTTGCCCGTCCCTGCGACGCGCTCGGCGTATCCGTGCCCGAGGTGCCGCGCCTTGAAGGCCCCGAGCACCTCCTCGCGCATCACGAGGTCCACGTCGACGGTGACCCTCCGGTGACCGTACTCGTTGAGCGCGAAGGCGCCGATGATCGCGTAGGGGAAACCCTCCGCCTCAAGAATTGCCGTCAGCTTGTAGAGCGCGCGTTGCGCGTCGGCCATCCCCACAAAGAACCTCCCGCAGTACTCCACGCCCTCGATGAATCGGGCCTCGGCCTCGGCGGACAGGCGCCCTGCGCCCCATACGGCAGGGATGATGGTTGCAGCGCTCATGTCGGGCCTGGAAGTAGGTTAGCCACGCGACACCGCAGCCCGTCAACCCAGGCCCCAGCGGGTACTACTCCGACAGCACCCGCAGCGAGCCGCGGACGACCCCGTAGTGCCCCTCGGCCCGCAGGGCCCGCCACACCGCGTCGGGCCCGAGGCGCCCCGCCAGGAGGGCCTGGTAGGCCTCGACCACCCGCCCCACCTCCTCGGCCGCCTCCCGCACCAGCTCCACCCGATACCGCCGAACCCCCGCCGCCTGAGCCCCGGGGACAATCCCCGCCGCGCTCTGCGGAGCCGCGTGGAAGACCGTGTTGCGACACCCCACGTCGGCCTCCACGGGGTGGTCCATGCCCGCCCGGTCGCGCAACGACACCTGGTGACGGTCGCACGGACGGCCGCAGTCCTTGTGGGTGCTGCCCGAGGACAGCTCCCGCGCGATCACGCAGTGCTCCATGTGAAAGAGGGCCATCGGGTGATGCACCACCAGCTCGGCCCACGGCCCGAAGGGGCCCTGCACGAGGGCCGTCACCTGCGCGGCGTCGAGGTCGAAGCCCGGCGTAAACGCCGCGAGCCCCCGCCCAAGCACGGTCGCCGCCGTGATGCGGTTGGTGACGTTGAGGGAGGCGTCGCCGATGCGCGGAGGCCCCGGATCGGCTGCGTGACGCAGGGCCCCGAGGCTCCGCACGAGCAATGCGTCGGGCCCGAGGCCCAGGAGGTAGCGGTCGATCTTGTCGTCGCCGGGCTTCCGAATGCGCGGAGGGCAGAGGGTGATGTGCACCGGGCTGCGCTCTCGCAGGGCCCGCACGGCCGCCCCCGTCCCGGTGAGTTCCAGAAAGTCGAGGAGGACCCCGTCGGCCCCGGCGTCGAGGGCCGCGTGAGCCTGGGAGAGGGTTCGGCAGAGCACGAAGAGCCCCCCGGGAGGTGCCTCGCCCGCGGGCGGAGAGGCCCCGTCCAGGAGCTCGGCGTGGGTCACCCCGGTGGTCGCCCAGGCCTGCCGCTCGGGCGCCCCGAGGGCCTCCACCAGGGCCCTGCGTGCGCGGTTGAGCGAGGCCGGGGGGATCATCGCCCCCGCCGGGAGGTCGACCGTCACCGCCCCGAGCACGAAGGGAGTGTCCCCGAGCCGGCCGAGCTTGTCGCGCAGGGCGGCCTCGTCGGTCGTGCGCCCGAGGGCCTCCATCACCGCCACATCGCCCGTCACCGCCACCCGGCGACCGCGCCCCGTCCGGGCCTCAAACCGCGGGGCCTCCCCCACGACCCCCGTCACCACGAGGTCGAGGGTCTCGCGATGCGGAGCCCGAGCCGTGGCCGTCTCCACCCGCTTCGTGGCCGCCGGGTCGTGGGTACGAAACAGCCGCCGACCCGCCGGGAGGGCCGGAACCTCCCGCTCGGGCCCGAGCCACAACCAGGCCTCGCTCCCCGCCCGGGCCGTGGCCGCGTCGACCCCTGCGACCGTGATCAGCCACACCCGGCCCCCGACCTCGCCCGCCCCGCCGTGACCGCCCTCCGCCAGCACCCCGTCGCCGCGTGACAGGTCGGCCGAGAGCATCGCCCGCACCCACACCTTGCCCTGCCGGGGGGCGCTCCCGAGCACCGTGCCCGCCACGAGGCCCCGGTGGTCGCAGGTCCGCCCGTCAACGAGCCGCTGGTGATCGACCCCCGCGAAGAACCCCTCCCCCGACCCCCGGGAGAACATCTGCAAGGCCTCCTCCCGCGGGGTGGCCCGGGCCTCCGGGGTGGCCCCATCCACGGCCGCACGATACAGCCGCGTGGCGGCGGCCACATAGGCCGGGCCCTTGAGCCTGCCCTCGATCTTGACCGACGACACCCCGAGGTCGGCGAGGGCGGCCACATGGTCGCTGGCCTCCAGGTCTTCGGGCGACAGCAGAAACGCGCGATCGCCCGTGTCTCGGGGGTTGCCGTCGACCACGAGGCCGTAGGGGAGGCGGCAGGCCTGGGCGCAGGCCCCGCGGTTGGCGCTGCGGCCTCCGATGGCCTCGCTCGTGAGGCACTGGCCCGAGTACGCGATGCACAGGGCCCCGTGCACGAAGACCTCGAGCTCGACCGCCGTGCCCCGGCGGATGGCCGCGATGTCGTCGAGGGACAGCTCCCGGGCGAGGATGACCCGGGCGGCCCCGAGGTCATGGGCGAGCTCGACCGCGTCGGCGTCGGTGCAGGTCATCTGGGTGCTCGCGTGCACAGGGAGCTCGGGAACGAGGGCCCGAGCCATCCGAGCCACGGCCAGGTCTTGCACGATCACCGCGTCGACCCCCGCGGCGGCGCAGGCCCGCAGGGCCTCCTCCATGGCCCCGAGCTCGGCGTCGAACACGAGGGTGTTGAGGGTGACGTAGCCCTTCACTCCGTGGCGGTGCAGCCAGTCCATGGCCGCGTCGAGGCCCTCCCGGTCGAAGTTGGTGGCCCGGGCCCGGGCGTTGAAGCGCGAGAGGCCGAAGTACACCGCGTCGGCCCCGGCGGCCACGGCCGCCCGCAGGGCCTCCATGTCCCCCGCAGGCGCAAGAACCTCAGGACGACGGGCGGCGGATGCAGCAGGGGCGGTGGTCACCCGCGAGATATAGCGCATCCCTCTGGGATTCGGAGTCGGCGCTCGTGGACCAGACCGGCGAGACCCGCCCGACGCTCGGCGGGCGCCGTGGACGATCGATGCGCAGGGGCTCGTGGACAAACTCCGCGGACAAGGCAACCCGCTTGTCATCCAGCAGGGGCAGCAGCGCGTCGAAGGGGAGACTTCCCGCGCTGAGCACCCGTGTGGGGTTCCAGGCCCACAGCGTTGCCAGAATCCCCATGATGCGCGCTGACCTGACCCACGTTGTTCAGCGCGTGCGCTCGTCCAGCTCGCGGATACGCGCCTCCAGCTTCTCGATACGGGCGAGGAGCTTCTCGTCCGGGCCACCACCGGGCGCGGCCCCCTCGGCGGTGCGCGCCGCGCGCCGGATGCGGGGGCGATCCTGGGGGGCGGCCATCCGCTCGATCGCATCGAACGCGGCGCTCGCTTCGTGCGCGCCGAGTGCGGCCAGGGCCCGCGTCACCGCCAGGCGCGTGCCGTAGTCGGGGTCGCGGCCGAGATCGGCGAGGCGAGCGATCGCGCGAGACCGTCCCGCGGGCGGGAGCCACCTGCCGAGCGCGCCGAGGGCCTCGGCGGCGGCCATGCGCACGGGTCGGCGTTGCTCCGGTTCGAGCGCGGCCTCGAGGATCGGCTGGGCCGCCTCGGTGCGCGTCTCGGCGAGACCCGCGCACGCGCCGCGTTGGACGAAGCCCCAGCCCGGGTAGTCGACGACGTGCTTCCGGAGCGTGTCGAGGTGCGCGTCGTCGCGCTGCTTGCCGAGGGCCTCGAGCGCCGCGGCGTGCGCGCCCTCGCCGCCGTGCTGCACATCGTCGCGCGCGAGGAACGCGACCAGCGCCGCTTCGACGCCCGGATCGCGGTAGCAGCCCGCAGCGCGGGCGAGGTGCGCGCGGACACGATGATCCAGCTCCACGCCGACAAGACGCGCGATCGCAGCGGCAGCGTTGGCGGTCCCGGCGTCCGCGAGAGCCCGCGCGAGCTCGACGCGCACGCCCCAGAAAGGCTCGGTTGAAAAGCGCTTCTCGAGGGCGTCGACGGCTCGGGGATCGCCCTGCGCGCCGAGCGCGCGCGCGGCCTGGATGCGCCCGGCGACCGTGGGCGCGTCGAGCGCGCGAGAGAGCATGGGCGTGCCCGGATCGAACGTGAGCGAGAAGACGAGGTCGCCGTCCGGATCGAGCACGACCGCGAGCGGCCTGTCTTCGCACGCGAGCGTGGCCGTCGCGCGCTCCGTGAGCGTCACGGTCTGGCGCTCCCACACACCATCCGTCACCTCGAAGGCGACGACCATCGGGAGCTCGAACAGGCCCACCTTCTTCGCGTCGTCGGCTTGCGTCTCTTCGAGCGTCACCGTGGCCGCCTTCTTCTCCGCGTCCCACGCGAAGCTCGCCTTCACCTTCGGGTAGCCAGACGACGTGATCCACTCGTCGAAGAAGCGCTGGAGCGAGAGGCCCGAGTGCTTCTCGAGGCATCGCATGAAGTCCGTCGTCTCGGCGGTCGCTCCGTCGAACGCGGTCAGGTAGTCCTGCACGCCCGCCCAGAACGCCGCGTCGCCGACCTTTCGGCGCAGCATGTGGAGGCGCGCGGCGCCGCCCGGATAGAGGTGCATGTCGAACATGTCCCAGGCGGAGTCGAAGCGGCGCGTGACGATGGGACGGAGGTAACGATCATCCGCCTCGGTGCGGTAGTCGCGAATCTCCTCGGACCTGTAGAACGTCGCGTCGTCGCGCGAGATCGTGTCCTCGACCCAGACGCTCTCCATGTAGCTCGCCCAGCTCTCCTTGAGCCACGCGTGGGCGTAGTCCTTGATGACGACCGCGTCGCCGAAGTAGCTGTGGGCCATCTCGTGCACGTTCACCGCGTCGATGCGGAGGCGCCGATCGAGCACCGCGCGCTCGTCCATGAGCGCGAAGTCGTCCCAACTCACGAGCGAGATGTTCTCCATCGCGCCCCCGATGCCCGGCACGCTAAACTGGAAGTACTTGGGGAAGGGGAAAGGCCGGCCGAGCCTCTTCACCATCCAGTCCATCATCTCTCGCGTCGGGCCGAAGGTGCGGTCGAGCTTGTCGCCGTCCGCCTTGGCGCAGAAGAACGCGATCGGGACCTCCTTGCCGCTCGGGCCGACATGCGTCCCGCCGTCCTCCCGCGCGAAGTCGCCGAGCGCCACGCACAGAAGGTACGCGGGGCAGCGTTGCTCGAGCTTCCAGCGCGCCGTCTTGTCTGCGCCGTGCGTGATCTCCCCGACGAGGACCCCCGGGCCGAGGAGGTGCCACGCGGCCGGGCCGGTCACGGTGACCTCGAGCGTCGTGCGGACGGCCGGATGATCGACGCACGGGATCCAGTAGCGCGCGCGCTGGGTCTCGTGGTCGCTCGCGATGAACGCGGGTGTATCGGAGAAGACGAGGCCGGTGATGGGGCGCGTCGCGGTGTAGCGGACGTCCACGGTCCGCTTCTGTCCGACCGCGACCGGCTCGGCGAACGTGATCGTCAGTGTCTTTCCATCGTAGGCGTGGGCGATGGCGTGGTCGGACGACACGGACTCGATGTCGAGCGAGACCGCATCGAGTTCGAGCGTGCGCCCCCCCTCGCTTCGCGCGGCGACGGTCGTGCTCGCGGTGCCGCGGACGGTTCGCGCGGCGACGTCGAACGCCACGTCGAGCACCAGGTGCTCGGGCTCGAGCACGAGGTGAGGCGCGTAGTGCGGCGTCGCCGCAGCGGTGGCGAAGTCGGCCGGGGCTGAGCTTGAGTGAGCTTCGAAGACGTGGCGGTGAGCGCGCTGGCACATGGCGCGAACGCTACACCACGATCGGGGTCGAGGGTCCGACCCTCTGCGAACGATGGCGACCTGGCCACCGGAGGTGGCGTTGATGCTGGTCGAAGCGGGGAGACTTCCCGCGCCGAGCACCCGCCCGCGTGGAGCTTCAGGCCCACCGCGGTGTTGCCAGAATCCCCATGGTGCGCGGTGACCTGCCGCCCACCTGCAGTGCTGCGCGGGGCCTCGGCGTTGATGCGCCAGACTACGACCGTCATTCCAACTCGTTGATGATCTCCAGATTGGTGCCGACGATCTCGCCATTGATGACCGAGGCCGAGCGGGAGAAGGTCGAATTGACCCCATCGCCGTCGAGGTCGCCTGTGGCGGTCACGGTGAACGAGGCGTTGTTGCCCGTTCCGGTCGTGACGACGCGGTACTGGTAGTAGTGGGGGCTGTCGATGCCAAACCCAAGGGCCGTCCACGCCGGATCGGACGTCCACAACGCGGGATTGGGCGGGTACCGTGTGCCCGACGCGGGAGAGGCCGGGGTGGGGTTGGCACCGAGAAACTGCGGGGCACCCCGCTCGGAGGCCATCTGGAAGTAGGAGCACTCCGCCGCGTAGATCCTCGCGATGTTTCCCACGGCCTCCGACGTCTTCGAACGCCGGACGTAGCGGCTGTAGGACGGGATCGCCACCGCCGCAAGCACGCCGAGGGTGCAGATCGCCCCAGGAATGATGAGCAAGAGCCCGATGACCAGGGCGCTCGAGCTCCCCTTGCACGGAGGCTGTCCCATGGGCTGCTGCCCCATCGGATACTGCCCCATGGGCTGCTGCCCCATCGGGTACTGCCCCATGGGCTGCTGTCCCATCGGATACTGCCCCGGCGGCTGGAGTGGCGCGCCGCATTGCGCGCATTGCCAGACACCCGCGGCATTCGTGAGTCCACACCGAGCACACATCATGGCGTTGATCCCCCTTTACTCGA
Organism: uncultured Myxococcaceae bacterium; assembly: GCA_964447205.1. Classification (GTDB taxonomy): domain Bacteria; phylum Myxococcota_A; class Polyangia; order Polyangiales; genus JAEUKH01. Next base: position 27,907 of record CAYUSB010000035.1, read on the forward strand.
GAAGTCGTACGCCACCCAGATCCCGATTGGCAAGGCTGTTGTCGACCTCGGGGCAACTCCCGGGGAGAGGCACCCCAACTGGCGACGCCGTCGCGCCGAGCTCTGCCCGCAGGGCGCCCTCCAACGCCTCGACAGAGACGCCCCGGAAGCGCGCAGGTCAGGCGGGTGATGGAGTCGTCGAGGGTCGCGTCGGGTGTGGTGTCGGGGGGGGGTAGAAGGGCGGGCCCTCGGGGGTGGCCGCGCAGCGCTGGCGCACGAACTCGCGGACCACGTCGTCGTCGGCCGCCCAGGTGAGGTCGCGGCGGCCATGCAGCACCATCGAGAGCCCGGTGAGGGTCTGGTCGTCCCGCAGGCCGGGCACGAGGATGCGGTAGGGTGGGGGGACCATCGTGGCTGGGGTGGTGTGATCAACCGCGCGGCTTCTCGACGATCCCCTCGAACGTCCACGCGAGGTCGGCAACGACCGGATGAAGCTGCAGGCCGTGGCGCTCGAAGTAGTGGGGGGTCCCAGGCCTCATCGATCCGCCGCCCGGTCCCGCCCCGAAAGGAATCGGGATCGGCCTTCGCAGATAGTGTGCGATGTACGCGAGCACCCCGTCCTGCTCGCGCAGCATGTTGTTCAGCTCGGGGAAGCTCGTCGCGTGAACCCACGGCCCCTCCAGACCTGGCCGACGAAGCTCCGCGCCCAGCGCGGCGACGATCCGGTAGACCTGCTCGGGTGTCATCGCGCGCAGGCGCTCGACGCCGAGCGCTGAGAAGAACGGAGGCAGCGCCGAGAGCCCGCGCGCAGTCCGGACGACGCCGTCGAGGACGAGGACGTAGGCTTCGCCCCCGGTCCACCAGGCGCCGAAGAAGAAGGGTGCGTGCTCGTACCAGGCGAACGAGATCGGCGCGGTGACGTGTCGTTCGTTCTGCAGGTGCGCGAGGGCGACGGCTTGCGCGCGCGCCCACTCCTCACGGCTGGCGGTCATCACCGGTCGAGTATGCACCCTCGCCGCGCCGTCGCGAGCTCGCGCGCGGCCTGCGCGAGCTTCGCGCGCAACGTCGGCTCGGTGACGTCCGCGTCCGCGAGCTCCTGAAGCGCGGGCGCGGTCCACGCTGCGTCGAGCGCGACGAGGGCGTCGGGCACCCGCGCGTCTGCGTCTTCGAGGCGGCGCACGATCATCGTCTCAGCGAGGCGGCGCTCGACGCCCTCCAGCGCCTTGACCTCGTCGATCGGAAACGGTCCGCCGCCGTACATCGCGGCGCGCAGCTTGTCGAACGTGGGCTCCGTCGATCTCGGCCGCCACCCGATGCCGAGCTCCTGCGCGGTCGCGCCCGCCGAGAGCCGACGCGCGACGTCGCACATGCCGGCCGCGCCGAGCTTCACCAGCGCGGTCATGTCGCTGGCGAGCAAGACGCGCATCACCTCCACCTCGGTCGTGAGCTCGCGTTTGCCCTCCGGGCTCTGGAGACGCTTCACCAGGCCGAGAGCCTCGACCAGGGCGTCCCACGCGATCACACGGACGTCGCTGTGTTCGTCCAGCAGCGCCTGCTGGAGCGCGAAGAGCGCCATCGCGCCGCCGATCTTCGGCAGATCCATGATCGCCGCGACCCGCCCCATCTTCGCGGGTGAGCTCACGGCGTCGCGCGCGATCTCCGCGACGACGTCTGCGCCCTTGTCGAACAGCACGAGGGCGCGGCGCGCGGTCGCAGCCCACGGCTCGTTGCTCTTCGCGTCGGTCTCGAGCACCGGCAACGCCTCGGTCGCCTTCAGATGGCCGAGCGTGAGGATCGCGCGCGTGTCGCCCTGCCTCGCGTTGTCGATCAGCTTCGCGACGTAGGTCGCGCGATCGGACGGCTCCAGCGCTCGCGCAAGCGCGAGGTCGTAGGTCTCCTCGTTCCAGGCGACCGCCGACGGATCATCGAGTTGTCGCAACAACTGTTCGAGCGCGGACATCGGAGCGGCCTCCTCGTTGGGCCCGTTCGGCCGACGGTCCTCGGGACAATGTCCTGCCATGGTTCGCCGCGTGCGTGCCACGCCAACGATCATCGTCCTCCCTGCCGCGGAAGTGGATGACCTCGAGAGCATGGACATCGATCCGCGGAAGCGCGACAGCGAAGCGGGAGCCGTACTCCGAACTCCACCCCTCATCGACCCGGGTGCGCCTGCCCGGGCCCTGAGGTACGCTCCCGCCCCCCCTGCCATGAACGACCCCTCGGCCTCTCCCCCTGTCCCCACCGTCCCCTCCGCGCCCTCCGCCCCAGGCGGCTCGGACGGGCAGCCCGGCAACTTCCTGGACGACCTCATCGCCGAGGCCCTGCGCGCGGGCGAAGTCACCCGGGTGGCCACGCGGTTTCCGCCGGAGCCCAATGGGTTTCTCCACATCGGGCACGCCAAGGCCATCTGCCTCAACGCCGGCCTCGCGCAGAAGTACGGGGGGACCTTCAACCTCCGCTTCGACGACACCAACCCCACCACCGAAGACCCGGCCTTCGTCACGGCCATCCAGAACGATGTCCGGTGGCTCCTCGGGCGCTCCTGGGACGGGCTCTACTTCGCCTCGGACTACTTCGAGAAGCTCTACGCCTGGGCCGAGGACCTCATCCGGGCGGGCAAGGCCTACGTCGACGCGCAGAGCACCGAGGAGATCCGAGCGGGGCGCGGGGACTTCCACCGCCCCGGGGTCGACAGCCCCTTCCGCGACCGCTCCGTCGACGAAAACCTCGACCTGTTTCGCCGCATGCGGGCGGGCGAATTCGCCGACGGGACCCACGTCCTGCGGGCCCGCATCGACATGCGCTCGAAGGACATGAACCTGCGCGACCCGCTCATGTACCGCATCCGCCACGCCCATCACCATCGCACCGGCGACGCGTGGTGCATCTACCCGATGTACGACTGGGCCCACGGACAGAGCGACGCCATCGAGGGCATCACCTACTCCCTGTGCTCCCTGGAGTTCCAGAACCACCGGCCCTTGTACAACTGGTTCTTGGCGGCCCTGGGGGTGCCCAATCCTCCGCGGCAGATCGAGTTTGCCAAGCTGGCCCTGGAGTACACGGTGCTCTCCAAACGCCGACTCCTGACCCTCGTCGAGGGCGGCCACGTCTCGGGCTGGGACGACCCGCGGATGCCCACCCTCGCGGGCCTCCGCCGTCGGGGATACACCCCCGAGGCCCTGCGGGCCTTCTGCGACCGGGTCGGGGTCGCCCGCCGCGACGGGACCCTCGACCTGTCTCTCCTCGACCACACCGTGCGCGAAGACCTCAACGCCCGATCGCCCCGCGTGATGACCGTCCTGCGCCCCCTCAAGGTCATCATCGACAACCTCCCCGAGGGAGAGTCCGTCGTCTTCGAGGCCCCCCTCCACCCCGACGACCCGAGCCTCGGGCGGCGCACCGTGACCCTCACCCGCGAGCTGTGGATCGAGCGGGAGGACTTCATGGAAGACCCGCCCAAGAAGTTCTTCCGGCTGGCTCCGGGGCGGGAGGTGCGGCTGCGGTACGCGTGTTTTCTGCGCTGCGAGTCGGTCGAGAAGGACCCCGCGGGCGAGGTCACGGCCCTTCACTGCACCTGGGACCCGGCCACCAAGGGCGGCGACAGCCCCGACGGCCGCAAGGTCAAGGCCACCCTGCACTGGGTGAGCGCGGCCCAGGCCGTGCCCGTGACGGTGCGCCTCTACGACCGCCTCTTCGCCGCCGTCGACCCCCTCGACGTGCCCGAGGGCGGGAGCTTCCTCCAGCACCTCAACCCCCGCTCCCTGGAGACCCTGGAGGGCTGCTTCACCGAGCCCCACACCGCCGCCGACGCCCTGCGGCCCGACGGCGACGGGCGCTACCAGTTTGAGCGCCTCGGCTATTTCTGCGTCGACCGGGTCGACAGCCGCCCCGGGTCCCTGGTCTTCAACCGCACCCTGGGCCTCAACGACGCCTGGGCCAGGATCGTGGCCAAGGGCGGCGGCCCGGCCGCTCAGTAACAGAGCCGCAGGTCGGACAGGACGAAGGTCCCGAAGGGGTAGGTCGAGCTGCCCGCCCGGTGGGCCAGGGCCACGATGGCCACACCCCGGATGTCGGCGGTGTTGTTGGGGGCCGTGACCACCGTCTGGCCGTTGAGGGCCACGGTGAGGGTGGTGCCCGCCCGACGCACCACGAAGGTCCCCTGGGCCGACCCGATGTACCCCGTCGACCACCCCAGGTCGGGGGCCGAACCCGGAACCCGCACGATGGTCGTGGTGGTCCCCAGGGCCGCCGCATAGCCGTCCCAGGCCCCGGCGTACACCTCGATCTGATTCGTGGCGTTGACCAGGGCCACCCCCGCCAGGGTGAGCTCGGGGGTGTTGCTGTCCCACCGGAAGTCGAAGCTCATCTCAAAGGCCCGGGTCCCGATGGTGTGGCTCCACACCCGCTGGTTGCCCCGGTCGATCTCGAAGTCATAGATCCACGAGTGCGACGGCAACGACGGGGTCGACGCGAAGGGGGCGTCGGTGATGGTCAGGGCCCCGCCGCTCACCATGTACGTCGGAGCGGCCCCGATCGTCTGCACCCACTGAGGGTCGAGGGCCGTCCCGTCGAAGGCGTCGTGGCGCCGGGCGGCCTCGCACCCCGTGGTGACGTTGCCGTCGAGGTCGCAGGTGGTGGGCAGGCAGGCCACCTGGGTGCAGACCCCCGCCACGCAGCGGCTGGTGGCCCCAGGCAGGCGGCACGCGCTCCCGCATGCCCCGCAGTGGGCGTCGCCGGTGGTCACGTCGGTCTCGCAGCCGTTGCTCGGGTCGCCGTCGCAGTCGCCCCGGCCCGCATTGCAGGCCGCCACGGCGCACTGGCCGTTGACGCAGGCCGGCGTGCCCGCAGGGGCCGTGCAGGTCCTTCCGCACACCCCGCAGTGGCCCAGGGAGCCTCGCAGGTCGGTCTCGCAGCCGTTGCTCGGGTCACCGTCGCAGTCGCCAAAGCCCGCGGTGCACGTCGCCGTGCAGGCCCCCGACGCGCAGCCCACCACCGCGTTGGCCCGGGCCGGACAGGGGCGGTCGCAGGCCCCGCAGTGGCCCGTGGCCGATTGCAGGTCGAAGCACCCGCGCGTGCAGGCGGTCTGGCCGCTCGGGCAGCTCAGGGTGCACGTCCCCGCGGCGCACACCTGACCGGCAGGGCACACCGTCCCGCAGGCCCCGCAGTTGTTGTTGTCGGCCCGGGTGTTGACCTCGCACCCGTTGGCCGGGTCGGCGTCGCAGTCGCGATGGCCCGCGGCGCAGGCCATCACCGCGCAGCGCCCCATCGTGCAGGCGGCCGTGGCGTTGGCGAGGGCGCAGGCCCGTCCGCAGCCGCCGCAGTGGTCCACGCGGGTCGCGAGGTCGGTCTCGCAGCCGTTGGCCGCATCGGCGTCGCAGTCGCCCCGGCCCGGGTTGCAGGCCGCCACGGCGCACACCCCGTTGTTGCACGCGGGGGTTCCGCCGGGGGCGGAGCATACGCGGCCGCAGGCCCCGCAGTGGGAGACGCTGGCCCGCAGGTCGGCCTCACAGCCGTTGGCCTCGTTCATGTCGCAGTCGGCGTAGCCCGAGGCGCACGACCGGGCGCAGCGCCCTGCCTCGCAGCGGGCCTCGGCGTTGGCGGGACGGGGGCAGGCTCCTCCGCAGGCCCCGCAGTGGGCGAGGTCGGTCTGGAGGTCGCGGCACACGTCGTCGCAGGGGGTCTGCCCCGCCCCGCAGGTGACCGTGCAGCGCCCGGCCGCGCAGGCCCGTCCCGCGGGGCAGGCCGTGTCGCAGGCCCCGCAGTGGGCGTTGTCGCTCTGGAGATCGCGGCAGGCCCGGCCGCACACGGTCTGCCCCGGGGGGCACGACACGAGGCACACCCCGTCGGCGCAGCGTTCGCCCTGGGTGCAGGCGGCCCCGCACGATCCGCAGTGGGCCGTGTCGGAGCGGGGGTCGACGCAGCGACGGGCCTCCCCCTCGCCGCACGCGACCTGCGGGGAGACGCACTCCAGGGTGCATTGGCTGTTTGAGCAGAGCTGCCCCGTGGGGCATCGGTGGGCGCAGGCCCCGCAGTGTTCGCGGTCGTTGCGGGGGTTGACGCACTCGGCCCCGCAGCGGGTCTGGCCGGGGGGACAGGCCGTGGCGCAGCGTCCCGCGAAGCACACCTGGCCGACGGGGCAGAGCTGGCCGCACATCCCGCAGTTGCGTCGATCAATCTGGGTATCCGCGCAGTACCGAACCCCCTCCACCGGCCGACACTCGGTGACGCCCGACCCGGCCCCGTCGCAGGTGGTGGCGCACTGCCCGCGGTTGCAGACGGCGTCGCCCGGGCAGCGCGTGCCGCAGGCCCCGCAGTGGGCGGGGTCGAAGCGGGTGTCGGTGCACCGGTCGCCGCAGAGGCTCTGGCCCGGTCCGCAGTCGTCCTGGCAGATCCCCGTCACGCAGGCCTGGCCCGCCCCGCAGACCGCCCCGCAGCCGCCGCAGTGGCGACGGTCGGACCCCACGTCGACGCAGGCCCCGTCGCAGACCCGCTCGTAGGCGCTGCACCGCACCAGGGGGCCCGTGTCGGCAAGGGCGTCGATGGGGAGGTCGACGGGGACGTCCGCGGCGGCGGGCGGGGCGTCGGCGGGGACAACGTCAAAGGGGTTGACGTCCCTCCCGGCCGCGTCCTGGGCGGCGCTGGCGTCGGGGCCTCCCACGACGGAGCTGTTGCTCCCGCAGGCGGCGAGGGACAAAAGGCACACGCCGACGAGGGCGGCCCGGAAGTAGGGGTGGGACATCGGGTGGACGGTGCTCCTCGGGGCCGATCACACCGCAGAACGCCCCCCGAGGCAACGCCGCCGTCCCGCGCTGGGATTCGGAGGAGGCGTCGCCCTCCCTCAGCGCAGAATCCTGCTCGATCGGCTACGCGGCCCGCATCGAAGCGTCCCTCGGGCCCACGTGGCGCGGGGCCACACTGTGCTACCGCGCACGCCTCAGTCGCGGGGGGGTGGAGGGCTTCGCGCTCGCGCGGGTCGTCGCGCACCGACGGCCATGCGCACGCCCGACGCGAGCCACGCTCGGAGAGGTCGCCGTACAGCCGCTGGGCTTCGTTTGAGAGAACCCGGCACAGAGCCTGCTGGTAAACGGGGCATGATCCCCCGAACCCTCCTCGTACTGCCCCTGCTCGCCGCGTGCACGGGCGGCACCGATACCCCCGTTGACGCGGGTGACGCCTCGACCCGGGACGCCGTCACCGCGACCGATCTCGTTGCGCCCCAAGAGCTTGATGCGACCGCGGGTCTTGACGCCGCGGTGGCGCGCGACGGCGCGGGCCCAGACCTCGGGGCCGCCCCCGCCGACGCGGGCATCGACGCCGCGGTGGCGCGCGACGGCGCGGGCTCAGACCTCGGGGCCCCCCTCGCCGACGCGGGCATCGACGCCGCGATGGCGCGCGACGGCGCGAGAGCCGACGTCGGGGCCGCCCCCGCCGACGCGGGCATCGACGCCGCGATGGCGCGCGACGGGGCGAGAGCCGACGTCGGGGCCCCCCTCGCCGACGCGGGCATCGACGCCGCGATGGCGCGCGACGGCGCG
>CAYUSB010000035.1:35523-93173 GCA_964447205.1 uncultured Myxococcaceae bacterium
CGGGGCCCCCCTCGCCGACGCGGGCATTGACGCCGCGGTGGCGCGCGACAGCGCGGGCCCAGACCTCGGGGCCCCCCTCGCCGACGCGGGCATTGACGCCGCGGTGGCGCGCGACAGCGCGAGAGCCGACGTCGGGGCCCCCCTCGCCGACGCGGGCATCGACGCCGCGGTGGCGCGCGACAGCGCGAGAACCGACGTCGGCGTAGACGCGCCACCCGCCGACGCGCGGCGCTACGCACCCCCTCCCGACCCGACCGACGGCGGCGCGTGCCCCGCGGGGCAGATGCGCTGCCCCTACACGGCCTTCCTCGACGAGCCGCCGAGCTTCGCGCGCTGCCAACCCGCGCCGCTGAGGCGCTGCCCCGCGCCAGACCTCGTGATCCGCCGCGAGTGGATCGCCGACGACACCGACGAGCCCACGCCCAACCGGCTCTACCTCGATACGCAGACCTTTCTCTCCAGTTCGCCGGAGGTCCTCGAGGGCTGCGTGCGGCGCCCCGGCCGCCGCAGGGTGCTGCGCTTCAACTTCGCCGTCCTCAACCTGGGCGACGGGCCGTTTCGCGTGGGACGACCCGACGAGAACGACGTCACGCACTGGGAGCACTTCACTGCGCACGGGCATTTTCACATCCGCGGCTGGGGCGACTACGCCCTGCGCACGGTGGACGGAGCCCTGCTGGTGAGCGGGCGAAAGCAGTCGTTCTGCCTGGAGGACAACATCCGCGAGGGCTCCGCCGACCCCTCCCTGCGGCTCTTCCCGCCCCCGCTCTGCTCGAACTTCAACTTCAACTGGCCGTTCCACGAGCGCCCGGAGTTCGGCCTGAGCCCCATGTGGGGCGACGAGTACCCGAGCAGCCTGTCGTGCCAGTGGATCGACCTGGGCCCCGACTTCGACGGCTCACCGGACCGCGTGGCCGACGGGATCTACCGCCTCGCCCTCGCGGTGAACGTGGGCGACCGCACGCCGCAGCCGCTGTACCGGGAGTCCAACTACGAGAACAACCGCGCGGAGATCAGGGTCGAGATCCGCGGCGCCACGGCCCGCCCGTGCGCAGACACCGCGGGCGACGCGTGCCCCGGAGGCACCGCGCGGAGGAGCTGCGAGGGCGTCTGCCCGTGAGCCGCGCCCGCTGGGATCACTCCAACGGGTTCGCCGCGTTGAGCAGTTGCGCGCTGGGAGTTTCAGTCGGGTGCAGTTCGCCCGACCGCCCGATAACGCCCGGGCTCGGCCCGCGGCGGTCGGAGCCGCAGCGAAGGGCTCGACAGGCGCGACCCGTTGCCGTAGGCATCCATGGAAGACCACGTCCAGGGTGCAACCAACCCATCCCATGCAATCGACAATCACGGAGACCGCGACGCGTACCGACCGCGGCGGGGCGGGCGCAGGGATGACCCTGGTGGTGCTCGCGGCGTCGTTGCTGGTGCTTCCGCTGTCGCTTCCGGCCCAGGGAGTGACCACCCCCCAGCCACCGCCGCGGGCCCGACCGAGCGCCTGGCCCGAGCTGCCCTCGGGCAATACCTGTCCGTCCACCGTCGAGGCCCTGCCCGGCCGGGGAAACTTCCTCAGCATCCGTAAGTTCTCTCCGGTCCGCCCGCTGGCGGGGTGCAGCGCGCAGTGGCGCGACGAGCTCCACCGGCACTTCTTCCGCGGGAGCCCTCCCAACCGGCGCGGCATCGCGTGCCTCGGGACAACCTTCGGGGTCAACCACCTCATCGACCTGCGACGTCCGGACGAGATCCTGATGGACTCCCGCAGCGGGGGCTTTCGCTCCGCGGAGGAGGCCGTCGCCGACTTCAACCGGCGCCACCCCGAGCGGCCCATGCGTTACCACAACGTACGGACCACTCGCGAGTCGCCCGAGGAGAATCAGCGGCAGATCGAGCAGGTCGTGCGCTACGTGCAGGAGGCGCTGCGCGACGAGCCCTCGGCGGTCTTCTACCTCCACTGCCGCGCGGGTCGCGACCGCACGGGGGTGATGATCGCGGCCATCGAGTCGGTGGTGGGCGGGTGCCCCTGGCCCGAGGTGCGGTCGGCGCTGTTTGCGTACCGCTTCTCCCGCAGCTACGCCCGCCCGCTCCTGCGCCCGCTGCAGCGCGCCATCGGGGTGCTCCCCTAAGCAGGGATGCTGGATTCGCATCGGAAACACATGGTTTCCAGGTGAATCTACCGTCACGTCGAGCCCCCACCCCCGGCCCCGCCCCCACGAGTGCTGGGGATTGACCTCATTTCCAGGAGATCTAAACCGCGGCCAGTTCGGGATGTGTAGTTTTCTCAACGAGACGCAAGCCAGGCAAGGAAGGGCGACGACGGCGGGCTCCATGCCCGGCGAGGAGACCTGACGCCGCATGGCGACGCGGATCGGCAGAGAAAACTACGCATCCCGAGCTGGACGTGGTTTAGCGTCGGCGGCTTGTCCAGTGTTCTCTGCGCCATGGACACAGACTGTGAGGTGGTCTCGAAGGGCTGGGCCGAGCGGGTCTTCGGCGACGTGGATCTGGGTGATCGTCGTCGTGGCGCCCGGTTGATTCGCATCGCCAATGGCGTCGCCGCGCGTCCCGCAGGTACGATCTCGGAGGTGTTCGACAACCCAGCGGACCTCTGCGGTGCCTACGACTTCGTCGAGAACGACGCGATCGATCCCGAGGCCCTCGTGGCGTGTCTGGCGCGCGATGCGGCCCGTCATGCCACGGAGCATCCCTTCGTCTGGGTCGCCACCGACGGCACCCTCAGACGGTCACCGATCGCACCCACGCCAAGGGCACCGGGCCTATCGGCACGAGGCGTCGGAAGGGGCGCGGTGACAAGCTCCACGACGCGCTCGTGATGGACCCCGCGGGAGTTCCGCTGGGGATTTGTGCCGTGATCGACTGGCAACGCCCACAGACCCCTGCGCGCCGCTCCCCTGGGCGCCGTGACGTCGACCAGAAGGAGACCCGCTACTGGCTCCAGGCGCGTGACCAGGTCCGGACGCGGTTGCGCGAGCACGCGCCCGACGTCGTGTTGCACCTCCTGCACGACCGCGAGGCCGACTCCTGGACCGTGCTCTGGGATGTCGTCACCCACCAGGACAAGGAGTTTACGACCGTACGCGCGCACTGGAACCGTCGTCTGGTCTGTGCCGATCCCATCGACGAGCGGATGCGCGGACGCTGCGCGATGCGTTGGCGCGTACGACCGTTCGCGGCGAGTTGGAGCTTGTGGTGCCGGCCCGAGGCGGTCAGCCCGCGCGCATCGCGACGCTGTCGGTGCGCGCGTGTGGCGTCACGCTGGACCTTCGCGACAAGCGTCACGAAACACACCGCGCGGCGTCGCTCAACGTCGTCTGTGTCACCGAGACCGCGCCGCCGCCGGGCGTCGCTGCGGTGGAGTGGCTGCTGCTGACGACGGCCCCCGTGGATAGCTTCGAGGCCTGCGTGGAGGTGGTACGCGGGTACTCGCTTCGCCGGCGCATCGAGATGAACCAGCCATGGGACTCCTCAAGTTGTGAGGTCTACGTGGTTGACGGGCACATGAATCTGTGCATATCGACGCCCGTTGCGCGGCGCGCAGCCGTGACGTTACCACTCGACGACGCACGTCGACGACCGTGCCAGCAAGCTGTGGGAGAGGAGCGAGGAGCTACGTCGTGGAGCGAGGCCAGCGCGTGCGTGGCGTCGTTCGAAGGGCGCGCAGTCGCGCGAGTTCGTCCGCGTCGGCCCACAGGAGCCACACGCCCGCGGGGTTCACGCTCGACACCTTGCGTCCCTTCACCCAGCCCTTGCGCACCCAGCTGTGCAGCGTGACCGCGTGCATGTCGAGCGCGTGAGCGAGCGCGGGGAGCGTCCACTCGTGCTCGCCGCGCACGTCGTCGTTGACGACGCGACGCTTCCGACGCGACGACGTGTCGTCGGTGCTCGCGAGCAACGAGCTCACCATCGAGGCGTTGAAGGTGTCGCGGCGCTTCGCGGGACGCCACCCCTCGGCGTTCAGTGTCGCCGCGATCTGCGCGTGCAACGCACCCTCGCTCCGTAGCGCGCGAGCGCGCGCGACGAGGTCGGCGTAGTAGCTCAGCTGCGAGAGCTTGCCGACGGGGCGCGCAACGCGCGTCTCGGTGCGATGACCGCCGAGCCACGTGATCACCACCGCGACGCGTTCGGTCGGCCCCTCGACCGTCACGGCGACGTCGTCGACGAGCTGTCGCACGATCGACTTCTGCTGTGCCCTCGTCGTGGTCGGCGCGTGCCACAGCGAGGGCAGGTCGGACGCGAGGTGACGGATCGCCGCGCGCTCGTCTTCGGTCAGCATCGCGGGGCGTTCCGCGCGGTAGCGGCGGTGATCCTCCTGGAGCTTGAGCTGCGCCGCGAGGTGCTCCTCGAGTTGACGTTCGAGAGTACGCGCGACCAGGCGGTTCTCCGGCTCGACGGCGTTGTACTGGCGACGGCTCCTATCGACGTCGTACTGCGCGCGCTCGAGGCGCTGCTGCCACATTGCTTCGACGCGCACGCGCTCGGCGTCGAGGTCGGCGGCGACCGCGAGGCTGAGATCAAGCGACGCGGGTTCGAGCGCGCGCAACAGCAGCGCCTCCACCGCGTCGTCGACGCACGCGGCCGTGAGCGACTGGCAGACCGGCCCCGCGTAGCCGGTCATCTCCGCGACGCACGCGTAGCGAACGTACCCCGAGTAGAAGGTCACCATGCGACGGCCGCAGCGACCGCAACGCACCACCCCGGCGAGCAGCGCGTTGCCCTGGCGCGGCGCGCCACGGTGGACCTGGCAGTTGAGCGTGAGCTGCTTGAGGTTGGCCTCGTAGCGCTCCCACGAGATGTACGCGGGCACCCGATCGCGCAGGCACACCTGCCACTCGCCCAGGTGCATCACCTTGCGCCCGGTCGACGGTCGCGCGGGCTTCTTGGTGCGCGGGTCGGTCGCGCGTCGGCCCCAGACATAGGCGCCTGCGTAGATCGGGTTGTGCAGCATGTTCTGCAACGTGACGCGGTTGGGGCGGCGCCACTCCAGGTCGCCCTTGTCGAGGCCGAAGCGCACGCGCACCGGCAGCTTGAGGTCGTGCTCGACGAGGTAGCACAGCACGCCGTGCAAGGTGCCGCGCCGCTCGAACTGCTCGAAGATCGTCTCGACGACCGCGCGCGCCTGCTCGTCGGGCTCCTTGACGACTTCGCCCGATGGACGGCGGACGTAGCCCGCGGGGACCAGCATCCCGAGCTCGCCGCGCGCGGCCTTGGCGCTGCGCCCGGCGTGCATGCGCATCTTGATCGTGTGCAGCTCCGCTTCGCTCATCGTGCCCTTGAGGCCGAGCAGCAGGCGGTCGTTGAAGTGCGCGGGGTCGTAGACGCCGTCGAGGTCACTGATGAGCGTGCCGAAGACCGAGCACACCTCGAGCAGCTGATGCCAGTCGCGGCAGTTGCGTGCGAGGCGCGACACCTCGACGCCGAGCAGGAGCCCGACGTGATCGAGGCTGACCTCGGTGACCAGGCGTTGAAAGCCCGGCCTCCCTTCGGCGCTCGCGCCCGAGCGGCCGAGATCGTCGTCGATGACGAGGACGCGCTCGCGCGCCCACCCGAGCGCGATGGCGCGCTCGACGAGGTTGTACTGCATGCGGGTCGACTCCTGGTGGTGCAGGAGCTGCTGCGTCGTCGACTGCCGGACGTAGACGATGGCGAGGCGATCGAGGTGACGCGGCGTGACCTTCGACGAGAGCATCGTCGCGAGGTGAGACTCATGAGCCCGCGCGGTCATCGCGTTGCTCCTCGCTCGCACCGAGTCGTTGCATCACCATCGCGCAGAGCACCGCGAGCAGCGACCGGCGGCGCGTCGACGGCAGCGTGCTCCACGCCAGAGGAGGCGCCCGAGTCTCGGGGAGCCGCAGCGGGAGTTGCGGGGACAGAACCGGCGGAGGACGTTTCCTGACCATCCCGAAGTCTGGTCACCCAGCGGGCCAGTGCGAGGAGGGCCGCCGGGTTGACTACCGGGCGGGGCAGCGCAGCCGGGTCCGGCGGTTTCGGCGGAGGCGCGAGCGGGGACGAGATAGAGGTCCCCGGTACGGGAGGGTTATGAATGGGGGATGGAGGAGTTTCACCGCGCCTGGAAGAGCGGGGGGACGGGCCATGAGGCATCGCAGTTGTGGTCCCCGCAGCATCGCGCGCGATGGCGGCTGATTCTTGCTGCGGTTGCGGTGCATCTGCTGCGCACCAAGATCTTGAGTGAGTTGGCGCCGCAGACCCCCGCAACGAAGGTGTTTACGCCCGAGCAGATCGAGGCGGTGCGCGACCTGCAGAAGGACGTGGTCGTCCCTGAGACCGGCCCGGTGAGCCTCTGGCAGATGACCGTCGCGATCGCCTAGCTTGGGGGATGGCTCGCGAACAAGCGGCGTCCACCCGGGATGGTGCCGCTGCGGCGAGGATGGCAGCGCGTCGCCGAGTACCTCATCGGCCTGCGACGAAGGCACGAACGCATTGCCTCGCTGCAGCGCGGAGAAAGCCGTGCGAAACACGAAGAGAATTGAGGTCAATCCCAAGCACTCGTGGGGGCGGGGCGGGGGGTGGGGGCTCGCGTAGAGACCGTGAAACAATGGCTCTGACGGTAGATCAGGGTTTCCTCGCATCCCTGCCAAGCGCGCGACGATCCTGTCGCCGCCCGCGGTTGCATCCCCAACACGTACATGGCCGCCAAGGCCCCTCCGGCCGACACCGCCTGCGCCCGCCACGGGGACGCACTCCGAACTCCAGTCCCGACGCCCGACCCGCGGGCTACACCAACACGAGCCGCAGCAGGAGGAACATCCCCCCGGCCAGGGTCATCACGGCGGGCAGGGTGAGGACCCACGCGAGGCCGATGTTGCGCACGGTGGTGCGTTGCAGCCCGCTGCCCTGGGCCACCATCGTGCCAGCGATGCCCGACGACAGGACGTGGGTGGTGCTCACGGGCAGCCCCGAGACGGCGGCGAACCCGATGGTGCTGGCGGCCACGAGCTCGGCGCAGGCCCCCTGGGCGTAGGTGAGGTGGGTCTTGCCGATCTTCTCGCCGACGGTGACGACGATGCGTCGCCAGCCGACCATGGTCCCGATCCCGAGTGCGAGGGCGATGGCCAGCAGGACCCAGTTGGGGGCGTAGTCGGTGAGGGCCCGCAGTTCGTGGCGCTGGGCCTTGAGGGCGTCGGTCTCGGCGGGGGTGAGCCCGAGGCCGCCGCGTCGAGCGAGGTTCTCGACGGTGCGGTCGGCCCGGAGGATGGCGCTGCGTACGGCGAAGCGCTCGCCCCGAGGGATGGCTCCGACCGACCGGTGGCGCCCGAGGTGCTGGCGCAGCTCGGCGAGCTCGACGTGGACCCGGGCGGCGTCGCCGGTGGCTTCGCGGGTGGTGTGGGCCTCGACGAGGCGATCGAGGGCCACGCTGGCGGCCACCGTGCGGTCGAAGCGATCGGGGGTGGCGTGCGGGTCGAGGGCGAAGCCCGCGGGGACGAGGCCGATGAGCACGAGCATCATCAGGCCGACCCCCTTCTGGCCGTCGTTGCTCCCGTGGGCGAAGCTCACCCCCGAGCAGGTCGCGATGAGGAGGGCCCGCACCCCGGGAGTGGGCGGAACCCCCGGGGCCGCGGGCGCGAGGAGGCCCGTGTTGCGGGTGTACCGCCGCGCCAGGAGGAGGAGACCCCCCGCGGCGAGGAAGCCGAAGACGGGCGAGATCACGAGGGACAGGGCGATCTCGGAGGCCTTGGTCCAGTTGACCCCGTCGCCGAGGCGGTGGCCCGGGAGCAGGGAGTTGGCCAGACCCACGCCCATGATGGCCCCGATGAGGGTGTGGGAGCTGGAGGCGGGGAGCCCGAGAAACCAGGTCCCAAGGTTCCACACGATGGCGGCGAGGAGGAGGGCGAGGACCATGGCGAGGCCGGCCCCGGGGCCCGACGAGACCAGAAGCTCCACCGGAAGCAGCTTGATGATCCCCAGGGCCACGGAGATTCCCCCGAGAAACACCCCGAAGAAGTTGCACACCCCCGACAGCACCACCGCCTGCCCCGGCTTGAGGCTGTGGGTGTAGATCACCGTGGCCACCGCGTTGGCCGTATCGTGAAACCCGTTGACGAACTCAAACCCCAGCGCAATCGCGATGCACACGAAGAGAAGCACGGCGCTCCCGGTGCTGAGTCCGTGGTCGAAGAGTGCGTCCATCGGTATGCCTCGAGGGTCCTTTCCGCGCCGTAAGGGCAATGGGCCGCAGCCGTGGTCTGCCCGTCGACGCTTCCGCCCACCGGGCGACGGCGCCTCCCCTCTGGGTCGGGGGGGTACACCTTCGCTCCGTGGCCGAGACGCTAGGTGCCTGTTGTCACGGCCGTGTGACAAGGGTGTGTGTGCGCGGAGACTCCTGTCCAGTTTGTCCGGGGCCCCAATCACCCCGCAGCCCGTGCACGCCCGACGGCCTCGCGGTCCCCCTTGACGCTTGGGCCACGATCCCCGAGTTTGCTCGCCCCCCCGATGGACACCGCTCCCCCCTACGCCCTGTTCTACTGGCCGCACATCCAGGGCCGCGGCGAATTCATTCGCCTCGCCCTCGAAGACGCCCAGACGCCGTACCTCGACGTGGCCCGGAGCCCCGACCACGGCGGCCTCGAGGCCCTGCGTCGCCGCCTCCGCGGAGAGGGAGACGTAGGCGCCGTGCCCTTCGCCCCGCCCTTCCTCGACCACGCGGGCCGCACCTTCTTCCAGGTCGCCAACATCCTCGACTACCTCGCCCCGCGCCTCGGACTCGTCCCCGACGACGCGGTCACGCGGCACGAGGCCCTCCAGCTCCAGCTCCTGGTGGCCGACCTCGTGGCGGAGGTTCACGACACCCACCACCCCCTGGGGACGAGCCTGTACTACGAAGACCAACAGCCCGAAGCCGCCCGACGGGCCCAGGTCTTCGTCGACCAGCGGCTGCCGAAGTTCCTCGGGTATTTCGAGGCCACCCTCGCCCGCCACAACCGCGGTCCCAGCCTCCTCGAAGGCGGCCACAGCTACGTCGACCTGTCATTGTTTCAGGTCCTCGAAGGCATGACCTGGGCCTTCCCCAAGGCCATGCGGGCCTTCGCCCCAAAGATGCCCGGCCTCGCCGCCCTGCACGACCGCGTGGCCGCCCGCCCCGGGATCGCCGCCTACCTGGCCTCCCCGCGGCGGATCCCCTTCAACAACCATGGGATCTTCCGGGCCTACCCCGACCTCGATCTCGCCCCATCCTGGGCCCACGACGGGGCCCTGTCCCCATGACGGGGCACGACCCTTCGAGGGGCTCCCCTGACCTCCTCGGGCGCTACCTCCAGGTGCGGGCGGCCACCGAGGCCCTCGCGGCCCCCCTGTCGGCCGAAGACCAGCAGCTCCAGTCGATGCCTGCGTGCAGCCCGACCAAGTGGCACCGGGCCCACACCACGTGGTTCTTCGAGGAGTTTGTGCTCGGTCCGCGCGGGGTAGCGCCGTGCGACCCGGCCTTCCGGTACCTCTTCAACTCGTACTACGAGGCCGTCGGGCCGCGGCACCCTCGGCCCCGCCGGGGTCTGATCTCCCGCCCCTCCTGCGACGCCATCGGGGCCTACCGCCAGGACGTCGACGACCGGATGTGCACCCTCCTGGGCTCCCTCGACCCCCCATCCCTCGACGCCCTACGCCCCCTCCTCGCCCTCGGCCTCGCCCACGAGCAACAACACCAGGAACTCCTCCTCACCGACATCCTCCACGCCCTGTGGCAGAACCCCCTCCGCCCGGCCTACCGCGGCCCCGACCAGCGCCCGCCGACCTCCGCCCCGTCCTCCAGCTCCTCGGCCCCGGAGACCGCCTTCGTCGAGCACCTTGGGGGCCTTCTGAGCATGGGACGCGACCCCGACCCGGGGGGGTTCGCCTTCGACAACGAGGGCCCCCCGCATCGGGTCTGGCTCGAACCCTTCGCCCTGGCGGTGCGCCCCATCTCCAACGCCGACCTCTGCGCCTTCCTCGACGCCGACGGGTACAACACCCCCTCCCTGTGGCTCTCGGAGGGACTCGACCACGTGCGCGAGCACGGGATCACGGCCCCCCTGTACACCGAGCACACCCGCGGGAAGTTGATGACCTTCACCCTCGACGGGATGGTCGAACCCGACCCCGCAGCCCCCGCCGCCCACCTGAGCTACTACGAGGCCGACGCCCTGGCCCGCTTCCTCGGGGCCCGCCTGCCCACCGAGGCCGAGGTCGAGGCCTTTGCCGCCCTGGCCGACCCTACGGTGGGCAACTTCGTGGACGACCGCTGGCTCAGGCCCCGCCGGGCCCATCCCGACGCCACCGCGGCCCCCGCCCAGCTCTTCGGCGACGTGTGGGAGTGGACCACCTCGGCCTACGCCCCCTATCCCGGGTACAGCCCCGCCCCCGGGGCCGTGGGAGAGTACAACGGGAAATTCATGGTTAACCAGAACGTTCTGCGCGGCGGGTCGTGCCTGACCCCCCGGGGACACATGCGTCCGACCTACCGCAACTTCTGGCATCCCGACACCCGCTTCCAGATGACCGGGGCCCGGCTCGCGCGCTCTCTGGTCGCCCGATAGCCCCGCGAAGAGCCGATGAACCACCCTCGTACCCTGCCGCCCTCCCCCGTATCCGCCGACGTCCGCGCCGGTCTGACCGCCCGACCGCGTCGGCTGCCGTCCTACCTCTTCTACGACGCCCGCGGGTCGAGCCTCTACGAGCGCATCACCGAGCTGCCCGAGTACTATCCGACCCGCACCGAGCGGGCCATCCTCGCGCGGCACGCCGCCGAGCTGGTGGCCGCGGCCGCCGAGGGGTCGGCCCACCCCCTCCATGTGGTCGAGCTCGGGGCGGGCTCGGCCTCGAAGACCCTCCTCGTGCTCGAGGCCCTGATCGCTCAGCAGGGGCGCTGCGTGTACCTCCCCGTCGACGTCTCGGCCTCGGCCCTGGAGATGGCCAAGACCCGCATCGAGGCCACCATGCCTGCCGTGACGGTGCGGCCCCTCGTCGGCCACCACGACGACGCCTTCGAGGCCATCCGCGACCTGGGCCCGCGGCGGCTCGTGTTGTTCATCGGGAGCTCCATCGGCAACTACGACGACCACGAGGCCATCGGCCTGTTGCGGTCGATCCGCGGGGCCCTCCTGCCCGGAGGCACCCTCCTGCTCGGGACCGACCTGCGCAAGGATCCGGCCCGCCTCGTGGCGGCCTACGACGACGCCCAGGGGGTCACCGCGGCCTTCAACCTCAACGTCCTCACCCGCATCAACCGCGAGCTCGACGCCGACTTCGACCTCGCCCAATTTCGCCACGTCGCCCTGTGGAACGAGGCCGCCTCCCGCGTCGAGATGCACCTGGAGAGCCGGGTCGACCAGCGGGTCTTTATTGGGGCCCTCGACCTCCCCATTGATTTCGTCGCGGGCGAGCGGATCCACACGGAGTCGAGCGTGAAGTACGACCTGCCCCACGTCGACCGCCTCCTGACGGCCGCGGGGTTTGGCCGCGTCATGACCCGCACCGACGACGCAGGCCTGTTCGCCGTCCACCTCGCCCGAGCCCTATCGGACGGAGGGTAGAGCGACGATCAGCCAGTCGCGCGAAGCACGCCGATGAGCCAGTCGCGCCCCGGTCCGAGGAGGTACCCGACGAGGCTCCCGAGGGCCAGGGAGATCCCGAGGAGGAGGAGGGAGGTCCGGGTCGTCGGGGCCGGGGCCGTACGCCAGTTGCGACGCAGGATGCGTACGGCCACGACGCGCGGCAGGGTCGCCGTGGGGGGCATCCCGAGGAGCTCGGCCAGGGCCTCCACGGCCATCCGTTGGGCCTCCATGGCGCTGCGGCGGGCCTCGAGGTCCACGGGCTCGGACTCGCGCGAGGCCAGGGCCAGGACGACGCGCAGGGCTGGCGGCAGGGCCGCGGCCTCGCCCACCTGGAGGGCCTCCCGAACCTTGTCCCAACGATGTTGCTCCACCAGCCCGTCGAGGGTGGTGAGATCGAGCGGCGGGGCCTTCGGGGTCGGCTCGGCGGCCCCAAACGACGGCGGCAGGGTGGAGGGCATCACCTCCCGTTGGGGCGAGGACAGGGCCTCGTCAGGTGGGGTCGTCATCGTCATCGCCTCCCAGCCGAAGGGACGATACGCCCCAGCACCGGCCGGGGCCAATTTTCCCCCGATCGTCCTGCGCCCCTGCCCGCCGGGGTGGCATCCCACGCGGCCATGACCCACCCCTTCGCCGCCGCGTCTGCCTGGTCCCCCACGGCTCCCGACCGTTGGGAGGGACGGTTCGAACGCCCCTGGTTTCAAGGCCGGGGCGCGTTTGGGGGGCTCGTGGGGGCCGTGCTGCTGCGGGGGATGACCGCGGCCGTGGACGACCCGGGCCGTCGGGTCCGCACCCTGACCGTACATTTCTGCGCCCCCGCCGCGGAGGGCGAGGCCGCCCTCACCACCGAAAGGGTCCGGGCCGGGTTTACCGTCACCCACACCGCCGCCCGCATCACCCAGGGCGACCGCGTGGTGGCCATGGCCACGGCCACCTTCGCCGCGGGCCGCAACGACCCCATGCGCTACGCCGACCTCGAGGCCCCGCATCTGCCGGCTCGTGGCCCGCTGCGATCAGCTCATGGCCCTGCTCGGGTAGAGTCCCTCCAAAGGGTAGAGTCCCTCCGAAGGGGCCCTGAGATTGATTGCCGCCCACGTACAATCACGGACAAAGAATACTGATTGTGCGTACGGCGCGGAGGCCTCAGGTTGAGCCCTACGGAGGCAGTGAGGACCATGCGATTCAAGAAGCTCTACGGGGTTCTGGTGTTGGGCAGCTCGGTGCTCGGGGGGGTCGGCTGCGGGGGGGAGGAGCCGGGCGGGCAGACCGGGGCCATGCAGGTCACGGCCGACGGGGGCGCGGCCCAGGACGGAGCCGCCCAGGACGCGGCCGCCGGGGACGGGGGCGCGGCCGACACGGGGGAGACGCCGTGCAGGATGCCCTGCGGGGCGATCTGCTGGGGTTGATCCCGTGAGACCGGGCGCGATCAGCCCCGCGGTGCGCCGGGCCGTGGCGACCGAGTGGGCCTTTCGGGCCGCGGCCGAACGCGCCCAGGAGGCCCGCTTCGAGCACCTCGCCGCGCAGCTCACGGCCCTCGGGGCTACGGCCGCCACGGTGGACCACGCCCGGGCCGCCGCGGCCGACGAGGCCCGCCACGCCGTGCTCTGCGCCGAGACGGCCGAGCGCTTCGAGCGGGTCCCGACCCCCGAGGCCCCCCTGCACACCTTCGTGCTCCCGCGGGCCACGGCCCGGGCCCGGCTGCTGTACGAGCTGGTGTCCGTGGGGTGCGTGACCGAGACCCTCAACGCCTGCGTCCTGACCGCCACCCTGGAGCGGGTGACCGACCCCACCGTTCGGCGCACGGTCCACACGATCCTGCGCGACGAGGTGCGCCACAGCCGCCTGGGCTGGGCCTGGCTGCACGAGGAGCGCAACCGCCTCGACGTGGCCTTCCTCGGGCCCCTCTTGCCCGGGATGTTGGCCGCGACCTTTCGTGCGGAGTTCTTCGTGCCCGTGGCCGACGACCCCGAGCAGGAGGCCCTCGCGGCCTTTGGCAACGTCGCGGCCAGCGAGCGCCTGCCCCTGGCGATGGCCGTGCTCGACGACGTAGTGTTTCCAGGGCTCGACGCCGCGGGAGTGCCCACCGAGGCCGCCCGCCTCTGGCGCAGGGGGATGGTGTCCAGCCAGCCGGGCGAAGGGCCCGTGTGACCGCCGCGGAGGGCCTCCGTGCGCGTCACAAGCGCGGGCACTGCAACGGGGTGCGTGCGTGACGAGGCGCCCCGTCGCGACGCGACGTCACGCCAGGGGCCAGCGGCTACCGGCGCCCGCGCGAGGCCCGCAGGATCTCCGCCCGCGTCCAGGTGATGGGAACCGCGACCCCGCCCGGCGGGGGCGTCAGGCGCCACGTTTCGAGGATGCGCCGGAAGCACGCCTCGATCGTCGGGGCCGACACCGCGGGGGTCACCGCGATCTGCCCGTGGCGCCTGTCGGGTTGGACCACGGCCGACACGCGGCGAACCTGCTCCCAGGCCCGACGCGCCTCGACGCGCTCGCGGGCGTAGCAGGTGGTGAACGACAACTACTCTGCCGGTTGGCGACGAACGAGAGGTCGGGGCCATGGAGCTGGACGGTCTCCCCGACGCGGTAGAGGTGCAGGAGCCAGGTGTCGCCCTCGGCGCGGAGGTAGTGCTCGACTGCGACGTGGCGCGACGACACCATGAGGTCGGTCACCACGTCGAGGGTGCCCGGGTAGCGCTCGACGCCACCGCAGAGCACCGATGGCATCGGGGTACACGAAGCCTTCTTTGAGCGGGACCCAGAGCTTCTGGTCGGAGGTCACGACGCGACACCGCGTGCCGCGCAGCGCAAGGCCCAACGCCACGACCACGTTGGCGCAGATGGTGTTGTGGTCGAGGGTCCCACTGGACATCGCCTCGACGGAGAAGACCTCACCGTCCCACAGGATGTGCTTCGTGGGAGCTTCGGCTTCGCGGGTGAGGTACTCCGCGATGGTCACCCGGGGGCGCAGCCCGACGGCGGTCGACATGACATGGCATGGCAGAGCTTACCACCCCGCGCGGCCGTGGTACGGTTGTCCGACCATGGCGACGAAGCTACCCGGCTGGGCCCGCGACGAACGCGCGTCGCTCCGCGCCGAGGCCGAGCCCTACCGCACGATGACGCTCGAGCGTCGGGGCCAGCTCCTGGCCCTCGCCTGCGCCGACGCCATGGCCCTCCTGGCCGCACGCAGCGACGCCGACCGCATCAAGGCCCTGCGCGATCCGCTCGACCCCGCCACGGTCGAGCTCCTCCGGACGTTGCGGGCCCGCGCCCGCGGCGATGCGGCATGAGCGACGAGCCCTCGGCCCTCGACGTGGCCATCGAGCTCGGCGAGGCCTTCGAGGCCCACCGCATCGACTACGCCATCGGCGGGGCCCTGGCCTATGGATTCTGGGGCATTCCCAGGGCGACGGTCGATGTCGACATCAACCTGTTCTGCCCCGAGGCCGCCCTCGACCAGGTAGTGGGCGTCACCGCGCCCCTGGGCATCGCCCTCGACGTCGACAGCGCCCGCAGCCAGGCCGAGGCCGATGGGCTGATTGTCGTGCAGTATCGAGGGATGCGCGTCGACCTATTCGTGCCCAGCGTCCCGTTCTCCTGGGAGGCCCTCCGCACGCGCGTCCGCGTGGGGCTGAAGGGCCACGACGTCTGGATCCTCTCCGCGGAGGCCACGGCGGTGTTCAAGCTGCTGTTCTTCCGGGGGAAGGATGTCGTCGATCTTCAGCGGCTGGTGGCCGTGCAAGGGGCTCAGCTCGACGACGCCTATGTGCGACGATGGATCGTCGACATGGTCGGCGAGGACGACGCCCGCGTGGCCCGCTGGGATCGGCTGCTCACCGAACGCATCGTGTAGACCCCGCCAACACCCGAGGCGCATCGCGACTCCGAGACAGGGTTGGAACGCGCTGACGGTGCTCGCGATGGCCCAGCGCGGCGAAGGAGGCCCGCGTCCTCCGCACGTAGAGGTCGCCGGGCAGCCCAAACCCTGAGGTTTGTGGCGGGATTGGGACGGTGGCACAAGCCTGCCGCGCGCCATCCGGCGAACACCGCCGACGCGCACCAGAGGGAGACTCCGAATGACCATCAGCAAGAGTGGCAGGGTTGCGCTCGTCACGGGCGCCAACAAGGGGCTCGGGCAGGAGATCGCCTCGCCGCTCGCGGGGCTGGGATACACCGTGGTCGTCGCGGCGCGCGACGTGGCGGCGGGTCAGGCCGTCGTCGAGCGGATCGCCCGCAGCGGCGGCGACGCCCACGCGGTGAAGCTCGAGGTGACCAACGCGGACGACATCAGGGCCCTGGCGACCTGGGCTCGACAAGACCTTCGGCAAGCTCGACGTCCTCGTCAACAACGCCGGCATCTCCCTCGTGTGGAACGAGACCGGCACCACCGTCGAGCGGTTCCGCAAGACCCTCGACGTGAACCTCGTGGCCCCCTGGGCGATCACCGACGCCCTCGTCCCGCTCCGCAGCAAGAGCGACGACCCTGCGGGTGATCAACCAGTCGTCGGCCCTCGGGTCGATCGCCACCTGCGAGGCCGCGTGGGATCAGTTGGGCGGGGTTCGGCACGCCGGGCTACGCCAGCTCGAAGGCGGGCCTCAACATGCTCTCGATGATCCAGTCGAAGGCCCTCGCGGCGAAGAACATCGCCGTAGCCGCGGCGCACCCGGGCTGGGTCAAGACCGACCTCGGCCCCGACGCGGCCCCCATGGAGGTCGTCGACGGCGCCAGCGCCTCGGCGCCGTCGCCGTCGATGTCCCCGAGGAGCCCATCGAGGATCATCCGCGCGAGCCCGTAGCTGAAGGCCTGGGCCGCAAGGCGGCCAGCGCTTCCGCCCAGACGTAGCGCAGCGCCCCGACGCGTTGTAGGCGGCCGGGGCGATCCTCGGGTACCCCTCGTTCCGCCTCGTCGTGTCGCGTCGGCGGTGTACTCTCCCCGCGCCTGAAGGAGGGCACCGAACCATGCAGCCGCAGCAACCTCCGCCATCGACGGGTGGACTTCAGCTCAACAACGACGATGTCACCCGGGCCCTCGTACCGATCGGCCGGGCCCCGTCCGCCCTCGTGGCGGGCTACCTCGGGCTGCTCAGCCCCACGGGTGTGTGTGCGCCCCTCGCGTTGTTCGCCGGGGTGTGGGCCCTGCGCGTATTGCGGCGCGATCCCAGCCTCCACGGGGCGGGACGCGCATGGTTTGGCATCGTGATGGGGACCCTGTTCTCGGCGTTGTATACGTACTGGCTCGTGGCGCCGCGGCTGCTTCGGTAGCGTCGACTGCGGATCGGCCCGCTCGGGGGACGCTGGAGGTCGACCCTCCGTCTGGCGCCGGGGAGATGGTGTACACTCGGCCGGGCGAAGGGCCCGATCGACCGTCGCGGAGGATCCTCCATGCGCGTCACGACCGCGTTTGTATTCCTGGCCCCCCTGCTCGCCGCGGCGGCCTGCTGCGACCCCGACCCTGCCGACCCCGGCTCTGGTACAGACGCAGGACCCCCGCGCGACGGGGTGACCCCCGTGCCCCTCCGCGACGCCGGAGGCCGCGGGTGCAGCGAGGCCGCCCAACTCGTGTACGTCCTCTCCGACACCAATGAGCTGTACAGCTTTCGCCCCAACCTCCGGCAGTTTACGCGCGTCGGCCCCCTGCGCTGCCCCACCACCCTGCGCCCCAACTCCATGGCCATCGACCGCGACGCCATCGCCTGGGTCAACTACATCGACCCGTCGCCGATGCCCATGGGCCCGCCCGGGGTGATCTACCGCGTCGACACCGCCGACGCGACGTGCACGGCCGCCCAGCCCATCGCCCTCCCCCAGGAGTTTCGACAGCTCGGGATGGGCTTCTCCACCGCGGGGATGGGCCGCACCGACGAGGCCCTCTTCATCGTGGGCACAGGGGCCTCGTCCGCCCGCAACAGCGTCGGCCTCGGGCGCATCGACCCCGCCACCGGATCCCTCGCGCGCGTCGGGGCCTTCTCGGGCGACCTCCGGGGCTACAACGCCGAGCTCACCGGGACGGGCGACGGCCGGCTCTTTGGCTTCTTCATCACCACCCCCGTGCAGGTCGCGGAGATCGATCCCGCCTCCGCCGTCATCCGCAGCGCCCGGAGCCTCCCAGAGGTCGAGAGGCCCTCGGACTGGGCGTTCTCGTTCTGGGGGGGGGCGTTCTATTTGTATACGGTTCCGTCGTCGACGGCCCAGCCGGGGCGCACGAGCAACGTCACGCGCTACCGCCCGTCCGACGACTCGGTCGACCCCGGGTACATGACCGACATCGGCTTTCGGATCGTCGGGGCGGGGGTCTCCACCTGCGCCCCCCTCGCGGCCCCTCCCTGACCGTCGCTTACGGGCCGAGGCGCGAGATGACCCACCCCGTGCCTTCGCGGACATACACAAGCCGGTCGTGGAGCCGACTCTCCCGCCCCTGCCAGAACTCCACCCGGCCGGGCACCACCCGGTATCCCCCCCAGGCCGGGGGACACGGAACCTCCTCCCCGACGAAGCGCTCCTCGACCTCCGCGAGGAGGGCCTCCAGCACCTCCCGCGAGGCCACCTTCTCGCTCTGGGGCGAGGCCCAGGCCCCGAGCTGCGACCCCCGCGGGCGCTGGGCGAAGTACGCCTCGGACACCTCCCGGGTCACCCGCTCGGCCCGGCCCTCCACCCGCACCTGACGCTCCAGGGCGTGCCAGTAGAACACCAGGGCCACCGCGGGGTTTTCGGCGATGGCCCGGCCCTTGTCGCTCGCGTAGTTGGTGAAGAAGAGGAAGCCCCCGTCGAGCCCCGGCTCCACCCCCTTCAGCAGCACCACCCGGGCCGACGGAACCCCCTCCCGCGAGGCCGTGGCCAGGGTCATGGCGTTGGGCTCGCCCTCGCCCGCCCGCATCGCGTCGCCAAACCAGTGCCGAAACTGCTCCAGGGGCTCCGGGGCCACGTCGGCCACGTCGAGTTGGGCCGCGCGATATTCGCGGCGGAGCGAGGCCATGTCATGCTCGTTCATGGCCGGGGAACATGGGGGAGCCGAGGCCCCCCTGGCAACCGGCCCTTGCAACCTCCCCGGGCCTTTGGGACTTTACCGGCCCGAAGCCCCCGTCCAATGCCCAAGACCCTCTACGCCTTCGCCCTCGCCCTCCTCCTGTCGGCCGCCTGCTCGGACAACGGGGGCACCCCTCCCGCCTCCGACGCGGGCATGACCGACACCGGCCCTGCCCCCCAGGACACCGGGACGCCCCCCACGGACGCGGGCCCCCCGGCCCCCGCCTGCGGCACCGAACGCCCTGACGTATCGGGCATCCGCGGCACCGAGGGCCTGGTCATCGCGGGCGACGGCACGATCTACTTCACCCGCTCCCGGGCCGTCGGCCGCAGGCGCCCCGGGGCCGACCCCGAACCCGCCTGGGCCGCCCTCCCCAGCGCCGCCAGCACGGTCTGGGGCGTGGTGGTCGATCCGGCCAACAACCGCCTGTATGTGGGCTCTCCGGCCAACGCCACCATCTACGCCGTGACCCTCGGAGACAGCCCCGCGGTGACCCCGTACGTCACCGGGGCGGGCCAGCCCAACGGCCTCACCCTCGGCCCCGACGGGGCCCTGTACTACTCCGACTTCGGGGCGGGGCGGGTGTACCGGGTTCCGGTCGATGGCATGCGCGAGCAGGTGACCACCAGCGCCATCGCCCAGGCCAACGGGGTGGCCTTCGGCCCCGACGGGGCCCTCTACGTGTGCAGCTACGCCGGCGGGACCCTCCTCCGCCTCACCCTCGCCAACGGGGCCGAGACCGAGCGGACCGTCTTCGCCCGCAGCCTCGGCAACCCCGACGGGGTGGCCTTCGACGCCACGGGCCGGGTGTACGTCACCGACAACGGCCGCGGCCGGGTGATCCGCCTCGACGCCGACGGGACCAACCCCGCGGTGCTCCAGATGGGCATCGGGGCCGCGGCCAGCCTCGATTTTGGCGTCGGGGCCCTCGCCTGCACCGACCTCTACGTGGCCTCGTCCGGGGCCATGGTGCGCATCGAGGGCGACACCGCCGGGGCCGCCGTTCCGTGGCAGCGCCCCGCGCCCTGAGACCCCTCCCCCCCTTCCGCAACCCTCGAGTACCTCCATCATGGCTGATCTCAAGAGCATTCTGACCGAACCCTCCCGGCGCCAGCAGGTGGTCCGCGACGCCGAGCGCCTCCTCGACGACGAGGTGGCCCGCAAGTCAGGCCTGTCGGGCCTGGCCATCAAGGGCGCCTTCAAGGTCGTCAAGAGCGCCCGCCCGGGCATGATCACCGACGTGATCGACGGCCTCCTCGACGATTTCGCCGCCCGCCTCGACCCCATCTACCAGGCCTCCCTCACCCAGGGGGGATCGACCGTCGACTACTTCTCGGCCCGCAAGGGCGAGGTGGCCGACGCCCTCCTCGGGATCACCGACGACCGGGCCCGGGTCACCCGCCACACCAACCTCAAGAAGGCCTACGAGAGCCTCCGCCCCCAAGGGAAGAAGAACGTCGAGGAGGCCGTCCCGGGCATCGCCCGGCTCATGACCACCCACGCCCGCGCGGCCACGACCTGACCGCACCGCCTGCCCCCGTCACGCACGGCTTGCTTCAATCTCCCGCGGCACCTATGTGCCCGTCATGACCGCCCCCTGCCCCAGGCTCCCAACCTATCCCGGCGACACCCCCGGGTTTGTCCCCTGCGCGGGGCCCGTGCCCGACCCCCTGCCTGAGGGCTCCTGCTGCCTCGTGGTGGCCCAGGGCGACCGGTTTGTGTGCGACCCCGACGGGGCCGTGGTGCTCCCCGCATCCTGCCTCGGGGCCCTCCCGCTCGACACCGTGCATCGGCTCGGGACCCTCGACGGCCAGGAGGTGTTCGTGGCGGGCCTCGGAGGCCCCAACCGGGCCGTGCCCGACCCCTGGACGACCGCGGGCCTTCGCGACCTCGTAATGACCCAGACGCCCACCACCTGGGCCGCGGCGGCCCTGGCCTCGCAGGTCGTGCACTGGGACCGCACCACCCGCTTCTGCGGCCTGTGCGGGACCCCGATGGCCCAGCCAGACCTGGCCCACCGGGCGAAGGTCTGCCCCGGATGTGGGCACACCGTGTGGCCGCGGATCTCGCCCTGCGTGATCACCCTCGTGTACGACGACGCGGGGCGGGTCCTGCTCGGGCGCAAGGCCGAGTGGCCCGCGGGGCGGTACGGCCTCCTGGCCGGCTTCGTCGAACCCGGTGAGAGCCTCGAGGACGCCGTGCGGCGCGAGTGCCTGGAAGAGACCGGGATCGCCGTGACGGACGTGGAGTACCGCGGGAGCCAGCCGTGGCCCTTTCCCCATCAGCTCATGGTGGGGTTCTGGGCCCGGGCCGAGGGCACGGAGGTCACGGCGGGCGACGGCGAGCTCGAGGACGCTCGGTGGTTTTCCCGTGACGCCCTGCCCAGGCTCCCGCCGCGCCTGTCGATCGCCCGCAGCCTGATCGACGCCTGGTTCGACCGGGAGGACGCGCGTTCGTAAAGGCCCCAAACGCCCGGGGCGGCCTCCCTGGACCGCCCCGAACACGTCGCAGACCGTCTACCGCCCGAGGGATCGGGTCAGTTGGTGGCCCCGACGTTTTGGACGCAGTCGATGAGGGCGGTGGCCCCGGTGGCCAGCTCGGCGTTGCTCGTAAACGAGATGCGCTGACGGCAATCGGGGGCCGTGGGGTCGGGGGCCGTGTCGTAGTAGAAGCCCTGGGCCATGCCGCTGGGCATGCCCCCGATGGGCACGGGGACCTGATCGACGAGGCACTGCTCGCGGTTGGTGTCGGGGTCGCGCACGGGGCTCGCCGGACGACGCCCGCGGGCGGCGGTGCACTGCTGGGCCGCGGTCATGCCCGCGGGCAGGGTCTCACGCACGACGCAGTTGACGCGCACCGGCGTCATGTCGCCGGGGCTCACGCAGCCCGCGGGGGTGTTCATCCCCGTGCACTGGGGGGGCGTGGTCTGGAGCTGGCGGGGCAGGCACCGGCCCGTCAGGCGCTGCTGGATGCGCTGCACGATCTGCTGCAGGGCCTCGGAGTAGTCGCTGCGGCAGATGGAGCTGACCGTGCCGTTGTCGTAGCGCTCGGAGAAGCGCCGGGCGACCTGGGCGATGCGCCGCGAGGGCCAGGCGAAGTACTGGGCCGTGGTGTCGCAGGGCGGACGGGCCGGATCGTACGACGAGCCTTCCCGACGACACCCCGGAACCACCCGCATCCCACACGACGGGTCCATGTTGCGCTGACGCAGGGACACCGGCCCCTCGGGGCTCATCCCCGTGAAGCCATCGGCCCCGTCGGGGCTGTTGCCGAGGAGGGCCGTCCAGTCGATGTTGGTCCCGCCCGGACGGGTCGGGATCGCGATGGGTACCCCGAGGATGCCCGCGAAGATGACCTGGTCGGGCCGACCCGGCTTGAGCGACGTGAACCCGCGCGTGGGGCGCATCGGGTCGATGTAGCGGTTGAGGTTCCAGGTGGGGTCCTGGGGGCTCCCCGGGGTGTACATGTACAGCCGGAGGTTGAGGTCGGTGGCGGCCCAGTCGCCGTTGGCGCTGTCAAACACCGAGAGGGCGTCGCCCCGGGGCGGGCGACAGTCGCCGTCGGGGTCGCCCCCCTCCTGGTACCGACAGTCGCGGACCGAGCCGTCTTCCTCGTCGGAGACCATCACGATGGCGAGCACGGCGTTGTCGCGCACGAAGCCCGCGTTGGGGTCGGTGTTGCCCGGCTGGGCCCGCGGGTTGCGAATCACCAGGGCCCGGTACGCGGCCTCAAGCTGCTGCTCAAGACCGCAGCCGCCGATGGAGAGGAAGGCGTTGCAGACGAAGTCCTCGCGGAACGCCGACGCCATCGTCGTGTCGGCGTCGAAGGTGAGGAAGTTGGGGTACTGCTGCGGGTTGTTCATGCAGCGCATGGGGCGCACCCCGGGCGGGGCCGTGGTCCACGGCTGGTGCGTACGAATCGCCTGCCCGTTGCGGATGGGGTTGAGCAGGCCGTCGTCGCCCGAGTCGCTGTTGGCGCACGAGGGCACCACGCTCCCCGGGGTCCCGAGGTCGGAGGAGATCACCCCCACGTGCAGCGACCGCACCGGGGGATACTGCGGGAGCATCGTGGCCGGGTTGATCGGGGGCGACACGAGCTGCGAGATCAGCACGTCAAACTGGCGTGCAAGCTGCGCCTGGTTGTCGCGCATGGAGTTTGAGTTGTCGATCTCAAACAGAATGTCTACCGAGTCAACCGCGTTGTTGACCACCGGGAGCTGGACGCCCGACTGCAGGCGGGTCTCCGGGGCAGACACAGGGCGGTCAAGGCATCCCGCGCCCGTCGCGCCCATCAGGCCTACCGCCGCGACGCCCAACCCAACCCTGCGGATGCTCTTCCGCTGCGACATAACCCTCACTCCTTGGCACTGGCTGCTTCGAAACGCCCGGACGATACAGAATGCCGTCCCGGGCAGCAATGCCCGACCAACGCCTCCTGGTGCTTTCGCACACTCCGTACCAACCTACGGCCCCTCCCGGCCCGCGCCTGTTCGTGGCCCTCCTCGCGTGTTGGGCCGCCGTCCCCTGTCACCTTCAGGGCGCAGCGGCTGCCAACCGGGTTGTCACGGGGCGGCCTCCCCTACGGACTCCGGGGTGCACTCGATCTGCACCGTGGTCCCCGGAAGGGGCTCGTCCCGGGCGGTGAAGGCGATCGGGTGGCGGCAGGGCGAGGCCCCCGGTGAGGTGGTGGTGTCGTAGAAGAAGCCCGGAGGCGACGCGGCGGTGGGGAGGGTTCCGACGGGGAGCGCGACCTGGTCGACGAGGCACTGGCCGCGGCCCGTGTC
Source organism: uncultured Myxococcaceae bacterium (assembly GCA_964447205.1). Taxonomy (GTDB): domain Bacteria; phylum Myxococcota_A; class Polyangia; order Polyangiales; genus JAEUKH01. The sequence continues at coordinate 58,880 of CAYUSB010000035.1, forward strand.
GGGGTCGGTTCCTGCCGTGCGTCGGCCTCGGGCCGTGCTGCACCCGAGGGCCACAGGGACAGACTCGGGCAGGGTCTCGCGAAGGATGCAGTTGACGCGCACGGGGGTCAGGTCGCCGGGGCGGACACATCCCAGGGGCTCTCCCGCGGCCGTACAACGCGGGGGCACGGTCACGAGGGGGTGGGCGAGGCAACGACGCACGAGGCGCCGCCGGATGCGCTGCCCGAACTCCTCCAGGGCCTCGGCGAAGTCCCTGCGGCAGATGGAGCGGATGGTGCCGTTGTCATAGAGCGCGGCGAACCGCCGGGCGATCTCGGGGATCCGCCGCGAGGGCCAGGCGAAGTACTGGGCCGTGGTGTCGCAGGGCGGCCGGTCCGGGTCGTACCGCACCCCCTCCCGACGACATCCCGGGACCACCCGCATCCCACACGACGGGTCGAGGTTGCGCTGACGGAGGGACACCGGGCCCTCGGGGCTCATGGCCGTGTACCCGTCGGAGCCGTCGGGGTTTTCGCCGAGCAGGGCCGTCCAGTCGAGGCCCCCTCCGTCAGGCCGGGTCGGCAGGTCGACAGGAACCCCCACCAGCCCCGCGAAGACCACCCGCTCGGGGTGACCGGGTTTGAGCGACAGAAACCCGCGCGTGGGGCGGGCGGGGTCGAGGTAACGGTTGAGGTTCCAGGTGGGGTCCTGGGGGCTCCCGGGGGTGTACATGTACCAACGAAGGTTGATGCTGAAGTCGGTGTCAGCCCAGTCCCGGTTGGAACTGTCAAACACCGAGAGAGCATCGCCTCGGGGCGGGCGGCAGTCTCCGTCGGGGTCGCCCGGCTCCTCGTACCGACAGTCGCGCACCGAGCCGTCCTCCTCGTCGGTGACCATCACCAAGGCGAGGACGGCCTCGTCGCGCACGAAGCCCGCGTTGGGGTCGGTGTTGCCTGGCCGGGCCCGCGGATCGCGGATCACCAGGGCCCGGTACGCCGCCTCCAACTGCTGCTCGATGCCGCAGCCGCCGATGGAGAGAAATGTGTTGCAGACGAGGTCCTCGTGAAACGCCGTCGCGTCGGCGTCGAAGGTGAGGAAGTTGGGGTACTGCTGTGGGTCGTTCCGACAGCGGGCGGGGCGGATGCCCGGCGGGGCCGTGGTCCACGGCTGGTGCGTACGCATCGCCTGCCCGTTGCGGATGGGGTTGAGCAGGCCGTCGTCGCCCGCGTCGCTGTGGGCGCACCCACCAAGCACGCTCCCCGGGGTGCCCAGGTCGACGCTGATGACCCCCACGTGCAGCGAGCGGGCAGGCGGTCGTCCGATGCGCCCCCCGCGTGGATCGACCGCGGCATCGACCAGTTGGGACAGCAGAACGTCCAAACGCCGCGCCAACTGGGCCTGGTTCTCCCGCATCGACCCGGAGTTGTCGATGGCGAAGAGAAGGTCAACCGCATTGACCGACTCCGTAAAGAGCTGGAGCTCGACGGGGGGCGCGGGGCCGTCGTCGGGGGCGAAGGTGCGGTCGAGGCATCCCGCGGCCGAGGCCCCGAGGAGGCTGAGGGCGGCCCAGGGCCATCGAGGCGGGGGGGCGGTCGGTCGGGGTCTCATGGTGGCTCCTCGCCGCGAGGGTCGCAGAATCCGTGCCGCCGCCGCACGGACGGGCGCGTGGAGGCCACGAGGGGGCTATGGGCTTTGGGGCGGGGCGGGGTAGAGTCGCCGGGGTCAACCCTATGCCCAAGCTCCTGCTCGTCGATGATGAAGAAAACCTCCGCCTGGCCTTGCGGACCCACCTCCGCAAGCAGGGCTGGGAGGTGCTGGCCGTGGGCAGCGTCGACGAGGCCCTCGCGGCCATGGAACGCGACCCCATGGAGTTTGTGGTCACCGACGTGCGGATGCCGGGCCGCTCGGGGCTCGAGCTCGTCGAGGAGCTTCAGTCCCGCTACCCCCACACGGTGGTCCTGGTGATGAGCGCCTACGGCTCCAACGAGGACGCCCTGCAGGCCATCCAGCGCGGGGCCACCGACTACCTCACCAAACCCTTCGCCCCCGCCGACCTCACCTTCGCCCTGCGCAAGGTGCAGGAGCGGGCGATGCTCGTGCGGCAAAACCGGGAGCTCCGGGCCGCCGTCGGGCGCGAGCACCACTTCGACGGCCTCGTGGCTCGGTCCGACCTCATGCGGGCCCTCTTCACCACCCTGTCCCGGGTGGCCAACTTCAAGACCACGGTGCTCATCACGGGCGAGACCGGGGTGGGCAAGGAGCTCGTGGCCCGGGCCATCCACAACCGCTCCCCGCGTAGCCCCCGCAGCTTCGTGGCCATCAACTGCGGGGCCATCCCGGAGAACCTCATCGAGAGCGAGCTCTTCGGGCACAAGAAGGGCGCCTTCACCGACGCCAACGCCGACAAGCGGGGCCTCTTCGAAGAGGCCGAGGGGGGCACCCTCTTCCTCGACGAGATCACCGACCTCCCCTTGGCCCTCCAGGTGAAGCTCCTGCGGGTGCTCCAGGAGTCGACCTACCGCCGGCTGGGCGAGACCCACGACCGGAAGGCCGAGGTCCGGGTGGTGGCCGCCTCGGCCCGCGACCTGGAGCAGGAGTGCAAGGCGGGGCGGTTTCGCGAAGACCTGTTCTTCCGGCTCAACGTGGTGTCCCTGACCATTCCGCCGCTGCGTCAGCGCCGCGAGGACATCCCCCTCCTCGTCGACCACTTCGTCACCCGCTTCAACGAGCGCCTGGGCACCACGGTCCAGGGGGTCTCCCCCGACGCCCTGCGCCTGCTCACCGAGTACCACTGGCCCGGCAACGTCCGCGAGCTGGAGCACGCCATCGAGCGGGCCATGGTCCTGTCCGACACCACCATCCTGCGGGCCTCCGACCTCGACCCCCGCATCCGCGAGCCCGTCGACCCCGTGGCCGCCGAGCTCGACAAGGGCAACCTCTCCATCAAGAAGACCACCCGGGTCATCGAGGAGATCCTCATCCGCCGGGCCCTGGAGAAGACCAAGGGCAACCGCACCCGGGCCGCCGAGCTCCTGGAGATCAGCCACCGGGCCCTGCTCTACAAGATCAAGGAATTTGGCATCGCCTGACAGGCTCTGCCCCGTCCGCGGCGAGCGCCCCGCCCCGCCGTGTGGCACCCTCTGTGGCTCTGCGGGAGGGCGATACACTCCAATGGCCAAACGACGACTGGTGACCGATTCGCGCCCCGGGATGCACCTGCCCGAGCCCGTCCGGCGGCTCCTCCTGCCGCGGATCGACCCCCTCACCAACCTCTTCCTCGTCCTGCCCCTGTTTGTGATCTACCACCTCGGGGTGCTCCTGCTGATGGAGCGCGGCCCCTCGGGGCAGTACCAGTGGGTCGGCAACGGGGTTGACTTCCTCACGGGCACGGCCCTCACCCTGGCCGGAGGCAACGTCCTCGTCTACGCCGGGGTCTCCCTCGGGGTCACAGCCCTCCTCACGGTGCTCATCCTGCGGGCCCGGGCCCGGTCGAGCCTGTCGCCGCGGATGTTCATCCCCGTCATCCTGGAGAGCAGCGTGTACGCCCTCCTGATGGCCGTGGCCGTGGGCTCGGTGGTGGCCTCGCTCGGCCTCGGGGTCCTCGACATCAACGGGCTCGGGGCCAAATGGATCGCCTCCGCCGGGGCGGGCCTCCACGAAGAGCTCGTGTTTCGGATGGGCCTCTTCCACGGGATCGGCTACCTCCTGTCGCGGCGGATGCGGCCGTGGTTGGGCTGGTTGATCGCCCTGACGGTGTCGTCCCTCGCCTTCTCGGCGATGCACTACCTCGGCCCCCTCGGCGACCCCCTCCGCGTGAGCAGCTTCGTGTTTCGCCTGCTCCTCGGGGTGACCCTGGCGGGGGTGTACAAGGCCCGGGGCTTCGCCATCGCCGCGTGGACCCACTGCCTCTACGACGTGATGTACTTCACCCTCCGGGCCCAGTGACCCCCGGGCGGCCCCCTACCGGGCGCTGCCGAAGCGCATCGGGTAGTCGACCTCGACGTCGCCCCCCTCGGGCTGCGGATACCGCCACGCCCGCACCCGGTTGTGCAGGCACTCCACCAGCTCGGGCACCCGCACGGTGTCGCTCACGACCCGGGTGCGACGGACCCGGCCGTCTTCGCCGATCCGCACCCGCATCACCACCACGCCGTTGACCTCGCGGTTGCGTGAGGCCGACGAGTAGCATGCCGAAATCTGCGGCGAGTAGTGCCGGTAGACGTAGGTGAAGGCCGTCGGGTCCATCCGGCCCGTGGCGTCGGTCTCTTCGCCCTCGGTGACCCCTCCGCGGGTGGTGCGGGGCCCGCGCTCGATCAAGCCCCCTTCGCTCGGGGCAGGCAGGGGCTCGGCGGCCCCCCCGGGGGCGGTGGGAGAAGCCGGAGCCGCGTTAGGAGTCGAGGCGGCTCCGGGGGCCGCGCCAGGCACCGGGGAAGGGCCCGCAGCGGCCGTGGTGGTCCCGGCGGGGGGGGTGGAGGGTGACGCGGACGGGGCGCCCGGAGAGGGCCCCTCCGCGGGCCCTGCGGGGGGCGGAGTCGCGCTCGGACCCGAGGGCCCGGGGCGAGCGGGGGCGGCGTTGCGCGCGACCGTCCCCGGGGTGCGTCCGGGGCCTGTGGACGGGGCCCCGCGGGAGGACGAGGGGGCCGGGGCGGCGAGGGCTCCGGCGTCGACGGGATCGACCATGGAGGGCTCGCCGATGAGCCCCACGGCCGTCACGGGCTCGGTCACCGAGGCGGGGGCGCGGAAGGTGCGTACGGCCACCAGGCCCCCGAGGGCCGCGCACCCGAGGCCCACCCCGAGGAACATCGTCACCAGGGTGCGCCGCGACGGCCCGGTCATGGGCAGCTCGATGCGCTCGCCCGTCCGCAGGGCCTCGTCCGCGACGTCCGGGGGCGGCCACGCGGGGGCGGGGGCCGCCGCGGCGGCCTGGGCGGCGACCACGGTCACGGGGGCAGAGGCGGGGGCGACCTTGCCCCCGTGGTTGGTGGCGACCCCGGGCAGGGCCGAGGCCTCGGCAGAGCCCTGCACGGGCGCCATGGAGTCGATGCGGACGCCGCACTGGTTGCAGAAGCGAGCGTCGTCGGCGTTGCGCACGCCACAGGCCGGGCAGAACACCCGGCGACGCTACGCGATGGAGCTCCCCGCCGCAACGCGTCTGCGCGGGGCGACCTTCGGCGGCTTTCTTTCTGTTGGCCTCCGGGGCTGAAACACTGCGACCCGATGGAGTCCCACCCCAAAGATACAGGCTGGATCGAGGTGATTTGCGGGCCGATGTTCAGCGGCAAGACCGAGGAGCTCATCCGGCGGCTGCGCCGCGCGGTGATCGCCCGCCAGTCGGTGCAGGTCTTCAAGCCCGCCATCGACTGCCGGTACCACGCGACCCGCATCACCAGCCACAGCGCCCACTCCCTGGAGGCCGTGGCCGTGCGCGACCTGGCCGCACTCACCGAGGCCCTCGCCCCCGACACGCGGGTGGTGGGCATCGACGAGGCCCAGTTCTTCGGCCCCGGGCTGGTGGATGTGGTGCAGTCGCTGGCCGACGCGGGCCGCCGGGTGGTCATCGCCGGCCTCGACCAGGATTACCGCGGCCAGCCCTTCGACCCCATGCCCGACCTCATGGCCGTGGCCGAGCAGGTCACCAAGGCCCTCGCGGTGTGCGCCTGCTGCGGCTCCCTCGCCAGCCGCTCGTACCGCCTCCACGGCGGCGCGGAGACCGTTCAGGTGGGCGCCGCCGAGGCCTACGAGGCCCGCTGTCGCAGCTGCTTCCTCCTGGGCGATCGCCAGCGCCCCGTCCGCGTCGCCTGAGCCTCCTTGACCTCCCTCCGCGGCCCCCGGAGGCTTCCCCGGGCTCCCCCTGGAGTGGTCCTTCCTCGGGCCGGGCCCCGAAGCCCGCCGAATGCCCCCAAACGCACGCGGGGCCTCGTATTCTGCCCGAATACAAGGCCCCGCGCCTGAGGTCGATCGCCGCGATCAAAACTGGGGGCAGATGCCCATCGAGGGGTCGCGGGTGAACCCGGGGGGCTGACACGCCGCGGGGTCGCTTTGGGCGCATGAGCGGCAGTCCAGGGGGAAGTCCTGGCCCGGGGTGCAGCTCGACTGATCGAGGATCGGGGCCCCGGCGTTGCAGTCAGGAACCTGCGGCGGCATCCCCATCCCTCCGCCGGTCTCCACGGCGTTGGCCTCCGGTGGAAACCGGATGAGGCAGTGGCAACACACCGTCACCGGGAAGTCGAAGTACGGCGTCTGCACCGGGACATCGCCCAGGGTACGGCCGAAGGCCCTCATCCGCACGATGACCCGCACGTCGTTGGAGGTGTAGCGGGGCACCGGGCAGTTGGCGGTCACCCGCGACGCGTCGATCTCGCACACCGGGGGCAGGTCGACCACCCGCCCCCCCCGCTCGACCCGGGCCCCGCCCGCGAGGAGGAGCTGCACGATGGTCGGCGGGATCACCTGCACCGTCACCACGTTGAACGACGGCTGCCCCCCCATGCCCGCCGGGACCACCGAGCTCTGGTACACCGAGAACGCCTGGCCCCCGATGATGGAGCCCGTGGGCGACAGGTCGTGCAGCTCGATCTCGTAGCCCTCCACCTGGATGTGGTTGGACTCGATGCGCGCGGAGGTCATGTCGGCGCGCTCGAGGAGCTGATTTTGCAGCATCGGCGTGAGGTCGTAGCTGTTGCGCAGCGTGACATCGAGGCGCCCCTCGGTGACCCGGAGCCCCAATGGGTCGATGGGCAGGCCGCAGGTCGTGCCCATGGGCAACGGGGCCATCGCCGCCCGAATGAAGAACGAAGGCCCGCCATCCTCCGCGCAGCCTGCCCCTACCGCTACGGCCACGCCGGCCGCGAGCGCCGCGAGGGCCCGCCGCCGCGAACGATTTTTCTCGCGCATGAGCAGAGCATACCTGCTCGCGGGGGACTCATCCATTTTCCAGCACGGCATCGAGCGCCCCGAGGGCCTCGTCGGCGGGCACCTCGCGCAGCACAGCCTCCCCGAGCCCCGCCATCAGCACGAAGCGAAGGGCCTTTCCTACGCGTTTTTTGTCGAGCCCCAGGGCCCTCCGGGCGTCCTCCCGTGGCGCCGAGGCCCGAGTGGGCAGCCCCAGGGCCCGGAGGAGACCCAGCACCCGATCGCGGAGCTCCGCCGGGGTCACCCCGAGCCTCACCCCAAGCTCCAGGGCCCCGACCATCCCCACCGACACGGCCAGCCCGTGGCGCAAGCGGTACCCCGAGGCGTGCTCGATGCAATGGCCCAGGGTGTGCCCGAGGTTGAGCACCGCCCGCGGTCCGCCCTCCCGCTCGTCCCGGGCCACCACGTCGATCTTGGCCTGGACGGCCCCGAGGAGGGCCTCCCTGCGCACCGAGGCCCCCGCGGACCACCCCCGGCGCCGAGGACGGCACCCCAGGGGCCCGGCGGAGGCCTCCAGCGACGCGAAGAGCCCCGGGTCGGCGGCCAGGGCGACCTTCACCACCTCGGCCAGCCCCGAGGCGTACTCGTGGGCCCCGAGGGTGTCGAGGAGGGCCGGGTCGATGTGCACGAGGGAGGGCTGGTGAAAGGCCCCGACGAGGTTCTTCCCCTGGGGGAGGTCGACGGCGGTCTTGCCGCCCACCGAGGCGTCGGCCATGGCCAGCAGGGTCGTCGGGGCCGTCACATACCGGATGCCCCGGAGGTACAGGGCTGCGGCCAGACCCACGAGGTCGCTCACCACCCCGCCCCCCACCGCCACCAGGACCGCCCCCCGATCGGCCCCCGCGGCCAGGAGGGGCCCCCACACCCGCGGCAACATCCCCAGGCGCTTCGTCGCCTCCCCCGCGGGCAACACGAGCACCTCCGCCCCGAGAGACCGAGCCACCGCGTCGACCGCAGCCCCCTGGGCCCGATACACCCCCCGGTCGGTCACCACGCAGGGGGTCCGGCCCGCGCCAGACGACATCCCCTCCTCCGCCATCCGGGCCGCGAGGCCCCCCAACGCCCCAACCCCCACCCGATAACTCCGCGCCCCCAACGGAACCACCCGGGTCTCCCCCATCCCCCGCAGCCGCCTCACCACCGCTCCCGCCACCTCCGCGGCCCCCTCCCGCGCCTCCACCGTCGCGTGGACCTCCGCGTAGGCCCCGCTCCGGGCCTCCAGGAGCCCGTCCAGGGCCGCCCCGACCTCCTGCCACCCTCCGGGAGCTCCTACGAGGAGGGGCCTCTCCGGGCCCCCCTGGAGCCTCCCCAGGAGCACCTCCCGCGGGGCCGTGAGGCCCACCACCCGATGCGCCCGCAGGATGGCCCGGCGCCCCGCGCGATCGAGCCAGGCCCCGCCCCCCGTGGCGATCACCGCGGGCCCCTCGGCCAGAGCCCGGGCGAGGGCCTCCCGCTCGCGACGGCGAAACCCGGCCTCGCCCTCGCGCGCGAAGAGGGCCGCCACGGAGCACCCTGCGGCCGACTCCACCCGGGCGTCGAGGTCGACCGCGGGGAGCCCCAGGGCCTCGGCCACCCGGGGCCCTACGACGCTCTTGCCCACCCCCGGGGGGCCCACCAGGAGGACCGAGCCCGTCACGGGTGGGCCCCCACCTGGGCCCGATAATTGGCAAGGTTACGAAGGACCTCCCGCATCGAGTCGCCCCCACACTTCGTGAGGAGGGCCTCGGCCAGGGTGAGGGCCACCATGGCCTCGACGACCACCCCCGCCGCGGGGACCGCGCACACGTCGCTCCGCTCCACGGCCGCGGGGGCGTCGGTGTGCCGCAGGATGTCGACCGACCCGAGGGCCCTGCGCAGCGTAGACAGGGGCTTCATGGCCGCCCGGAGCACGAGGGGTTCGCCCGTGGTGGTCCCGCCTTCGAGGCCCCCCGCCCGGTTGGCCGCGCGGGTGTAGCCCCCTGCGGCGGGGTCGTAGCCGATGGGGTCGTGCACGGCGCTGCCCCGTCGACGGGCCGCCTCCCAGCCCTCCCCGATCTCCACGGCCTTGATGGCCTGGACGCTCATGGCCGCCATGGCCAGGCGGGCGTCGAGGCGGAGGTCCCATTGGGTGTAGCTCCCGAGCCCCGGAGGGCAGCCCAGGGCCACCACCTCGACCACCCCCCCCAGGGTGTCCCCCGCGTGGGAGGCCGCCAGGATCTCCGCCCGCATCGCGGCCTCGGCCGCGGGGTCGCACACCCGCAGCGACGAGGCCTCCAGGGCCTCGTGGACGGCCCCGGGCAGCACCCACGCGGCGGGGGCGAGGTCGGTGGGGTCGTCGATGGCCCCGAGGGAGACCACGCGCGAGGCCACCGTGACCCCGGCCAGGCTCAGGACTCGGCGGGCCACGGCCCCGGCGGCCACCCGGGCTGCGGTCTCCCGGGCGCTGGCCCGCTCCAGGACGTCCCGCAGGTCGACCCGGTCGTGTTTGAGGGCCCCCACGAGGTCGGCGTGTCCGGGGCGCGGGGTGCGTACGGCCTCGGGGGTCGCGGGGAAGGGGTCGGGGCCCATCCTGCCTGTCCAGTGGACGTGGTCGCGGTTGACGATGCGCAGCCCGAGGGGGCCCCCCAGGGTCTCCCCCCCGCGGACCCCGGCCTCGAGCAAGACCCGGTCGCGCTCGATCTTCATGCGACCCCCGCGGCCGTAGCCGCGTTGCCGACGGGCGAGGTCGTGGTCGATGAAAGAGGCCAGGAGGGGGAGGCCGGCGGGGACGCCGTCGAGCAGGACCAGGAGGGAGGGGCCGTGGGACTCGCCCGCGGTGAGCCATCGGAGGGGAGCCATCGGTGCCCAGGGACGTGGCACACCGAGGCCCCGACGGCAACGCCCTCGGGCGAGAGAGGGGCGCTTATCTGCCCAGAGACTCCGCGCGGTTGACGATGCGCGGGGTGAGGAAGATCAGGAGCTCGCTGCGGGTGTCGCTCTGCCGGTTGCGCCGGAAGAGGGCCCCGAGGATGGGGATGTCCGACAAGACCGGGATCCCCTCCTGGTTGCGGCCCGTGGTGCGGGTGTAGATCCCGCCGATGACCGCCGTGCGGCCGTCTTGCACGAGGAGGTCGGTCTCGGCCTCCCGGCGCAGGATGGTGGGGTCTCCGCGGGCCCCGGTGTTGTTGAAGTCGGGCTCGTCGCGGTTGATCCGGACGTGCATCGAGATCGACCCGTCGGCGGTGACGTGGGGGCGCACCCGGAGCTGGAGCTTGGCCTCCTGGAAGGCCGTCTGGACACCCGCGGCGCTCACCTGCGAATAGGGGATGAGGGTCCCCTGGCCGATGAGGGCCTCGCGGTTGTCGAGGGTGAGGATGCGGGGCGAGCTCACGATGCGCAGCATGCCCGAGCTCTCGGCGGCGGAGAGGCGCACCCCGAGGTTGAGGTTCTGCGCGATGGAGCCCAGGGTGATGCCGAGGGCGCCGCCCTGCCCGGAGCCGACCGCGGCGGGCAGGTTGACCGCGAAGTTGGGGTTGGCCACGATGCGCGACCGCGGCGACAGACCCGCCGTCTGGGTCTGGGCGTCCGAGGCCCCGCCGACGAGGGAGACCCCCGCGGGGAAGACCAGGCCCGTGGGGTTTCCGTACGACGGCGAGTAGGCCGCGTCGCCGCCCCACTGGATGCCTACGTCCCGGCGGAAGTTGCTCGTGGCCTCGACGATGCGGGCCTCGACCAGCACCTGCGGGGTCTGGGTGTCGAGCGACCGCACGAGCTGCTCGATCTGGTTGAGCACCGGGGCCGTGTCTCGCACGATGAGCACGTTGGTGCGCTCGTCGACCGAGAGCGACCCGCGCCCCGACAGGAGCTCCCGGGCCCGGGGGGCCAGCTCGGCCCCCGTGGCGTAGCTCACCGGGACGAGGCGGGTCTCCATGGGCTCGAGCACCTGGAGCTGCTTGGCCCGCTCGATGGCGAGCTCGCGCTCCTTGTCGAGGACCGACTGCGGGGCGATGCGGATGATGTTGCCGTCGCGCTGCATCCCGAGCGAGCGGGCCGCGAGGATCACCTCCAGGGCCCGGTCCCACGGGACGTTGTGCATCCGGATGGTGACGTTGCCGCTCACGTCGTCGGAGGTGACGATGTTGACGTTGCCCACCTCGGCCAGGAGGCGCAGGACGTTGTGGATGTCCGCGTCGCGCAGGTCGATGTCGATGCGTCGCCCTGTGCCCGCGGTCTGCCCCCGGGCCCCGGTGATCTGCATCGGGACCGTGGACAGAAACCCGGCCTCGGCCTCGTCGCCGGTCAGGCCTGTGGCCGCGGGCTCGGGGGCCTGGTCGCGGGCGATCACGCGGGAGGGCGGTCGGGCCGACGCGGGGGCCGGCTCGGCGGGGGGCGTCTGGGCCGACGCCGACCGGGGAAACACGAGGGCCGCCGCAAGCAGGAGGAGCGGCCCCAACACGCGCCAGGGACGCTCCTCCGCGCGTCGGAGGCCTACAATCAATGGGTGACCGTTCATCCTGAACCTCGCTCTGAGAGGGTTGAGACCGCGTCGAGCCTAGGACGACCCGCGCGGCGACCCTGCATTTTGGACAATTCCATCTCGTAACCCGAGACCCCACACCCGTGGCGCCCCTCACTCCTGGCACACGACCCCATCGACCCGCACACCGCGTGAGGGCCCGAAGCGCACCCGATGAACACTTTGTCGCGGGAGGGGCCTCGGCGATTGTCCCCGAAGCCCCTGGCCGCCCGTTTGGGGCCTTTGGGGCCCCTATCGAAGCGGAGACTCTCCCCCCGTCACCACCACCGGCGGCGGGGTCGTCGGAAACGGGGCCGCAGTGACCGTGGGCTGCTGCGGCGGAGACTGGACGATCACCGTGGTCGTCTGCGGGGGCGGGGCCTGACCGGGACGCCCCGCGCCTGCGGCAGCCCCTGCCGGACCCGAGGGCCCGCTCCCGGCGCCCAACCCCGAGGGGAGAAACGCGGGGGCCGGTCCGCCGAGCCCGGGCGGCAGGGCCCCAGGGCCGACGCCCCCCCCAGGCCCGTCGCTCTGTTGGGTCTGCTCGCGCGGGGCGAGGGCGAGGGCCCGCTCGACCACCGGGGCCGTGGGATTGATCGGGTCGGGCCGCTCGAACACCACCTCCGCCGGAACCTCCTGGAGCTGCCCGTCGGCGCCCCGACGGAGCCGGGCCGCGTTGACCCGGGCCACCCGCCAGTGCACGGCGTAGTCCTGACGGTTGCCGTCGGTGGGGTGGATGATCTCCTGGCGCCCCACGTACATCCCGCGCCGGAGGATGGTCCCTCGGCGGGTCGGGTCGACCACCATGGCGTAGGGGCTGTCGGTCCCGAGCACCACGGCCACCAGCCGCAGGTCGTCGAGGGAGTAGTTGGACAGGATCACGGCCCGGGAGTCGACGATGGTGCCCGGGCCCAGCGTCAACATATCGTGGGCGAACGACCGGAAGGGGTCGCGCACCTGCTGGCTCTCGACAAACGAGTTGTCGGTCACGGTGAGCGGCGGCAACGAGGCGTCGGCCGAGGTCCCACCGTCGCGGTTGCGGGCACGCCGCGGGGCCACCTGGGCCGCGGGGGCCGTGGTCGGGGCGGCCGCGGGCGGGTCGTCCTCGCACCCAAGGGCCAGGACGGTGGTCCCGAGGACCATCGAGGCCCGGAGGAGGCGGGCGTAGGGGGGGGGGGGCTTCATGGCCTGGCTCCGTCGGTGACGCCGCGACCCCGCTCGGCCTGAGAGGCCGCCGCCCCGGTGCGGCGCCCCCCCGCGGGCTCGACGCTGCGGAAGGTGGTGGCCTGCACCTCGGCCTCCATATGCACCTCGCGGGTGGAGGGGTCGATGGTGGGGTGGGTGAGCTTGATGTTCTCCATGTTGATCACGCGGGGAAGCTGCGAAATCGTGTGGAAGAAGCGCGCGAGGGAGAGGTACCCGCCCCGCACCTTGAGCTCCACCGGGATGCGGGCGTAGTACTGCGCCGGGCGCTCATCGACCGGCCGGATGAGGGAGATCTGCAGCCCGCTGGCCTCGGCGAGGGCGTTGATGCTGCGCATAAACCCGGGGATGTCGGGATCGGTGGGGAGCACCTGCCGGAGCGACTCCTCCCGCTGCCGAGCCCGGGCGAGCTCGGCCTGGTCGGTGTTGTACCGCCGGAGGTTTTCCTCCACGGTGCGGCGCTGCCCTTGAAGCTCGGCGCGGCGCGCCACCTCGGTGGTGCGCTCCTCGTCGAGGGGCGTGTAGAAGAGGAAGAAGTATCCGGCCCCGATGGCCAGGACGCTCACCACCCAGGCGACGACGATGAGGGCGTTGGGCGAGACCGAGCTCACCACGGCCTGGGCGGTTTTCTTGGGGGCAGCCATGTCAGTACCTCACCCGGGTGGTGATGACGAAGCGCTGGACGGTGACCCCCGCCGCGTGGCCCGCCCCCACGGACTCGGTCGCCCCGGACTCCGTACGCTCCAGCCGGACGTCGCGGAAATACTGCGACCACTGCAACCTTCGCATGAACTCCCCCACGTCGTCGGGGGTGCGCCCCTCGCCCCGAATGCGCAGGGCCCGGTTTTCTTCCGTGATCTCCGTGAGCCACAGCCTGTGGGTGTCCCAGGTGGGGCTCCACAGCCGGTCGCGCTGGTTGGCGGCCCGCTGGCGCTCGACCTCCACCGGGTCGGCCGTGGGGGCCCCGCCCGGGGAGAGCACCCGGGACAGCTCGACGAGCACGGCCGTGGGGCCCGTCCGGGCGTCCTGGAGCTCGCGGATGGCGTCCTCGCGGCGCCCGATCTCCTCGAGCTCCTCGACGATCCGCGGGTGGTCGGCCACGCGCGACCGGATCGCCTCGATCTCGGTCTGGAGGGTGCTGTTCTGCGCCTTGTACTCCTGCAGGTCGCTGTCCTGGGCGGCGTGAAACAGAAACAGCCCCACCAGCGAGAGCACCACCGAGGCCACCGCGCCGATGAGGAGAAAATTGCTCACCTGGGTCGTCGACCCGGCGGCCGCGACCCGGCGAGATCGGTCCTCGGTCAGTAGGTTGATCTTCAGCATGACCCGCTCACATCTTCTCTTTGTCTTTGCGGAGGGCGAGGCCGATGGCCACGCACACCTGGGCCCGGTACAGGTTGAGCTGATCGGTGTTGACCTCGCGGGAGTCGACCGCGATGTCCCGAAACGGGTCGAGGGGCTCGACGGGGGCCTTGGCCCGGCGCTCGAGGGCCACGCTCATCTCGGGGATGTTGGCCGTGCCCCCGGAGATGTAGATGCGAGAGATCTCTCGCTCGCCGCTGGTGGCGAGGTAGAAGTCGAGCGAGCGCAGGATCTCGCCCGAGAGCTGCTCCACGGCCTGCCGGATGATCTGCGGGACCTCGCCCGGCACGACGGCCCGGGCGTGGAGGACCCCGCCGGCCGCGTGGGTCTTGTACGTCTCGGCCTCGTCGTACGAGATCCCGAGGCGCTTCTGGATCTCCTCGGTGATCCCGTTGCCCCCGTTGACGAGGCTGCGCGTGAAGGCGGGGATGCCCCCCGCGAGGATGTTGACCGTGGTGAGGCTGGCCCCGATGTTGATCAGGGCCACGGTGCCCTGGGCGGGCATCCCGTAGTTGACCTCGAAGGCGTTTTGCACCGTGAAGGCGTCGACGTCGATCACCGCGGGCTTGAGCCTGGCCTCGCGGGCCACCCCGGCCACGTTGTTGATGTCCTCCTTCTTGGCGGCCACGAGGAGGACGTCCATCTGCCCCCGCTCGGGCCGCTTGCGCAGGACCTCGTAGTCGATCTGCACGTCCTTGATGTCGTACGGGATCTGCTGCTCGGCCTCCCAGGGGATCTGCTCGGCCAGCTCGGCCCCGGACATCATCGGCAGGTCGAGCCGACGCACGATCACCGCGTGGCCGCTCACCGCGAGGGCGACCTCCTTGCGCTTGAGCTTGAGCTGGTTCCACAGCGTGGTGAGACCCTGCACGATGGCCCCGGTGTTGACCACCCGCCCATCGACCACCGTCTGCGACGGCAGCGGGTAGTAGCCAAACTTCGTGAGCGTACGCTTGCCGCGCACGTCCTTGAGTTGGCACAGCTTGATGGAGCTCGACCCGATGTCGACACCCACCAGGTAATTGCCCTCAGCCATCCGACGCTCCTCGGGGTGTGCACCGCGCACGCCTCGTAGGCCCATTCAAGCACCCCGACGTGCGCAGCGTCAAAACATGCTCACCCTGGCCCCTCCCCCGCGGAGGCCTCGGCCGGAGCTCCCCCAGAGCTCTAGGCCCGCCCCAGAGCTCCAGCTTTAACCCTTGCGGGCCTTGGAGGAGCCTGCGGCCTTGCGGGCGGGGGCCTCCTCCTCGTCGACCTTGATGTCGTCGACGTCGATGCGGACCTTGGACTTGACCTCGGGCTCGGGATTCTCGCCCCCGTCGTCGAGCTCGACCAGCACCGCGTACACCGTGGCGATCATGGGCGTGAGAAACACCGGGAGCTGCGACAGCGACGCCATGGCGCTCGGCACGGCCCCGGGGATGCTCACCTGCACCCCGAGGAAGGCCGCCGCCAGGGCGTAGAGCCCGATCCCTACCCCGAGGCCGAAGACCCCGCGCAAGATGGCCGCGACCCCGGCCCCTGTGCGCCACGCCGGCCGTCCCGCCACGAGGCCCACGAGGCCCCCGACGAGGGCATAGAAGAAGTAGGCCCCGACCCCAACCATCGTGGGCCCGAACAGGAAGTGCGCGGCGGCACCGAGGGCCCCACCAAGCAGGACGCCCTTCACCAGCCCGAGGAGGAGTTGTTTGAGCATTGTTGGGCCGTGGGACGGTGCCACGCGAGGCCCCCGACGGCAACCTCAGGGTCGCGCCGAGAGCCCCCCGGAGCCCGTTTGCAGGGGTTAGAAGCTCGGGGAGGTGCCCGTGGGGATGAGCTGGGTGGTGAGGGCCCCCTGGGGGTCGGCCCCGTCGACCCGCAGGGTGTACAGGGCCTCGACCCGGGCCCCCGCCCCCTCCGGCCGGGCTTCGCCGACCGCAGCGACCCGCAGGGCCCCGTCGCCGAGGCGTGAGACCTCCAGGACCAGGGGCCGCGTGGCCCCGAGCCGACCGAGGGCCTCGGCCTTGTCGAACCACCCCTCCCGGGCAGACTCCGCCGCGAGACGGGCCAGGGCCGCCGCCCCGGAGGGGGCCTCGACGGCCACGAGCATGCCCTCGACGCCCGTCGTGAGCCGCCCCACGAAGGCCCGGGCCACGGCGGGGTTGCACTCGGCGAAGGCCACCCGGCCCGCCCGAAGCTGCAAGGCCAGGGACACGGGCCCCGCCCAGTCGCCGTTGTGGACCCGCAGGCTCGCCGCGGACCGACGGGCGAGGCAGAGCTCGTCGCGGGCCTCGACCAGGGCCACCCGGTCGCCCGCGGGGAGCTCGGCCAGGAGGGCCGCGAGCAGGGTCGTGCGACCCGCCCCCACGGCCCCGGCCACGATGATGTTGCGACGGGCCGCCAGGGCCGTCACCAGCAGGGCCACCACGGGCGACGACAGCACATTCTGAGTGGCCAGCTCTTGGAGCGTGGCCGGGCTCGACGTGGGGCGCTCGAGGGTGGCCACCACCCCGCGGGCCGCCACGGGGGCGAAGGCCGCGGTGACCCGGACCCCCTCGTCCGTGACGATCTGTACGACGGGCTGCCCCTGGCGGTCGACCCCCTGGGCGGCGAGCCAACGATCGAGGCACTGGGCCGCGGCCTCGGGGCTCGAGAACCACTGCCCCGTCGGGGCCAGGGCCGAGGCACGGGCCGCATGCACGGCCCCCGCCCCATCGATGACCACCGCGCTGACCTCGCCGTCTTCCAGGACGGTCTCGAGGGCCCCCGTCCCGGCGATCTCGGCGAGGGCGTCGCGGGTGAGCTTCTCGGTCGTGACCCCTGCGGGCATGGGCCCGAGGCCCCGGGCGATCTGCTCGATGGCCGGACGCAGCCGGGCCCGGGCCACCTCGTCGCCGATGTTGCCCTCCACCCCGCGCTGCTGGGCCGTACGCACCACCTGCCCGAGGGCGTCCTGGTAGTCGTTGCCCACCACGGGCTCGATGGCCCGGACCGTGGGACGCGGAGGCATCGCCCCGGCGGAGCCTCCGAGGGAGGGGGCCGCGAACCCGGGGCCTCCGAGCGAAGGAGCCGCGAGGGGCTGCGGGGCCTGCGGGACCCCTCCCCCAAAGGACGCTGGGGCCAACGGGCTCTGCGGGGCCGGCGGGGCCACGGGAGAGGCGAAGGGCGCGGGGGTCACCTGGTCGTTGCCATACCCGTCCCCGTCTCCATCCATCGGCGGCATGACCTCCCGTTGGGAGTCGTCCCCGTTGCCCATGGAGTCGGCCCCCGAGAGCGGAGCGGCCATGAGGGGCGACCCCCCGAAAGACGGAGGACCCCCGAGGGACGGAGGAGGGCCCCCGAGGGACGGAGGAGGACCCCCGAGGGACGGAGGAGGACCTCCGAGGGACGGAGGAGGACCTCCGAGGGACGGAGGAGGACCTCCGAGGGACGGAGGAGGGCCCCCGAGAGACGGAGGAGGGCCCCCGAGAGACGGAGGAGGGCCCCCGAGGGACGGAGCCGGGCCCAGAGAGGCCGGGGACAGGGCCCCCATGGGAGGGGGGCCCCCCAGGGAAGCGGGACCGGGGGCGTTGGGGGTCGACCCGAACTCCGGCGAAGAATCTCGGCCGCCCGGAGCCCCGAGGGGGCGAGGACCGCCGAATCCTGGAGGAGGCCCGAGGACCCCGGGACCGGGGCCAGGTTGACTGCCGCGCAAGGGGGGAGGGCCCCCGAGTCCACCCGGGGGGCCACCCATGGGAGGAGGAGGGGCTACGCTCTGGGGGCCGCCCATGGGAGGGGGAGCTCCGCCGGTGTTGAGCGTGCCGCGCCCCGAGGGGGGAGAGGCCCCGAGGACGGGGGGACCGCCTGCTCCCACACGCGGACCGGGGCCCGACGGGGCAGGGCCCGGCCCGGGGGCCGCGGGCATCGGGCCTCCCAGGGACGGAGCCCCGCGCATCGGAGGAGGACCCCCCATGGGACCGGGACCTCCAGGACCTCCAGGACCTCCAGGACCTCCAGGACCACCCGGGCCGCCAGGGCCTCCGGGGCGGGGCCCGGTGCTCATCGGAGCGGGGCCTCCGCGACCGGCGGCGAACCCGGGGGGAGGTGCGGGCTCCTCGTCGTCGGGGGGGCCGAAGGCTGCGGCCACGGCGTCGTGGTCGTCGGCAGGGCCGGACTCGGGCGGTCCGTCGCCGAAGTCTGCCGCGTCGTCGAGGGCCCCCTGCTCGCCCGTGTCGATCATCACGACGAAGTCGCCGATGTAGATCTTGTCGCCGGGCCGGATGACCGAGGGCGTCGTGATGCGCCGGCCGTTGAGGTAGGTGCCGTTGGTGCTCTTGAGGTCGACCACGAAGAAGCGGCCGTCCTGGCGCACCACCCGTGAGTGACGCTTCGAGACGTTGCCCTTCGGCAAGACGATGTCATTGCCCGGAACCCGCCCGACAGTGACCTCGTCCCTGTCGAACTCCATCCGCTTCGGGGTGCCGCCCTTCTCCGTGACGATCAGTGTCAGCATCGACGCCTTCGCTCTCCTCGTGTCTTGCTCCAGTGCACGCTACCAGGGGCAATCGTGTCAAGCCCCACGTCCGTTGTCGCGCGCTTCGGTCGGGGGTGAGACCCTGTGGCCGCGATGATGACCCGGTGGCGTTGGGATGCAGTCGTGTTTGACCTTGACGGGACCCTCGCGGACTCTGCGGCGGACATCACCGAGGCCCTCGGGGCGGCCTTCGCCTCGACGGGATTGCACGTCGAGCGCCCCCTTGCGGCCCTGGTCGACGGGTCGCCCCTGGAGGAGCTGTTCGCCGTGGCGGCTCCGGGGGCGGGGCCCGAGGAGTTTGACCGGTTCGCGAGCGCCTACCGGGCCCTCTACACGTCCCAGGAGCACCGCCGCACCCGGCTCTATCCTGGGGTCCGCGACACCCTGGAGTCCCTGCGCCTTCTGCGACCGGCCCCGCGCATGGCCGTGGCCACCGCCAAGCGCACCGCCACCGCCGAGGACGTGCTCCACCGCCTCGGGATCGCGAGCTTCTTCGAGGTCATCGCGGGCGCGAGCGGGTCGCGGCTGCGCCACAAGCCTGCCCCCGACCTCCCCCTCGACGTGTGCGCCCAACTCCGGGTGGCCCCCGGGCGGGCCCTGATGGTCGGCGACACGGTTCGGGACATCCAGGCGGGCCGGGCCGCGGGCATGACCACCGCCGCGGTGCTCTACGGCCTGGGCGATCGCGACGCCCTGCTCGGGGCCGAGCCCGACCACGTCCTGGAGGACATGGAAGACCTCCTCGGGCTGTGGTCGGTGTGACCCCCCGCGCAGGCCCGCGGGCTCACCCCAGGACTCACCAGAGGGCGTCGTCGGCCTCGGGTTCGGGCGAGGTCCCGCGGTCGGGCTCGGGGAGCTGCCCGAGGCGCCCGCGTACGGCCTCGACCAGCCCGTCGACGTAGGTCGCGAAGGGCGGACACTCCACCCCCCGCGGCCCCAGGAGCGACCGGGCCCCCCCCGAGGCGTACCGGGCCCGGGCCGCCACCTGGTCGACGAAGGCCCGCGGGCTCCGGGTGAGCCGCTCGCGCCCAGGGGCCGTCAACAACGCCCGGGCCAGGTGCACCGGAACAAACCCCCGCCCCGCCTGCCGGGCGGCCGCCCGGGCCAGGAGTTCCCACACTCTGCGGGCGGGCAGGGGGGTCGGATCGACCAGGTGCAGGGTGCGCCCCGCGGCCTCCTCGACCCCAGCCAGGCTCACCCCCGCGCGGGCCACAAAATCTACCGGAACCACATTCAACGGGTGCTCCCCCACCAGCGCGAACGGCAGCGGGGCCGTCAGCTCCACGGGCGCGCTCAGCAGCACCAATACCAACACATACAACCCCTCCATCCGGTCGAACTCCCCCGTCCGCGCGTCGCCGACGGTGAGCCCCGCCCGCAGCACCGTCACGGGCAGGTCCGTCATGGCCCTCCGCCACATCCGCTCGGCCCGCACGAGGGAGGCCTCCCACGGGCTACGAAACCCCTGGCCCAGGTCGAGGTCCTCCTCCTGGAGGATCCCGCTGAAATCCCCCGACACCCGCACCGACCCGTACACCATCACCCGCGGGGCCGCCCCGAGGTCGCCCCCGGCCCGCGCAAACTCCAGGACCTCCCGGTTGCCCCGGGCGTTGAGGGCCTCGGCCTCGCGCGGATCGTCGGCGTCGCTCAGGGCCAGGGCCGTGTGATGCACCGCCGTGACCCGCCCCGCGAGGGCGAGGTAGTCCGCCCCCGACAGCCCCAGGTCGATGGCCGTGACCTCCCCCTCGACCAGCTCGACCCGACCCGCGGCCTCGGGGCCCTGGACCTCCCGCCACCGACGGGCCTCGTCCCCACGGCCACGCCCCACCAGGACCACCACCCGACGCGTCGGATCGGCCAGGACCTCCTCGACCACCCGCCGGGCCAGGAGCCGCGGGAAACCCGTCACCAGGGCGATCGAGCTCACGCCGCAGCCTCCCCCCCTGCCCCGGGTCTCGGCGGCCCGAAGCGGGCCACCAGGGCGTCGTACACGGCCGCCACGCGGGCCTCCAGGGCGGCCCGGTCGCTGTCGTTCTCGATCACCCAGTCGGCGACCCGGCGTTTTTCCTCCATGGGCATCTGGGACGCGATCCGGGCCTCGGCCTCGGCCGGGGTGCATCCGTCCCGGGCCCGGAGCCGGGCCCGCTGAAGGGCCGGGGTGGTGCACACCACGATCAGGGCTTCGAGCCCGCGGTGGATGCCGTTCTCGATCAGCAGGGCGGCCTCGTACACGGCGAAGGTGTACCCCTCCGCGGCCAGGGCCCCGAGCCGGGCGGCGCTCTCGGCCGCGATGCGCGGGTGCAGGATCGCGTTGAGCCGACGCAGGGCCACCGGGTCGCCGAAGACCCGCACCCCGAGGGCCTTGCGGTCGAGCCCCCCGGTCGGCAGGAGCACGTCCTTGCCGAAGGCCTCGACCACCGCGGCGAGGCCCTCCGTACCCGGCTCCACCACCTCGCGGGCCACTACGTCGGCGTCCACCACCGCCACCCCACGCGCCTGCAACAACGCCGCAACGGCGCTCTTGCCACACGCGATCCCCCCCGTCAGACCGATCACCACCATCGCCGCCTCCACCAGTGGGGAGTACGGTGCAGGAGTTCCAGCGGGGTGGCAACGGTCAGGCGCGGAATGCTTGCACCCCCGGCGCCCCCAGGGAGATCGTAGGGGCCGAACCCGTGACCGCACCCCGCGACCCCCCGCCCCAAGTCCCGCCCCGCGAGCGCGTCATCCACGTCGATTTCGAGCGCGGCCGCCGGGTCGACCAGGCCCTCGTGCGCGCCCCCGCGACGGCCCCTCCCCTCGACCCCCCCACCGACGCCCAGGCCGTGGCCCAGACCGTGGCCCGCACCTTCACCCGGGCCGAGGTGGCCGAGATGTTCGCCCTGCCCGCCCGTCGCCTCCGGGCCTGGGAGCGCCTCGCCATCGTCGTGCCCTCGGGCGACCCTGGCTCGGCCCGGGCCACCCGGTACACCTTCTCCGACCTCCTCGCCGTCCGGGCGGCCAAGGGCCTGACGGCCTCGGGCTTCTCCACCGCCCAGATCCGGGCCGCCACCGACGCCCTGCGGGCCCAGCTCCCCGACCTCGCCCAACCCCTCACCGACGCCCGCCTCGGGGCCGACGGCAAACGCCTCGTGGCCCGCCGCGACGGGGCCCGCTTCGACGCCACCACGGGCCAGCTCGTCTTCGATTTCGACGTCCGGGCCCTGCGCGACGACGTGGTCCGGGTGCTCCGCCCGAAGGTGTCCCAGCGCCAGCAGGAGGCCTGGCGGTGGTACCTCGAAGGCCTGCGCCTCGACGAGGACGAGACCGCCCGCGGCCGGGCCGAGGAGGCCTACCGCAAGGCCATCGCGCTCGACCCCCACCTCGCCACGGCCCTGACCAACCTCGGCAACCTCCGCCTCACCGCCGACCACCCCGACGAGGCCGAGGCCCTCTACCGCCGAGCCATGGCCGCCGACCCCAACCTCGCCGAGGCCCCCTACAACCTCGCCTACCTCCTCGTCGAACGCGGCGAACGCGAGGCCGCCGTGGCCCTCTTCGAGCAGGCCATCGCCCTGCGCCCCGAGTTTGCCGAGGCCCACTACAACCTCGCCATGGCCCTCACCGAGCTCGGCGACCCGGCCCGGGCCCGCCCCCACTGGCGCCGCTACCTCGACCTCGACCCCCACGGCCCCTGGAGCACCCTCGCCCGCCAGCGCCTCGGGGCCCCGATCCGCGACCGCTCCGGGCCCTGAGTCCTGCGCGACCCCACCCGCAGGGCTTCCAATGCGGGGTAGGATCGCGCCAGATCTTATGCCCAGCCCCTCGACCCGCCTCTCGCTCGTCACGGCCCTCCTCCTCAGCGCCTGCGGGTCCGACCCGGCGCCCCACACCGCCGACGCCGCCTTCGACGCCGCCCCCGACGCCGTCCCTCTCGACGCGCCGGGCGACCTCGGCCCCGA
Source organism: uncultured Myxococcaceae bacterium (assembly GCA_964447205.1). Classification (GTDB taxonomy): domain Bacteria; phylum Myxococcota_A; class Polyangia; order Polyangiales; genus JAEUKH01. The sequence goes on from CAYUSB010000035.1 coordinate 81,243, forward strand.
TGCGGGCCCCGTGGTCGCGGACGACACCCCCGCGGCCTCCCCCGCGACCTGCAACCCCCTCGCGATCACGGCCGAGTGCCTGCCCCCCTTCCCCTCCGACCTGCTCACCCGGGTCGACCCGGGGACCCCCACCCGACGCCGCCTGGCCCTGCCCCGAGGCTCCCTCAACACCCCGCCGGGAACCGTAGCCATCGAGATGGACCCCTTCAACCGCGCCGACGGGTGGCCCACCTCCATCCCGATCCTGGCCCACCTCGGGGTGGCCCTGCGCCCGAGCGATCTCACCGACATCCGCAACCCCGCCCGCTCGGTCTCGCCCGACAGTCCCATCGCCGTGTTCGACATGAACACCGGCCGACGCATCCCCTTCCTGGCCGAGATGGACGCCAACGCCCGCGACCCCGCCCGGGCGGGCCTGCTCGTGCGCACCCTCGAGCCCCTCGCCTTCGGCACCCGCCACGTCATCGCCATCCGCCGTTCGGTGCGCACCACCGCCGACGCCGAGCCCCCGCCCTCCCCCGGGTTCGTGGCCCTGCGCGACAACCGCCCCTCCCCCGACCCCCGCATCGAGGCCGCCCGGCGGCGCTTCGACGAGATGTTCGCCTTCCTCGCCGGGCAGGGCTTCGCCCGCGACGACCTCTACCTCGCGTGGGACTGGACCACCGCCAGCCGACAGCACGTCCTCGGCCCCATCCTGTCCATGCGCACGGAGGTCTTCCGCCGGGCCGCCACCCCCGAGGGCATCCCCTTCACGGTCGAGCGCGTCCAGAACGACCCCAACGCCAACACCGCCCGCATCGTGTACGGGACCTTCACACCCCCCAACTATCTCCGGGCCAACAACACCCTCCAGTTTGCCGCCGACGGCAGCGCCGTCGTGCAGCCCGAGCCCCAGAGCTACCCCTTCACGATGGTGATCCCCGCCCGGGCCCGCCGCGAGGGGCGCCCCTTGCCCCTGGTGGTCTTCGGCCACGGGGTCTTCGGACGCGGCGAGGAGTACCTCACGGGCTCGATCGGGACCGGGACCATCCAGCCCCTGGCCGAGAGCCTCGGGGCTGTGGTGGTGGCCACCAACTGGATCGGCCTGTCGGGCGACGACCAGTCCCTCCTCGTGACCCAGGTGGTGCCCAACATCAACCGGGTGTCCCTTATCACCGACCGCCTCGTGCAGTCCCTGGTCAACAACCTCGCGATGATCGAGGCCTCGGTCGGGCCCCTCGGCCGCGACCCCCGGGTGCGCGTGGCCGACGGGGAGCTCATCGACCCCACCCGGGTCTACTACTACGGCGTCAGTCTCGGGGGCATCCAGGGCTCGTCGCTCTTCTCGATCTCGCGGCACATCTCGCGGGCCGTGGTGTCGGTCCCCGGGGGGAGCTGGTCCAACCTCCTGCCGCGTTCGATCGTGTACGCCCCCATCAAGCAGGTGGTCGACCTGCGGTACCCCGACCCGCTGCTCCAGGCTGAGTTTCTCGGGCTCTTGCAGCTTCGTTTCGACCACACCGACGGGATCAACCTCGCCACCCTCGCGTTTCGCGACCGGCTCCCCGACGCCCCCGCCGAGCGCCGCGTGGTCCTGCAAGAGGCCATCGGCGACTGCCAGGTGCCCAACCTCAGCACCCGGATGCTCGCCCGGGCCCTCGGGGTGGGCCAGCTCGTCCCCGCGGTCGATCCCGTCTTCGGCCTTGCCCCCGTGACCTCCCCCGCCGACGAGAGCGCCCTGGCCCAGTACGAGCTCCCGGAAGCCCTCGCGCGGTACTCCCCGCCCGAGACCAACCTCGTGCCCAGCATGGACAACGGGACCCACTCCGACGCCGTGGGATTGACCGCGGCCCTCGATCAGGTGCGGGCCCTGATGACCACGGGCCGCGTCGTGCAGTCGTGCACCGGGAGCTGCAACCCCGACTGAGGGTCACGGGAGGCCGCGTCCCCCGGGCATTCGGAGCAGGCGTCTCCGGGCCCAGAACGGGACGCCTCCTGGCCCGTAGACGCGGGCCAGTCTCCGGGCCCGTGGACGCGGGCCAGTCGGCCGCATGGCACGCAAGGCTCCGCGCCGCCGAAGTCCTCCCGCAGGTCATCCAGGACGGAGCGCACCGCGCGCTCTCGATGGCGAGCGGCGGGGCGACGTCCCGGGTTCTAAACCGCGGCCAGCTCGGGATGTGTAGTTTTCTCAACGAGACGCAAGTCAGGCAAGGAAGGGCGACGACGGCGGGCTGAATGCCCGACGAGGAGACCTGACGCCGCAGGGCGACGCGGATCGGCAGAGAAAACTACACATCCCGAACTGGACGGGGTTTAGAAGCGCACACGCGCAGATCACTTGACGCCAAGAATCTTGATGTTAAGATACATGCCGTGAGCGACACCTCCGGCACGCACCTCTGGCTGGTCCTGATGAAGGCCCACCGCGCGCTGGCGCGGCACGCGAAGCGGAGCATCGAGGGGCTCGAGCTTTGCTTCTCGGACTTCGTCATCCTTGAGCTGCTGCTCCACCGGGGGCCTCAGCCCGTGAACGTGATCGGCAGGCGCATCGAGCTGACCAGCGGCGCGATCACGACCGCGGTAGACCGGCTCGAGGCGCGCGGACTGGTGGCGCGGACGCACGACGCTGAGGACCGGCGGGTTCGCACGGTGTCGCTGACCAAGGAGGGGCGGAGGCAGATCACCGCCGCGTTCGAGCAGCACAAGCGCTGGATGAACCAGGCCGCGTCCGGCCTGACCAGCGGCGAGCGGGCCAGCTTGATCGCCCTCGTGAAGAAGCTCGGCACCACCGCCGAGGAGCAGCTGAGAGGAGCCAGCGATGTTCCGTGACGTCGTCCAGGCCATCACCTCCCCTCGGCAGACGGAGGGGGGAGGGTTCGTGGTGCGGCGGCCGTTCCCGACGAGAGGGTTCGCGCACGCCGACCCATTCCTGCTGCTCGACGAGATGGGACCGGTCGAGTACCGGCCCGGAGAGGCGATCGGCGCGCTCGACCCCCCGCACCGCGGCTTCGAGACCGTGACGTACGCCCTCGAGGGCGAGGCAGAGCGCGCCGACTCGGCCTGCCGACGAAGCCGTCCCTCTCGGCGAGCCCGTCGTCCAGTACGGACCGTTCGTGATGAACACGGCGCGAGAGATCGAACAGGCCATCCTCGACGACCGAGCCGGCAAGCTCGGGGCGATCGACCACACTGAACCCCCACAAGGAGAACACACATGAGCACCATCCTCGTCACCGGAGCAACAGGCAAGCAGGGCGGCGCGGTCGCGCGCGGCCTCATCAAGCGCGGCCACACGGTCCGCGCCTTCACGCGCAAGCCCGACGGAGCCGCCGCGAAGGCGCTCGCGGATGCGGGCGCCCGGATCGTGGTCGGCGCCCTCGAGGACCGCGCGTCGCTCGATCGAGCGGTCGCCGGCACCGACGCCGTCTTCTCGATGGGCACGCCATTCGAACAGGGCCCCGACGTCGAGGTCCAGCAGGGAGTCACCGTCGCCGACGCGGCGAAGGCCGCCGGCGCGTACCTCGTCTACACGTCTGTCGCCTCGGCCGATCGCGCCACCGGCGTCCCGCACTTCGAGAGCAAGTACCGCGTCGAGCAGCACATCCGGTCGAGCGGGGCGAAGGCGGCGATCATCGCGCCGGTGTACTTCATGGAGAACGTGTACTTCGCGGCCGAGCAGTTCCGGGCCGGCGTGTATGCGACGCCCCTGAGGCCGGGCCGCAAGCTCGCGCAGATCGCTGTCGACGACATCGCCCAATGCGCGATTGTCGCGCTGGAGGACCCGGCACGATTCGCGGGCACGCGCTTCGACCTGGCGGGAGACGATGTAAGCGGAGATGAAGCAGTCGCGACTCTGACCCGCGTGACCGGCCGACCGTTCAGCTACTTCCAGGTCCCGATGGAAATGATCCGTAAGAGCATGGGCGAGGACGGGGTGCTGATGTACGAGTGGTTCGAGCGCACCGGCTATGACGTCGATCGCGCGAGGCTCGCCAGCGCCTTCCCCGGCGTGGCCTGGACCTCGTTCGAGGATTGGGCCCGCCGCCAGCCGGGGCTCGGTGCCTGAGCCGTCGCTGGGGCGATGCTCGGCCGACGACATCGCCCTCATTGGTCGCGCGCTCGTTGGGAGCCGACCCCACCGGGAGGGACCCGGTTCAATCTCGTCCCGGACCGGGACGGCAAGGTCATCGCAGTCCACCGCCCGGCGTGTGAGCCGACCGTCGGGTGTCAGCACGACAGCGGAAAGAGAGTAGAAGATGCATTCCGAGAGCAACCACCAAGAGGCGACTGGCATCCCGACCCTTTATTATCGGCCGGGCGCCTGCGCGCTGGCCCCGCATATCCTGCTCCACTGGGTCGGAGTGGAGCATCTCGCCAAGCGGGCCGAACGGAACGATCCCGAGCTGCTCGCGATCAACCCCAGCGGGGCCGTCCCCGCCTTCCGCACCGCGGATGGCCATGGGCTGACGCAGGCCGCCGCGATCATGCAGCACATCGCGCGGCGCGCCGGGCGCGAAGACCTCCTGGGCGCCGACGATCCCACCGCGCGCGACGAGGTCGCCGTATGGCTGTCGTTCTTCACCGGCGATTTCCACCCGAGTTTCTGGCCCTATTTCGCGCCGAAGATGTACATTTCGGGCTCGGCGGAGGAGCAGTATCCGGCGGTCAAGCGCGCGGGCATCAAGCTGGTGCAGAGCGGTATGGCGAAGATCGACGCACACCTTGCGGGGCGGGAGACCTTCGTCGGTAGCGCGAAGACGGTTGTAGACGCCTATTCGGTACCGATGCTGCGGTGGGCCAAGAATATCGATGGGGTCGACTTCGCCGCCTATGCCAACGCCGCCCGCCTGTACGAGACGATCATCTCTGACCCGGGCACCGTTGCCGCGATGAAATATCAGGGCATCGAACCCTGAGTGGCGAGTAGCACGGGCCCGCTTACATACAGATCGGACGGGAGAATTCATGCGCGCCATCGTCGCAGGCAAACCAGGCGGTCCCGAGGTCCTCGAGATCGTCGAGACGGCCGAACCCGAGGTCCGGGACGGCGAAGTAAAGATCAGGGTCCGTGCGTTCGGACTGAACAAGGCTGAGAGTTACTACCGAGCCGGCAACTACGGGATCTTCAGCCCTGAGTTGGCCCTGGGATACGAGGCGGTCGGTGAGATCGTCGAAGATCCGAGCGGCCGCCTGGCGCGAGGTCAAAGAGTGGCGACGGCGATGGGCGGCATGATGACCCAGCGGCACGGTGGCTATGCAGAATTCATCACCGTAAACGCGAGCAACGCGATCCCCATCGATAGCGGGCTGGAGTGGACCGAACTCGCCGCGCTGCCCGAAGCGTATCTGACGGTATGGGGCGCGCTCGAAAAGAGTGCGCGGATCGCCAAGGGCCAGTGGCTTTTGGTACGTGGTGCTACATCGAGCCTCGGCCTGGCAGCGGTAGCGTATGCAAAAATGCGGGGCCTTACCGTGATTGCCACGTCGCGCCGGGCCGAAGGCGCCGAACGGCTGAAAGCCTTCGGGGCCGATCATGTCGTCGTCGATGTTGGGCAGATCGTCGACTCTGTACATTCGCTTCGACCGCGAGGAGTGGATCGCGCCATCGAGGTCATCGGCGCGGCGACGCTCCTCGACACGGCACGCTGCGTGAAGCCCTGGGGAGAGGTCGTGGTTGTCGGACTGCTGGGAGGGCCGCCGATCCTCAACAAATTCAACCTGATGATGGACATCCCCAACACCGTAAAACTCAGTTTCTTTAATAGTCAGATGCTGGGTTCCGACGCGCTCCCTCTCCGGGATGCACCACTTGATGAAATCGCCAACGGAATTGCAGGCGGTGCTGTTCCAAGCAGTCTGGCCAAGGTGTTCCCGGTTGAGGACATCCGGGAAGCGCATCATCTGCTGGACGGTGGTACCGCCGGCGGCAAGATCGTGGTGACCAGATAGGGCCCCGCGTAGCGAGCCCAGTCGCGAAAGGGCCAGTAGGCGGCGTTCGCAAAGAAGACAGGCGCGAGCGACGCGGGCTAGCTCGAAGCCGCCATCATTCGCGTCGCTGGATTCTGCGCGGAACCCTTCCTGCGCGCCGCAGGGGACACAGACTGGGCGGGATGGTGGAAGCCGGACGGGCCCTGGCGTGTCTGAGAACGAGCCACAAATGGGGGAACCCACTTTGCGGAATCTGCGGGGCTTCACAAGCAGTCCCCTTCCCTTGCCAGTTCGCCACTCTCTGAAACGCCCCGCAGGGGATGGGCCCTCCAACGGGTTCGTCGCGTCGAGCACCCACCCGCATGGAGCTCCGGGCCCACAGAAGAGCTGACAGATTCCTCATTTTGCGTGGCGACCTGCCGCCCACCACGGTGCTGGGCGGGGCCTCGGCGGTAGACGCAGAGTTCGCTGACCGAATCCAATCACCCCGCCACGGCCCCGCGCGCAGACGGCTCCCCTCGCGCCGTCGTGCCCCTGCACCGCGCCCCCACCCTCTCCGCCGTCATCGCCGCAAGCGTGCCAGCAAGGATCCCGCGCCCGCGCGGCCCGCGGTGGCTCGTGCGGCAGGTCACCGCGCATCCATGGGGAATCTGGCAACGCTGCGGTGGGCCAGAAGCTCCACACGGGCGGGGGCTCGGCGCGCGAAGCCCGGGGTCAGGAGAGCGGTGGCCACGGGCGCTTGACCTTCGACGCGCTTGTGCGCGATGCCGCTCGCCATGGCAGTCGACCCTGACCTCCCCGCACGGCTGGCCCGCGCCAGCGACGCGCACACCGACGACGACGCCCAACGCGACCTCGCCGCAGACCCCGCGGTGAAGGTCCGGCGCACGCTGGCGAAGAACGCGGTCGCCACCGCCGACGCGCTCCGCCTGCTCGCCCGCGACACCGACGAGGCCGTACGCTCCGCCGTGGCGGGCCACCCCAACACCCCCATCGAGGCAGTGGAGGCCCTCGTGAACGACCCGCTCGCCGCGGTGCGCGCGAAGGCCCGGCGCAACCGCGGCCTCTCCCGAGCTGACAAGGCCCGGCTCGCCGCCATCACCGACGAGGGCGTCCTGCGCGGCCACCTCGACGCCCGCGTCGCAACCCAGGGCCCGCGTGCCGAGGCGTTCCGAGCCCGCGTCGCCACGTGTTCGACCGACGGGGCGTCGCTCCCAGGGCGCCTACGAAAGCGCCTCGTAGATGCGCTGTCCCAGGGCCCGAGCCCCGACGCCTGGAGCGCGCTCTGCGACGCCCTGGAGGGCGCCCGTTGGACCGACAGCGCACGCGCCGCAGCCGCCGCCTGGCTGGAACCCCAACTCGCCGCGTGGCCCGACCCGCTGCGCGTCACCGACCCCCGCTGGATGCGCCGCCTCGACCGCGACGAGGACGAACCGTGGCTCGGCCTCGCCCGCACGGGCGTCGCGACGGGCAGACACTGGTCGGAGAGCCTCCCCGTCAAGCTCGCCGCGTGCCCCTGGCTCGCCGCGTGGACAACCCTCGACCTGCACGACCTCCCCCTCGGGCCGCTCGGGGCGTCGGTCCTGTTTGCCTCGCCCTACCTCGGGGCCCTGCGCGCGCTCAACCTCAACACCACGGGCCTTGGCCCCGTCGGGACGCTGCACCTCGTCGCCTGTCCGGCCCTGTCGGCGCTCGCGTCACTGAGCCTCGGGTGGTGCGGGCTCCACGCGACGAGCTTCCGGGCCCTCGGCGACGCGCCCTTCGCGCCCGTGCTTCAGCACCTGGAGCTTACGGCCAACGGTAGGGCCTGGACCGACACCGACGCGCCCGGCGCGCACCTCACGACCTGGACGCGCTTCGCGGCGCTGGAGTCGCTGCGGCTCACCTACAACAACCTCGGCGACGAGGGCCTCGCGGCGCTGCTCAACTCGCCGCAGGTAGCACGGCTGCGCGACCTCGACCTGCAGGCCAACGGGCTCACCGACGCCACGGCCCACCTCCTCGCGTCGTCGCCGCACCTGGGACGGTTGGAGCGGCTCGTGTTGGTCGCCAACTTCTTGAGCGTGGAGGGGATGCGTGCGCTCGCCGCGTCGCCCCACCTCGGCGCGTTGCGGGCGTTGGATGTGTCCTGCGCCTTCGCGAAAGCCGAGGCGGAGGCAGTGATGCAGGCGCTCGGCGCAGTGCAGGCGCGAGGCTGCATGGTGACTGCCGACGTGCTCGACGTGTGAGAGTCGTCCGGCGCGGGCGATCGCGGCGAAGTCACGGAGTGTTGGAGACAGAAGCATGACCCCAGACATCGCAATGCGGGCCAACGGCGGGTGCCTTCTGCACCGCGTCCACTCCAACCTCCGTCCACGGCGACAGCCAGCGAGCTCTGCGGCGGCCGTCGAGGCGCCCGGCAGCACAGCGTCACCGCGCATCACGGGGAATCTGGCGGCGTTGAGACGGCCATGAAGCTGTACACGGGCGGGTGCTTGGCGCGGGAAGCCCGTTGGAGTTCCCTCCCTATCAAGTACGCCGACACCCGCGGTTCGGGATGCGCCCCGAGGGCCTTGCGGGCGGCCCTGCGCGGGGCGGCGTCGGCGGAGAAGAGGCCCTGGGTGATGAGCCCGATGGGATCGGGGGGTGGGTTCATGGGGCGGGACCTTGTGCGAAGGGGAGGGCGGGGCGCGAGTCTGCGACACGGCTTTCGCACGAGGTCCGACAAGGCTCCCCCGGGGCAGGCATCGCCGATGCATCTGCCCCTCCACATGCGCTTCTTTCCCTTCCGCCTCGCCCTCTCCCTCCCCTTCGTCCTCGTCGCCTCGACGGCCTGGGCCGACCCCGGCGCCGACGCCGATCACTTCGAGGCCACCATGGGCTTCTTCACCACGGCCCAAAACCACAGCGCCACCGGCTTCACCAGCGGCAACGGCCCGGCTCTGGCGCGGACCTTCGCGGGGGCGCCCTACGACCGCACCCTCGGGCACGGGCTCCGTTACGACGCGCGGGCCGTCATCTCGCACGTGCGCATGACCGCCGGCTTCGACCTGCCGTTTACGTCGTTCGAGAGCGCGGGGCCGATGCGCGTCGAGGGCTACGACGTCGCGCCGCGTTCGCTGTGGAGTTGGGGCCTGCGCTTCGGCCTCGGCGCGGAGTACAGCTTCGGCCCGGTGACGCCCTTCGCCGATCTGCAGGGCACCGTGCAGGGCGTGTCCACCACGGTCCACGTCGACGGAAGCGCATTGGAGTACGACGGGCGGCGCTTCGGTTTCTCGGCGCGAACGGGCGTACGGGTGCATCTGCGACGGTGGTTTTTTGTGACCGCGTCGGGCGAGGTGGGCATCGTCGGCCCGACCCGCTGGGGCGCCGACCTGGGGGTAGGATTCCGCGTCGGATCGTGACCACGACGTCATGGCGTCGGCACGCGCCGTGGCCACTGGATGCGCCGCGGCGTGTCGGCTGGCCGCGGGGCCGCTTGTGCGGGTCACCCGTGGCCGAGCACGTACGCCGCCACCCCCTGCCGCGGCGCCGTCGTGCAGGCCGCGCAGACGCCACGCAACACCGCGGGGTCGGCGCCCTCGTCGCGGTCAGGGTTGCAGAAGAGGTCCACCACCAGCCACAAGTCCCCCCCTGCCACACGCACCGCCGCAACCTGCACGTCGCGGTCGTTGTCCTCCGCGTCGTCGTGGAGGTATCGCAGCGACAGCTCCGCCAGCACCATGCCCTCGGTGGCCCGCAAGCTCCCGGTGGCCTCGTAGTCTGAGGACTGCATCACGGGCGTGCGCGACCAGAACGCGAGAAAGTCGCCGGGCTCGGGCCAGAGCGCGGCGTACGCGGTGGGTGCCTCGCGCACGAGGTGGTGTCGCAGCGCATCGTTCAGGGCGCTGAGCGAAGCGAGGAGGCTCTGTCGGGTCGGCGTCGACATGCCCGAGCCATAGGGCGAAGGGCGCGGGGGTGTCCAGTCGGAGGGTGCGTGTTGGAGGACCGCATGCGAAGCGCGGGTGCTGCGGGTTCTCAAGGATCGTTTGCCGGTGGCGGTTCCCGACTGGCGGGTGCACACGCCGACGGTGACCGCCTACCCCTTGTTGCCGGGAACGCCCGCGCGCTGGTCGCGTCGCAGGCCATCGACGTCGCCCGCTGGTCATGGAGACACAGCCTGTTTCGTCGGGATCGATGTCGCCAAGGGGCACATCGATGTCGCCCTCCGGGCGTCGGCCTCTCTTCGCCGTCCGTCGGGCGCGCGGGTCGTGGTACTCGCCGCTCATGCGCGCCGCGCTCGCCCTCTCGCTCGCGCTCACGCTCGCCCCCATCGCCGCACAGGCCGACCCGGTCGACCCGCGCGTCGCCCTCCTCGACCGCGACGCCCGGCACGCCCGCATCTGGTACTGGGGTTTCACCGCGGTCTACTCCCTCTCCGCGGTAGCGCAGACCACGCTCGCGCTCGCGCTCGACGACCCGGGCCTGCGCATCGACGCCGTCGTCAGGGCGAGCACCTCCTTCCTCGCCGTGGGCGGCATGATCATCTCGCCGATCCCCAACGTCTGGCGCGCGGCCGACGACGCCCACCGCACCGGTGACGTCGCCGCGGCGATGACCCGCGCGGCCGACGCCGAGACGCGGGCCCGCGCCTGGTACAACCACATGCTCGTCGGCATCGTCGCGGTCACCGGCGGGCTGGTGCTCTGGGTGGGCTACGACCGCCCGGTCTCCGCCGCCATTGTCTTCGGCACCTCCGTCGTCGTGGGCGAGACCAACCTGCTCACGAGGCCCACGCGGGCGATGCGCTGGCGCGACCGCCCGGCCGTGTCCTGGAACCTCTCACCCTCCCTGAATGGCCTGCAGCTCGTCGGGGTCTGGTAGCCGCGGGGGCATGCACGCCGTCAGGGCGACCTGCTTGGCCTTGCCGACCGCCACCAGCCCCGCATGGAAGGCCCTGATCACCTCGTTGCGACGCGTCGCCACCAGAGCCGCCATGTACAGCGCCGCCCGCACCCGCGCCCGACCGCCCCAGATCGTCCGTCGGCCCCGAAGCACCCCGCTGTCACGGTTGAAGGGAGCCACGCCGACCAGCGCCGCAATCTCCTTGCGGTCCAGCGGTTCCGAGCTCTGGAAGCTCCGCCAGAAGGGTCGTCGCGACCACAGGCCCCCCCGGGAACGCTGCGGTACAGCGCCTCCTTTTCGCGCCACACCACGCTGGCGCGCAGCATCTTGTTCAGGTCCTTGTCCACTCCCTTGAGACGCTGCTCGGGCCGCGAGGCGAGGCGCTTCGTAGCCTCCCGTGGCCTCCATCACCACGAGGGCCGGCGCGTGGCGCCGCAGACGCTCGACCAGCGCGGCGAGGGCCGCCTCGGTGGTCGGGCTCTGCCAGTGCTCTGCCGAGGGCCGCAGGGCAACGTCGACGTGCCCCTTGGCGACATCGATCCCGACGAAAACAGGCTGTTTCTCCATGACCGTCCTCCCGTCGGGAACGGCTCCGGCTCGGCCCATCCTTGCACGATACGAGCTCTGGCTCTGGCAGCTGTTGGGGCTCTACGCCGGAGAACGCAGCGTGGCGACCATTGCCATCCCACGGTGTGGGGCACCCAGGCACTACCGGCCTGCCACGCTGCGTCCCGACCCCCCTAAGATGCAAGGAACTCCAACGGGTTCGCCGCGTCGAGCACCCGCCCGCCTGGAGCTCCGGGCCCCTCCGCAGGGTTACCAGATTCCCCTTTGATACGAAGCGTCCTCACGCCCCGACCGTGCTGCGCGGGGCCTCGGCGGTCGACGCAGAGCTCGCTGAACGAATCCAACCACCGCGCCGCGGCTCCCCGCGCAGACCGCTCCCCTCGCGCCGTCGTGCCGCTGCACCGCGCCCTCACCCTCTCCGCCGTCATCGCCGCAAGCGGGTCCCCAAGGATCCCGCGCCCGCGCGGCGACACAGCCGCTCGAGTCCCACCCGGTCGTCCTCCTCCACGTGCCCCCCCGCGTGCACATTAAGCCCCCCGTACTCCACCCCCGCCCCCTGCCGAACCCCCTCTCCCTCTCGTGTTTGCGTCGGAG
>CAYUSB010000036.1:0-39358 GCA_964447205.1 uncultured Myxococcaceae bacterium
CAACGCCCGCCTGAGCTGTCACCCTCCCGCGGGGCGCATCGCCAAATCGCTATCTTTTATGCGAAGCACCCTCACGCCCCGACCGTGCTGCGCGCTGCCTCGGCGGTCGACGCAGAGCTCGCTGGCCGTGGTGGAGCCGCAATACCACGCCCGTTTGGACACGTTGGCGTCGGAGTTCGAAGAGGCCCAGGCCCATGGACTGGGCAGCAACGATCTGGCGCAGGTCTCGAAGGCTGCGCTGGCCGGGCGGGTGGCCACGCTGCTCATCGAGGCCGATCGAGAGATCGTGGGTCAGATTGATGAGGCCACGGGGCGGGTGGCGTTTGTCAGTCCCCCGTCGTTTCAGGTCACCGACCTCCTCGACGACCTGGGCGAGCAGGTGGTCCGTATGGGCGGTCGAGGGTTTGTAATCCCCGCCGATCGCATGCCCGGCACGACGGGCGTGGCTGCCATCTACCGCTACTGAAACGCCCAAGAAGAAGGGGATCTCTATGCAGATTCAAGTGAACACGGATCACAACATCCAGGGCACCGAAGTCTTCGCGGCCCACGTTCGGGGCGTCGTCGAGCATGCCCTCGCGCACTTCCACGATCGGGTGACGCGGGTGGAGGTTCACGTCAGCGACCAGAACGGCGTGAAGGGCGGGCAGGACGACCACGCGTGCTCCATGGAGGTACGGCTGGAGGGGCGTCAGCCTGCGGCCGCCTCGCATCGCGCGCCCACGGCCGACCTCGCGGTGCACGGTGCAGCGGACAAGCTCAAGCGCGCCATCGAGAACATCCTCGGACGCCAGGGCGATCGTCGGTAGCGTCAAGGCGCCGCGACGTTGTCGTCGGGAAGGGTATTGACGCAGCGTGGGAGTTGCTGAAACTACTTTCCGCGTTGCGGCACGGACTGTACGGCAATCCTCCCTGCGACCCGTCTCCCGTGCCCACGCCCCACACCACGGAGCGTTCATGGACAGTTCTCCCCGCTACGATGTGCCGTCCCGTCCCGGTGCCTGGATCCCCTTGAAGCGGCTGCTGCGTCGTGTCGTGCAACCCTCGTTGCCACGTCCGGCGCCGATCCCCACGGCGGGCCCGCGCTACCCCTTCGCGCCCTATCCCCGCGGCTGGTATACCGTCGGATTCAGCGAGGACGTGGCGCCGGGCCAACATCGTACGGTGCAGGTGCTCGGCGAGGAGTGGGTGCTTTGGCGCTCCGTGGAAGGGCGCGCGGCACTCACCGACCCAATCTGTCCGCACCTCGGGGCCGATCTCGGTCAGGGCGTGGTCGACGGTGAGGCGCTGCGTTGCCCCATGCACGCGTTCTGCTTCGACGCCACCGGGGCTTGCACCCGCACGGGCTACGGTACGCGCACGCCGCCGCGGCTCCGCGCACGGACGCTTCCCCTCGTCGAGCGGGCGGGCTTTCTCTTCTACTTTCACGACCCCGACGGGGGCGACCCAGAGTGGGCGCTCCCCGAGTTTGATGCGGCCGTCGAGGGACCCTCCGAGTGCGCGCTCTTCCGCATGGGCACGCACGTGCAGGACATTGCCGAAAACACCGTAGATATCGGCCATTTCGCGGCGACCCACGGATACCAGGACGTGACCCCGCGGGCGCCCGTCGCCGCCGCGCCGCGGGTGCTGCGATCGAGCTACACGCTCCACCGCAGCGCAGAGATCTACGGCTCAGTGTCGGAGCGAATCCGTGTCGAGCTCGACGTCGCGTTGCACGGGCTCGGGCTCTACGAACTGCGGGGAACCACCACCCCGGGGGAGATTCGGACCTACTTCGTCTTCGCCGCGACACCGGTGACGCCCGACCAGCTCGATTTCCGCGTGCGCATGTGGGTCCCTGAGGTGGCACGGCCCGAGGCGATGGGTGCGCTCTTCGCGCGCCTGCCGTCGTTGCCGAGGCTGTGGCTCATTCGGAAGAGCGTACGCCTCGCGGTGCTCGTCGACGTGCAGGAGGACGCCGAGATCCTCAACCGCAAGCGCTACATCCCGCGGCCGGGGCTCGCCCAGGGCGACGGCGACATCGGGATCTTTCGGCGCTGGGCGCGGCAGTTCTACAAGGTTGACGGCGCCGGTGATGGTGACGAGGTGTCGACGTGATCAGCCTCGCACACGCCACCACCGAGCGCTGGCCGCGCGGTTGGTACTTCGTCGCCTTTGGCGAGAGCCTCGCGCGGGGAGAGGTGCGCCCGGTACAGCTCTTCGGGGCCGAGTGGGCGCTGTTTCGCACGCGCGCTGGCGTCGTCGGCATGCTCAACCCGACCTGTGTACACCTCGGCGCCAACCTCGCCCGCACGGGCCGCGTCTGCGGCGAGCGGCTGCGTTGCGCGCTCCACGCCTGGGAGTTTGAGGTTGACGGGCGTTGCACCGAGGCGCCCCGGGTCAAGCCGATCCCGAAGGCCGCGCGGCAGACGGCGCTGACCGTGGCGGAGCGCCTCGGGAGCGTGTGGGCATGGTACGGCGAGGGCGATCCCGCGCCCTTTCTCGACGTGGCTTCGCTCGAAACCGATCGCTTCGCCAACTTCCGGGGCGAGGTGCACGAGGCCCACACCGACTGCCGCACCGCGATGGAGCACGCGTCGGACAGCTACCACTTTCGCTACAACCACGGCATCCACGTGCTCCACGAATGGACGCCTCTGGTCGAAGACGGCACCGACTACCGCTTCCGCTGGAAGATGCGTCCCGAGGAGGAGGCGCACCCGGTCTTCCGCTGGGCTCGTAGCGTGGGCCGCGTGGACTTCGCGGGCCCCTGTACGAGCATCTACCGCGTGCTCGAGACCGAGGAGCGGCCCGAGGACCCGCACGCAGCGATTCTCCTGAGCGTGACGCCGGTGGCAACGGGCACGACGCTGCTCGCGTGGCGTGTGCTGGTGCGCAAGCCGTTTGGGCGCGCGCTGTTGCGACCCCTCGGGCGCCTCGTGACGGAGGCGGCGTACCGCTACTTCCGCTTCAACGTGTTTCAGGACATCGAGGTCATCCAGACCATGACGCGCCTGGAGCGGCCGCTGTGGGTCGCCGCCGACGGCAGCTCGGTGCGGCACTACCGCGGGTTTTACGACCGCAACCTCATCGACACGCCGTCTGCCTGGCGCGCGTAGCGTCGTCGCGTGCCGCTTCCTACGGGCCGCGCGGGATGGCCTCGCCGTCTCCGGTCAGATCGCCTACTGCACATCGTCCACCACGAACCACACGCCGGCACGACCAGCTCGTCAAGAAGCCTTACGATGCCGGGGTTGGTGTGGACGGCTCATCCCAGGGTTCGAGCAGTGTCCCGGCAAGGCCCTCCATGTCCTGGATGAAGCACCACGTCTGCATCCTCCAGCGGAGTTCGCGGACGTTCCCGGGCCACGTGTACGCTCGGATGAACTCTACCGCGCGCGGCGACAAGTCGTCGAAGTTCAGCCCGAAGCGGACATGGATGACCCTGAGGAAATGACGCGCGAGCAGCACGGCGTCATCACCGCGCTCCCGAAGCGGCGGCAACTCCACGGCGATGCGGCGCAGGGCCTCGTTGAGTTCGGGAACGTCGCCCTCGTTCGTGATCGGTCGGTAGCAGCAGAAGACCCATCGAGCGCCAGCGGTCGGCGAACGAAGCGCGCGGAGAATCTCGCGCTGGCGGGGCTCGGTCAGGTCCAACGGCTCCGTGAGGACGAGGGGTTCGTCCGCGGCGCGCGACCACACCGCGTCGAAAGCCTCGCGCTGGTGCGACTCCGGGATCGCAGCGCAGTAGAGTTTCAGCGCCGACGCGCCGACGATGTTGCGGGCGAGGGTGTGCAGTCCGACGCCACTGTCGCCCACGAGGCACAGGGGCTCTCGTTTCTCCGCCGCCAGCGCGGCAACCCTAAACACCTCGCCCATGGCGGGACGATCGCTGATCATCGACCCGAACGAGAACCGCGGCGCGTGTTCGCCCATGGGCGGTGAGGGTAGAACGATTTCAGGTTGGTTTGCGCGGGCGTCACGGTGTGGCTCCTCGCCTGCGGCCGGAGCAACGCGGCTTTCGTCAGGGGGCGGACTGCACCAGAGGCAGGCCGTTGAGGTACCGATCGATCGCGGCCCGCAGCGGCGCGGCAACATCGGCCTTGTGCGTCGTCCAGGCGTCCAGGGCTTGGGCGGCAAGGGGATAAGTCCTCCAATGGGTTCCCGGGGTCGAGCACCTCCCCGCGTGGAGCTCCGGACCTACCGCAGAGGGGACAGATTCCCCGTTGTTGGGTGGCCCCGGGGGATCACTCCCCCGGGGCTCCCACAGATCCGGACGTGCGCGATTCGCGCATCCGGCTCTTCGGAGCATGGTTTCGCTACGAGGCGGGCCGAGCCGCGATGCGAGGCAGCGGAAGCGGGAACCGCTCCAGGAGCACGAGCATCTGCGGCCAGTCGACGTACCCGGCGTTGGAGCGGCGGGAGAGCCACTTCTGCCAGATCCGTCGCGTTTCACGGTAGAAGCGTGCGAGGGCGCGGTAGTTCGAGCGGACCCCGAAATACCCGTAGTGCCCTCGGAGCTTCTGCGCGAGTTGCTGTTGCTGCACGGCGAGGGGCTCGTGCCTGTTCACGCGGCACCAGCCCCTCACCCGGCGTAGCGAGCGGCTGAACCGGTCCTTTGCTGTGCGCTGCTGGACGATCCACTTCTTGGAGCGCGAGTGGCCCCAGTGGTGGGTCAGGCCGAGAAAGTCGAACGTTCCTGGCCCCGCCGGGTTGCCCCGGTCGCGGCGTCGGAAGTCGAGGAGCCTCGTCTTGTCCGGGTGCAGCGTCAGACCGTACTTGCCGAATCGCTTCGGGAGCACGGCGAGGACCTGTCTCGCGCCTTGTTCGTGCGCGAAGACCATCACGAGATCGTCGGCGTAGCGGACGAGCGCCGAGCGGCCGTAGAGCCGCGGGAGCACGTCCCGGTGGAACCAAACGTCGACGACTTCGTGCAGGTAGATATTCGAAAGGATGGGTGAGATTACGCCGCCCTGGGGTGACCCCGTTTCGGGATGCGTGAGCCGCCCTCCGTCGAGTACGCCTGCGTTCAGCCACTTTCCGATTGCGCGCAACAGCACGCCATCTCGTACCCTTCGGCGCAGAATCTCTCGCAGATGTCCGTGGTCGAGAGTGTCGAAATACTTTCGGATATCGACCTCCAAGACCCATCCGCCGCCCACCGGCATCGTCGCGTCGCGCACGGCTTCGAGCGCGTCGTGCGCCGAGCGTTCCGGCCGGAAACCGTACGAGCAGTCCAGGAAGTCTTGCTCGTAGATGGCCTCCAGCATCATCGCGACCGCGCGTTGCAACACCTTGTCCTCGAAGGTCGGAATGCCGATGGGCCGCATCTGCGAGCCATCTCCCTTCGGGATGTGCACACGCCGCACGGGCGGCGCCCGGTATCGGCCGGAGTGGAACCGGTCGAGCAGCGACTGGAGGTTGACCTCCAGGTGGTTCGCGTACTCGTCGGCTCGCAGTCCGTCGATGCCGGGAGCGCCGTCCTTGCGCGTGAGCCGGTGCGCCTCGTACAGCCACGTGATGTCGATGTGGTGGGCGAGCGTCGTGAACGCCCGCTCGGGATGCTTACGCGCCTGTTCCGCTATCCAGTGGAGTTTCGCTGAGACGGGTTGTGAGAGCAGAGTCTCTTTCATCTTTCCCTCCACTGGTTCCATGTTCCGGTGCCGCCCTTTGCTCGGCCGGGTCCCTCGGGACGGTTCCCCGGCTTCATCGCTCGTACTGCGGCACTCCGACTCCTCGCGCCCCGGCGCCGCTCGGCTTCTCGCTCCGCGGCGCCGTTCCGGCTCACGCCGGAAGCGACGAGGCCTCCCAGGTTCCTGTGCGACCCTTGTGCGCGTGCGCCGGTCCTAGACCCCGGTGGAGGCGCAGACGTCAGGACCCCGGGTGGGTTGCCCTGCGATTCGACGTCTGCGCTGTTGTCTTCCGTGTTGTCCACCACGTCGACCTCCACTTGCATGCGGCTCTCGGGGCTCGCTGTCGCCGCCCACGCACCCACTGTCTACGCTTCGCAGCCGCCCTCACGGACGGACCACGCAAGACTCGTTTCCGGCTGGCGGTCCTCTACCTTGGCCGGTCGGGACTTTCACCCTCGGGTCACTTTCGCGAAGTTTCACGCGCTACATGCGATCCTCCTCACCCAGGCTTCTCCTGGCGCACGGACGAAGCCGCTGCGCGGCAGGGCAGATCGGCGCTACGATGTCTCCGATGCCCCCCGCGGTCCCGCGACAAGGCCCCCGACACGCCCTCCCCGGTCTTCGCCAATCTGCTTGGAAACAAGGGCGTCCGCTAATTTCCCCATAGGGTGCTGGCGACGGGGTTAGAGGGCTCCGCGGCATCGTCCAACAGCGACTTGGCGAAGCGCCTGCAACGCCCGCCTGAGCTGTCACCCTCCCGCGGGGCGCATCGCCAAATCGCTATCTCTTAAATCGCTATCTCTTATGCGAAGCACCCTCACGCCCCGACCGTGCTGCGCGCCGCCTCGGCGGTCGACGCAGAGCTCGCTGAACGAATCCAACCACCCCGCCGCGGCTCCACGCGCAGACGGCTCCCCTCGCGCCGTCGTGCCCCTACACCGCGCCCCACGTTCTCCGCCGTCATCGCCGCAAGCGCGTCAGCAAGGATCCCGCGCCCGCGCGGCTCGCGGTGGCTCGTGCGGCAGGCCCAGATGCAGCAGGATCCGCTCGATGACGGCGCGGTCTCGGATGACGGCGATGAAGCGCATCCTGCCGTCGCAACGCGGGCAGGCGAGCGCGTCGACGCCCCACATGTGCCGCAGCAGCGTGGCCCAATCCCAGCGGGTCAAACAAGCGCCCGCGGTCACACCGCCCTCGGACGCCGCAGCCCCGCAGCGCGCGACCGACGCGCGGGTTCGTCCCCGGTCGCGGTGGTGCGCCCGTCTTGGCCCCGGCACGATGGCTCCGCGCCACGGGGAGTTGGGCGCAAACACCCCGTGGTGGCGCACCAGCGGAAACCGCGGCGGCGGGATTAGCGCGACAAGGCAGCCCATGAACTCCTGGGGCCGCATCACCCGATGCGTCGCGCCCCCGCGCCGCGGGACCTTCAGCCGGTACGCGACCGAGCCATCCTCCAGCAGCTCCACCCGCTCGCCACACACTGCGGGCCGCGCGACGTAGCGGCACAGCCGCTCGAGTCCCACCCGGTCGTCCTCCTCCACACGCACCCCCGCGTGCACATTAAACCCCCGGTACTCCACCCCCGCCCCCTGCCGAACCCCCTCCCCCTCTCGTGTTTGCGTCGGAGCGACCCCCTCCTCAGCTGCCGCCTCGACACGCGCAAACCGCCCCCGTCCCGCCGCCGCGTCTCGCAAGGCATCGAGCCCGTCGTCCTCGCGTACAGTGCGTATCCGCGCGACACGCGCCGCCACCTCTCGCAGCACCGCGGCCAGCTCGCTCCGGGTCGGTGCGGGCGTCGGCACGAAGCGCGGCGTGCTGCCGTCCTCGCGGCACAGAAACACCCCGTCGGCAAGCAAAACGTGCATATGAGGGTTCAGGTTGAGAGCGCCGCCAAATCTCTGCACATACGTCACGGCCCCGATCTCTGGCCGCGCGCCCTCGTCCCCGGTCCCCTCTCCCAGCGCCACCTTCGCCCGAAGGTGGGCGCGCACGACCTCGAAAAAGATGCGCGCGACCTTCGTGAGCAGCACCGGGTCGCGGGCCACGGGCAGCCGCAGGGCCCACGGCAGCGACAGCACCCACTGCCGCACGGGCACCTCCGGCCACAACCGCGCCACCTGCTCCGCGGCCGTCTCGTTCATCCTTCGCCCACCGCAGGACGAACACACCCCCCGGCCCTTGCATGAGAACGGAACCAGCCGGTCGAAGCCGCAGGCCACGCACCGATGCCCGCCCGAAGCCGCAGGCCAGCACACCGCAGCGCAGAAATGCCCGCAGCTCCGCCTCCACATACGGCGGCAGGGCCACCTCCGCCGCGCGGGCCGCCGCGAGGAAGGGCTCCAGCTCGGCCTGAACCACGCCGTACAGCACCGACTCCGTCGCCGCACGAGGGCGATACACAGGGACATGGCAGGGGGCGAGCGGCATCGCGACGATGCCCTTTTCGGACCCTCACCGTCCTTGGTCTTGCAGACGCTGTCGCTGTCACCCGCGAACCGTCGAGGCCGTCACGCCGCGTTTTCCCCCACAAAACCTCGTTGCCCCTTGCGACCCTTGCGCCCTGGCGGTTTCGCTGCCCGTCCCTCCACCGCAGCGCCCCCTCACCCCGCCCCGCGCCTCACCCCTCCGCCCCGCAGGTCGCCACACAGCACGCTAAGCATGCCCAGCACCGCCGGGGCCGCCGTCTCCGTGCGCAGCACCCGCGGGCCGAGCGAGACTGGCACAAAGCCCGCTCCTCGGGCCGCCTCCACCTCCTCCGGGTCCAAGCCCCCCTCAGGCCCGACCAGCACCGCCACCCCCCCAGCCCGAACAGCCTCTCCGTCGCCCACCGCGGCCCCAAGGGCCCCGCCCGTCCGCGGGCAGGCCACCAGCCTCACCCGGGGCCCTGCCCCCCCTCCAGGGCCCGCAGAGCGTCGCCCAGCGGCAGCGCCTCATCCACCGCGGGAACGTCCGCCCGACCACACTGCCGCGCGGCCTCCTCGGCGATGCGCAGGAGCCGCCCCCTCCGCCCGTCGCCCCGCCCCCCCCGGGCCTGCGGAACCGACCGCCGCGTAAACACCGGGACCACCCGGGCCACCCCGAGCTCGGTGGCCTGCCGCACGATGTCGTCGAGCTTGTCGCCCTTGGGAACCCCCTGCAGCCACACGACCCGGGCCGCGTCGGGACCGACCCCGGCCGTGGGCGTCTCCGTAAGCTCGGCCCAGGCCGCCCGGGCGTCGATGGCCACCAGGGTGGCCTCGGCCCGCTGCCCGGCTCCGTCGAAGAGCTCGACCCGGTCGCCCACCCGGGCCCGCAGCACCCGGGTGAGGTGGTGATGGGCCTCGCCATCAAGAGACACCCGCACCCCGAAGCCCACCAGGGCCCCCACGGGCACCCGCACCCGCTCGGTCACGGCCGACGGAACACCGGGCACACCCACTGCCCCTCGACCTCGGCCCCCGCCGGAACCAGTCCCACCCCACGGTACGCCGCCTCGACCGCCTCCCCCTGCTCGACCAGGATGCCCGACAAGACCAGGGTCCCGCCCGAATCAACCCGCGCGGCCACGGTGGCAGCGTTCGGGACGAGTACGGAGGCCTCGATGTTGGCCACCACGAGGGAGGCCGTCTCGGGCACCACTTCGAAGCCCCCCACCCGCAGGTCGCACCGCGCGGACAGGCCCAGAGAGACCGCGTTTTCGTTGGCGTTGTCGATGGACTCGGGGTCGATGTCGTTGCCGATCACCCGGGCCACCCCGTGCCCGAGGGCCACAAACCCCAGGATGCCCGATCCGCACCCGAGGTCGAGGAGGAGGGGCTGCGGGCTCGCCGCGAGGGCTGACTCAAGGGCCCGGGCGGCCAGGGCCGTGGAGGGGTGTTGTCCCGTTCCGAAGGCCCGGCCGGGGTCGAGGCGCAGGACGAGGTCGCCCGGCTCGGGCTCGTACTCCAGCCAGTTGGGAACGATGACCACGGTGGGGGTGATGCGGGTGGGCTTCCAGTGGGCCTTCCAGGCGTCGCGCCAGGCGTCGCCCACGACGGCGTCGAGGCGCACGGCGAAGTCGGCCGCGAGGGCGTCGTGGGCCTCCTGGGCGCTGGCCGCGTCGGCGAAGCTGGCCACCAGGGTGACCCCCGCGGGGCCGCCCTTGACGAGGGTGCTGGCGTCGCGCTCCTCGATGCCGTCGGCCCCGAAGAGGGTGAGCCTGCCAATAAGAACATCGACGTCGTCGGGGGCGGCCTCGACGTACAACACGGGGTATTGCGGTTGGGTCATTGGGAGGGAGTGCGGTGGGGCCGCGGGGTTCAGTCTCCCGCGACGTTGATCCGGAGTTGGGCGGGGGTGGGTGCGGTGCCCGGGCCATCGCCGCCTGCGACGACGAAGTACGTCCCGACGGCCACCCCGGCCACGAGCACGGCGGCCCCCGTCCAGAACCACCACCGCGACGTGATGGAGGCTCTGGGGGGCGCGGGGACCACCACCCGCAGCGGGGCGAAGGCGTCACCCCGAGAGGCTACGGCCAGGCCATTGGGGTCGACCGCCTCGAAGTAGTACTCCAGAACCGGCGGGGCCACGGACTCCCCCGGGATGCGCGCGGCGTACCCGGCCCCGGCCCGGGCCGTGGGCTGTCGGCGAAAGAGCCCCACGCTGCCCGGGCGCCACGCGAGGACGAGGCCCGCGGCCCGGCGGTCGGGGTCGGTCATGGAGGCGTCGAGGGTGAGGTCGGTGAAGCGCGGGTGCTCGGCCGGAGAGCGATGCTCGATGGTGACGGGACGCTGCACCGTGGGGGGGCGGTCGACCTGCACGAGGCCCGGGCGCCCGGCGGCCACCCAACGCTGCCGGACCTCCTCGAAGAAGGTCCGCACCCGGGGGGCCAGGGACGGGGCGAGCTGGTGGGTCGGGCTTCGCCCCAGGAGCCGCCGGAAGGCCCCCTCGGCCTCCTCGTTGCGCGAAAGGGCCAGGTACGACAGCCCCAGGAGCTCGTAGATCTCCAGCTCCTGGGCCGGGGCGTCGCCCCCGCGGATGAGGGCCGCCGAGAGGCTCTGGACGGCCTCCTCGTACTGGAGCTCGTCGTACTGCTGGCGCCCGGTGGCCACGAGTCGGCTCGCCGGGGTGCTGGCCCCGGGCGTCTGCTGGGCCCACCCCGCACGGGGCAGGGCCACGGCCGACAGGACCATCCCAAGGCCCAGGACAACGGCGATACCACGCGAGGAGGACGACACGACGGGGGCCAATCTACGTGCCCCCGGGCGCGGACGTCAACGCGGCTGCGCGGCGGGCCCGGCGTCGCTGGACGTTCATCCCGATGTAGGTGAGGTCGATGACGAGGTTGGCCGCGTACACGAAGTACATGTACCCGTAGGTCGGGGGCTCGGGGACCGTCGGGTGGGTGATGAGGAACCCGCCCTGAAACTGGGCGGGCCACCACGTGTAGAGGAAGACCGACCCGGCCGCGGTCCCGATCATCTTGAGCCAGGCCGCGGGGTAGCTCATCCCCCGACCGTCAGGGCGGTTGACGAACATGAAGATGTACATCAACCCCATGGCGACGTTCATGGTCATGGACGAGGCCACGCCCTTGAGGTCATTGAAGTAGATCGTAAACGTGTAGATCCACAGGGCCGACAGCGCGAGGCTGGCCGCCGCCACGGGGTAGAACCACCTCTGCAGCCAGGGGATGGTCTGCACGGCCCGGCCGTGGGCGAAGAACTGGTACAGGATCACCAGGTCGAACACGAGCCACAGCCGGTTGCCCCACACAAAGAACCAGAACAGCCGTGCGTCGGTGAGGTTGAACGAGAAGATGAACTCCCAGCACACGTTGAGCATGAGCGACGACCACGGGACCCCGTAGCTCTTGTCGCGGTGGCTCACCCAGATGATGTGCAGGTAGGCGGCGGTCCAGGCGAGGTACATGACCGCTCCCACCGCGAGTTGGGTGGGGGAGAAGCCCGGCTGGGCGAGGATCTCATCGAGGATCGACATCGGGGGGTCGGGCGATGGTATCCCGAGCGGGCCATGCGAGGCCTCTCTCATCTCGCGTTTCGTTCGGGCCAGGTCGATCGGGTGGTGGACTTCTACGCCGAGGTCTTCGGCCTCCCCGTGGTGCGCCGGGGCCCCGACCGGGCCTGGCTCTCCCTCGGCCCGGGCTCGGTGCTGATGATCGAGGCCCGCGGGCCCGACGAGCCCGAGGTGCCCGATGGGTCGATGGAGTTCTTCGCCGTGGCGACCGACCCGGAGGGCCTCGAGGCCCTCGTGTCCCGCTGCGCCGCCCGGGGCCTCGCGATCGAGCACCGTACAGCCTGGACGGTGTACCTCCGCGACCCCGACGGCCGTCGGGTGGGGGCCTCGTGTTACCCCTTCCCCGCGGGCTGACCCTCGGCAGCGGGATGGAATGGTCAGGGAGGGTTGACTACAGAGAGACGGGAGCGGGCGGCAGGGGTCCCGCCCCGAAGTCGCCGCGGCCGAGCTGGCCGTTGCCGTTTCCGCCCCAGCACGAGACCGATCCGTCGCCGCGCAGGGCGCAGGTGAAGTCTCCGCCGGCGGCGAGGGCCACGACGTTGTCGACGCCCATCACGGGGGTGGGGGCCATGCGGTCGGTGGTCGACCCGTCGCCGAGCTGTCCGCCCATGTTGCTGCCGAAGCAGACCACGGCGCCCGTACGTCGGGCCACGCAGGTGTGCTGGTTGCCGCACGACACGTAGGTGGCGTCGGCGATCCCCAGGACGGCCGTCGGGGCGTTGCGGTTGGTGGTCGACCCGTCGCCGAGCTGCCCCGACCCGTTGGCCCCCCAGCACACCACGGCCCCGCCCTGACGCACGGCGCACGAGTGATTGCCCCCGGCCGAGACCTGCACCGCGTCGGCCAGGCCCATCACCGGGACGCTCTGGATGGCCCCCATCGACTGTCCCTGGCCGAGCTGTCCGAGGGTCCCGGCTCCCCAGCACACCACGCCCCCGTTGTCGCGCAGGGCGCAGGTGTGGTTGTTGCCGGCGTCGAGGGCGATGAGGTCGGTGATGACCGTCATGCCCGTGACCGTCGAGGGGAAGGCCCGGCTGCCCGCGACCGATCCGTCGCCCACCTGGCCCTGGTCGTTGCCCCCCCAACACGAGGCCTGCCCCGACTGGCGCAGGGCGCAGGTGTGGGCGTTGCCCGCCGTAACCGCGATGGCGTCTGCGATGCTCGACACGTCGACGGCCCCCATGGGCTGGGTCATCTCCATGCCAAACCCGAGCTGGCCGTTGCGGTTGGTGCCCCAACACTTGACAGCCCCGGTCTGCAGGACCGCGCAGGCGTGGAAGCCCCCGACGGCCACGTCGCGGGA
Organism: uncultured Myxococcaceae bacterium; assembly: GCA_964447205.1. GTDB lineage: Bacteria > Myxococcota_A > Polyangia > Polyangiales > JAEUKH01. The sequence goes on from CAYUSB010000036.1 coordinate 12,913, forward strand.
CGCCCCCACATTGGGGACGGCCCCGGGGGCGGCCCGGTCGGTGGTGGTGCTGTCTCCGAGCTGCTCGCCGTTGTTACGGCCCCAACACACCACGGCCCCGTCGCTCTTGCGGGCGCAGGCCGTCGTGAAGGTGGCCGACAGGCGAACCCCGCGGCCGTCGCCGGTGACCCCGCCCCCGCCGCCGGCGTCGGGGGTCGAGGAGTCGCCGCCGCAGCCCGTCGCCGCGAAGGCCGCGACGAGTGCCATCGAAGAAACCAGACGGAAGGTCATCGGGGAGTACATTCAGCGGTAGCGGAGGGCGACGCCGTTGTCACCGACGGCCCAGAGGTTGTTGGCCGCGGAGCCCCACAAGGCCCGGAGCGTGGCGGTGGTGTTGCTCGGGACGGTGGTGAAGGCGGTCCCGTTCCAGTGCACGATGATGCCGCCGTTGCCGACGGCCCACACGTCGTTGGGGGCCACGGCCCACACGGCGTTGAGGGGCTCGGTGGTGCCCGTCAGGACGCGCTCCCAGGCGGTGCCATTCCAGTGACGGGCGGCGCTGTTGCCCACGAGCCAGACGTCGTTGGGACCGGTGCCCGAGACGCCGAAGTAGTACACCGAGCCCGGAAACTCGATGGGAGCCCAGGTCGTCCCGTCCCAGCGGTAGACCCGCTGTCCCGCGGCGTAGACGTTGTCGGCGCTCGTGCCCCACACGGAGTACAGGTCGCTGCCGGGCACGATGCCCGTGGCGCGACGCTGCCAGGTGGAGCCGTTCCAGTGCAGGGCCATGTCGGCCCCGACGGCCCAGATGTCGTCGGGGGCCCGACCCCAGATGGCCCGGATCACCACCCCCTGGGCCGGCATCGTGCCCGCGCTGCGGGCCCCCTGCACCCGTAGGATGCGGTTGACCCCGACGTCCATCGACCCGTCCTCGGGTTGGGTCGTGCCGGCCGCGAAGAAGCTGCCCGCCTCGACCCCGCCGATCGCCGTGAGGTTGAAGGCCACCGCGGGGCCGTTCATCCCCTCGACGGTGAGCCCGAGGTCGGGGCCGGCCACCCACGCGGTCCCATTGAAGCGACGGATCACCGTCGACCCGATGGCGTACACGTTGTCGGCCCCGGTGCCCCAGACCCCCGTAAGGCCCTGGTTGGCCCCCGCGGGCACGACGGCCCAGGTGCCCGTGACACCCCCGCCTCCGCCGCCACCACCGCCGCCGGGTCCGTCGTCGCCGCAGCCCGTCCCGACCGCGACGGTCAGGCACAAGGCCGCGGCGCGCCCGAGGAGGCTGCGCCGTACGCTCCCTGCATCGTGAGAGCGCACCGCTCAGCGCCCGCCGCCCGAACGCCGACGCCGACGGGCTACCACGGCCGCCCCGAGGGCCATGCCCAGGGCCAGGAGCTTGCTGTTCGTACGGCCCGCAGGGACCGTGCTGCACGCGCACCCGCCGCGGTCGCCCGGGGTGAAGAACAGCCCCGAGTCGACGCCCGCGTCCGCCCGCGGCCCGCCGTCCGTCCGAGGAACATCCCGCGGGGGAGTGCCCGCGTCCGTCCCCGGGGCCACGTCCTGGCCCGGGGTGCCCGCGTCCCGCGGAGGCTCACGCCCCGGGGTGCACTCGCCCATCTGGCAGATCTCCCCCGAGGGGCACAGGCGCGAGTCGGGGCCCGACTCACACGCGTCGCGGCAGCGGCCCTCGGCGCAGTACGTCCCCGTCGGGCACGTCACGCCCACGCACGCATCCGGCACGCAGAACCCATCGGGCTGGCACGTCTGCCCCGGCCCACACGGGGTGCACTGGCACGACGGGACGCAGCGCCCGAGATTGCCGCGGCCCGGATCGGGCTGACACACCTCGCGCTCGCCGCAGCGCACCCCAGCGCAGGGGTCGACGCAACGGCCGCCCACGCAGTAGCGCCCATTGGGGCACGCGAACCCGTCGCAGATCCCCACGCACATCCCGCCCGCGCAGCGCTGCCCCATGGGGCAGGTCACGTCGATGCAGGCCGTCTCGATGCACGCCCCGCGGTCGTTGCAGGTGCGCCCCGTGAGGCACCCGAGCTCGCCCTGGCAGCGGTCGACGCACGAGCCCCGGTCACAGATCTGGTTGAGGGGACACAGGTCGTCGCTGTCATCCACCTGGCCGTTGCAGTCGTTGTCGAAGCCGTTGCAGCGGCGGGGACCCGGCATGTTCTGCTGGCGGCAGACGACCCCGGAGCCCTCGCACACCGTGATGCCCTGGCCGCAGAGGCCCATCTGACCGGGCACCTGGCAGGGCATGCCCGCGCCCATGCACCCGAAGATGTCGCCCGAGCCACGGATCTGGAACCGGTAGAGGCCCGGCGAGCCGCCGGGCACGTTGGTCGTGCGGCACACGTCGATGATGGCCGGCGTACGCGAGGCGGGGAGGGCCACGAAGTTCATCCGGTTGCCGGCGTCGAAGCCCACCTGGGCGGGGGTGCCCCCACGGCCGTTCATCCCGCCCGAGGCGTCGCCCGTGGTCCACTCACAGCGGTTGTAACGAAACTCAACGTCGAAGTCCCCCGTGCTGCTGCACGTGTTGCTCGTCGTGAGGATGAGCTGGAAGTCGTTGAGGAAATTGTGGTGGGAGTTGTAGTACCCCACGTTGTTCCACGTCACGACGACGCGGTTGGGCTCGACGTGGAAGCAGATGTTGTTGTTGGTCGGGGGGTTGCCCCCGCGGGTGTCCACGTCGGCCCACCAGGGGGCGATCATGGGCTGGTTGGCCACCGGAAAGGGCTGCGGCGTAAACGTGCCCAGGGGACCACGAAACGTGATGTTCCCGTTGGTGTTGACGTACATCGCCCGATGATTCATCCCGTAGAAATTGATCCCCATGGGGAAGGCCGGGGTGATGTCGATGGCCCGACCGTACCCTCCGTCGTCGTTGGGCGCGACGCAGTTGGAGGCGAGGCCGTAGCCCGACGGGCCACCGAAGCCATTGAGCAAGGGGATCGCCTCGGCGGACTGAGCGCCCGCGCCCAGGAGCGCGCACGCGGCCGCGAGGCCAGCGGTAATTCGTCGGAGATTCCAGATCATCGGCGATGCCTCGTACGGTCGTAGAGATCGGTCGGTCAGCACTGCCCTGACCGCCAAGCAACGGGTTGGGACGTTTGGACACGCGCCGCGCGACCGTACGACCTTGTCGGCCTTATAGCCTACGTTCCCCCGCCGCGTCGAGGCCCCCCGGGGCGCCCTGCGACCCCGTTGCCTCGGCGCCCCGTCGGCGCGATGATCGCCCCACGATGGCCCCTGCTCCCTTGTGCAGCCTCCGCGTCACGGCGGCCTTCGCCCTCCTCGCGGGCTGCGGCGGCGAGGCCCTCGGGCCCACCCCCGACGCCTCCCTCTCCGACGGCCCCGCCCTCGACGCCGGGTCTCCCGCCGACGCCTCTCCGTTGCCCACGACCGACGCGGGCCCGCCCGTGGACGTCGGCGGTTGGGTCCCCGACGCCCCCGCCGTGCAGGCCCCCATCGAGGCCCCGGCCGACACGTGGACGTGGGTTCCGTTTGCGGACTCGGCGTGTGGCAACGGGACCCCCGCGGGCATCGGGGTCAACCTCCGCCCCGGGGCCCGCAAGGTGGTGATCTTCCTCATGGGCGGCGGGGGGTGCTGGGACGCCGCGACCTGCCTCGGCCTCGGGACAGCCGCGCACATCCAGGACGACTACACCGGGTCGACCTTCCGCCAGGAGATCGGCGGGGCCTCGCGGCTCTTCCTCCTCGACCGGGCCAACCCCCAAAACCCCATGCGCGACGCCCATCTCGTGTACGTCCCATATTGTACGGGCGACATCCACGGGGGCGACCGGGTCGCGCGGTACAACTACGCCGGGCGGCAGGTCCCCGTGTTCCACGTCGGGGCCCGCAACCTCGCGAGCTACCTCCAGCGGCTCGTGCGGACCGTCCCGGCGGCCGAGCATGTCGTGCTCACGGGGTCGAGCGCGGGCGGGTTCGGGGCCGGGATTCACTGGTGGCGCGTGGCCGACGCGTGGCCCAGGGCCCGGGTCGATCTGGTCGACGACTCGGGGCCTCCCGTCACCCCCCCCGCCTTCCGCTGGAGCCAATGGCAACGGGCGTGGAACCTCCAGTTTCCTCCGGGGTGTACGATGTGCAGCGAGCGCCTGGAGAGCCTGGTGGAGTACTACACCCAGCGGTTCCGTCTGCCCGCGCGGATGGCCCTGCTGTCATACCTCCAGGACCGCACCATCTCGGGGTACTTCAGCGTCCAGCCCAACGCCTTCGAGGCCCAGCTCCGGGCCCTCGGGCGCGACCAGCTCAACCCCTCGGCCAACGCCCGGTACTTCTACGCCGCCGGGAGCAACCACGTCCTGCTCGGTTCGCCCAACCTCCGCGGGGCCGACGGCACCACCCTCGGCGCCTTCCTCCAGCAGATGCTCAACAACGACCCGGCCTGGCGCAGCGTCGGCCCCGAGTAGACGCTCCTCCCACGGGACGGGGCTCCAGGCCCGGGCTCTATGGCTCGCGCAGGAGGGTCTCGAGGGTCCCGGTGATCCGCGACAGGCGCGGGGCGGCCTCGGCGAGCCGGATGCGTCCCCGTTTGTCAAGCACGAGGACAAAGGGGTAGGCGCTCACCCGGACGCGCCGGGAAATGCTGTTGGCCGGGTCGACCACCATCCGCGAGGTGAGCCCGAACCGCGACTGCCAGCGCATGCAGAAGTCCGTGGTGGCCCCGCGTCGGTCGGAGTTTTCGGTGAGCAGGGTGACCACCCGAACCCCCCGCGAGGCGTACACCCGCGTGACCTGGGACTCGACCTGGGGGGCCTCGGTCTGACACGCCCCGCACCAGCCGGTGCCCACCACGATCACCGTGGCGTGGGCGCTGCAGTACTCCCGCCCGTAGAAGTCGTACGGGGTGGCCGTGCTGCACTCGGTCACCGTCGGAGCCGCGAGGTTGCAGCTCCCCGGGGACGCGCAGAACCCTCCCGTCGGCACCGTCGACACGCAGGCCGCGGGCGGCATCTCGGGCGGTGGGGGCGGCGGGGACGGCGGCGGAGGTGGGGGCGGTGGAGGCGGTGGGGGCGGCGGCGGTGGGGCTCCTCCGCAGGCGGAGGTCTCCCAGACCCAAGACCCCGCGGGGCAGTCGTTGGTGGCCGATCCCGCGGAGTTGCCCGCGGCGCAGCGGCCCGTCGCGCGACAGAAGCCGCAGCCCGAGCGGGGGGTGCACGCCTCGCACGTGGTGCTGCTCGCGCAGGCGTCGGGGGGCGGCGGAGCGGGCGGGCCCGAGCACTGGCTCGGCAGCCACGACCAATCGGCGTACGCGCAGGCCCGGTTGAGGGGCCCCAGTCCCGTCCCGAGGTAACACCGCCCGAGGGCCCGGCAGAACCCGCAGTTTGCACGGTCGGTGCACGCCCCGCAGGTGGTCGAGGTGGTGCATGCGTCGTCGGGCGGAGGGGTCCCGGTGGGGCTGCAATAGTCGTCGGTGCCCACGGGCTGCACGACGCAGTGGTCGGGACAGGTGTTGGACTCCAGGCGCCCGTTGAGGCAGCGGACCCGGGTGCGACGGTCGATGCAGGTCCAGGACGTCCAGCCGGTGTAGCGGCCGCACTCGGTGCTCGGCGGTGCGCAGTAGCTGTCGTACCCCACGGGTTGGGGGACGCACCGGGTGGCGCAGGTGTCGCGCTGAAGGGCCCCCGACACGCAACGAACCCGGTTGGTGCCGTCGATGCAGCTCCACACGGTCAGGCCCGCGTACCGGCCGCAGGGCTCCCCCGTGGGCGGAGAGGGCGGGGCGCTCGGCACGTCGCGCGGGGCGGGGACGTCGGCCCCTCCCCCCGGGCTCACCCCTCCGTCGACCGGAACCACCCGCCAGCGTGTGGGGGGGGTGTCGTCGACCACGGCCAGAGGCGGAGGCGGGGCCGGGGGGGCTTCGGGGCGGGGCGTACGCGGGGGCGATCCTGCGTCGGCCGGGACCGGGTCGCCCAGGCCCGGAGGGGTCGCCGCCGCGTCGATGCAGGCCGCGAGCCCGAGCGACAGGGCGCAGACCAGGGCCATCGAGCCCGACAGACGCGCGCGGGGATTCATCGGGGCCTCGTGCGGTAGCCGACCGTCCCGAAGAAGCGCAGGCCCGAGCGGGCCACCACCCGTCGGCCGTCGGGGCTCACCCGGCCTACGTCGATGGGGCCGAGGACACCCACCGGAGGCATGCCCGCGCTGGCGTGATTGCCCACGGCCACGATCTCGACCTCGACCCCCGGGGCGAGGCCCAGGGTGTTGGGAAACTCCACCGGAGCCGGGACACGCAGGGTCGCGTCGGCGGGCGAGATGGCGTACATCACCACGGGCGAGGGGCCCGTGTAGGGGGGGAGCTTGGACAGGGGGATCTGCACCACCCGCACGACCTCGTCGGTCGATGACAGGGGGTACTCGATTGTGGAGGGCACCACCGTCAGGGCGAACCCGCGGTCGTTGGCGAGCTGCACGGCCTGGGTCACCCGCGGAGGGGCCGCCACCCGCCCCCCGGGCCCGAACGAGCTCAGATAGAACGGGCGGTTGAAGTGCACCTCCCCCATGTGCCGCACGTCGTCGGGGTTGAAGTCGAAGTACACATCGGGCCGGAGGTCGAACCCCGAGTACGACAAGGCCATCCCGTGGGCGTACTCCGAGCTGGTCCCGAAGCAGGCGTCGGCCCGTACGTCGAAGCGCCCCGACCGGTCGGTCTCGCCGGGGATGCAGGCCGTCCCGCAGAGGGCCACCTGGGCCTCGGGCACGGGGCGGCCGGTGTAATCGAGGAGGGTCCCGGTGATCCGGCCCACGTAGTACTGGTCGGGGCGACACGGTGGCGCCGTACGCGGAGGCACGAGGGTCACAAACCCCTCGGCGGCCGGGCGGGGATCGTCCCCGAGGGCCCCCGGGGGCACCCCCGCCTCGGAATCAAGGACCCACCCGTCGGCCCCGCAGCCCAACGCCCCGAAGGCCAACAGACCCCAGGCCCGTCGCCTCGCCCCGCCCCACCTCGCCTTCCGATCGGACATCACCCTCCCTCCATCTGCGCAGCACCTGAGCATATCTGGTGCCAACGGCTCCGAGAGGCTCCTGACCGATCGGTAGGGAGCGCGGAGGGCTTTGGAGCGATCACGGGAGTACCCGGTTGCTGATCAGCCCCGTGACCAGTCGGGAGGATGTTGTCACCACCCCTGCGCCCCGGCCCTTGGGCGGCGATGCGACGAGGCTACACGTTCTTCCTGCGGGGGAGGGTTGCCCACCCCGGGTCGCAAGCGTTATCCAAGATCACCCAATGCACCTGCGCCCGCTCGGACACACCGGATTGAAGGTCAGCGCCCTCAGCCTCGGGGCCATGACCTTCGGAGAGTCGCGCACCTTCATGCGCGGGGTCACCAGCCACGACGACGAGGCCCGCCGCGTGTTTGACGCCGCCCTCGACGCGGGCATCAACCTCGTCGACACGGCCAACGTGTACAGCGAGGGCCGGAGCGAAGAGCTCGTGGGCGAGTGGGTGGCGGGCAAACGCGACCGGGTTCTGGTCGCCACCAAGTGCCGCTTCCCCATGGGGATGAGCACGAAGACGGTGGGCCCCCACGAGTACGGCCTGTCGCGGCGGCACATCATCGAGGCCTGCGAGGCCTCCCTCGTGCGCCTCCAGACCGACCGCATCGACCTGTATCAGACCCACATGCAGGACGGAGCCGTCCCCATCGACGAGACCCTGCGGGCCCTCGACGACCTGCAGCGGGCGGGCAAGATCGTCTACGCCGGGTGCAGCAACTACACGGGATACCGTCTCACCGAGTCGCTCTGGAGCGCCGAGCGCCGAGGCACCGTCGGGTATTCGGCCGTGCAGCTCCAGTGGTCGCTCGCGGTGCGGGAGGCCGAGCGGGAGGTGGTTCCGGCGTGTCGGGCCTTCGGGCTCGGGGTGCTGGCCTGGTCGCCCCTGGCCCGGGGTTTTCTGTCAGGCAAGTATCGCCGCGGACAGGCCCCTCCCCCGGGCACCCGCCTCGACGCGTGGAAGGAGGCCTACAACTCCTTCAACAACGACCGGATGTGGTCGCTCCTCGACACCGTGCTCGCCCTGGCCGAGGCCCACGAGACCTCCCCCGCCGCGGTGAGCCTCGCCTGGCTCCTCAGCCGCCCCGAGCTCACCAGCGTCGTCATCGGGGCCCGCACCGTGCCCCAGCTTGAAGAAAACCTCGCGGCCCTCCAGGTTCGCCTGACCCCGGACGAGCTGCACCGCCTCGACGAGGCCAGCCGCCCCGAGTGGGGGTATCCGTACAGCTTCATCGCGGTCCGAGAGCCCTGGTGATCGCCCCGAAGGGCGCCCACCGCCACGGGGTCGCGGCGCTCTTCGTCCTGTCGGGGGCGAGCGGGCTGGTCTTCGAGATCATCTGGGTGCGCCAGCTCGGGCACTGGGTCGGGCACAGCACCGTGGCCGTCAGCCTGGTCGTAGCCGCCTTCCTCACGGGCCTCGTGCTCGGGTCGTGGTGGGGAGGCCCCACGGCCGACCGCGACCCCCACCCCCTGCGCCGCTACGCCCTCCTCGAGCTCGCCACGGGCCTGACGGCCCTCGGGGTGAGCCTCGTGCTGTCGCGGGTCACGCCCCTCACCCTGTGGCTCGCCGAGGCCCCGGGGGCTCAGGCCGCCATGGCCAACCCCTGGCTGCGTCACCTCCTGGCCTTCGTGCTCCTCCTGCCCCCGACGATCTTGATGGGGGCCACCCTGCCCACCCTCGCTCGGTACCTCGTGGCCGACCCGCGCCGGGCGGGGCGACCCTTCGCCACCCTGTACGCCCTCAACACCCTCGGGGCCGCCCTGGGCTGCGGGCTCGGGGGGTTCGTCCTCATCGGCCGGTGGGGCCTGCTCCGTACGGCCCTGGCCGCGGCCCTCGTCAACCTGGTGGTGGCCGCCCTCGCCGGGGCCCTGCATCATGCCGCAGGGCGCACGCCCGCGACCGGGTCTCCGCGGGCCCTGGAGCCCTCCCCAGACGCCGTCCCGACGGACGTCCAGCCCACCGACCGGCTGCGCCTCGCCCTCATCGCGGCGGCCACGGGGTTTGCCGCCATCTCCTGCGAGGTGCTGTGGTTTCGGGTCCTGCGGGCCTTCGTCAAGTCGAGCACCTACGCATTCACCCTGCTCCTGGTGGTGTTCCTGCTCGGGATCGTAGCCGGGGGGGCGTACTACGCCCGCACCCTCGCCCATCACCCGCGGCCGTGGCGCCTCCTGGCCGACACCCAGGGGCTCCTGGCCGCCGCCGTCACCGCCTCCGTGGCCCTCCTCGGCCGGGCCGGAACCCTCGCCACCTGGCTCGCCCCCCACCTCGGCAGCCACGCCGACACCGACAACGACCTCCTCCACGTGCTCCTCGGCCTGGTGGTGGTGGGCCCTCCCGCGGCCCTGATGGGCGTGAGCTTCCCGCTGGTGGCCGCCCTCGGGGCTCGGTCGGTCGTGTTCGGCCCTGGGGGTCGGATCGCCACCGCCGTCGGCAACCTCTCGGCCCTCAACACCCTCGGCGGGGCCCTCGGGTCGTTGGTCACCACCCTCTTCCTCGTGCCCGCCCTCGGGGCCCAACGGAGCTTCCTCGTGGCCGTGGCCCTGGGGACCGGGGCGGCCCTCCTCGCAGCCCAACGGGCCGAAGGGACCCTCCGTCTCCGCGGCATCGCCGGACAGAGCCCGCGGGTGGCCCTCGCCCTCGTGGCCGCCTGGGCGGTCCTGCCCGGGGACTATCTCCTGCGGGCCACCACGCAATTCCCCAGGGCCCAGGTCGTGGCCGTGCGGGAGGGGCGCGACGGCACCGCGGCCGTCCTTCGGTACACCCGGGAGACGGTGTGCAGGGCCTCGCGCAACCGCTGCCGCCACCGCTGCGGCCTCGACTTCCGCTACGAGCAGCTCCTCTTTGGCACCATCTCCTACGCGAGCACCATCCCCCCGGCCCGTCGGTACATGCGGGCCCTGGCCCATCTCCCAATGCTCTACCGGGCCGAGGCCCCCTCGGACGTGCTCGAAGTCTGCTTCGGAACCGGCACCACGGCCGGGGCCTTCCTCACCCACGACACCCTCCGCACCCTGACCGTGGTCGACATCAACCCCGATGTCTTCGCCCTCGCCCCCCACTTCGCCGAGAGCAACCTCGGGGTGGCCACCCACCCCCGGACCCGCCTCCTCGCCGAGGACGGCCGCCACCACCTGGCCACCACCCCCGACCGCTACGACCTCATCTCCCTCGAACCCCCGCCCCCCACGGCCGAAGGGGCCGCCTCCCTCTACACCCGGGAGTTCTACGCCGTGGCCCGGCGACGGCTCCGGGGGGGAGGGATCCTGGCCCAATGGATCCCCCTCGACCAGCAGACCGCCACCCTCAACCGGGCCATGCTCGCGGCCATGCTCGCAGCCTTCCCGTACGTCGAGCTGTTCATCCCCGCCCGCCTGGAGGGCGTGGCCCTGGCCAGCGACCGCCCCCTGCGGGCCGACCTCGCGGCCTGGGCCCGGCGGTGGTCGGTCCCGGCCGTACGCGACAACCTCGCCCAGGTGGGCTTCTCCGACCCGGCCCAACTCCTGGCCACCCGGGTCCTCGACGCCCCCGGGAGCCGACACTGGGCCCTCGGGGCCCTGGCCGTCACCGACGACCTGCCCACGGTCGAGTTCTACCGGGCATGGCCGGGGCCGGCCTTTGGGCTCGACGCGGTCCTCTCCCACGCGACCGACCCTGCCGAAGGACTCGCGCCCGCCGAGGCCGCCCGGGTGCGGGCCTTTGTCCCCGCCGAGCGGGCCCTGATGCGCTCCTGGGACCTTTACCTCCGCCGCGATCTGCCCGGGGCCCGACGCGCGGCCCACAGAGCGCGTGACACCCTGGGCCCAAGCCCCTACACCGACTACCTCACGCACCTGGAGTACGACTGTCTCAACCTCGACGACCCGTAGACCCCGCCCACGGCCCCCGCAGAGGGCCCCTACGGTCGTCGCGTAGCATCGCGAAGAGAGGCGCCGCATGGCCATCGAGGAGAGCTTCCTGAAGTCTGTGTTCTATGGGGCCATCCCCGAGGAGATGATCTTTCCCTACCCCGAGGTGGGCCGCGACGCCCGGGAGAGCACCTCGCTCATCTTGGAGAGCGTGCGCGAGTTTGCCCGCCGCGAGATCGACCCCGCCGCCATCGACCGCGACGCCGAGATCCCCGCCCGGGTGATCGAAGGCCTCAAGGAGCTCGGGGTCTTCGGGGCCACCATCCCCACCGAGTACGGCGGGGCGGGCCTCAACGCCACGAGCTTCGCCCGCCTCATGCAGGAGCTCTCGGGCATCGACGCCTCCGTGGCCGTCACCGTCGGGGCCCACCTCTCGCTCGGGACCATGGGCCTGTGCCTCTTCGGCTCCGAAGCCCAACGCCGAGCCTACCTCCCGCGCCTCGCCCGCGGCGAAATGATCGCGGCCTTCGCCCTGACCGAACCCGGGGCCGGCAGCGACGCGGCCAACATCCAGACCCGGGCCGCCCTGCACCCCGGCGGCGGGCACTACACCCTCGACGGCCACAAGATCTGGATCACCAACGGCGGGTTCGCCGACCTCTTTACGGTCTTCGCCCGTACGACGGCCCTCGACGCCCGCACCAAACCCCGCCTCACGGCCCTCCTCGTCGAGCGGGCCCACGGGGTGCGCTCGGGGCCGAACGAGCCCAAGCTCGGGATCCGCGGGAGCTCGACCACCTCGGTGTACTTCGACGGCCTCACGGTGCCCTCCAGCGGGGTCCTGGGCGAGCCCGGGAAGGGCTTCAAGGTCGCGATGGAGGTGCTCAACTTTGGTCGGCTCGGCCTCGCGGCGGGCTGCGTGGGCCTGGCCCGGCGGCTCCTGGGCCTGAGCGTCGACCGGGCCCAGGAGCGGCGGGCCTTCGGGCGCCCCATCGGCGAGTTTGGCCTCATCAAGGACAAGATCGCGACCATGATGGCCGAGACCTGGGCCCTGGAGAGCATGGTGTACCTCACCACCGGCCTCGTCGACGCCAAGGTCCCCGACTGGTCGCTGGAGAGCGCGGTCTGCAAGATCTACGGCAGCGAGATGCTCTGGCGGGTGGTCAACGAGTCGCTCCAGATCGCCGCGGGGATCGGGTACATGCAGGCCTACCCGTACGAGCGGACCCTGCGTGACGCCCGGATCAACCTCATCTTCGAGGGCACCAACGAGATCCTGCGGGCCTTCGTGTCGCTGTCGGGCATGCAGGGTCCGGGCAGGCAGCTCACGGAGGTCACCCGGGCCCTGCGCGAGCCCATCAAGGGCTTCGGGCTCTTGTCGGAGTTCGCCATCCAGCGGGCCCGGACGGCCCTCGGGCGCGAGCGGATGAGCCGGGCCCACGGGCTCCTGCGCCGCGAGGTGGCCCTCTTCGAGGAGCACGCGGCCCTCTTCGCCAAGAGCGTCGACCGGGTGCTCCGGCGGCACGGACGGGAGATCGCCGAGATGCAGTTTACCCACCGCCGGGTGGCCGACATCGTGTGCGACCTCTACGGCCTGGCGGCGTGTCTGTCGCGTACGACCCGGGCCATCGAGCGCAAGGGCGAGGAGGGGGCCCGGCGCGAGCTCCAGCTTACGGCCACCTTCGCCCGCATGGCCGAACGGCGGCTCCAGCTCAACGTCCAGGCCTTCGACGACAACGACGACGAGCTGCGCAAGGGGGTGGCTACCCAGAGCTACCTCGACGGGGGCTACACCTTCGACGTGTTGTAGGGGGAGGTCGTGCGGAGGGCTCCGCGGAGTGACCCGGGCGGGGGGTCACCCTGCGGCGGCGAGGCGAGACGGGGCTACCGCCCGAACTGGGCGGTGCACGACACGAGATTCTCTGCCCCGGTGGCGAACTGGGACGAGCCCTCGTGGTGGAAGTACCAGCGGTTGCGGGCCCGGGCTACGCCGAGGCTGCACGCGTCGCTCAGGCTCGTGAAGCTGGCCACGGGGGTGATCCGGGCGTCGGAGATGCGGTACCGCGAGATGGTGGTGCGGTTGGTCACGTAGACCACGTGGAGCTCGCTGTCGAAGAACTCCGCCACCCCGCCCCAGTAGCTCGACTCGCAGAACGAGCGCGTCGGCGTGGTCGCGGTCATCGGCCCCACGGGCTCCACCGCCCCCGAGGGCATCCGGATCTGGAACCACCGGCCCCCGTTGTGCACCAGGATGCGGCTCGGCCCGGAGAAGAGGCCCACCGTGGCCAGCAGGGGCAACGGGGGGGTGAGGGTGATGCGGGCCATCCCGAGGGTCCCGTCGTCGTCGAGGGGGGCGAGATGGGTGATCATCTGCCCGGAGTAGGGCGTCGCGGGGGGCCTCCCCATCGCGTTGAGGAAGACGTAGGCCACCCCGGCGGTGATGTCGCTGGCCATGAGGTCGTACCCCGTGGACAGGGCCGTGGCCCCCATCCGCACGTCGTCGGCGTTGAAGCGGACCGTGACCCCGGTCGTGAAGGAGGTGCCGTCGCCGGTGACGAACACCCGGTTGGCCGACACCGCGAGGGGCCCCCGGTCGTCGCCCGTGAGGTCGTTGTGATCGATGCTGACGCAGCCCATGGCGTCGAGGGCCTGGATGCGGAAGGTGTCCTCCATCACGCAGGCCCCGTTGACGCACGACATGCCCATGGCGCAGGCGTTTCCGCAGCGGCCGCAGTGGGTGACGTTGGAGCGCACGTCGACGCAGGTGCCCCCGCAGCGGTCTTGCCCCGCGGCGCAGGGGGCCACGCAGGTGCCGTTGTCGCAGAGGCGATCGTCGGCGCAGGCCATCCCGCAGGCCCCGCAGTGGCGGTTGTCGTTGCGCGGGTCGACGCAGCGGGTCCCGCACTGTCGGCTCGGGGCGGCGCACGCGGGGACAGGGGTCCCCGTCCCGGGGCGACACACCCCGGCCACGCAGGCGAACCCCGCCCCGCACGACAGGCCGCAGGTCCCGCAGTGCCCCGGGTCGACCTGACGGTCGACGCAGCGGCCCGCGCAGAGGGTCTGGCTGGGGGCGCAGGCGGCCACGCAGGCCCCGCCGTTGCAGAGCTCGCCGGGGCCGCAGGCGGTCCCGCACATCCCGCAGTGGCCGCGGTCGGTGCTGGTCGACACGCAGCGCCCGGCGCACACGGTCGTGCCCATCGGGCAGGTGAGCTGGCAGGCCCCCATGGTGCAGACGAAGCCCGCGGCGCAGGCCCGTCCGCACATCCCGCAGTGGCCCTCGTCGGTCTGCAGGTCGACGCAGCGGCCCGCGCAGGCCGTACGGTCGCCCGAGCACTGCAGGGCGCAGCTCCCGGCCACGCAGAACTGGGGCGCAGCGCACACCGTGCCGCAGGCCCCGCAGTTGGCGCTGTCGCTCTGGATGTCGATGCAGCGGCCCATGCAGAGCAGGGTCCCCGGAGGGCACCCGGTCTCGACGCAGGCCCCGGCGTTGCACCGCTGCGAGGCGGTGCAGGCGTTGCCGCAGGCCCCGCAGTGGTCGCGGCTGGAGGCCAGGGTGGCGCACTGGTCGCCGCAGCGTGCCTGTCCGGGGGGGCAGTAGGCCACGCACTGGCCGGCCTCGCACACCCGACCCCCGGGGCAGGGGTTGCCGCAGGCCCCGCAGTTGCGCTCGTCGTTGCGGGTGTCGGAGCAGTAGTAGGGCGACACCCCGCGGCCCGCGTCGGCCACGACCCCCCCGTCGGGCAGGGTGCGCTCGCAGCGGGCGAACTGGGGCCCGCACTCGACCTCGCAGCGCCCGAGGGAGCACACGAGGCCCTGCGGGCAGACCGCCCCGCACGATCCGCAGTGGGCCTGGGAGGTGTTGAGGTTGACGCAGACCCCGTCGCAGCGGAGCTGCCCCTGGGGGCACTCGTTTTGGCAGAGCCCCTGGACGCACATCTGGCTGTCGGGGCACCGCTGGCCGCAGTCGCCGCAGTGGTCGCGGTCGGTGAGGGTGTCGACGCACCCGGCCCCGCACTGGACGCGCCCGGCCGGGCAGCTCTCGCCGTCGGGCAGGCCGAGGTCGGTGCGGGGGCCCGCGTCGGGCTCGGGGGTAAACCCCTGGCCGCGGTTGTCGCCGCACCCGAGGGAGGCCGCCACCACCGCCGCCAGCACCACCCCACGCGAAGATCGAACGAGGCCCCACAGGCCCTTCAAGGAATTTCGGGTCACCATCGGTCTATCCTTCGCGCTCACGGGATCGGCCTGAACCGCACGCGGCTGTTGCTCATCGGGGCGCAGGAGTACGAGGTGGCCGTCGGGCAGCCCGAGACGGCCGCGTTGCCGGCCTGATTCTCAACGCCCACCGTGCCGTTGGCGCTGTCCATCGTGCGGTACATGAGGTCGATGAGGTTGCTGCCCTCGTGCAGCACGATCTCGAAGTCCATCGTCGTGCCCCCCCCGAAGGGGCGGGTGTTGGCCCACTGGACCACCCAGCGCCGACTCGGGGCCGCCCCCACGGTGGCCAGGCACATCCCCGGGGCCCCCACCACCAGGTCGCGCCAGTAGGCGGCGATGACGGCGTTGGGGGCGCCGACCGACGGGATGGTCCCACCGAGGCTCGACGACACCGCGGGCAGGAGGCTCATGAAGCCGTTGCTGGAGACGTTGACCATGGCCCCGGCGGCGAGGTCGGTGGCCCAGTACCGGAAGGCGAAGGGCAGGGGCACGAGGGCCCCGGCGTCGTCGACCCCGCTATGCAGGCGCTGCACGCCCGGGGCGGCGCAGGCGTCGACGAAGGTCACGTCGCTCGGCGCCGTGACCCGCTCGTAGCGGGTCGGCGGGGCGTTGGTGCACATCCCCATGACGCACGAGAGCCCGCCGGTGCACGCCGTCCCGCAGCCGCCGCAATTGAGCGGGTCGGTGGCGGTGTTGATGCACGCGGCTCCGCAGCGGGACTGCCCCGCGGTGCAGGGCTCGGCGCACTGGGCGTCGACGCAGATGCGGTCGGCGGTGCAGCGTCGGCCGCACATCCCGCAGTGGAGGTTGTCGTTGCGGGTGTCGACGCAGGCCCCGGCGCAGACGAAGCTCGGGGGCAGGCAGCCCCCGTCGGTGCTGACCACCCCGGTGCAGACCCCGCTCACGCAGGCCTGGCCCGCGGCGCAGGCCCGCCCGCACATCCCGCAATTTGCCGGGTCGGAGGCGAGGGGGGTGCAGACGGTGCCGCAGGCCGTCTGGCCCATGGCGCAGGCCGCGGCGCACATCCCGCCGGTGCAGACCTGCGAGCCCGGGCAGGCGGTGCCGCAGGCCCCGCAGTGGGCCCGGTCGTTGGTGAGGTCGACGCAGCGGCCGGCGCAGAGGGTCTGCCCCATCTGGCAGACGGTGGCGCAGGCCCCCATCTGGCAGACCTGCCCGGCGGGGCAGGCGTTGTCGCAGCGGCCGCAGTGGCGGGAGGAGGCTTGCGGGTCGACGCAGGTGGTGCCGCAGACGATCTGCCCCGCGGCGCAGCCTCCGCCGCAGCGGCCCGCGGTGCACACCTCGCCGAAGGGGCAGAAGGTGCCGCAGGTGCCGCAGTTGGAGCGGTCGGCCATGAGGTTGACGCAGCGCCCGCCGCAGACGGTGTTGCCCTGGGCGCAGCCCGAGATGCGGCAGCGGCCCTCGATGCACACGAAGCCCGACCCGCAGGGGGTCCCGCAGGCCCCGCAGTTGTTGTCGTCGGCCTGGAGGCTGACGCAGCGGTCGCCGCAGGCGCTCTGGCCGCTCGGGCAGGTCGGGGTGCAGCGCCCCGCCCGGCAGATCTGGCCCATGGCGCAGACGATGCCGCAGCCGCCGCAGTGGAGGCGATCGGTCTGGGCGTCGGCGCAGACGTCGTCGCCCCCGCCCGGGCTGAGGCCCCCGTCGGGCAACGACCCGTCGACGCAGCGCGCGAGGGACGGGCCGCACTCCAGGGAGCACTGCCCCGCCGCGCAGACCTGTCCGCTCGGGCAGCGCATCCCGCACCCTCCGCAGTGGGCCCGGTCGGTCTGGGGGTTGGCGCAGACGTCGCCGCAGATCTGCTGCCCCTCGGGGCAATCGGCCTGGCATCGCCCGGTCACGCACACCTGACCGGCCCCGCAGGCCATGCCACAGGCCCCGCAGTTGCGGGCGTCGGCGGCGACGTCGATGCAGGCGTTGCCGCACACCTGTTGGGTGCCCTGGCAGGTCAACCCACCAGAGCCCGTGCTCGAACAACCCGGGCTCAGGAGCGCCAGGGCTGCCCCCACGGCCAGAAACCATCGTAGACGATGCACCTTGAGAAACCTCCGAGGAAGGATGGCCGGAGTCTCACCGCGATCGGGGCCCCGGTCAACGATGGCATGCCTCGGGCTCCCCATGAAAATTCCGGCATCGCCGCGGGGCTCCGGAGGCACAGGCCGACAGATGTGATACGGGGCGAGAGATTCGGTCTGGGTTGGGCGTATGATCGCGACGTGCGGCGGCGCGGGGCGCCCACGCCCAGAGCTTTTCTCACGGAGAATCACACGATGATGCGCAACGAGATGCGGGTGGCGATGTGCGCGGCGATGCTATCGCTGACGGGGGCCGTGACGGCGGGCAGCGCGACCTCCAACGCCCAGGTGGTGATGCAGCAGCAGGGTTGGGACCCGCACCACGGGCACAACCAGGGCAGGTTTTTCGCGCGAGGGGCCCTGGGGTTGGGCTTCGGCAACTTCACGGCCCGGGCCGCTGGGTCCGACCTCACGCTGACCGGGGCGGGGCTGAGCTTCAACGGGGCCCTCGGGTTCTCGCTGGCCCCCAACTTCGCCCTGCACGTGGACGTCAACCTCATGAGCATCGTGCAGCCGACGGTGAGCACCTCGGCGGGCATCGCCGGGGTCGACACGCAGAGCGACTACACCTCCACCATGCTCGGGGTGGGCTTCACCTACTACCTCATGCCCACCAACCTCTACATCAGCGGGAGCGTGGGCCTGGCCCTGATGCGCGCGGAGTTTGCCGGCAGCTCGGTGACCCGGGCCGAGAGCGGGCTGGGCTTCGGCCTCAACGCCATGGCCGGCCACGACTGGTGGCTCACCAACACCCTGGGCTTCGGGCTCGGGGTGCAGCTTCAGTATCACCGGGTGCCCGACAGCGACCCGTGGTTCCGCGGGGTCAGCGACACGCCGGTGTGGCACAACTTCGGGATCTCCGCGGTGGCCAGCCTGACGGCCTTCTGAGCCTCGTGGCGGCCCCTCCCCACGGGCTCGGGCGCCTCTTCCAACACGGGGCCATCTACGTCGCCGGGACCCTCCTCGGCAGGCTCCTGTCGCTCGTGATGGTGCCGGTCTACACCCACCATCTCGACCCCGCCGCGTACGGCCTCCTCGAGCTCCTCGACACCACCGACCAGGTCCTGGTCGTAGCCTCCTCGGCCGCCATCGCCGACGCCGTCCTCCGCCACTGGAACGACGCCCCCACCCCCGCCGCCCGCGCCCGGGTGGAGTCCACGGCCGTCCTCTCCCTATGGGCCAGCGGGGTCGTCGTCGCCCTGGTCGGGGCCGCCCTCGCCACGCCCCTCTCGGGCCTTCTTCTGCGCCATGCGGGCCACGGGCTCCTGCTCCGCATCACCTTCCTGTCGGTGATGTTTCAGGGCGTGGTGGAAGTGCCCCTGGCTGTGATGCGGGGGGCCGACCGGCCGGGGCGTTTTGTGGCCTGGACCCTGGCCCGGAGCGCCCTGGGGTTCGCCCTCAACATCACCTTCGTGGCCGTCCTGCACCTGGGCGTGTTGGGCATGGCCCTGTCGAGCCTCCTGTCCTCCGCCGCGGTCTCCCTGACCCTGTCGGCCCTCACCCTGCGCCGAACGGGCCTGGGCTTCGACCCGTCCACCCTGCGTACGATGCTCGTGTTTGGCTGGCCCCTCGTGCCCGGGGCCCTGAGCATGATCGCCCTGCAGCACGGCCGGAGCTACGTCCTCAACGCCCTCTGCCCCGCGGCCCTGGTCGGCCTGTGGGGCCTCGGCCTCCGCATCGGATCGCTCGTCTCGCAGGTGGTGGGCTCGCCCGCCCGCGACGCCTGGGGGGCCCAGATGTACGCCCTGTGGACCCCGACCGAGGGGCCGGGCCGGTACGCCCGGGGGGTCACCCTGCTCTTCGGGCTCTACCTCTGGGCGGCCCTCGGCCTGTCGGCCCTGGCCCGCGAGGCCATCGCCGCCCTGGCCCACGCCGACTACGGCCCCGCCGCATGGGTCGTGCCCTGGGTGGCCCTGTCGTGCGTCCTGCGCGAGCTCGGGGAGCTCTTCCGACGGGGCCTCGTGCTCGGGAGAAACACCCGGCCCATCGCGTGGATCGAACCCCCCCTGGCCGTGGTGGACTTCGGCCTGTCGTGGTTTCTGGTGTCGCGGGGAGGGCTCGTCGGGGCGGCGGTGGCGGCCCCCCTCACCTTCGCCCTCTACGCGGGGGTCCTCCACGCGGCCGTGCGTCGGGTGTTGCCCGTGCAGTTTGAGTACGGCCGGATGGCCCGGCTCGGGGTCACGGCCCTGGGGTTTGCCGGGGTGGCCTTGAGCCTCCGCACGGGCTCCCTCGCCCTCGATGTCGGGTGGAAGCTCGGGCTCGTGGCGGTCTACCCCCTGGCCGCAGGGTGGTGGGCCTTCGACCGCACGACCCGGGACGAGGCCCTCGACGCGTTGCGGCAGCGTGCGGCGAGGTGGTAGACCTTCCAACGTGGCGGGCGTGCAGCACAAGGTCGGGGCGGTGGTCGTGGTGGCGCTTGTCACGGGGTGCAACCGTTCGCCTCGGGACATGGCCCGGGCGGCCCGCGATCGGGTGCGCAGCGTGGCCGAGTCGACGGGGATCCGTCAGCGCCCGGCGCCCGAAGAGGCGCTGCCTGCCGAGACCCCGGATGGGGGGTTCCCCGAGGTCGACCCGCCCCGGGTGTTGTCCGAGGCCCCGCCCACCCTCGGGGGCTGTCCCATGTTTCCCCCCGACAACCCCTGGAACCGCGACGTCTCCCGCGACCCCGTCGACCCCCAGAGCGCCGCGTACATTGCCAACATCCAGCGCCACGGCGACCCCAACCTCCACGCGGATTTCGGCTCCAACCCCGAGTACGGGATCCCCTACGTGATCGTGCCCCCGACCCAACCGAGGGTTCCGATTCGGTACGACGAGTACGCGGACGAGAGCGACCCGGGGCCCTTCCCCATCCCCCTCAACGCCCCCATCGAGGCCGGCCGCGACCATCACATCCTGGTCTTGCAGTCGGGCACCTGCCGCCTGTTTGAGCTCTACCACGCCCGCCGGGCGGGGGCCGGCTTCCTCGCCGGGTCGGGGGCCACCTTCGACCTCCGCTCCAACCGCACCCGCCCCGAGGAGTGGACGAGCTGCGACCAGGCCGGCCTGCCCATCCTCCCGGGGCTCGTGCGCTACGACGAGGTCTCCCAGGGGGCCATCCGTCACGCCCTGCGGGTGACCTTCGAGCACACCCAGGGGGCCTGGATCCCCCCGGCCACGCACCCCGGGGGCGACGACCACGACCGGACGGCCCCCCCCATGGGCCTGCGCCTGCGGCTCCGGGCCGACTACAACATCCGTCGGGTGCGGGGGCACGCCCGGGTCATCCTGGAGGCCATGCGACGGTACGGCCTCCTCGTGGCCGACACGGGGGGCAACTGGTTCGTCACCGGGACCACCGACCCCCGCTGGAACGACGAAGACCTCGATCAGCTCAAGAACATCCCGGGCACGGCCTTCGAGGTGGTTCAGTCGGGCCCCTTGCGTCGCCGCCGCCGGTAGCGCCACGACTCTGCCCCGAGGCGCATCCGACGAGGGCCCATCGATGTCTCCCCAAGAATTTTACGAGAGCCCCTGGCACCACCCGGGCCTCCTCGCCTCCGTCGGCCTCGTGGCCCTCACCCTCGCCCTGAGAGACCTCCTACGGGCCGGTCCCGAAGGCCGCGCGGCCTCGCCCTTCTTCTTCCGCTGGCTCGCCCTGGCCGCCCCCGCCATCGTGCTCGACGCGTGGCTCACCGCCCCCATCACCCCATTGTCGCCCCGGGCCGCACACGTCGCGGCCATCGCCTTCGTAATGCTCGGGGACGCGCGGTTCTATCTGCTGGCCTGGCGGTACGGGCATCACCCCCGGGCCACTGACGACGCCACCCTGCCCCGGGCCCTCGCGATCGGCCTCGCCTGGAGCCTCGCGGCCTCCCTCGCCGTCGGGGCCGCCAACGCCCTGGCCCCGGCCTTCTTCGCCGTCACCCGCCGCAGCTTCCTGCTCTACGAGCTCCTCTCCCTCGGGCTCGTCCTCACCCTACGCCTCGTGCTCCTGCCGCGAAACCTCGACGCCCGCGGGGCCTCGCCCGCCGTACGCCGCTGGGTCCTCGGGGTGGCCTCGTTTGTGGCCGTCCAGTACACCCTGTGGGCCCTGGCCGACGTGCTCCTCTTCGCGGGGGTTAGGCTCGGCTGGATCCTGCGGATCGTGCCCAACCTCCTCTACTACGGGGCCTTCGTGGAGTTTGTCCGGCGTACGGCCCCCCGCGAGATCCGCCCGTGACCCGGGCCGGGGTACTCCTGCTTCTCCTCGGGTGCACCCGCCCGGCGGCCACCGCCGCGACCGCGACCCCCTCCGAGGCCGTCGAACCCGCCGCCGTCTTGGAGTTTCGTGTGGAGGGTCGCACCGTCCGCAGGCTCACCCTGGGCGACCTCGCGGCCCGCCTCGGGGTCACCACCGTGACCAACCTCGACCCGTACTACGGCCGGGTGAAATCGTTCCGGGCCCTCGGCCTGGAGGGGGTCCTGCGCGAGGGCTTCGCGGGGGCGGTCGAAGGCCCCCTCGCCGCGCGCCTGATCGTGCTCCGGGCCCGCGACGGGTACACCGTCCCCCTCGCCGGGACGCGTCTCCTGGAGGGAGGGGCCTTCGTGGCCATCCGCGACCTGGAGGCCCCCCAGTGGCAACCCGTCGGCCCGCAGCGGGCCCAACCCGGTCCCGCGTACCTCGTGTGGCAACGGCCCGACCAGACCAACCTCGAGACCCACCCCCGCCCGTGGCAGCTCGCGGCCTTCGAGGTTGCCCGCTTCGAAGACGCCTTCCCCCGCACGGCCCCCGAGGGCGACCCCCCGGACGGACCCTCCTGGCGAGGCTACCGCCTCTTCGGCGACCAGTGCATCCGCTGCCACGCCATCAACCGGGCCGGAGGCCGGGTGGGCCCCGAGCTCAACGTCCCGCAGAACATCACCGCCTATCGCCCCGCCGCCCAGATTCGTGCGTACATTCGCGACCCACGGAGCTTCCGGTACGGCAACATGCCCGCCCACCCGCACCTCACCGAGGCCCACCTCGACGACCTGCTCGCCTATCTTCGGGCCATGGCCCTGCGCCAGCACGACCCCGAGGCCGCCCCCGACGGAGGGTCCCCGCCGTGACCAACCCCAGCCTCGTGCGCCTCGACGCGCGCCTCGCGGCCCTGGCCGACACACTCCAGGCCTCCCTCGACGCCCCCCTCCCCCCGCTCCCGACGGCCATCCGCCGCGACCACCCATGGATCACCACGGGCATCGGTGCGAGCGAGGGCCCCGCCCGCGTCCTGGCCGCCCTCCTGCGGCGCCGGCTGCGGGCCCAGGCCGAGTTTGTCCCGGTCTGGACGGCCCGCGAGGAGGGCATCGCCTACGACGCAACCCGGGTGATGTTCTCCCAGGGGCTGTCACCCAACGCCCGGCAGACCCTGCACCTGAACGATTCGGGTCCGCCCCCGTGGCTTATCACCGCCGCCACCGACCGGGAGGCCCTCGGCCTCGGCCCCGACGGTTGGGTGGCGGTGCACCCTCCGGCCGACGAGTCGGGGCTCCTCCTGCGGGTCCTGGGGCCCGCGGCGGCCACCCTCACGGCCGTCCGACTGGTGATCGCCCTCGCCGCGCAGCGAGGGCTCCCGACCCCGCCCGAAGCCCGCGGCCTCGGGGAGCTCGCCGCGGCGGTGTCCGCAGCCCTGGCCCAGGGGCGCTCCCTGGCGGCAAACCTCTCGCCCGAGCACTTCGCCCGGGTGGCCCTGGTGACCCTCGACCCCGGCCTCGACCTCGCCCACGGACTGCGCTGGAAATGGCTCGAAGGCCCCTCGACCTGCGACCCCCCCGTGTGGGACCTCCTGCAGTTTGTCCACGGGCCGTTTCAACACCTGGTGGGGCGGACCACGACCCTCTTCGTGCTCCTGCGGGGAGGGCCGCGCGAGGCTGAGCTCTTTGCGCGATTGGGGGACGTGACCCGGGCCGACGGACACACCCTCGTGCCCCTGCGGGCGACCCTGCCGGGGGCCCTGGGGTTCTTCGAGCACGATGCGATGCTCAACGCCCTGTGCCGGGCGGCCCTGGTGAACCACCCCCGCGACCTCGTACGATGGCCCGGGCAGGGACGCGACGGGCCCCTCTACAACCTCGAGGGGTGAGGGCTTGGGGTTGGTGGCGCGGCCGGTTGACTTCGGGCGTGCAGGTGACTGCGCGTGGTATACCCGGCAAGAAATGATCGAGGGAGCCGACATCTATCGGGCTCAAGCCCAACAGATTGTGTCCACCGACGAGGCCCTCGTGTTTGGGCACGAGTCAGCGCAGCACGCGCTGGGCATCGCCTCAGCCCAGGTCCTCGGTCCCCGGGCGGTGTTCGTCGTGGTGCCCGCTGAGGTGGATCGTGTGCCCTATACCCTGCTGGCGGCGGCGGCGCAGTGCGGGGCCTCGGAGCCGGTGGGGGAGCACCTCGAGCGCGGCGAGATCCACGAGGCGGCCAAGGCCCTCGACCGCGCGATGCACGACAGAGTGCTGGTGCTGGTGGGCGTGGATCACCTCCGCACCCGCGCGACCGACGAGCTCGCCATCGCCTTCGAGGAGGAGCGCGACGTCCTGCGGCGCTGGCTCCGACAGCACCGAGGGGGCGAACGGGTCGAGCCGATGCGCCGGTTTCAGCCTCTCCCGATGGCCCCGACCTCCGCGACCTTGACCGCGCTGTGGCACGCTGTCGGTGGGGAGGTCGACCACTTCCAACTCGCCCTCGTGCATCGGGCGCTGTCCGGGGACGAGGGCCTGCCGCAGGACGTCGCGCCCCTCGCCGATGCGATCTGGGCGCTGCTCCCCGATGACCTGCGCGGGGTCGTGCGGCTTCTCTCCGTGCACGCCCGGCCCATGCACGTCGATGTGTTGCGCCGGGTCGAGGGCCTCCCGTCTGACGCGTTGGAGGAGGCGGCACGCGTCGGTCTGATCGAGGTGGTGCGTGAGGAGGCGATCCTCCTGCGCGCGTCCGGGGCGCTGCTACGAGAGCGGTCCGGGCTCTCCAGCGAGGTGTTGCAGCACCAGCACCTACGCCTCGCGACGGCCTATGCCGACCACGCGCTCGACCGCGGCACGCTGTTGTCGCACCTTGAGGCACACCGTCACTTCTCCGCCGCGGGAGCGCTGGGGCGGGCGGCTGAGTTCGGACGCTTCGGCGTCGCGATGCTGCTCGATGCTGCGCGCAGCACTTCGGTCGCGGCCCTGCAGCTCCCCGAGCCCGCGCGCAGCGAGCGCCTCGGCCGCGCGGCGAACGCCTACGACGCGGTCCTCGCGCTCGCGGGGAAGGGGGTTGTGGTACCCCGACGCGCCAAGGCGTACGCGACGCACTACCGCTCGTACAACCGCTACAAGCGGGGTGATGACGCGCTCCCGCGTACGATCGATGGGTACCGAGCCGCGCTCGGGGACTGGGGAGACAACGCCCTCTTCTGGTCGCGGCTCATCCGCGCGTATGCGGTCGCTGGAGACCTCGCCGCAGCGGAGAGCGCGCAGCGGGAGGCGTACGAGCGCGTGTCGGAGCATCCGGCCAGGGACGAACTCCTCCGCGGGAGGGTGGTCGAGCGCCTCACGGCCCGCGACATGTGGCTGCGGGCCCTCGCGCTCGGAGGCAGCTCGCTCGATTCTTATGCGGGCCGCCGCCTCCTGACGAAGTTGAGAATGGGGAGGTCTGTGCAGGCCCTGGAGGCCAACGGTCTTCGGCCCGTGGTCTTGGCGCGCCCGGTCACGCTCGTGCTGCTCCAGGAGGGGGGCGGGTTTCGCGCGGTGATCCCCGGATGGGAGGGGCGCGCGACCTCTGCCCGTGGGGCGATCGCGGCGCTCTCTCGCACGTTGACGGCGCGCGCAGGGCAGGCCGATCCTGGTCCCATCGACCCGCCTGTCGCCGCGGCGGATCGGTACGAGGGACTGATGGCTCGGATGCGTCACGCGTGGGGGCATCGTCCGTCGCCGACACGGCAGGCCCTCGTCGAGGCGTGGCGTGTAGACGGACCTGGATACGCCTGGCTCGTCTGGCGGGTGATGGACGACGCCGACCCGGACGAGCTCAGCGGAGCCGTCGATGTGCTGGTCGCCGGGGGCGATGCGGCGCTGCCGTTTGTGTTGGCCGCATTGGAGCGACCGGATGGCTGCCCCGAGGGGCTCGCCACGTTGCTGCGGGTGCTCGTCAGGCTGCGGGCGCACGACGGCCGCGTGGACACCCTTGTGCGACGCTACGAGCGACATCCGAACGAGGATCTTCGCGAGGTCTGTGCAGAGCTGGTCGCCTCGTGGTCCGAGACGGCGGCGTGACCCGATGGGGTCGGTGCTGGTGAGATTGGCGGGGCGGGGGCGTTTCGTCGGAGAGGGTGGTCGAGCGCGAGACCCCGAGTCTCCCGAGGAGGTAGAGCAGGCGCGACGAGCCTTTCCCTTGCGCACCGACCGAGAGGAGCCTTCACGTTTGGAGGCGGGCATCTCGGTGTACGCGGTCGACGACGCTGCGGAGGCCGACGAGCTGGTCGAGGAGCGGGCCGCCCATGCCAGGCGGGAGACACACGAAGACTACGTGTTGGTTCCGAGGGAGCTGGTCGTGCGGGCAGGGCTCGTCGTTGAGGAGGTGGAAGACCCCGACGGGGCCACCGAGCGGCTGCGTCTGCAGCACTGCGAGCTGCGGTTGCGTCCAGGCGTGTCGAACGCCGACGTGCCTCGCGACGAACTCGAAGCCGCGCTGCGCCGCCTCGCGGGGGAGCTTTTACGACGCGACGACCTGCTCGAACGGGTGCGCAGGGTCGACCGGAAGAAGATCCAAGCCCGCATCGCGACGCTCCTCCCTCCAGAGACAGGGTGAGGCTTCGCGGGCCCACGCGCGACCATCGACGGCAGCGCCGCGTGACGGCCCCCACCCTCACGACATCCGCGCTTCGATCGTCTCCCGAACGTGCTCCTCCATCGCCCGATCGAAGGCCTCGGCCCGCGTGGCGGCGTCCTGCTTCGCCACGAGGCCGCCCACCGAGTGGTAGCTGGTGTTCTCGGTGCGGAGGTACATGGCCCCGCGCTTCTGGTGGGCCCGTCGCCACTGGTGCAGGGAGGTGAGGCAGTCGTTCCACAGGGCCCGAGCCTCGGGGCCGGCCTCGTTGGCCACGAAGTCCCGCACGGCGGGAGCGCCCCGGTCGACGGCCTCGAGCACCGCCCGTTGGCCCGCGGGGAGGTACGCCCGGGCGTGCGTCGCCATGACCCCGACCTCGGAGGCCCGGCTCACACAGAACGCGGCGTCGAGGAGCTGGATCGTCGCGGTCTGGGCCCCGCTCGCCCCGTCGAGGCGCACCCCGTCGTGCGCGAGGCCCCAT
>CAYUSB010000036.1:39458-90514 GCA_964447205.1 uncultured Myxococcaceae bacterium
TAGACCGCCCCGGGCGTGCAGCCGGGCAGCCGCCAGTTGGCCAGGACCATGTGATAGAGGTTTCCACACGCGGGAACCCCAATCCTCCGTGCGAGCCAGCCGAGCGGGACGGCGAGGCCGGGGGGGAGTTCGAGGGTGGTGAGGGCCTGGGCGTCGGCTCTGGCGGGCATGGCCCCCCAGCGGAAGGCGTGGGCCAGCATCGACACGGCGGTCATGGCCCCGTCTCGGATGTTGTCCGAGGCGTTGGCGAGGTCGTCGAGTCCGCGCGGGTCCCAGGCGGCGAAGGTCTGGGCGAGCCACGGGCGTACGTCAGCCCCGTCGAGGTGGTACCGCCCCGCGAGGGCACGGCACGCCTCGACGTGGGGCATGAGCGCAGGCGGGAGGGCGTCGGTGGGCACCCGGGATGGCAGGATTCCCGTGGTTGGCGTCTCGTACGGCCCGTGCGGCAGGGAGGCCCCGGACTCGGCCAGGATGCCTGCATCGAGCCACCCGGCGGCGGCCTGTGCGCTCGTGGGGAGGTCGCTCCGGTGGGAGGGACACGAGAGCCGTGCGGGTACGGGTGCGTAGGGCGCGGGTCGTCGTCCGTGGGGCATGGGGCAGGGGTCTCGCGGGGACCGGGGCGGTCGGTTGTTGGGCAGAGGACGCCCTCGACCGATAGCACCCGCCTCGTCGGGGCCCGATGGCAGGGTGATAGCAACGGCCCGGGGACCCACGACCCGCACCCCGGCCAACGGGCGACGCGCGAGGTGCGGTGAAACCGCAAGGGCGCAAGGGTCGCAAGGGGCAGAGGGGGTGTAGGGGCGGAGGGGGCGGGCAGGCGACGGTCGGCACGGGTGCGAGGGACGACGGGGGTGTCGGTCGCCAGCGCGCCCCGCCGCCTGATGCTCCACCACCTACCCTCGACGTCCGGGCGCTCGCGCCGCGAGAACACAAGCGCTAGCCTCGGCCTGATGGGCAGCCACTTCGAGCAGATGACCCCGGCCGAACAGATCCTCTATGTGCAGGACCTCTGGGACAAGATCGCGCAGCGGCCCAACGACATCCCAGTCTCCGACGCGTGGAAGGCCGAACTCTCCCGTCGGCTCGATGCGCACCGCGCCGACCCGACGACCGCGATCCCGTGGGAGCAGGTCAAGGCCGACCTGCGTCGCGCGCGGTGACGCTGCCCGTCGTACTCCGTCCCGAGACCCGTCCTTCACCCCCTTCGGCAGGATCGAGCTCGTCCCTGCCAACGCCTACTGCGCCAGGAAGTGCCCGCGGAGCCAGCGCCACTCGGCCGCGTCGGTCTCCCACTCGGCGTACACCGCGACCCCCTGGAGGTTGGCAGGAGCCCGCGCCCCGAGGCCGCGGTGGATGCTGCGCAGGGCCACCGGGAGGTTCTCGACCCACGGCCGGTGCCAGGGTTTGTCCGCGTCCTCATACGTCGGAACCCCCAGGAGCACCGCCGTCGGCGCCGCGTCCCGCAATACCTCCGCCGTCCACCGGGCCATGAGCGACTCGTACGGCTTCGCGAGGGGAATCCCCGTGTCGTACATCATCACGGCCACCTGATCGACGCGCCGCGCGACCTCGCGGAGGTACGGCGGATCCCAGTGGATCTCACGATCGGCCTGCCACCACGTGGGCGGCGGATACGCGGCCACCGACAGAACCCTCCCCGGCGGAAGCTCCGCCCGGATGGCCTCCAGGAGCCGCAGCATCCAGGGG
Organism: uncultured Myxococcaceae bacterium; assembly: GCA_964447205.1. GTDB lineage: Bacteria > Myxococcota_A > Polyangia > Polyangiales > JAEUKH01. The sequence goes on from CAYUSB010000036.1 coordinate 41,166, forward strand.
TTTCCCGACGGCCAGGGCTCGACGTTGAGGTGCACCCCCGCGAGGCGCGGGTGCCGGTCGAGGAGGCTTCGGAGGCTACGCGCAAACTGCCGACGAAACACCGCGTCGTCGGGGAAGATGTGCCGCTCGAACACCCCGCCCACCCACGGCATCACACGCATCCCCGCGGCGGCGTCGAGGAAGCGCTCGGTCTGGGCGGGGTCGTGGGGCGCGGGCCCGTTGCCCGCCGCCGGGCACAGGTGGGGATAGAGGTCGGTGACGTGGTGGGCGCGGAGCCGGGCGACGAGGGCCCCGATCGCGGCAGGCTCACGAAACCGCGACGGATCCCGGGGGTTGCGCGCGAACCACCCGTCGTCGCCGAGCCACCCATGGCTCAGCCAGACAGCGTTGCGGCGGCGGTCGTGGCGCCCGTCGGTGCGGTCGAGTCCCGGCGACCAGAGCGTGTAGAACAGCAGCGGGAGCAGGATTACGGCGAGGCGTACCCGCCACCGGCCTCGGGAGGTCATCGGTCAGCTCCCGCGCACGCGTCGGCCGCACGGCCCACGGCCAGCACCTGGTCCTCGCAGTGCCAGGTTCCGCAGAGGGCCGCGATCGCGTAGCGGGCGCCGGGCCGTTCGACCAGGGCGGAGTCGTGCCGGTACTGCCGCCACGTCCCGGTCTTGCGGTACACCCTCGCGTCCGGCCAACGCTCCAGCACGGCGCGGCGCAGTCGGTTGTGGAACGCCGACGGACCCATCAGCGCCCGGATCTCCACGCTGGCCGCGGCGTCGACGAGGCGGTCTTGCCCGAGCAGGGTGTAGAACGACACGAGAGCACGCACCGTCGCCGCGTGGGCGAGGTTGCGCAGGGGCTCAGGGCGCCAGAGCGGGTCGTGGAAGAAGCCGCGCCCGAGCCATACGCCGCCGCCCCGTGCGGGGTCATAGAGGCCGGTGTCCCACAACCACGCCGCGATGCGCGGGAGGCCCGTCCGATGGGCCGCCGCGGTGGCCGCGCGGTTGTCCGAGCGGAAGATCATCAGCCGCAGGTCTTCCCGGTAGGCGCGGGTGAAATCTGGGACGTCCCCGACGAAGGCTCCCGCCCCGCTGCTCCGCGGGAGCCCCGACGCGCGCAGGTCGCTGCGCCACTGGAAGGCCGCGCCCAGGGTCGCAATCTTCGGAACGCTCGCCCCATAGAGCATCCGCTGGTCGGCCACGCCCGCGTAGGCCGGGGCCCTCGGGTCGGCGGTGAGATCGGCCATCGCGACGGAGAACCGCCCCGCGTGGGCGTCGGCGGTGAGTCCGAGGCGGGCCACGGCCGCGTCGAGGCATCGCTGGAGCGAAGCCGAGGGCGTCAGGTGCGGATCGACGCGGAGCGAGGGGCGCGGTGGGCCGGGGACCCACGACGGTCGTGGCAAGGAGGCCTGCTGGGCCCCCAGCGGGAGCGCAAGCAGAGCCGCGGAGAGTGCGAGCAACAGGGTTGCCTGGGTCATCCGCGCGTCCCCACCGGCAGGCATCGACGGGCGTCGCAGCCAAGCGTCGCCGTGCAGGGGTCGGCGCTCCCCGCGATGGGCTCCTCGGCCGACTCCCTGCGCATGGGGAACCGTAGTCCAACGGGTTGCCCACGTCGATCGCCTGCCCGCGGCGAGCTCACGAAACCGACACGGATCCCGTGGGTTGCGCGCGAACCAGCCGTCGTCGCCGAGCCACCCATGGCTCAGCCAGACGGCGTTGCCCATGGAGCTCCAGCGAATGGCCGCGAGTTCATGCCACGTTCTGGCGTGAATCGGGTGGTCAGTGCGAAACTGTTAAACATGAGAATTTGTTGGGCCCAAGCACTCCGCCAGTGCGACAGAACATCGAAAGAACACTATTTTACTGGATCACTGTTCGATAATGTCGAGGTCAACGTATCCGGGCTTCCTTTTCTTCGCGGTGAGATGAAGACGTTCCTCTTCCGGCAGCTGACCGCGCACACGCTCTGCCGTCGGCACAACTCTGTGCTCGGCGAGTGCGACGTCGCAGCCATCGACGTCATGAATGCGCTGCGTCGACTCCGTGAGGTTGAAAAGGCGCGCATGCGGGCAAACAGGACCCGTTGGTTTCCATACACCCTGCGCGTAGATGGGTCACGTTTCGAGCGATGGTTGCTTAAAGTGGCATTCAATGTCAGTCAGTTGCAGCGAGCGGACACTGGTGGGTGGATACCGCCGCGGGAGGCGGTCGAGATCGCATATGGACTCCGGCAGTTCCCGCCGGGAACTGGCTCGGCAGTGATGTCTCGAGTCGGAGCATACTTGCAAACTGGCCAGCGTCTGGCATCGGCGCTAGTATACGATCCGACCGGGATGACTCCGGAGGGCGTGCTCGTAGTCTTTGGTGGCTATCCGTTCGTCTGTTCGTGGGTACGCCCTCCTTCTTCGGCCCTCCCCACCAATATCGAAGGAGAGACCTTCGACACAGCGAGTTTCCACCTTCGCCGCATTCATAACTCCCGTTACAATACAATGCTAGAATTCGACTGGTCCGGCCGATGGTCGGAGCACGAGAACCCCGACATTGTGAACCTACGCGGTCGATCAGGGGCTTCTCATCAAAATTCCCAAAATATAGCTGAAATATAAACGGGAGTATTCTCACAAGTTCGAATGATGATCGACACTGCTGGTGGCCATTTTTGACGGACCACGTCATGGCGTCGCATTAAAGTCTCCAATAGGCCTCAACGCCAACGCAAATGTCGGAAGCAAGGCTAACAAAGGCAGGCGACACACATCGACATGGCCTGACGCAGCCGCGTACAACCGCAAAAAGGCACCAAATCAGCCGTGGAACCGTGCCGACATGTATCGGCCACATTCTTCTATTGACGGGGGCACGCGAACTCATCCAGGCCCCACATTCACTGCGGCAGCGCTGTCCAGTGCCAGCGCGTCACCCGCGAACATGCCATTGTCACCAGATTCGAGTCGGACATTACACAACTCAACAGTAACCAATGAGCGCACTTCCACAGCCCCCGGCGGGTCCGGCTTATTCCGCGTCTACCTTCCGCTCTCCCGTGGACCTTCCGCCTCCCGCCCTGCCCCCTCCACATCCCCCTTGCGCCCCCTGGTTCACCCCTGATAGACACTCTCCCAGCCCCTTCCGCGCACGGTGCGTGGAGTGGCGCTGCGGGGAGACTCACCACATGGACACCTACACCGACAAGGTCAAGGCGCGCGCCGACCTTGCCGAAGCCCTCCAGACGACCCACCGGGACATCGCCGCGCGTGTAGGCCTCGTCGACGAGGACCTCGCCGTGCTCGTCACCGAAGGGCGCAACGCCGCACGGGCCGACGCCGAGCAGAAGATGGAGGAGGCCGAACAGAGCGCTGACATCTCCCTCCGCGCCCTCAGCACCGCCGAACTCCTGCGCAGGGAGATGGAGCTTCGGGCGAGGGTTCCGGCCGTCGTGCGCGACGTGGAGGCGGCCGGACACGCCCGCCTCGGCCTCATCTTGCGCCGCGTGAGCTTCGAGCGGTTTCGGGTGCAGGAGCTGAAGGCCCCCGACGACGCACCGCCTCCGACCGAGGAGGAGCAGGCCGAGATTCGCCGCGTCACCCGCGTCTCTCGCGAAGACACGGTCACCCGCCTCAACGGTCTCGCAGAATGGATCGACGCCATGCGCGCTCCCGGCCGCGAGCCCATCCTCGAGTCTCTGGCCCGCCGGGGTCTTCCCGCTGCGGAGCTCGCCGCCCTCGGCGACGCAGCCCGCGCCCGCGCCGCCCAGGGGGGCAACAAGCGTCAGCCCCTCGACGCCACCGCCCGCGAGGCCGCCGCCGTCGAAGCCCAGCGCACCCAGTGGAGCACCCTCCGCCGCATGCTCCGCCTCGCCGCCGCGCAGAACGCCCACCTCGCCGGCCTCTTCGCCGCCTGCTGACCGCAGGCCTCCCTGCCCCGATCTCCCGGGCGGGAGGCGCGACGCACGGAATCGTTCCCCCGACCGACGAGGTCGGTACCCCACCCTGACAAAATCGCATCCAGGCCCCGCGAAGTCGGCTCCCTGTCTGACGAAATCACCTCCCCCCTTCGCCGAAGTCGCCTCCCCCCTTCGCCGAAGTCGCCGCCCCCCTCCGCCGAAGTCGCCGCCCCCCTCCGCCGAAGTCGCCTCCCCGCCCGGCGAAGTCGCCTCCCCGCGCGCGGCGAGCCCCTCCCCCCCAGCCACCGTCGCCCTGGGGTCCTCCGCGAGATCGGTCAGCCGACGGACCCACGGATGATGGGAACCAAGCCGCGCCGTGAGTTGGGCGAGCAAGGGGTTGATAGGTTCCATGGCGTCGGGGGTGGGCCCACGACGATGCTCCAGGGCGAGCAGGAGGCGCGCCTGCAAGGTGGTGTGATGCGCGCGGCCGAGGCGCTCGGACAGCACCTCGACGGCCTTCTCCAGGTGTTGTCGTCCCTCTTGATAGCGCCCCAGCCGGAGGAGGGCTTCGCCCGCGAGCATCAGCATGGACCCGACCGCCGGGTGCGTGGGGTCGTACCGTTCGGCGAAGATGGCGCGAGCCCGTTCGGCCACCGCGAGCGCCTCGGAGGTGGTGCCCTGGGAGAGAAGGAACTCGGCCTGCGCCTGGAGGATGCGGGCCTCACGGGTCGTGGTCTCGGTCTTCGAGACCGTGGCGACGAGGTCTGCCAGGGCGGGCTGAGCCGTCGGGTCGTTGAGACGGATGGCCGATCGGATGCGGAGGACTTCGACGCGCCGTGCCTCCTCGGAGCCGGGGGAAAGGGTGGCCGCATCCTGGGTCAAGAGGGCGTGCTCGCCCCGCTCGAACCACAGCTCGCAGCGGACCTCCGTGACGGCCGGGTGGGCGAAGGCCTCGGGCAGGAGGTTGAGCAGGACGTCGGCGCGTGCGAGATCGCCCTCTCGGAGGAAGAGCCGTGCGAACTCAGCAACCACCTCAGGACCAATTTCCTGCACGTGTCGTGCGACGTACCGAGACAACTTATCCAATGCCGTAACTGAGTAGTGTCTCACAAATATCGGAATTGTTTTAGACGCAATCGGCAGGAATGTCGCCAACATTTCGACGCTTGCGCTCTCCACTTGTGTTCGTATGGCCGCCGCGGTCGCGGGAGAGATGAGATACGCTTCTGCTGAATCAGACTTTGCAGATACCAGACATGACTGGATCCAACGCTGTGCTTCCGTAAACGCGTCTTGAGAAAGGACTTCGATCCCGCGAGCCAACGCCGCCGATGCAGAGAGCACCGTGCCGTCTTCTGCAAGCGCACGAAGCCACCACAACCGCCACCGAAGAGGCGCCTCATTGCTGAGGACATAGAAGTACTGCTGCTGGATCAAGCCTCGATCGCCCCCCCGCAACAATGCCTCGAGCAGGTACGGCGCGTGACCTTCCAAACCCAGATGCTTAGAAAATGAAAACGAGTCCAACGCGTTACGTGTGGCCCATGCTCGAATCGATCCCGAGATTTCCCCGGAAGCGATGCGATTTCTGGTGCCTTTGTCATACTCAGCCCGCTCGCGAACACCTATCTCGCTCGCCCACCGAACACGAGCGGAAGCCGCACTTGATGGATTCACTCCGGCCCAATGATTATCATCCAGACGAATCGCGATTTCCGCGATCCATGCGCCCGGATCAGTCACCGAGGCAGTCATCGCGTCACGCCATGACTGGTTAGTCATGTCAACGTTATTCCAAGTCCCAGGTTCTGCTCCGATCGCTGCGAGTTCTGCGGGCGTAAGACCTGGACCGTCGAGGTCGTCGTCGTGCTCAGAACCACTGTAATAATTCACAGCAGTTCGAATGTTGTAGGGCGCCGGTTCCAGACACCACCACCCTTCCGTTGCCTCGCCCTCCCAAAGTCCCCCGCCAGACACCACCACCCTTCCTATCCGCCGGGCCTCCGCGCAGGCCCAGCGCACCTCGATCATCGTCTGCGCGTTCACCCCCTCAAACCACAACCACCCCTCCTGATCGCCTGCCGCTGCCCCGACCATCTCCTCGGGCGTCGCCTCGATCGAGATCCTCTTCGTCAGCTTGCCCCCTGCTGCCTCAATCCCCGCCTCGGGCGACCCCTCCCCCATCCACACCACCCCCGGCACGTCGGGGTACTCCATCGCACACCGGAACGTCGCCACCACCCACGGAGCAGGCTTGTCCGGACACTCCACGACATGCGAGATCCAGTCGTAGAAATCGGGCGCCTTCGTGGCCAGCGCGGAGGTCGTCTCCGCATCGCACCACAGGAGCACCCTCAGCTCCCGCTCTGCCACCAGCGGTCTCCCCGCGTTCAGGGCGTCGGCGTGCTCGGCCAGGGGCAGGTACACCACCACCGACCCCGGGGCTGCGTCAAACAGGGCCTCGGGCGTCAGCACCACGTCCGCCGCCGGGTGAGCCTCCCGCACGGCCAGGAACAGCTCGCGTAGGTGCGCGTCGTCGGCGTGGTCGAGGAGCACCATCACCCCGCGCGACGCCAGCGACAGGATCGTCAGGACGTCTTCGGTCCACTCCGCCACTTGGTCACCATCCGGATCGTGAGCAGCGGGTGCGGGAAGTACCACTCGCTCCCATCGGGGTACGGGAGCAGACGCTCCAGAGAGAGCAGCTCCCAGACCAGGGGGTTGTTCTGGAGCCGGTGCTCGGGGTCTGCGGCGATCGACTCCAGCACCTCGATGTGGCCCGTGTGCATCCCGTTTTCCATGAGCCGCCGCGACTCGTCGATGACCCCCTCGATGTGCTCCGCGCGGACCACGGTCTCCTTGGCGCGCAGCACGTGGAGCACGAGCATCCGCACCATGCGCACGAAGTCCCGCGAGCGACCGCCCGAGTAGTACGCGAACTGCCGCAGAAGCTCCGGCGGGATGATCTCCTCGTGCGGCACCCCGAGATCGGCCACCCTTCGTTCGAAGAGCTCGGCGAGGAACTTCACCCCACCGCCCACCAGCATCGGAGCGTGCTGGTCGAGCACGGGCTCGTTGACCAGCACCTTCGCGCTGAAGCCGCGCACGTTGGCGAGGGCCGGGTGATGCCGGAGGGCGAAGGACCCACACACGACCATCGAGCACTCCATGGCCGCGAGCAGACCCGAGTTGACGAAGAGGTCCTTGGCCCGGTCGATGTCCGTCACGCGGTCGAGGCCGTCGATCACGAAGAGCACCCGACGATGGCGGAGCTGCACCTCGCTGAGGAGCTGGTTCACAAACGCCAGCAGACTCTTGCTCTCCTCGCTCTGGTCCGGAACCTCCGCCCGGCTCCTCCCGAAGGGCAGGGTCCAGCCCGTCTTCACCGACTCCGTCGCGGTGCTGAGGGCGGTCAGGGTCGCGCCCGCGAGGGTTCCGACCGCGGGGGCCGCGAGGTTGGAGGCGAACACCAGCATCGCCTTGCCCAGCTTGGCGAAATCAAGCTCGGCCGGGGCGTCCACCTTGGCCGCGATGGCGAGCTTTCTCCACGCCTCTTCCAGGCCTTGCGTCATCTCCTCCCGGGCCTCGTAGCCCAGGCGCTCTCGGGCCGCCCGCACGAGGGCCAGACCCGCCAGGAAACACACCTCCCAGGCCGTCACCTTCTGCAGGGCCGCCACGTCCCCCACCACCCGGTGGAAGTGGCGGTAGAGGTCGAGCAGAATCACGAAGTCCTGCCCGGCCCGGGCCTCGGCGATGCGCTCAAGCTCGGTGGTCTTGCCGGTGCCGATGGTGCCGGTCAGCAGGACCTTCGGGGTGTACACCTCGAGGCCCAGGTCGGCCAGAATCGAGGCCGTCGGAGAGCCCGGGCGATTCGCGCGCCAGGCAGGGATAACCCCCGGCTCCTCGGGGTCGAATCGCCTGTAGATCTCGGGCCAGAGTTCCATCTTGACGGATGTACCACGTGGCCCCCGCGCCGGGCGAGAGCGACCCATGAGCCCCGCCGTCCCCCCTCTCCACCCACTGCCTCCCCCCCGCCCCCATCTGCTACCCTCCGCCCAATACCCCCCATGAACATCGCAGACCTCATCGGAGAGACCCCCCTCGTCGACCTCTCGGCCCTCCTCGGCCGCCCGGGGGTCACCCTCCTCGGCAAGCTCGAGGGCAACAACCCCGCCGGCAGCGTCAAAGACCGCCCCGCCAAGTGGATGATCCGCAACGCCGTGGCCCGCGGCGAGATCCCCCCCGGGACCCGCCTCATCGAACCCACCAGCGGCAACACCGGCATCGCCCTCGCCATGATGGCCCGGGCCTACGGGGTCGACATCGACCTGATCATGCCCGCCAACTCCACCGTCGAACGTGTCCAGACCATGGAGGCCTACGGGGCCCGGGTCATCCTCACCTCGGCCGCCGGGGGCATGGAAGAGGCCATCGACTACGCCCACGCCCGCGTGGCCGAAGGGGGCTACGTGATGCTCAACCAGTTTGCCAACCCCGACAACTGGCGGGCCCACTACGAGAGCACCGGCCCCGAGATCTGGCGCGACACCCGCGGCGAGATCACCCACTTCATCTCCTCCATGGGAACCACCGGGACCATCATGGGATGCTCGCGGTTCTTCAAGGAGAAGAACCCCGCCGTCACCATCGTGGGGTGCCAACCCACCGACGGATCACGGATCCCCGGGATTCGCCGCTGGCCCAAGGAGTACCTCCCCAAGATCTTCGAGCCCGAGCGGGTCGACCGCGTCGTCGACATCGCCCAGTCCGACGCCGAAGAGACCATGCGCCGGCTCGCCCTCGACGCCGGCGTCTTCGTCGGGGTGAGCTCGGGCGGAGCCACCTGGGCCGCCCTCCAGGTGGGCCGCGAACTCGACCACGGCGTGCTCGTGGTCATCCTCTGCGACCGGGGCGATCGCTACCTCTCGTCGGGCCTCTTCGGAGGCCAGTCGTGAGCGCGGGGAAGACCATGGAGGTGCGGCTGCGGCGGGTTCGGGGCGCCCTCTTTGAGGCCACCAACGCCACGGGGCAGAAGACCCTGATCGACGGGCCCGCCGAGCTCGGAGGACAGGGCGAAGGGGTGCGTCCCATGGAGGCCCTGCTCATGGCCCTGGCCGGGTGCAGCGCCCTCGACGTGATCCACATCCTGGAAAAGCAGCAGAAAGAACCCCTCGGCGACCTCGACGTGAGCGTGCGGGGGCTGCGGGCCGATGCGGTTCCGGCGGTGTACACGGAGATCGCGGTGGAGTTTGTGGCCTCGGGGCCGGTCAACCCGGCCAAGCTGGAGCGGGCCGTGAAGCTCTCGATGGAGAAGTACTGCTCGGTGGCGAAGATGCTCCAGCCCGCCGCCGCGATCACCTTCTCGGCCCGCATGAAGCCCTGAAAAAACCGCGAGGACGCACCCCCATGCACTCCCCGTTCGCACCCTCCCCCCACGCCACCCTCCTGGCTTCCTGCGGCTCCACCGACCTCCTGGAGGACGGCCCCCGCCTCCTCCTGGTCGAACGCGGCGGAACCGGTCGGTCTGTGACCATTTTCGTGGCGGTCATCATGGTCGTGCTCTTCGGCATCCAGGCCGTGTTGTCCGGGTTGGTCGACAGCGTGGGGTTCCCGCGGGAGGTGGCCCTCCTCTTCTCGGCGCTGTTTTTGGTGGCCCTGGTGGTGTTGGTGGTGACCCTGCGTGCGCAACGCAACGCGGCCCGGCAACCGGCTTCGACCCTGCCTGTGGTGCTGGTGATCGACCGGGCTCAGGGGGCCGTGCTCGACCCCACGGGACGCCCCCTCACCCCCCTGTCCGGGGCGGTCTTTCAACGGCAGATGCAGTTCGGGTCGTCCTCGTCCGCCCTCGCCGTCGCGTGGAACGGCGGGTCCCAGGTGATCGCCCGGGGCTCCCCCTTTACGGGCTCCGTCGACGACATCCTGGAGGCCTTGCGGGCCCGCGGGTTCGCGGTGCGCTGAGCCTGTCGTGCGTCGGGTCCGTGGTACCCTCGGCCCATGCTCGAACCGTTCGCCGACGACCTGTGGACCGTGGCCCGCCCGCAACGTTTCTGGGGCCTGGAGACCGGCACCCGGATGACCGTAGCCCGCCTCTCGGACGGCGGGTTGTTCGTGCACTGCCCTGTTGCCCTCGACGACGCCACCCGCCGCGCGGTCGACGCCCTCGGGCCCGTGCAAGCCATCGTGGCCTCGAGCCTCTTTCACCACCTCTACGTCGGCCAGTGGATGAGCGCCTACCCCGAGGCCACCGTGTGGCACTGCCCGGGCCTCGACAAAAAACGCCCCGACCTGCGCTGGACCGGACCCCTCGGCGACGCCCCCCACGCCTCCTGGGAGGCCGACATCGACCAGGCACCCTTCACGTCGCGCTTCGAGCGCGAGGTGGTCTTCTTCCACCGCAAGAGCCGCACGTTTCTGTGCGCCGACGCCCTCCTCAACCTCTGGCATCACCCCTCCCCCGTGACCCGGGCCGCGGCCCTCTTGATGGGCAACACCGGCCCCGGGAAGGGCTACCTGGAGCGCATCGCCGTCCGCGACTACAAGCTCGGCCGACGCCAGGTCGACCGCATCCTGGACTGGGACATCGACGGGGCCCTCCTGGCACACGGCAAGGTCCTTGACCATGGGGGCCGCGCGGCCATCCGCGACGCCTACGCCTGGCTCCGATAGGTCCGCACCGCGGAGAGGCTACGGAGGTGCCCCGCCCGCAGCCCAGGCCGTAATGAGGGCGATGGACGGGGCGTCCATGGTGAGGTCGGGCGGCATCCGTCGCGAGCGCACCACCGAGGCCACCACCGGGGCCTGAGCCCGCAGCCGGTCGTAGCCCCGAAGGTCGCGGGCGATGCCCGTCGAGTGGCACCGGGCGCAGCGCTGCGCGTACACCGGGGCCACGTCGCGCATGTACGTCGGGACCCGCCCGAGCGGCGACACGAACACAAACCGCCGGGTCCGGGTCAGGGCCGGGGCCCCGCGGTACTGGGCCGTCACCGTCACCGCGTGCCCGCCGAAGGTGAGCATCGGAAACTCGCGCACGGCCTCCCCCGACTCGCTCCAGCCCCACGGGGCCTCGGTGCGGGTCTCCACCTCGCGCCCGTCGAGGGCAAACCGCACCGACTCCAGCACTCCGCCCGGCGGTGGCACGGCCCGCAACGCCAGGCGCGGCTCGTCCGTCACCGTGCCCTCGTCGAAGCCCGCGAGTCCCAGCCGGGGCTCGACCTCGACCCGGGTCACCCTCGGCCCGTCCACCACCAGGGCCACGTCGCCCCGCGAACGATCGACCGCCACCCGCGGGGCCGTCACCCCGAGCCCGCGGGCCACGACCTCGATCACCGTCCCGTCGGTGCGGGCCAGGAGGCTCTCGCCCATGCCCTCCCACGCGGCCCAGAGCCACGGCCCCGCCGACACGAGGGCCACGGGCCCCGCGAACACCCCCGGGACCCGCAGGCGCTCGACCCGCCCCGCCGCGTCGACCCGCACGAGGTCGGCCGCCCGGGCGATGTACCGATACCCCCCGTGGCTGGCCACGGCCTGAACCATCGTGGTCGGGAGCCCCACCACCGGGTCGCTCCACACCACCTCCAGGCCCATCCCCATGGGCCGCACCCGCAGCCGCTCCAGGGCTCCGCCCGACCGCAAGACCCAGGCCTCGCGTTCGGTGCTCGACGCCGGACCGGCCACCGCGGCCACCGCGTCGGTCACCGCGGCCCCCATGCGCTCAAGCTGCAACCACTGGGTGCCCTGGGTGGTGTAGACCCCCTGGCCCGTCAGCCACAGAGACGCGTCGCCCCAACGCACCGTAGCCCGGGCCGTGGCCAGAAGCGGCGAGAAGGCCTCCCGCCGAACCCACCCCCCCCGGTACGTGAGCACCCCCGTCGGCACGAGGGCCACCACGTCGTCCGGGGTCCGCTCCAGAACCGTGGCCACCGGGGCGTCTCCAGGGGCCCTGGGGTCGTCGGGGAGGCGCTCCAGCCCCGTGACCCCACCCCGCCCGTCGATGGCGAAGAAACGCCCGTCCCGGGCCACCACGAGGCCCTCTCCCTCGGACGACACCCACGGGGCCACCGGCTCGGCCCCCATCGGGAGCGACACCTGAACGAACGAGGCCGGGGCCCGCTCCCGCAGGGTCAGGTCGACGTTGACGGGGCGCAGCTCCCGCGGGGGGAGGTCTTCGCGCACGACGTCACGCGCGCCCACGTCGACGGCGGACTCGGCCCCGAGGTCGGCCCCGAGGTCGACCACCGCGGCGTCCTGGGCCGGGGGATCGGCGTCTTGAAAACACCCCGTCCCGACGAGGGTGACGGCCAGGCCCAGGGCGGCCGTACGGGGACTCCGCCGTGCGCGGACTAGAGACGCCATCGGTACACCGCTCCGGTCTGTGCCCCGCGGTGCCCCGACTGCGGAGCCCCGACGGCCACCCACGCGCCCGTCCCTGCCGCGCCCGGGGACACCGCCACCGCGAGCCCGAAGAGGGACAGCTCCCGGGCGTCGCCCACCCCGTACAACCACGGGCGTCCGAGGAAGGTCTGGGCGTTGTTGCTGCCCCGCCAGGCCATCACGGCCCCGGCGTAGGGGCCCTGCTCCCCGTCGTCGGCGGCGCCTACCAGGAGATCGGGGGTCCCGTCCCCGTCGAGGTCTCCGACCCCGAAGGCGCTCGCAAACCGCACGCTGGCCACCATCGGCGACGGGATCACGAAGCGCCGCGGGGGGGTCATCGTGCGCACCCCGAGGACGTGGTAGTCGCCGTCGTGGAAGGTGTTGTCGCGGGTGCCCGCGGGGCAGGTGCGATTGGGGCACGCGGCCACGAGGGCGGCCCCGGAGAGGATCTCCACCGCGGGTCCGATGGACGACCCGACGGGGAGGTTGTTGTCCCGGGCCACGAGGTCGGGAACCCCGTCCCCGGTCAGGTCGGCCCCCCCGTGCAGGAGCGACCCGAAGCCCGTGGCCCCGCCCGCTACGTCGTTGAGGTCGTTGGCTCGGGTGGCCGTGTCGCCCACCACGTTGTCGCGGAGGTTGCGGTCGTCGGCCACCACGTACAGACCGTAGGGGGTGCGGTGGTTGTCGCGGCAGCGGGTCCCGAAGCCAAACTGAACGAGCACGGAGGCGCGGCCTCCCCCGTCGATGTTGGCCACGGTCTCGCCGCACCCGTCGCCGTCGAGGTCGCCCACTGCCGCCACGTTGCGCCCCCAGAACGGGGCCGCCGCGCTCTCGGGCCACCGCGGCGCCGCGGCCGGGTCGTTGCAGACCGCGAGCACCCTCCCCATCGTGTCGGGGCTGCGCCCGAGGACCACCTCGGCCCCGCTGGTGGTCGCCCCGGGGGCACGCCCCACCACGAGGTCGTCGCGCCCATCTCCGTCGATGTCCACTCGCCCCAGGGCCAGGGCCCCGCCAAACCCGCCGCGCCGGAAGGTCCCCCCTGTGGGGATGGTCTCCTGGGGGATGGCCCGAAACCGCTCGACGAAGCCTCCGCCCTGGAGCTGGAGGTAGATCCGCACCATGCCCCGGCCGCCGATCGAGGGCCCCCGGACGGCGGTGTTGGTGCGGAGAAAACACGGATCGTTGGAGGCGTTGGCCACCTCCCCCCGGGTGACCCAGTCGTTGCCCCCCGAGGTCGCCCCGGGCTCGCCCACCGCGAGGTCGAGGCGGCCGTCCCCGTCAAAATCCAGGGCGGTCATCACGGCCCCAAACTGCGCGTTGTCGCGGGCCACCCACTCCCGTTGGGCCACCGCCGCGCTCCCCGCGGCGAAGGTGTCGAGGGCCCCCACCCGGGGACGGAGCCCGGCGGGTTGGGCCGCCGTCATGCCCACGGCGGGGATGGCCGGGGAGTGCGCCCCGGGCGATCCGACCGCGAGGAAGGGCGAAGCCCCTCCCGAGAAGGCCACGGCCGTGCCCGTACGGTCGAAGGCCGCGAAGCCAGGGAGGCTCAGGGTCGCGGCCCCTTGCATCCGCGCCGCGAGCCCGCCCACCGCGGGGGGCACCCACCGCACCCCGCCCATCGCGTAGCCCTGCCCCAGGGTCTGAAACGGCGACAAGACCGCCAGGGCCGCGGGCAGACCGCGGGTCCCGGGTCGGGCCGCGAGGGCGAGGCCGAGAAACTCACGGCCGGTCCCGCGGAAGGTGGCGGTGGGGGCGAGGGCTGCCGTCGCGCTCAGGGAGGCCGCGGTAAAGGCGTGGAGGGCTCCGTCCTGGGTGCTGTTGCTCGCTCCGCCCACGAGGTACTCCGAGGCCCCGTCGCCGTCGAGGTCGACCACGAGGCCCGAGCGCCCCACCCCATCGTTGGCGGGGCCCACAAACCGGTTGGTGGCCGTGCTGCTCAGGACCACCCGCACGTCGCCGTTGCTGAGGGGAGGCGGCACCCGCCGCGAGGCGAACACAAAGAACCCCCCCGTCTGGGTCCCCTGCACGAGGGTCGGGGCCCGCACCACCAGGACCCCGGGATCGCTCGGGGTCCCCATCGGTCCCGGCACGACGTCGAGGCCTCCGCCGAAGCGCGACCCCGTCGTCTGCAGGGACATCTCCGGGTGGATCACCCAGGAGGGGGTCGGGGCGAAGGGCAGAGACTCGCTCAGGGCGAGGCGCCGATGCACGAGGACGCTGCCGAAACTGCCGGTGGCGGTCCCAGGGGCCCCGACCACGAGGTCGTCACGGCCGTCGCCGTCGAGGTCGTAGAGGGCCAGACCCCGCCCTGCGTCGCTGGCCGTGCGGCACTCCGGGGGGCCGTCGGTGTCGGTCAGACGGTCGCGCATCTCGACCACCTGCCAGGGCACGGGGGTGAAGATCCCGCGGGCTCCGCGGGCCCCGCGGTAGACAAACACCCGCCCCGCCCCACGACAGGCCGTCGGGGCGAAGGGGTTGGTGGCCCCGGGGGCGGCCACCAGGAGGTCGAGGGCCCCGTCGCCGTCGAGGTCGCGCAGGAGGACCCCGTTGCCGAAGCGGTCGTTGAGGGCCTCGCCCGCGAAGGTGCGCTCGGGCTCGACCACGAGCCCCGTGCGCGACCCCAGGTGGACGCTCACCGTCCCGCGGCTGTCGCGCCCGAGGTCGCGGCTGGGGGTGGCCACCACGAGGTCGTCGATCCCGTCGCCGTCGACGTCCCGCACGAGGAGCCCGGCCCCGAGGCGGTCGTTCTCCCGATCGCCTTCGAGGACGAGGTCGGGGGTGTCGAAGCGGCCGTCAGGGCGGCCGTAGTACACCAGGACCCCGCCCGCGAAATTGGCCGTACGGCTTCGGGTGGCGTGTCCCACCACGAGGTCGGTGCGCCCGTCGCCGTTGAGGTCGCCGAGGGCCACGTCGCCGATCAGCTCGGTGCCCCCGCGCCGCAGCGGGACCGGGGCCAACTCGTCGCCGACCACGACGCGTTGGGTCGTACGCTCCTGGGTGTACCGATCGACCAGGGACACCACCCGGCTGCCTCCCGCGGCCCCCGTGGCATCAAAGAACCACCGCCCGGCCTCCTGCACGAGCCGCCCCGAGGAGGGCCCGCTCATGGGGGCCACGTCGAACACGCCCGATCCCCCTTCGGCGTCGATGCGAACCCGCTGCCCCTGGGGCACGAGGAGCACGGCGTGGCGCGGAGCGAACCCGCCCGTGGCCTCCACGGTCACGGCCACCTGGACCTCCTGGCCCGAGCCCGTGTCCCGGGCCCGCAGGCGGTAGTTGCCCAGGACGGCCCCGGAGGAGAAGCGCCCCGTGGCGGGGTCGACCGAGGCGTTGCCCGACGGCGGGGCGATGAGGATGTCCCATCGGACGGGCCCGAGGTTGCCGCGCACGACGAACATCAGGGTGCGCAACGGCAACGACCGCACGACGGAGGGCTCGACCTCGAAGGGGCCCACCACCTCGACCTCGACGCTGACCCGCTGCTGCGGACAGAGCACATCGACGGCCTGCACCTGAAACCGCGCCCCCCGGGGCCCTCCCACCAGGCCCCCGCCGACGTTGAGGACGGCCCCGCCCATGTCGGTCCCCGCGGCCACCGAGAAGATGGCCCCACGCCCCGAGCCGCCGACGGGCTGCATCTGCACCCCGGCCCCGGTGGCGATCCGAACCCGGGCGGGCTCTACTCCGAAGGGGGCGCAGGTCACCGCGAGTTGGGCGTCGCGGCCCACGTCGGTCGGGCTCCCCGCGTCGGGGGCCGGGGTGTCCACCCCCGGGGCGTCGACGGCGGGAGCATCCCCCGCCGGGGCATCGAGGGCCGGGGCATCGACCGCGGCCTCTCCGGGGGCACGATCGACCGCGGCCGGACGATCGTGGGGTCCCGCGTCCATCGGGCCCGGGACCGCGGGGTCTTCCCCGCCGCAGCCGAGCAGTCCCGAGACCAGGGCCAGGGGGCATAGGACCGAACGCGGACCGAGACGAAGGGTCATGGGCGCGGCGCGAGGAGGGCCCCGATGGGCTGGACGCGGGTGATGTACGGGTCGAGGCCCGCCGAGGCCAGGAGGGTGGCCCCGATGTGCTCGGGCAGGATGTTCTCCCCGGTGGGGGAGACCACGTTGCGTTGGAAGTCCCAGCGCCCCGCCCCCATCCCGACGTTGCTCGAGGCCCCGACCACGGTGTTTCCGCGGATGCCCGCCCCGGCCAGGATGCACGAGCTCGTCAGGTGATGGTCGCGGCCGCCGTAGTTGTTGAACATCGGGGTCCGTGAAAACTCCGAGAACCCCAGGAGGGTGGTGTGATCGAGGAAGGTCCCTCCGGCCGGGTGCGGGGTCGCCCGCAGGTCGGCCAGGAGCGACGCGAAGGCCGCGATCCCGGGGTACAGGGCGTTGGCGTGACCCGCATTGCCGGTGAAGTGGGTGTCGGTGTTGTTGCCGATCATCACGCTGGCCACCTGCGACACCCCCGTCTTGATGGCCTGGGCCGCGAGGGCCGCCCGTGCCCCGGGGCTGTTGGCATCGCCGAGGTTGATGCGGTACCGGCTGCGGATGGCCACCGAGGCCTCGTCGGTGCCCGTAACAAACTGGAAGTGTTGGGCCAGGCCCGACTGGACGATGGCGTCGGCCTGGGACCGGGCCCCACGCATGGCGGTGTAGAGCCCGCGCCGGTCGGCCACCTCGGAGGCGCAGGGCCCCACCCGCTGGCCGTAGTCGGCGAGGGCCCGCTCGACCACGTCGCGCTCTTGAAATCGCGACGGGCCCAGGACGACCAGGAGGTCGTCGAGGGAGCTCACCCGCAGGGCGCTGGCGCTGCCCGGGTACCGGTCGTTGTAGCTCTCCACCCGCAGCGAGAAGTTGGACACCGGGCGCCGCGGGACGAGCTGCCCGACGATCTCCGTCGCGAAGCTCGTGCCCCGGGCCGCCGTCCCCACCGGGAACCGCCCCGTCAGGAAGTAGCGGTACCCCACCTCGTGCCCGAGGGTGTTCATGTTGATGCCGCGCACGATGGCGATGCGGTCGGCGAAGTCGGTGAGCTTGACCGGGTCGGTGCTCTTGGACGTGGCCGGGCCGAAGGTCAACGGGCTTGACGGATTCATGGGCCGCTGGATCTGCCCCGAGAACCCGTTGACCCCTTCGAGCTCGCCGTACCGGGTCTCGAACAGGTTGACCGCCCGGTCTTCGTCGGGAAACCGCGCCGGATCGCGCGGGTCGAGGAACAGGAGCTGGTCCCACCCTCCCGGGAAGTAGCAGAAGATGAAGGCCCTCCCCGAGGGGATGGGCAGGTTGGCCTGGGCGAGGCCCTCGAACCCGAAGGTCCCGAGGGACGCCGAGCCGATGGCCGCGGCCACCGACCCGAGCATCGTGCGTCGCGCGAGCCGAAACCCTTCCGGTTGATCGCCCTTCATGGCCTTCCCCGTGTGCTTGTCACCCATTGAGCCCGTCCTCCGTCGTGTGGTCTGTGTGGCCCATCGGTCAGTAGGTGAGAAACTGCGAGTCGGTCACGAGGGCGATGCAGACCGCCCTCCATCCATCCACCGGGATGGCCGCGGGGTGGGTCATGCCCTGGGCCGGGGCCGTGCTGGCCGTGGTGAAGAGCCCCAGGAGGGCCGTCACCGCCGGGTCGGTGGGTTCGACCGTCCGAGCCCAGAACCGCAGCACGAGGTACTGTAGATTACGCCGGACGGCCGCCTCTGCCCCCGCGGCGGTGTCCCGCTCGGTGGCGTGCCGCAGGAGGATCCGCTGGGCGTTGGGGCGGGCCACGTCGGCCACGAGCCCGGCCCGGCAGGCTCCCCGGGCGGCGTCCCCGACGAGCTTCGAGAAGGTCGCGCTGGGGTCGAGGTTTTCCTGGGTGGCCTGGTCGTAGTCGGGCTCCCCGAGGGTCTGGGCCAGGATGGCCAGCATGTCGGCGTTGGGGTCGATCATCGAGCCCGACGGGGCCTCGGCCGTCAGGATGCGTCGCTCTTCCCGCCACACGGCCCCCACGGTTTGTTGCAGGGCCGCCCGGAGCTGCGACACGTTGAGCCGCCGCGGGGCCCGGCCCACCCCGTCGTTTTGTGTGGGGTCGGCCAGGGGGATGGCGGGGTGCCACCCGGGCATCCCCTGCCCCGGATCCACGGGCCGGGCTCCTCCCGGGGTGACCGTGTCCCGGGGGTCGGGCGGGCTCCCGGGCGTCTCCGGAGGCGTCCCCGGGGGTGTCCCGGGGGGTGTCCCCGGGGGTGTCCCGGGAGGCGTCCCAGGGGGGTCTTGGGTGGTGGGCGGAGGGGTCTCGGCCGTCCCGCCGTCGCAGGCTGACAGGGCGGCAACCAGCACGAAGACCGAGCGGGCGAGGCCCGCGGGGGCGACAGGGCGCATCAGTCGATCCTCCGATAAGCGGGGGCAGTCACGATCTCGCGGACCAGCGTCCGATAGTTGTGCCCGGACGACCGGAAGCGCTGCACGAGGGCGGGCAGCACCTCGCGGGTCTCCTGGGCGTTCATCCCGCGGCCGACGAGGCGTCGCCAGGCGGTGTTGACCGTGCAGGTCTGCATCTCTCCGGAGGCCAGGGAGGCCGCGACGAGGGCCGCGGGCCCCTGGGCGATGGCGCGCTGCTCGTCGTCGGAGCGGTAGAGGTAGCCGAAGAGGGTCCCGGCGTAGCGCGACCCGTCGGCGTCGAGGGTGCTGGTCACGTAATCGGCCCGGCACCGGGGGGTGCAGAACTGCCCGCTGATCGCGCAGGTAGCGCAGTTGGGATCGAAGGCGGGGAACTCGGTGGGGCTCAGGTACGCCGCCCCCCGCTCGCGCCATCGGGCCCAGTAGGCCCCGAGGGGCTCGATGGCCGCGTGGCAGTGCTGGCAGCCGCAGCGGTGGGCGAGGTTGGGCTCGCGGTTGCACGCGTCGTCCGGGGCCGGGAGGCCGCCCGCCGGAGGCTCGAAGGGCCTACACAGCAGGGCCGTCCGGAAGGCGTTGATGCGGGCCCTCCAGGTGGGGAAGCGCCCGAGGAAGGCCGGGGTGGTGAGGACCCCCGCGTGCTCGGGGCCGCGGACATACTCGCGCCAGGCCTCGTCGTCGTACGACATGGAGGGCATCTGGTCGGTGGGGGTGGGCGGGGTCATCGTGAGGCCCGACACCCGCTGCACCTGCTCGCGGTAGAAGAAGGCCAGAGGGCCCGTGATGAACGACCGCCGCGTGGTGTACGCGGTGTAGTAGTCCTCGTCGCGGCCGATGACCGACCGCACGATCCGCAGGGGCTCCTGGTTGAGGGCGTCGCGGACCTTGGCCTCGGTGCGCGTGGCCAGGGGGCTCTGCCGCCCCTGGGAGGGCATGCAGTACACGCCCTGGGGGCCGCACCCGCACGAGGGGTCGAGGCGCAGGGCGGGGGCGCACACCTGGCCCGAGTACACGCTGTTGGAGCGCTCCTGGGCCTCGTAGGCGCAGACCTTCACGAGGCGCCCCTCGGACCAGTAGGTGGGCACGACCCGGTAGCCCTCGCGGCGGATCCGGACGTTGTAGTCGTTGCCGTTGTAGAGGGCGTTGTCGCAGGCGTTGGCGACCTCCTCGAAGCCCGTCGGGCACTCGGCCCCGGGGGCGTCGCCGAGCACGACCCGGCCGCTCACGGTGCGGCGCTTGGCGACGAAGTCGGCGACGATGTAGGCCCCGTTGGTCCCGGTGCCCATGCCCGTGCGGCGGCAGTAGCTGGGGCAGTGGGTCCAGTCGTCGTAGGGGAGGGGGACCTGGTCTTGATCGTAGTAGTACCGGCGCTGCCCCGAGCGCGGCGAGATGTAGTACGGGCGGCCGTCGGACTCGTGGAGCCACCGGGCGTCGCCGCGGGGAACGACCGGGGGGGGGTATTCGAGGGCGTCGTCGCAGCCGGTGGCCCCGGAGCCCCCGCGCAGGGGGCGGTCGCCCGTGCCCTGACCGACGGTGTACACCGCGGCCATGGCGTGGGAGCGGGCCACGCAGGCCGGATCGGAGGCGGTGTAGCGCTCGTGGCGGGCCCCGCAGCACGCCGGATGGGTGGGGTTTTGCGAGGTGCAGCAGGCTACGGCGGTGGTGCTCCCGGCGGGGCAGGTGGGCTCGGCCGTGCGGGCGTCGAGCAGGCTCAGGGCGTTTTCGGGGTTGGTGCCCCCGCGGGTCATGCGGACCCCGCCGGCCCGGATGAGGAAGCCGTCGAGGTTGGGCCACAGCAAGTCGGCGTGCCAGCGCGACGACTGATCGAGGAACCCGTCGCTGCGCAGCATCGCGTCGATGGCCTCGGGGGTCACCCGCCCGGCCCGCTGGACGGCCTCGACCTCCTCGAAGCTCGGCGGGGCCCCCCGCAGGTCGAGGGAGAGCTGCCGCAGGAGGCGCGTCGGCGACGGCTCGGCCGGGGGACACACCACGGCCCCCATGGCCTGGACGGCCTGCCCCGGGGGCCCCGCCTCGCCTTGTCCGCACGACCCCGCCACCGCGGCCGCGAGGGCCACCGCACACGATCGCCACGCGCGCGCCCATCCGTTATGCATGGAGGCTCTCCCTCTGTCGTTGACCGTGCCGTCCATCACATCACCCTCGCCCGATCGCCCGCGGCGACCGTGACCCCGACATCGACCCGCACCCGCCCCGCGCAGACCCGCACCGCAAAATGCGGCAACGCCCGCCGGGCCGGACCCCGCAGCACCGCCCCGTTGCCATCGAAACGCGAGCTGTGACACGGGCACTCGGTCTCGCCCGTAGACGGGGCCGGGGCCCCGATGGTGCAGCCCTCGTGGGTGCACTCGGTGCTCATCGCGAAGAGCCCCTGGGCGTCGCGCCCGAGGATCACCGACGAGGCCCCGCCGAACATGTCCCGGGCGCTCACCACCCGCCAGGAGTTGACTGAGAACATCGTCACCGGGCCGACATCGCTGCCGAGGCTACACGGGTCGACGTCGACCCCCGTGTCGCGGGGCCCGGCGTCGACCGGCCCGGAGTCGGCGGGGACGTCGGCCCGCCCGGCATCGACCCCGGCGTCGAGCACGGGAGCCACCCGGGCCTCGCGGGCGACGGTGCGGGCCGGGTCGACCAGGACCCTTCCGTCGCGCAGGGTCACGGCGAAGGGGTCGAGGTCTCCCGTGGCCGGGGCCATGGTCACCCGCCCCTGCCCGTCGAAGCGCGAGCCGTGGCAGGGGCACTCGCAATTCCCCGAGGCGTCGGGGGGATTGATCACGCAGGCCTCGTGGGTGCACAAGGCCGAGTAGGCGTAGAAGCCCCGGACGTCGCGGGCCACCACGGCCCGGGCCCCGGCGTTGTACCGCCAGACCCCCACGGAGAAGGCCTCGACGGGACCCACATCGACCCCGCCCTGACCCGGGCTCCAGCCCCGTTGGGTGGGGGTGGGCACTCCGCCATCCAGTCCGAGGTAGGGCTGGTCACGGTCTTCGGGTACATCACTGACCACCGCGTCGACCGCGGAGCCCACGTCCGCCGAGGCCGCGTCGCCCCCGGCGTCCCGTCCCCCGTCGCGCCCCGCGTCGGCCGCCATGGGCTCCGGCCCTTCGCCCCCACACGCGCTGGCCGTGGCCGCGCTGGTCACCAGCAGCAGTCTCCGTCGTCCTCTGTCGTGCTGCTCCACCACGGCCCGTCACCCTCTCCACAAACGCTGCGCAAAGGGGACGCTACATGAAGCACCACCCGGGTGTCCACAGCCCCCACGGCCCGCCGACACGATGTCACACAACGGATTTCATGACGCAATCCCGTAACGCGGCGCGTGAGGACAAAGGCTGGACAGGAGGGGGCGGCATGGAGCTTGATGGGGCCGACACATGGCCGACGAACGAGGGAGTGCCGCGATGGGTGACGGACGACGGTGGGTGCTCCCGGGGCTGCTGGTGGTTGGGGCGGTGAGCGTGTTGGGGGCGGGGCTTCCGGGCTGTGGGAGCGACCTGGAGTCGGTCAATTTTGACGAGGCCTATGGGGAGTACTCCGTCGAGGCCCTCACGAGCGCGTGCACCCGGTCGGCCATCCTCGCGGGCACCCCTGCCCATCGCCGGGGCATCGTCGACCGCGCGATGAACTGGGTCGATCGGCGGATTCTCTACAGCCAGTCGCCCCAGTCGAGCGTTGGGGGGTATCGTACGGACTGTTCGGGCCTGGTGTCGATGGCCTGGGGGCTCCCGCCGCCCGGCAACACGACCCACAGTTTTGCCGGAGGCCCCTGGGACAACGGCCGCTCCCGCCGCATCGGGTGGAACGACCTCGAGCCCGGCGACGCCCTCAACTGGCCCGCCCGGCACATCATGCTGTTCGCGGGCTGGCTCGACGAGAATCACACCCGGTTTTGTACGATCGAAGAGTACAACTGGGGCCGTCCGGCTTCCATCCTCCACCACTCGGTCAACGAGACCACACGGGGCCAGCGGTTTCAGAGCGTGTACATCCCCACCCGGGCGGCCCAGCTCCCTGCGGGCACGAGCGACCCGCAGCCCACCCGCCCCGGGACGTACACGGGGTGTTACTCCAACACCTTGCAGCGCAGCATGGCCCACGGGGTGTGCGTCGAGAGCCGGTTTGACCGGACCTGGTACCAGTGCGTCGACGGGGCCTGGCGGGCTGGCCGTGGGCAGTACGGGGCCTGCGTCTCGTCGCACCCGCTCCCGGCCTCGGGGTCGGGCATGACGGGGAGCGGCGACGCGGTGTGCTTCTCCCACACCCTGAGCCGCAACGTGCAGGAGGGGGTGTGCCTGCAGAGCCGGTCGGATGGGTTCTGGTACCAGTGCACGGACTCGGGGTGGGTGTACGACGCCTCGCTCCCTGGCTCGCGCCGGGGCACCATCGGCACCTGCCGCGACCTCATCCCCCTGCGGTAGGGATCCACCGGACGGCGCCCGCGTCGGGATGTGCTAGCTTCGGCGGCCTGTACGGGTGGTCGCCACGCAACACACAACCTCTGTCGACACACCACGGCCTCGGGGTCCGCGGGTCGTGCGGGTCGCCCTGGCCATGGGCCTGCTGTGCCTGCCTGCGGCCCTGACGGCCACCGTCGAGGAGCAGCGCTCGCGGCTCCCGCCTCCCGCCCAGTGCAGCGACCCGGTGGAGGGCGAGTGGCGAGCCCACAAGTTCGACCCCCGCTTTGACGACTGGGGGATCTTCACCCTCCTCCTCCGGCGACAGTCTCCGGGCAGCCCCGTCCTGGTCGGCCGGATCACCACCGAGTACTGGACCGGGGGACAACGGTACCAGCTCCCACCCCCGTGTTTTCCCGGGCTTCGGCACTATCGGGTCTCCCAGGAGGCCTTCGGCAGCCTCCAGGGGATGCGGGTCGACGTGGCCGGGCGAAGGCTGCGGCTGGAGGAGCAGTATTGCCCCCGGTCGTTCGCGTCGTACAACCTCGACCACTTTGCGGGGGTCATCGACCCGGTCTTGCAGGAGTTTCAGGCCCTCAACAACGACGGGGGCCGGGACGTCAACGAGCCCACCGTGTTTCGCCGTGTACGATGCTTCGAGCCCGCGACCGAGCCCCATCCCGTGGTGGCTCCCCCGGCCTTTCAGCCCCCGCGACCCGGTCGGTCCCAAGGCTGCGGGCGGTGAGGGTCTCGTACGCGTCGGGTTTCTCCAGAGAGAACTTCCCCGTTCCCCGCGTGTCCCGGGGGAATGGCCCGCGGTCGCGTGGGGTTCTTCCCCCGCGTGGCGTATGTTCAACGCCTCCCTCGGATAGGTTCCTCGACGCGTGAAGACCCCTCGCCCCGCCCTGCCCCAACGCCTCCGACGCCCCCTGCGGGCCCTCGGCAGGCTCGCGCGCCGCGCCCAGGAGCTGTTCCCCTTCACCCCCCTCGGCCTCCTCGTGCTGGCCCTGTCGGCCCTCGCCCTCGTGCGCTACGGCCTCGCCCGCATCGACCTCGTCCTCCTCGTGATGGGGGCCGTAGGCCTCGGCCTCGGGGCCCTGTCCTTCCTCGTCACCACCGTCACCGCCGTGGCCCTTTGGGCCCGCCTGCGCCGGCTCCCCGAGGCTCCCGGGCTCAAGGCCGAGTGCGGCTACACCCTCCGCACGGGCTTCTCGTTGCCCTCCCTCTGGTACGTCCCCCTCGTCAAGCTGTCGTGGCAGTGGGAGACCCCCGCGGCCCGGGTCACCGCCGTCCCCCTGCGCCGCAGGCTCGTCGAAGAGATCACCCCCCAACACCGGGGCCTGCACGAGTCCATCACCCGACGCCTGGAGGTGAGCGACGCCTTCGGCCTCACCCGCGTCGCCTTCCGCTTCACCGAGCCCCGGGGGGTCCGGCTCTTCCCCAACGTGGGCAACCTCCGCGAGGTCCATGTCGTGCGATCGTTGGCCGGGGGCGACGCCCTGTCCCACCCCGGAGGGCCCCCCGAGGGCGAGCGGGTCGACCTGCGCCACTACGCCCAGGGAGACCCCATCAAGTTCGTTCTCTGGAAGGTCTTCGCCCGCACCCGCCAGCTCGTCGTACGCACCCCCGAGCGGGCCATCGCCCCCGTCCGTCAGACCGTGGCCTACGTCGTAGCCGGCGACGGAGACGAGCCCGCAGCCGGAGCCGCCCGCGTCGCCGTCGACTCCGGAGCCCTCGGGGGCGAGTGGGTCCTCGGGGCCGACGGCAACGACACCTTCGCGAAAAACCCCGCCCAGGCCCTGGAGATCCTCGCCCGCTCGGCCACCACGGCCGAGACCCAACGCGGAGCCGGCCTCGGCCGTTTCCTCGACCAGGCCACCCCCGGGAGTGCCGCCCGGGCCGTGGTGTTCGTCCCCGCCACCCCAGGGCCGTGGCTCGACCGGGTCGTGGCCATCGCCCGCCAGCGCGGAGGGGGCCCCCACAGCCCCTGCCCCGTAGAGTTTGTGGTCTGCACCGACGGGGTCGACCGCCGCCCCAAGGCCTCGTGGTTGTCCCGGGCCACCCTGCGGCTCCACGCACCCGTCCCCGATGACCCCGCGGCCCCGCCCTCGCCCGCGACGCCCGCGGCCGACCTCGCCCGGGTCTTGCGCACCCTCGGGGGAGCCCGGGCCCGGGTTCTTGTCGTCGACCGCAGGGCCGGGCGGGTCTATGCCGAGGGCCACCAGCGCACCCTGGAGGCAGCGTAACCCATGCTCCGCACCCTCTTCCGCGGCTGGCGCCACCCCCTGCGCCTCCTTGCCATGGGCCTCGGGGCCTTCGCCCTCGCCTGGGACGTCGCCGTCCTCGAAGGCCTCGTGGCCGCCGTCGTCGGGGCCCTCCTCGGGGTCGTCGGCGGCGAGCTCCTCGGGCGCTCGCGCCTGCGCCTGCCCCTCGTCGTCGGGGCCCTCGGGCTCGCCACCTTCCTCGTGTGGCGCCTCGCCGCGAGCCTCGGGTCGGCGGAGTTTGTGGCCGACTCCCTCGGCCCCGCCAACGCCCTCGTGCTCGGCTCCGTCCTGCGGTTCGGCTCGCTCACCCTCGGGGCCACGGCCGCCCTGCGGGCCCTGGCCGTACGACGCCCGGCCCTCCTCGCCGTCGAGCTCGCCACCATCGCCGCGGCCATCACCACCGTCTTCGCCTCGCACCGCGAGGGGGTCATCGCCCGCCCCCTGTGGCTCAGCGATTGGGCCTGGCAACACGGGGTCGACCCCTCCCAGGCCCTCCTGGTCGTCGGGGGGGTGAGCGTGGTCCTCCTGGCCGTCCTCCTCGTGGCCGAGACCCGCTCGGGCAGGGCCCTGTCTTCCCTCGGGACCCTCCTGGCCCTCGCGGCCTGCGCGGTCCTCTTCATCAACGTCGTGGGTGCCCCCACCCCAGGGCCCGAGAGCGAGCTCGGCCTCACCGACGCGGGCCAGGGGCAAGACCCGCGGCGCACCGACGCCGGAGGCCGCGGGCCCAACGATCCCCACGGAGACGGCGGGGCGGGCGGAGGTCGCGAAGACGGCGGGGCCGGGGCCGGAGGGCCCGACGCGGGCGACGGCGGCGCAGGTCAGGGCGGCGACGGAGGCGACGGAGGCGGCGGGGCCCAGACCACCGACGCGGGCGACGGAGGGGCCGGCGGCAGCGGGCTCGACGCGGGCGACGGAGGCGGGGCCTCGGGCAGCGACGGAGGCGACGGAGGCGCAGGCGGAGGCGGCCAGGACGCCGAGGCCGACGTGCTCTTCCCCAACCTCATCCCCACCGACGGGAGCCTCGGAAACGCCCCCCTCCCGCAAGACGGCGGGCGCCCTCCGCCCCCCTCGGCCGAGCAGCTCTCCGACGACCAGAGCCCGAGCAACTCGCCCGCCCCGATGGCGGTGGTGATCCTCGACGACGACTACTCTCCCCCGAGCGGGGCCTACTACTTCCGGCAGGAGGTGTGGAGCGAGTACAACGGGTCGCGCCTCGTGCAGACCCGACGCAGCGACGTCGACCGCGACATCGCCCGCGACTTCCCCACCTACGAGACGCCCGTCACCGACACCCCGCCCACCGCGGGGCGCACGCGCGTGTCGGGCAAGGTGGCCCTCCTGGTCGAGCACGCCCACCCCTTCGCCCTGGAGAGCCCCCTGCGGTACCTCCCCACGCAAAACCCCAACCCCCAGCGGTTTGTGCGGGCCTGGCGCTTCAGCTCGCTCTCCCAGACCCTCGACTACCGTCGGCTGGTGGGGCGTCGTTCGGGCGACCCCCGGTGGAGCGAGGAGGTCCGTCGGTACTTCCTCGAAGGCCCCACCGACCCGCGGTACCTCACCCTGGCCCAACGCATCGTACGCGAGGGTCTGCCCGAGCGCCTGCGCCGCGACCCCTTCGCCCAGGCCCTCGCGGTGAAGCTCTACCTCGACCGCGAGCTCATCTACTCCACCAACCGGCGCTACCGCCGGGCGGGCGAGGCCGACCCCACGGCCCACTTCCTCTTCGGCAACCGCACGGGCTACTGCGTCCACTTCGCCCACAGCGCCGTGTACCTCTGGCGGGCCCTCGGGATCCCCTCGCGCATCAGCACGGGATACCACTCCGACGAGAGCAACCGCCGCGGCGGGTCGACCGTGCTCCTGCAGGCCCGCGACGCCCACGCCTGGCCCGAGCTCTACGTCGACGGGATGGGCTGGATCGTCCTGGACATCGCCGCCGAGCGCAACATCGACCCCCCCGGGTCGGGCACGGCCCCCGACGAGGACCTGCAACGGATCCTCGGCGAGATGGCCCGGCAGCAGCCCCCCGCCCCCCAGGAGCTGCCCCCCCGACCCGGAGAGGCCCGCCCCCAGACCCACTACGCCCGCGATTTCGGCTACGCCCTGCTCGCGGCCGTGCTCGCGGCCCTCGCGGCCCTGTACGCCGTCAAACTGTGGCGGCGCGTCGTGCCGGCCGTGGCCTCGCCCCGGACCCTGCCCCGGGTGGCCTACCGCAAGGCCCTCGACCTGCTCGCCGAGGCGGGCCTTCGCCGCGAGGTGGGCGAGAGCCGCGAGGCCTTCGCCGCGCGGGTCGAGGCCCGAGTGCCGAGCTTCCAGCGCATCACGGCCTTGCATCTGTCGGCCCGGCTCGGCGATCCCGCCCGCGCCCCCGAGGCCCAGCCCTGGGGCCAGAGGCCCGTGTGGTCCGAGGCCCTCTCGACCCTCCGCAGCGAGCTCCCCACGGCCGCTCCGCGGTGGCGCCGGGCCCTCGGGGCCATCCACCCCGGGGCGTGGCTCGACGCGCGTTAGTCAGGCCGCAGCCCGTTCCCCCGCCCCCATCGAGCGACCATGGAAAACGACTTCATCCAGAGCGAGAACCTCACCCACACCCTGGCCCCCCCGGTCACCGACCTCAACGGGGCCTACGGGGTGGTCCAGCGCATCCGGGCCCGGCTCCAGCTCGCCGTGCGCGGCCGCGACGAGGTGATCGACCTGATCATCACGGCCCTCCTGTCTGACGGGCACATGCTCCTCGAAGACTTCCCCGGGTCGGGCAAGACCACCCTGGCCAAGGCCCTCGGCGACTGCATCGTCGACGACCGCCCCGACGACGACATCGTGGCCTTCCGGCGCATCCAGTTTACCCCCGACCTCCTGCCCTCGGATGTCACCGGGACGACCATCTTCGACCCCAACAGCAACAAGTTCTTCTTCCGACCAGGGCCCGTGTTTGCCCATGTGCTCCTGGCCGACGAGATCAACCGCACCTCCCCCAAGGTGCAGTCGGCCATGCTCGAGGCCATGGGCGAGAAGCAGGTCACGGTCGACAACCGCACCCGCCGCCTCGACGAGCTCTTCTTCGTCATCGCCACGCAGAACCCCCTCGACCTCGCGGGCACCTTCCCCCTGCCCTCGGCTCAGCTCGACCGCTTCCTCTTCAAGGTGAAGATGAAGCACATCCACCGCGAGGCCGAGCTCGAGATCCTCGCCAGCTACAAGGCCCGCAAGGCCGGGGCCGGCAGCGACCTGCCCCGGGTGACCCGCACCGAAGTCGTAGAGAGCCGCAAGGTCATCGAGGACCAGATCTTTGTGTCCCCCGAGGTCCGCACCTGCCTCGTCGACATCGCGGGACGCACCCGGGCCGACCCCAGGGTGCTCCTCGGGGCCTCGACCCGCTCGCTCGTCCTGATGATCCCGGCCCTGCAGGCCCGGGCCCTGAGCCGGGTCCGGGACTACGTCTCCGCGGAGGACATCGAGGCCCTGTCGCCGTACATCTTCGGGCACCGCCTCGAGCTCGCCCCCGGGGCCGACGAGCCCGAAGCCCTCCTGCGCGAGCTGGCCGCCCCGCCCCTCGAAGCCCTCGCCCGCAGCACCCTGCGGCGAAGCTAAGGACACCCCATGGCCGCCCCCTCCCGCCGACATCGTGCACCCCTCGTAGCCCTCGGGCTCATCGCAGCCCTTGGGCGGCCGGGCGTGAGCATGGGGCAGGTCCCGCGGCCTCCTGCGACGGCGATGCCCGCCCAGACCCAGGCCTTCACGCCCCTCGAGCAAGAGGCCCTCCGGCTCTACAACGACAACCGGCTGCTGACGGCCCGCACCAAGGCCGAGGAGGTCCTCGCCCGCGACCCCGACTCCCTGGCCGGACACTACATCCTCGGGTGCGTCCTGCGCGAGGCCGAAGGGTCTCTGCCCCGGGCCATGACCCACCTCGGACGGGCCCGCGAGCTCTACGAGACCCGCTACGGAACGGCCCGCCCCCCCGGGGCCCCGTGGCAGGTCCACCGCGAGATCCTCTTCGCCATCCAGCAGGTGGCCGGGGAGATCGAGCAGTACGACTACCAGCTCCACGTCCTGGAGTTTTACGACTACCTCTACGACCCCGACCTCCTGGCCGAACACGCCTGGCCCCTCATCCACCTGCGGCGCTACCCCGAGGCCCGGCAGTTTGCCCAACGGGCCATCGCCACGAGCGACGCGTGGCAGCAGTCCCTCGGCCGCAACGCCCTGTGCGCCGTGGAGGGAGCCGCCCGCAACCGCACGGCCCAACACCGGGCCTGCCTCGACGCCCTGCAGAACGCCCAACGCCGCGCCGCCGGGAGCACCGACACCAACCCCGCCACGGCCCCCCGGGTGACCGTACATGCGTACAACGCCGCCCTCGGAGCCGCGGCCATCCTGCGCTTCGACGAGGTCGAGCGGCTCGCCCTGGAGGGCACCCGACGCCTGGAGTTCACCACGGCCAACCCGTGGCGGTTGCTCGCACGGCTGTACCTCGACCAGGGGCGGGTGGCCCAGGCCGTCGAGGCCCTGCGCGAGATGCAACGCTGGCGAATCCGGCAGCCGGCCAACCTCCGCGATCAAGACCGGGCCGAGACCGACGCCGCCGTGGCCACCGTCCTCCTCGTGGCGGGGGAGGCCGAGGCGGCCCTGCGCTTCGTCGACCGGGCCATCGAGCGCCCCGACCGACGCGGCCTCGTGGCGAGCGATCAGGCCCAGGCCCTCGGGGCCCACGCCCTCCTGCGCCGAGCCCTGCAACGGGTGGCCGCCGAGCGGGTGGCCGAACGGGGCAGCGCCCGGGGGTTTGGGGCTCGCGTTGGGGGGTGGTTCGAGCGGCTGGCGGGCAGGGCCCGGGCCTGGCCCGACGACGAGCGGGTGGCCAACGTCCTCACCGACGAACACCGCCTCGACTCCACCCTGCGGATGTACGTCCGGGGCGGGATCGAGCCCGTCCCCGTGTGGCTCGTGGGCGACCTGGTCGAGGTCCTCGGAGCCGGAACCGTCGCCGTCGCCCTGCGCGACGTCCGCCGCGAGGAGCGGACCTTCCCCGCCATCGCCCCCTACCACGACGCCCTCGAGGCCGAGGTCTTGCTGGCCCAGGACGAGCCCGTCCGGGCTCTGAGCCTGGCCCAACGGGCCCTCGGGGCCCTGCCCAACACCGAGGCCGCCCTGCAAGCCCGGGTGGCCGTGGTGGGGGCCCGGGCCGCCATGGAGAACAACCAGAGGGCTCTGGCCCTGGGGCTCCTGGAGCGGGCCATGCAGCGCGACCCCGGGGCCCTGCGCCGGATGGGAGCCCGCCTGCCCGCCACCGTCACCGCCGCGGGGGGAGCCCTCGCCGACGACGTGGCCCGGCGGGTGGGGCGCTCTCCGCGCCTCGACGCGGGCGAACGTGGGTTTACGGTGCGGGTCACGGCCCGGGGCCCGGGGGTGGAGCTGTGCCTGACCTCGCCCCTCGGGACCCAGATGGGATGCACCACCACGGCCCGCACCCCGAGGGAGAGCGACGAGGCCCTCGCCGTGCGGGCGGTGGACCAGTTTCACGAGGAACGTTTCGCCACCCGCCTGGGCCTGTCGACCCAGGACCTCCGCTCCCTCGACGGGACCACCTCGGCCAACGAAGAGGCCGCCCGGCAACAGATGCGGGGGGTCTTGCGCGACCTGTCCGCCGAGCCCGGAGCCCGGCCCTGATGGTGTCGCGTGGGTCCGATCGATCGCGGCGGCGTAGGGTCCTCGTGGCCCTCGTCGGGGCCGTCGCGGGCCTGTGCCTGTGGCCCTCCCTCCTGCCCGCCACCGTCGAAGAACAGCGGGCCCGCCTGCCTCCCCCCGCCACCTGCCAGGACCCCCTGTCGGGCGTGTGGATGTCGCACAAGTACGAGACCCCCTTCGACGAGTGGATGATCTTCACCCT
The DNA here is from genome assembly GCA_964447205.1 of uncultured Myxococcaceae bacterium. Taxonomy (GTDB): domain Bacteria; phylum Myxococcota_A; class Polyangia; order Polyangiales; genus JAEUKH01. Next base: position 72,334 of record CAYUSB010000036.1, read on the forward strand.
GTCCGTGCACCGAGACCCCCGCGGGGCGGCGGCCCCCCTCGCCCGCGGAGCCCCGGGGCGGGTGGCCCTCACCGGGCAGATCGAGGCCCACGCGTGGTTCGGGGCGGGGCCTCGGGGCAGCGCTCCGCCGCCGTGTGGGCCGGGGATTCACCACTGGACGGTGATGATGACCGCGGAGGGATACGCCGACGGCGACCGCATCGAGTACTGGGGAACCCGCTGGCGCGTGAGCAACGTCTTCTGCGGGCCGCGGAGTTTTGGCTACAACCTCGACCACTTCTCGGGCCGCATCAACGCCGAGATCCAAGAGTTTCAATCGGTGAACAACGACGGAGGACGGGCCATCAACGACCCCACGGTGTTTCGTCGGGTTCGGTGCCACGAGCCCCCGTCGCCCCCGCACCCGGTGGTGACCCCCCCGGCCTTTCAGCCGCCCCGGAGGGCCCGATGCAACCTCTGGTAGCCCCTACGTCTCTCCCGCGTGCCCGGAGCCGCCGCAGGGTCGCCCTCGGGGCCCTGGTGGCCCTGCTCGGGGCGGGGTTTCTCTGGCCCTCGGTGCTGCCGGCTACGGTGGAGGAGCAGCGGGCCCGTCTGCCGCCTCCGCCCCCCCCGGGGCAGTGCCCCAACCCCGTCGAGGGCGTGTGGAAGAGCCTGCGGTGGTACCCCGGCAACGCGGCCTGGTACAGCTTCGTGCTGGAGATCCACATGCGAGGCGACCGGCTCGTGGGCCGCATCGACGCGTACTCCTGGGACACCCCGCGCAACCAGTCCGAGCCCGGGCCGTGCCGGGCGGGCCTGTCGCACTGGGTGGTGTCGCAGACCGCCGAGGGGTCGATCCGCGGCCTGCGCCTCGACTTCGGGGGCACCCGCTGGGCCGTGGCCCAGGTGATGTGCGGCCCGCGCCCCGAGGGCTACAACCTCGACCACTTCCGCGGGGTCATCGACACCAACCTCCAGGAGTTTCAGTCGGTCAACAACGACGGGGGCCTCCAGATCGACGAGCCCACCGTGTTTCGCCGCATCCGGTGCCTGGAGCCCGAGAGCCCCCCCCACCCGTACGTGGCCCCGCCCAACTTCCAGCCCCCCCGTCGCCGTACAGGCTGCGGCCGCTGACCCGCTCCCCCCGATGCCCGCTCTTCACCGCCTCCTCCTCCCCTTCGCCCTCCTCGGCTGCGGAGCCTCCACCGGGGCCCGCGACGACCTCCCGGGCCCCGACGCCGGGGCCGTCCCGTCGTGCCTGCCCCCGTGCCTCGCCCAGGCCCTCGGGCCCTGCGGACCGCCCTCCGGGGCCTGCGTGGCCTACATCACCGCGGCCCCCGACAACTGGCGACGCTGCTTCGCCAACGGCCTCCGCGTCGAGGCCCAACCCATGGGCGGCCACCAGTTCCGACGCGGAACCACCGTCTGCGCCCGGGTGTCCTCCCTCGGGGCCGCCACGGTCACCGTCGACACCTTCACGACCCCGACCGGGGCCCCCCTCGGCACCATCACCCGCCCCGCTGGCAACCGCGGCCCCTGGACCGTGACCTGCGACGGGGCCAGCTACGCCATCGACCCGGCCTCCCCGGCCTGCGCGGCCGACCCGTGGGTGCGCGGGTACAACCCCCACGGCCTGCCCTGCCCCCTCGACACCGAAGCCTGCCGCGACCGCTGAACCCCCCGGCCTCGCCACGCACCCAACCCCGGCGCCCCTCGGCCCGGATTGACACCCCCGGTCGGTTGGGGCTATGGCGCCTGACCCGGCGCGATGCGCCCAGGCAACTCCCCACTCCCCCGCGGCGGCCCCTCCGGTACGACGCCCCCGCACCCCGTCAGGACATCCATGGCACGCACCCAGTTTACCTCCGAATCGGTCAGCGAAGGGCATCCCGACAAGGTCTGTGATCAGGTCTCCGACGGCATCCTCGACGCCATCCTCGCCGAAGACCCGCGGGCCCGCGTGGCCTGCGAGACCATGGTCAAGACCGGATTCGTGGCCCTCGCCGGCGAGATCACCTCCACGGCCCGCATCGAGTATCCCGAGGTGGTCCGGCAGGTCGTGCGCGAGATCGGGTACACCAGCTCCGAGATGGGCTTCGACGCCACCACCTGCGCCATCCTCGTGGCCATCGAGCGCCAGAGCCCCGACATCGCCCAGGGCGTCAACGAAAACGACGGCCTCCACGCCGAGCAGGGGGCCGGCGACCAGGGGCTGATGTTCGGGTTCGCCGTCGACGAGACCCCTGAGCTGATGCCGGCCCCGGTGGCCCTGTCGCACAAGCTCGTGCGCCACCTCGCCGCCGACCGCAAGGCCCTCGTGGTCGACTGGCTCCGCCCCGACGCCAAGAGCCAGGTCACCGTCGAGTACGAAGACGGCCGCCCCGTCCGGGTCAACACCATCGTCGTGTCGACCCAACACAACGAGAGCGCCACCCACGCCCAGATCGTGGAGTACGTGCGCGACCGGGTCGTCCCGGCCGTCATCCCGGCCTACCTCCTCGACGCCAACACCCGGTATTTCATCAACCCCACGGGCCGGTTCGTCATCGGCGGCCCCATGGGCGACGCGGGCCTCACGGGCCGCAAGATCATCGTCGACACCTACGGCGGCATGGGCCGCCACGGGGGCGGAGCCTTCTCGGGCAAAGACCCCACCAAGGTCGACCGCAGCGCCGCCTACTACGCCCGCTACATCGCGAAGAATATCGTGGCCTCGGGCATCGCCCACCGCTGCGAGGTCCAGATCGCCTACGCCATCGGGGTGGCCCAGCCCGTCGGGGTCTACGTCGACACCTTCGGCACCAGCGCGGTCCCCGCCGACAAGATCGCGGCCTACGTCACCGAGCACTTCGACATGCGCCCCAAGGCCATCATCGATCAGCTCGACCTCCTGCGCCCCGTCTACCGCCCCACGGCGGCCTACGGCCACTTCGGCCGCACCGAGCCGGGCTTCACCTGGGAGCGCACCGACCGGGCCGAGGCCATGCGCAAGGCCCTGGGCTGATCGCCCCGCCCTCTCCCTCCATCCCCAACCACGGCGGGCGGTTTTGCCCCTACGCCCCCGCTGGACGTAGGCCCCACTCAGGCGTAGGGAAGCGGTGCCGTGGACGACCCCTCTGCCACCTCCGACGCCGAGCCCGAGAGCCCCAGGCCCCGCTCCATCGCCTTCGCCGCGGTGAGCACGGGCCTGCTCGGCCTCGCCCACGCCCGGGCCGCCGAAGATCAGCTCGACCTCGTCAACGAGGGCAGCCTCGCCACCCCCACCTCGTACGGCGAGGCCTTTCGTCACGCCCAGTGGAAGTCCGCCCAGGAGCACCGGGCCATGGTCGTGGGCCTCGAGGTCGCCACCCTGGTCCTGAGCGTGACGCTCTTCCTCGCGAGCGTCCGGGTGTTTCTGCGGGCGCGCGGGGCCGGGTGGCTGTGGCGTCAGGCCCTCCTCGGCAGCATCGCCCTGGCCGCCGCCACCGTCTTCGTCGAGAGAGCCCTCTTGCCCTCGCGCCTCACCGCGTTTCGTCACGTGATGACCACCGGCGGGGCCGCCGTGCAGCTCCCGCCCAATGTCACCGCCGAGGCCGTCTTCCGCACCTCCATGCTCAGCGGCTGGGCCACCGTGGCCCTCCTCTTGGGGATTCTGTATTTCTCCACCCGCGAGCGCATCCGCGAGTTTCTCGACTGATCGCGGCCCGCACCCCCGTCTCGCGGACAGGGTATATCCCGCCCCAGAGTGTCAAGGCCTTGCACCCGCCGCGCGGCCGTGGTGACCTTGCCCTCCCCCCGCTGTCCCCCCTCCAGCGGGCCCTCACCCCTACACCCGTCCACTCAACGGAGGCAGAGCATGCACAAGCAGCGTGTCCGTGGGTCTTGTACTGTTTGCGGACGCCGTACGGGCATCCTGACCCAATACCGCGGCATCGCCCTGCTCTGCCCGCTGCACGCCACCGTGGTCTCCGGGATCATCCCCCAACCCACCACCGCCGCCGCCGTGCGGGCCCTCTTCCCGGCCCGCGTCACCGCCCGGGCAGGGGCCCTCCCCGGCCCCGGGCTCATCGCCCTCACAGCCCCCGCCCCGCGCCCCAACAGCGCCCTGGCCTGACCGCGGCCCAGAGCCCTCGGGGCCCTTTGGGGCCTCACTCCTGCCGCGGGGTGAGGGCCTTGAGGGCCGTCGAGTAGCTCACCGGGTGCCCCCCCCCGACCGCCTCCTCCAGGGCCCGCAAGGCCACAGGCAACGATGCCAGGGCCCGCAAGGCCCGCCCCCGGGCCTCGACCGTGGCCGAGTGCGCGTCGGGCAGGTCGCGCACCAGCTTGCCCCGCCGGAGCATGGGCACGAGCAGGGGCTCGCCCGCCAGCACCGCGGACCCCTCGGCCTGGGGGTCGGCGCAGCCTACGATGTCCTCGCGGAGGGTCCCGTCGGGGTGGCGGAGGCGGTAGACCTGCTTGACCCCGCCGTACGACGGCTTCGCGGGCGAACGTTTGCCCACGGGCACCCGGGCCTCGCGCCGATCGCCCACCTCGACCAGCTTGTAGATGGCTCCCAGAGAGGGGGCGTCGGGGGTGAGGGCGATGGCCGTCCCGACCCCGAACCCGTCGTAGGGAGCCCCCGCCCGCACGAGGGCCGCGATCCGGTGCTCGTCGAGGTCGTCGCTGGCGATGAGCTGCACATCGGACCGACCCGCCGCGTCGAGGATGCTCCGTACGTCCCGGGCCAGGACCTCCAGGTCGCCCGAGTCGATGCGGACGGCCCGCACCCCGGGGCCCGCCCCGGCCGCCCGCAAGGCCCCTCTGCGGGTGTCGTAGGTGTCGATGAGGAGGGTGGTCCCGCCCGGGAAGGCCGCGCTGAAGGCCTCGAAGGCCATGGCCTCGCCCTCGTCCACATGGGCCAGCACATAACTGTGGGCGCACGTCCCCGCCGTCGGGACCCCGAACTCCATGCCCGCGGCCTCGCACGAGCTCGCCGCGCAGCCCGCGATGTAGGCCGCCCGGGCCGCGTAGGGAGCCCCCAGGGGGTCGGCCCGCCGGGCTCCAAACTCGTACACGGGCCGCCCGTCGGCCGCCAGGACCACCCGGGCCGCCTTCGAGGCCACGCGGGTCTCGGCGTTGATCACCCCGAGGAGGAAGGTCTCGACGAGCTGGCCCTCGGCCAGGGTGCCCTCCACCCGCACGAGGGGCTCGGACGCGAAGGCCACCTCGCCCTCGGGGATCACGTCCACGTCGCCCCGAAACTGAAACCCGAGGAGAAACCCCACCATGGCCTCGGTCATCACATCGGACAGGCCCGGGGCCCGCCGGAGGTACTCCACCTCGGCCTCGGCAAACCGCAGCGATTGCAGGTACCGCACCGCCCGGTCGACCCCCGCCACCAGGAGAAACCGCCGTTGAGGCGGCAGGCGACGCACCGAGAGCTCAAACACCGCCCGACGCTCGGCGATCCCCTCGCGGAGGTAGGCCCCCACCATGGCCAGCGCGTAGCGGTCGGTCAGCAGGCCATGCATGGCTCACCCCCGACGCGGCAACCACCGTTGCTCGGCCCTTCCACGTCCCATCTCACTGCCCAGGATGGCGCCATGACCCGAGCGGCGGCGCAAGCGAAAATCCTGGCCCCCCCTGCCTGGATGGAGAAAGAAAACTTCATCGCGGGGCCACCAGCCCTCGCGACTCCAGGTACAGCCCAAGGCGGGCGAAGGCCCGGGCCCGGCCGGCTTGAAACAGATGCCCGCCGGGAAACTCCACCAGCGGAGCCCCGTCGAAGTGCGCCGCGATGCGCTCGGCGTGGGCCCGGGGGGTGATCCGGTCGCCCGCCGCGGCCAGGACGAGGGTCGCGTCGGACCGAATCCGGGGCGGCCGGGTGAAGGGCGAGACGGCTCGAAACGCGTCCTCGATGCGCGGCCGGACCCACCCCGGGGGGGCCTCGGGGCTGCCCGCCCGGTGATCGAAATACGCGTCGGCCAACGACGCCAGCGGAACCATCGCCACCAGGCCGTCCCAGTCTCCGTCGACGGTGGCCGCGAGGGCGCTCGTGTACGCCCCGAGGCTCATCCCGAAGAGGACCACCCGCGACGAGCCCCGGGCCCCGAGCCACGCCCGCCAGCGGCGCAGGTCCCACACCGCCTGCCCGAAGCCCTCCACCGTACGCCAGGGGTCGCGCCCGGGGAAGCTCCCGCGGCCCTCGGGGGGGGTCCGCGGGCCGTGGAAGGGCAACACCGCCACCACCACGTCGAGCCCCCGGGCGTAGAGTCCCCCGACCTGGAAGGCCGCCTCCTCCAGGGCCATGTGCCCGCCCAGGTACCCGTGCACACAGAGCACGGCGGCCCGAGGCTGCGGGTGCAACCACGCCCGGGCGTAGGCCGTGCGGTTGGCCTCGGCCGCGACAAAATCCTCATGGGCCACCGGGTGCACGGGGATGTACCCGCTGTCGCACACCAGATCGACCACCGACCCGCCCCCCGGGGCCGACCCCACCCGCGCCTCCCGCACCGCCGGGGCTCCTGGGGTCACAAAGAACCCCTCCTCCTGCCCGGGCCCCCACCCCTGCGGGTCGTAGGCCTCGGCCACCCGGGCCAACACCCGGAGGTGCTCCTCGGGCGAGCGCCGGGACGCCTGGCCTCGACTCGACCGCCCAAGCTCCAGGGCCAGATCGACCGCAGCCCGGTCGACCAGGGCCCCCGCCGTGCCGAGGGCCGCGTCGCGCAGGCGTCCCAGGTCGCGTAACCAGCGCGTGGACATCGCCTCTTAGCCCCAGAGGGCCTCGACCCGCGTCACGGGCCCGTCCGTCTTGGGCCCGAGGGCCCATCGAAACTCCCCCGTCCTGAGGGTCCCCTGGGGCCCCGGCTCCCACCCGAGGAGCACCGCCCCGGACTTGGCCATGCCCGGCCACGGCACCCCGGGGCCGAGGACCCGCAAGACCACCTCGGACAACCCCGGCTCGTGCCCCACCAGTCCGAGCACGCCAGGACCCTTCCAGGCCGCCACCCGGGCCAGGATGGCCCCCACGTCGCTCATCCCGAGGGCCCGCAGGACCTCCACCCCCCCGTCCATCCCGAGCCCCGCGGCCACGACCTCGGCCGTCTGGGTCGCCCGCACGAGGGGCGAGGTGAGCAACAGCCCCACCCCAGGCCCCTTCCCGAAGGCTCGGGCCAGACCCGCGGCCACCCGACGGGTGCGCCGACGCCCCCGGGCCGTAAGCCACCGCTCGGCGTCGGTCATCCCAGAACCGGCGTCCACCGCTTCGCCGTGTCGCACCAGGAGAAGATCCATCACCCTTTGGCCCTTTACCACACCCCGCCCCCCCGGTGGGCAGTGGGGCCCCTGCCCCCCTCCCTCCCGTCCGATGGGTCCCGCAGAGTGGCGTGTCCAGGCCCCGGGGCGTATGGTCGGCCCGATGCGTATCCCCGGCCTCGGCGAGATCCTGCTCATCCTGGTGTTGTGCGCGGTGGTCTTCGGGGCCTCCAAGGTCAACTGGATGGGCGACGTGTTTGGGGGCTTCATGCGCAACCTCCGCCGCGGCATGCGCAATGACCCCCGGATCGAGGTCAAACCTGTCCCCCTCGACGAGGACCCTCGCATCGAGGTCAAGGCCGCACGCGACGACGGCCCGACCCGCCCCGCCTGAGGGCGCGGGCGGTGGGGTCCCGACACCCCACCCCGATGGGAGGGTTATCACGTACTTACGCCGCGGCACGGCGCGCGCTCTGCCCTGAGGTGCCCCCTCCACCCAGGAGCACCCCATGCACATGGACAGCGCCGCTTGCACCCACGTCGGTCGTCGCAGCAACAACGAGGACAGCCACTGCGCCCTCGACCCGATGGGCCTCTACGCCGTAGCCGACGGGATGGGCGGATACGCCGGGGGCGAGGTGGCCTCGCGCCTCGCCATCGAGACCCTCGAACACTTCGTTCGGCGCAACACCTTCGACGACAACGTCACCTGGCCCTTCGCCCTCGACCCGCGGCTCGACCTCGACGCCAACCTCCTGGCCACCGGGGTCAAGCTCGCCGACGCCCACATCGCCGCGGCCCGCACCGGCCGCCTCAAGTCCATGGGAACCACCCTCGCCACCCTCCTCACCCGCGGCGACCGGGCCATCATCGGCCACGTCGGCGACAGCAGGGTCTACCGCCTCCGCCAGGGGGTCGTGACCCCCTTGACCCGCGACCACTCCCTCTACGAAGAGCTCCTCGCCCTCGGCTCCGAGGTCGGCGACCGGGCCGACTTCCCCCACGCCAACGTGATCACCCGGGCCCTGGGGCTCAAACCCCCGGTCCAGGTCGACCTCCGGGTCGAGGCCCTGCGGCCAGGCGATGTCTTCCTCCTCTGCACCGACGGCCTCTACGACAGCGTCAGCCCCGAGGAGATGACCGCGGCCCTGCGCGACCTCCCCCCCTCCGACGCCGCCCGTCACCTCGTCGACCTCGCCTACACCCACGGGTCGCGCGACAACATCACCGCCGTGGTGGTCGCGGCTTCGCCCCAGGCTCCCCCTCCTCGGCCCTGAACCCGTGCCTGCGGAACAACGCCCGCAGGTGCTTCCGGTCGACCCCGGCCCGCCGCGAGGCCGCCGACAGGTTGCCCCCGACGGCCTCGTGCAGGGCCCGGAGGTACTCGCCCTCGAAGGCATGCAGGGCCAGGGCCCGGGCCTCGTGCCAGGGCCGGTCGGTGGCCACCCCCGGGGCCGGAGCCTCCACACCCGCCGCCCCATCCACCGACACCCGGAGCCGCGCAAACGCGTCAGCCCCCGGGGACAGGGCCAGGGCCCGGTCGATCACGTTGCGCAACTCACGAACGTTGCCCGGCCAGTCGTGCCCCATGAGTTGATCGAGCCCCGGACCCTCCACAGGCCCCGGCTCGATCCCTCGGAGCCGCAGCATCTCGGCCACGATCACCGGGATGTCCTCGCGGCGGTTGCGCAGAGGCCCGAGGGTCACCCGCACCACCGACAGGCGGTAGTACAGGTCGGGGCGAAAGCTCCCGTCGGCCACCAGGGATTGCAGGTCGTGACGCGAGGCCGCCACGAGGCGCACGTCCACGGCGCGCTCCGCGTCGGCCCCCACCGGGCGCACCCTCCGGGTCTCCACCGCCCGCAAGAGCCGGGCCTGAACAGCCGGGGAGACGCCCCCGAGCTCGTCGAGGAAGAGGGTTCCGCCGTCGGCCCGGACGAAGGCTCCGGCCCGCGAGGCGTTGGCCCCGGTAAAGGCCCCGCGGACGTGGCCAAAGAGCTCGCTCTCCAAGAGGGACTCGGGCAGGGCCCCGCAGTCGATGGCCACAAAGGGCTTCTGTCTCCGGGCCCCGTAGGTGTGCAGGGCCCTGGCCGCGAGCTCCTTCCCGGTGCCCGTCTCCCCCTCCAGGAGCACGGTCACGTCGGTGTCGGCGGCCAGCTCGAGGACGGCGAAGACCTCGCGCAGGCTCAGGCTTTCGCCCACCAGCTCCCCGAAGCGCCGGGCCCGAGACGGGGTCACCTGCACCGGCCTCGCCACGGGCTGAACCCGCAGAAAAGTCCGCCCGAGCTTCAGGGTGGCCCCAAGCGGAACCCGCGACTCGGTGACGAGGGCCCCTTCGAAGAGGGTTCCGTTGGTGCTCTGGTGGTCGGTGACCACGAAGCGCCCGGCCTCGGCCCGCACGGTGAGATGCCGCCGCGAGACCCGGTCGTCGGTGAGGCAGAGGTCACTCGCGGGATCGGTCCCGACTGTGACCACCCCGTCGGGCAGGCGCAGGGGAGCCGCCCGCCCCTGATCGGGCCCCTCCACCACCACGAGCTGACACCGCGGGGCCCCGACGATCCCCGGGAGCGAGGCCGTATGAACGGTGGCCGTCGGTGCGCGCTCCATGCTGAGGTAGCGTATACCCCGCCATGAGCCTCCCGAGACAGATCGGCCCCTTCCGGATCGTACGTCGCCTCGGGGTCGGGGCCCTGGGCGAGGTGTTTCTGGCCATCGCTTATGGAGCAAGCGGGTTCGAGCGGCGGGTGGCCCTCAAGGTCCTGCGCCCCGAGCTGGAGGGCGACGGCGAGGCCGAGCGCATCCTGCTGGACGAAGCCCGTACGGCGGCGCGGTTTGAGCACCGCAACCTCCTTGGGGTGCACGATGCGGGGGCCGCCCAGGGGCGGGTGTGGATCCGGATGGACTACCTCGACGCGGGCGACCTCGCGACCCGTACGGCCCACGCCCCGCTGCCCGAGGCCCTGTGTCTCTTCGTGGCCCACGAGATCGCCCTGGCCCTCGCGTACCTCCACACCCTGCGCGACGACGCGGGGCGGCCGTTGGGCTTTGTCCACCGCGACATCTCGCCGAACAACATCCTCGTGTCGCAGTCGGGTGGGGTCGTGCTCGGGGACTTCGGCATCGCCAAGTCCACCCTGCACCGCGAGGACACCCAGTCGGGGGTTCGTAAGGGCAAGTACGCCTACATGAGCCCCGAGCAGGTTCGGGGCGAACCCCTCACGGCCGCGAGCGACCTGTTCTCCCTGGGGGTCACCCTGGCCGAGCTCCTGACCGGCACAAGACCCTTCGACGCCGAAGGCACCCTCGCCACCATGGAACGTATCCGCGACGCCCTCCCCCCCGCCTTCCCCACCCTGGCCCCCGACCTCCGGGACCTCCTCCACAACTGCCTCGCCCGCGCTCCCTCCGACCGCCCCGCCTCCGCCTCCGTCCTCTGCGCCTCCCTCGCCCGCGCCCTGTCCGTCCGTCCCCCCGCAGGCCCGCTCGAACTCGGGCACTGGCTCCGCGACCACCCCCTCCCCGAGGGCTCCTCCTGACCCTCCCGCGGGGCGTCTGTCGTCTCCCCCCGGAGTGCGGTAGAAGTCCGCCCGATGTACCCCACGCGCTTCAAGAGCCTGCACGACCTCGCCCGCCTGCCGTGGTTCTCATTGCGCGACGGGAGGCTCGTGGTTGACGACCCGACGGTGCCTGCGGCCATCGACATGCACACCCACCTGGCCCTGGCCTTCGTGCGCCCCATGCAGGTCGACCTCCACCGGGCCTCCGAGAAGATCGAGCTCTACCTCCCCGACGCCCGCCCCCTCGACCTGGAGGTGTACATCAACCGCAACATCCCCCCGGCCGACCTCAAGGCCCTCGAACACGACCTCGCCCTCAAGGCCCTCACGGCCACCGGGATGCGGGCCACCCACACGGTCCCCAACCTCGCCCGGCACATGGGCGAGATGCGCATCGCCAACAGCGTCCTGTTGGCCATCGACTGGCCCCTGGGCTTGTCCGACAACGCCGGGGCCTGGCTCAAGGCCACCCACGGGCGCGACGACATGGTGGTCTTCGGCAGCGTGCACCCGTACGACCGGGACGTCCCGGGCAAACTCGACGCCCAGAAGGCCGCGGGGGCACGGGGGATCAAGGTTCATCCTGCGGTGCAGATGGTGAAGCCCGACGCGGGGCGGTGTATGGCCCTCTACAAGGCCTGCGGCGACCGGGAGCTGCCCGTGCTCTTTCACTGCGGCCCCGTCGACATCGAGCCCATGCTCGGCCGGTACCTCTCGCAGGTCCGCCACTACGAGCGGGCCATCGCCGAAAACCCCGGGACCACCTTCATCCTCGGCCACTCGGGTGCCCTGCAGATGGACCAGGCCCTTGGCTTCGCGAAACGTTACCCCAATGTCTACCTGGAGATTTCGTCGCAGAGCTTGACCAACGTCCGCCGCATCGTGGAGGAGGCCCCGCCCGAGCGCCCGGTCTTCGGCACCGACTGGCCCTTCTATCACCAGGGGGTCGGGCTCGCGAAGGTGTTCATCGCGACCGACGGGGACACCGCGATGCGGGAGCGCGTGCTCTACGGCAACGCCGCGCGGCTCTTGGGTTTGCCTGCGACCCCGCCTGCGGCTGTGGTGTCGGCAGCGTAAGGCCACGGGGCGACCGGGGCGTCGGGCGCGAGGCGCGCGGTTTACGCTGTGTTTCCCCCTCTCCGCTGCCGCCCGCCTCTCCCCCTGGGAGAGGCTCCGTCGCCGGGAGGTTCTCGATGCGCTCGTGCCTGTTGGTTCGCGCGCGAGGCGCACCACGTACGCCATCCGGGTGCACCCTGGCCTCCGCCCCTCAGCCTTCGCGCTCGCCTCCGCCCTCTCCCCCGCCTCTCCGTCCGTACCGCAAGGCGAAGCCGGCGGTGGGCGAGGTTGACATCGAGCTCGCGGCGCGCCCCGGTGCTTGACGTGGGCCCCCGGCGGGTTCCATGCCTCATCGCCATGAGCGCCCTGACTCCGGTCTCGATCGAGATCGTCTCCGACATCGTCTGCCCCTGGTGTTACATCGGCACGGCCCACCTCGAGGCCGCCCTGCGGGCCCGCCCTGAGATCACCGCCACGGTAAGGTACCTGCCTTTCCTGCTCGACCCTGCCACCCCCGACGCGGGGGCCGACCTGCGGGCGCGGCTCAAGGCGAAGTACGGCGGCGACCCGGAGGCGATGTTCGCGCGTGTCGAGTCGGTGGGACGGGCGGCCGGGCTCACCCTGGACTTCCGCAAGGTCCGACGGGCCTGCGCCACCGTGCGGGCCCACACCCTCCTCGTGCACGCCGAAGCCCGCGGAACCCAACGAGCCCTGGCCCACGCCCTCTTCGCCGCGTATTTCACCGAAGGGCGCGACGTGGGGGACGTGTCGGTGCTGGTGTCCATCGCGGCCGAGCACGGGTTTGCCGAGGACGAGTGTCGGGCCCTGGTCACGGACGCGTCGGCGCTTCAGGCCACCCGCGACGCGGCCGAGGGGTTGCGGCGGGAGGGGATCACGGGGGTCCCGTTTTTTGTCTTCGACGAGAAGCTGGCGATGTCGGGGGCCCAGCCCGTGGCCACGATGCTGGAGGCCCTCGACCGCTGCGCTGCGGAGGCTGGCGGGGCGGGGTGAGGAGGAATGCTCATGCAGCCTTCGGGCTGGTATGCCCCGGTACGAGGGCAAACCAAGGGACCGGAGAGGCTGGGATTTAGGGGATTTGTTGGGGGACCTTCCTCTCCCCTCGCGGCACACGGATCACCAAACTCCCCTCTCCACGGGAGAGGGGGCGCACGTTACACGAGAATCAATGGGGGAGAGGGAGAGTTCCCCAACCAGCTTCCTCCTTCCCACAATCCATGGTGTCTGCACGGCCAACGCGCCCCAATCCCCTTGTCGACGACAACGACGCCGCTCTGGCCGCGTTGCGCGCAGCCTTCGAGTCTCCCGATGCGAACATCGCCCAGCTCGCCGAGTCCCTCAGCGCCTACGCGGCCCTCGCCGCTCGCAACCTCGACGGCCTTCGAGAGATCGGCTTCGACGTCCAGCGCCTCGACGCCGCCAACGACCTCGTGACCACCCTGCGGGCCCTCCCCCCGGCCGCGGTTCGTACCGAAGACGAAGACGCCCAGCTCAAACAACTCCGCGACGACCGCAACCGCCTCGCGGCCCTGCTCTACCGCCGCATGGGCCGGGTGCGACGGGCAGCCCGATACTGCTTCGCCGATCACCCCGAGATCGTCCGCGAGGCCACCAGCGCCTACCAACGCGATCGCCGCACCAAAGCCCGGGAGGACGCCCCCAAACCCGCCCCGGTCCCCGCCCCCACGACCTGAGCCACCACCCGCCCAACCCCCTCAATGCACGCTGCCCAGGGCGCTCGACCGCCGCAGGCGCATCGCGTCCACCGCGTCGTGGTACGCCCTGGCCACATCGGCCTCGTCCAGGAGCCCCACCAGCACCCCCGCCGCGTCGATTACCGGCACCTCCCGCAACCCCGCCGCGAGCAGCACCTCCAACGCCCGATGCAAATCATCCCCCGGCCTCAACCACACGGCCGGAACCATCAGGTCATCCGCCACCGCCAACCCCGCGACCTCACGCTCCGCCGCCAGGGTCCGCACGACATCCACCGGCACGATCCCCACCATCGCCCCCGACGCGTCGAGCACCGGAAACACATCCTGCCCCACAGCCCCCTCCACCACCTGCAACAGCTCCTCGACCGTCGACCCGCGACGCAACGTGGCCACCGTACCCAACGGGGTCCGCGCGTGTTTCAAGGCGTCGGCCACCGTACGAGCCCGCAGAAGGTCGTACCCCACCGCATCGAGATGGGCCGTCGACTCAAACCGATTGCGCACCTGGGCCGAGTACAATCCGTGCCCGCGCAACGCCACGAAGGCCACACCCCCCGCGGCCATCAAGGGCACGAGCAGGTCGTAGCTCCCGGTCATCTCGCACACCATCACCAGCGAGCTCACCGGGGCGTGGGCGATCCCGCCGTAGAAGGTCCCCATCCCCACCAGGGCGAAGGCTCCCGGGTCGATCCGGTGGTCGTCAAACACAAGCTGGGCCGCCCGCCCGAAGGCCCCCCCGAGCATCGCCCCGATCGCCACGCTCGGACCGAAATCCCCCGCGCTCCCCCCCGACCCCACCGTCATCGCCGTGGCCAACATCTTCACCAGGGCCAGGCCCACAAACAGCTCGACCCCGCCCCACCCCCGCGGAACCCATCCCCCCCCAAGAATCGCCGCCTGGGCCGCCCCGTACCCCGCCCCCAGGACCCCCATCTCCGTGCCCTGCATCCCCACCCGGGGGTTGACCAGGGACAACCACACCAGGGCGATCCCGCCCGCCAGGGCCCCGCCCACCGCAGGCCGGATCCACACCGGCCACGACCGCGCCGCAAACCAGTCCCGCGACCCGTGCAGGAGCTTGAGAAACAAGAGCCCCGCGCTCGCCAACATCACCGCCATCAGCACATACAGCGGCAGATGCACGGGATAGAACGTGTACCGCCCCGCGTGGGCAAACAGGTTTCCCGCCCCGAAGACCGAGACAAAGACGCTGTACCCCATCGTCGACGCCAGGATGCACGGGACCAGGGCGTCGGCCTCGAAGTCGTCGCGGTAGAGCACCTCCGCCGCAAGCAGGGCCGCTCCGAGGGGGGTGCGGAAGATGGCCGCGATCCCGCCGGCTGTCCCCGCCACCACAAGAATCCGACGCTCGCGCACCGAGGCCCGGAGCCACTGGCCCACGAGCGATCCCACCGCGGCCCCGAGCTGCATCGTGGGCCCCTCACGCCCCCCAGCCCCGCCGCTCCCGAGGGTGAGCACCGAGGTCAAGACCTTGAGGGGGGCCACCCGCTTGCGCACGATCCCTTGCCGACGATGAAACGCCTCCAGGTAGGCCTCGCCCCCGCCCCCTGCCGTCTCGGGCGCAAACCGCCACGCCACAAGCCCCGCCAAGAAGGCCCCCACCGCAGGAACCACCGGGATCAGCCACCACCGCACCAGCCCCAGGGGTTGGGCGAAGTGGGCGTGTTCGCCCGCGGGCATCAGCCGGTGGGCTCCGAGGAGGCCCTCGAAGACAAAGTGTTCGGTGCTCTCCAGGAGGTAGAAGAAGACGCAGGCCACGAGGCCCACCGACCCACCGACCCCCACCGAGAGCAGAAGCGTGCGGCCCAGGTGACGGTATTCGAGCGGAGGCAGTCGACCGAGGAGCGGGTTTCTCACGGCCTCATCCCGGAGGCTCGTCGTCGGGTGCAGGGTCGGGCGCAACGGGACGCTCGTTGTCGTCGCCCGGAGCCGGTGCCGCGCTGGGCTGAACCCCCATCCGCTCCACCTGCTGCCGGGCCGCCTCGTCGGTCACCTCGGGCCCCACCACCATCGTCGACACCCCCGGAACGGCCGACCGTGCAGGCCGAAACGTCAACGTCTCCTGCCCCGCCGCCGCAGCCTCGGCCGAGGTGATGTGCCCCGCCGCCGCCATCGAACGCGCCACCGAACGCAGCCGGGCGAGGGTCTCGCCGGGCACCACCCCGCGCTCGAACAGCACAAACCGCGGCACGGGGGCGGGCAGGAGGGTGGCCAGATAGATCGACTGCATGAGCGTCAGCTCCGAAGGCTCGCGGCCGAAGAAGAACCGCGCCGCCGGTCCTACACCATAGATCCCCGGGCCAAACTCCACCACGTTGAGATACAGCTCGAGGATCGATCGCTTGTCCCAGGTCTGCTCGATCCACCACGTGAGGGCCACCTCCTGGAGCTTGCGCACCAGGGTTTTTTCGCGGGCCAGGAAGACGTTCTTCACGAGCTGCATGGAGATGGTGCTGGCCCCGAAGGCGAAGCGCCCGAGCTGCAGATTCCGCACGAGGGCCCCGCGGACCTCGTCCCGCGAGAACCCCCGGTGGCGGTAGAACCCCCCGTCCTCGCGGGTGATCACGGCGTGGAGGAGGGCGGGGTTGATCGACTCCAGGGAGGTCCAGGTCGGAGCCCCCGGGCCCGTGATGAAGGCCCGCGGGACGCCTCCCCGCTCCAACACATGCTGCACGAAGGGGCCGCCGAAGCGGCGTGTGTTGGCCTCGGCCGAGGGGTGCAGGACCCGGCACGCGTCGACCACGTCCCAGTCGAGGATGGTGTCGCCGAGGCGCCGGGTGTCGACCGCGACATGGGCGCTTCCCCCGAGATTGCCCTGAAACCCGAACCCCAACAGCGGCCCCACCACCACCCGCGGAAGGGCCCGGCGCGGCAGGTCGCAGTCCATCAGCGGGACATGCAACGACGCGTCGAGGGCCGTGTGATGGCCGTCGTGTTCGGCCCATCCCGACACCGCGAAACGGATGCCGTTGAGGGCCGCATGCACGCCCGCCGTAGCCACCCGTCGCCGCTCGAGATCGACCAGGACATGCCCCCGGGCCTCGACCGTGAGCCCGTCGACAGGTTCGCGCGCGAGCCCCGAGGTCGACAGCCCGAACTCCTCCACCCGCACCGACCCATGAACCTCCACGGCCCCGGCCCGCTCGGTGGGTTCGACCCGCACCTGGGCCTCGAAGCGCCCCCGTTCGGTCCCGTGCCACGGCACCCCAGGCACCCACGGAACGATCCGATCGAGGGGCAACCCCGTGGCGTCGAGCTCGACCCGCCAGCGACTCCCCGGGGGGCGGGTCACGGTGGCCGCCACAGCGGGTTCGCCCACCACGTCGCCCCCGAGTTGGGCCCGGAGCTGCGCGAGGTGGGTCCCGTGTCCTTCGGCGGAGAGGGTGGCCGGACGCAGGTCGAAGAGGATCTGCCGTCCCTGCCGCAGACGCATCCGTCCCTGCCGCAGTTGGGCCTCCCAACGCGACCGCGGGGCGGGTTGGGGTTCGTCCGTGTGGTCGGCATCGTCGCTCGGCGAGGGTGCGAGGGTCCGCGCGGACGACCAGGCCCCGAGCTCTGCCCGCAGGGCCTCTCCGCGCGCCCGAACCCTGCCCAGATCGGCCTCCCCCTCGAAGCCATCACACCGCGCGGTGGTCAGGTCGAGCCGCCGCAGCACCTCGCAGCGGGTGAGGCTCAGGGTTCCTCCCGGGTCTTGCATCCGGGACTCTTCCCACTGCACCCGGGCCGAGGCCGCGGAGTCCCAGTGCAGGCTGAGCCCACGTACGGTCCCCCGCAGGCGCAGCCCCGTCCGGCCGACGACATCGACCGCGACCTGGACATCGCTCACGTCGAGCCGTCGCAGGTGCATCCGTCGCCTCCCGCGGGGGCTCACCCCCTCGGGCCCCCGGACGCTGTCCACGATCGCCTGGAGGGCCCCCTGGGCCCGAACCTCGACCCCGTCGACCCGCACCCCCACCCCCTGCGGGCGCCCCAGGACCCACCGCAGCCATTGCACCCGCACGGCCACGCGGTCGACCTGAACCCGCCCCGCCCCGTCGTGGGTCTGCACCCGCACGTCCCGCAGCAGCACCCCGTCCGAAGCCAGGCGCACGGCCCCGACCGAACAGCGCAGGCCTTGTCGTTCGGCGCAACGCGCGCGTACGGTCTCGACGACACGACGCTGCAACGCACCGGGCAGGGCCCAGGCACCGACGGCGATCCCCAGCACGAGGACCGCGGTGATAAGCTTCAAGGTGCGCGCCACCGTAGGGAGCCACTTCCTACTCGCGTCCCACCCGGGGCGCCAGTTTCCCGTCGGCTACGCAGGGACGATGCCAGGGCACGCCGCGGCCCAGGCCGCAGCCTCTCCGCACGCGAGCGCGGTCCGCGAGACACGGCCCGTGTGGGAACGAACACCATTCCCCCGGCCGCCCTCTCCCTCTGCGGTTCGCGCGTGGCTCATTTCCCCTCTCCGTCGGAGAGGGGAGCCGCGTATCGCGAGAATCCATGGGGGAGAGTTCCCCAAACACCTACTCCGCGCCCCCAGCCCCGCCAATCACGCCATGCCCACCCGCCCTCCGCGGCGAGGCCCAAAAAGCAAAAGCCCGCCCAGGCTGCTTTTACAACCTGGACGGGCTCTTG
>CAYUSB010000037.1:0-88158 GCA_964447205.1 uncultured Myxococcaceae bacterium
GGGGGGGGGGGGGGGGGCGGGCGTCGGGGCAGGCGCGATGACAGGTGTGGGAGCAGGCGCGACAGCGACCGCCACGGGCGCGGCGATCACCGGCGGGGCAGGGGGAGCCGGTGTCGGGGGGGCTACCTCCGCCAAGGGGGCTGGCTCGGGGGTGGGCTCGGGCTCGGGTGGGGGGGCTGGCGCGGCCACGGCGATCGGAGCGGGCGCTGGGGCGGCCGCGGGGGGCAATGGGGCGGGGGCGGCGGCGGGTTGGGGGCGGGCGGGCGCCGACTCGACCCGGGCCGGGGTCTCGGTCGCGGGGGTGGTGGGCGCCGTGGCGGCGGGACCGACGCGGTGGTTGTCTCGCAGAAGGGTCAGGACCCCGACCCCCATCACGAGGAAGAGCATCCCGGCCCCGAGGAGGGCCATGGGGGTACGGTACGACCCGCTCGAAGCCCGCCGTGGCGGCAGCGACGTCGCCGCCAGGGTGTCCGGAACCCGCGTCGCGAAGTCGAAGGGGTCGGGGGTGTACGGCGGGGCCGCGGGGGGCGAAGGGACCATGCCCGGCGGAGGCAACACCCCGATGCCAGACGACCCTGAGCGATCGGGCCGCGGATGCGGGGCCAGGTCGTCGATCTCGCCGAACGGATCGTTGGCTGCCGTCGCCTGGACCCCAGGGCTCGCCGGGCCTCCGGGACGACCTTGAGGCGACGGGGCCGCGGCGGGCAGCGGGCGCGGCGGGGCCGCAGGGGGCGAGTCGAAGAAGCTTGCTGCCGCAGGGCGTGGGGGCACGTTGGGGCTGATGGGAGGGGCCGCCGTAGCCCGTCGGGGCGGAGGCACGGTGCGGGGCCGGGTAGGGGCCTCGTGGGCGGCCGAGGTCGAGGCCGACACCACGTCGGCGAACACGCGCGGGGTCGCGCTGTTGGGGCTCGGCCGCGGGGCTCCCCGGGGCGGCGACGGGGTCCTGGCGGAAGACACCGGACCGATGGCGGCGGGGATGGCCATCGGGGTCTGGTGCTCGGTGGTAGGGCCTTCGAGGTCGGTCTTGCCGTCGCCCCCGTAGAGGTCGTGGTCGCCGACGTCTGCGAGCCCGGCCGCGTAGGACGGGGCCTCGGGCACGACGTTGAGGGTGGTGTTTTCCTGGTCTTCGTCGAGGGGGCTGGGGGCCCTGCGCCCCTCGACGGTCGGGATCTCGGTCTGGGTGGGGTCGTCGTCTTCGTCGACGTCATCGACCACCGGACGGCGCAGGGGCGGGGCCGCCCGCGGCAGGGCGAGGGCGGGGGCCGGGGGGCGGACCGAGGAGCCCGGGCGCAGGTCGAGCGATCGTCGCACCGGAGCGGGGCTCTGGGGGCCGGGGGTGGGCCCGCTGTGGGTGGCGAAGGTCACGACCTCGGCCGAGCGGTCGACCACGGGACGCTGGGCGTCGAGGGCGGGGTTGAGGGCGGGGATCAAGGAGGACACCCGCGCCGCGAGGACCCGGGGTACGTCCGTGACCCCCATGGCCCGGAGGATGGCGTCGAGGTGGTCGGCGATCTCCTCGGCGGTGCGGATCCGTCGGGCCGGGTCGCGCTGGAGGATGACCTCGATCAGGTCGTCGAAGCCCGGGACATCGAGGCGATCGAGGCGCGGGATCGGGTCGTGCAGGATGGCGTGCAGGGTGGCCGCGTCGTTGTCGCGGGAGAAGAGCTTCTCGCCGGCCACGGCCTCCCAGAGCACGACCCCCATCGACCACAGGTCGGAGCGCTGGTCGATGGGTTGGGCCCGGATCTGCTCCGGGCTCATGTACGAGACCTTGCCCTTGACCTGGCCGGTGCCGGTGAGCCCTACCTGGGACTGGCTCTTGGCGATGCCAAAGTCCAGGAGCTTCACCTGCCCGTCGCGGGTGACGAAGATGTTGTGGGGGGAGACGTCCCGGTGGATCACCTTGAGGGCTCGGCCGTCGCGGGAGCGGGCCCGATGGGCGTAGCCGAGGCCGCGGGCGGCGAGGGACACCACCGCGAGGCCCACGGCGGGGCCGAGGGACTGACGGCGCAGGGCGCACTGCTGGAGGAGGCGCAGGAGGTCGGCCCCGTCGAGGCGCTCCATGGCGATGAAGGGGAGATGGTCCATCTCGCCGACGTCGATGACGGAGACGATGTTGGGGTGCCGCAATTGGGAGGCGAGGCGGGCCTCGGTCGCGAACATCCTCAGGAACGACTCATTCTGGCTCAAGTGGGGCAGCACCCGCTTGAGCACGACGAGCTCCGCAGGGCCCTCCAGCGGAGTGCGGCGCGAGAGCAGAACCTCCGCCATGCCCCCGCTCGCGACCTGTCGGATGATTTCGTAGCGTGCGCTCATCGTGGTCGAAGCCCGGGCAAACCCTAGCGCGCCCCGGGCCCCCTCGACAAGCACCGGCCCGATTCCCTCCGATTGACCCTCTGCCCTGCTCCCCCGAGGCCAGACTTCGACCTCCGGGGCCTGCTCGGGCTTCGCGTCGGGGCCGGGTCTTGGTATGGTCCCGCCGTGAGCGCACGACGGGTGGTGTGGGCGGCGGTTCTTGGGGTGCTGGCAGCGGCGGGTCCGAGCTGCGTCCTGGCCCGGCGGCAGATCATGCTGAGCCTCAGCACCGACGCCGACTGCACGGTGTTCGACCGCTTCGAGGTCCGGGTCTCCCGGGGTACCGGCGACGCGGTCTTTCAACAGACCTGGATGCGGGCCGACTGTCCGGTCTCGGGGATCACCCCACCGCCGGTGGCCCCCCTGCGCCGCGAGGGCCCGGCCTTCGACCTGGCGATCGTCGACAGCCAGCGTATCGACGCCCGGGTGCGGGTCGATGTGACGGCCCGGACGGTCAACGGGCTGGTGTTCCAGACGGCAGCCGAGACCGATTTCGTGGACGGGGTGGTGTACCGGGTGCCCCTCGAGCTGGCCCAGTCCTGCGTGGCGGCCTCGATGACCCTGGGCTGCCCCTCGGGATACGTGTGCCGCATCGACCGCGCGACCGGCAACCCCGCCTGCGGCTCGATCTATCGCGCCCCTAACTCCGTCGGGACCTTCCTGTCGTCGCAGTCCGTCACTGCCGACGCCACCGTCGACCTCGGCGCCATGGAGTGAGATTTCGGGCGCCGGGTTGGGCATTGACCCAATAGCCCTCCGCCGAACACCCCTGAAGGCGTGAGCCTCGGACTTCAACGCCTCGGGGCGGGTGGCCGTCGTGCGGGCCCCGAGCGCCCCCGGGATCCCCGGCCAGGGGATCGGGCCCGGCCGTGGCTGCATGGACTTTGGCACCCAGGTCGGTGCCGCGGGAGACTTCGACGGGGACGGGTTCGTCGACCTCTTCGCCACCTGCGGACGCCAGGAGATCCGGCGGTGACGGTGGCCTTCGGGCAGACCCGCCTGGACACCCACCTGCGCCGGGTTCTGTTCAGCTTCACGACCGCGGGGCTTGTCACCCTCGGGGGCTCCCTGGCGGCCTCCGGGGATCTCAACGGAGACGGACTGGCCGACCTCGTGGTGGGCGACGAATCCCTGAACCTTGGCGTTCTGGGGCCAGGTCCACATCGTCTACGGCGGGGCCACGCCGCGACCGGGCCTGCCCGTGCTGGGCCCCCTCGGGTCGGGAGACTTCGGCCGTCGTGTGGTGGGCGCGGGCGACATCCACGACGAGGGACTGCCCGCCTTCGCCGTGGTGGCCGTCCGCGACTCCGCCCACCGTCAGAACGTCAGGGCATACCTCGCCCGCTTCGAGGCCAGCCAGACCGTGACCATCCCACCGACCGCCTCCCCCGTCCTCGTCAGCGAAGCGCGCGCGGGGGTTCTCGCCGACTCGGGCTTCGGGGTCGCCGACCCGACCCAACAGGGCGGCGGCTTCCTCTGCCTGATCGGAACCACCCAACGCGAGATCGTGTGGATCTGTCCCCGGTGCACCCTGTCCGGGCGAGCTCTCCCCGTCGTGGACTCGACCGAACGGGAGACCTTCTTCGGGCCTGTGGTCAGACCCGGAGACCTGCGCGGAGAAGGGCGCGACGCGGTCACGGTGGCCATGCTACCCGTCGACCCTACGACCCCCCGAATGGGCCTCCGCATCGACACCTACCGCCCCACCCAGACCCCCTCCCGCTACCGCGCGATCGGACTGTCCTCCAGCGGCACAGGCTCCGCGCTCGCCCTGGGTTCGTTGCTCCAGTGACAGGGTATGACCCCTCCGCGTTGCGCCGAGGCCTCGGGTGACGTACGGGGAGAGACGCCACGACGCGGATGCGCCGCGGAGGTCGGAGGTCGCCGGTACCCGTGTTGCTCGATGTCGTCGCGACCCCTGCCCATGTCTCCGAGCGTCTGCTCCGTGCCCTCGACGGCGAGGTGGCCGCCCTGGCCCCCAACACCCTCCCCTGGGCCCATTTCCTCCAGCTCCTGACCACCCACCTCCTGCCCGGTCGAGGGATCGCCCCGGCCCAGGTCGAGCGCCTCACCCTGGCCGCCGCGGTGCGGTCGGTCCTGCCCCGATACGACGCGGCCTATGGCGAGCGCACCGACACCGTCGACGCCTTCGCCCGGAGCCTGGAGCTTCTGCGGGCCCACGGGGTGACCCCCGACATCCTGGGCCTCGCCCTCGGGCACACCCTCCCCGACGACGCGGGTACACGAGGCAGGCTCGGGCTCCTCACCGCGGTGTTCGCCGAGCACACCGAGCGACTCGAGGCCCTGGGGTACATCGCCGGGGCGGCCTTGGAGGCCCAGCTCGCCGAGGCGGTGTCCGAGGCCCAACGCCAACATAGGGTCCCAGACTGGCTCCCCACCCACCTGCGTCTATGGCACCTGCGGGTCCTGGGGCCCACCCGGGTGCGACTCATCACGTCCCTGGCCCGCTGGCTCGGGGCCCACGGGGGCCAGGTCAAAGCCCACATCACGTGCGAACCACGGCGCGAGCGGTTGCCCCTCACCCTCGACCGGGCCCTGCGGGCCTTCGAGGCCGAAGACAGCGCCCACCTCGACGTAGCCTGCGGCCTCCGCGACGAAGGGGCCGAGCCCGTGCGGGGCCCCCTCGGTCCGTGGCTCATCGCCCTGGCCGAAGGAGGCCGGGCCCACGAGGCCACGCGGGTTTTGTCGGGGCATCACGGGGCGGGGCCGGTGAAGATGGCCGAGGCCGAGGGCCCCGACGAGGAGGCCCGATGGGTGGCCGCCCAGGTCGCCTCCCTCCTCGACGGGGGGATCGGGGCCGACACCATCGCGGTGGTCCTGCGTCACGCCGACGCCCCCACGGTGGCCCGCCTCGGGCGCTGCCTCGACGATGCAGGCGTGGCCTGGAGCCCCCCCTCGGGGGCCCCAGGGTGGCTCCTGGAGTCCCCCCTCGCGCGGGCGTTTCTGGGCCTTCCGGGGCTCCTGGCCCGGGGGGCCAATCGGGAGGAGGTCCTTCGGGCCCTGGCCATCCTCCTGGGCAATGGGGCCCGAGGTCACGAGCTCGGTCCCCTGTGGCGGGTGGCCCAGGCCCTCCGCGCCTGGGGCATCGAGACCCTCTTCGACAACGAACTCGGGACCCGCTGCGACTACCACGTGGCCCGTCACGGGGCCTCCCCCACCACGGCCGCGGCGGTCAAGGCCCTGGGCGAGCTCCTGTGGCAGCAGTCGAAGGACGGGACCGTGGTCGAGCACTGCGCCCGGCTCCGGGGGTGGGTCCCGCGGTTTGGAGGGGAGGGGCGGTTCTACGAGGAGTCCCGGGCGGTGGTGTCCCAGGTGGCCGCCGACCCGGGGGCCTCGGTGATCCTGCGGGCCCTCGGACGCGACGAGGCAGCCCTGGCGGGGTGCGAGGCCCTGCTCGAAGCCCTCCCCGGGATGGCGGCGGCCGCGGGGCGCACGGGGCCCATCTCCGCCGGAGAGTTTGGCGAGCTCGTCCTCGACCTGGCCCGGGTGTGGAGCGGGGCCGTCACCCCGCCGGGCGCGGGCGGCGTAAGCGTCCTGGAGGCCGCCGACGTGGTGGGGCGGAGCTTCTCCGTGGTGATGCTCCCCGGGATGGTCGACGGGGCCTTCCCCGCCCATCGAGAGGACGAGGCCCTGTGGGGCGACGCCGAGCGGGCCGCCGTGGGCAAGGCCCTGGGCTTTCCCATCGAACGCACCGGGTCGCGGGAGTCGGAGACCGTCCTGCTTCTTGGGGCCCTCGCGGCGGCCACCGAGGGGGTCTACGCCAGCGCCCACCGGCACGACGCCGCTGGCCGCCCCATGGCCCCGTCGCCCTTCCTGGGTGACCTGCAGCGCACCTCGGGGGCCGTGGTCGAGCGCCTCGGGCGCGACCCCCTGGCCCGATCGAAGCGGATCCCAGCCCGGGGGGTCGAGCGCACCCTGCGGGCCCTGGCGGGGGCGGCCCTCGGCCCCGCGGGGATGTCCCCGAGCGTTCGGTCGGCTCTGGCCTCGGCCGAGTCGCGGGCTGCGATCGAGCGGGCCCGCGAGCTCTTCTTCGCCCGCCCCGAGGTCGAGGCCAACGCCCACCACGGCCGGATCGACCACGACCACGAGCTCGTCAACGCCCTGGCCCTGCCCCGTTGGGCCTCGGCCTCCCGCCCCCTCGACGTGACCCTCCTCGAGCGGGTGGCCCGCTGCGGATACAAAGCCTTCGCCCACTATGTCCTCAAGATCGAGGAGCGGGTCGATGACACCACGGCCCTCGACGACAAACAACGCGGCCACCTCTTGCACGAGCTCGTCCAGGTGGGGGCCGAGGCCCTCGTGGCCAGCCGCGGAGCCGACCCGGCAGAGCGCTGGCAGAGCGTCGAGGCGGCCCTGGAGGAGAAGTTCGCGGAGTTCTCCGAGCGGCTGTCGCGGCTCGACCTCGGGCTCGTCGAGGCCGACTACCGGACGGTCCGCCGTCAGGCCGAGGCCTGGCTCACCCGCCGGATGCACGACCCGTCGTGGCAGATGCTCGAGACCGAGGTGGGCTTCGGCCCCCAGTCGACCTGGCCCTCGGTGGTCGTGACCATGCCCGACGGGGCCGAGCCCGTGTCCCTCCGGGGGCGCATCGACGGGGTCGAGCGGGTGGGGGCGGTCGTGCGGGCCGTGGAGTTCAAGTCGGGGCGGGGGGACGGGTACAAAAAACGCCTGCAAGACGGGGCCCTCGACACCCAGTTTCAGCTCGTGGTCTACGCCGCGGCGGTCGAGCGGGCCCGACGCAGCGGCAAGCTCCCCGCCGACTGCACCTCCGTCGACGGAGTCTACGTGGGCTTCCGCGACCTGGCCGAGCACACCCTCCGCGACGCCCTCGGGAGCGACGGACGCAAGCGCCTGGCCCGCTACGACGTCGAGGCCCTGGTGTCCGAAGGGGCCGCGGGGGAGGGGGCCCTCGGCGAGGCCGTACGCCGGGTGGTCGGGCCGCTGCGGGAGGGCCGGTTCGAGCCGCGCCCGCGAGACTGCAATTTCTGCCAGTATCGCCCCCTGTGTCGGGTGGAGTCCCACGACGTGACGGACGAGGAGACCGAGGCCCCGATGCCCGGGGAGGCCTCCCCGTGAGCCCCCACGACCTCCTGGAGGGGGGCCCCCCGCCCCATGAGCCCCTCGACCCGGGCGACGCGGTGGCGGCCCTGCAAGGCTCCGCCCGCCAGGGCCTCTTCCTCTTCGAGCGCAACGCCGTCGTGCGGGCCGGGGCGGGTACCGGCAAGACCGAGGCCCTGGCCACGGTGTACCTCCACCTCGTGGGGGGCCTCGCGAGCACCGTGGCCTGGCCCCGTGCGGGCCTCGGGCCCGAGCGCATCGTGGCCCTCACCTTCACCGAGAAGGCCGCCCGCGAGATGCGCGAGCGCATCGCCGCCGCCGTCGACCTCCTGGCCAACGCCCAACTGCCGCGGGAGCTTGAGCACCCCGACCCCGCCGTTCGGCGTGAGGCCGCCCTGCGCTGGTGCGCCCGCCGCGGATACTCCGTGGCCGTCAGCGCCCGCCTCGAAGCCCTGGCCGCGAGCGCCGTAGCCCAGGGGCGGCCGTTGCCCCCGCCCGACGTGTGGCGCCGGGTGGCCTGGTCGCTCGGAGGGGCCCACATCGGAACGTTTCACGGGTTTGCCGCAGGGGTTCTGCGCCGGGCCGCCGTCGACCTCGGGATCGACCCGGCCTTCCGGGTCCTCGACGAAGAAGACGCCGACCTCCTCCTTCGCTCGGCCACCCTGCGGGCCCTGTCCGAGGCCGCCCGGCGCGACGTCTCGGCCGTGGTCGAGCTCATGGCCGCCAGCGGGGGCATCGGCGAGCGGGCCGAGCGGGGCCTGGTCACCCTCGTGTCCGACCTCGTGCGCCGCCTCGAAGAAGACGGCCTCGACGCGACCGACCTGCGGGCCGGGGTCGCCGTCGACCCCACCGGGATGCGGGGATACATCGCAGGCGACGTCCTCCGCCGCTTCGCCGAGGCCTGCGAGGGGGTCAAGGCCCTGCGCGAAGACGGCACCGCCGAGGTCGTGTACGGGATCGTACAGGCCCTTGACCAGTTGCCTCCCCTCGACACCGCCGCCCACGCCCTGGCCCGAATGCGGGTCCTGGCCGAGCTCCGGTCGCTCCCGTCGCCCCAGCGCACCCGGCGCATCGAGCCCCTGGCCACCGAGGCCCGGGAGGCCCTCGGGTCGCTCCTGCAAGACGCCGTGTCGGTGGTGTCGACCCACCTGGCCCGGGCCGGCAAGACGGTGCTGGTGGGGGCCCAGCAGGCGTACCGACAGGCCAAACGCCAGCGGGCCGCCCTCGATTTCGCCGACCTCCTGCGGCTCCTGCGCGACGCCCTGCGCGACCGCCCCGCCCTGCGCAAGGAGTGGAAGCACCGCTACGACGCCGTCCTGGTCGACGAGTTTCAGGACACCAACCGCGTCCAGCGCGACCTCGTCTACCTCCTGCGCGAGCGCCGTGACCTCGTGCGCACCGTGGCCCCCGGACAGTCCCTCGCCGGCCACGAGCTCGAACCCGCGGGCCTCCTGGTGGTGGGCGACGCCAAGCAGTCGATCTACGCCTTCCGCGGGGCCGAGGTGGAGGTCTTCCTCGCGACCGAGCGCGAGGTGGCCGAGGCCGGGGGCGACCTCATCGACCTCACCGACAGCCACCGGGCCCTTCACGAGGTGGTCCGGGCGGTCAACAGCGTCACGGCCACCGTGCTCGGAGCCGGGAGCGTGCGGGTCGAGGGCCTGTACGACCCGTCCCGCGACGCCCTGGTGGCCGCCGCCGAGGGGGACGGGGCCGCCCGGGTCGAGCTCCTCCTGGTTCCGCCGGGCAAGGCCGAGGTGCAGCGACGGGCCGAGGCCGAGGCCATCGCCCGACGCATCGCGGCCCTGTCCACCCCGGGCGAGCACCCCCCCGGGTGGCGCACCCCGCGCATGGACGAGGTCGCCATCCTCGTGCCCTCCTGGCGACAGCTAGAGCCCCTCAAGCGCGCCCTCCAGGCCCGGCGAATCCCGTACACCCTGCGGGGAGGCCCGGGGTTCTGGGATCGCCGCGAGGTCGACGACCTGGTCACCCTCCTGCGCTTCGCGGCCGACCCCTCCGACCGGCTCAGCCTCGCCGCGGTGCTCCGGGGTCCGCTGGTGGGGCTCACCGACGCGGCCCTGGCCCGGCTCTTCACCTTCACCGCCGGGATGGAGCAGGTCCTCGACCCTCCACCCGCCGTGCGGGCCGGGATCGCTCCCGACGACCGGGCTCGCCTCGAAGAGGCCCGCCCCACCCTCGAGCGGCTCGTACGCTTCGGTCCCACCCTCGGGCCCGCGGGGGTCGTGCGGATGGTCCTCACCGAACGGGGCTACGCGGCCGTCCTGGCCCGGCTGCCCTTCGGGGCCCAGCGGGTGGCCAACGTCGACAAGCTCCTCGGTCTGGCCGAGGCGGCCGAGGCCCGGGGGGGCGACGACGGTGACCTCCACGGGTTCGTGCAGCACGTCGACCGGATGCGGGCCGCGGCCCAACGCGAGGCCGAGGCCGACCTCGGGGGTGAGGTGTCGGGGGCCGTGCAGATCATGAGCGTGCACGCGGCCAAGGGCCTGGAGTGGCCCGTGGTCTTCGTGGCCCAGACGGCCCGCAGGAGGCCTCCCCGGAGCGAGCGGGTCCTGCTCGATCGGCGCGGGGCCGTCGTGGTCCTGCCCGGCGGGATCGCCGCCCCGGAGGGGTTTCGTACCCTCCGCAACGACGCCCACGCGGCCGAAGACGACGACGCCCGGAGGCTTCTCTATGTGGCCCTCACCCGGTCGCGCGACCTCCTGGTGGTGTCGGGGCCCGACGGCGACGGCGAAGGGGGCTGGACGGCCCTGCGCGACGCCCTCCGGCGCCAGAGCCCCTCCGGGGTGCGGGTGGTGGTGGCCGAAGAGGAGGGGCCCGCGGTTCCAGTCAGGGCCCGGGCCGAGACGGGGGACGAGGCCCCTGCGGCGACCGTGCTGCCCGAGTCTGTGACCGTCGCCGATCCCGGGATGGTGGCTCCGGGGCCCCTGCCCGACGCGGGGGGGGGGACGCCGGCGAGGGCCCCGCGGCGCCTGGTCCTCGCGGCCTCGGCGGTGCAAGACCTGGCCTGGTGCGCCCGGCGGTTTCACCTCCTGCACGACCTCCAGCTCCGCGAGCACGGGGCGGCCCTGGGCGACCGGGCTCCGGCCCTCGACCTCGTGCGGAGGGTGGTGGGGCTGTCGGGCTGGGAGGCCCTCTGCGGCGACCCCGAGGCGGCCCTGCGGGCGGCCTGCGCGGCGAGCGGGGAGGTCTTCGGCGGAGAGGTCGCGCGTCAGGCCGAGGTCCTGCTCGTGCGCCTGGCCCGGTCGCGCCTGGCCCAACGCCTGGCTGCCCGGCCCGACCTCGTCCTGGCCCAGGGGCTGCCCCTGGCCGCGCGGTTCGTGCTCCCGACGGGCCCCCTGGCCCTGACGGCCACGGCCGACCTCGTCGTACGGGGCGAGGCCCTCGGGCGCCACGGGGCCGTGGTGATTCAGTGGGAGGCCCTGCCTGAGACCGGGGCCCAGGGCAGCCGCGGGGGCGTCACGGCCACCGAGCGGGCCCTGAGCCTGCATGTGATGGCCTGGGCGGTGCAACACAAGCTCGCAGGGCCGACGGGAGAGGTCGCGGCCGTACACGCGGCCGTGTGGTCCCTCGGGGAGGGGAGCCCGGCCGAGCCGGTGTGGGTTCCGGGTGACCTCGGGGCCGTCGAGGAGCGGGTAGCCACCCTGGTCGAGGCCCTCCCGGCGATGCGCCGCGACGCCCGCTGGGACGGCCGCGACCTGGCGGTCTGTCGGGCCCTGCGGTGCGGGTTCGTGCCGCGGTGCCACGGCTGACGCCCCGCCCTGGCCCCGTGCTACACCCCGCCGCCGGAGCCGCGTGAACCACCCCAACCCCCCCATCGCCCCAATGACCACCCTGGGCCTCGGGGGGGCCGCCGAGCATTTTGTTCAGGCCCTTGACGAAACCTCCCTGTGTGCTGAGGTCCGGCGCGCCGACGCCGCGGGGCGGCCGGTCTTTGTCCTGGGCGGGGGCAGCAACGTGGTGGTGGCCGACGCGGGGGTGGCCGGGGCGGTGATCCGGGTGGCCACCCGGGGCGTACGTTGGACCCGGGCGGGAGACACCCTGCACGTCGAGGCCGCGGCGGGAGAGCCCTGGGACGACCTCGTGGCTGCGGCCGTAGCCCGCGAGGCCCAGGGCATCGAGTGCCTCTCGGGCATCCCCGGCACGGTCGGGGCCACCCCCATCCAAAACGTCGGGGCCTATGGGCAGGAGGTGGCCGACACCCTCACCGCCGTCACGGTCTTCGACCGGCGCACGGGGGAGGTCCGCGAGATCGGGGCCCGCGACTGCGGGTTTGGGTACCGGCACAGCCGGTTCAAGGGCGACGACCGCGGGGCCTTCGTGGTCCTCGGGGTGCGGTTCGCCCTGCGCCTCGGGGTCGCCCCGACGGTGCGGTACGGCGAGCTGTCGCGGGCCCTGACCGACGACCCGAGCCCCAGCCTCGCCACGGTCCGGCAGACGGTCCTCGCCCTGCGCCGGGCCAAGGGCATGGTCTACGACCCCACCGACCCCGAACACCGCACCGCAGGCAGCTTCTTCACCAACCCCACGGTCGACCCGGCCACCGCCGAGGCCGTGGCGGCCCGTTGCCCCGAGGGGACGACCATGCCCCGGTTTGCGGCCCCTGACGGGCGGGTCAAACTCGCCGCGGGGTGGCTCATCGAGCGGGCCGGGGTCTCGCGGGGGCACCGCCGGGGCGGGGCAGGGGTGTCCTCGCGCCACGCCCTGGCCCTGGTCAACCATGGGGGCAGCGCGGCCGAGCTCGTGGCCCTGGCCCGAGAGATTCAGGAGCGGGTCTGGCAGACCTTCGCCGTACATCTCTCCCCCGAGCCGGTGTTTGTGGGCTTCGGTGTCGACGATCCGACGCGGATGACGCCGGGACGTTGAAGGTCGACCACGTTGCGTGGCAGGGTCTGGGCCGTGTCCAACACCGTCACACGCGGCATCCGGGTCGTCGTCCGCAGCCAGTATCTGCCCGAGCGGTCGGTGCCGGCCCGGCGGCAGTACATGTTTGCGTACACCGTCACCATCGCCAACGAGGGGACGGAGGTGGCCCAGTTGCGCACCCGTCACTGGATCATCACCGACGCCGACGGCGAGGTGCAGGAGGTCAAGGGCGAGGGGGTGGTGGGAGCCCAGCCCGTCCTGCGCCCGGGGCAGAGCTTCGAGTACACCTCGGGCTGCGCCCTGCGCACCCCCCACGGCACGATGGAGGGCAGCTACCAGATGGTCACCCCCACGGGTGACCAGTTTGACGCCCGCATCGCGCCCTTCACCCTGGCCCGGCCGCACAGCCTCAACTGAGATGACGGCCCCGGCTCCAGGGATCGGCCCTCCGGTGGTGGTGCGCAGAGCCCTCGGAGGCCCCCGCGACCTCGCCCGGGTCGAACCACTCCTGCGGGAGTTGGAGGTCCCGCTGGGCCCGCGCCTCGGAGCCGCCCTGGGGCGCGACGACTGGGGCCTCGTCCTCGTGGCCGAACAACGCGGGGCCGTGGTGGGCCTGGTGCTCCTGCGGTGGTTTGGGGCCCTCGGGGCCGTCGAGGGAGACCCGACCGCCACGGGGTGGGTCGAGCGGTTCTGGGTGGCCCCGTCGTACGTGGGGCAGGGGGTCGGCGAGGCCCTGGGCGAGGCGGCCCGGGCCGAGGCCGAAGCCCGGGGGGTCGGGCGGGTCGTGGGGCTCGACAGGGACGCGGCGGGGGTGCCCCAGGCGGCAGGCCGTACGGAGACCCAACCCATCGCGCTCCCCGCGGTGGACACCCTCCTGCAAGTGCCTCGGGCGGCCGATCGTTCGGGGAGCAAAGCACCCGGGTGGGCCGTACGCGACCGGCAGGTCCTCGGGCGGTATCGGCTCGTCGCGGGGGTGGAGCTGGTGCGCGAGGTCGAGGCCGACGGCCCTGCGGTGACCACCTTGTGGAGCGGGGCCCAGGCCCTGCGCACGCGCTGGCGGGGCGATCGCCTCGGGGCCGCCTGGAGCCGGGAGGACTGCCTCGGGAGCCAGGACCGCGGCGGGGACGTCCTGCGCTTCGACCCCGACACCCTGCGGGTCCGCGAGAGTTACCTGGTCCGTCCCACCACGGCCCGGGTCGACCCCGTGTTGTGGGAGGCCGCCCGCGGTGCCCCCGTGTTGGGCGGGACCCTCAGCCTCGACCCCGCGGCGGTGGGCACCGACTTCGAGATGCCCCCGACGGCCGAGCTGCTCTTCGACCCGGGGCTGCGGTGCCTCGCTGCCCTCACCGGGGGGTACCTCCGGCAGCGTACGGTCTCCGACGACGGGCAAGACCTCGTGCCACCGCTCGAGGCCGTGGCCCTGTCGCCCATCCTTGCCCTGTTGTTCTCGGGCGGGGCGTACGTCGGGTGGAGGGCCCTCGACCCCGTCGACGCCGCCCGGCCCATGGGCTGGCCCGAGGTGCGCGACCGGGGACCCATCGACCCCGAGCACCGCGGGTCCCTGGTGTCGCTCCTGCACGCGTGGATGACCGTCGACGCCCAGGGCCCCGTGCGCCCCGACGAGGTCGACGACCCGTCGGCCCTCGACCCCATGGTGGCCGTACGCGACCAGGCCCGGTCCCTGGCGGGGCTCGACCTCGACCCCCTCGATCCGCTCCCGGGGGTGGCCCGCGACATCGCGGCGGACGTTCACTGGCGCTGGGGCTTCTTTCGTCTGGGGGAGTGAGGGCTTGCGGCGGGCCGCGGGCTGAGGCACCACCGACGGCACCATGCCCGACCCCAACACCCCCGCCTCGAAGCTCGTCGATGCCCTCCGCGAGGTCGGCACCCTCTCCTCCATCGGGTACGTCCTGGAGTGGGACGAGCAGACCCAGATGCCCCCGGGAGGGGCCGAGCACCGGGCCCACCAGAAGGCCGTCATCGCCCGCCTCGCCCACGCCCGCCTGACCGATCCCGCCCTCGGCGACCTCCTGGCCGCCGCCGAGGACGAGGCCGCAGGCGACCCCCCCGACAGCGACCGCCGGGCCATCGTCTGCCAGGCCCGACGTAGCTACGACCGGGCCGTGAGGCTCCCGGGCTCCCTCGTCGAGGAGTTTGCCCGCACCACGGCCCTGGCCCATCACGGGTGGGTCGAGGCCCGCCAGGCGGCCGACGTGGGCCGCTTCGTGCCTTGGCTGGAGAAGGTCGTCGGGCTCTGTCAGGCGAAGGCCGCGTGCCTGAGCGCGCCCGGCCGGCCCGTGTACGACGCCCTCCTCGACGAGTTCGAGCCGGGAGAGACCACCGCGGGCCTGCGCGACATCTTCGCGGCCCTGGAGACGCCCCTCACCGAGCTCGTACGGGCGGTGAAGGAGTCGGGCCGGAGTCCACGCCGAGAGGTCCTGACCCGGGAGTTTCCCGTCGGGGCCCAGGAGGCCCTCGGGCGCGAGGCCGCCGCGGCCCTGGGGTACGACTTCGACCGGGGGCGGCTCGACGTGAGCGTGCACCCGTTCTCGATCACCCTGGGGCCGGGGGACTCGCGGATCACCACGCGGTATCACGCGCGTCGTTTCAACGACTCCTTCTTCGGCGTGCTCCACGAGACCGGCCACGCCCTGTACGAGCAGGGCCTCCCCCCCGAACACTTCGGGACGGGCCTCGGCGAGGCCTGCTCCATGGGTGTCCATGAGTCGCAGTCGCGCCTCTGGGAAAACCTCGTCGGGCGCACCCCGGCCTTCTGGCAG
Organism: uncultured Myxococcaceae bacterium; assembly: GCA_964447205.1. Taxonomy (GTDB): domain Bacteria; phylum Myxococcota_A; class Polyangia; order Polyangiales; genus JAEUKH01. The sequence goes on from CAYUSB010000037.1 coordinate 15,096, forward strand.
CACTTCTTCCCCAAGGCCCGGGCCATGTTTCCGGGGGTCCTCGACGACGTGTCCCCGGACGAGTGGGTGGCGGCCCTCAACGACATCGGCCCGACCCCCATCCGGGTCGAGTCCGACGAGGCTACGTACAACCTCCACATCCTGCTGCGGTTCGAGCTGGAGCAGGCCATCGTGACGGGCGACCTCAAGCCGGCCGACGTGGCCGCGGCCTGGGACGGGCGCCTGCACGAGCTCCTCGGCATCACCCCCCCCGACGCCGCCGCGGGGTGCCTCCAGGACGTGCACTGGGCCGCCGGCCTCTTCGGGTACTTCCCCACCTACTCCCTGGGAAACCTCATCGCCTCGCAGCTCTTTGAGGCCGCCCGGCGCGCGCTCGGAGACCTGGAGTCGGACTTCGCCCGCGGGGAGTTTGGCCCTCTGCGCGACTGGCTGCGCCGCAACGTCCATCGCCACGGACAGCGGTACTCCGCCCGAGAACTCGTCCAGCGGGCCACCGGGAGCCCCCTGTCGGCCGACCCCCTGATCGCCCACCTCCGCACGAAGGCCGGGCGTTACTTCGGGGTCTGAACGATCTCCGCAAGCAGCCTGCGGGCCGCCTCCACGGGGTCGGGGGCGTCTCGTAGGGGGCGCCCGATCACCACCATGCTGGCCCCGGCCGCGAGGGCCTCGGCGGGGGTGGCCGTACGCCGCTGGTCATCCCCCGCCACCGCCGCCCAGGCGGGCCGAACCCCCGGGGTCACGATCACCCCCTCTGGCCCGATGGCGTGACGTACGGCCTGGGCCTCGGTCGGGGCGCAGACCACCCCCGCGGCCCCGAGCTCCATGGCGGCCACGGCCCGGGCCACGACCCGGTCGCGGAGGGCCTCAGGGCCCCCGTGGAGGGCGGGGTCTTCCGAGGTGAGGACGGTGACCAGGAGGATCCCGGCCTGGCCCTCGGCGGCCTCCACCGCGGCCGAGACAGCGCCGTGTACGGTGATAAACCGCACGGGGTTGGGCCCCCCCACGATCTGCCGAACGCTCCGCCCCACCGTAGCCGGCACGTCGTGGAGCTTGGCGTCGACGAAGACCGGGGCCCCTGCGGCCACCCGGGCCACGAGGTCCATCCCTCCTCGCAGGAGGAGCTCCAGGCCGAGCTTGAAGGTGCCCACATAGGGGCCGAGGGCGGCGATGAGGGACCGGGCTCGGTCCTCCGAGGCGACATCGACGGCGAAGATCACCCGGTCGGCGTTGGGGTTCATGGGGAGGAGGGGGAGGGTAGCCGAGGGGGCTGCGGGGAGGCGAGTTCGTGGTTGCCATGGCGGGCCAGGAGGGTGTTGCCTCGGGGGCACGATGAGCCCCTGGGATGTTCGTACGGGACGGTGCGTGTGGCGGGTGTGCGCGGGGGCCGACAAGCTCGCCCTGCGGGCCTCCCTCCCGGGGGCCTACGGGTTCGACCTCGCGGCCCACGGGTTTCGCCGGGCCCGGGCGGCCGGGGCTCCCCTCGGGGCCCTGCTCCCCGCGGCCATGCCCGCGAGCTGGATGGTCAACAACAAGGCCACCTCGCCGGTCTTTCAGCGATGGTTGAGCCCTCCCCAACACGAGGCCTGGGAGGCCCTGGCCGAGACCCTCGTCGGCGGAGCCCCCAACTGGGACGACCTCGACGAGGACGTGCGCCAGGAGCTCGTCCGGGTGGTGGCGGGCCTCTGCACGGCCGAACACGGGGTCGCGGCCCTGTCGAAGGTCCTCGCCCTCGTCGTGCCCGAGTCGGTCCCCCTGATGGACGACGCCGCGGTGTGGTGGGCCCTCGACGCGGCCCCCCGCCCCAAGACCGCCGACACCCCGAGCGCAGGGGCGGGGGTGTTCGCCCCGATGCTCGACTGGTTCAGCGCCGCGCAGCGGGCCCACCCGGGCCCCCTCACCGAGCTCGCCCGCACCCACGCCGCCGTCAACCTCGACGGGGCCCAGAGCCTCGATCGGGTCCTGTGGTTTGACAGCTGGGGCTGGAGGCTCTTCGCCCGGATGCCCGTGGCGGCGGGGGAGGGGCGCTGGTGGTGGGTCCGGGAGGGCTCCCGCGAGGCCGTGGTGCGGGTCGTGGGCGACCCGGGAGTCAGCCCCGGAGACGCCTGCGTCGACCTCGCGGAGGCCCCTTCCGCCTTCGCCGAGGCGGCCCGGGAGGCCCTCGGAGGCTGAGGGCGGGACGTGCTACACCCACTCGCCCCACCCCGATGAGCGACACCCCCAACTACATCACCCCCGACGGGTTCAAGCGCCTCAACGACGAGGTCGAGTTTCTCACGCGACGCGAGCGGCCCCGGGTCGTGCAGGAGGTCACCGACGCCGCGGCCCAGGGCGACCGCTCGGAAAACGCCGAGTACATCTACGGCAAGAAGCGCCTGCGGGAGATCGACCGACGGCTCAACTTCCTGGCCGGGCGGCTCAAGGACATTGAAGTCGTCGATCCGGCCCGGCAGAGCAGCACGGGGGTGGTGTTCTTCGGGGCCACCGTCGAGGTCGAGGACGAGGAGGGGGCCGTCGCCACCTACCAGATCGTCGGGGTCGACGAGGTCGATCCGGGGGCCGGGCGGGTGTCGTGGCGGTCGCCCATCGGGCGCAGCCTCCTGCGGCGAAAGGTCGGCGACACCGTGCGGTATACACGCCCCGAGGGGGCCCCCGTCGAGCTGACCGTACGGAGCGTGCGGTACGGGTGAGGGCCCGGCCGGGGGGCGTCTTGCGCGTCGCCCGGGCGGTGCTACAGATGGTGTCGCGCGGTGGCGGGGTAACGCTACCGTATGCGTCTTCAAGGGGGGCAGCAGCCCCTCTTCTATTGCTGTTGTTTCGCCTTCGCCACCCTTCGACTCCCTCATCCCCCCACAAACTCGAGCGCGGCCCGCCTCCCCGATCCAACGCCCCCGCGGCGGGTCGGCGAGGGTCGCTCCGCGCGGCGCGATGTCTCCGTTCGGTCTGTGGCTGTCCCCCTCACTCCCCCCTCCCGAAGTCATCTTCATGAGTTCCAACGACAAGACCCTCCACGACCTTGAGTGGCCGCAGCTCCTCGCCCAACTCTCGGAGCGGTGCACGAGCGCCGAGGCCAGGGCCCGGGCCCTCGCCCTCGTTCCGGCCGAATCGCTCGACGAGGCGCGGGTCCTGGCCCGCCGCACCACCGAGGTCCTCTCCCTGTGGAACTCCGCCGACCCCCTCCCGTACGAGGGCATCCCCGAGGTGTCCGAGGTGCTCCAGCGCCTCGCCCGTGACGCCGACGCCACGGCCTTCGAGCTCCACGGGGTGCGCCAGATGCTCCGGGTGGCCAGCGGGCTCCGTCGGTTTGGCAACGCCCGCCGGGCCCGCTGTCCTGCCCTCGCCGCGGCCCTCACCAGCGACCCGGGCCTCGACCGGATCCTGGGACAGCTCGATCACGCCATCGACCCCGACGGGACCCTCGCCGACCGGGCCTCGTCCGACCTGGCTGGGGCCCGTCGCCGGGTGGCCGAGGCCCGGGCCCGGGTGGTGGCCCGCCTGGAGGAGGCCATCGCCCGCTTCGGCCCCGTGCTGCAAGACCGGTTCTACACCCTGCGCGACGGGCGATACGTCCTGCCCGTACGGGCCGACGCCCACATGCCCGTCCCCGGGATCGTGCACGGCTCGTCGTCGTCGGGGCAGACCCTCTTCATCGAGCCCCGAGCCGTGGTGACCGTCGGCAACATGCTCAAGGTGGCCCAGGCCGAGGTCGAACGCGAGGAGGCCGTGGTCCTGGCCGAGCTCAGCCGGGAGTGCCGGGTGTGGAGCGATCCCCTCCACGACGCCCACGAGGCCTGCCTCGCGGCCGACCTCCTGGTGGCGATCGTTCGGCTTGCGCACGAACTCAAGGCCGTGGCCATCGAGCCCTCGGCCGAGCCCGTCCTCGACCTGCGTCGGGCCCGGCACCCCCTCCTGGCCCTGTCGGGAGGGCCCGTGGTGGCCAACGACCTGAGCGTGGAGGCCGGGCGGGTCCTGGTGGTCTCGGGGCCCAACGCGGGCGGAAAGACCGTGGCCCTCAAGACCCTCGGGCTCGCGGCACTGATGGTGCGCTCGGGCCTGCCCCTGCCCGTGGAGGAGGGATCGCGGGTGGGGTGGTTCGACCCCGTGGCGTGCGACGTGGGCGACGATCAGTCCATCGCCCGCAACCTGTCGACCTTCTCGGCCCACGTCACCCACCTCGCCGACACCCTGCAGACCGTGGGCCCCGGGGGCCTGGTCCTGCTCGACGAGCTGGCCGGAGGGACCGACCCCGAAGAGGGGGCTGCCCTCGCCGCCGCGGTCCTGGAGTCCCTGGCCGGTCGCGGGGCCGCCGTGGCCGTGACCACCCACTACGAGCTCCTCAAGACCCTGGCCCTGCGCGACCCGCGGTTTGTCAACGCCTCGGTGGGCTTCGACCTCGCGGCCATGGCCCCGACCTTCACCGTCACCCTCGGGATCCCCGGGGCCTCCAGCGCCCTGGCCGTCGCCCGGCGGTACGGGATCCCCGGGGCCGTGATCGACCGGGCCCAGGCCCTCCTGCCCGAGCACGCGGGGACCCGAGAGGACGTCCTGCGTAAGCTCCAGGACGAGGAGCGGGCCACCCGACTCGCTCGGGCCGCGGCCGAGGAGGAGGCCCGGGTGGCGGCCCGGCTCCGCAGCGAGGTCGAGGCCGAGCGCAACGCCCTCCGCGTCCGAGAGAACGCCCGCCTCAGCCGCGACGGCGAGGAGCTCTTCGCCCTCCTGCGCCAGGCCCGGGAGGAGCTGCGCGAGGCCCAGACCCGCCTGCGCCGCAAGAAGCTGAGCGAGGACGAGGTCCGTCAGGCCGACAAGGCCCTGGCCTCCATCGCGGCCGCGGTGAGCTACGACGGGCCCATCGGCCGCGCCCTCGAACGCACCAAACCCGGAGCCGACAAGGCTCCCGCCCGGCGCCCCGCCCTCGAGGACGAGCTGCGCCCGGGGATGCGTCTGTGGGTGGCCCGGCTCAACGCCCCCGTGGAGGTGGTGGACCCCCCGATGCGGGGACAGGTTCGGGTCAAGGCCGGGGCCCTCAAGCTCACCATCGCCGTGGCCGACGCCGAGATCGACCTCCACCCCCCCGAGACCGAACGCGAGATCCGCGCGGGGGCGGACGAGGCCCGGAAGGTTGTGACCCCGTACGATGCCGCGGGCGACGCGGTGCGGCCCGTCCGGGTCGAGGGAAACACCTGCGACGTACGCGGCCTCCGGGTCGACGACGCCCTGTCCATGGTCGACGCCTTCCTCGACCGCCTGCTCGGGGAGGGAAACACCGCGGGGTTCGTGCTCCACGGCCACGGGACCGGGGCCCTCAAGAGCGCCGTCCGCGAGCACCTCAAGCGCTCCCCCTACCTCGCCCGCTCCCGCCCCGCCGACCCCGAGGACGGAGGTGACGCCTTTACCGTCCTGTGGATGAAGGCATGATCCCGGGATGACCCCTCTCCCCCCGCCCCCACCCGTCAGCGTCCTGTACGGCGGGGCTCACCGCTTCGCCGCCGACACCCCCCAAAAACTCGCCGCCCTGGCCCGATCCTCCCTCGCCGCCTACGCCCCCGAGCCCGCGGACTTCGCCCGGGCCCTCGGGGTCGATCCGTCGCGGGCCGACGGGCTCTACGCCGCCGTTTCCTCCCGCCTCGAAGGCCCCTCCGCCGTCGACGACCTGCGGATCGACTTCGAGGACGGGTACGGCCCCCGGCCCGACCCCGAAGAAGACAGACACGCCGACCGGGCCGGGGAGGCCCTCGCGCAGTGCCAGGCTGCGGGTGGGCTCCCGCCCTGGGTGGGCCTGCGGGTCAAGGCCTTCTCGGGATCCACCGAGCCGAGGGCCCGACGCACCCTGGAGCGGTTTCTGCGGGCCTACCGGAAGACCGGGACCGGCTCCCTGCCCGAGGGCTTCGTGGTCACCCTGCCCAAGGTCGAGGAGCCCGAGACCGTACGCCGCTTCGTGGGGGCCCTGGAGACCCTGGAGGGGACGCTGGGGCTCGCCGAGGGTGCTGTCGGTGTCGAGCTCATGGTGGAGACCCCGCGGGCCCTCCTGGCCCTGCCAGGCCTCGCGATGGCTGCCGGATCGCGCCTCGTGGGGTTGCACCTCGGGGCCTACGACCTCCTGTCGGCCCTCGGGGTGTTGCCCTCCGCCCAGAGCCTCGATCACCCGCAGTGCGTGGCGGGTCGCGTGCACATCGCCCTCGTGGCCGCGGCCCTGGGGGTGCGGGCGAGCGACGGGGCCACCACCCGGCTCCCGCTGCCCGTGCACCGCGGGGCCCCGGGCGAGCTGTCCCCGGAGCAGGTCCGAGACAACAAGGCCGCGGTCGTGGGGGCCTGGGGGGCCCACGCTCGGGCCGTGCGGGCAGCTTGTTCGGAGGGCGTATGGCTCGGCTGGGACCTGCATCCTGCTCAGCTCCCAGCGCGCTATGGGGCCCTCTACGAGGCCCTGTCCGCGGGCATCGAAGAGACGGTCGTTCGGTTGACCAACTTTGTCGCCGAGGCGGCCCGGGCCACCCGGGTGGGGCAGACCTTCGACGACGCGGCCACGGCCCGGGGCCTGGTGGGGCACGTCCGGCGGGCCGGAGCCCTCGGGGTCATCGACCTCCCGGCCCTGGAGGCGCGCCTGGGGCTGGACCTCGGTCGGTTGTTCGCCGAGGGCTTCGGGGCGATGGGGTCACGCCCGGAGCCACCGTGACGCGGTTGTCGTAGCGGGGACCCAAGGTCGGCAGAGGGAGCAGGCAGAGTTACATTGTTTGGACGACGGGCCGACGGGGTTGGCACGGCGAGCGCATCCAACCTCGGCACACCCTGTCCGAAGGAGGATCGCCATGAAGACCACACGAGAGGTTTCGCAGAGGGGAGAGCCACGCATACGAGCCCCCTGGTGGCTTCGCGTGTTGGTGGCGGCGTCGCTGGTGGGCGCGGGCACAGGGCAGGCCTGGGCCCAGGGGGTGGCCGACCGCGACGCCCGCGACCGGGCCGAGACCCCGCTCGAGCCGGCGGGGGTGCGGTCGCCCGAGGCCGACGCGGGGCACGTGTATGCCTTGCGGTTGGAGCACGCGCCCTTTCCGGCCCTGTCGGTTCCGGGGGCGGTGGTGTACGTGCCTCCGGGGTTGCACCCGGGCGACCGGCTCTCGGTGGTGGTGTTTGTCCACGGGTGGGACGGGTGTGCCTCGGCGGTGGCCTCCGACGAGGCCATCCCGTGCCGCCCGGGGGGGCCGCGACGGGGGGCCCTGGGGCTCGTCTCCAACTTCAGGGCCTCGGGGGTCAGGGCCCTCCTGGTGGTGCCCCAGATGGCCCTGGAGCGGCGCTCGTCGGCCAGCGGGCGGTGGTCCGAGCCCGGGGAATTTCGGCTCTTCCTGCAGGAGGTCCTGGACGCCCTGGTTTCGAAGATCGGCGATCAGGGGGTCGACGACCTCGACCGGGTGATCGTGGCTGCCCACTCTGGGGGGTACGTCACGGCCTTGACCCTCCTCGATCGGGGGGAGGTCCCCATCGACCAGGTGGTCTTCTACGACGCGTTCTACAACGGGATGCCTCAGGTCGCGGAGTGGGTCGAGGACAACCTCCCGCGCTTCGACCCCGAGCATCCGCGCCCCCTGCGGTTTGCGAGCGTGTATCGCGAGGGCGGGGTGGCGGGCACGTCGCGGGCCCTGGCCCGGCGGCTTCAACCCGCCTTCGCGGGGGCCGGACGGGCGGGCGACCTTCTCCTGCGCGACCGTACGACCGCGCCGCTCACCGAGGCAGAGGTCCAGCGGCCGGTGTGCCTCGTGCGGGTTCCGGGCGACCACCAGCAGACCGCCCGGCACAACTTCGTGGCCATGCTTCGAGGGTCTGGCCTGCCGATGTGACCGGTCAGGGGGCGATCTCGCGGCGGAGCTGATCGACGAAGCCTTCGAGATACGCCGTGCGGCTTTGGGCAAGGGCCCGGGCCGTGGGGGTGTGCATGGCCTCCCCGATCCGCAGGAGCTTGCGGTAGAAATGGTCGAGGCCCCAGCGCTTGTCGTCGGGGCTCCGGCCCACGCAGAACGGGTCGTCGGGGTGATAGAAGGGCGTCCCCATGGCGGCGGCGGTGGCGAAGCAGCGGGCGATCCCGATGGCCCCGAGGGCGTCGAGGCGGTCGGCGTCCTGGAGCACCTTGCCCTCCAGGGTCGACGGGGTCTCCCCGAGGGAGAAGGGGTGGGTCCGGATGGCCTCGGCCACGGCTTCGATCAGGTCTTCGGTGGCCCCAAGTCCCGCGAGCAGGGCGCGGGCGTGGTCGGCGCATACCGCCCCCGAACGAGGCCCCTCGGGGTGCCCCTTGGGATGGTTGAACAGCTCGTGGCAAAACGCCGCAGCGCACACCCTCTGGGGGTCGGCTCCTTCGGCGCGGGCGAGGTGTTGCCCCGTGGTGGCGACCCGCACGACGTGGAGCCAGTCGTGGGCCGGGTCGTTGGCGGGGGTGGCGGCCTTGGCGGCGTCGTACACGCGGCGCAGGAGGGGGTCGTCGAGGAGGAGCATTGGGAGCGTGGGGTTCAGTGTCGGCGTGGGATGGGGATGCGGTCGAGGTCGTGCAGGGCCACGGTGGCGGGGAAGATGGCCCGGGCGTCGTCGACGTGTTGGGCTACGCTGGCGTAGCGCTGGGAGAAATGGGTGAGGGCGAGCCGACGGGCTCCGGCCTCGAGGGCCGTGCGGGCGGCGTCGGCGGCGCTGGCGTGGCCGTGTTCGGTGGCGAGGCGCTGGTCGGCGGCGGTGTAGGTGGCCTCCATCACGAGGAGGTCGACCCCGCGGGCGAGGGCTACGGCCCCGGGGCAGGCCCGGGTGTCCATCACCAGGGCGAAGGCGCTGCCCTCCCGGGGTTCGCTCACGTCCTCGACCCGAACGGTGCGGTTGTCGAGGGTGAGCGACCCGTCGCGCAGGAGGTCGCGCACCTGCGGGCCCGCGATGCCCGCGGCGGCGAGGGCCTTGGGATTCATCCTGCGGCCGGGTCGCTCCTCGATGCGGTACCCGTAGGTCGGGACCGGGTGGTCGAGGGCGTGGGCGAACACCTGGTACTGGGCGGTCTCGGCGATGAGCCCGAGGGTGCCCGGGGCGAGGTCGATGGGTGCCGGGATGAGCTCCACCGCGGCGAGGTAGATCGACGCGTGCCGCAGGCGCTGGAAGTACACCTCGCCGGCTGCGGGGTAGTGCACCGTGACCGGATGGGCGCAGCGGTCGAGGGAGAGGCGTTGGATGATGCCCGAGAGCCCGAGGCAGTGGTCGCCGTGGAAGTGGGTGACGAAGATGCGGGTGATGGCCGAGGCGGGCAGGTCGCCGAAGGCCATCTGGCGTTGGGTGCCCTCGCCGGGGTCGAAGAGGAAACCCTCGTCGTCCCAGCGCAGGAAGTACCCGTTGTGATTGCGGTGGCGGGTCGGCACCTGGGAGCCCGTGCCCAGGGCCAGCAGCTCGCGGAGGCTCATCGTCTCGATCCTCCCTCTGACGGCGACGCGTCGGTCAGCCTCGTGCGCAACGCAAGGCCTCGCCCGAGGCCGCGGAGTGTATCCCGCCCGAACTGAAATCGGGGCTATCATCGCCCCCGTGAGTGACGACGCCCCCAAGGCCCCCTCGTCGGCCCCTCCGCCGTCTCCGCTGCGGCCGACCCCAACGGCCCCGCCCCCGGTTCCGATCGCCCCGACGTCCCCGACGCGGCCGGGCATTGGGATGCGTCCGCCTCCGCCGCCTCCGCCCGGGGCCTCGTCGCCTCCGTCGGCTGGGGCGTCGTTGCGTCCGCCGGCGCTGCCGTCGTCGCCGCCGATCCCTCTCGTGCGCAGGGCGGGGGTCGAGCAGCTCACCGGGGCGGGCCTCGTCTGGAGCAGCACCCAGGAGCGGGCCGACCTCGTGAGCGCGGCCCTGCGCCTGCGCGACGAGCAGCTCATGGCCCGGGTGGTGTACTTCGCCCCCGAACAACCCACCAACGCCGAGCTCGACAAGATCACCGAGGGGGTCATCGCCGAGCTGCGGGCCCTGCGGGCCGTGCGGGAGGCCCAACGGCCGAGCGTGGGCATGACCGCGAGCGAGCGCGAGATCGACCTGATGGCCGCGATGCGCCAGCGGCTGGAGCAGGTCCTCGACCCCAAAGGCGGGGCCTTCCTGCGCTCAAAGCTCGACCTCCTGTCGCGGCGGGTCACCACCCTCTTCTTCGAGCGCACCCTCGGGCACAACGCCACCCCCGAGGAGCTCGCCTCGCGGACGGTCTCGCTGCCCGAGGAGGGGATGTACTACGCCCTCTTGCGCAGCCGGGCCCGGCTGGAGTCCGACGTACGCTCGCTCAAATACGAGACCCCCGAGGTGCTGGAGGGCGCCCTCGAACGGCTCTCCCGCGTGGAGAAGGACCTCCAGATCGCCTACCTCGGGCGCAGGGCCCCCGAGCTCGAACACCTCCTGCCCCTCGTGCTCCAGGTGTTCGGGGAGTTCTTCAAGGAGACCTTCCGGCGCAACGTGGGGGACTTCTGTTGGCAGGTCGTACGGGGCTCGGGGGTGAGTCGTAGCCCCGAGGAGGGGGTGGCCATCTACAAGATCGGCCCGATGTCCTTCCCGAGGTTTCGCGAGACCTTCGAGCGGGTCTTTCTGGAGCACTTCCTGGTGGGCGTACAAGACCCGCTGGTGGTCCGGCTGGAGCAGAGCAAGATGAAATTCTCTGCCGAGACCCTGGCCTTCGTGTCCGACCCCCACGTGTTCTTCGTGGTGTGCGGGGTGATGTGCGATGCATTCTACGACCACCTGCACAGCGAGGGCATTCTGGACCTGCCCCCCGGCTGGCGGGCCCGCACCGAATAAGTCTCCCTCAGCCCGTCCCTCTGCACCCGCACCCTGCCGGAACCACCCCGTCCGGCCGCGGGACGCACTCGATCACCCGCCCCCGGGCGTCGGTCTCGACGGCGCAGCAGGCATCGATCATGTCGCGCAGCCGCGCACGGCCCCGCTGCACCCGCGATTTCATCCCCGACACGCTCACCCCGAGGGCCTGGGCGGCGTCGCGTTGGGTCATGCCCCGGAGCTCGGTCAGGGTCAGGGCCTCGCGGTACGGGCTCGGGAGGGCCGCGACGAAGTGCTCCAGGGTTGGCACCAGGAGGGCCTCGGCCTCGGTGGTCTCGCCCTCGTCCTCCTGGGCCGCAACCTCGTCCATCCCAGCGTCCTCTCCCGCGACCCGTCCCCGACGTCCCCGGGCCCTCAGGTGGTCGATCACAGTGGTCCGGGCCACCTGGTGCACCCAGGGGCCCAAGCGCTGGTCGTCGTGCAGGGCCCCGAGCCCGCGGTGGATCCGCAGCAGGGCGTCTTGCACGACATCGTCCACGTCGTTGGGGTTGACCCGCCGGGCCACGTAACGTTGCAGCTCGTGGCCGAGGGGGCCCCACGCGGGGGTCACGGGGCTCGGGGCGGCCGCACAGGTCATCGGAGCCGCCGCGAGAGGAGGAGTGAAGTGGAGCGTTCGGGGGTGGACATCGGACGGTCTCTCTGGATGAGGATGACAGAGCGGGCGTCGTGCGCCCAGCGGCTCTCCTCCTCCCAGACGCCGACCCCCAGCGCTGGACGCAGAGAATCGTACCGGACTTCCCCGGGGCCGTGACAGCCGAGCTGGGAGTGCGCTAGGAATCCACCCCGGGGCGTTTCCGTCCGAAGACGAGGGCCCCAGGAGCGGGTCGATCATGGTGAAGGCTGTGCTGGCGGCGGTTGTGACGGCGGGGGCCTCGTTGCTCCTCGGGGGATGCGTCGTGACGGGGCAGGGGGTCGGCGGGATCGACGGCACCTACCAGGGCAATGGGGTGCTCCAGATGACCATCACCCGCCCGGGATACCGGGTCTTGCCCCCAGAGACCACCAACGGGATCGTGATCGTGCAGTCGGTGGGCGGAGGCCGGGTCGTGGCCAACGTGCGCTTCAACCCCGGGGGCAACCAGTGCACCCTCCAGGGCAGCCAGTACGGGTCGCAGTTTGTGCTCGATCCGGGGCAGACGTGCCGTGGGTTCATCGCGTACTCGCGGTACGACATCGACGCCGTGATGCGGATTCGTGACGCCCGGGGCACCGTCAACGGAGCCAGCCTGGCCTTCGAGGTCGCGGGCGACGTAGACGGTCAGCACCGCGACGGATCGCACAACTACGGCACCGCCACCTGGAGCATGCGGGGCGTCCGGTAGGGGGGCGGCGGTCTACTCCCGCAGGACGACTTCCAGGGTGTGGGCCTCGGTCGCGTCGGGTACCTCCCAACGGTGCACGAGGCCCTGCATCACCCGGGCGGGCACCCGCTCGGCCTCGGGGCGGGCCTTCTGGGCGGCCAGGAGGGTGCGTTCGGGGGCCTCGACGTACACGAGACGGACGCGGGCCCCGTACCCGGCGAAGAGGCTCACCAGGGCCGTGCGGCGCTGGCGGGTGAGGTTGGTCGCGTCCCACACGAAGGCCCTGCGGGCCCGCAGGTGCTCCCGGGCGAGGGCCTCGGCCCGCTGCACGAGGGTCCCCTGGTCGTCGTCCATGGTCAGCCCGAGGGCCCCCCGCAGGGCGTCGAGGCTGACCACGGGGTGATCGGGCCGGTGGTCGCGCACCCACTGGCTCTTGCCCGCCCCGGGCATCCCCGACATCAGGACCACCTCGAAGCCTCCGTCGTCCCAGGCGGCGTAGTCGGGGTCGCGGTCGGGTTTATGGAAGTACTCATAGCGCGACAGGTCGTTGGCGAAGACCCTCGGGGCGTCGAGGCAGCCGAGCTCGAGGCAGTAGTCGCGGTAGAGGTCGATGGCGTCGAGGACCCGGGCCTGGTCGGGGCACACCCGGCCGCGGATGTCGCTCTCGGCGAGGAGCCCGAGGTGGTCGCAGCGGGTGGCCATGCTGATGGTGAGGGCGTCGCGGGCGGCGTCGTCGCGCTCCAGCAGGAAGAAGGGGTGCTGGTGATACCGCACCATGGCCGCCACCGACTCGCGCACAACAAACGGAACCCCCATCCGCCACAGCTCGGCCCGGGCCATGAGCTCGCCCCGGCGGGAGTGCCCCCGGGCTGTGACGCGCCCGTCGTCTTCGCAGCGGGTGGTGGCGGGTTTGGCGATGTCGTGGAAGAGGGCCGCGGCCATGACCGTGACCCGCTCGACCTCGGGCAGGGACTTCCACCGGGGGTTGTCGCTGAGGGCCTCGCAGACCATCCGGGTGTGCACCCAGACGTCGCCCTCGGCGTGAAACACGGGGTCTTGGGGCACTCCGGCCAGGGTCTGGAGCCACGCAAAACGGGACACGAGGTGCTCCCAGTCGAGGGGAGCCCCGGTGGCGTTGGGCAAGGGGATGTCGAGTCCGGGCACGCTCACGGCGGGTCTCCAACAGGGCTACGGAAGGGGGAGATGGTGGGGGCTACGTGGCGAAGAGGTCGACGCCCGGGGCCAGGCGGTTGGGCACGATGGGGCGGTCGGCCCAGTGCGATCCCGAGGCCGCGATGCTGTTGAGAAAGCTGTGGCGCACCCACTTGAGCCGGCCGTGTACGAACCCTTCCGCTTCGAGCTTGAGGTACAGGCCCTCGGCGTGGTCGTGGGGGTCGGTCTCGTGGGCGGTGCGGGCGGGGTCGACCCCTGCGGCGAGGGCGGCCGTATGCAGAGACGTGCGCCACCCGGGGCTCTTGAAACGCGAGGGCTGCACGAGGGACTCCAGGGTCTTGCGGGAGGGCCCCGTGATCTCCATCACCACCGGAACGCTCGTCACGGCGAGGCCTTCCAAGAGCCTCCGTCGCGCGGCGGTGGAGAGGAAACGCCCGACCTCGCGGTCGTACACATCGAACTCCAGGAAGTAGTGCGGCAGGAGGTCGTAGTAGACGGTGTGTTTGGCGTACATCCACTCGCCGTAGAGGATGTAGCGCCGGGCGAGGACATCGCGGAGGTCGGCCTCCAGGGTGCGGGCCCACGTCTTGAAGAGGTCAAACTGGCCCTCGCGGGGACCGCCATGGAGCACGTGCCCTCGCGATTGCAGGACGAGGGCTCCGTCGTCGGGGTCGAAGGAGACCGCCGCGTTGGCTCCGTCGACCTTCTCCTCGACGACCACGAAGGTGTCGCGCAGGGCCTCGAAGGGAACCTGCTCAAGGTCTTCGTCTCCAGCCTGTAGCCGCGACCCCTGGAGGTGCGGCGTACGAGGGTACTTCACCATCGCGCGCACGGTACCGTGTCTCCCCGCTCTGTAGGCCAGAGCGCGGCAGGAGGTAGCACTCCGCCCGGGGCCGCGCCAACCGCACGGGGTCAAAGTGGCGCCGCCCGAGGGGCCGGGGGTACCCTCCTGGGAGATGGCCGACCCCCTCCGCACCGACCTCGAAGCCTTTACGAGCTGGCTCCGACACGAGCGCCGGGCTTCGGCCCACACGGTTGACAGCTACGGCCGCGACCTGGAGGCCCTGTGGGGATACCTCTGCGCCCGGGTCGACCCCAGTCCCACCCTGGAGCATGTGACCCTGGGGACTTTGAGGGGCTGGCTCGGCGAGCGGGCCCGCGACCGGAGCCCCGCCACCCTGGCCCGCAACGTCTCGGCCGTACGGACCCTGTTTCGATGGGCCCGGCGTACGGGGCGGGTCAAGGACGATCCGACGGAGGTCTTGAAGGCCCCGAAGGTGCGGAGGCGGTTGGAGGTTCCGATGAGCGTGCCGGAGGCGGGGAGGCTGATGGACACGCCCCAGGTGCGGGGCGACGCGGCCGGGGGGGGCGAGCTCGTACGGCTGCGGGCCCTGCTGGTTGTACGCGACCGGGCCATGCTGGAGGTGCTGTACGGGAGCGGGGTTCGGGTGAGTGAGCTGGTGGGGCTCGACCTGGCCGACCTCTCCCTCGGGTCACACTCCATGCGGGTTCGGGGCAAGGGGAACAAAGAGCGGGTGGTTCCTGTGGGGGGGCCCTGCGCGGCGGCCCTGGTGGCCTGGCTCGCCCTGCGCCCCGAGCTTCGCGACCATCGAACGGGCGAACAAGACCCGCGGGCCGTATTCCTCGGGCGGACCGGGCGTCGGTTGACCGTGCGTATGGTGCAGCTCCTGGTGAAGGCCTACGGGGCCCTGGCTACGGGCACCATGGCCCTGCACCCGCACCTCTTGCGACACGCCTGCGCCACGCATCTTCTCGACGGCGGGGCCGACCTGCGGGCCATTCAAGAACTCCTCGGGCACGTGAGCCTGTCGACCACCCAGCGGTATACCCACGTGTCCATCGACCAGATCATGAAGGTCTACGACGGGGCCCATCCCCTGGCGGGCGTGCCTGGGGCCACGAAGGGCTGACGGCGGAGGGCGGCGAAGCCGCAAGGGCGCGAGGGTCGCAAGGGCCGAACGTTGTAGGGGGCCTCGGGCAGGCGAGGGGCGGTGCGAGTGGGATGAGGCGCCGCGGACGACAGCCTTGTCGCCAACGAGCCGTCGAGGCCGTCACGCTGCGCTCCCCCCAGATAACTTCTGGCCCTTGCGACCCTTGCGCCCTTGCGGCTTCGCTGCCTGTCCCTCGCCGCCTGTCCCTCGCCGCCCCCGGCCCCGTCGCTCCGCGCCTGGCTCGCAGACCCCGTCCGTCGTTGACGACCCACAGGCCCAACGCTATCCCTCGCGCCGCCATGAATCCTGAGACCCGTAGCCAGTTAGAGGAGCTCGCCCGCAGGGCCGAGAACCTCGGGAGGCACCTTTGACGTCCCGCGGCTGAAGAAGCGCATCGAGGAGATCGATGCCCTCTCCGGCGAGCCCGACTTCTTCTCCCGCCCCAACTCCCAGAAGCTCATGAAGGAGCGCTCGGACAAAGAGGCCCTCGTGCTCAAATCCGAGGGTGTCTCCCGCGAGGTCCGCGACGCGATGGAGCTCCTCGAGCTCGCCAGCCTCGAGAATGACGAGGGCGTCGAGGCCGAGGTGGCGGCGACCATTCCCCCCCTCAGCGACCGCCTCCGCAAGATGGAGCTCGACCAGCTCCTGTCCGAGCCCGAAGACAGCGCCGACGCCGTCCTGGAGATCAACGCCGGGGCCGGCGGGGTCGACGCCATGGACTGGTGCGAGATGCTCCTGCGGATGTACCTCCGCTGGGCCGAACGACGCGGGTTCACCGCGAAGCTCCTCGACCAGACCGAGGGTGAAGAGGCCGGGCTCAAGAGCGTGTCGGTGCAAATCTCGGGGCCCAACGCCTTCGGCTACCTCAAGGCCGAAAACGGGGTCCACCGGCTCGTGCGCATCTCGCCCTTCGACGCCAACGCCCGCAGGCAGACGGCCTTCGCCGCCGTGAGCGCCGTGCCCGTCCTCGACGACGAGATCAACATCGAGGTCAAGGACACCGACTACGAGCGCGACACCTTCCGCTCGGGCGGCAAAGGCGGGCAGAACGTCAACAAGGTCGAGACCGCCGTGCGCCTCACCCACAAGGCCACCAACATCATCGTGAAGTGCCAGAGCGAGCGCTCCCAGCACGAAAACTTCCGCATCGCGATGAACACCATGAAGGCCAAGCTCTACCTCCTGGAGAAATCCAAGCGGGAGGAGGCCTTCAAGGGGAAGTTCGAGGCCAACAAGACCGACATCGCCTTCGGACACCAGATCCGGAGTTATGTCCTGGCCCCCTACCAGCTCGTCAAAGACCTCCGGACCGAACACGACGCCACCAACGTCAACGCCGTCCTCGACGGCGACATCGACCCCTTCATCGAGGCCTACCTCCTCGACAGCATGAAGAAGCGCGTCGGGACCGAGTCCGCGTAGGTCTGTCTCCGTCCTTCTCCTGTCCTCCCTCTCTTCCGCTCCCACCGGCAGCACCCGCCATGACCGACCCCCAAGACACCCACCGCACGCTCGAGCAGCAGCGCCGCGACAAGGCCCAACGCTGGCTCGCCGCGGGCCACAGCCCCTTCGGCAACGACCCGGGGCCCCTCACGGCCCTGCGGGCCATCCACGCGGCCCACCCCGCCGAACAGACCTCGGCCGACCTCGACCGCGACCACGCCGACACCGTCTACCGCGTGGCCGGGCGGGTCATCGCCCAACGCGACACGGGCAAGCTGGTGTTCATCAAGCTCCGCGACGGCTCGGGCGAGCTCCAGCTCTTCTGCTCGGCCCGCGAGATGGGCGAGGCCTTCGCCCTCCTCAAGGAGCTCGACCTCGGCGACGTGATCGCCGTCCACGGCCGCCCCATGCGCACCCGCACGGGCGAGCTGTCCCTCCTCGTGCGCGGGCTGCGGCCCCTCACCAAGAGCCTCTTGCCCATCCCCAGCGAGTGGTTCGGGGTGGGCGACGTCGAGACCCGCTACCGGCAGCGGTACGTCGACCTCATCGCCAACTACCCCGACGTCCGCGACGTCTTCCACGCCCGGGCCCTCATTACCCGGGCCCTGCGGCGCTGGCTCGACGACCGCGACTTCATCGAGGTCGAGACCCCCACCCTCCAGACCGTGCGGGGCGGGGCCACGGCCAAACCCTTCACCACCCACCACAACGCCCTCGACCTCGACCTCTACCTCCGGATCGCCCCCGAGCTCTACCTCAAGCGGCTCATCGTGGGAGGCCTCGACCGGGTGTACGAGATCGGTCGGGTGTGGCGCAACGAGGGGCTGTCGACCCGGCACAACCCCGAGTTCACCCTCCTGGAGTTCTACCAGGCGTACGCCACCTACGCGGTGCTCATGGACGAGACCGAGGAGCTCCTGGCCTGCGTCGACGCGGCCCTCCTGGCGCGGTTTCCCCACTTCGCCGAGGGACGGTCGTTCTCCCTCGCGACCCCGTATCCCCGGGTGCGGATGCTCGACGCCGTCACCGCCAGCTTCGCCCGACGTCGCGCCGACCTCGGCGCGCGCTGGGACGGCGGCAAGGCCCTGCACCACTGGGGGCGGTTCCGCGACGAGCTCACGGCCGAGCCCGATCTCCCGAAGGAAAACCGGCAGTACCTCCAGCGCTGCGCCTCCGGGGGCGAGCTCCTCTTCGCCCTCTACGAGCTCTTCGCCGAACCCCACCTCGTCGACGACTACCGCACCCCCGACGGGAGCCGGAGCGTCCCCGTGTTTGTCATCGACCACCCCTGGGAGGTCTCCCCCCTCGCGCGCCGCAAGGACCCCGACAAGCAGGCCGCCGAGTACGGGGCCGACTTCCCGGTTCCCCTGGTCGACCGCTTCGAGCTCTTCGTCGACGGGCGCGAGCTGGCCAACGCCTTCAGCGAGCTCAACGACCCCGACGACCAGGCCGAGCGCTTCCGGGCCCAACTCACCAACCGCGAGCGCGGCGACGAGGAGGCCATGGACTACGACGCCGACTACATCCGGGCCCTTTCCTACGGGATGCCCCCCACCGCGGGCTTCGGCCTCGGCCTCGACCGCCTCCTGATGCTCCTGACCCAACAGAAGAGCATCCGCGACGTGGTCCTCTTCCCCCTGCTGCGCCCCGAGGTATAAGTCTGCCCGATGGCCGTCGACCTGCTCCTGCTGTGGCTGCTCGCGCGACGCGCCCCCGCCGCCCGTCCCTACCTCGTGACCTTCTGGATGCTCCTCTGCGCGGCCCTCGCCGTGGCCGAGGTGTACCTGTCCTACCGGGTCACCGGCCACGCGGGGGAGCCCCCCTCGCAGCGCCTCATCGTGGCCCTGCGCCTCGGGGCCCTGGTGGCCGTCCTGGAGTGCTACTTCCTCACCACCCTCGTCTGGCTCCCCAAGCTCTTTGACAGCCTCGAGGGCCGCTCGGCCGAGCTCCTCGTGGCCGTACGCCAGCTCCGGGCGCGCAAGAGCGGGTTTCTCACCGTCATCTCCTTCCTCGCTTTCCTGGGCGTGGGCCTCGGCAGCTTCGCCCTCTGCATGACCATCTCGGTCATGGGGGGCTTCGGCAACGACCTCAAGCGCAAGATCCTCGGCAACAACGCCCACGTCATCGTCGACCGCGAGCGCGGAGGCTTCAACGACTGGAGACCCCTCCTGGCCCAGATCGCGGCCATCCCCGAGGTCACCAGCGCCACTCCCCTCGTCCAGGGCGAGGTCATGGTCACCTCCCAGACCAACCTCTCCGGGGTCATCCTCCGCGGGATCAACCCCACGGCCCTCAGCCAGACCCTCAACCTCCGCCGCGACCTCATCCGCGGCCGGGTCGAGTACCTCACCGACCCCCGCCTCCTCGAAGACCTGCCCGCCTCCGAGCGCCGCCCCGTCTCGGCCCGCGGCGAGGACAACCCCACCCGCCTGGCCCTCAACCCCGCGGCCCTCGCGGCCCCGTTGCCCCCGCCCCGGTCCGCCATCCTCCCGGCTCCTCCGGGGGCCCCGCAGGCCGAGGCCGTGCCCGGGATCATCGTCGGGCGCGAGCTGGCCTCCAACCTCCACCTCGCCGTCGGCGACGAGGTCCGGGTGGTGTCCCCCTTCGGCTCCCTCGGGCCCCTCGGGCCCATCCCCAAGACCCGCATGTTTCGGGTGGCCGCGATCTTCTACTCAGGCATGTACGAGTACGACACCAAGTACGCCTACGTGACCATGCCCGTGGCCCAGCGGTTCTTCAACTACCGCGGAGACGCCATCACCAGCATCGAGGTCCGCCTGCGCGATGTCGACCGCTCCGACGACGTCCTCAGGGCCGTAGGCCCCCTCGCGCGCCCCCACCAGCTCCGGGTCCGCGACTGGAAGGAGCTCAATCAAAACCTCTTCCGGGCCCTCAAGCTCGAGAAGCTGATGATCTTCCTCCTGCTCACCGTGGCCATCATCGTGGCCAGCTTCGCCATCGTGGCCACCCTGCTGCTCCTCGTCACCGAGAAGGGCCGCGAGATCGCCGTGCTCAAGGCCATGGGGTCCAGCGACGGCTTCATCACCCGCGTGTTTCTCTGCGTGGGAGGCCTCATCGGGGTGGTGGGGGCCCTCCTCGGGACCACCGCGGCCCTGGTGGTCTCGCTCATGGCCCAGAAGGTGGGCATCCCCCTCGACCCCGAGGTCTATTACATCGAACGCCTGCCCGTCCTCATCGCCCCGGCCGACTACGCCCTGGTCTTTCTCACCAGCGTGCTCATCTGCCTCATGGCGGCCTCGTTTCCCGCCATTCTGGCCGGGCGCCTGCGCCCCGTCGAGGGGCTCCGCTTCGGGTGACGCGCTGGGGCTGGGCGTGCTACCTCTCCCGTCCCGATGTCGAGCGATGCCCCCCCCTTGGTTGAGCTGCGCGGCGCGCGGAAGGTCTATCACCACGAGGGCAAAGACCTGGAGGTCCTGCGCGGGATCGACCTCACCATCCAGGCCGGCGAGATGTTGAGCATCGTGGGCCCCTCGGGGGCGGGCAAGAGCACCCTCCTGCACCTCATCGGGACCCTCGACATGCCCACCGAGGGCACGGTCCTGCTCGACGGCCAGGACGTGACCCGCCTGTCGTCCAACAAGGTCGCCGTCCTGCGCAACCGCACCATCGGGTTCGTGTTTCAGTTTCATCACCTCCTGCCGGAGTTTTCCGCGGTCGAAAACGTGATGATGCCGGGCATGATCCACGGGGGGTATTCCCGCGCGGCCCTGCGCGACAAGGCCACGGCCCTGCTCACCGAGGTGGGCCTGGAGCACCGCCTCTCGCACCGTCCGGGCGAGCTGTCCGGAGGCGAACAGCAGCGGGTGGCCCTGGCCCGGGCCCTGGCCCTCGACCCCAAGCTCCTGCTGGCCGACGAGCCCACGGGCAACCTCGACACCACCAACAGCGCGGCCATTCACACCCTGTTTCACGAGCTCAACCAGCGCCACGGGACCACCATGGTCATCGTGACCCACAACCCCGAGCTTGCCCGCTCGATCCCCCGGGTCATCTCCATGCGCGACGGCACCGTCGAGAACGACGAGACCCACGGCCGTTCCCCGTCCGAACGAGCCCCCTCCGACGCTCTGGGATAGACTCGGGGCCACCCATGCGTCGACCCCTCGCGTTCTGCCTGTGCCTCACCGCGGGTTGTTTTGGTCCCGTCACCAATCTCGCCCCCGACGCCGATCCCTTCGAAGATCGGCCCTCCGTCGAAGACCAGGGGGTCGACGACGACCTTCCCCCCGCCGAAGACCGCGGACTGCCCGCCGAAGACACCGGCCCCGACGACGTCCCGGTCTCCCCCGCCGACCTCGGCCCGCCCGCCGATGTCCCGCTGCCGCGCGATGCGGGCCCCGACGTCCCGACCGCCGCCGATGTCCCTGGGCCCCGCGACACCGGCACGGACACAGGCACCGTCCGCGACACGGGGATCGACACGGGCACCGTCCGCGACACAGGGATCGACACGGGCACCGTCCGCGACACAGGGATCGACACGGGCACTGTCCGCGACACGGGGATCGACACAGGACCGCCTCGTGACACGGGGGTCGACGTGCCGGTGGTGCGCGACGGGGGTGTGGTGACGCGGCCCAACTGCCAGGGGGTCCAAGGAGCCCGGCCGGGCGTGCCGACCCCGACCCTGCAGCGGGCTTTGACCGGGGCCGGGGACGAGGGCTGGCTCGGGTCGCCCGCGGTGGTCGATCTCGACCGGGACGGGTCGCTGGAGATTGTCGCCGCCCGGGGTGCCCGCCTCCTGGTCTGGTCGGCCACGACGGGGGCCCGCCGGTTTGCCTTCGCCCCGGGGGCCGGGCGCATCTGGGCCGGGGCCGTGGTGACCGACCTCGTGGGCAACGCCAACCCGGAGGTGGCCGTGGCGGCGGGCAACCGGGTGTTCGCGGTCGACGGGTCGGGGACGGCCCTCTCGGGCTTTCCTGCCACCTTTGTGAGCGAGCTGCGGGCCCTCGCGGCGGGCGACCTCGACGGCGACGGCCGCGACGAGCTCGTGGCGGCCACCACCTCGCCCCGGAGCAGCCCCTCGGGCCGCGACCTCATCGCCGTCGTACGCGGCAACGGCAGCCCCGTGCCGGCCTGGCCCGCCTTCGCCGCCATGACCACGGGCTGCGACGACCGCTGTTACATCTCCGGGGCCTACGATCAAAACCTCGCCGTAGGGCGCATCGACGGCGACAACCGGGCCGACATCTTCGCCCCCATGGACAACGCCTACGCGGGCTGGTTTCGGGCCTCGGGCGAGGCCTTCCCGCTGGTTCCGGGGATGTTTTCGGGGGCCGCCCGGTCGCCGGGGCTGCGCTTCTTCCTCAACGAGGCTGACGCCCGACGGGGCTACGCCACCAACGAGTCCACGGCCCTTCAGGCCCACTTCACCAACAGCCCCCCGGTCCTGGCCGACCTCGACGACGACGGGACCACCGACCTCCTCGTCCTCTCCAGCGTGCAGAACGCCTCGCAGAGCAACCGCCTCCAGGGCGTAGCCCTCTGGGCCCTGCACCCCGACGGGACCCGCCTGACCGGCTGGTCGACCCCCTATCACGCCCCCATGTACCGGGCGGGCCTGCTCGACCTCGGCAACAACATCGTCGCCGAGACCCAGCAACCCGCGGTGGCCGACCTCGACGCCCGCCGGCCGGGGCTCGACGTGGTGTTCGCGGGCTTTGACGGGGTCGTGCGGGCCGTCGACGCCAGCCGCACCCTGCGCTGGTCGTACGCCTTCACCAACACCAACGACGTCCTGACGGCGGGGGTGGCCCTGGCCGACCTCGACGGCGACGCCCGACCCGAGGTGATCTTCGCGACCTACACCCCGCGGGTCAACGCAGGGGCCCTCTACATCCTGTCGCCCGACGGGGAGTTTCTGCAGCGCCTCCCGCTGCCGGGACGGGGGTCGATGGCGGTGCCCACGGTGGCCGACGTCGACGGCAACGGAGACATCGAGATCGTGGTGTCGCTCAAAGACCGCGGGTCGGCGGGCGAAGAGGTAATGATCTACACCCTGGCGGGCAGCCGCAGCGCGTGCCTGCCGTGGCCCACAGGGCGCGGGAGCTACACCCGGGCGGGGGTCGGGCGGCTGTAGCCCCCCCCGGCGCCCGGAGGGGCCTTCCCTGGGGACAGGGTCGCACGCTACAACCCCCGCACGATGCGCCACCCCGACGAGCCCCCTGCACCCGAAGCCCTCCGGGTGGTGTTGTGCAACGCCCCGGATGAGGCCGCGGTGCAGATCGCCGAGGCCCTCGTGACAGAGTCCCTCGCGGCCTGCGTCAACCTCGTGGGCCCCGTGCGGTCGGTGTACCGATGGGAGGGGGCGGTGCAGCACGACACCGAGACCACCCTGCTCGTCAAGACCACGGCGGACGGGGTGGCGGCCGTGACGGCCCGGATCGTGGCCCTGCACCCGTACAGCCTGCCCGAAGTGATCGCTCTGCCCGTGGCCCCGGGCGAGGGTCACGCCCCCTATCTGGCCTGGGTATGTGCCCAGGTGCGTCGTTCGACTGGAGTCAACATCCCATGAGACTGGTGAAGATCGCCCTCGGCAGCGTCAACCCGACGGTAGGGTCGGTGCGGTCGAACACCGATCGGTGCGTGCGCCTCGCCCACGCCATGGCCCAGGGACACGCCACCGTCGGGGCCTTCCCCGAGCAGGTCATCGGGGGCTACCCCGCCGAGGATCTCATCCAATGGCGGGGCTTCGTCGAGTCCCAGTGGAACGAGCTCCACCGCTTCGCCGAGGAGACCCGCAGCCTGGCCACGGTGTTCGTGCTCGGGCTCACCCTGGCCCACCGCGGGCATCTCTACAACACGGCCGCGGTGGTGCATCACGGGCGGGTCCGGGGCCTCGTGCCCAAGGAGAAGCTGCCCACCTACAACGTCTTCTACGAGGCCCGCACGTTCTCCCGGGGCGTCCCCGGGCAGGTCGACGAGGTGCAGGGGGTGCCCTTCGGCGACCTGGTGTTTGAGTTTGATTTCGGGGTCCTCGCGGTGGAGGTGTGCGAGGACATCTGGAGCCCTGACGGGCCGCAGCGGAGGCGCTGTTATGCGGGGGCCGAGCTGATGGTCAACATCTCCGCGAGCCCCTACCGGATGGGGGTGATGGGCACCCGACGGGAGATGCTGGCCACCCGCTCGGGGGACAACCAGTGCACCCTCGTCTACGTCAACTCGGTGGGGGCCAACGACGGGCTCATCTTCGACGGAGGGGGCTTCGTCTTCCAGAATGGCCGCCCCATGCTCGAAGCCGAACGATGGGTGGAGGGCTGGAGCAGCGCCGTGGTCGACCTCGACCGCACCGTTCGGCTCCGCACCGAGAACACCACGTGGCGAAACGACTGCATCGAGGCCCGGGAGAGCGGGGCGAAGCTGCCGACCCATCTCACGCTGGAGGAGGTCGGGGCCGACCGGTCGATGCTGCGGTACCCGGGACCGGCCCACGGGAGCTTCTTCCTGCCGACCCCGTCGGCGGGGCGCAGCCCGCGGGAGGAGTTCTGCGAAGACCTCCTCGACGCGTTGTGCTTGGGGGTGGGGGACTACCTGGAGAAGACCCGGGCCTTCAAGGGGTTGGGGATCGCCCTGTCGGGGGGCCGGGACTCGCTCCTGACCCTGCTCATCGGGTGGCGGTACCTCCAGAAGCGCTTCGCCGACCTCGCCCCCGACGCGCGGCGGGCCAAGACGGCCGAGATGCTGCACGCGTTTTATATGCCGTCGCGGTTCTCGAGCGATCACACGTCGGAGAGCGCCCGGACCATCTGCGAGGAGCTCGGGGTTCCCTTCAAGGTGGTGCCCATCGAGGAGGCCTTCGGGCGCGAGCTCGAGGTGGCCCGCACGATGGTGGGGGGCGACCTCACGGGTCTCACCCAACAGAACATCCAGGCCCGCCTGCGCTCCCTCCGCATGTGGAACTGGTCGAACACCTCGGGCATGCTCTTCCTGCAGACGGGCAACATGTCCGAGAAGGCCATGGGGTACACCACCATCGGGGGCGACCTGGAGGGGGCCCTCGCCGTGCTGGCCAACGTCCCAAAGACCCTGGTGATCTACCTCCTGGAGTACTTCCTGGAGAAGTACCGCTTCGACGGGATCGCCAAGACCCTGTCGGCCCCGGCCGGCCCCGAGCTCGCCCCCAACCAGAAGGGCGAGGACGAGCTGATGCCCTTCCGGGTCCTCGACGCGTGTTTTCATCTGTACGCGGCCGAGAAGCTGTCGCCCGCGGAGATCGTGTACGCCCTCAAGAGCATGTTTCCCGAGGACGACCCCGAGCAGCTTCGGCTGTGGGTCGACAAGTTTGTGCGGCTCTTCGTGCAGTCAATCTACAAGTGGGTGCAGGCTCCGTTGTCGCTGCACGTGGGCAACCTCGACCTGGAGCGGGAGCGCGCGTTGCAGCTCCCGGTGGTCGAGACCTCGGAGTGGACCCGGTAGTCCCCGGTCAGCCGAGGCCCAGCATCTGGTCGGCGATCCCGAGGACCTCGTCGAAGATGCTGAAGAACTCCTCCAGCTCGGCCTCGGTGATGATGAGGGGGGGGGCGAACACGAAGTGGCTCATCCATCCGACGGCGTAGACCCCGCGCTTCATGAGCTCGGCGGCGAGGGCCTCGATCTGCATGGGCCTGCGGGCGTACTTGTCGTGGTAGGTCCCGAGGGGCTCCTTGGTGGCCCGGTCGCGCACGAGCTCGACGCCCCAGAACATCCCGAGGCCCCGCACGTCGCCGACGCAGGGGTGCTTCTCGGCGAGGGCCCGCAGGCGCGGTCCCATGAGGGTCTCGCCGACGGTGCGTGACCGGTCGATGAGCCCGAGGCGCTGGTACTCGCCGATGGCGGCCACGGCGGGGGCGAGGGTGAGGGGGTGGCTCTCGTAGGTGTGGCCGTGGGCGAACCAGCCCTCTTCGAAGTAGTCGGCGATGGCCCGGGAGGTCCCGACGACGCCGAGGGGGGCCATGGCCGAGGTGACCCCCTTGGCGGTGACGAGGATGTCGGGGGAGACGTTCCAGTGGTTGATGGCGAACCACTGGCCGGTGCGGCCCCAACCGCTCATGACCTCGTCGGCGATGAGGACGACCCCGTACTTGTCGCAGAGGGCCCGCAGGCGCGGGAAGTAGTCGTCGGGCGGGACGAGGACCCCGTTGGTGCCCACCACGGGCTCGACGATGATGGCCGCGACGTGGGCCTCGTTCTGCAGGATGTACTCGTAGTAGTCGACGACGGCGGAGGCCGAGGGGAAGGCTCCGGGGCGGTAGGTGTTGCACTCCGGGGCGTGGATCACCCCGGGCACGACCGAGTCGACGGGCTCGGCGAACCACCGGCGGTAGTCGCCCGTGAGGGCCGAGGCGGTGGCCGTCGAGCCGTGGTAGCTGTTGTACCGGGCGATGACCTTGTGTTTGCCCGTGTAGAGCCGCGCCATCTTGATGGCGCACTCGTTGGCCTCGGTGCCCGAGGTGGCGAAGAAGAACTTGTCGATCCCTCGGGGCACGACCTCCAGGAGTTTGGTGGCCAGCTCGGCCCGGATGGAGGTGGCGAAGCCCGGGGCGATGAAGGCCAGGTCGCGGGCCTGCTTGCAGATGGCCTCGATGACCACCTCGTTGCCGTGCCCGAGGTTGACGCACATGAGCTGGGCGCTCATGTCGAGGAAGCGCTTGCCGCTGGCGTCGAAGAAACACGAGCCTTCGGCCCGCACGATGTGGAGCGGCCTCCAGCCCTTCTGCGGGCGCCAGGTGCCATAGGTGTGACGGGCGACGATGTCGACGACGTTGTCGGGGGTGGCCATAGGGGGCGGGAGTCTATGCCAACCCGCGCGGCTGGGAAGGGGGGATTGCAAGCCGGGGAGGCCTCCCTGCGGAGGAGGTCGACGAGCGATGCGCGGCGAAACCGCAAGGGTCGCTGGGGTCGCAAGGAGGGTCGCGAGGTCATGCGCGTGGATGCGCGGAAGGTCGGGGCGCGGCGGTCAGAGCCCGAGCAGGGCTCGCAGGCGTCGCGACGACTGGCGCGAGACGGCGAGCTTGTCGCCCGTGTGGGTGACCAGGGCCGAGCGCCCGCCGGCCACGTCGTCGATCGCGGCCACGTGGTCGAGGTTGACCAGGAGCGTACGATGCGCCCGAAAGAAGCGGGCCGGGTCGAGCCGCTGCTCCAGGGCCACGAGGGTGTAGTCGGTGGTGTAGGTCCCGCGGGTGGTGTGCACGGTGACGAGCTCGTGCTCGACCACGCAGTGCGAGATGTCGCCGACGGGCACGAGGAGGACACGGCCGTTGCACGAGATGGGCAAGCGGTCGGACAAAATCTTCGGACCCGCCGTGGCGGGCTGCCGAAGAGGCGCCAGGAGCTCGTCGGCCCGGGCCCGCATCCCGAGGGACTCGGCGCGGGAGACGGCCCGCACGAGACGGGCCCCGTCGAAGGGCTTGAGCAGGTAGTCGATGGCTCCGGCCTCGAAGGCGTCGATGGCGTAGCGGTCGTGGGCCGTGGTGAAGATGACGTACGGGGCGGGGGAGGGGATCCGGGCTACCATCTGGAGGCCGTCGAGGCCCGGCATCTGGACGTCGACGAAGGCCAGGTCGGGGGCGAGCTCTTCCAGCAGGGACAGGCCGGCTTCGCCGTCGCTGGCCTGACCGACGACCTCGACCCGGCCGGGGAGGTGCTCGCGGAGGAGCCGGGCGAGGCGGTCGCGGGCGGGGGCCTCGTCGTCGATGAGAACTGCGCGTGCGGTCATTGGGCGCTCGGGGGTACGAGGGTGTTGCGGGCGGTGATGACCGCGAGGGTGGCGTCGGGTCCGTCGGATCCTACGCGGCAGCGGGCGTCGTCGCCCCAGGCGAGCTCGGCCCGGCGCTCGACGAGGTCGCAGCCCATGCCCCCGGCCCGGGCTCCCTGCCAGGCCCCGGGGCTGCGGACGGAGAGGGTGAGGTCGGGGCCGTCGGCGCGGGCCGTGACGACGATGGGGCCGCGTTCGATCCGGCCGTGGCGCACGGCGTTTTCGAGCAGGGGCTGGAGCAGCATGGGGGGGACCTCCGCGTCGCGGGCGGCCTCGTCGATCTCCCAGCGGACGTCGAGGTGGGGGTAGCGGGCCTGGAGGATGCCGACGTAGTCGCGGGCGAGGGCGAGCTCGTCGTCGAGGGGGTGCAGGGCCTGGCGGCGGGTGTCGAGGACCGCCCGGAGCAGGGAGGCGAGGCGCACGACGTTGTCCTCGGCGGCCCGGGGGTCGGTGCTGCACTGGCTGGCGATGGCGTTGAGGGCGTTGAAGAGGAAGTGGGGGTCGAGGTCGGCCCGGAGGAGGTCGACCCGGGCCCGGTCGAGTTGGGCCGTGAGCTCGCGGTGGCGGCCGAGGGTGCGATCGAGGCGTTGTTCGAGCTGGATGTCGCGGGCGAGGCCCCAGCCTCCGACGGCGAAGAGCAGGAAGGCCACGAGGCCCTCCCGGGGGTGGGAGAAGGCGAAGCCTCCGCGGGCGAAGCTCAGGGCGGCCACCGTGCGGTACACCCACGCCAGGACCGCGAACATCGCGCAGGCCAGGGCCCCGGCCAGGACCCAACGCACGAGCTTCTCGCCGCGTCGGCCGTCCTCCTCCAGGGGCACGAGGAGGCGCCAGGGGAGGGGGCCCAGGAGGAGGGTGTAGAGGGCGGCCACGGGGCCCCAGAGGAAGGCCGAGCGGTGGCCGTTGTAGGAGAGCTCGAGCAGCCCGAAGCCGATCCCGAGGACGAGGGAGGCGGGCAGGCGCCACGAGCGCAGGGCCTCACGCACGGTGTCGCGCAGGAGCGGCAAGACCTCGGTGCGCGGGGAGGGGTCGGGCATGGCGTACAACGGCAGGGACTATGACCCAACCGGCCCGCGCGGGCACCGGGGAGGGGAGCCTCGTCGGCCCGAGCGGTCCGGGGCCCAGGGTGAACGGCCAGCGGGCGGCCGAGGGCGGGGCGGGCGTTCAGGGCTCCAGAACCTGGAGCACCCGGTCGGCCCGGAGGAGGCGCATCCCGCCGAGGGGGCCTTTGATGCGCAGGAGGGCGTGGGGCGGGGTCCAGCGTTCGAGAAGACCCACGAGGGTGACGGGGTCGCGGCCGCGGGGCCGCACGAGCAGCTTGACCCGCTTGCCCACTCGCTCGGCCAGGGCCTCGGCGATCACGTCGCGCACCATCACGGGACCCTTTTGCCCCGTTCGGACCTGCCACAGATCGCGGGCCGTCCTGGGCTGGAGGGTGTCGACCACCTGGGCGAAGAGCCCGATCACGGCCTCGACGTCCTCGGCGGCCCGGTGCCAGCGGCGGGGTTCGGTCCCGAGTTGGGCCGACAGGGGTCCGAGGGCGTAGGAGTCGGCCCGCACGATGCGCCGGGCCAGGAGCACGGTGTCGAGGTGGGGGCCTACGCGGGTCGGTCGGTCCAGGCGCGCGAAGGCCGCGTCGAGGAAGGCCACGTCGAGCTCGGCCCCGTGCATGACCGGAACGCAGCCCTCCAGGAGCCCCTCCAGGGTCTCGGCGATGTCGGCGAAGGACGGGGCTCCGGCGATCTCTTCGGGGGCGATCCCGTGCATCACCTGGGCCTCGGCGCACGAGGGCGTGTCGCATTGCACGAGGCTCGCCCAGCGGTCGACGACCTGCCCGTTCCGAACGCGGGCCACGGCCACCTCCAGGAGCCCGTCCACGGCCGGGTCGAGCCCGGTCATCTCGCAGTCGAGGAGGGCGAAGGTGCAGTCGGCGAAGGGCAGGTCCCAGGGGTCCCCCGGGGGTGGAAGCGGCGGCACGGACGGGGCCACGGAGACCTCGGGGGCCTCGGGGCTGGTGGTCGCAGAGGTTGTGGTACGATCGCTCATGGCCCTCGGCTGGCGCCTCATGGAGTGTCCCACGGTGTACCCGCGTGCAGGAAGGTTTCATGGCGCCGCTGCCTTGATGGCGGCGGTCCTGGGCATGGTCGCGCTCCCTGGGGAGTGCCGGGCCGACGATCCGAGCTGTGCGGCCACGTCTTCACGGACCCGGGTACGCTTCTTCGGGATGGGGCCGGTCAACTTTGGGCCGGGCTTCAACGGGACCTTGGGGAGCAGCCAGTTTGGCCTGGAGTACAACCTGCTCTTGCAGGGCAACTACGACTGGGAGATGCCCGGCGAGCTTACGGTGCGCTGGCCTCCGGCCCTGCGGGTGGGGGCCGTGGGCGACCCCGGGCGGGGGCGCCTCGCGGTGCAGTACGGGCTGCGGCTCCAGACATCCGTGCGGCTCCTGGGCACGACCATCCCGCTTCCCCTGACCGAGTGGGTGGGGATGGCCGATCGGTTTGAGCGGGGGCAGAGCATGTTTACCCCGTGGGCCTGGGACGGCCGCGGGACCGACGTGCGGATCACGGCCTCCGAGCGGCTGTTGCGCCAGGACCAGGTCAACAACGTCCCCCTCGCGGGCACCCTCTATTACCGGATCTACGGACGGTACAACCTCACCACCACCATCCGCACCCGGGAGATCAGCTTTCCGCAGGCCAACAGCGCCATCACGGAGATGAACCCCGAGGCCGACGTCGAGCCCCGCACCAACGGCGACCTCAACCTCCGGGCCGTGTGGAACGGGGCCCTGCGTTACGTGGGGAGCTTCCAGATTCGGGTTCAGGTGCGCTGCGCCCAGACGGTGAGCGTGCCGCTGGTGGGCCTGGTGGTGTGCGACCCCAACACCTGGCGCGACGTGCAGGGCGAGGTGCCCTTCGCGAGCGCCATGGAGCAGCAGTTTTCCAGCGACCAGAACACCCTCGTGATGCTCCCGGGCATCGAGGCCATGCCCGGGTTCGAGGTCGACTTCGGGCGGGTGCGCCTCGGGCTCCTGTCGCGCGAGGTGATCACCCTGCGCAACCCCGGCAGGCTCACCACCGCGGTGACCCCCGCGGCCTCGACCGAGCCGGTGTTTCAGTACGCCACCGACCCGATCTGCGTGACCGGAGGCGGGGCCCGCGAGCTGTCGGTGCGCTTCGTCCCCGACCGGGTGGGTCTCTTCGAGACCACCATGAACCTCGGGAGCACCGCGGCGGGCGTGTCGGGCCTGCAGATTCGCCTCCGGGGCGAGGCCTACGACCCGTCGGCCCCGTCCCCCGATGCCGGGACCCCCTCGAACGACGTCGGCGCCTCGGACGTGTTCGTGGCCGACGCGGGTTCGGGTCCCGTCGAGGACGCCGGAGGCCCTCCTCCTGACCCGTGGGAGCCTGGTCCGGGCGACCTCGTGGAGGCCCCGGCGGGGGGCTGCAACTGCCGGGTGGGAGATCGGCCCGGGGTGTCAGCCCGCGGCCCCGGGGCGGCCCTCGTAGCCCTCGGCCTGGGGGCCTTGTTCGTGCGTCGTCGGCGTCGTCGCGGGCTCTGACCGGCCGGGGCCATGGTCGGGTCGTCAGCCTGCGGGCGGGCGTCGCGCGGGGGCGTGGCTGGCGGGGAGGCACACCCCGATGCGGGTCCCCTTGCCCTCGACGGACTCGAGCTCGACCCGGCCCCCGTGGCGCTCGGCGATCTGGCGCACGATGGACAGCCCGAGGCCCGTCCCGGCTTCTTTGGTGGTGAAGAAGGGCTCGAAGACCTTCTCCATGGCCCCCCGGGGGATGCCCCGTCCCGTGTCCGAGAAGCGCACGCAGACCATGTCCTCGCGGTGCTCGTCTCGGGCGCATCCGATGGTGACGGCCCCGCCGGGGGGGGTGGCCTCCAGGGCGTTGAGCAAAAGGTTGTGAAACACCTGCTTGAGCCGCTCGCGGTCGCCCACGGCCCAGGCCTCGATGACCCGCCGGACGAGGCTCACGCCCCGGGCCGCGGCCATGGGCTCGTGGAGCTCCAGGACATCGTGCAGGAGGGCCGGGAGGTCGATGGGCTCGCGGGCCATGGGGCGGGGGCGGGCCAGCTCCAGGAAGTCCGACAAGAGCCGCTCCAGGCGTCGCAGCTCGGACTCCACGATCTGGATGCGGTCGGTCAGGGGGGGGCGCTGGGGCTCGGGCAGGCGCGAGACCCCGCGCCCGAGGAGGTGAAGCTGCAAGAGGGCCGCGTTGAGGGGGTTGCGCACCTCGTGGGCGAGCCCCGCGGCGAGGGTTCCCATGTGGGCCAGGGCCTCGCCCTCGGCGGCTCGGCGCTCCAGGGCCCGGCGCTCGGTGGCGTCGGTGCCGACCATGTACACCGCGAGGGGATCGTGATCGTTGGAGGCCGCGGTGGCCCCCGCGGCGTGCCACAGGACCGTGCGGGCCCGGCCGTCGTGGGTGAGGAGGGGGGCTTCAAACTCGTCGTGGGCCCTGCCCCGGTGGGCCGCCCGGAGCCGCTCGACCATGTCGGCCCGGGCCTCTGCGGGAACGAGGGTGTCGAGGAAGGAGGCCCCGAGGATCTCGTCGGGGTCGAAGCCCGAGACCTCCGCGGCCCGGCGGTTGAAGAGCCGCACCACGGCCTCGGCGTCGAGGCCCACGACCAGGACCTGGGTCGACTCCACCACGTCGCGG
The DNA here is from genome assembly GCA_964447205.1 of uncultured Myxococcaceae bacterium. Lineage (GTDB taxonomy): Bacteria > Myxococcota_A > Polyangia > Polyangiales > JAEUKH01. Next base: position 47,191 of record CAYUSB010000037.1, read on the forward strand.
TAGCGCCTCTCGCTCGACTCCAGGCGGTCGAGCAGGGCCTGTCGCTCCTTGCGCAGGGCCGACTGGCGCAGGGCGCTCTCCACCGTGGCCACGAGGTCGTCGACCTTGAAGGGCTTGACCACATAGTGGAAGGCCCCACCCCGTACGGCGGCCACCGCGGAGTCGATGGTGGCGTGCCCGGTGATGACCACCACCTCCCCAGTCGGAACGGCGTCGCGCAGGGCGGGCAGGAGGTCGGTCCCGCGGGCGTCGGGGAGGTTGACGTCGACCAGAGCGAGGTCGAACCCGTGGTCGCGGGCGAGGTCGAGGGCCTCCTGGGCCCTGGGGGTGAAGCGCACCCGGAAGCCCCGGGGGACGAAGATGTCCTCAAGGTTTTCGGCCAGGGCCTGGTTGTCGTCGACGATGAGGAGGGTCGGCGGCAGGACGACGGGGGAGACCTTCATGGCGATGCCCCTGGGACTTGGGCTCCCAGGGGCGCGTCGGGAAGTGGCAGGCGGAGGGTAAACACGGCCCCTCCTCCCGGGGCGTTTGCGGCCCAGAGGGTGCCGCCGTGGGCCTCGGCGATCTCGCGCGACAGGGCCAGGCCCATCCCCACGCCCTCGGCCCGGGTGCTCCACAGGGGCTCGAAGAGGCGCGGGAGGTTTTCGGGGGCGATCCCGGGGCCCGCGTCGCGCACCTCGACGGCGGCAAACCCGGGCTCGGTGCGCAGGGTGAGGGACAGCCGCGGGGGGTCGACGGCGCGCATGGCCTGGAGGGCGTTGCTCACGAGGTTGATGAGCACCTGACGGAGCCGTCGGGTGTCTCCTTCGACCACGGCCACCCCCTCGGGCAGGTGGGCCTCGACCACGGTCTCGGCGGGCCGCGGGACCCACGTCACGGCCTCGCGGGCGACGGCCCCCAGGTCGACCGGAAGCAGGGCCGCGGGGCGGTTGCTGGCGGCGTCGAGGAGGTCTCCGACGATCTCCGAGGCGATCCCGACCTGGGTCCGCACCCGCTCGATGTGCCGGATGGTCCGGGGGTCCTGGGCCGCGGCCTCTTGCAGGAGGTAGAGCGAGGTCTCGATGACCGACAGGGGGTTGCGGAGCTCGTGGGCCACCCCCGCGGAGAGCTGTCCGACGTGGACGAGGCGCTCGGCCCGGGCGAGGCGGGCCTGGTGTTCGGCGTGATAGGCGTCGAGGACCGACCCGAGGGCGCGCTGCAGGGCTGCCGACAGGGCGGGGGTGACGGCCATGTCATGTCGGCCGATGGCCTCCTCGACGGCGCGCAGGGCCGCGTCGCGCAGGGGGTCGTCGGGCGGGGGAGGGTCGGAGCGGTGGATGGACACGGGACGCGCGAGGGGCGAGGGTACGAGGTAGAGGGGGACCGTGCCAACGGGTGTTGTATGGTTCGGGCCGCAGCGGCTGCGGCGAGGGTGTTGATGGACGGAGTCTTGCGTGGGCGATTCGCGCCGACCCCCTCGGGGGCCCTCCATGTGGGCAGCGCCCGTACGGCTCTGGCCTCGGCCTTGTCGGCGTGGTCCGTGGGCGGCCGGTGGATGGTGCGGGTGGAGGACCTCGACACCCTGCGGACGCCTCCGGGGGCCATCCGCGCCATGCTCGACGACCTCGCCTGGCTCGGGCTCGACTGGGACGAGGGACCCGAGCGGCCGACGGTTCATGGGCCATACGTGCAGAGTCAGCGCACGGGGCTCTATCGGGCGGCCCTCCAGGAGCTCCAGGCCCGGGGCAGGGTGTACCCCTGCGCGTGCAGCCGACGCGATGTGGCCCTGGCCTCGCAGGCTCCGCACGGGGCCGAGCCGGTGTACCCCGGGACCTGTCGGGGCCGCGATCCGGGGCGGGTCCGGGCCGTGGCGGCGGCCCACAGGCGCGGGGTCTCGTGGCGGTTCGCGACCCTGCCGGGGCTGTGGTCGTTTGACGACCGGGTGGCGGGCCCGGTGACCGAGGACGTGTCCCGGGAGGTGGGGGACTTCGTGGTGTGGCGGGCCGATGATGTCCCCGCGTATCAGCTCGCGGTGGTGGTCGACGACATCACCATGGGCGTGACCGAGGTGGTCCGTGGCGAAGACCTCCTCAGCAGCACGGCCCGGCAGCTCTGCCTCTACGACGCCCTGGGGGCCTCGGCCCCGGGGTTTGCCCACCTCGGGCTGGTCGTGAGCCAGGACGGGGAGCGGATGGCCAAACGCCTCGGGAGCCTGTCCATCGCGGGGCTGCGTGGGCAGGGGATCGACCCGGGGCGGTTGATGGGGCTCCTCGCCGAGAGCCTGGGCGTACGCGCGGCCGCGGTGGGGAGGGGGGTTCGGGCGTGGGCGGAGGGGTTTGTGTGGGCGCGGGTCCCCCAGGGGCCCTGGGTGTGGCCGGGGGGGTTATGACGGCGAGGCCTCGGGGCCCGGGGGAGGGCGCGGGGGCGGGGGCACGAGGCTCGGGTCGTCGTCGGGGCTGAGGAGGGTGGGCGGGACCCGTCGGGTGATGAGCCGGACGCCCCGGTGGTGGGTCAGGTACGACCAGCCCCAGGAGATCATCACGAAGAGCCGGTTGCGAAACCCGATGAGAAACAGGATGTGGATGAAGACCCACATCAGCCACGCGGGCAGTCCCCACAGGCGGGTGTTGCCGGTCTCGGCCACGGCCTTGTTGCGGCCGATGGTGGCCATCGAGCCCCGGTCGATGTAGCGGAAGGGGGTGGCCCCCTCGCGGTGGATGCTGCGTACGATCTGGTCGGCGACGTGGCGGCCTCCCTGCATCGCGGCCGGGGCGACCCCGGGGACGGGTTGACCGTCCTGGGTGAGGGCGGCGAGGTCGCCGAGGACGAAGACCTCGGGGCGGCCCGGGATGGAGAGGTTGGGCTCCACCAGGACGCGCCCCGCCCGGTCGAGGGGAACCCCGAGGCAGCGGGCGAGGGGAGAGCCCGCCACCCCGGCGGCCCAGACCACGGTGCGGGCGCAGACCACCTCGTCGCCGAGGGTGACCGCGTCGTCGTCGATGGCCGTGACCCGAACCCCGGTGCGCACCTCCACCCCGAGGTCTTCGAGGTGCTTGTGGGCCCGGGCCGACAGGTCGGGGTGATACGAGGGCAGGACCCGGTCGACCCCTTCGACCAGCATCACCCGGGCGTCGCGGGGGTTGATGTTGCGGAAGTCGTTGCCCATCGATCGATGGGCGATCTCGGCCAAGGCCCCGGCCATCTCGACCCCGGTGGGCCCGGCCCCGATCACGACGAAGGTGAGGGCGGCCTGGCGCCGGGTGGGGTCGTCCTCGCGCTCGGCGGCCTCAAACGCCAGCAAGAATCGCTGACGAATCTCGACGGCGTCCTCGAGGGTCTTGAGGCCCGGGGCCCGGTCGGCCCACGCGTCGTTGCCGAAATACGAGTGGGTGGCCCCGGTGGCCACCACCAGGTAGTCATAGTCGAGGTGGCCGTCGACGAGCTCTACCCGACGGGCCTCAGGGACGATGCCCGTGGCCTCGGCCAGCAGGACGGTGACGTTGTCCTGGCGGCGCAGGAGGTATCGGATGGGGGCCGCGATCTCGCTGGGATTGAGCGAGGCGGTGGCCACCTGATAGAGCAGGGGCTGGAAGAGATGATGGTTTTGTCGGTCGACCAGGGTGACGCGGACGGGGGCGTGGGCGAGGGCGCGGGCGCAGTACAGCCCCCCGAAGCCGCCCCCCAGGATCACGACATGCGGCTGTTTCATGGTGTTTTCGCGGAGGAGATTGGGCCCTCAGGGACGCCCCTGGCAAGGGTGTCGGGGGCGTGTGGTTCACTTTGGGTTCGGGGCGGGGGCGTGGTAGGTTTGGCAATCTACGCATGAGCGCCGGACGCGAGAGCCTGTCCCGTCGGAGCCTGGTCGGCTCCCGCATCGGGCGGTACGACATCATCTCCGAGATCGGCTCAGGGGGCATGGCCTCGGTCTATCTCGCGCGTTCGGCCGGTCGTGCGGGCGTGCGTCGTCTGGTCGCCATCAAGGTGATGCACCCCCACCTCACCCAGGACGACCAGTTTGTAGACATGTTTCTCGACGAGGCCCGGGTCGCCTCGGCGATCCACCACCCCAATGTGGTGCCCATCATCGACGTAGGCCAGGAGGACGACCTCATCTTCCTCATCATGGACTACGTCGAGGGCGACTCGCTCTCCAACGTCGAGAAGGTGGCCGTCACCCTGCGCCGTCGGATCCCCCTCGGGATCACCCTGCGCATCTGCCTCGACGCCCTCGCGGGCCTGCACGCCGCCCACGAGCTGGTCAGCCCCGAGGGGCAGCACCTCAAGATCATCCACCGCGACGTCTCCCCGCAGAATATCGTCATCGGGGTTGACGGCAGCTCGCGCATCGTCGACTTCGGCATCGCCAAGGCCGAGAGTCGCAACACCCACACCCAGGTGGGGATGATCAAGGGCAAGCTCAACTTCATGGCCCCCGAGCAGCTCCGGAGCCAGCCCCTCGACCGCCGGGTCGATGTCTTCGGGATGGGGGTCACCCTCTGGGAGGCCATCACCCTCCGGCGGCTCTTCGCCGGGGCCAACGACTTCGAGACAGCCTCCCGGATCCTCAAGGGCGAGTACCCCTCCCTGCTCGAGTTCGATCCCAAGCTCCCTGCGGCCCTCGACGAGGTGGTGCGCCAGTCGCTCCTGCCCGATCCCGACGACCGCTTCGCGACCGCGGAGGAGTTCGCCGAGGCCATCGAGACTCGCCTCAAGCCCCACATCGCCAGCATGCGCGACGTGGCGGCCTTCATCTCCGGGGTGGCCTCGCAGAAGCTCGACCGGGAGCGCACGGCCGTCCGCGAGCAGGCCGCCTCCAGCGAAGAAGACCCCATGGGCTCGACCCTCGTCGAGGGCGGTCGCCGCCGCCGCGAGACCCCCACCGCCAACGCCCCGCGGCCCCTCCTGCCCAACACGGCCACGCCCCGGGCCCGCGGCGACGCCTCCGGGCAGCGCTCCAAGGTGCGGGCCCCCACGCTGGCGATGCCCGTGTCCGACGAGGCCGCGCGCCGGGGCGTGGTCGGGGCGCCGCGTCGGCCTGCGGCGGAGGCGGGGCTGGCCGAGCCGACCGTTCCGGGCACCCCCGCGGCGCGGTTTCGTCCGCAGGGGCCGTCGTCTCCTGCGACGCCTGCGCGGCGTTCGCCCGCGGTCCAGCCGAGCGAGCCCCCGGGCGACCCCACGGTGGCCATGGACATCCCCATGGCCGGGATGAATCACGGGGCCTACGACGACGAGGGCGACACCGAGATGTTCGCCCAACGGCCGGCGGCCCCGGCGGCGTTTCGGCCCTCGCGGCAGCCGCGACCCGCTCCCGCCCCGACGGCCGAGCCCGAGCCCGAGGAGCCCGAGCCCTTCGAAGAGGGGGAGTTTGAAGGGGCCCGTACGCTCTTCCAGCCTGTGTTCCCCGAGGCCCCTGTGACGGGCGCACCTGAGGAGGGCGGCCTCGTGAGCCGGGAGACGGCCGAGCGCACCCTCGCCATCGACCTCCTGCCGCGTCGGTCCGATCCCTCCAGTGTGACCGGGTCTGAGCCCGCGCCGCAGCCCCAGGGCTCCGTCGCCCAGTCGGGCGTGCACGCGGCCGCGGGCCCGGGGTCGTCGCCGTACGCGATGGGCCCGACGGGATCGCCCCCGTCGCCCGCGCCACGGGCTGCGGGTCTGTCCCCCTGGGTGTACGTCTTCATCAGCGTGGCCCTGGTGTCGGTGGCCTCGGCCCTCTTGTGGTTCGCGGTGATGCGCCAGGGGCGCTGAGCCCCGACCCTGGGGTTGCGTCCGCGGGCGAAAACCCCACATCCCGAACGCGACGTGGTTTAGCCTCCCTGCCGCTCGGCGCTCGCGCCTTGCGCTCCCACGATTTCACCCCAAGAAAGCCGTCCATGGCCAATCACGTAGTCATGCCGCAGCTCGGCGAGAGCGTCGTCGAGGGCACCATCACCCGATGGCACGTCAAGCCAGGCGACCGCATCGAGAAGGATGCCGTGCTGGTTACGGTCTCGACCGACAAGGCCGACACCGACGTCCCTTCCCCCGCGTCGGGCGTGGTCAAACAACTGCTCGCCGCCGAGGGGCAGGTTGTTCCGGTCAACGAGCCCATCGCCGAGATTGACTCCGCCGCGGACACCGACAGCCCGCCCGCCGCCGCCTCCAAACCCACTGAGGCTCCCGCCGCCGCGCCTCCCGCTGCGCCTCCCGCCGCGCCCGCGGGGCCTTCTGGGCCCACGTCGCCCGTCGTGCGTAAGCTCTCCCGGGAGCTTGAGGTCGACCTCCGCGGCGTGCGCGGCTCCGGCGAAAACGGCCGGGTCACCCGCGACGACGTGCTCGCCGCGGCCCACCCGCAACCCGCGCGGCCCCAGGCGCCCGCCCAGCCTGCAACGCCCCCTGCCCCCGTCGCCCCTGCTGGGCCCGCGATCAAGGCCCCCGCGGCCCCGACGCCCCCTGCCAGCACTGCCGCGACCGCAGGGGTCCCCCCGGCTCCGCGTGGGGCGTTTCAGGTGCGGCCGTACGCGCCGGCTCCGGGCGACGAGGTGGTGCCCTTCACCCGCCGCCGCCGCATCATCGCCGACCACATGGTGTACTCCAAACACGTCGCCCCGCACGTGTACACCTTCGCCGAGGTCGACCTGCACAAGGTGACGCGAGCCCGCGAGGCCAAGAAGGACAGCTACAAGTCCGAGGGGGTCTCGCTCACCTTCCTCGCCTTCATCGCCGCCGCCACGGCCCGGGCCCTGCGAGAAAACCCCGCCGTCAACGCCCGGGTCCTCGACGACGCCTACGTCAAGCTCCGGGACATCAACCTCGGGGTCGCCGTGGAGACCCCCGCGGGTCTCCTCGTGCCGGTGGTGCGCAACGCCGACGAGCTCTCGGTCAAGGGCCTCGCACGGCAGATCGACGCCCTGGCCCGCAAGGCCCGCGACGGCAAGATCGAGGCCGACGACCTCGCCGGGTCGACCTTCACGATCTCCAACCCCGGCCTCAAGGGCAACTTCGTGGGCGCCGCCGTCATCAGCCAGCCCAACGTCGGCATCCTGCGCACCGGGGAGATCGTCAAGCGCCCTGTCGTGGTCGAGGTCGACGGGGTCGACACCATCGCCATCCACCCGGTGATGTTCATGGCCCTGTCGTACGACCACCGGATCGTGGACGGGGTGGCCGCCAACAACTTCTTGCACCGCATCACGGAGCTGCTCGAGGCCGGGTCGTTCGATCTCTGATCCCACGCCCTTCGGGCATCGCTCGGGCGTGATCCGCGGGCTCAATAGATGGCGAGGGCTACGCTCGCTTCGGGCACGATGACCGAACCGATCTCGTGGAAGGTCATCCGGGCGGCCCCGGCGCGGAGCTGCAAGGCCATCCGGGTGGTCACGGGCAGCTCGCCGAGGAAGCCTACCCGCGCGAAGTAGCCGAAGAACCCCTGCGCTTCGGTGCCCCCCGTGCGCCCCAACGCCAGGCCGGCGCCGACGTACGCCCCGGCGTTGAGGTGCGGCATCACGCGGATCTCGGGGCCGATCGTGCCCACCAGGGCGTTGCGCGCCAGCACGTCGGTGGCGATGCCGAAGCCCATCCCCTGCGAGGGGAAGTACCCGAGGAAGGTGTGGCCCGAGAAGGCTGCTTGCATCCGCGCGACGCCGTCTGCGGGCAACCCGGCCATGCCGACCCCCGTCGTGAGGGTGAGACCCACGCGGTTGAGCGGGGCGCGTGCGAGCCGCGCGTAACGATCGTCTGGGCCCTCGTAGATTTGTGCGCTGTACGCGTCCTGGACGAGCTCCGGGGTGAGGGCCGACATGGGCACCGCGAGGACCTGGCCTCGGGGCCTCATGATGTACAGCTCCTCGTTGGGGTTGACCGCGATCCAGCCGTCGTAGCGTGCTCCCTCCGTGCCCGCGAGCACGAAGACGATCACCCCCGCCGCCAGCACCGCCGCCACCAGCACCGCCACCGCCGCGCCGTCGCCCCCGCCTCCGCCCCCGCTCCTGCTGCTGCCCCCGCTGCTACGTCCGCTCCCGGTGCCCATCGGGCTCCCGCCGAGGGTGAGCCCGCTCGACGCTCCGAGCGCCGAGGCCCGTGGACTCCAGCGGACGTCCATCTGGGGCGGGGTGAGACGCCATCGACCGCTCGAAGCAAACGAAACGGGCGTGGCAATCACCGTGCTCGCGGGGTGTATCGTCACGCCGTCGGGCGGAACGTCGTCCCCCCCGAGGCCCTGGGTGGCCCGGACGGCCTGCCACCGTTCGCCCGGGGGAAGCCGCGACAGACGCAAGAGCTCCACCTGAGAGATCAGGTAGTTGCGTGACAAACACCCCTCGCCCCCGAGCAGGAGGGGAATGGACGCGACCGCGATCCACCGTTGCCATCGTTTGCCCATCCACACGGAAGGTACCGTGGACCCTGATCGCACTCCAGGGCTCTTCGGCCTTGACGCGCCCTCACGGGGGCCTTTCGTATGGATCGGGCTTGATTGTACCGTTCGATGATCGAGCCACGCCGCCGGGTCGCTGCGGTGCTCAGTACGGTGGGCTGATGGGATCGCCTGACGGCGAAGGAGAGACCGCGCTCAGGGAGGCTGCACGAGGACGATGTACGCCCCGGGGTGGCTGTCGTTGTTGCCGTCCACGACGATCCAGGCGGGGCCCTGGGAGAGCTGCACCAGGCGCCCGTTGCCGGGGCCGAAGCACTCGATCTCGTCGGTCATGGTCCCGCCGCACTGCCCCTGCCGCACCGCCACCACCTGACCGGCCGTGGCCAGGGCCACCCGGAGCTGTTGGGAGCCCGGGGCGTTGTAGCGCAGGACGTCCTCGGGGCGGCCGATGAAGCTGCCGCAGCCGGTGCGATGCAGGCCTCCGAGGCCCGTGGGCAAGGGGCCGTACACGGTGCCCCCGAGGCTCACGTCGAGGAGGGGCGTGGAGTTGCAGGTGTTGACGGGGGTCCCGGCGCGGCGCTGGGCCCGGAATACGAACGACCCCGCGGCCCCCGTGTTGGGCGTCTCGACGGAGACGATGACCGTGCGGGTGGGGCTGGAGGGGTTGCGCACGGGGCGCAGGAAGATCCGGGCTCCGCTCGTCGAGCGGGTCGCGTTGTCGTTGCAGACCACCTCGGCCTGACCGCACCCGCCGCGGACCGACAGGACCGGGTTGCCGGCGCCATTGGGCAGGGCCTCGAGCACGAGGTTGTCGTTGCTGGGGGCGGTGACCGCGATGAAGACCTCGGGGCCTCCGCCGCCGCAGCTGCTGGCGGCGGTGTTGGTGGCCCCGCGGGTGGAGCCGGCCAGGGTGGCCTCGCGTCGGTCGTTGGCCAGCACGATCGACACGGCCCCGGCGCAGGTGTCGCCGGGTACGCCGCAGACCCCGTCCTCGTCGATCTCGCCGTTGCAGTTGTCGTCGACCCCGTTGCAGACCTCCGGGGCGTCGGGGTTGATCCGCGGGTCGTTGTCGTTGCAGTCGCGCCCCCCGGCGCAGGCCATGCCCTCGACCTCGCGGGCGGCGAACCCGTCGTTGTCGAGGTCGACGGGGGTGCTGACGCAGCGTTGGGCCACGGGGTCGCAGCGGTCGCTCGTGCAGGCGCTGTTGTCGCTGCAATTGCGCGGGACCCCGCCGCCCTGGCACTGGCCCGTGGCGAGGTCGCAGGTCGCCCCCGTGACGCAGAACGAGTTGCAGAAGCTCGGGATGGGCGTGTAGACGCAGCCCTGCACGACGCTGCACGAGGCGGCCACGCAAGGCCCGCGGGCCGCGCAGAGCGAGAGGTTGGGCACGCTCACGCAGGACCGGGCCGACTCGTCGCAGCGGTCGACGGTGCATTCGACCCGGTCGTTGCATTGCACGGGGGCCCCGGCCGTGCAGCCGCGGGTCGGGTCGCACACCTCGGCCCCGTTGCAGTAGACCCCGTCGTTGCAGAGGTCGTTGTCGGCGGTGGCCACGCAGCGGCCCGTCATGGGGTCGCAGCGGTCGAGGGTGCAGCTCACCCCGTCGTCGCACTGCATCGGGGTCCCGGGCATGCAGCGGTTGTTGCGGCAGGTCTCGACCCCGTTGCACGCGTTGCCGTCCCCGCATTGGGCGTCGGTGGTGCAGTCGACCCGGTTGCAGCCGCGAGAGGCCGCGTCGCACACGGTGCCCATGGGGCAGAGGGCGTTGTTGGGGGTGGAGACGCAGGCCCCGGTGGCCTCGTTGCAGCGGTCGTCGGTGCAGTCGATCCCGTCGTCGCAGGTGCCCTCGCAGGCCGAAGGGGGCACGTCGGAGGGGACCGGGACGTCGGGGGGGACCGGGACGTCGGGCGGAGAGATCCCGTCGGGGGGCGGGGCGTCGGGGGTGGGGAGGTCGAGGGGGGGCCCCAGGTCGGTGCCCACGGGCCGATCGAGGCGGGTCCCGGCGTCGGCCCCGGGGCGGAGGTCGGCCGTGTCGGGCGACACGAGGAGCGAACACGAGGCCAGGAGCGGGACCCAGAGGGCCCAGGCAGGAGACGGGCGCGTCATCAAAACCTCCCAGACAAAGAGAAGGAAGCGCCCTGGGCCGAGGGCGAGGCGGAGAGCTCGACGCGGCGACGGGCCCGGTGATTGAAGAACAGCACGGTGCTCACCGCGGCCCCGACCACGGCCGTGCCGAGGGCGATGTCGGCGAAGAGGGCGTAGCGTTCGGCCCGGAGGGCGGCCGCGTCGCCGGCAGCCTGGGCGGCCCCGGGGTCCCCCTGTCCCTGACGCACCTGAAGCACCGCGGCGTCGAAATCGGCGTCGGCCGACAGGGCCATGGCCCCGAAGACCCCGCAGGCCACCACGGCGACCCCGGTCACGCCCGCCGTGGCCCAGAAGACCCCGAGGCCGCGGGTCGTGCGGGGCTCCGGAGGGCTCAGGGGGGCGCTCGGGGCGAGCTCGATGACGGAGGGGCGCGGGCTGCCCTCCGAGGGCGGGACGGGGGCCTCCGGAGGCGCGGCGGGGGTGCCCGCGGGGGCCGTGGCGGAGGTCGCGGGCGGCGGGGCGGTCGAGGCTCCCGCGGGGGCGGCGACCGCGGTTGGGGCGACCTGGGCGACCCCAGGCCCGGGGGCGTTGGCTTGCAGGGTGATGCCGATGCGCTGCTGGCCCCCGCCGGGTCCGTCAAACTCCTGGCGGGCGGGGAAGTACCCGTCGGCGATCACCTCCAGGGCGTGGCGCCCCGGGGCCAGCCGGATGGTGCGGTCGAGGGGGACGGCGACCCCGTCGATGGTGGCGTGCACCCCCTCGGCGCTGGCGGGGCTGACGGTGACGGTCACCTCCGAGACGCCCTGACGCAGCTCGCGCAGGTGACTCTGCACGGCGGTGCGCTGCGGGGTCTCGACGTCGGGGGTCTCGGCGAGGTACTGCTCAAAGTGGAAGATGGCCTCGACGGGGCGCCCGAGCTCCACGTAGCAGTTGGCCATGTTGACCCGCACGGAGGGGTGTGGGGCCAGGCGATAGGCCTGCTGGAAGGCCTCCAGGGCCGTCGCCCAGGTGCGGCGCTGGAAGGCGGCCACGCCTCGTTGAAACTGCTGTCTGGCCTCGGCCCGATCGGCCGGGGAGGGGGGCGTCTGGGCCTCGGCGGGGGCGGGTCCCACCGCGGAGAGTCCCATCCAGGCCCACATCGCCAGCGGAAGTCCCCAGCGGCGCCCGGGGTGTCGGGTGGTTGAAATGCTCGTCGCCCTCGTGCGCACAGTGGCCTCTCTCGCGTCGGAGCCGGGGTGGATCAGGGGGAGTGCCGCCCGGCGTGGCCCAAGCATGCGCGCAATCTGGCAGCCGTCACAACCCCCAGCCGCCCGTCACAGGCAGGTCGATCCCAGTTAAATATCCCGCCTCTTCCGAGAGGAGAAACCGCACCGGGGGCACGATCGCCTCAGGCGGCCCCGCCGCACCTCCCGGGACGCCGCGGGTCAGGGCCCGCAGGGTGGTCGGATCGACGCCCTCGGACTTCAGGACCCCGGGGGAGACGACGTTGACGGTGACCCCGCGGCCTGCGGTCTCTCGGGCGAAGGCCCGGGCCAGGGACACGAGGGCGGCCTTGGCGGCGTAGTATCCCGCGATGGCCGGGGGGGCCGACAGGCGCGAGACGGTGGCGTGGCCGAGTACGATCACCCGTCCCCACCCGTCGGCAAGCATCGGGGGCACGAGGGTCGTGGCGAGGGCGTGGAAGGCCTCGGGCCCGAGGGCGAACTCCTGCCGCAGGGTCTCCGTGGGTTGGGACAGGAGGGGGGCCCGGAGGAAGGTCCCGGCGGCGTGGAGGAGGGCGTGGACGGGGCCACCCTGCAGGGCCGCGTCGCACAGGGAGCGGGTGGCCTGGAGGTCGGCGAGGTCGAGCGGGTGGAGGGTGTACGCGGCCCCGGTCGCGTCGAGGCGGGCCCGCAGGGATTGGGCCCGGTCGGGGTGGCCGCGGTGGGTCAGGCAGAGGGACCACCCGTCGCGGGCCAGGGCCTCGGCCAGGCATCCCCCGAGGCTGCCCGTGGCCCCCGTGAGGAGGGCCCGGCGGGGCAGGGGGCTCAGGACGTGACCTCGCGGAAGAGGCTGTCGGCCTCGGCGTCGCTCAGGCCGAAGGCCTCCTGGAGGAAGTGCAAGAAGTCCTCCTCGTCGCGGCTGAGCTCGCCGTCGCTGGCCGCGCAATAGGCCGCGAGCTGGTACGACACCCGGCGCAGGGTCGGGTCGGTGATGTGGGTGGCCAGGGCTGTGATGCGGTCGTTGATGGCGTAGGCCGAGGTGTACCGCTCCATCTCGTCGAGGATCTGCTGGGCCTGCTCCACGGTGAAGTCGGCCAGGGCCTCGATCTGCCGGAGGGTGGCCACGACGGCCGAGACCTCGTGGTCTTCGACCACGCTGTCGCTGGTGGCAGACCACAGGGCCAGCTCGGCGACGTACCAGGGCTGGTCGTCGTTGTCGGCCGACCATACGACGGGCTCAAACGCGGTGCGGGGATCGAAGGGCATGCGGCAAACTCTCCGTCCCCGGGTATCGCACCGACCGCAGCGCCCTGTCATCCTCTTCGGTGCCCGCCCGCATCTACCGCGAACCGCCCATGGGGCCCTGTGCTAGGGTCGGGCCGCGCGGATGCTTGCCCAGGCGCCCCCTACGCCCCTACGCCTCCATCGCCGCGCGCCCTTCGTGGTGTGCGCCCTGCTCGCCGTCGGGGTTCCGGCCTGGGGCCAACCGCTGCCGTCGGGGACGCCGACCGAGCCCCCCGCCGCACACTCGACGCCCTACTCGACCGAGCGCCTCGCCGCCGCCGACGCGGCCTTTCGGGCCGGGACCCTGGCCTTTCGACAGGGCGACTACCCCGCCGCCGTGGAGGCCTTCCGGCGGGCCAACGGGTTGGTTCCGCACCCTGACACGTTGTACAACCTCGGCCGGGCCCTGGAGGCCGCGGGCGAGCGCCGAGAGGCCCTCACGGTGTACGCCACCTACCTCGACGGGTCGCCCACCGCCGCCGACGCCCCAGAGGTGTTGGCCCGGCTCCGGGCCCTGCGCGAGGCCGCGGTGGAGGTGCTCGTACGCACCGACCCCGAAGGGGCCTCGGTGCGCGTCGACGGCGGTCCCCAGGAGACCTGTCGCACCCCCTGCCCCCTGTCCCTCAGCCCCGGAGAGCACACCCTCGTGCTCGAGCGCGAGGGCTACCAGAGCCGGGCCGAGCGCATCACCGTGCGCCCCGCCACCCCCGACGAGCGGACCCTCCCCCTCACCGCAGCCCCCGCCGTGGCGCCTCCGCCCCCCGCGGCCCCGATGCGGCGCTGGCAGCGTACGGTGGCGTTTCGGGCCGCCCTCCTCGGCGGGTTCGCGTGGCCCCGCGACCGACCCGACCCGGCCGTCGGGGTCGAGGTCACGGCCCTCGCACTCGGCGGGCTGAGCGCCCAGTTTCACTTCCTCGCCATCGACACCGACGACACCCCCCGGGTCTTCGCCGGCGAGCTCGGGTGGACCTTCGCCCTCGACGACGTCGACCTCGGGGTCCTCGTGTCGCTCGGGACCCTCAGCGACTGCGCGGCCTGCCGCGAGGGCTCGCTCCGTCGAGAGGCCACCCAGTTTGTCGGGGGGGCGACCCTGCACGCCGACGTGCTCCTGCACCGCCGGCTGTCCCTCGGGATCTTCGCCCGCTTCGGCTGGCGCAACTTCGCCGTCGATGACGTCGACGCCCTCTTGAGTTCTCTAGGGTTGTCGATCAGCTTTCACCTCTGAATCTGGTGAAGCCGCTCCCCGACGAGACCTCCGCAGACACCCCCCTCGCCGCCCCCGAGGGGACCCTCGCCCTCGGCCCCGGGCGCGGCGCGTCTCAGCCTCCGCCCCCCTCCGACGACGCCGACCCGTGGATCGGTCGCATCCTCGGGGGCCGCTACGCCGTCGAGTCCGTCCTCGGCCGCGGGGGGATGGGGGTCGTCTACGAGGCCCGCCACGTGTCGCTCCAGCGAAAGGTCGCGGTGAAGGTCCTGCGCCCCGACCTCTCCCGCGACCCCGAGGCCCTGCGGCGCTTCGAGCGCGAGGCCCTCGCCGCCGCCGCCATCGGCAACGCCCACATCGTCGACGTCATCGACTTCGGCTACGGGGCCGAGGGCGAGGCCTACCTCGTGATGGAGCGCCTCGAAGGCGAGGCCCTCTCCGCCCTCCTGCGCCGCGAGGCCCCCCTGCCCGAGGGGCGGGCCCTCAACATCCTGCGCCAGGTGGCCGAGGCCCTCGGGGCCGCCCACGGCAAGGGGATCGTGCACCGCGACCTCAAGAGCGACAACGTATTCCTCGTGCGCCGCGACGGCCAGGACTTCGTCAAGGTCGTTGACTTTGGCATCTCCAAGGTCCACGAGGACGCCGACGGCCGGGCCCCCATCACCCGCGACGGGGTGATCCTCGGGACCCCGCGGTACATGGCCCCGGAGCAGTGCACCGACGGGGCCGAGGCCGACCACCGGGTCGACCTGTACGCCCTGGGGTGCATCCTGTTCGAGATGCTCACGGGGACGGTCCCGTTTGTGGGGCGTACCGCCGTCGAGGTCTTGTACAAGCAGGTCCACGCCGACCCGCCCCGGCTCCGGGCCCTGCGCCCGGGGGCGATGCCCGAGCTCGAGGCCGCCGTCGAGCGGCTCCTGGCCAAGTCTCCCGCCGACCGCTTCCCCGACGCCGAGGCCCTCCTCGCCGCGTTGCCCGAGCCCGCGCCTCCGTCGGTCCCTTCGGGCCCCGAGAGCCTGTCGACGACCCTTCCTCCGCCCTCCGCCTCGCCTCCTGCGGTGGCCCGCTGGCGGGCCCGGGTCATCGCCGCGGCCCTGGTGGCCAGCGGGGCCCTGGTCACCGAGGCCGTCTGGCGCAACACCTTGCCCTCCCGGATCAGGGCCCAGGCTCCCGCCGCCGTCTCCCCCCCCGCGGGGCGTCCGTCCCCGTCCCCGGGTCCGGCGCCGGGCCCGTCCCCTCCGTCCCGCCCCGCCCTGGCCCCGGCTGTCCCTGCGCCCGCCCCGCCCGTCCCCGCGCCCGCCGGGCCCGTCCCGGTCACCCCGGCCACCCCGGGTCTCTGCGGGTTGACCGTGGTGGTCTGGCCTGCCTCGGCGACCTTCACCGCCGACGGGGCTCCGTGCGGTCGGGGTCGCTGCGCGGTGACCCGGCCCTGCGGCGATGAGGTGGTCCTGACGGCCCAGAGCCCGGGCTACGTCTCTCAACGCGCCGCGTGGACCCTCACCGGGTCGCGGCGGCGTGCGGTCTGGCGCCTCCTGCGTGCCCCGCGGGCCGGGACGGGAGGCCCTGCCCGGGGTGGGGTCGTCGAGACGCCCCCGTCGCCCCCGACGCCCCCGACCCCCTCGGGGCCGACCGAGACGGTCCCGACCCCGCGGGTGGGCCCGGACGGACTGCGGGTGAGCCCGTATCGGCTTCCCTGAGCCAGAGGGGGCCCGATGGGGGATTGTTACTGCCCGGTCCTGGGGGCGTAGGACCGGCCGACGTCGCGTCGAACACTACGAGGCGTGGAGGTGATGACCATGCGTGCTTCGGTGCCCATGTGGCTGTGTGTGACCCTGAGCCTCCTGGGCTGTGGCAACCGGACGGCCACGGCCAGCCCGACCCGGCCTTCGGCGACGACCCAGGGGGAGGGGACCCAACCCGCGGGGCCTCCGCCGGCGGGGCTCGCGGCGGCGGTGTTCGCGGGCGGGTGCTTCTGGTGCATGGAGGCGGCGTTTGAGCGGGTCCCGGGGGTGCGCGACGCTGTCTCGGGGTACACCGGGGGCCCCGAGGAGCATCCCAGCTACGAGGCCGTGAGCAACCACCGGACGGGCCACACCGAGGCCGTGCGGGTGCTCTACGATCCCGCGGTGGTGACCTACGCCCGCCTCCTCGACGTGTACTGGCGCCACGTCGATCCGACCACGCCCGATCAGGCCTTCGTCGATGTGGGGCGGCAGTATCGCAGCGTGATCTTCGTGCAGAGCCCCGCCGAGCGGGCCGAGGCCGAGCGGTCGCGGCGGGCCCTGACCGAGGCCAACCGCTTCGGGGCCCCCATCGTGGTCACCATCGAAGACGTCCCTGTCTTCTGGGTGGCCGAGGACTACCACCAGAACTTCTACCGCACCCACCCCGAGCACTACCACCGCTACCACGAGAACTCGGGCCGTCGGGAGTACCTGCGGCGCATCTGGGGCCCCAACGCGGACTACTAAACCGCGGCCACTTCGGGATGTGTAGATTTCTCAACGAGTCGCAAGCCAGGCAAGGAAGGGCGGCAACGGGAGACTCTCCGGTCGGCGCTCTAGCCGCGGCAGAAGCCCAGGACGCAGCGCAATCCTGTGGCGCACGAGGTGAAGTTGCAGCAGAACTGGTTGCGGCCGCCGCAGCAGATCCCGATCACGCAGGACGTGCCGCTGCCGCAGGCGTTGTCGCAGCGCCCGCAGTGGGAGGGGTTGCTGCCCAGGCTGACGCAGCGCCCGCCGCAGTCGGTAAACCAGTCGGGGCATCGGCAGGCCCCGTTGCTGCACGATCCTCCCGATGGGCAGGTGCGCCCGCAGGTCCCGCAGTGCATGGGGCTGGTCAGGGTGTTGACGCAGGCCCCGCCGCAGAGGGTCTGCCCTGCGGGGCAGGCGCATCGGCCCGCGGTGCAGGTCTGTCCGGCCGGGCAGGGGCGGTTGCACCCGCCGCAGTGGGCGTTGTTGGTGAGGGGGTCGACGCAGTCGCCCGCGCAGCTCGTCCGGGGGGCCACGCACGATCCGTCGGCGCAGGAGCCGGCGTTGCACACCTGCCCCGATCCGCAGGAGTTGCCGCAGCGTCCGCAGTGTGACCCGCTGCTGGCGGTGCTGGCCTCGCAGCCGTTGGAGGCGTCGCCGTCGCAGTCGCCGAAGCCCGCCGCGCAGGTCAGGGAGCACGACCTCTGGGCGCATTGAGCGGAGGCGTTGGGGCGGGTGGGACACACGTTGTCGCACCGTCCGCAGTGGGCCGCCGTCGTGTCGAGGGCGACCTCGCAGCCGTTGGAGGCGTTGCCGTCGCAGTCGGCGAACCCGCTCGAACACGACACCCGGCACACCCCTCCCATGCAAGCGCTGGTGCCGTTGGGGGCCGCCGTGCAGGCCATCCCGCAGCCCCCGCAGTGGGCCGCGGCGGTGGTCAGGTCGGCCTCGCATCCGTTGGTCGCGTTGCCGTCGCAGTCGCCCCGGCCCGGGGGGCAGCGGCACCGCCCGGCCGCGCAGACCTGGCCCTCGGCGCAGGGGACATCGCAGGCCCCGCAGTGACGGCTGTCGTCGAGCAGCTCGACGCACACTCCGCCGCACCGGGTCTCGCCCTCAGGGCACGGGGGGCCCGCGTCGGGGGCGTCGGCGACCCCGGGGGTGTCGGCGGGATCGGGGACGTCGGGAGGGGCCTGGACGTCGGGAGGGGCCTGGACGTCGGGAAGCCGGCCGTCGTCGGGAGCGTCGTCAGCGCCGACGTCTCGCGTGACGTCGTCGGGCCCGCGGTCGTCGGGCGGGGCCCCGAGGTCGGTCGCGGTGACGCCGGTGTCGGAGCGCCAGCCGAGTCCGCTCGGGTTCTCCAACGAGCACCCGCCCGCCACGGCGAGGGTGACGCTCAGGGCGAGGCGGGCGGCTGCGCGGCGAGATCGCATGGTCCCCGGCACTCTACACCGCGGGCCGCCCCGGGGCATACGACAGGCGTCACAGGAAGGTGTGATGGTAGTCGGCGGCTTCGAGGGGGAGGGCCGCTTCGGTGACCCGCAGGGGCTTGAAGGTGTCCATCATCACCGCGAGCTCGTTGGTGTCGCGGTGGCCGATGCTGGCCTCGTAGGCCCCGGGGTGCGGGCCGTGGGGGACCCCCATCGGGTGGTACGAGATGCTGCCCGGGCCCACGCCCCGGCGGGAGGTGAAGTTGCCGCGGACGTAGAGCAGGATCTCGTCGCAGTCGACGGCCGCGTGGGGGTACGGGCAGGGGATGGCCTCGGGGTGGAAGTCCACCATCCGGGGCACGAACGAGCAGATGAGGGAGCCGCGGGTGGCGAAGGTCCCGTGCCAGGTGGGAGGCAGGTGCACGAGGCCCGCCCGGGCCTGGAAGTTGAGGATGGGGAAGGCCCAGGGGTAGACCGTCCCGTCCCAGCCGACCACGTCGAGGGGGCTGTCCTCGTAGGCGAAGGCGGTGAAGCGGCCCGCGCGTTTGATCACCACCTCGCGGATGCCTTCGTCGAGGGGGCCGACAAACTCGGGCCTGCGGAAGTCGCGGTGGCAGTAGGGGGCGTCCATGCGGAGCTGGCCCGCCTCGTTGCGCCACTGCCGGGGCACCCGGACCCCCGCCGGGCACTCCAACGACAGCCACATCTGGGCCACCCCGGGGTCGGGCACGATGCGGTGCACGAGGCCCCGGGGGATGCAGACGTAGTCGTCGGCGGCGAAGGGCAGGTCGCCCAGGATCGAGCGCACCACCCCGCTCCCGGCCATGACGAAGAAGAGGTCGTCGCCGTCGCCGTTGGAGAAGTACACGGGGTCGGGGGCGTCGGGGTGTACGGCGCTCACGATGACGTCGTCGTTGAAGAAGAGCGGAACCCGGCCGTCGACGGGGGCCCCGCCCCGCGGGGTCATCGACTGGGTGAGGAAATGCCGCCGGGCCAGGGGGCTCGGACCCGCGGCCACCGGAGGGGCCCAGCCGCGCTCGGTGTGCGGCAGGAGGCGCGCGGCGTGCGGGCGGCGCAGGTGGTACGCGATGGTGTAGGGGCCGTCGAAGCCCTCTTGGGTGATGCACTCCTCGTGGCGCAGGGCCCCGTCGGGGCCGCGGAAGACGATGTGGTGTTTGGGGGGGACGACCCCGGCGACGATGCGTTCGATCACGGCGGCCAGAACCTCACGGTGACGGAGCGTGGAGGAAGACAGCCCGGGGCCGCGCTCAGGGGGTCGCGTCGGGCTGCGCGTCGGGATGCGAAGATCGCACCGCGTCGAGTTGGAGGAGGCGGGCCTCGACGGCGAGGAGGGTGGGGCAGTCGTCGAGGCCGACCTCAAACCGTCGGCAGGCGTAGAGCTGCGGCACGAGGCAGCAGTCGGCCACGGTCACGGCGTCCCCGACGAGGTAGGACCCGGCGGAGTCGCGGGCGAGGGTCTCCAGGGCGGCCATCCCGCGGGCTACGAAGTGCTGGGTGAAGGCCCGGGCGTCGCCCCCGAGGGTGTCGCGGACGTAGGCCTGGGTGGCGAGGTTTTGCATGGGCTGGATCCCTGCGTTGACGACCTCGGCGAGCTGCCAGGCCCGTCCGAGGGCCCACGGGTCGCGGGGAAGCAGGGGCGGGGTGTCGGGGAAGGCCGCGTCGAGGAAGGCCATGATGGCCAGGGACTGGGTGAGGGTCTCGACCCGTCCGTCGTCGTAGCGGACCTCCAGGGTGGGGACCTGCCCCTGGGGGTTGTGGGCCCGGTAGGCGTCGGTGTGTTGTTCGCCCCCGTCGCGGACGAGGTGCACGGGGATGTACTCGAAGGGCAGGGCCTTGAGGTGCAGGGCCATGCGCACCCGCCACGAGGCCGAGCTGCGCCAGTAGTTGTAGAGGCGGAGTTGGGCCGGGGGGCTCATGGGGCCACGACCTGTTGGGCGATGGTGCCGAAGAGGTTGCGGCCCTGGGGGTCGAGCATCTCGATCCGGACGTGGTCGCCGACATTCATGAAGGGGGTGAGGGGGGAGACCCCGGCGAGGGTCTCGCGGGTGCGGCGCTCGGCGAGGCAGGACACCCCGCGGTCGGGGTCGGCGTTGGAGACCGTCCCGCTGCCGAGGAGGGTCCCGGCGGTGAAGGCCCGGGTGCGGGCGATGTGGGCGATGAGGTCGTAGAAGCTGAAGTGCATCTCGGGACCGGCCTCGGGGTCGCCCGCCAGGGTGTCGTTGTAGGTGACCCGCAGGGGGAGGTGAACCCGCCCGCCCCGCCACGCGTCCCCGAGCTCGTCGGGGGTCACCGCGAAGGGCGAAAACGCCGAGGCGGGCTTCGACTGGAAGAACCCGAACCCCTTGGCCAGCTCGTCGGGGATGAGGTTGCGCAGGGTCACGTCGTTGACCAGCATGAGGAGCCGGACGTGGTCGCCGGCCTCGGCGGCCCGGGTCCCTTGGGGGACGTCCCCGAGGACCACCACGACCTCGCCCTCGAAATCGAGGCCCCACCGCGGATCGGGCAGGACGATCGGGTCGCAGGGCCCGAGGAGGACCCCCGAGCCGCCCTGGTAGATGAGGGGGTCGGTCTCGAGGGTCGGCGGGGCTTCGGCCCCCCGGGCCTTGCGCACGAGGCGGACGTGGTTGAGGTAGGCCGAGCCGTCGACCCACTCGTAGGCCCGGGGCAGGGGGGCCCGCAGGCTCTTGGGGTCGAGGGGGTGACTCGGGACCGTCCCGGCCGCGAGGGCCTCGGCCCGGGCCCGGAGCCTCGGCTCGGCCAGGGCCCAGTCGTCGAGGGCCGCCTGCAGGTGCGGGGCGATGTCTTCGGCGTGGGTGTAGCGGTCCCCCGAGGGGGACACCACCACCAGGGCCCCGTCACGGGTGTCATTGCGGAGTGTCGCAAGTCTCATGGATGACTCTGCCCCGTAGCATATCTCCGTCGCCCGGGGCGTTGCCAGGAACACCAAAAACTTGGCCCCAGAGGGCGGCGGTGGCGCCCGGCGGGGGCGAGCGGGTACACCTTCGGGGCGATGGACGTTCGGGTGCCGCTGCATATCAAGCTCATGGTGAGCTACCTCCTGGTGGTGGGCCTCGTCATGTTGCCCACCCTGGTCTATGTGCGCGGTCGGCTCTCGCAAGACGAGGTCCAGCGGGCCCAGGACGAGCTGAGCACGGAGGCCCGGGCCCTGGCCGAGCGGCTGTCCGAGGCCCGCCCCGAGGAGCTGGCCACCCGCACCCGGCTCCTGCTCGCGGCCTTCCCCGGGCGCCTGACGGTGGTCGACGCCGAGGGCGATGTGCTCGGCGACAGCGTCCAGCGCACGGGCTCGTTGCCCAATCACGCCGACCGCCCGGAGATCCAGGCCGCCCTGCGGCAGAGCCCCGCCTCGAGCGTCCGGCGCAGCGCCACCACCGGGCAGGAGACCCTGTACGTCGCGTTTCGGTTCCCGGCGGAGGGCCCCGCCCGGGGGGTCGTCCGGCTGTCGCGCCCGATGGCGGTGGTCGACGCGGCCCGCGAGGACGTGACGGCCATCCTACGCAACGCCGGGGCCGCGGCCCTGTCCGTGGCCGTGCTCCTGTCCCTGGTGGCGGCCCTGATGGCCTCGCGCCCCCTGCGCCGGATCGCCGCCGCCGCCCAGAAGCTGGCCGAGGGGGAGTTCGGGTACCCCCTGGAGGTGCGCACCCGCGACGAGATCGGCGAGGTGGCCCAGGCCATCGACTCCCTGGCCGCGCAGCTCAAATCCAAGCTCCTGGCCTCCGGGGCCGACCGGGCCACCCTCCAGGCCCTCCTCGACGACCTGCCCGTCGGGGTCGTCCTCTTCGACGCAGCCCAACAACCCGAGCGGGTCAACGAGATGGCCCGCAGCCTCTGCGACCTCGCCCCCCACCTGGAAATGACCCGGGCGGCCGAGCTCCCGCGGCTCCTGGCCCATCGCCCCGTCGTCGAGCGGGTCCTGCGCGACGGGGTCACCGAGACCCTGCCCCTGGCCCTTCCCTGGAAGCCCGAAGCCGCCCTCCTCGCCCGGTGGACGGCCATCTACGCCACCGACGGGGCCCGGGCCCCCGGGCTCATCGTCCTCGACCGCTCCGTCGCGCGGTCCCGCGACGACGCCTGGGCCCTGCTCCAGACCGCGTCCGACCGGCTCCACGAGGCGGCTGGGGCCCTCGGGACCCACACCCTCGTGCCTCCCCTCCTGCGGGCCGCCGAGGCCGCCTCCCGCGCGGTCGAGCCGCCCGACCCCGACCCCCGCGCGGTGCGCCCCATCTCCCTCGGGCTCCTGCTGTCCGAGGCCCTCGACCCCCTCATGCCCATGGCCGCCGTGGCCGGCCTGGAGGTCGTGCGCAGCGTGCCCGACCCCGCCGCCCGCGTGGCCGAGGTGGGTCAACGCTGCACCCGGGCCCTGCGCATCGTCACCCTGCAGGTCTTCGACGCCGTTGGCCCCGGGGCCAAGATCACCCTCCGGGTGTCGCCCCAGGACGGGTGCATCCGGCTCGCCTGGGTGGGACCCCTGGGCGACGTCGACGCGACCGAGGCGGCGGCCCTCGTGCGCCCCCTCGGAGGCGAAGCCGGGGTGAGCGAAGGCGAAGGCTGGAGGGAGACATGGTTGCTGCTGCCCCGCGCGTGACGCCCTCCCAGGCCCCGCGCCCTGAGGGCAAGGGCGCGACGGGCAAGGGCCCCAAAGGGGCGAAGGAGAAGTCCGCCAAGTCGGGGCGTGACGGCCTGGGCATCGCCGTGCAGGCCGAGGTCCACGACCGCCACCAGGTCGAGCTGCGGTTCAACTACCCCCTCGGGGAGGAGGAGGCCCGGCGGTACCTGGTCGATGTGTTTCTCTTCCTGCCGGGCAGTCTGGGCATCCATCCGGGCAACTACCCCCGCGAGCAGTTCTACGCCGACTTCACGGCGTACATGCGCATGGACGCCCTGCCCCTCGCCCTCGACGCCCTCGCCGACCCCCAACACCCCGCCTCGCCGCTGTCCCGCTTCGCCGAGACCCTCCGCCGACTCCAGAGCGACCCCCGCCCCCCGCCGACGGCCCCCGCCCGGGTCCACGTCAAGCTCTACGCCAACCTCTACGCCGTGGGCGTCCGCACCGAGTGCCGACGCCTGGAAAAGAGCATCACCCGCATCCTCCGCGACCTCCGCGACCCGCGCGGCCCCTCCCGCCCGGGGGTCTCGACCCCCCCCGAGCCGCGGTCGCCTTCGGTGCCCCCCGATGCCCCCCGCGATCCCATCGCCGCCGCCGACCCGTGGCTCGCCGACCTCGACGCCGCCCTCGGGCGCATGCGCGAGGCCCTGTGGGCCTTCCGCAGGGTGCGGGCGGGCTACTGGCCCTTCGAGCGCCTGTCCCACGGTTCCCTCGCGGGGGCCATGCGCGTGGCCGACGAGTACATGTCCCTCACCCTGGAGGAGCGCCTCGCGGGCCTGTGGCGACACCTCGGGTCGGCCGGAGCCCTCTTCGACGGGACGGGCTTCGTCCTGCGGGCCCGCCTCCGGGTCGCGGCCCTGGCCCGCGAAGAGGCCCTGTACCGCGCCCGCTACGGCTACCTCACCCTGCGCGAGAGCCACCTCGGGGCCCCGGCCGCTCCTGGCCCCCCGGGGCTCCACGCCGGGAGCGCAGGGGAGCTTTTTACCTACCGGGCCTCGCAGCTCAAGAAGAGCGTGCAGCAGGCCCTCTACCTCGCCGTACGCGGGGCCCGGGCCGACACCTTCGTGCGCAACGCCGTCGGGGCCGTGGCCGCCGCCCTGGCCGCCATCTGGGCCTTCGCGGCCCAGGTCCCGACCCAACTCGCCGGCCTCCCGGTGCGGACCCAACTCCTGGTCTTCGCCGCCGCCGTGGTGGCCTACGTGCTCAAAGACCGCATCAAGGCCCTCACCAGCGAGGCCCTCCTCAAGCGCCTGCGCCTCTACGATCACACCTCCTGGCTCTACGGCGAGACCCTGCCCGAGCTCGGGATGTCCCAGTTTCGCGCGCGGATGAGCGAGGTCGTGCGCTTCACCCCCTTCGCCGCCGTGCCCGAGGCCGTGCGCCGGATGCGGATGCAGCGGCGCACCGTGCAGCACAGCGAGCCCGTGGGCGAGGAGGTCCTGCACTATCACAAGCGCCTGGAGGTGGGGGCCCCCCGCGACCCGGCCGCCTCCGGGACCCCCGAGAGCTACCGGCTCCGCGACATCCTGCGGATCAACGTCCGGCACTTCCTCGCACGCCTCGACGACCCCACCGACGAGGCCGACTGGTACGACCTCGGGACCGCCACCTTCCAGCAACGGGCCCTGCCCAAGGTCTATCACGTCAACGTGGTGGTCCGGGTGCGGCAGGCGGACGCCGCCGGGGTGGTGGCCCAGGACCGCGAGGCCCACCTGCGGGTGGTGCTCAACAAGGACGGGATCGTGCGGGTCGAGCGGGTCGACGTCCGCGGGCTGCGGTCCCATTGATGCGGGAACCATTCCGCATTGTCCCCGGGGAGAGAAGCAGGTCTGCTGAGCCTCGGAGGCATCAACCATGAATGTCCTGCGGGTCTGGGCGAGCGTAATCATTCTGGGCGGGGTTCTGCTGGGCTGCACCGACGGCGGGTCGGTGGTGGGCGGGGCCGACGGGGGGGCCATGGACGCCGCCGTGGACGTGCAGTGCACGGCCCCGGAGACCGTATGCGGTGGGCGGTGCGTCAACACCCAGAGCGACCCCGACCACTGCGGGGCCTGCGGGGCGGCCTGTCAGCGCATCGAGGCCTGCGTGGCGGGTCGCTGCGCCCTGCAGTGCCCGGCGGCCCAGACGGCCTGCAGCGGGCGCTGCGTCGACCTGCAGACCGACCGGGCCCACTGCGGGATGTGCGGGACGGTCTGCGCGGCCGGCCAGGTGTGCTCTGGGGGCCGCTGCGGGGTCGAGTGCGGGGCCGGCCTGGCGACCTGCACCCGGCCCGGGGGCGGCGACGCGGGGGGCGAGCGCTTCTGCGCCAACACCCGCACCGATCGCGAACACTGCGGGGCCTGCGGCACCCTCTGCCCCGCGGGGCAGATCTGCACCGACGGGCAGTGCACGGCCACCTGCGCCGCGGGGACCACCGACTGCGGGGGCGTCTGCCGCGACCTCACGAGCGACCTCGCCCACTGCGGGGCCTGCGGGACCGCCTGCCCGGCCGGGTCGGTGTGCTCCCGCGGGGCCTGCGCGGTGTCCTGCGCCGCGGGCCTCGTCGCCTGCGAGGGCGTCTGCCGCGACACCCAGAACAACAACAGCCACTGCGGGGCCTGCGGGACGATCTGCCCGGCCGGCCGGGTGTGCTCGGCCGGGTCGTGCCAGGTGTCGTGCGGGGCGGGCACCACCATGTGCGACGGGACGTGCCGCGACCTCGGCAGCGACAACAACCACTGCGGGGCCTGCGGGACGATCTGCCCGGCCGGCCGGGTGTGCTCGGCCGGGTCGTGCCAGGTGTCGTGCGGGGCGGGCACCACCGACTGCGGGGGCGTGTGCCGAGACACCCAGACCGACCGGGCCAACTGCGGGATGTGCGGCCAGGCCTGCGCGGCGGGCGAGATCTGCAACGCCGGGGCCTGCGCCCTCACCTGCGTGATGGGGCAGACGGTGTGCGCGGGGGCCTGCCGCGACCTGTCGAGCGACCGGGCCCACTGCGGGGCCTGCGGGAGGCTCTGCCCGGCCGGTCAGGTGTGCAGCGCGGGGGCCTGTCAGGTGACCTGCGGGGCGGGCCTGACGGAGTGCTCGGGGGTGTGCCGGGATACAAACACCGACAACGCCCACTGCGGAGCCTGCGGGACCGCGTGTCCGTCGGGGCAGCAGTGCAGCGCGGGGGTCTGCGCCCCGGCGTGCAGCGTGGGGCTCGTGGTGTGCCGCGGGGTCTGCCGCGACACCAGCACCGACATCAACCACTGCGGGGCATGCGGGATGGCCTGCGCCGCGGGGCAGGTGTGCTCGGGCGGGGCCTGCACGGTGACCTGCGGGGCGGGCCTGACCAACTGCACGGGGTCGTGCCGCGACACCCAGACCGACCGGGCCCACTGCGGCGCCTGCGGGCGGGCCTGCCAGAGCGGGGAAAACTGCGTCGCCGGGGCCTGCGTGATCTCGTGCCCCCCGGCCCAGACGGCGTGCTCGGGGGTCTGCGTCAACACCCAGGCCGACCGGGCCAACTGCGGGGCCTGCGGCGCGGCCTGCCCGACGGGCCAGGACTGCTCCGCGGGGGCCTGCGCGGTCACCTGCGGGGTGGGCATCTCGGTCTGCGGCGGGGCCTGCCGCGACCTGCAGAATGACCGCAACCACTGCGGGCTCTGCGGCCGTGTGTGCGCCTCGCTGGAGTACTGCTCCGCGGGGAGCTGCGTGATGGCCTGCCCGGCCGGGCAGACGGCCTGCAGCGGGGCCTGCCGCAACCTCCAGACCGACGTGGGGAGCTGCGGGAGCTGCACCACGGTGTGCCCCCCCCGGGCCAACGCCACCATCGCCTGCACCACGGGCGCCTGCCGCTTCACCTGCTCGCCGGGGTTTGGCGACTGCGACGGCGACGCGTCCAACGGGTGCGAGACCAACCTCAACACCACCGGGATCCACTGCGGGACGTGCAACAACGTCTGCGCCACGGGCTCCACCTGCTCGGCCGGCGTGTGCGCGAGCGGGACCTTCGTCGGCACGGTCAACGTCGGCAACCTCTACATGAGCACCGACCCCTTCACCGCCCACAACGTGGCCTGCGCCGCGGCCTTCTCGGGCTCGCGTCAGTGCACCCGGGCAGACGTCGACCGCACCATGCAGTACTCCTCCATCTGCGCGGCGGTCGGGGCCCACATCATCGTCAACGACGGGGCCCGGTTTCAGTCGGGCTACGGGTGGTACTACCAGTGCCGCGGCTGCTCGAGCATGGTGTGGGACACCATCTGCAACGGCCAGCTCGTGCCCTGCTGCCGGTAACCACGGTCCCCCTCCGAGGCCCCCCTCCCGGGGCCTGTCCCTGCCGCGGCAATCGTCCGGGCTGTTGACTATCCCCCGCCCTCGGCAGGCGCGGCCGGAGGGTGGGGCGGGTGCGCGGCCAGGGTGACCTCCCGCAGTCGCTGGTGCAGGTACCGGTCGACGGTGTCGAGGGCCTCGCTCACCTCGTAGGCCGCCCCGGCCTCGGCCGCCGCCGCCGAGAGCTCGCCCCGGAGGTGCAGTCCCGTCGAGTACGAGGGGTCGGTCCCGATGAGGGTGGCCCAGGCCAGGGCCACGGCCTGGAGGCGTTGGGCCCGGGTGGTCTGCCCGAAGGCCGCGTAGTCGCCCGGGGCCCGCGATCCGACCCGGGCCCGAAGGGTGGGAGCCTGGGCCGGGGTGGCCGCCGACTGGATGAGCCGCTCCAGGGCCCGGTCGTACACCGCGGGGTCGAGGGCGTGGCCCGCGGTCCGGGCGAGCTCGACCGCCAGGGAGGCCGTCACCCCCACCCGGGAGAGGACCTCGGTCACCGCGTCGCGCAGGGCGATGAGCTCGGCCGACATCTCCAGCCTGGCGGCGACCTCGCGCACCGCCTCCTGCTCGGCCTCGGTGGGAACGGCCCGCAGGCAGAGCTGCCACGCCCCCCGGACCAGCTCGCGGCGCACCTTGGCGTCGAGCTCGCCGAAGATGTCGAGCTGGTCGGCCCGCATCTTCGACGGGGGTTGGGCCGCGGACAGGGCCTCCCCGTCGAGGCCGAAGGAGGCCATGGCCATGGCGATCCCGCGTCGCTCGTCGTCGCTCAGGGTGTCGTCGGCCCCGGCCACCACCTCCATCACCCGCGCCGCGAGGGCGGCGATGCGCTGAACCCGCTTGCGCTCCTTCTCCGACGGGGCGCTCGTGAAGAGGGCCCTCAGGCCCCGGGCCCCGGCCTCCAGGGTGATCCCGGCGGCGATGAGGCCCGCCATGGGCATGGCCTCGGGGGGGGCGATGGGGCTCAGGGCGGCGGCCACCCCGGGCCAGTAGGCGGCCTCGTCGGGGTGCTGGTCGGGTTGGGCGTAGAGGGGCCCCCGGCGTTTGGCGAAGGCGTCGAGGAAGGACGGGAAGTCATCGCGGGCGGCGATGGCCACCACCAGGTCGCGGGCGGCCAGGTCGTACACGCGGGCAGCGGGGAGGGGGCTCATAGGTCCCGCGGAGGATACGCCGGAGCACCCAGGTCACCCAAGGGTAGGTCACCCGAGGATCATGGTCTCGTGCTGGAGGTCCCCGGCGGCGAAGCGTTCGAGCGACCACTGGCGCAGGAGGGGGGTGGTCTCGCCGGTGGCGACGTGTTCGGCCAGGATGCGGCCCATCACCGGGGCCATCATAAACCCGTGGCCCATAAAGCCGCAGGCGAGGGTGACGTTGCTCGGGCGGGCCACCCGGCCCACGATGGGCGACCCGTCGGGGGTGAGGTCGTAGCAGCCCGCCCACTGCCGCAAGACCTTCACGCCCCCGAGGCGCGGGACGCAGCGCACCAGGGCCCGGGCGTATTTCGCCAGAAACTCCCGGCTCGAGGCCTGGTTGATCCCCGGGGGGACGGGGCTCACCGACACCCCGCCCACGATCTCGCCCCGCATCGACTGCGAGAAATAGAGCCCGTCGGTGAGGTCGGCCACGAGGGGGCCGAGCCAGGGCTTGAGGGGCTCGGTGCTGCAGATCTCGTGGCGGTGGGGGGTGTTGGGCAGGTCGAGGCCCAGCATGGCCCCGAGGGGCGGGCTCCAGGCCCCGGTGGCGAGGACCACCTCGTCGCACTCGATCGTGACCGTGTCGCCCGCGGGCTGCATCGTGTCGCCCTGGGCGTACGAGACCAGGCCCACGGGGCGCACCCGCACGCCCACCACGCGGTCGCCCCGGGTGTCGAAGCCCACGGCCTCGGTGAAGGTCGCGATCTCCGCCCCGAGGGCCGTGGCGGCCCGGGCATAGCCCCACACGAAGGGCCACGGAAAGAGCACACCGTCGTCGGGGTTGAAGCTCGCCCGGACGACGCCCGCGGGGCTGAGCTCGGGCACGATCTGGACGGCCTCCCGGGCGTCGAGGAGGCGGGTGTTGAGCCCGCAGCGCTGTTGCAGGGCCACGCTCTCCTCCAGGGCCCGGGCCCTGTCCGCCGACCGCGCGAGGAAGAGATACCCCCCCTGACGAAACCACACGTTGATCTTCATCTCCGCCGCGAAGGCCCGGCAGATCTCGATGCTCTCCTGCATCAACTGGATGGTCGCCGCGCTCGAAAACTGGGCCCGAACCCCGCCCCCGTTGCGCCCGCTGGCCCCCCCGCAGAGGTAGCCCCGGTCGATCACGAGGATGTCCGTGACCCCCCGCCGGGCGAGGTGCCAGGCCGTGGAGAGCCCCACGATCCCCGCCCCGAGGATGACCACCCGGGCCTTGCGCTTCATGGCCCCTCCAGGTCGTCAGGACCTGCCTCGGGGAGACCCGCCAGGGCCCCAAGGCGCACCGGGACCACCGGGGGCCTCGGGGTGATGGGCAGGGCCGGGGCCTCGCCCGTATGGGCCTCCAGGAGCCGGGCGCAGGCCACCACGCACTGCTTGCCCTGGCACCAGCCCGTGCCGAAGCCCGTGTAGCGCTTGAGGGACTCGAGGTCGTGGTGTCCGGCCGCGAGGGCTGCCTCGACCTCTTGGAGGGTCACGTCTTCGCAGCGGCACACCAGGGTCTTTCCGCGCATTGGGTCCCTCAGGGAGTGAGAAGGTGGGCGATCACGGTCTGGGCCACGGCCCGCCCGTCGGCCCGTCGGGCCGCGGGAGCCACCACCCCGAGGCGCAGGCTGCCGGTGACGAAGACCCCCGGGGCCCCGGTCGACCCGTCGGGTTCGGTGGCGGGGACAAAACACCGACGCCGGGCGTCCCAGCGGGTGTCGGCTCCGGCCTGGCCGGCCAGCTCGTAGGCCGAGGCGGGCTCACCGCCGACCACCAGGGCGTCGAGGGGGCGCACCGTGAGGGTCTCGGCCCCGACCTGGAGGGCGGCTCCCTGGAGGGCGCTCGAACCGAGGGCTTCGGCGACGGTGGCCGCGGGGAGGGTGTGCAGCCGACGCAGCCCGAGGGTGGCGAGGAGGGCTCCGAGGGCGGGGGCCCCGGGGGTGGGGCCCACGAGGGCCACCCGGTCGGCCAGGAGGACCCCGTGGCACAGGGCCCGGGCAAACCCGCGGGCGGTGTAGATCCCGGGCAGGTCGTTGTGGACGAAGGTCCCCACGGTGTCGACCGTCCCGCAGGCGAAGACCCGGGCTCGGGCGTGCACGAGGCGCAGGGCGTCTCCCTCGGCGAGCAGGGTCCCGTGGTCGTAGGTGGCCACGGCCATGGACGAGGCCACAAACTCCACCCGGGGGTCGAGGGGTTCGAGGTCGGCGAGGTCGTCGTTGGGGTCGTCGCGGCGCAGGCCCCCGGGGGCGGCTTCGCCGTCGCAGCACAGGACCCGCAGGCCCGCTCGGGCCAGGGCGTTGGCGGCGGCCACCCCCGACGATCCGGCCCCGACCACGAGGGCGTCGACGTGGGTGACGGCGGCGGGGAGGCAGGGTTCGGCCGTGTCGGGCAGGGTCCCGAGGCCGGCCATCTTCCGGGCGATGGACTGCATCGTACGGTTGAGGGTGGCCCCCAGGCCCACCATCAAATGATGATGGTCAAGGTGCTTGGGGAAGAACCAGTCGGTCACCCGAAACACGTCGACCCGGGCGCTGGGGAAGGCGTTTTGCGACGTGGCCACGAGGCCCGGATGGACGGCCGTGCGGCAGGCCATCACGTTGGGCTCCCCGTCGACGCGCAGGAGGCACCCCTCGCAGTGTCCGCGCAGGCACATGGGCCCCCGCGGGCGGTGATACTTGGGGCTGCGGGACAGGGCCGTGCGTCCGTCGGCCGCGAGGCTGAGGGCGAGGGGTTCGCCCGCGCGGGCGGTCACCACGGCCCCGTCGTGAACGAGCTCGACGGGAGCCTGGGGTCCTCGTGCGGCCAAGCGGCGGGCCAGGGGGCTGTCCGGGGCGACGGGCGACCCGTCGAGTCGGCGTGGTGGCATCGGGGGTGTGGGGCCTCAGTCTTGAGGCAGGTTTCGGAGGCGGTGCAACATCAGCAGGGTCGTGAGGTTGCGCATGTTGTACCCGAAGCGCGTGGCCACGTCGGTGAGGTATCCGGCCTCGGCGTCGCTGTTGGTGCGGTAGACGCTGGGGTGGATCCCGTCTTCCTCGATGCCGTTGCGCGGCAGCGGTCGCATGGCCGCCCAGTAGTCGATGAGGGGGATGGAGCGGGCGGCGGCTACGGCCCGGATCCGCTCGTTGAACCCGGCCACGCGGGCGCCGACGGCGGCTACGTCGAGGCGGTCGGGGATGGTCGACAACACCGGGACGGTCCCGAACTCCTCGCAGATGGTGGCGATCCGGGTGAGGTTGGCGGCCAGGGCGTCGGCGGTGCTCCGGTCGAGGTCGTTGGTGCCGTACATGATGACGGCGTACCCCGGGCGGGTGGCGTTGAGCTCGGCCCGCAGGGGGCTCATCGGGTCGCCGGCGAGTGCGTTGTCGCTCAGCCACCCCCCCATGGCGCACATGCTCGCCCGGGCGAGGCAGTTGTTGGCGTTGGGGACGGGCGTACGACGGAAGTAGGCGATCGTAGGCTCGAGGCAGCCGTAGGGGCCCAACTCGAACCAGCCCATCCCGATGTCCCGGAGGAATCCGCCGGCCTCGGTGATGCTGTCGCCGATCTTGGCGATCACGTCCATGCGGTTGCCGCGGGAGGTTCCGAGGGCCCGGAGGGTGCGCACCCGGGCGGTCACCGCGGGGCTGAAGGCGGGCAGGGCGCCGACGAGGTGGCCGGGCGGGGACTCGCAGCGCGAGGGGCCCGCGTCGACGGGCGGTCCGCTGTCGACCGGGGGCGGTCCGCTGTCGACCGGGGGCGGTCCGCTGTCGACCGGGGGCGGTCCGCTGTCGACGGGCGGAAACCCCGCATCCACCGGCGGAAACCCCGGATCGGGCGGAGGGCCCACGTCGGTCGGTGGTATTCCCGTATCGAGGGGGTGCGCGCCGTGGTCGGTGGGTGGGCTCCCGGTGTCGAGGGCGGGCCCGGTGTCCTCGCCGGGTTGTCCCGCGTCGAGGGGGCCTGTGCCCTGGTCTACTCCGAGCGGAACGTCGCGGGGCGGAAACCCGGCGTCGATGTCGACGACGGTGTCGTCTCCCGCCCCCACGCAGCCGGGCTGTGTCCAGAACACGAGCCCCGCGACAAGAGTGACGCCAGCAGCGGAGAGGGAATACGGTCGCAGCACATCCAAAGTTTAACACCGGCTTCGTGCGACCGAAGGGGCTGTCGTCATAATCCCTGGTGCACGCGGTGGTTATCCAGGGCCGAGTCCGGCCAGCAGGCCCCGCATCCACAGGAGCTGGCGCAGGCCCGTGAGGCCGACGTAGAGCAGGGGTTCGCGCGCGGCGGCGGCCCGGGGCAGGGTGGCGGACAGGCCCGGGTTGACGCGCCCCGAGAGGGTCACGAGGGTGTCGCCCTCGGGGGTGGGGCGGAGGTCCCAGCGCCACGCGCTCGCCGCGAGTCCGGGGCTCTGTCCCTGCCAGACGGTCACCCCGGGCGTCGGGGTCGCGTGGGTCAGGAGGCCCGTGGCGTCGTCGAAGGGAGAGCGCAGGGTGATCCGGGCCCGGTCGGGGTCGGCGGGTTCGGCCAGGCGTACGGCGGGCAGAAACTGCGGCCATCGCCCGACGGCGTCGAGGCGCTCTTGAATGTGGGCCATGGAAGATCGGGTGCGGGCCGTGGCCGTCACCTCCGTGGCGGTCCCGTCGCCGCGAAACCCGAACGACAGGACATACCACCGGGTCGACAGGGCGTCCCAGGGGCCCGGCTCGGGCGTGGGGAGCGGGGTTGTCGGCGTGGCCGGAGGGGCGGGGGGGAGGACGAGGCCCGCGCGGTGTTCGGCCTGGCGTTGTACGGCCCGGGCGAGGACGAGGCCGATGGCGACGTTGATGCCTGCGGTGGCGGTGGGGTTCGATCCCGCGGCCCGCCGCAAGAGCCAGTGCCCCTCGCTCGGATCGCTCCAGGAGGTGAGGGCCAGGAGGGTGGTCCCGTCGGGTTGGGGGTGCAGCTCCCAGCGGGCGGCCGCGCTGCCGAAGTCGCTCTCGGCGACGGTGAAATCGACCCGCCGGGGCGACACCTCGTGCACCTGGGTGACGGCGTGTACGTCGAGCAGGCCCGCCCGGACGGTCATCCGCCACGCGGCCCGTCGGCCGTGCCGTGACAGGGGCTCGACCGACCCCACGGCGGGCATGAACCCCGGCCACCCTGCGGCCTCCACGAGGGCCCCGCGCGTCGTGTCGAGGTCGGCCCGCACCGGAACCGCCACCGTCACCCGCGCCCGCGGTCCCCCGTCGGGGTCAAGCACGAGGGCGGCGGCTCCGCGGGCGGCCAGGGCCCGCAGGCCTGCGAGGGCTTCGGGGGGCAGCGGGTCGATGCGGCTGCCCGTCTGGGCGAGGGCTTTGTTGGGAAAGAGGAAGAGGGCTGCGAGGCCAAGGGCCAGCCCCGGGGCGGTGGTCGTTCGGCCTGGGTGGGTCACGGAGTCAATGGACGCACCCGGGGCCCTGCCATTCATTCGGCGTAGAGGGACGCGATGACGTCGGCCCACACCCGGGTCACGGCGGCCCGTTTGATCTTCATCGAGGGCGTAAGCTCCCCGTGTTCGATGTCAAGGGCCCGCGGGAGCACGGCGAACTTCTTCACCGTCTCGACCCGGGCCAGGGCCGCGTTGGTGCGTTCGACCTCGGCCTGGAGGGCCTTGCGCAGGGCCGGGTGGGTGTCGGCCTCGCGCATCACGGTGTCGGGGTCGAGGCCCTTCTCGGCGGCCAGGCGGGCTACCCCCTCGGGGCTCGGGACGAGGAGCACGACCAGGTACGGGCGCCGGTCTCCGAGCACCACGGCCTCGGCCACGAGGTCGCTCTGCTTGAGGGACTCCTCGATGTTCTTGGGGGTGATGTTCTTGCCCCCGGAGGTGATGATGATGTCCTTCTTGCGCCCGGTGATGGTGAGGAACCCATCTGCGTCGAGGGCTCCGAGGTCGCCCGAGGCGAGCCATCCATCGCGCAGGGTGGCCGCCGTGGCCTCGGGGTCTTTGTAGTACCCGAGGAACACATTGGGCCCCTGGACCAAGATTTCTCCATCCTCGGCGATGCGCACCGTGACGCCCTCGATGGCCTTGCCGACGGTGCCAAACCGTGTGGCCGTGGGCATGTTGAAGCTGGTGGGCCCGGTGTCCTCGCTCTGGCCGTAGACCTCCCGAATGGGCAGGTCGAGGCTCTCGAAGAACTCCAGGACATCCCGCCCCACCGGGGCCGCCCCGCTCACACAGATCGAGGCGTTGCCGAGCCCGAGGGCGGGCTTGAGCTTGCCGAACACCAGCTTCTGGGCGAGGCGATACTGTGCTGCGACCCCCGACGGAACGGGCTCTCCGCGGCTCGCCCTGCGGTGGTAGTGGGTGGCGCTCCACCGGGCCCAGTCCACGAGGTGCTTCTTCGCCCCGGTGGCGCTCGCGAGCTTGGCCCGCACGGCCGCGTGAAACTTCTCCCAGATGCGCGGGACCCCGAAGAACACATCGGGCTGGACGTGCTTGAGGTCGTCCCCGAGGCGCTCCAGGGACTCGGCGAAGTAGACGGTGAGCCCCACGGTGATCCCGCCGTGGATGGTCAACATCTGCTCGGCGATGTGCGAGAGCGGCAGGTACGACAGCAGGACCTGCCCGGCCCGGGCCCCGATGAGGCGTTGTGCGGCCTCGGCGGTCCACGCGGTGTTGCGGTGCGAGAGCATCACCCCCTTGGGGGGCCCGGTCGTGCCCGAGGTGTAGATCAGGGTGGCGAGCCCGTCGGGTTCGAGGGCGGCCACCCTGCGGTCGATTTCGGTGTCGTCGCCGTCGTCTCCAGAGGCCAGGAAGTCCTCCCACGATTGCACGAGGGGGTCGTCGATGGGCGCGGCCCCGCGGTACAGAACCACCCGCCCGAGCCGCGGGAGCTCGGCCCGAACCTTCACGATCTTGGCCCACTGGGCGGCGTCTTCGACGAGGAGCACGGACGCCTCGGCGTGCCCGAGGACGTACCCCACCTCCTCGGCCGAACAGGTCGTGTAGACCCCCACCGGGGCCGCCCCGACGCACATGGCCGCCACATTCAGAACCACCCACTCGGGTCGGTTGAAGCCCAGGAGCCCCACGGTGTCGCCCGGCCCCACCCCCAGGGCGACCAGGGCCCGGGCCGCCCGCCGAACCTCGTCGGCGTACTGGCGCCATCGGGTTCCGCGCCACTGGCCGTCGACCTTGACGAAGTAGGCGGGCTCGTCGGGGCGCCGCCGGGCCTGGGCGAAGAGTCTCGCCGGAATCGTATCCGTTGCCATTCGTAGCCCTCCTCGGAGAAGGGCTACGATGGCACCCGACCGGGGCCCCCGCGGTCAACCCCCAAACGCCCCCCACCGCGCAGCCACTGTGCTACACGAGCCGCGCCCGATGCGTCTCTCCGCCCTCCTCACGCGCGCCAGGGAGCGCGGCCTGCTCGCCCCCACCACCCTGGCCTTCGTGGCCCTCCTGGGGGTCTACCTGTTTCGGTTCGCGCGCTTCTCGGGCAGCGTGGTGCACGGCGACGCCCACTACTCGTGGATCATCGCCCGCTCCCTGGTCTTCGACCGCGACCTGCACTTCGCCAACGACTACGCCCTCTGCGGCGACCCCTGGCACGTCGGGGTCGACGAGGGCGGGGGCCGGCCGGCCAACCCGTTCTACCTCGGGCCGGCCCTGCTCTGGGCGCCCCTCCTGGCAGTGCTCCGCGCGGTCGTGCCCGTGGCCACGGGGGCCTCGGCGTCCCTGGCCGCGGGGTGCTTCGGACCGTGGGTCAAGGGAACCCTGGCCCTCGCCCCCATCCTCGGGGCCGTCACCGTGTGGCTCGGGGGTCGTGTGGCCCGGCGTTTTGTCGACGACTCCGCCGCAGCCGTGGCCATGCTCACCGTGGGCCTCGGGACGACCCTCCTGCACTTCGCGAGCCTCGTGCCCGCGTACTCGCACACCTACGCGGCCCTCGGGGTGGCCGTGGCCCTCCTCGGGTGGATCCGTGCCCGCGAGGCTCCCTCCATCGCTCGGTACTTCCTGGCGGGCCTCGGCGTGGGCTTCGCGGCCCTCATGCGGGCCCAGGGGGGGTTGATGCTCCTGCCGGTGGCCCTGACCCTCCTCGGGGCCCTCCTGGCTACGCGCGGGGCCCAAGATCCTTGGCCCGCCCGGCGTGCGGCGATCGTCCAGGGGCTGGTGGCCCTGGTGGGGTTCGTGGCGGTGTTTGGGGTTCAGTTGGTGGTGTACAAGAAGCTGTACGGGCACTGGTGGGTGGTGCCCCAGGGCCGGGCGTACCTCCAGCTCGCCCACGCCCACCCCTGGCTCGTGCTCTTCGCCGCCCGGGGGGGGCTTTTCTCGTGGACCCCCCTGGTCTGGCTCGCCGTCGGGGGCTTTGTGTTGCTCCTCGTGCGTCCGGCCCATCGGGGGCTGACGGGGGCCCTCCTGGTGGCCCTCGTGCTCGACCACTACGTCAACAGCGCTCCCATCGACTGGCACGGCAACGCCTCCTTCGGGGCCCGTCGGCTCACGGCCCTGGCGGCGGCTCTGGTCCTGCCCACGGGGGTGTTTCTGCGGGCTCTGTTCGACTGGATCACCCGGACGCGGGCGCGTACGGCCGCGGCGTTGGTGCTGTTGGGGATGGGGCCCTGGTGGGTCATCAACGCGGGGGCTTCGCGGGCCAACATCGGCGGGCAGATCCCGTTTGATGGGCCGGTTCCGATGCCGCGGTTGTACGGGGACGGGCTGCGGCATGGGCTGGAGGCCGTGTACGAGCGGCTGGGCAATCCCTTTGTCCTGCCGGCGGTGGTGGTGTTTCGGCTGCGGTATGGGCTCGGGCCCGCGAGCTTCGACCGGCTCGCGACGGGCGGGTACTTCGAGCACGACTACCGCCCCGTGCGGCTCAAGGGCTGCGACACGGTGCAGTTTGCCGATGCGAGCCACGACGCGGTGCTCGTCGAGGGGCTGCGTCGAGACGCCCAGGGGGTGGTGCTGGAGGGCGGTCGACCCGGGCGGTTTTTGCTGCCCCTGGCGTGGTTTTCGGTCACGCACCTGGCGGTGGAGGGGGAGTCGCTTGGGGCCGGGGCAGGGGCGGGGGAGGTGCCGGTGACGGTGCGGGTGGGCAGCTTCTTCCGGCGCAGGATGGCCGGGACGGTGCGGCTTGGGGCGAGCGCGGGGGTGCACGAGATGGCGGTGGACCCGCGGGCGTTCAGCTCGGGGATCAACGAGGTGATTGTGGAGGCGCCCGGCCGGGTGCGGCTGCGTACGCTGCGGTTCATCGACCGGCGGGTGCACGACACGCGGCTCTTTGGTCGGTGAGGCTGCGAGCGCCGTAGCCGCCCATCGGGCGCTGGGGATATAAGCTACACGGGAGTGCGTCGGTGACCGGGCGGCGGTCTGTGCGAGGTGACGACGATGATCGAGCGTGCGTGGTTTGTAGAGTTTCGCGCGTTGCGAGAGGTGTCCGTCGCGTTGACCCCGCTCACGGTGCTGGTCGGTCCGAACGGATCGGGCAAGACGACCGTGCTGGAGGGCATCCACGCGGTGCTCCAGGTGGCGTCGCAGCCCGTGGGGGCGGTGCTCCAGGGCCCGTGGCGCGCCGATCGCCTTCGTAACACGCGTGCGACCGGTGCGATGCGCGTGGGCCTCGCCTTCGCGGGGGGGGCGTTGCGGTCGCTGGAGCTGGAGGTCGTCCCGCACGCGCCGACGGGCGTGCCGGCGGACGACGACGCGCCGTACACGGCCTCGATGCGGGCGCAGGACGGCGACGCCGAGGCGCAGTGGTCGGCCCGGGCGCAGGTCCTTCGTGGGATGGGGGCGGAGTTTGATGGGTTGCTGCGGGAGGCGGCCGGGGCGGAGTTTCTCCGTCTGAGCCCGCGGGCCCTCGCCGCACCCCACTACGCCGACGAGGAGGAGCCCCGCATCGGGCCCGACGGCGAGGGCCTCGCCTCGGTGCTGGCCGACCTGTGGAGCAGCGACTTCGCGCGC
This sequence comes from uncultured Myxococcaceae bacterium, assembly GCA_964447205.1. Classification (GTDB taxonomy): domain Bacteria; phylum Myxococcota_A; class Polyangia; order Polyangiales; genus JAEUKH01. Next base: position 85,180 of record CAYUSB010000037.1, read on the forward strand.
CGCGATGCCATCGTGGAGGGGCTGCGGCGCGTGGTTCCCTCGGTGCTGCGGGTGCGGGTCGAGCGGGCCCGTGTCGTGCGGCAGGAGACCGAGGTGCTCACCGTCAACGGCGAGCGGATTCCGCGGCACCGCGAGGCGACGTACTCGGGGCACCGCGTGGTGCTCGACACCACCAGCGGGGAGGCGATTCCCCTGGTCGCGGCGAGCGAGGGAACGGTGCTCGCGTTGGGGCTGATGGCCGTGCTCCACGGTCGGCATCGCCCGCGTACGCTCCTGGTGGACGACCTCGACCGCGCGTTGCACCCGCAGGCCCAGCAAGACCTGGTGGGGCTGCTGAGGTCGGTGATGGCGGACGAGCCGCGGTTGCAGATCGTCGCGACGAGCCACTCGCCCTCGCTCCTCGACGCGCTCGAACACGAGGAGGTCCGGCTCTGCACCCTCGACGGGGAGGGCGGGGTGCGTTGCGGCGCGCTGCGAGACCATCCCGACTTCGCGCAGTGGGGAAGTCAGGTGAGGCCCGGCGAGCTGTGGACCGCGGGACTGGAGTCGTGGCTCCTCGCGCTGCCGAGGCCGACGCCGTGAGGTTTCTGCTCGTCTGCGAGGGCCCGGGTGACGTCGACGACCTCATCACGCTCACCCATCGCGTCCTGCGCGCAGCCCACCCCTGGCTGGCCGACCACGACGAACCCGCCCCGCCCTGGCCTGCGTGGTGGACCTTCGAGGGACGACGGTTTCTCGCATGGCGCGACATCGACAAGCTCTGCGACGCGTACAGGGTGCCGCGTGTCCAGGGGCTCGGGATGGGGCTGGGTCGGCGCGCCGCCGCGCGGTTGTTTCGCTGCCTGACGTTGCCCGCGTGCGCGCCACCCGAGGAGGCGTTGCGGGTGCTCCTGGTGCACGATGAGGATGGGCGCACGGGGTAGCGGGAAGGCCTGCAGGCTACGCGGGATACGTGGCTGCGGCTGCGCGTGCAGGAGGAGCATCCCATCGATGTCGATGTGGCGGTAGGCGTGGCATCGCCCGAGCACGAGGCCTGGGTGCTCGCCGCGTACGAACCGCACAGCGAGCCTGCGCGCCGCGCGCTCGACGCCCTACGCCACGCGCTCGGCTTCGACCCGCGTACGGAGGGCGATCGGCTCACCTCCGGGCGCGAGGATGCACCCAAGGACGCCAAGCGGGTTCTTCGGGCGCTCTGCACCGACGACGCACAACGCCGCGCCCTGATGGCAGAGGTCGACCTCGACCTGCTGCGCGCTCGCGGGGACAAGACGGGGCTCACGGAGTTCCTGAGCGAGCTGCGCACCCGCGTCGCGACGGCGTACGGACACGTCGCGTCCACTGCGCCGCCGTAGGGCTGTGCTGCGACGCCCGCGGGACCGCAACGGCGGCAGTGCGGGTCGGCGGCTTTTTCTGCCGCAGGGTTGCAGGGACGGTGAGCCTTGGGGCGAGTCGGGGGTGCACGAGATGGCGGTGGACCCGCGGGCGTTCAGCTCGGGGATCAACGAGGTGATTGTGGAGGCGCCCGGCCGGGTGCGGCGGCGCACGCTGCGGTTCATCGACCGGCGGGTGCACGACACGCGGCTGTATGGGCGGTGAGGCCGCGACCTCTCTGGGATCGCGGTACGGGGGTGGGGCTGCTACCAGCCGTAGCCGCAACCGGACGAGTAGGGCGTGTCCCGGGTGTCCGAGATCGTGACGGGTTGGAGGGTCAGGTTGGCCCCCATGCTGATGCCACCCACGGCGAGTACCGAGCCGGTGTCGCAGGTTCCGCCGACACTCGGCAGGTCGGACAGATGGGGCATCATCTGAAAGATCTGAGTAGCCATGGAGGGGAACGACTGCTCCAGACGCAGGCTGAAGGTGTCGGTGTTGACCCAGCCGCCAAACATCGCGGTGGCGGCGCCCGCGCTGTACTGGATGGGATACATGTCCATGTAGAGGGCGGCCTGGTACAGATCGAAGGTCACCGTCGTGCTGGAGGTGAGATTGATGGTCAGGGGCAGCGGGTTGTCGGTCGACAGACCCTGGCCATACCGACGCGACGCATAGAACATCCGGTCGACGATTCCGCCGTCGATGAACCACTTCGGAGAGTCGAGGTCGCCTGAGGTGTTGAGCGACGCGTTGTCGACGTAAACATAGCCCGAGCCGCCCAGGAACTCGTCACAGTCCGTCGTCTTTGCCCAGCCGCGGTACAAGATCACCCGCACCGTGTCATCCGCCCAGAAGTTGTCGATGCCTGAGAAGCGTACGATCCAAACTGCGCGCCCGTTGCGAATCCAGAAGTGACTGCGCTCCCGGAACGACACCCGCATGGTGTGGTCGAAGACATTCACCAACTCCGGGAGGTGGTTGTCGACGCCGCCGAGACAGTTGGGGTCCGAGGCCAGACAAGCGTATCGGTGCAACTGATTCGAGGCCGGTGAGAAGTAGTCCTGCATCTCGCAGGTGTCCCCACCCGCTTCACCGGAGTAGGTTCCATCCAGGTTGAAGCCTGTGCGGGTGGTGTCCTCCGCGAAGTTGATGTCCAGACCCGAGAGGATGTAGTCGTAGTTGGTGGTCACCGCGGCTGAGGTCCCCTCGCATTTTCCACACATGAACACCTGTACACCTTCAAATCATGTCGAGGAGGTCGATGTCGAGTTGATGTTGTCGCAGAATCTGGTCGAAGGCCTCAAGCAGCGGGTCGCGGCGCTGCACGGGCAAGGTAGGCAGCAGCGTGAACCACATGCAGCCCTGCCGGAACAGGGAGTAGATCCGCTTCTTTCCTTGCGACGCACCTCCCTTGGGGTGGAGCGTGGCGTCCAGGCCACAGGCCTCACCCGCGGCGCCCAGGAGGGTCAACAGAACCTGGGTGTAGGCGGCCAGCATCAGCATCCGGTCACGCTTGGCGGGATCCTTGATGTGCAGGAAGTCCAGCCCCAGTGTCGGTGCTCGCCAGAACTGACCTGGGTGTGCTCGCCAGAATGGACCCAGCGG
>CAYUSB010000038.1:0-86491 GCA_964447205.1 uncultured Myxococcaceae bacterium
GGGCCGCACCACCTCGGCGAAGTGCGCGAGCACGGCCGCGTCGATGCGATCCGTCTTGGCCAACCGCCCCGTGGCGCGGGCGAAGTCTCGCACCTGGCGCGGGTTGACGACCGCGACGGGCATCGCCACGGCGAGGGCCGCGAGGAGAGGCGCTTCATAGCCTCCCGTGGCCTCCATCACCACGAGGGCCGGCGCGTGGCGCCGCAGACGCTCGACCAGCGCGGCGAGGGCCGCCTCGGTGGTCGGGCTCTGCCAGTGCTCTGCCGAGGGCCGCAGGGCAACGTCGACGTGCCCCTTGGCGACATCGATCCCGACGAAAACAGGCTGTTTCTCCATGACCGTCCTCCCGTCGGGAACGGCTCCGGCTCGGCCCATCCTTGCACGATACGAGCTCTGGCTCTGGCAGCTGTTCGGGCTCTACGCCGGAGACCGCAGCGTGGCGACCATTGCTATCCCACGGTGTGGAGCACCCAGGAACTACCGGCCTGCCACGCTGCGTCCCGACCCCCCTAAGATACAAGGAACTCCAGCGGGTTCGCCGCGTCGAGCAGCCGCCCGCATGAAGCTCTGGGCCCACAGAAAAGTTGACAGATTCCCACTTATTCGGGGCACCCGACGCCCCTGGATGCCGCGTGAGGCCTCGGCGGTCGACGCAGAGCTCGCTGGCGACGCTACTTCGCCGCGTTGTCACGTGGGCCATCTGAACACCGGACGAGCCAAGGCGTGCTCAGCCCAGGGTGATGGGCTCGCGGGCGTGGTGGTAGACACGCACGACGAGGACCTCACCGGGTGCTCGTTGGTAGTAGATCGCCACGGGGTGCACGAAGACGCGGCGGCACCGCTCCCCGGTGTCGAGCAGCAACTCCCGCCCGTCGAGCCGCGGGGCACGTCCCGCGAGCATCGCAAGCGTCGCGTCAATCGCATCCGCCAGCGCCAGCGCCGCCGCGGGGTTACGCTCGGTGAGGTAGTCCAACTGCGCGTCGAGGTCACGGCGCGCGGTCGTCGCGAACGACACGCGGTCGGGGTTCTCGGCGTCCGTCACGGAGACTTCAGCCGCGCCGCGAGCCTCGCGCGATGCTCGTCGCGGATCGTCTCCCACGGGACCGTTTCGCCGCGGGCGATCTCCGCCATGCCGACGCGCAGACCCTCCTGCTCCTCGTCGGTGAGCCCGGCCTCCTCCGCGGACTCGACGCGTTCGAACACGTAGCGGCCCGGAGGGAGCGCGCGCAGCGCTTCGGGAACATCGCGCCCGTTCCAGTCGATCACCTTCGCCGCGCTGCTCATGCCTGGGAATGTACTACACCCCTCACGTGTCGCCAGAGGCGAGGCGCCCGCCGCACGACGAACTCACCCCGTCGCCCCTTGCGCGAGAACGGAACCAGCCGGTCAAAGCCACACGCCACGCACCGTTGTCCGCCCGAAGCCGCAGGCCAGCACGCCGCAGCGCAAAAAGGCCGGCAGCCCCGTCTCCACATACCGCGGCAGCGCCACCCCCGCCGCGCGGGCCGCCGCGAGGAAGGGCTCCAGTTCGGCCTGCACCACGCCGTACAGCACCGACTCCGTCGCGGCGCATGGGCGATACACAGGGGCTAGGGGTGCCCCCGGCATGGGTCAAGAACGCCCCCGCGGCCACGAGGCCCGGCCCGGAACGCCCCGACGGCTGCCCGTCCTCAGGTCGTAGGCCTCTCCCTCAGCGGCGCCAGTTGCCGCGCCCGGCGGAGCCCGCGGCGAGGCCGCGCTGGCGGGCGATGAGCTTGCGGTAGGTGAGGCCCTGCTCGGCCTGGAGGAGGGCATAGAGGACCTTGCCCGCGGCCTCGGCGTCGTCGGTGGCCCGGTGGGCGTTGGTGAGGTCGATGCCCACCCGGGCGGCCACCTCGCCCAGCTTGAAGCCCTTGGCCGTGACCTGAAGGCCCCGGGCCCACAGGAGGGGGTCGATCCAGTCGCAGCCCAGGCGCAGGGCCGGCGGAGACTCCACCGTCTTGGTCGGGACCACCCCCGCCCGGCGAAACTCCGCCCGCAGAAACCCCCGGTCGAAGCCCGCGTTGTACGCCACCGGAACCTTCCCCTGCAGCAGCTCGGCCAGGGTCGGGGCCAGGGCCTCGAAGCGGGGTTTGTCCTTCACGTCCTCGTCGCGGATCCCATGCACCGCCGTAGCCTCGGCCGGAATCGGGACCCCGGGGTTGATCAAGAACCCATGCCGGTCGACCACCTCCCCGTCGCGGAAGTGCACGATGGCCACCTCGACGATGCGATCGCCCCGGGCCGCGTCCTTGCCCGTGGTCTCGGTGTCGATCAGGGCCAGCGGAACCGCCTGCCACGGCCCGTCGACGGCCATCTCCTCGGCGAGCCCGAGCAGGGCCGGAGGGGCCTGCAGCAGAAACTCTGCGATGCCTGGATAGGGCAGCCCCGTGGGGAAGCAGCCGCAGATGTCGCCCTTTCCGTGTGCCATGCGTGCCCCGATGCAAGCACCGGCCGTGCAGTCTGTCTACAAACCCGCGGCGCAACGGCATAGACTCCGAGCCCACCTATGGTTGCCCCGCGCCGTCCGACCCCGCTCCTCGGCCTCACGATGGCCCTCGGCCTCGCCGCCGGATCCGCCTGCCGCCGACTGCCCCCCACCCTGGCCGCCCCCCCTCCGCCCGACCCACCCACCGAGGTCACCCTCGACCCCGAGCGCATCCGCCGCGGGGCCCCCACCGCAGCCGCCGGGATCGACACCGAGCGCCTGCAGGGCCGCATCCGGGCCGCCGTCCTGCGTGAGCGCGAGGCCATCCACGACTGCTACGTCCGGGTCCTGCCGGGCACCCCCGACGCCGCGGGGGGCGTGGTCCTCGAGTTTACCGTGGAGACCTCGGGCCAGGTCATCGACGCCGTCGGCGAAACCACCGTGCAGGCCCTGCGGCCCACCCGCGAGTGTATGCTCGGGATCGTGCGACGGATGCGTATGGAGGGCATCTCCCACTCGGCCCGGGTGCGCTTCCCGTTCGAGTTTGAGAATCCCCTGCACGAGTTCTCCGTGCCCGAGGTGCTGCTCTATCCCCGGATGCGCCACGCCGGGACCGAGAGCGTGGCCGCCCTCGTGGGAGCCGGGTCGGGCGACCTGAGCGTCGAGGAGGCCCAGGGGGTCGTGGGCACCCAGACCCCCGCCCTCCTGGCGTGTTACACCCCCCTCCTGGCCAACCGACTCACCCGCCGGGCCGAAGGCTCCGCCCGCTTCGAGCTCACCGTGTCGCCCGAAGGGGCCGTGGTCGACCTCAACGCCGGGGACATCAGCGAGCCCATCGCGTCCCTCGGAGAATGCCTGGGGCGCAGCCTTCGTACCCTGCACTTCCGCGCCACCGGGCGTCGGGCCGTGGTGACCGTGCCCCTGACCCTCCGGCCCCAAGAGCAGCCGACCCCGGCCCCCCGGCCCGGGCGGCCCCGATGACGGGGCACTTCCCCGTCGCTTCTAGATCCAGACCATGGAGACGAATTCGTGAAGGCTTATAGACTCGGCTCGTTCCTCGCGGCCTCGGCCCTCGTGTCCGTAGCCCCCGCGGCCTATGGCCAACGACGTTCGTTGGTCAGCATCCAGTCCACCCCCCCGGGGGCTACGGTCCGCGTCGACGACGCCGCCCCCGTCGGCCGCACCCCCCTCACCCGGGTGAGCCTGACCCGCGGGGCCCATCGGCTCTTCTTCAGCCTCGACGGGTACGTCCCGCAGCACCTCGACATCAACGTCACGGCCCGCAACCGCCCCTTCGCCGTGACCCTCGTGCAGGCCGGCAGCATCTACGTGGCCGCCGACGCCGAAGGGGCCCCGATCTTCCTCGACGGAGCCCCGGCCGGCACCGTCCCGGGCCGCATCAACGGGGTGGCCCCCGGGCAGCACATCGTGGAGATCCGGGCCGAGGGCATGCAGCCCTTCCGCGAGACCGTCACGGTCAGCTCCGGGGCCGTGGCGAGCGTGAGCGCCAACCTCCGCCCCCGGGTGGCCCCCACGGGCACCGTCCGGGTGGTGGTGTCCAACCCCAACGGGCCCGTCCCCGCCGACCTCCAGGTCCTCCTCGACGGCGCCCCCCTGACGGGGACCCCCCCCTCCAGCGATCAGGTCCAGCCCGGGACCCACATCGTGCAGGTGTCGGCCAACGGGTTCCGCTCGACCCGCCGCGAGGTCATCGTGGCCGCAGGCCAGGTCCAGGCCCTCGCCGTCGACCTCGAGCCCGCCGCGGCCACAGGCGGCACCGTCCGGGTCGTCCCGCCGTCCATCGAGGGCGTCCAGGTGTACCTCGACGGCGAGATCCTCGACGGGACCCCCCCCCAACGCGGCGGGGTCACGCCCGGTCGGCACTCCGTCCGCGTCAGCGCCCCGGGCCGCGAGACCCTCACCCGCGAGATCGAGGTGACAGCCGGCCAGCAGAGCGTGGTGGAGGTCACCCAGGCCCAGATGCCCGCCGCCCGCGGCCGCATCGTCGTGCGCTCGGCCACCCCCGGGTCGCGGGTCTTCGTCGACGGGGCCGAGGTCGGGGCCGCCCCCTACGAGGCCGAAGCCGGCCTCGGCGAGCACTCCGTGGTCGTGCGGGCCGAGGGCCACGCCGAGCTGTCGCGCACCTGCACCGTGGCCGTCGGGAGCCCGTGCGAGGTCAACGCCACCCTCGAGGCCGTCCGGGCCCCCGGGACCCTGCGCGTGGCCGCCATCTCCAGCCGCGGAGGGCGCCCCGTCCCCAACGCCACCGTGCGCATCAACAACGGAGCCCCCCACCCCCTCGGCGACGTCGCCAACGTGCCCGCCGGAGAGGTCCGGGTCGTGGTCGAGGCCCCCAACTACGCCTCCAACACCCAGAGCGTGGTGCTCGAGCCTGGGGCCACCCAACAGCTCAACGTCACCCTCGAGCGCACCGGGCTCACCGGCACGGACGTGGCGCGCCGACGGGCAGGGCTCAGCACCTTCGGGGCCGCCCCCCTCGTGCGCGGCGACGCGGCCTTCGACGCCATCGCCTCGTACGGGGGAATGCCCCTGGAGGTGCGGGCCACCCTGGGCTTCATGCCCTACGGACAGCTCGGCCCCTTCCTCATCGACGGCGGCATCGCCATCCGGTCAGCCTTCTCGTTTCACGAGTTTGAGCTGCGGTCTCGTCAGGGCATCCAGGTCTTCAACGACACCTTCGCCTTCGGCCTCGAGGAGCGCTTCTACGGGGCCCTGGGCTCGTCGGGCAGCAACGGCATCGGCGGACTCCTGCAGCTCGCCGCGTCGGCCCAGTTCAACCTCACCAGCGACGAGAGCGTCGACGAGAACGCCGACGTCCGCACCCGGGTCAACCGCTTCGGCAGCTTCGCCATCACCCTCAACCTGGGTGTGGAGTTCAACTCCGACAACCTGTCCGTCAGCGCGGGCACCCCCCCGCAGGCCAACCACGAAGACTACGGCGGGTACAACCCCACCCTCTCCCCGCCCGGGGGCGGCAACGCCCTCACCCTCTGCCAGAACGTCGACCGCACCTCCGGCAGCCTCGCCGCGGGCGAGGCCAACTGCACGCTCAACACCACCACCCGTGCCTTCTTCGGCGGCGTGATCGAGTTTGGCATCGGCCGCCACCTGTCGGCCTTCGCCGGCTTGCAGTACTTCCTGAGCAGCGCCAACAACCGCACCCTGGGCCAGACCCCCGAGCAGATCGCCGACGACAACGACAGCCGTCGCCCCGTCACCACCAGCTTCTGGGACACCCCCATCCGGGCCGTCCTGCGCGGCGGCCTGACCTACAAGTTCTGACCCTCCCCTCGCCTCGGGCACCCGACGGTCGGGCCTCTGCGCTTTGGCGTTGAAGCCCGAGGCCCCCTCCCCCCATCATCCTCCGCCATGGACCTCCTCGTGCGCGGCGGCACCCTCGTCCCCTGCGACGGCGCGCACCGCACCCTCGCCGGGGACGTGTGGGTGTCCGACGGGCGCATCATGGCCCTCGGACCCGCCCCCGAAGTCGCCGCCGCCATGCGCGACCTTTCCCGGGCCGTACGCATCGTCGACGCCCGCGGGGCCGCCGTGATGCCCGGCCTCGTCCAGACCCACGTCCATCTCTGTCAGGTCCTCTTCCGCGGCATGGCCGACGACCTGCCCCTGCTCGAATGGCTGCGTCACCGCATCTGGCCCCTGGAGGCCGCCCACGACCCCGACTCCCTGCGGGCCAGCGCCGACCTGGGCATCGCCGAGCTCCTCCTCGGGGGCACCACCACCATCCTCGACATGGGCAACGTGCGGCACCACGGGGTGGTCTTCGAGGCTCTCCGTGACAGCGGGATGCGGGCCGTGTCGGGCAAGACCATGATGGACGACGGCGACGGAGTGCCCGAGGCCCTGCGCGAGTCCACCGAGGAGAGCCTCGCCGAGAGCGACGACCTGGCCGCCCGATGGCACGGGGCCGCCGACGGGAGGCTGCGGTATGCCTACTCGCCGCGGTTCATCCTGTCGTGCACCCAGGGGCTCTTCCGCGAGACGGCCCGCCTCGCCCGGGCCCGCGGGGCCATGCTGCACACCCACGCCAGCGAGCACCCCCGGGAGCGCGAGGCCGTCCGGGGGCGGTTCGGCCGCGACGACGTCGACGCCCTCGCCGACTGGGGCTTCGCCGGGCCTGACGTGATGCTGGCCCACGGGGTGCAGCTTACGCCCGCCCAACGGCGAGCCCTCGGACGGGCCGGGACGCGCGTCACCCACTGCCCGAGCGCCAACCTCAAGCTGGGCTCCGGGGTGGCCCGGGTGGCCCGGATGCACGAGGCCGGGATCGTCGTGGGCCTCGGGGCCGACGGGGCCCCCTGCAACAACAACCTCGACGCCTGGGTGGAGATGCGCCACGCGGCCCTGTTGGCCAAACGCAACGACGACACCACGGCCCTTCCCGCCCCCACCGTGCTCTCCATGGCCACCCTCGACGGGGCCCGGGCCCTCGGGCTCGACGCCGACATCGGCTCCCTCGCCGTCGGCAAGAAGGCCGACCTCATCGTCGTCGACCTCGACAACCCCCACCAGGAACCGGGTGGAGGCCCCATCGCCCGCCTCGTCTACGCCACCCACGCCCGCGACGTACGCCACGTCGTGGTCGACGGCCGACTCCGCGTCCACGACCGTCAGCTCGTAGGGGTCGACCGTACGGCCCTCCTGTCCCGGGCCCGCCACGAAGCCGCCCGCCTCGCCCACCGGGCCGGCCTCTCCGTGGCTCCCTGAGGCGGCTCCCAGGGAAATCGTACGGGGGGTGTAAGGTCGGGGCCCCCGCGGCGCGTCGGCATGGACAGAAGCGGCCCTCCCTTCACTTCCTGCGGGCCGCCAAGGAGCCTCCCAATGTCCAACACCACCACGCCCCATTGCCCCTGCGACCGCAACCCCGCCCCCGCCTGCGGCTGCTCCGCCAAGGACAACCCCACCCCCTGCGGCTGCGGAGCCGGATGCCGCTGCGGAGACGCCTGCCGCTGCGCCGCCCCCTGCGCCTGCCCCGCGGCCCGCCCCGCGCGCTGACCCTCCGCCCTCCGCCCGCCCTACACCGCGACGAGCGCCCCGGCCCGCCGCGGCGTAGGGTGACCTTGCAGACAGGACCCTCCGATGCCCTCCCCCGACCCTGCCATCGACCGCGTGGCCCATCTCGTGGCGACCCATCGCCCCGCCCTGGTGGCCTTCGTGGCCCGCAGGCTCGGGGCCCTCCCGGGCGACCTCGCCGACGACGTGGTCTCGATCGCGACCGAGCGGGCCCTGCGCCACGCCGACCAGCTCGCCGACCCCGCGGCGGGACGGGCCTGGCTCTACCGCATCGTGCGCAACGTCCTGGCCGAGCAGCTCCGCGGGCGCCGCCCCGAAGGCCCCCTGCCCGACGACGACGCCCTCCCCGCGGCCCCCGAGGCGCCCTCCGCGGGCAACGCCTGCGCGTGTGTCCTGCGCCTCGCCGAGGCCCTCCCGGCGGTCCAGTCCGCGCTGGTCTCCCGCGCCCTCGTCGGCGACGAGCGGCTGACCGACATCGCCCCGAGCCTCGGGGTGAGCGCCAACGCGGCCACCGTGCGGCTGCATCGGGCCCGGGCGACCCTGCGCGATCAGCTCCGGGACTGCTGCGGCACGACCTCGCTCAAGCACTGCCTCGACTGCACCTGCGACGGGGTCCGACGCTGCGGGTCGCCGACCTGAGGCGCGCCGCACAAACCCAGGGCTGGCAACGGAGCCGACGGGCTGCTGGCAACGCGCCACGCGCAGCGAGGCCGCAAGGGCGCAAGGGTCGCAAGGGGCAACGAGGTTTCGTGTGCGGAAGTGCGGAGGGTCGATCACGACGCTTCGTGGTCCGCCCCGTTCCGGCCCTTGCGCACCTTGCGCCCTTGCGGCTTCCGTCTCCTCCGCCCGCCATCGCCCCTCGTCAGGGCATGACGGCGAGGGCCGCCCGGGCCGTGAGCCCCATCAGCACCACCGAGCTCACAAAAAACAGCACAAACCGCACCTCGATCTTGTTGACGGTGGCCTGAAACACGCTGTGCACGACCCGGAGGCCGACGTAGCCCCAGGCGAGGGCGGCGTCGGTGCCCTCGGCCCGGGTGGTCAAGGCCAGGACGAGGGCCACGGCGTAGAAGAGGGTGGGCTGCTCGAAGAGGTGGTTGTGGTTGTCGGCCTTCCAGCGCACGGAAGCGGGCAGCTGGGCCATCTGCTCGCCGCGGGGGGCCGTGGGGTCGAGCCTCATCTTCGCCCGGCGAATGGCGGGGATGCGGGTGACGTACATCCACGCCCACATCACGAAGGTCCACACGACGAGGGCCACCACAGGGCGGAGGAGGGCGAGGGAGGGGTGCATCGACCTGGGACACTAACAGCCCCGATGCCCGTTCAGAACATCCCCCCGAGCGACACCCCGGCCCCGGCCGCGAGGGCCATCGGGGTCACGTGCACCCGCCGCGAGTGCAGGGCGGGAATGGCCCACCCGGCGGCCGACCCGATGATGGCCCCGGCGAACACGTCGCTCGGGAAATGCGCCCCCGACGCGATGCGCGAGACCCCCACGAAGGTCGCGATCGACAGCCCCACCCCGAGGGCCGTCCAGGCCACCAGGGGCCGGGCCGAGCGCCGCAAGACCTGAAACATCCCCACGGCCACGGCGAAGGCGTTGGCCGTGTGCCCGCTGAAGAACGACAGGCTCGCGTTGCCCCGCATCCGCGCGTCGAGGGGAGCCCCCTCGCCGTACACCAGGGGCCGCGGACGCCGCACCGCGTAGTTGAACAAGATGGCCATCGTGTTGGCCACCATCACCGACTCCAAGACCACCAGGGTGTCGTCGATCGAGCTCGGGAAACCCTCGTGAACGGCGAGGCCCGCGATGGCCAGGGCCCCGAACGACAGGACGGTCGCGTCGGACACCCGCTGCCACCCCGGCACGTACGTCCCGGCCACGGTGCGGTCGAGGGGGTTGAGGGTCGACGGGTCGCAGCGCGGGGCGCAGTGCGGGGGCCCGAACTCGTCCGCCAAAAACCACACCGCGAGCACGGGGGTGGTGGCGGCCATCAGGGGCAGGTCGACCGAGGGGTTGAGCCGGTAGACCCGGCGTTGGGATGGAGGCTGGGGCTGGGCCTCCGCGTGGGCGGGGCCGAGCGCGACGAGGCAGAGGCCGACCAGGGCGGCGGTCACAGCGGGCTTCACCATACGATGCGCACCGGACTGTAGGCGTGTTGATCCTCGCCGGCGCCGACCGTGCCCAGGTGGCGACCCCAACAGCGCAGGTCGGCTCCGCCGCGCCAGGCGCACATGGCCAGCAGGCCCGGGAACAAACGACGAACGCCGTCGAGGCCAGGCACCTGCTGCGGGACGACGAAGCGGCCCGTGTTGCCATTGCCGTTGCCCACAAACTGCTCCTCGCCCCAACACCATACAGTGCCGTCGGTGCGCAAGCCACAGGTGGCCGAGCCTCCCACCACCACCTGGGTCGCCTGGGTGAGCACCTGGATGGGCATGGTGCGCACGGAGAACATCCCGTCGCCCACCGCCCCGCCCCTGCCCCAGCACCACACCGTCGCGTCAGTGCGTACCACGCAGGCACTCAAGCCGCCCACCGACACCGAGCGTACGTTGGTGATCCCGGGCACGGACACCAGCACCAACGATCGACTCCTCGAGTCTACGGGCTCCGCCGCGCCGAGTAGACCGTGCTCATTATTCCCCCAGCAGCGCAGCTCCCCGCCCGTAAACACACCGCAGCTCGTCCGGGTCGCCATCGCCACCCGCTCGATGCCTGGAAAGGCCACCGCGTGAGGGGCCACGCCCATCGAGGTCGCGTCGAGGGTGCCGTCCCCGAGCTGGCCCTCGTCGTTCTGCCCCCAGACCGTGGCGAGGCCTGGAGCCGTGATCGAGATGCCGTTGGCAAACCCGAAGGCCAAGGTCCCCCCAGGAATCGGGGTCGCCGTGGGCACGAACACGTTTGGGCCGGTGTGTCCAAACCGGCCGGAGTCGTTTCTGCCCCAACACCACACGGGCATCGTCTGGCCTGCGCGCGCCACACAGAAAGAGGCCCCCGCCAGGTGGATCTCCTGCACCCCGGTCAGGTCGCGCACCAGGCCAGGGGCCAGGCACCCCAGGGTGTCCCCGTTGCCGAGGTGGCTCACGGAGGAGTCGGTCGACGACCAACAGCGGACGGTCCCGTCGGAGAAGAGCGTGCAGGCCGACGCCGGGGCGAGGGCCACGTCGACGACGTCACAGCCCGTGTCCACCTCGGGCGTACAAGCCCACGGGGCGCGTCGCAGGGCGCACGAGGTCCCCGCGTCCCCCGACGGGATGCCCGTGTCCCCTGACGGGCTCCCCGTATCGCCCGGAGTAGACCCATCCCCGCCCGCGTCGACGGCCGGTCGGGAGGCCACCACGGGATCGCGCGGGTTGGGGTTGGGGTCATTGCGCAGAACGTCGCGCAAGACCCCGGCGTCGTCGAGGAAGGGGTGCCCCACGCAGACCCCGAAGGTGGTGTCGCAGGTGAGGTCGCGGCGCAGGGTCTGGCAGTCATAGTCGGCCCGGCACTGGACCTGGCAGAGCCGTTCGGGCGAGCACACCCGGCCCTGGAGGCAGTGGCTCGACCACACGCAGGCCGTGTCCGCAACCTCGGGCGGATAACAGACGAAGACATCGACCTGACCGGCCGAGAGGCAGCGGCCGCGGTTGACGCAGTCACGGTCGGTGCGACAAGGCGCTCGACAGCGCCGGGCCGCGCAGACGAGCGGGGTGGCGCACTCGTCGTTGAAGCTGCAGACCCCCTCCGAGGACACGTCGCGCGGACGGGTGATCTCCCCGCAGGACCCGAGCAGCAGACACGCCACGAGCCATCCGCCCCGCACGGTTCATGGCCCCCCGTCCTGCGCGGCGAAGACCGGGTGGGCGTCGCAGGTGTACTCGGGCAATCGGCAGCGGGCCGACATCTCGTACGGGTACGCGATGCGGCAGTCGTAGTCGGTGCGGCACTGATAGATGCACTCGCGTGTAGGCCCGCAGACGAAGGGCGAGTCGCAGTCGCTGTTGTGCACGCAGCCCACGCTCAGGTGCCCAGGCTCGTAACAGACCCGCTTCTCCTGTTGGCCCGCCGAGCGGCAGCGCCAGGTGTTGGTGCAGTCGCGGTCGGTGCGACACTCGGCCCGGCACTGCCGGGCGGCGCACAGGAGACCCGGGGCGCACTCGTCGTTGAAGTTGCACTCGGCCAGGAGCCCGCGGCGTTCGGGCTCGAGGCCCCCGCACCCCACGGAGACCAGCAGCCCGAGCAGTACAAACGCGCGTGTGGTCGGTGCGATCATCGCGGATTCCCCTCGGAGGGAGAGATCATCCGGGCTGTAGGTCGGGGCGTCAATCCCGGACTTGACAACCCTGGTGCCCGACCGCGATCGTCGCGGCGTCTACAGGAGGAGGCGGTCATGGGACCGAGCGGGGCGGTGGTATTGGGCAGCGTCCTCCTCGCAACGGCTGCGGGGTGGGGGCAGGTCCGTCCCGGGACGGAGGGCGACGCCCGGGCGAGTTTTGCTCGGGCCGTGTCGCTCTACGCCGACGGCGACCACGAGGCCGCCCTGGTGGAGTTTCAGCGGGCCTACGCCCTCAGCCAGAACCCCAACCTGCTTTACAACCTCGGGGCCGTGTACGAGGCCCTCGGCCGCTTCGTCGAGGCCCGCGACGCCCTCGAAGCCTATCGTACCCAGGGGGCCCGCCCCCAGGTCGCGGCCCGCGGGGCCGAGCTCACCGCCCGCCTCGCCCAACTCCGGGAGCGCATCGGGACCCTCCGGGTGACCGCGCCTACCGAGGGAATGCGGGTCTTCCTCGACGGGCGCGAGGTCTCGGCCGAGCGGGCCCGCAACGGGGTGGCCGTGTCGGCGGGGCGAAGACGGGTGCGGATGGAGGCCCCCGGGTTTGTCCCCCGCGAGGTGGAGCTCGACGTCTCTGGAGGCAGCGAGCACACCGTCGACACCCCCCTCGAACGGCGCCGGGCCCCCCTCACCCTGCGCTGCGACACCGACGGGGCCACCGTTCGTATGGACGGGGTCGAGGTGGCCCGGACCCCCTTGGAGAGCCCCCTCTCGCTCCCCGAAGGGACCCGACGGGTGGAGGTCTCCCGGCCCGGATACCTCGGGGTCGTCCGCGAGGTCGAGCTCGGACCCGCCGGGGCGGTGGTCGACGTGGCCCTCGCGTGGGATCCGGCCATGGCCCCGTCGGTGGCGGCCCGCCTGCGGGTCGAGAGCAACGTGAACTTCCCCGCCACGAGCCTCGACGGTCGGAGCTTCGTGAGCGACGGGACGGCCCCCGTCCCCCCGGGGCCCCACGTGCTGCGAGTGGCCCGGGTGGGCCATGTTCCGGCCACGCGGGAGGTGGTGTTGGAGGTGGGAGACAACACCGCCCGGGTCTGGCTCGACGCCACCCCGGGCCTGCGCGACGCCTACGCCGCCCAGGTGCGCAGGCAACGCACGGTAGCGTATGTGTTCCTGGGAGGCGGGCTGGCGATGCTGGCGGGGGCAGTGCCCTTGACCGTGATCGGGCTCGCCGATCGGAGCGCGGCCCAGTCCGAGGTCGACCGCATCGACGCCGACGAACGGAACTGCGTGCGGGACGGGTGCCCCATCGACACGATCGAGTTCAACGCCCAACGAGATCCCCACCTCGAGGCCTTCCGCACGGCCTCCCTGCAGGCCATTGCGGGCGGCATCTTGTCTGGGGTCGGCCTCGCCGCGACCATCACGGGGGTGGTCCTGCGGGTGCGCTCCGACCCCTCCGACCGGTACGAACGGCCCGCCCACTGGTCCCTCTCCCCGGGCCCCGGTTCGCTCCACCTCCAGGGGACCTTCTAGGCCGTGCGCGACACCGACGACCCGGGGCCCGACACTCCAGACCCCGCCGACCCCGACCTCGACGACGCCGCGGGACGGGCCCCGACCCTCGCCCCGGGGCACCTGGTGTCCGGCAGGTTTCGTATCGAATCTCTCCTCGGCAGCGGCGGAATGGGCGCCGTCCACGCAGCCACCCACCTCGCCCTCGACCGCCGGGTGGCCCTCAAGGTCTTGCACCCCGCCCTCACCCGCGACCCCTCCCTGGTGGCCCGCTTCCGTCGTGAGGCCCGCACGATGGCCGGGCTACGCCACCCCAACATCGTCGAGGTCATCGACGCGGGCGAAGACGCCGGGATGATCTTCCTGGTGATGGAGTTTCTCCAGGGGACGGCCTTCAGCGACTGGGTCGAGGCCCACCTCCCCTGCGACCCCGCCGAGCTTCTGCCCCTGCTGCTCCCCGTCGGGCGGGCCCTGTCGTTCGTGCACGCCAAGGGCATCGTGCACCGCGATGTAAAACCCGACAACATCTTCCTGGTCACCGGCGACAACGGGGCCCTCGTGCCGAAGCTCCTCGACTTCGGCATCGCCCGCCCGATGTCCAGGGAGGGCTCCCTCACCGCCACCGGGATGATCCTCGGGACCCCCGCGTACATGGCCCCCGAGCAGGCCTGGGGCCTCAAGGAGATCACCCCCGCGGCCGACCAGTGGGCCTTCGGGGCCATGCTCTACGAGGCCCTCTCGGGGCAGCTCCCGCATCAGTGCGACTCGCCCCACGCCCTCATCGTGCGGCGCGTCTCCGAGGAGCCCCAACCCCTCGAGACCCTGCGCCCCGCCCTCGACCCCGCCCTCACCCGCGTCGTGATGCGGGCCCTCTCCAAAGACGCCGACGCCCGGTACGAGAGCATGGACGCCCTCGTGGCGGCCCTGTCGGCCTCCCTCGACGCCCGGCCCGTCTCCACGGCCCCGCCCGCACCCACACCCGCACCTTCGCCCGTCCCCGTCTTCGCCCCTCCGCCCAGACCTGTGCCCACATCGGTCTGGCCACGCGTCGTGGGGGCCCTCGTCCTGGCAGGGGTCGTCGTGGCCTCTGGGGCCGCGATCGTACACCGCGGGGATAGGCCCACCCCCTCGCCGTCTCGGCCCCTGACGGCCCCCCTGCGGCCCACCACGCCGCCGCGGCCTGGGGTCGCCCCGGCGGCCGTCACCCTGCGCTTCGACTTCACCCCGCCCGACGCCCGGATCATCCTCGACGGGGCCGACCTCGGGGCCGGCCACGCCTCGATCGAGCTCCCTCCGGGCGGCCTTCACGCCCTGCGGGTCGAGGCCGAGGGGTACGCCCCCTTCGTCGAGACCCTGCGGGCCGAGGGCGACCGACACGTCTCGGGAGCCCTCGTGCGGACGGGGAACGACGCCGGGAGGCCCGAGGTGGGGGCCGTCTCCCCCCGCAGGGTGACCGCTCCACCGCCGCGGGACGGCGCCTTCCGGGTGCCCGCGGGGAGGCGACCCATCGATACCCAATGGCCGCCGTAGGGCCTTCACCCGCCCCGGGCGCAGCGTACCCCGACGTGGTTGAACCGAAACGACCCCACGTACCGGTTGCGGGCCGCGGCGCGGGCGACGGAGGGTTGGTTGATGTTCCAACTGCCGCCGCGAACGACCCGGGAGGCGTTCTCTGGGGCGTCGGTCGCACCGTCGCCTGCCACGGATCCCGCCGCGTCGTGGCGGCGGTAGGCGTCGGGAAGGTACCTGTCCTCGATCCACTCCCAGACGTGGCCCCCGAGGTTGAAGACCCGCCCTTCGACACGATCGGCCGGGGTGGCCCCCTCCAGAAACGAGTCGACCGGGGCGAGGGCCCCGTACGCGTCGCGCCAGCCGACGGGGACCTCCCGCCTGCCCCGTCCACGCGCAGTACCGTGCAGCCTGGGCCCAGGGGAGGCAGTTGATGGGGCTGCCGACCTGGTCAAGGTGGTTGCCCATGCAGAACCGACTCGCGTCCCGACGGGTCTCCGCGGCGATCCCGGGCCAGTCGACGGTGGTCGGGGCCGGGTCGCAGTGGCCCGCCCCCACGCAGGCCTGATACGCGCTCAGGGAGGCCTCCGTCCGGTCGATGCAGAAGGTCGGGAGGGTCACCCGGTGCTCGGGGTGCTCGTCGGCCTCGCCTTCTCCGTCGGCAGAGCCCATCTGGAAGCTGCCCCCGGTCACCCGGGCCACGTCCGCGGGGCACGGGGACGGTGGAGGCCCGGTCTGAGCCCCGGACGCGGGCCCGGGCCGAGGCGGCGACCTGGGCGCCCTCGGCGATCTCACCGAGCAGGTGCATCCCGTCCTCGACCTCGCCCTGGTCGTCGACCGACTCCCACTAAACCACGTCCAGTTCGGGATCCGTAGTTTTCGCCGCAGATCCGCGGCGCGCTGCGGCGTCAGCCCTCCTCGCCGGGCATTCAGCCCGCCGTCGTCGCCCTTCCTTGCCTGGCTTGCGTCTCGTTGAGAAAACTACACATCCCGAACTGGACGTGGTTTAGCGCATCGGGTGGCCCCGGAGGGGGGGCATCGCGGCGTCGAGCAGGGGCCGCGCATACGACAACACGACCGGGACCCCTTCGGGGCTCAGCCGGGCCCCCGCCACGCTGTACAAGATCAGCCCCGGACGCAGCTCGATCGAGCCCCGAAACCCGTGGCGCACGAGCCAGTGCCGGAGGGCGGGGGGGATGGCCTGTCGGGCCGCCTCGTCCGACGCGGCCCGGACGTAGTAGAGCCGGTCAAACTCGCGGTCGCCGACGGTCCGGTCGGGATTTCGCGCCGCGTGGATGGCTCCGATGAGCTTGAGGAAGATGAAGGGCGGGATCCAGAAGAGGGCGTCGAGGAAGGCCCCCACCCCGCCCCACTGGGCCGCGTCGGGGGTGATGCTGGCGGTGCCCTCGACGGCGGGGTGCTGCACGGCGCACAGGACCTGGGTGTAGGTGCTCCGGTTGCCCTCGGCGTCGGTGCTGTCGTAGCTGTACTCGAACACCTCGATGCGGGCATCGCCCAGGGTGCCGTGGGCCCGCAGGCCGTAACGGTCGGGGGTGCTGTGCACCACGAAGGGCAGGAGCCCCCGCAGGGCCTCGCCCCCGTGGGGCTCGTAGGCGAAGCCGTAGCTGGAGAAGGCGTACGCCAGGTGGTGGTGGCGCACCCGCGCGCGCTCCTCTCGCTCCTCCCGGCTCGGCCAGAACAGTCCCATGCCTCGGAGCCTACGGTACCACGGGGCACGAGCGGGTAGACGTGCGGGTCGGCACACCTGTGGCGGGGCGCCTCGTGACCGCGGGGACGGCCCTGGCCGAGGGCGCCCATTGTGCGGGTCTGGGGCGATGGCATCGCGGTTGCTGCCCCGGGCTCTTGGTCCTGCACTGGCATCTGTCAGTGAACCGAGAGGTGAGACCATGAACGTTGTCATGAATACGCGTAGGTTGATCGTCGCGGCCCTGGGTGTGAGCCTGATGGCCGGGGCGTGCGAGCGGACCAGCGACCGGGAACGTACGGCGACCGAAGCCGAGCGGACGGCCGAGAGCGCCCGGCAGGAGGCCCGGCGGGCCGAAGCCGAAGCGGCCGAGGCAGCCCGGCGGGCGGAGGCCGATCGTCAGGCCGAAGCCAACCGTCAGGCAGAGGCCAACCGTCAGGCCCACAACACCCCGACGGGGCAGGTGCCGTCGGCGACGGCCCGGCTGGCCCTCAACGACGCCCTGAGCAACATCGCGTCGGCCCGCTGCGAGCGCGAGCAGCGCTGCAACAACATCGGCACGGGCAGGCGCTACGAGAGCGTCCAGGCCTGCCGCACCATCGTGCGGAACGACTTCTCCGATGACCTCAACCCCCGGGAGTGCTCCAGCGTCGACCACCACGAGTTGACCGAGTGCATGGAGCAGATCCGCGGCGAGGACTGCAACAACCCCATCGACACCCTCCAGCGCGTGGCGGCCTGCCGCACGTCGGACATGTGCCGCGAGACCACGGTCAGCATGCGCTGATCACCCCACCCGGGACGCCCCGGTCTTGAGGCCCTCGGCGGCCTCCAGGGGGGCGTCCTCGGGCGCCTCGGCCAGGTCGGCGAAGCGCACCGCCGTCGTCGCCGACAGAGGCCCGGTGAGCTTCGGGGCCACCCGCTCGATCCACGCCCCGAGGCCTGGGCCGCGCGCAGGGCAGCCCAGCGGGCGGCGAGAGGTTCGGGGGGCGTGGCGCGAGGTGTGGGTCATGGGTGATCTCCGTGGGGCTCCGCCGCGTCGACGGGCTCTGCCGTACATCCCGGCTGTCCCGGGAGCCCCAGCAGGCGCAGGGGCGTATCCCTTGGCCCTCCGGAGGGCGACACGCCCCCGCGGCTGCGATAGTCTCCCGCGTCTGTGGGGACACGCGGCCGGTGCCCCCGCCGCAGCGTGGGACGGGCCCCGAGGGAGACATCACGATGAACGCGTACGACCGTAGGACCCGACGCACCGTGCTCGCCCTCGCCGGGGCGGTGAGCCTGCTTCTGGCGACGACCCCCGGGGGGGCCTTCCGCCTGGAGGACAGCCTCCGCAACGGGACCCGCGGCAACCAGGTGGGCGGGCGCTTGGCCGCGGACGGGTGGCACGTCACCGACCGGCGCGATCGGGTCTGGTACGCCCTGCCCAGGCTGGTCTCGGGGTCGGTGGAGTTTACCCTCGCCAACGTGACCCGGGCGAGCCTCGGGGAGACGGGCGACAACGAGCTCTTCGCCATGTACGAGGGCGGGTACGGCATCACCGAGCCCATCCGGTACGCCCCCGAGTTTCGGGTCAACCACTACAAGTGCATGCTGCGGGTCTACGCCAACGGCGAGCCGGGGCGTCCGGGGCAGCAGAAGCTGATGTGGGGCATGTGCCCGAGCGGCTCCCCGGGCTACGGCGACTGCGGCTGCGGGTCGTTCTTCGAGGAACCCTTCGGCGGCAACGGCAACTGGGACGGCTCCCCCCAGCGGATGCGCATCGAGTGGGGCAACGGCCGCACCCGCTACCTCCGCAACGGGGCCGTGGTCGTCACCATCGACTGGTCGCGGTCGGGCATCACCTTCGGGCCCTCGTCGCTCCACATGTCCCTCGGGACCTCGCGCCCGAGCGGAGTCGGCGACGCCCAACTGCCCGTGGGGGCGATCTTCTCCGACCTCGTGGTCGAGGGGGTCGAGGGCGACCTCGCCCGCTGCCCGGGGGCCTCGATGCCCGACGCCGGGACCCCGATGGTGTCCGGGATGGTCATGGACTTCCCCGTCGTCGAGGACGTGACCGTGGCCGAAGGGACCACCGGGGTCTACCCCGATCCCAGGGACCTCTCGGTCGGCAGGGCGGACAGCGAGTTCTACCTGAAGTTCAGGGTGGGTACGCTGCCGGGGCGTGTTGTCCAGGCCCAGCTCCTGCTCAACAGCGCCACGCACTCCTCGGCCCGGGGCAGCGGAGCGAGCGTGTTCGCGGCCACGAGCACCGCGTGGTCCGAGCAGACCCTCACCTGGAGCGCCCGTCCTGGCCCCCGGGGTTCACGCCTCGGGCGCGTCGACGGCATCACGGTCGACCAGCGGTACACCCTCGCCCTGCCTCCGAGCGCCGTGCCCACGGCAGGGACCTACGCCTTCGCGGTGCTCCCAGAATCGAGCGACACCGACTCGGCCCACTTCGACGCCAAGGAGGTCTCGCCCGCCCGGGGCCCCGTCCTGCGGCTGGTGATCGACCCCTCGATGCCCCCCCTCGACGCGGGGACGGAGCCGACCCCGGACGTTCCGGCGACGCCGACCGATCGGGGCGCCCAGGGGGTCGACGCGGGACCGACCAACGACCTCGGGACCCCGATCGACGCGGCCACCCCACGCGACACGGGCGCGGTCGCTCCAGACGCGGGGAGCCCCTCCGACGCAGGCCCGACGACCCCAGACACGGGCGCCTCGGACGACACGGGGGCAGCCCTCCGCGAGGCGGGCAACGGAGGCTGCCACTGCCACGTAGGGCGCCACCGGACCCCCTCGGGCGGGCTCGTCGGGGCGGCCCTGCTGGCCCTCGCCGGGGTGGGGCTCGGTCGGCGCCGCAGGCCCTGAGGGAGCCTCTGCGCGCCGACATCCACCACGGGCGCCGGGTCTAAGCCGCCAGCGCACCGCGCTTCGGCACGCGCATCGTGAACGTCGTGCCGAGCCCCATGGCGGTCGTCACCGCCAGCGTCCCGCCGACGCCCTCGACGGCCGACTTCACCGCCGACATCCCGACGCCTCGGCCGGAGATGTAGGTCGTCTCGGGCGCGGTCGACAGCCCATCGAGGAAGATCAGCCCAACACCATCATCAGACCGCCCCGCGATCTCTGCCTCCGTGGCGAGCCCGCGCGCCACGGCGCCCGCGCGCAGCCTCGGCAGGTCGATGCCGCGCCCGTCGTCCTCGACCTCGAGCCCGTAGGCGTCGCCGAGGTCCTGGAAGCGGACGGCGAGGCGACCCTTCGGACCCTTCGGGCCCCGCGCAGAAGGCGCCTCGATGCCGTGATCAACCGAGTTCCTCAGCAGGTGCGAGAGAGACATCACCACCGGGCGCATCGTCTCGACGTCGACGATCGTCTCTTCGCCCTGCACAAGCAGCTCGACCTGCTTGCCGAGCCGCTCGGCGAGCCGCTCGACGAACTCCGGCATCGGCCCCATCAGCTGACCCGCAGGCCGAGCGAGCACCCCCGCCGTCCATTGATGCAGGCGATCGCACACCGTCCTGTCCACGCCGCGGATGTCGTCCACGATGCCCCGGACCTGTGAGATCTGCTCCAGGGTCACCGAATATGCCTGGGCTCCCGCCCGTTCATAATCGATCTCGATCACGCTATAGTGGCGCTGCAAGAACCTGCGGAGGCCCTCGACGATGGCATCGATATCGTTTGTTCCAACATCGGACATTCCCTCGATACGGTGTACGAGCTCGACGATCTCGATCATCCCGTACGACGCCGCGTTGCCCTTGATCGTGTGGACGACGCGGCGCACGAAGACCTGATCGCCGTCGCCCAGCGCGACGCGCGCGGCCCCCAGCTGCTCCTGCGTTTCGAAAAGGAAGGCAGAGAACGCCTCCTTCTGCTTCAGGATGCCGACCAGCATCCGGTTGGTCTGGCTCTCTCGGGTCGCCTCGACGAGGGCGCTGATGTCCGAGATGGTGAAGAGCAGCGCGCGCACCTCCCCGTCGGCGTTGCGGATGACGCTCCCCTCGGCGCGTACGATGCGCCCGTCCGGCAGCGAGAACGTCTGAGGCATCTGCGCCAGCGACACCTCCTCCGGAAGCACGTCCTCGAACACCTGGTCGGCGCCCAGAACAAACTGCTGTTCGCACTGGGAGTTGAGCGCGAGGAGGGCGGGGAGGGGCTGTCCCTCGATGTCGCTCCGACCCAAGAGGCGTACGCACGAGCGGGTGGTCTCCGGCAGCACCACGAGGTCGCGCCCCACGACGAGGAAACCAAAGGTGACGTGATCGAGGATCGTCTTGATGGCCTCGGTGCGGCGCGCGACCTCGGCCTCGAGGGTCTCGCTGTAGCGGGTGAGGGCCTCCGCGCGCACCTCCGCGATCTCCCGCTTGCGGCGACTCTCCTCGCCCCGCTTCGTCGCCGCGCGCAGCTGCCGCACCACGCTCGACTGGTCGTCGTTGTAGAGCTCGATCACCTTGCGCTTGAGCACCTCGACGGTCTTCTCTGCGGCCAGGGCCCGCCGCGCGAAATCTTCCTGATTGCTCATGTCGTCGCTCGCTCTTCCGAGTACAGGGCCAGGCCGACCAGGGTCTGGTTGATGTGCAGCCCGTGGAGCTGCTCGCCGTACGTGTCGAAGCCGATCACGTGGTGGGCGTTGCGCAAGAGCACGGCCCCGATCTCATCATGGTGCTCGCCCCGGGTCGCCTCGAGCGCCCGCAGGATGCAGTTGCACGCGACGAATACCTCCGGGATGCCACGCCGCAGGGTGAGCGCGCTGAGGTCGCGGGCCAGGGCCCCGCGCATGTCCTCGTGCCCGCCGAGGGAGAGAACCATGCCCTCCTCGACACCACAGTAGAAGACGAGCGACCCGTCAGGCTCCACCCGTTGGATCGATCGGACGTAGATCTCGCCGTTGCAGACGAAGGTGACGGGGTGCATAAACGTCACCTCGCCTGTCACCTGCGCGGGCGTGAGGCCGAGCGCCCGGGCATACGCCTCCAGGGCCGTGTAGCCATCGATCTCGTAGACCCGCCGCGCGGCGACGTCGGCCCGCGTGATCACCACCGAGCGCGGCGTCGTCGTGAAGTGCTGGTGCTTCACGATCTCGAAGGGCGTGCGCGCCTCGCCGAGCGCGAAGACCGCGCCGTCGCGGAGCGCCTCGCCGTTGAAGAACACGCGCGTCTCCTTGAAGGCCAGGTCGTCGCCAGACGAGCCGCCCAGCAGGGGAAGGCCCGCGAGGGCGTCGGCCATGAGCGAGGCGACCCGCTCCTCCTTCATCGAGAGGCCGTCGATGAAGCCGAGGCAGAAGTGCCGGGCGGGGTCCGCGTCATCGGCCTT
The DNA here is from genome assembly GCA_964447205.1 of uncultured Myxococcaceae bacterium. Taxonomy (GTDB): domain Bacteria; phylum Myxococcota_A; class Polyangia; order Polyangiales; genus JAEUKH01. The sequence continues at coordinate 21,788 of CAYUSB010000038.1, forward strand.
GATCCCGAGCGCGCTGAAGAGCGCCTCGGCGGTCTCGCGGGCGGACGCCTCGTCGAAGGTGAGGAGCCCGCGCACCGGCTGAAGCGACCAGCGCACCTCCGGGGAATCCAGGGCGGCGACCACCACGCTGCCGTTGGCGTGCCGACCGTCGACGATCTCGCCCGCCGTGGTGCAGCCCGTGATGAGCGACCCAGGAAACCGCGCCGCGAGGGCGCGGGCGACCACGTCGGGGTCCTGCCGGGTCGAGGCGAACGCGAAGACCACGTCGGGGCGCAGCCCGGGCGGGACGCTCGCGGTCGCCTCACGGACGGCGACCTCCCCGTCCGCGCGGGTCGAAATGCCTGTGTATGCCTTCATCCAATAGCCCCTTTTAGATCTTGCTGGTGAGATGCGAAAAAAACGGAGCCATGATGTCAGGCGTCCAGGCGCGCGGGGCCGCCCCCGGGGGCGGCGGCGACATCGATCGCGCCGACGGACACCACGACGCGGTTTCGCCCCGCGGCCTTCGCGGCGTACATCGCGCGGTCGGCGCGATCGATGAGGTGATCGACGCTCTCGGCGTCCCCCAGGGTCGCGAGCCCGACGGAGATCGTGACGGGGATCCGGCTGCCGTCCTTGTCGAGGATCTCGAGGGCCTCGATCGACTGCCGCACGCGTTCGGCCACGGCCGCGCCGCCGACCGCGTCGGTGGACACCAGGGCGACGATAAACTCCTCGCCGCCCCAGCGGGCCACGAGGTCGGGCATGCGCATCGTCCCGCGCACCAGGCGACCGAGCGCGGTGAGCACCAGGTCGCCGGCGGCGTGTCCGCGCCGGTCGTTGATGAGCTTGAAATGGTCGACGTCGAAGAGGAGCAGCTGGAGGGCCTCGTGGTAGCGATGCGCCCGATTGACCTGCACCTCCATCGAGGCCAGGAACGCGCGGCGGTTCATGAGGCCCGTGAGCGGATCGATCGCCGCGAGGCGCTGCGACTCCTCGACGAGGACGGCCATGCGCACCGGCCCCCCGAGCTCGCGCGCGATGAGCGACACCAGATCGGCCGCGTTGGCCTCGCCGGTGGCGCTGGGGCCGAGCGCGATGCGCGCCACCTCCTCGGCCCCGAAGGGCACCGAGCGCACGACCGGGGCCGGGCCGTCGAGCTCGTCGCGGGCATCCTCGTCCTCGATGCGCACCACGGCCGTGGCCGCGGACAACCCCAGCGCCGCCCGGGCCTCGCGCTCGGCGCAGGCGCCGTGGCTCGGGTGGTGGTGGAGGGCGAAGCGCTCAGGCGCCACAGTGCAGAGGGCGACCCAGCGGTAGCCCAGCACCTGCGTCAGGAATTGCGAGAACAGGTCAAAGAGCCGGTCGAAGGAGCCGCTGCTGGCGAGCGAGCGCACCTCCGCTGCGATGACCGAGTCGAAGAGCGCGGCGTCGAGATGGCGTGCGATGCGGTCGCGGATGTCCACGCTGCCTCCGCTCAGTTGCATGAAGAACCCGTCGTCGACGGGGCGCGCCGCGATGGCCCGCGAGAGCGCGCGTACGAGGTCTCCCATGCGCCCCTTGGCGACGTAGGCCGCGGCGCCCGCGCGCTCGGCCCAGAACCGGCTCCGGGGATCGTCTCGTTCGCCGCGCAGAACGACCGGCACGTCGGCCGTCGCGGCCTCTGCCCCGAGCAGTCGACAGAGCTGCACCCCTGAGATGCTCGGCATCCACAGGTCGGCGATGAGCAGCGTCGGGGGCGAGGCGAGGGCCATGTCTGCCCCGGCGGCGGCGTCGTTCGTCGACTCGACGTCGTAGCCCTGCGCGCGCAGGCGGCGACTGAGCACCTCGCGTGACTCGTCGTCGGGACTGACGAGGATGATCCTGCCGGAGGTGCCGTTCATGATCCCTCCTCAGCCGACCAGCTTGCGGACCGCCGCGAGGAGGAGGTCGGGCTTGAAGGGCTTGATGATCCAGCCGCTCGCGCCGCCCTGCTTGGCCTCGCGCACCAGCGCGGGCTGCGCCTCGGTGGTGATCATGAGGAACTTCATCCCAGGGTTTTGCCCGTCGCCCTTCACGGCCTTGAGCATCTCGAGGCCGTTCATCCCCGGCATGTTCACGTCACACAAGACCATCTTCGCATCGGGGTGGGCGCCGACCTGATGGACGCCCTCGTGCCCGTCGCCGGCCTCGATGATCTCGTAGCCCGCGCCGCGCAGGGCCTCGATGACCTGCTGTCGCGCAGTGCTGGAGTCGTCGACGACGATGACCTTGTTACTCATCTCTACACTTCCTTCACTCTCATAGCAGGGGTCGGTCTTGTTCAGGTTCAGAACAACAGCATATCGCCTTCGGCGGCGATCTCCGCGTCATCCGCCGCGACATCGGAGAAGTGGACGCCCGCCTCAGCGACGGCCTCGAAGCGCACCTGGACGGCGTTGCCCGCCACGTGGAAGAGATGGGGGAGGCACTGGGCGTTGCTCATCGAGACACCGAGGCGCAGGTCGAGGCCCGAGAGCGTCGTCGGCGTGCTCAGTTGGATCACCAGACCCCGTGCGAGGAGCCGGTTCTTGATGCGGCCAAGGAGCTGATTGGCGAGCTCGCCGGACCAGTCACGGAGGGCGGCCTCGGACAGCGCCGCGGGAGCGGGGCGCGCGGGGTGCGTGTGTGCGAGGGCGGCCATGTCCGCGCTCAAGAGCAACGCCCCCCGCATCTGGAGGCCGCCGAAGCCCATCACGCCGAGTGTCTGTCGCCGGGGTGACGTGCTCTCATCGACCAGCCCGAGGTGCTCCACCGGCAAACCCAGCGAGAGGAACAGCGCCTCTGTGCACGTCACCACGATATGGTCAATCTGGCTCCACTCTTCTGCGTTCATGGGATCCTTCGCGAGCTACACTGGATCTTCGCCGGAACAGTGACCAGAGTACGTTGGAGCGGGCGCAATCTCTCTGGATGAAACATCGCCCGACAAGATCATTCCCGCATAATGTGCCACTTTGGCGTCATCGGAAGTGTTGGAAGCCAGCCTTGCAGGAAGCCACTGAACATCACAATGCGAATGATAGGGGACTGTGCGGCTCCAGCCAGGATGTTTTCGGCAATACAGCGCGCGCGATGGGCGACGCTCCGATCGGGGAAAGTACTTGAACGGGTTCGCCGCGTCAAGCAACCCCTCGCCGGGAGCTCCGGGACTGCCACCGCGTGGACGAGTATGCCACGATGACGCAGCGACCCTCAGGGCGGGTTGAGCAGCTGGCGCAGGACCCGCAACACGACCAGGAGCACCAACGCGCCCACGAAGGCCACGAAGATCACGCCCGGCAGTCCCGAGAACGGCGACGTGAGGTGAAAGTGCCGGAAGAGGAGGCTCCCCACGAAGGCCCCCACCACCCCGATGACGATCTCGCCGATGACCCCGAACCCACCCCCGACCAGGGCCGAGGCCAGCCATCCCGCGATCAGGCCTACGACGGCCCACAACAGTACGGTCTCCAGGGTCATGATGGTGCAGAGGCTCCTTCGGCAGCCTTCCCAACGTCAGGCGGCCCCTCGCCGCGCGCAAGGGCCCGTCGGGGCGCACGGCGTCGGGCGGGTCCGTGGCACGCGTAGCCCCGCACGAAGGTGCACTTATCCTCTTGAATCGTGGCCGCTTCGTGTAGAGTGCGGCCCTCTATGGATACCCTGACCTTCGCCACCACCGTGGTCTCGGGCAGTTGGCCCATTGTCTCGATGACCGGCGAAGAGGGGATCAACGATCTCTTTGACTTTCGCGTCACGGCTCTCGTTCCAGAGCCGCAGGGCGGTGCGGCCGGGGTCGAGCGGGCGGTCCTCGGGGCCCGGGTCGGGCTCAACCTGGGCATCGGACCCGAGCAGGTGCTTCGTTCGGGGGTGGTGACCGAGGCCCGGGTGTCGGACACGGTCAACACCGGGGCGGGGGTGATGCTCCATCTGTCCGTGCGGGTGGCCCCGACGGCGTGGCTGCTCACCCAACGCCGCAAGAGCCGGATCTTCCAGAAGGTGTACCTCTGGGAGATCGTCAGCCAGGTCCTCTCCGAGGCCGGGGTGCGGCACCGCTGGAACCTCAGCAACAAGTACCCCCGCCGGATCTACTGCACCCAGTACGACGAGACCGACTGGGCGTTTGTCACACGCCTCCTGGCCGAGGAGGGGGTGCTGTTCTTCTTCGAGCACCAGGAGGCCTTCAACCCGAGCGCCCCGGTCCCGGGCGACGACCCGTCCGATCCGCGGGCCACCACGGCGGGGGCCTTCTCCGCGGTGGGCACCGTCGCCAACAAGATCGGGGAGGCCGCGGGCATCGGGGCCCTGGCGTTTGCAGGCAGCGCCGCGAAGATCGTAGGCGACCTGATCGCCGAGCCCGACGGCGACGAAGAAGCCCCCATGGCGAAGGCGGGCGGCACGGGCGCATCCGGCCCTGGAGGCACCGGGGACGTGATGGTCTTCGTCGACCAGGCCCAGCAGTACGGGCAGAGCCTCGACGAGGCCGATCCGCACCGGAGCCCGCTGACCTTGTGGCTCCGGGACGAGGCCGATCTGGCGCCTTCTGACAGCAACGCCGTGATGAGTTTTGCGCCCGGGGCCGCGGTGCGCCCCGAGACCGTCGAGAGCCGCGACTACGACTTCCGTCGGCCCCTGGTGCTGCTCCGGGTGACGCGCAACGAGCAGGAGGAGGGGGTTCGCGTCGACGGGGCCTCGCGCCCGCTGGAGGTGTACGAGCACCACGGCGAGTACGAGACGCCGGACGTCAACGCCGAGAACGCCCGCAACAACCTCGAGCAGCTCCGCGCCCGGGCCACCACCTTTCGCGCCGAAGGGGCCTCCCCGCGTCTCATGCCGGGGCATCGGTTTGCCCTGCGCAACGGCTCCGATCGTACGATCGCCGAGGGGACGTACGTGCCCGTGCGGGTGGTGCATCAAGCGAGCAACCTCACGGTGCTCGGCCCCGCAGCGATCGACCCCCACGAGGGGCTCGTGCGGGCCGTGGCCCTCGCGATCCACCAGGCCTCTCGGGGGCTCCCCGACCGTCTGCACGACGAGGGGTGGACCGATGTCGAGCTCCGCGAGCTCATCCGTCGGGTGATGAGCCAGTATCGCCCCGAGCAGCCCCTGCCCTACCGCTGCGTGGTGGAGTGCGTGCACCACGACGTCCCGGCCCGTCCGCCGCGCCCTGCCCGGGCCCCGCGGCACGTGGTGGAGTCGGCGACGGTGGTGGGCCCCCGGGGCGAGGAGATCTACACCGATCGGTTTGGCCGGGTGAAGGTCCAGTTTCATTGGGACCGGGAGAACCAATGGGACGCCAACAGCTCGTGTTGGGTGCGGGTGGCCCAGCCCTGGGCGGGGGCGGGGTTCGGGTTTCAGTTTGTGCCCCGGGTCGGGATGGAGGTCCTGGTCTCGTTTCTGCGGGGCGACCCCGACCGTCCAGTGATCGTGGGCACCCTGTACAACGGCACCCACGAGACCCCCGAGCCCCTGCCCCAGCGCAAGACCCGCAGCGCGATCCGCACCCAGAGCTCGCCCGGGGGAGGCGGGTTCAACGAGCTGTCCTTCGAGGACGAGGCGGGCCTCGAGCGGGTGCTCCTGCGGTCCGAGAAGGACCTCGAGATCATCGTCAACGACCACCACGGGCGCTCCGTCCGCGGGGGCGAGACCGTCACCGTGGGCGGGGCCCAGCGGGTGGTGGTGGGCGGCGATCAACGTACGGGGGTCGGCGACGACCACGCCACCCGGGTCGGCGGCAATCAGACCGCGAGCGTGCGCGGCAGCCGGGCCGACCACGTCCTGCACGATGTCGACGTGACCGTCGACGGAGGCACCATCTCGCGCGTGGGGGCCTCGTCGACGACGGCCGTCCGGGGCGACGTGGCCCTCGGGGTCCAGGGGTCGCGGGTGACGATGGTCAAAGGCGACGATCATACCCACGTGGGGGCCCACGACAACGACCCGCGGCTGAAGTTTACCCGGGTGGTGGGCGAGTCGCTCACCGTGGCCCGCACCGTGCGCCTCGTGGCCGAACCCGCCCCCGCGGGGCAGACCCGGACCATCTCGCTCGAGTGCGGTCGGAGCAGCATCGTGCTCACCGACGAGGCCATCGAGCTGCGCGGGCCCAAGGTGGTCGTCCGGGGCACCGAGCAGGTGATCGCCCACGGGGCCGAGGCCCATCTCACCCTCGAAGACACGCACCTGACGGGCAAGGCCCGGCACGTCACCCTCGACACCCAACGCGGCGCGAGCCTCGTGCTCGAGGACGCCAAGGCCTCCCTGTTCGGCAGGAGGATCCGGCTGGAGCCCGACGCCACCGAGGGGGCCCGCGAGCACGGGTCGGACACGCCCCCGAACCCCAACGTCACCCTGCTGTTTACCCACGGGTTTCTGCCCGGAGAGGTCATCGTCCAGCCCGCCCCCCGGGCCGACGGGACCCCCACCCCGATCGAAGACACCGACGAGCCCCAGACCGTACGTCGAGCGCCGACCGCCATCGCCGACGTGCCCGTCAAGGTCGTGGGCAAGGTGATCTGCACCGAGACAAAGACCAGCGCGGCGGGGCAGCTCCGGGTGTACGTGCCCGAAGGGGTCAAGACCTTTACGGTGCAGCTCTTCGTGCGCGACAAATTTGAGAAGCTGTACGGCCCCGAAGACGACCCCCTCACCTTCCTCGTCAAGATGGAAGACGCCGTGCCGTCGCCGATGGGCCTCGCCGGGATGCGCTACCGCCTGCGCAACCTGGGCTACGAGCCCGGCCCCGCCCTCGGCAGCACCGCCCTCGACCCGGCCACCGAAGAGGCCATCGCGGCCTTTCAACGCGATCGGGGGGTGGCCCCCACGGGCACCTTCGACGTCATGACCGGACAAGACCTTCGTAACATCATGGGTCAGTAGGAGCCTGCCACGATGCCATCCGCACCCCGGGTCATCTATGCGACGCGCGACACCGCGGCGCCCGTCAAGGTCCATGTTCGGCCGCAGGAAATACCGATCGTGGTCCTGCCGGGGATCATGGGCAGCCGATTGACCGACCCACGCACCGACGAGCTCGTCTGGAATCCCCTGGGATCTCCCATCGGGCACAGCCCCGACATTTTTATGGTCGACCCCGACCGGATCACCCAGGTCGCGGCCCCCCTCGTGCCCGACGAGACCCACCCGTACTCCCTGGCGACCCAACATCGGCACGTCGCCCACATCAAACACTTCTACAACGTCATTCCCGACTACTACGGCGACCTCGCGAAGCACCTCGCCTCGATGCAGCTGCCCGCCCTGCAAGACCGTCACCTCACGCCCAAGGTGTACTGCTGCGGGTACGACTGGCGACAGGACAACGCCCGCTCGGCGGCCCGTCTCGCCTCGGTGGTCGACGAGGCCCTGCGCGACACGGGGGCCCGGAAGGTGATCATCGTCGCCCACAGCATGGGCGGCCTGGTGGCCCGGTACTACGCCCGGGTGCTGGGGGGCGAGGCCAAGATCCATCAGCTGATCCTGCTCGCGTCGCCCAACCTCGGCGTCCCCGCAGCGTACGCCCAACTGCGCCGCGGACTGTACGGCATCTACCTCAAAGACCTGATTCAGACGGGCGAGAAGAAGGACTGGGACGTCTTCGCCGAAGAGGCGGTCGAGTCGGGCATGCAGGCCGTATTGGGAGTCAGCAACGTCACCTCCCAGGGGACCAAAGGGATCGTGGGGATCCTGGGCGATCTGCTGATCGCGATGAGCGTGGGCGGCGGGCGTTTTCTCACCCGAGAGGAGAGTCGGTACCTCGCGCGGCAGATGCCGGCCATCTATCAACTGATGCCGAGCGGGATATTCTGCCACGCGTACCCGCATTGGCTGCTCTTTGATCCGTCGGCCACGGGGCATCGGCCGACGGGGTTTATGATGCAGCTCCCGACCACCCTCGATCTGGCCTCGGCCCTTCTGGGCCCCTCGGCGGCGACCCTGACCAGCGGGACCGAGCGGGCCGCGGCGCAGCTCGCCGACGCCCTCGCCAAGGCCACCGAGGCCGGAGAGAGCGCGGAGGTCTCGGGCCGGGCCCTGCGCAACTCGATGACCGTCGCCGAGTGGGGCACCGCCATCGCAGAACACCTGAACCAGGGAGAGACGGGCGAGGCCGTGGCCCTGGTGATTGAGATGGTCTCGCACGCCGCGCGGACCTTCGTCGATGGCCGCTCCAATCGTGCACTCTACACCGACATCTATACGGGCCTGCTCGACGTCCCCTCGCTCCGCGCCCTCACCGCGACCCACCTCGAGCTCGCCCTCGCGTTTGACTCCGCGTTGACGGTGGACGATGCCCCGCGCGAACCCATCTCGTTTTTGACGCCCGTCAAGGCGCTCGTCGGGATGATCGGCCGGAAGATTGGCGACGCCCTCGCCTCGGAGAAGAAGCGGATCGCCAAGGTCGAGATGCGGAATCTCATTCAAGCCGAGATCGACGCGCACCCGCCCAGGATGTACATGCACCCGCGTACGACCAACATCTACGGCAAGGACGTGCCGGGGGATGGGGGGGCCATTCTGATCCCGCGGGAGTTTGTGTCGCGGGACGACTCCAACCTGGTCAAGGTGGTGTACCTTCCCCGGCCGATTCCCCTGGGGTTGCCGCACTGCCTCGGCGACGGGACCGTGCCCGAAACGAGCGGGAACCCGCCCAACAGGCTGCTCTCCAACCCCTTTGTGGGCACCCCGGTGGGGCTCTCGCACAAGGGGCACAATGTGGTTCCGGTCGACCCCCTCACCTTCGCCGCCATCGACCAGGCCATCTCCGAACAGATCGAACACTTCCCCAAAGGGTAGCCGTGAGCCGACGACCGTACCGAATTCAACTGTACTGGCAGGGGCGCTCCACCCCGCGCCCGAGACTCGCCGAAGAACTCTGGCAGTGTGTCGGCTCCCTGCCCTGGGCCTCCCCCCGTCTGGCCAGGCTTCAACCCTACTCCCAAGAGGGCGAGCTGCTCCCGCCCATCACCAGCGCCGCCCACGCCGAGTCGCTCCTGGCCCATTGGACCGTACGATGGCGGACCGGCGCGGTCGAACGCACCGCGTACAAAGCTCCCTTCGTGCTCGACTCGCTCGACGACTCTAAATTTCGTTTCGAGCTCACAACCGGGATCGAGCCCCTTGGCTTCGACGGCGTCTGGGTGCCCAATCGTTTGGAGGTGCTGGTCGACCCCGAGGCCCCCGATGGCCTGGCGAGCCGCGATGTGCTCCTGGCCATCCTGCACGTGGGGGCCCGGGTGTTTGACCCCGACTGGGGGTTTGCGGCCCTCGATGGCGAGCCGGTGCCGCCGACGCCGTTGTTCTCGTCGGGCGACCCGATGGCCGCGTGGATGACCTACCTGTCCAAGCGGTTCCCGTTGGCCGACCTGGCCGTGGCCGAGCCCTCGGCGGTCTACTCCGTGGGCGAGCTCGGGTACCTCGTCATCGCCTACCCCGAGCCTCCCCGGCCCGGTTCGGCCCGGCAGGGGGCCGCCCTCGAGGCCGTCACCGCGGCCTTTCGAGCCGCCCAGATCGTGCGCTAAATTCGACGCCCCCGCGGCCCCTGCGTTACCCGTAGGCCCATGGAAGACGAAGAGGTCCGGCTCAAACAGACCGACGCCTACGTCATCACCGTGAGCGATCGAGCCATCAAGCTGGCGGCCTCCAGCGGGGCCAGGATCGTCATCGATGATACGGGCATCACCCTCGACAACGGCAAGGGGGCCAAGATCACCCTCACCGGGCCGACGGTCGATCTCAACGGCGGCGCACTTACGGTGACCTGACGTGGCCGCCGTGGTGGTGACAACCGGGAGCACGGTCCTGTGCGCCCACGGGGGCGGCGTGACCATCGTGCCGACCAGCACACGGGTCAAAGCCGGGGGCAAGCCGGTGCTCGCCCAGGGGGATGTGCTCACCGTGGCGGGGTGCCCGTTTACGGTTCCGCCCGGGGTCCCGACCCCCTGCGTGGCGGCCCAGGTGATCTTCGCGTCACAGCGGGTGAAGGTCGGCGGACGCGGCATCGTGACCACCGAGGGCGTGGTGATGACCACCGGCTCGGGCCCGCCCGCGGCCGTGACCGCCACGGTCAATCAGACCCGTGTGAAGTCGACCTGACGCCGTGCACGAAGGCCCACGGCTGCAAGGGTGCTCGCATTGCGGCGCAATCACGCGTATAAGCTCGACCACGGTGTCCACGGAGACGTCCCCAGACGCGACGGCTGAACCCAACGAGGCCAACCTCTCCGCGGAGTCGGGACAAGACACACGACTCGACACCCTCTTGCTGCCCGAACGGGTCTGGAGCTTCATCGAACGGCGCGGGTTGGAGACCGTCGGCGATGTGATCGCCCTCGACCCCGCGTCGTTGCACGAGAAGAATTTCGGCAGGCGGAGCCTGGCCGATCTCCGGGCCGCCGTCGAGCAGGTGTGCGGCACCTCGTGGGAGCGTGCGCGCGCCCAGCGCCTAGCAGTACCCGAGGTGTCAGAGACCGACGGGGTACGTAGCTTTCGAGGGCAGTGGGAGCTCCTGCAGCGCGGCCTCGACGGGGCCGTGGCACGAATGGCCCTCGCGACGCTGCGAAAGATCCCCATCCGCATGCGTCGATTCGCCCAGGCGAACGGGATCCTCACGGTCGAAGCGCTGCTGGCGTTGCCGTATCCCACGCTGTTGGCGACGCGCAACGTCGGCAGGGTCACCCTCCGCAAGACGCTGTCGGTCCTAGGGACCCTGTCGAGCGAGGACCCAGCAGCGGCAGCGGCAGCGGTCGCAGCGGCGGCGCCTCCACCCCCCGCAGACCTGGATCATTACACCGACCTCGTCGATCTCTGGCGGGCCGAGACCTCCACCCTCAGTGAGATCGAACGCCAGGTGTTGCATCTCCGCAGCGGCCTCGACACGCCCGCACGAACGCTCCGCGCGGTGGGGGCCTCGCTAGGCTTCACGGGCGAGCGTGCACGGCAAATCGAGGCGAAGGCCGTCGCGGCGCTTGCGCACGCGCCAGGGTGGACAGACCTGCTCACCGCGCGCCTCCTCAGCCACCTCCAGGCCATGGCCGTGCCCCTGGAGGCCCTGGTTCAGGACGATCCCTGGCTCGCGCCGGTGCGCGAACGACCCAGGTTCTTCAAGTTTGTCAGCGCATACCTTCTGGATGGGCGGTTTCACCTCGTGCAGCTCGGCGACACGAAGTACCTCTCGCTCGCACGGAAGGCCGACTTCCACAAGGCCTGGAGCCGCCTCCACCGCCTCCTGCACACGCGGCAATGGCCCGCGCCCCGGAGCGTGCTCGACGCCGCGATCGCCTCCTGCGCGAAACACCTGGGTTCTGCCGGACGACAATGGCTCGCCGCGCAGGCCGCCGCGGCGCTCACCCTCTCCGCGGACGGTCAGCGGGTCCTGAACTATGGCCTCACGCGAGACAGGCGGATCCTCGCCTGGTTGCTCGCCCGGGGAGAGCCCGTAGCGGTGCGGGAGGTCCACGAGCGCTTCGGGGAGGGACCGTGGCCGGAAGATGTGGTGTTCCTTTCGTTCGGCCTGGTGACGGTGACCGAGCACCTCCGCGGCTTCACCGCCGTTAGCGAAGCGTTGGTCTCGCGCTGCGTCCAACATATGAAGGCCTACGGGCCCACGCGGCAGTGGTCGAGCACCGAGTTGGCCAGGGTCCTGGCCGATGACCTCACCCTGCCCCCGTGGTTTGGCCCCTGGCCGCTGTACACGATGTGTCTTCGAAGTCAACGTGTTCGGTGTCTGGGACGAGGTATCGTGACGTTGCCCTCGGTCAAGGGCACACGACTTCCGGTCCCCTCGCTCCTTACGGCAGAGCTGGAAGCCGCAGGCACACCGCTCCGCCTGGAAGAGCTCGAACGGCGGGTCGTCGTCCACCGAGGACTCGCCATGACAGGGTTTTCCGCCAGACTGCAGAAGGCCCCCTTTCTGGAGACCACCCCCGGCGTCTACGGCCTCAACCATCGGGATCTGCCGGGAGGGCTCGACGCCGCGGCGCGGGCCGTCGGGCTGCTCGTGGAGGCGCTCACGCAGCGCGACCAGGGCCTCTCCCTGCGACGAGCCCTGGCGCGCCTGGTCCACCAGGATACGTCCTTCGCATCCTGGACCCCGTGCATGCTGCGGTCGGTATGCCGCCAGGATCCCAGGCTGTTCACCACGACCGCGGGGAGCATCGGACTCGAGGGATGGGAGAGCACCCGCATCCCGTCCAAGCGGGAGATCACCCGAGAGGCGCTGGCCGAGGGGCAGGGTCGGGCCTTGATCACGGAGATTCAGCGACGAATTGCTGAACACTATGACGATCTGCCGTCGCGCCAGTTGCTCGCAGTGGCTGCCTGGACGGAGGATGCACGGATCGAGGGCGCCTGGCTCGTGTCGCCGACCGCGACCGAGGCGGCTCCGCCCGAGACGCCCGTGTGGGCGGGACTCCCCGCGGACTTCACGGCGCGCTGGGCTGCGCTGCAGGACCTCGAACACGAGGGCGAAGATCTGGCGGGGGCGGTGGACACACACGTCCAGCGGTCGTATCTCGACGCCGCGCCACGTGCTGGCTTCGACATGGCCAGGGTGCTGCGCGTCCGACAGACGTGTCACTCCCTGCTCGCCCGCGCGGCGTCGGTCCCGGCTCCGCTGCGCAGCCTCGCCCGCGCGGCGGTACGGTACTTCGTGCTCGACGACCACGTCACCTGGGGCACCCCTCCCCGCGGCCTCGACGCACACCAGGCCTTGCTCGACGCCGTAACCCGGCGCCTGGACGAGCCCCAGCCCCCCATTCCCCCCGGGGCGTAGCCAGCGATCGACGGGATCTCAGCGCCCAGCTCCGGTCGGCTGTTCGTGGTCCGTGTCAGCGCGGGCGCTCCGCCGCCCCGATGCGACGACACTGGAGTCAACTCCCTCGCCCGCTGCGAGGAGCGCGTTGAGCCCTCCGCGTACGGAGGCCGCGTGGGCGCGTTCGAGGGGGGCGTCGGCGCGCGCCGCGAGGGCTTCTGCGGCCTCGACGAGCTCCGCGGCGAGCGCACCATCGCGGGCCACACAGAAGGCCAGGACGTCCCAGCCGAGGGCCGCGTGTACGGCCTCGTCGCGGGCGAGGGTCGCGAGCACGGCCGCGACCGCGGGGTCGGCGGAGACCTCTGCGGCGGCCCGAAGGGCGGCGAGGCCCTCGCCGTAGGCCCCGTCGACGAGCGACTCCCGGGCGACCCGGCGCAGGGTCCCGGCGGGGCTCTCGGGGCCTTCGCCCTCCAGGGCCTCGGGCCAGGCCTCGGGCCCGACAGGCTCGCCGGCGTAGGCCCCCGCGAGGGCGAAGGCGAGGCGGGCGTGGAGCACCTCGTCGAGGGCCGCGCGGTGGGCCCCCTCGACCAGAGCAGGGGGCGCCCCGAGGGCGAGGAGGTCGACCGACAGGCGGGCAAACGCCGCGATGGAGGCGTGCTCCTCGCGGGCGTCGCGGGTCCACCGGGCGGACTCGCGAGCGCGCGCTTCGGCGGTGAGCCGGGCGACGTCGGGGAGCCCGCAGGCGGGGTCGACGGACCACGCCGGATCGCGGCGCGTCGGGGCGGTGCGGGGGCGCCCGCGGACGCGCAGGGGGCGGCCGTGGGCCCCGCCGCCGGAGAGCAGGAGCAGGCTGAAGGCGGCCGCCGCCCCGGCGGTGACGACGGAGACCCCCGAGGCCACGAGCGCGACGACGCCCCCGACCCGCGAGGCCCCGACCCGCCCGCTCACCACGATCGCGCGGATCGACAGGACGAGGGCGGTGATCCACAGGACGAAGCCCACCGCGATGGCCACCCCGAGCGGCGTAAAGCTCGCCCCGCCGCGAAACCGATGCCCAAGCACCTCGAACACCAGCCCGATGTACACGACAGGCATCACGAAACACGACACGAGGGCGACCGCCACGGCGGCCCCGGTGTGGGGGCGCCCGGCGGGAGCGACGGGGCCCTGGGCATACGGAGGGGGATGGGGCGCAGGAGGGTGCATGGCCGCCGAGGGTACCGCAGCGGCGAAGCACGGTGGCTCGATCCCTACCCCACGCGGCGACGGGCAGACGCGCGGCAGAGATCCCTCCCCGGCGGGGTATCCTCGCGGCCCCGATGCGCCTGCCGTCCTGTCCTGCATGGATCAAACGTGTGCTCGCAGTGCTTGCGCGCCGTGGCGTGGTCGCCGACGACCTCCACGCGATCGCCCAGGCGCTGCACGAGGCGCCTGCCGACCCGCGGCTCCGGGCCATGCTCGACGGGGACCCTCCCCCCACGCCCGCGGTCATCGCGCCCTTCGACGGCACCCTCCGCGTCGTCGACGGCCGCATCTCCTTCGCGTACGACGACGGAACCCTCTCGGATTGGCAATACCGCCTCGACCCCGCCCTCCTCCGCGTCGCGCCCGGCAGCCGCGTGCACGCGGGGCAACAGCTCACCGACGGCGACGTCTACGACGCCCTGTGGATCGAGGTCTTCGGCGAGGAGGGAGCCGTACCCCTTCGCGCCAAACTCATGGCCCTCACTGGCCTCGACCCGCGCCTCGCCGACCTCGTGCTCGCCCCGATGCTCGACGGGGTCTCGGTCGAACCCGAAGGGCGGCGCCCCGGCGATCGCCTCTTCGAGATGTCCCGGGAGCGCTTCGAGGGCGAGCTCGGGGCCCGCCTCGCCGCGGGGATCTCGGCGCTCCCTGTGGGCCGCAGGGTGCTCCTCGGGTACCGCAAGCTGGCGCGTATGGACGACCAGGGACAGGTTTTTCCCGGTCCGTTGCGGGCCCTCGGGAGCTTCACTGTCACACGTCGTCGGCTCTCCGTAGGGGACGCGTCGAGCGTGGTGCGCCGTCCGGAGCGCGAACCCGGCCTTACAAGGCAGCACAAGTTCGGGGCCCTGGAAGGCCCGTGGAGGGCCCAGGCCGTACTGACCCCGAACCGTCGCAGGGTGTCCGAGCTGTGGGTCTGGCATCACACGGCGCGCCCGTGGTTGGGCCGCACGATGTGGGCCTGCGACCTCGAGGTCACGTCGGGCCGGGTGCTCGTCTGCGACCTCACCCGCTCCGTGTGGAACGACCCCTCCGCCCTCTCGACCCACTGCGCCCAGCAGGTCGGAGGCGGTGCGGGATGGCTGGCCGCGCGGGTGTCGCTGCCCGAGGTGGAGGGGGTGGTGTGCGCCGCGCCCGCGAGGGCCGGGCGCTACCGGGTGTATGTGCAGTACGGCGCGGGCGACTACGCCGAGGCCCTGTGTGTACGCTTCCACGACGACCCGGTGCTGTGAGCGAGGCCACGTCGTCGCGACCGACCTGACGCGCGTCGGCGTACGGTCCACGCGAGGCCGAGGGCTCCCAACGCGGCCGCGAGACCCCCCGAGGGGCTGCCGGAACCGGGCTGGACCGAGCAGCCGTTGCCCTCGGCCGGGGGCGGTCCGGTGTCGGTGGCAGGCACGGAGCCCGCGTCGGTGCCCGTGTCGGCGACGGTCGCGCCATCGGAGGCGGGGCCCAGGTCGTTCGGGACAGAGCCCGCGTCGACGGGCGAACCTACGTCGGGGGGCGCGCTGCCGAGGTCGTTCGGGGCAGGGGCGTCGGTGGGCGCAGGGCCGGTGTCGCCCGGGGCCGAACCCCCGTCCACGGGGCCTCCAGGGCACTGGAGGTCGACCTGGGTGCTGAGCGAGAAGGTGGTGTCGCTGCCCGGAATGAAGGCCGTCACGCCGACGGTGTGCATACCCGGCGACAGCGTACGGATGGCCGACAACGTGCCGCCGTCGACCGCGCCGCAGGGCAGATACAAATCGGGCAACCCTGTGGTGGGGCCGAAGTTGGCAGCGCGGAAGGTGCGCCAGCGCCAGCGGGTGCCGTCGACGGTCATCTCGTAGTGCAGGGCGTTGCGCCACGGCGCGGCCTCGGGGCTGAGGGCCACCGTGACGGTGTGGGTGATGGCGTCGAAGGAAGGGCCGCAGTTTCCCGCGCTGCGGCCGTCGTCGACCGTGAGCCATGTCCGCAGGGGCATGCCCACGACGAGGGTGCCGATCGTGGCGGGCACCGGGGCGCTCGGGCCTGTTTGAAAACGCGCCGTGATCGCGCTGCCGCCTGTCATACAGGGCGTATCGGCGACGAGCTCGTACATGGTATTGGCTTCGAGGGGAGCCCCGAAACGGATCATCCGTGTGCTCGGCCAGGCCATCGGGGCTTCGACCGTGATGCTCACGTCGGGGCCGCCCATACGCCGCACCACCACCGACTGGCCCGTCTGATACGCCCGCACCTCCGACCCCAGCGGGGTCCACCACAACGCGGGAACATTGGCCGGAACCGTCCCCCCCACCCCGAGCACCGTAGGCTCACAGAGCATGGGCCCCGTACACGCCGAAGCCTCTGTACCACCCAGACACAACGCGGCGACCAGGGCCCCCGCCGCCACCCCGACAGATTGAAGAACCTTCATTCCCCGAGGTTACGCCCCGACCCCGGGATTGTCCAGGGCCACGCGTGTGTTATGTCGTCGGGCCCAGGGTCAGCCGCATATGAACGCGGGTCGTCCAGTCGAGGCCGTGCGCACGCTGCGCGTCGGTGATGGCGCGCATGGCGTCGTTCCAGGAAGCGAGGGGGACCACCACGAAGCCGTGGCAGGCGTACCAGGGCATGTTCCAGGCGACGTCGGACTGGGTGTTGAGCACGATGGAGCCCTCGCCGCGGGCCCGCGCCTGGGCGATGAGCTCACGGAGCAGGGCGGTCCCGATGCCCCGGCGTCCGTATGCGGGCGACACGCTCACCTGCCCGACGCAGAGCTCGCCCCCCATGCGTGTGACGAAGAGCCACCCGACCACGGCCCGGTCAAGCTCCGCGACGGTGATGCGCCCGTCGTCGATCGCACGCCGCGCCACGTCCTCCGGGATGGTCTCGCCGTCGAGAAACTCGGGGTGCCCGGCCTCGGCGAAGCGCCGGTCGGCCTCGCGCTCGATCACCGCGAGCGAGGGCAGGTCGTCGCGGTGAGCAGGTCGAATCAGGACTTCGGACATCGGCCGCAACGTACCACCCGCGGTGACTCGAGGTTGTGTCGGGTCGCCTTGCCCGTGATGGCCGGGCGCTACCGGGTGTGTGTGCGCGCTTCCACGACGACCCGGCGCTGACCCGCCCCCGAGCACCACCCCCTTGCGCTATCCTCCCTCTTTCGCCATGGATCGGTCGAAGCCGCCCCAAGCCCCACGCACGCGCGCCCTGGAGGCGCTCTACGCCGCGTTCAGCCGGTACGACGGCACCCACCTCGAGGGCTGCCCGCACTGCGTCTCCTTTGGAGACAGCGCTGCGTTACGCCGCGCGCCCGTGCGGGGCCTCGGGGGCGAGATCCACCGCTACCTCTTCAAGGCGATGACGACCTGGGGCACCGAGGAGGACTTCAAGCACTTCGTTCCACGGCTCCTCGAGCTGTACGCTTCGAGCACCGACGCCTGGCTGCTGTGCGACAAGCTCGCCTACGCGCGATGGCGCTCGTGGCCCGAGCTCGAGCGAGGCGCCGTCGAGGGCTATCTGCTCTCGTTGTGGCGCGAACGGCTCGCAGAGGACGGCCCTCCGCTGCCCGGCGACGCGTTGCTCGAGACGATGCTGAGCCTCGGCCTCGACCTCGCCCCCTACGATCTGCGAACAAAACTCGAGGCGTGGCGGTCCGCGAACTCTCGCGCGTCCATGCATCGCCTCGCGCGCTTCGTGCTCGAACACGGGGTCGCGCTCTTCTGGCCGGGTTCATCCAACGGGCGTCCGACGCTGTGGCAGGCGAGGCCGGAGATCGCCGCGGAGGTCCGCGTATGGCTGCTCGAGCCGACGACGCGGGCGGGGCTGGAGGCGAGCTTCTTGGAGCACGGCGACGACGAGGTCGCGCGGGCCTTCGACTGGTTCGAGGTGGTCGCGCAGGCGCCGTGAGTGTGCCGCGCCTCGACACCCTCGACCGGGTCGATTGGAACGCAACCGTACCCACCGCCGCCCTGGAGAGGCGAGCCCGCCGAGCCCGCCCCCCCTCCAATGGAACTGCACCCTTGCGCGGCGACGGAGGGTTCTTCATGCCACGCGCGCGGGGCGGGTGTATGCCTCGTCGGGCCGATGCGGATTTGTACGTTCAACGTGCACGGTTGGTCGGATGCGCGGGGGCGCAGAAACGTCGACGCGACGATCGCCCTGCTTCGGGACCTCGACTGCGCGGTCGTGGCGCTGCAGGAGGTCTCGCGGGAGGGGGCGGCCCTGCATCGGGTCGCCGAGGCGCTCGGGATGTACGCGGTGTTGGGCGCCGAGAGCTGGCTTGGCAACGCGCTCCTGTCGCGGCTGCCTCTGGAGGAGACGGAGATCGTTCCGATGACCGCGGGCTACGAGGAGGGGCGCTGCGCCGTGCTCGCGCGGGTCGAGGCCCCGGGCGGGCCTCTCGAAGTATGTGCGACGCACCTCGACCCGATGTACGAGGTGACGCGGCTGCGGCAGCTCGACAAGCTCCTCGCGGCGCTGTCGCGGCGCGCCTCTGCGCGGCTGGTGCTGGGCGACTTCAACGCGCTTCGCCTGGAGGATTACCCGCCCGCCGTGCTCGACGCCGTGCGGGCCCTACGCGCCGACAACGGTCGCGAGGCCCCGTGCGGCGACGTGATCGCGCGCATGGACGCGGCCGGCTACGTCGATCTGTTTGGCCTCCACCACGCCGGGGAGGGTGTGGCGGCTCTCCCCGACGAGGCCCGCGCGAGCTGCTGGGTGGGCACCCGCGTCGACTACGTCTGGGCGTCGAAGCCCGTGCTGGATCGATGGTCCCTGCAGAGCGCCCGGCATGTGCCGAACGAGGTCTCGGATCACGCGCCGGTGCTCGTGTCGTTCGACCCGGCGCCAGCCCCTCCCGGACCTCCCAGCCGTGACGACCCCACGTAGGGGCCCGGCCGCCGCTCAGCACCGGGTGAAGTTGACGCCGTCGTCCAGGAGTGCAGGTATCTCCGTCGCCATGGGCAAGCCCTCCCTCGACCTGATCACCATCCCCTTCAGCCACTACTGCGACAAGGCCCGCTGGGCCCTGGAGCGTTCGGGCCTGGCCTTCACCGAGCGGGCGTATCTGCCGATGTTTCACTGGGCCCCGGGGTTTCTCGGGGGCGGGGGGCGCACGGTGCCGATCCTGCGTACGCCCGACGGGGTGTTCTCGGACAGCACCGACATCCTGCACTACGTCGACGGGCGCATCCCCGAAGCGCGCCGCCTCTTCCCCGCGACAGACCCCGCCGTGCGCCTCCAGGTCGACCGCTGGGAAGAACGCCTCGACGCCCACTTCGGCCCGGCCGCCCGTCGCTGGGCCTACGACCTCCTGTTGCCCAACCGGGCGTGGACCACGGAGGTGTTGGCCCGCACGGTCTCCCCCGCCCAGGGAGCCGCCCTGCGGGTGGTCTACCCCGCCGCGGTGGCCCTGCTGCGCAAGGGGCTGAAGATCACGCCCGCGGGAGTGGCCCGCTCCGAGGCGAAGCTGCGGGAGATCTTCGACGCGGTGGCCGAGACCCTGTCCGACGGGCGTCCCTACCTGACCGGCGACCGCTTCACCGCCGCCGACCTCACCTTCGCCGCCCTCGCGGCCCCGCTGGTGTTTCCGGAGGGGTACGCGCGATTCCTGGCGGACTTCGAGGCCCTGCCGCCCGCGGCTGCGGAGAGGCTCCGGCCCTGGCGCGAGGCCCCGGCGGGGGAGTTCGCCCGCAGGGTCTTCCGCGACCACCGCGACGAGCGGCCCGCGTAAGGGGAGGGGTACGGGTCACGGGGCCGACACAGAGCTTGCTGGTGTTGTCCGCCCGTGGCCCTGCGGTGGGTGCTGCTACGGCCCGCTCCCTGAAGCCAGCGTCGAGCTTGGGTCGATGTAGGACACGGTGAGAAGGCCCGGGTCGGGCGGGCTCGCATGGAGGTGGTCGAAGTCCTTGTCCGTCGTGAGCAGGGTTGCCCCAGAAGCCATCGCACAGGCCGCGATCCAGAGGTCGTTCTTGCCCATGTTTCGTGCGCCGTCAGGGTGCAGTTGGGAGTAGATATCGATCTCGACGTACGCGTCGATCACCTCCGTGATGTTGACGTCGACCGTGACCAGGGCATCGAGCGCACGCTGCAACGCCGCGCACTTGTCGTCGCCCCAGTTGTTGCGACGTGCCAGAACACGCACCTCGCCGTGCGTGACGACGCTGATCGTAGGGCGGCGCTTCGCCTTGCGCAGACCGTAGGTGACGTCGATGTACTGCCCCAACGGCCCTCCGCGCACGAGGGCGAGGACGACGTTCGTGTCGAGCAGGTACAGCACGCTCATCCGAGCGCCCCGAGCGCCTTGAGCAGCTCGGCGTCCGTCTCCTCGCCCGGCCACACCCCAAAGAACGCCGAGACGCCAGCCCCGTCGCTCGGGCCCGTGGGTTCGAGAACCACCTTCTGCCTTCGCGGGACGGGCGCCTTCTGGAAGACCCGGTCCTCGGGCCGAGCCACGTCGAGGTCCTCGACATCGAGCAACAGCAGACGCCCGGACGGCCGGTAGCGGGCCATCCCAGAGACGACCACCTCCATGCCCAGGAGCGAACGAAGGGCTTCGAGGTTGTGCGCCTCCATACGCCCCGGCACCCGCGTCCCATCCTTGAGTGTGAGCACGATGTCCGCGCGAGAGGCCGACACGGTGTCGAGGGTGCCCGCGACGCGCGCCGCCTGGGACCTCGGGGTCTCATCCCGCAGGAGCTCGATGTGTGGGGCGTGGTTCGAGGAGATCACGAGGGGCGAGGACCGTCCGCGGAGCCCGTCCAGGCGAAGCCCGTCGAAGCCGCCGCCAGAGACCCGAGCGAACCTCGCGCAGCTGTCGAGAAGCGCGCGGTCGGCGACGACGTCGTCGGCATCGCCCTCGAGGAGAGTGGCCAGGAGCTGGCCGAAGATGTCGATCGGGGTCTGCTCGCCGAAGCGGTCGTCCACCTCACCGAAGATTGCCCGCTGCGCGCCGACGCCGAAGCGTGTCGGGTCGACCTCCCGCAGGGTGTGGGCCTCCAGCGCGATGACAGCCGAGCCCGCCGAGAGCCCGGTGACCTCGAAGTCGCACGCGGCGTCGAGCCAGACCGGTCGCGGCCCCTTGCGGGTGCTCTCCCCCTCGACCGCGAACCGCGTCGCGAGGCGCGCGCCATCGAGCAGGGCCCCGACCGCCTCATGCAGGACCGTGGCGGAGATCCGCAGCGCGTCCGAGAGGCCCCCCAGCAGGGTCAGCGTGTGCTTGTTCATGTCGGCTTCCTCGGTGTGGGGGGAACGGGCTCGACACTCCCGCGCGACGGACGAGGAGGGTGCCACGGCGAGGTGCGGAGGTCACGCTCCACCGCGCGGAGAGGGACCGACGACGCCGGGGCTCCGCCTTGCGTGCCCGGCGCGGGTTGGGCGGGAGCAATCGTCGTCGCTCGAGGTGCATCGACGGTGAGGGCGTTGGACGGGGCCCCGCCGAGACGGCACCACGCCCTGAAAGTACCACCCCAGGAGCCTACGGGTACTCGGCGCTGAAACAGTGCAGCTTCTCGAGCGGCTCGCGCTTGCCGGTTTAGTACTGCTGAGGCTTTGAAGTCAGGTGGTAGCTATGGCAGGTGTCGCAGTAATAGACCCGCAAGACGAGTCCATAGTTCATGGACATCTGGTGTTCTGCGACCTGCTCGGCCTCGATCTTCGTCCTATACTGCTGCTTGCGAGAACAATCTGCATAGTAGCGCACAGCTCTAACTCCTTGGCGTGAGTCAATACCCATGGGCAGATACGGCACACGCCGTTGCCGTTCCTTCTGTCGAAGGTGCCCAGATGCGTTTGACCGCGGGTGGTCGCGATCTTCTCGGAATGAATCTGTCACCGCGGAAGGCCCGGCGGAAGGGGCATGTCAGGGCAATCCGAGATCGTTCCGGATGCGCTCCAACCAGCGGTCTCGGAGTGCTGCGGTACCAAGATGTTCACAGCGCGGATCCACGTCCTCGGCCACCCGTGTCGATCCCTTGCCGCCGAGGCGCCGCCACAGGGAAAGCATGGCATAGACCTCGCCATCACTCGGAGTTCGCGTCGCATGCTCGATCAGAGTTTCCAAGAGAGACTGGACACGCGAGGACCCAAGCACCGGTCGTCCCAACGCCGAGAGCAATCGGTCACGTCGGATCTGATAAGGAAACGAAATCACAACCATATCGACGGTCTCCGAATCAATCTGGCAAGGGGAAATCCAACGAACCGCGGAGCCGAAGAGTCGGTCGGCGCTAGCGAGCATGCTGTCCACGGACTTCCCAAACGTGTCTTCCAATATCTGGGGAGACAACGTGCCGCCATCCACACTGTCCTGAGCGAGTATTGCGAGCCTACTTCGCAGTGCAGGGTAGAGACCGTCCAAAATCCAGTGAGCGAGTTCCCCTAAGAAGGTTGCGAGGTCCGCGCGCTCCTGCGCGTCTGGTTCGTAGCTGGTCATGTCGAGGGTTCCGACCGCCGCAATTGCACCGTGCATATCTCCAGCCGTTGCAAGCCGCCGAGCACGAGCCAGGGCAAACTTCGGAATACCGTGCACCATTTCGTCGGGCATGTCCTTCTCACCCCGGCGATTGAGTACAGCGTAGGGCCATTCCGACTTAGCCTGGGCCATTGCCACCGCGTACTGTGCGGCAGTTATACCGAAAATGTCCCCCGACAGGGTTTGAGTGGCTGCCTCCGAGCGCGCCTCTTGCTCGGGATCGGCGTGCTTCATGAAGCAATTTCCTTCCGCGAGCAGGTATTGTGCTGCGCTGCGCGCTTCACCAGTGACTGCCACAGTCTCCTCCGACCCGTCCAGAAGCGGCCTCCGAACGGGTCCTCCTCGTTCAACCTCGCGAAGTACGAATCGCATCATCCACTCACTGCTGAGCAGGAGCCGAGCTTCGGCGCCAGCGAAGGCCAGGCCTTGAGCAAGATCAAGGTGTGTGTGGGCCGCTGCGACGAGCCGAGGATGCGGAAGAAGCACCGAGAGCAGGAGCAGTGCCCGTTCGTCCTTCACGGATGGCGACGACGCCCCCGTCGGTTGGGTTGCCACGCCTCGAAGCCACGACCCGACCGTGTCGCCGGTTGCTGGGATGTCGGCCATCCGCACGATGTTCGCCAGGAGTTCCGAGAGTCCCGACGCTGGGACTTCAGCGAGAGACTCGGACCGAAGCTCTGCGATCCGGGGAAGGGCCAGTCGGTCCACTGACAACAATCCAAGTCCCGTGGACATTGCGACATGACGGACCGCTTGACGCCACGAGTCGACCGTCTCCTGGCCAACCCATCCTTCCATGTCCTTTCGCAATACCATGGCTGCCCGTGCCCATCGCAGCGGCACATCGGCGCCGAGACCAATACATTTGACGATCTCCGCAATGTTACTTGGGCCCGGCACGTTGCCATCGTCCCATCGCCTAATGGTTTTCCGATCGACCCCAGTAATCTTCCCTCGTTCCTTGGCCCCCCCCATCCACGTCTTCCACTCCGGGCGAAGTCTGGTCAGAACAAGCCCTAAGACCTTGCGGAACACACCGGGAGCGAGTGGATCACACAGCCATTCCCATTCCGCGACAGGCTTTCCAGTCACCTTGCAAGCCAGGGTCATGGCCGCACCCAGGCGGACCCCGAGTCGTGACACGGCCAGACGCATCACAGGGAGCAGGCGATCACCGACATCAAGAGGCGGCGCCTGCATCGTGCTGACGAACCCATCCCACTCGCGCAGCAGACTTTCAAGCACCGCGGGCGCGGATGGACCGAGATTCAACAGACCACAGACCTCCGTGAGCAGGGCTTTCCAACTGTGGCGGATCAGGCGCCCTCGGCGGGCGCTCTTCAAGGTGCCGGACGAAATCTTAACTGGACTCATCCGCTGGTGTTCGTACCCCATTGCTTGAATGAGCCAGGCGAGGACCTGTTGCGCCAACGGCAGGGGGGGAGTGCTCGAGTCCATGCGGTGAGCCTACTTCGTCGGTGGGCTGTCCGTGAGGGGCATTTTGGGGCAAACGGGCGCTCCCCGCCTTACGGCCAGACGAGCCCTGAGTCCTGACCTGTCGTCTTGTCAGTGCAGGCCTGTCCAGGTGCCCACGCAGGCCCACCATGCCCCCAGGCCAGGAACCCGAAGACCTCGGCCGTGCAGTGGGCAGATGCCTGCGCGGGTGCTTCGAAATGTCAAGGCTGATGTCCACGACCCCAGCCCAGACACTTCCGGACCTGAGACCTGAGGCCTTAGGATACCTGGACTGGCACTCGTCACCACAAACACGCGAGTCGCTATGTTACCTCCTCGGAGAAGTAACGACTTTTTGTTGCTCCCGTCAACCTCTCTCGACGCATGCGGAGCTGTTGTGGTGTCATTGCAATCGGTTGCTGATGGAGATACGGCACGACAGAGACAAGGACTCTTGGTGCACGACGAGGGAGGAACGATGGACGACCCGAAGGACCCTGGGGCGGCTGGTCTACCGCGACACGGCCCTGTACGCGCGGCTGTTTGATATCATCGAGGGCAGTCAGATCTGCGGCGCCTTCGACGCCCTGGGTGCCAAGGACAACGGCGAAGATCCCCAGCGCTTCGAGACCGAGGTGCTTCGCGCGCGATTGCAGTGGGTGGATCACCTGAGTGAGGTGTCGACGGGCCTGCGGTTCCTCGCCGACCGCCTCGACGACGAGGCCCTGCACGTGGGGGCGGAGACGGCCCTGCCGGCCCTGCTCGCCCTGGAGTTGGCGCGGGTTCTGGCGAAGAGCAACGCGACCTTCCGCGGGGCCATCGCCCCGGTGCTCGATGAGTTGAGCGCGATGACCCTGGCGGCCCGCAATGCCCTCGCCGCGGCCCGGGAGAACAACACGAAGGCTCCGGCCGAGCCCAAGCCGACCGAGGGGTGACAGAGGCGCCCCGACCCCGTCGCCCCCTCCCCGCGACGGCTGAAGGTTGACCTCATCTTCTGGCGTCTCCCGGTGCCCTCGTCGGCGAGGCGGACGGGGCGGTAGGGGCGAGGTCGGCACGCTGCAAGGGGAGTGGTCAACCACACCCACCGCCGACTTCGCCTCGCGGTACCGACGGAGACGGATCCGACATCTGCGGGGCGGTACTGACCCACGCGCCCACGCCCGTCCAACAACCCCAAACTCAAGCCCCGAAGGGGCGCCCAACCCATAGCCGGAGGGCGCTGGCGCGGACGCGACAAGCCCCCGGCGCGAGCCCCCCACGGATCTCTCGGTCCCTGAGACCCACCAGGGACCGATCGCGGCCAGAGCCCAATCTGGGTTGACACAGAAGGGCGGGTTTGAAACCCGCCCCTACGCTCGTTGTCGATGATCGCCTGGTCACCCCCTCCCCCGCCCCCCATCCGCCGCCATCCGCACGCGAAACGTGACGCCCCGGCCTCCCGGCGATACCCTCCCTCCCGATCATCCTATGTGCGAACTCCTCGGGATGGACTGCAACACCCCCACCGACCTGGTGTTCTCCTTCACGGGCTTCGCCCGCCGGGGGGGCTGCACCGGCCCCCACAGCGACGGCTGGGGCGTGGCCTTCTTCGAGGGCAAGGCCTCCCGCGTCTTCCGCGAGACCGTGTCCTGCGCCGACTCGCCCCTCGCGGCCTTCCTGCGCGGGCACTCGATCAAGACCCTCCAGTCGATCGCCCACATCCGGCTCAAGACCCGCGGCCGGGTCAGCCTCGCCAACACCCACCCCTTCGTGCGCGAACT
Source organism: uncultured Myxococcaceae bacterium (assembly GCA_964447205.1). Classification (GTDB taxonomy): domain Bacteria; phylum Myxococcota_A; class Polyangia; order Polyangiales; genus JAEUKH01. The sequence continues at coordinate 47,397 of CAYUSB010000038.1, forward strand.
CTGGGGACGCCACTGGGTCTTCGCCCACAACGGCAACCTCAAGGGGGCCCGCGACCTGCCCGTCGGCCGCTTCACCCCCGTGGGCGACACCGACAGCGAACACGCCTTCTGCCACCTCCTCAACCGGCTCTACAAGCGCTTCCCGGAAGGGGCCACGGGCCGGCCCCTGGCCGAGGCCATCGCCCGCATCGCCGGCGAGCTGGCCGAGCTCGGGACCTTCAACTTCCTCCTCGGCAACGGCGAACGCCTCTACGCCCGCTGCGACACCCGCCTCTGCTACATCGTGCGGCAGAGCCCCTTCGGCCGGGCCACCCTGAAGGACGAGGACGTGAGCCTCGACTTCAGCGCCGTCACCTCCCCCAACGACCGCGTGGCCGTCATCGCCACCACCCCCCTCACCGTCGACGAGGTCTGGACCCACGGCGAACCCGCCACCCTCTGGGTCTTCCGCAAGGGACGCTGCGAGGTCACCCTGCGCTCGGGCCGGCCCATCGTGCGCCCCAAGCCCCGGCTGCCGCGCCGTCGTGCCCCGCAGAGCCCCACCGCCCCCGTGCCCACCCCGAGCATCCTGCCCGTAGCCCCGTAGAGCGCCGACCCGAGGCCGCGCTGGCGCATTGACCGAAGGGGCCCGCAGCCTATAAAGACCGGAGGGCCGTGTGGGTCAGAGGCGACCCGTGCTCCTCGGGTCGCCCCACGCGGACGCGAAGGCTCCGAAGAGATGAACCCGATCGCCATGGCCCTCCTCGTCGGGGGCCTCAACCTGCTGTTCGTGTACAGCGCGTTTCGACGCGCCACACTCCTCGCCGTGGGGGCTCCCGCCCGGCGCTTCGACCGCATCTGGGAGCGCCTCACCCTCGCCCCCGGGCAGAAGGGGACGAGCCTCGGCGGAAGCCTCCTGGTCTTCTTCGCCATCGTCTGCCTCATGGCCGCACCCGCAGCCCTCCTCGGGGGACTCGCGGGCGGAGCCGTCGGGCACAGCTTCCTCCTCCTCGGGGCGATCCTCGCCGGCCTCGGCGGGGGCCTCGTGCTCTTCTGGGCCCTGCGGGCGCAGATCAAGATGCCCAAGTATCGCCTCGCGGGCCTCGCCCACTACGGCATCTTCCTCGGCTTCGCGGTCCTCACCGTCCGCACCATCATCCTCGTGGGCCGCGGCTTCGACGAGGACTTCAGCCTCTTCATCCTCGACCCCTTCCACCGCGACCCCCTCATCCGCGCCGCAGGGTTTGGGTACAACGTCCTCAAGGACTTCGTGGTCCTCACGGTGATCTTCGGGGTCGTGACCTTCATCCGGTTTCGGATGCAACACGTCAAGCGCCTTGCCTATGGGTGGCACGCCTGGGTGGTCCTCGGGGTCATCGCCACCATGATGCTCTCCGACGTGCTCTACGACGCCGGGCACATGCTGTCGGCGGTGCTCCGGGTCGGCGGGGACGTCTGGGCAGGCCTCGCCACCTACGGGAGCACCTCGGGCGAGACCCTCGGGCGCCTCGTGGCCTCGGTCTTCTACGCCCTCGGGGTGCGCAGCCCCGAGACCGCCCACGCCCTCGGGGCCGTAGGCTTCTGGACCCACGTCTTCCTCGTGTTCGCGTTTCTCAACTATCTGCCGTACGGCAAGCACTTTCACGTCATCACGTCGCTGCCCAACGTGCTCTTCCGCAGCCTCGACCCGCCCGGTCGGCTCGAGCCCATGGCCCCGACGGCCGACGCCCTCGTCGAGCAGATGGCCGCCGCCATGGAGGCCCCCGACCCCGGGAGCGTGGCCATCGGGGCGGCCCGGATCGATCACTTCACCTGGAAGTCCATCCTGGATTTCTACACCTGCACCGAGTGCGGTCGCTGCTCCGACCACTGCCCCGCCCACACCACGGGCAAGCTCCTGTCGCCCAAGCACCTGACCATCGACCTGCGCGACCACGCGTACGAGAAGCAGGACGCCGTCTTCGCCCGCGACCCCTACGGGGACAACGGCGAGGCCCCGAAGCCCGTCTTCACCGACAACCTCGTGCCCGACATCATCCACCCCGATGTCATCTGGGCCTGCACCACCTGCCGGGCCTGCGAGGAGCAGTGCCCGGTGATGATCACCTACGTCGACAAGATCGTCGACATGCGGCGTAACCTCGTGATGGTCCGCGGGGAGTTTCCGCCTGAGCTCCAGAAGACCTTCCAGGCCCTGGAGACCAACGGAAACCCCTGGAACATCACCCGCATGGACCGCGGCGAGTGGAGTGACGGGCTCGATGTCCCCCTGATGAGCGACACCCCCGACGCGGACGTTCTGTACTGGGTGGGCTGCGCGGGGAGCTACGACGACCGGGCCAAGAAGATCGCCCGGGCCACGGTGCGCCTCTTCCGCGAGGCGAAGGTCAACTTCGCCATCCTCGGGAGCGAGGAGACCTGCACCGGCGACCCCGCCCGCCGGGCCGGCAACGAGCACCTCTTCATGATGCTCGCCGAGCAGAACGTGGCCACCCTCAACAACTACAAGCCCAAGAAGATCGTCACCACCTGCCCCCACTGCTTCAACACCCTGCTCAACGAGTACCCCGACTTCGGAGCCCGCTACGAGGTGGTCCACCACACCGACTTCCTCCTCGGGCTCCTGGCCGAGGGCCGGCTCAAGCCCACCCAGGGGGTCAAGGCCCGGGTGGTCTTCCATGACTCGTGTTACCTCGGCCGGTACAACGACGTGTACGAGTCGCCCCGCAAGGTCCTCACGAGCATCCCCGGGGTCGAGCTCGTCGAGGCCGAACTCAGCCGCGAGAAGGGCCTCTGCTGCGGGGCCGGCGGGGCCCAGATGTGGATGGAGGAGCAGCACAGCGCCGAGCGGGTCAACAACCGCCGGACCCTCCAGCTCCTCAAGACCGAGCCCAACATCATCACCTCGGGCTGCCCCTTCTGCCAGACCATGATCACCGACGGCCTCAAGAGCATGGACGACACCCTCACCCGCCCCGTCGAACAGCTCGACGTGGCCGAGCTCCTCGCCCGCTCGGTGGTCTTCACCCACGAGAAGGCCGAAGCCCCCGCGGCGAAGCCCACGGACGAAGCCCAGCCCGCCGCCGAAGCCTGATCCGCCCTCTCCTCCTCGCGGCCGAGTCTGGTACCCTCCACTTCCTCCGCCGCACGATGAACCCCGCCCCCGTCGATGGCTACGGCCTCGCCCTGGTCCAGACCCTCCTGGCCCTCGGGGCCGTGTGCGCCCTGGCCTTCGGGGCCCTCAGGGTCGCCGCCCGGGGAGGCCTCCTGCGCCCCCTCGCCCGGCACATCACCGTGATCGAGAGCACCTCCCTCGGCCCCCGAAGGGCCCTGTACCTCGTGCGGGTGGGCGAGCGGGTCTTGCTCCTCGGGGCCTCGGACGCGACCCTCAGCACCCTCGCCGAGCTGCGCCCCGACGAGCTCCCCCCGCCTCCGCCCGCCGACGAGCCCACCGGGCCCCGCAGCCTCTTCGACGCTCTCCTCGGCCGCCGCCCCCCGCCCGCATGAACCTCCTCCTCCTCGCCCAGCAGGCTCCCGCCGCGGCCCCGAGCGGGTCGAGCCCCTTCGCCCTGGCCCTGGTCTTCGGCCTCCTCACCCTCGTGCCCGCGGTGCTCCTGCTGGGGACGAGCTTCGTCAAGATCTCGGTCGTCCTGGGGGTTCTGCGCAACGCCTTCGGGGCCCCGCACCTGCCGGGAAACCTCGCCGTGATGGGCCTGTCGGCCGTCCTCACCCTGCACGTGATGGCCCCCACGGGACGGGCCGTCTGGCGCGAGGCCGGCGCTTCGCTCACCGCCGTCATGGCCAGCGACCCCCTGAGCCCCGAGGGTCTCGCCCGCCTCGGACGCGCCTGGGAGGCCGGGAGCCCGCCCGTGAAGCGCTTCCTGCGGGCCAACAGCGCCGCGCGGGATCGTAGCCTGTTCGTGGGGCTGGCCCGCGACGCCGGGGCCCGCCAGGGCAGCCCGGAGGCCGTCTCCGAGGACGAGCTCCGGGTGCTCCTGCCGGCCTTCGCCCTCAGCGAGCTGGCCCGGGCCTTTGTGATGGCCTTCCTCGTGCTCCTGCCCTTCCTCGTGGTCGACCTGGTGGTGGCCAACGTCCTGATGGCCATGGGCCTCGGGGGGCTGTCTCCCGCGGCTACGGCCCTGCCGTTCAAGCTCCTGCTCTTCGTGCTGGCCGACGGCTGGCATCTCCTCGCGCGGGCCCTCGTGCTCGGGTACCGCTGAGCGCCCTCGCCGCCTACCGAACCCCTGGGAGCAACGCCACCACCGTCCCCGCGGGCAGACCCAGGACCTCCACCCGGGTGTCGTCCGCGGCCCCCACCCGGCGACGTTCTCCGGCGCGACAAGACCACCCCCGCCACGGGGGCCACGAGGCGGGTCCGCTCCACCTCGTGACGGGCCTGATCCACCGCCACCCTCGCCGCTGCCGTACGGGCCCGCGCCACCCGAACCTCCTCCCGCCGCCACCCCCGCCGCAGCATCTGGGCCCGGGCCTCGGCCGCATGAACCCGCTCGGTGGCCACCCCGGCGAGGGCCGCGACGAACTTCCCCCGGTCGTGCAGCAGAGATTGCAGGGCCATGCGTCGCATGGTCGGCCAACGGGCCCGCGGCGGTGCGGCCACGCCCCGAGGGCCGACTCTACGCGGGTCGCAGCCCGGGCGCCATCGGCGGGGACGTGGGGGGAGTGGGGCTGTGATAGGGTGGGGACAGGGTCATGGCGCTGGATCTGCGAGACGTGTGGGTGCTGGTAACAGGGGCCTCGTCGGGGCTCGGGGCGGCCATGGCCCGCACCCTCGTGGGCAAACACGGGGCCCGGGTGCTGCTCACGGCGCGGCGGAGCGACCGGCTGGAGGCCCTGGCCCGGGAGCTCGACCCCACGGGGCAGAAGACCGCCACGGTGACGGCCGACCTGGCCGTCGACGCGGACGTCGATCGCATGCTCGACGCGGCCGTGGCCCGCGACGTGGGAGGGGCCGTCCTGACCGCGGGGAGTTACTGGTTCGGGGAGTTTTCGACGATGGAGCCCGACGCCGTGGACACCCTGCTCGCGGTGGACATCCGGGCCCCCCTACGCTGCGCCCGGCGGCTCCTGCCGCACTTGGACGGGCGGGGCCGCGGGGGGGTGATGTTCGTGGCGAGCACGGGGAGCTTCATGCCCACGCCGCGGCAGGCGGTGTACGGTGGGGCCAAGGGGTTTCTCCTCCACTTCGCCCGGAGCCTGCACTACGAACGCGGGGGCCGCGACAACCCCGTCCACGTCACCCTGGCCTGCCCCGGAGGCATGCCCACCGAGATGTTGCAGAACTCTCCCGTCCGCGAAGTCCTGGCCCGCAACCGGGTGGTCTCGGCCATGATGATGTCGCCCGAGGCCGTGGCCGAGGCCTGCCTCGCGGCCTGGATCCGCGGCGACCCCGAGGTCGTCCCCGGCACGATGAACCGCGCCATGGTGGCCTTCTCCCGGATGCTCTCCCTCGACCGCCTCGGTCACGGGGCGGCCAAGGTCTATGACCCCGACCGCTGAACCCGTCCTCCTCGCGGGCGGGGGCTTCGTCGGGCGTCACCTCGCCCGGGCCCTGGTCGACCGCGGGGCTCGCGTGTCGATGGTCTCGCGCCGTGCCATAGAGCCCATCCCCGGGGTCGAGACCCTCCAGGGCGACCTCGACCGCCCCGACGACCGACGGCGTGTCCTGCGCGGGGTCCGTCGTGTGGTGTGGCTCGTGCACTCCCTCGACCGCCCCGATTTCGCCGCCCGCGACCCGCGCATGGCCGGCGACTTCGCCCGCCACGCCCGCGCCGAAGGGGTCGATCGTGTGGTGTACCTCGGGGCCCTCGGGGGCGGACGGGGCCTCGCCGCGGCCCACACCCGCAGCCGCCACGCCACGGGGGAGGCCCTGCGGGGGGCGGGCCTGGCCGTGACCGAGCTCCGGGCCGCGGTGGTCCTCGGGGCGGGGAGCGCCGTCTTCGAGATGGTCCGGGCCCTTGTCGAACGGCTGCCTGTCCTGGTCGTGCCCGCGGGGGCCCGCACCCCGGTGCAGCCCATCGCCGTGGGCGACCTCGCCCGGCTCCTGGCCGAGGCCACCCTCGGCGACCCGGCCCCGGGTGTGTGGGAGGTGGCGGGCGACGAGGTGGTGAGCTACCGCGACTTGATGACCCGCTACGCCGCCCTCCGCGGCCTGCGACGGCCCGCCCTCGACATGCCCGTGGCCACCCCCCGGCTGTCGGGCCTCACCATCGGGGCCCTCACCCCCCTGTCGGCCGTGATGGGCCGGGCCCTCGTCGAAAACCTCGGGAGCCCCGCCGTCCTGGGGGCCTCCGGTGACCCGCGGGTAGGCCGCTTCGGGCAGGGGCCCTACCTGTCCGTGCACGAGGCCCTCGTGCGATCCCTGCGCGAGGCCGGGCTGCCCCAGACGGAGCCCGCGTGAGCCTGCTGGAGGAGGCCTTCCGCGGCAGGATGCGGGCGGCCCCGGTCCCCCTCCCGGGCCTCGCCCCGGGGCCCCTCCTTGGGGCCCGCGGCAACGTCCTGCGCTTCTTCGCCGACCCCCTAGGCCTCCTGCGCCGGGTGTACGCCGAGCACGGAGAGCTGGCGGCCCTGACGGCCGGGCGCCCTGAGGTGGTCTTCGCCTTCGGCCCGGCCCTGGCGAAACCCCTCCTCAACGACCGCGACACCTTCGCCCCGTTCATCACCACCCTGAAGAGCGCGCCGGGTTCGGCCCTCGACCGCCTCGCCACCCGCAACCTCTTCTGCGTCGACGGCGACATCCACAAGCGCGAGCGGGCCATCACGGCCCCGCCCTTCCACCGCCGCCGGGTCGAGGGCTGGACCCGCCTGATCACCGAGCTGGCCGACGAGCTCGTGTCGACCCTGTCCCCGGGCGACACCGTCGACCTTCCTCACGCGATGCAGGGGTTTACCCTCGCGGTGATGATCCGGGTGGTCTTCGGCCTCGACCGCACGACGCGGGCCGAGGAGGTCGCCCGCCTCCGGGGTCTGCTCTTGGAGATCCTCGAGCGCATCGGGAGCCCCGCCGCGGCCCTCCTGCCCCTCGACGTCCCCGGGACGCCCTACCGGGGGCTACGCGACTGCGCCGCCCGCTTCGAGGCCGAGGCCCTGCGCCTCGCCGCCGTGGCCGACCCCGACAGCGCCCTCGCCGAGCTCCGGGCCGACCCCGCCGACTACCTCTCGGGGCGCCTCTTCGGGCTCCTCACCGCGGGCCACGAGACCACCTTCTCGGCCCTTTCCTGGACCCTCGCCCTGCTGGCCCAGCACCCCCCGGTGCTCGCGGCCCTCACCGACGAGCTCCGGCCCTTCGCCGACGGAGAGATCGACCCCGAGGCCCTGCGGGCCCTGCCCCTCCTCGACGCGACCCTCAAGGAGTCGCTCAGGCTCTTTCCGCCCGCCGCCTACGGGGCCCGCCTCCTCGTCCGCGACGCCGACCTCGGGGGGGTGACCCTGCCCCGCGGGGCCGTGGTGATCTTCAGCCATTTTGTCACCCAACACATGGCCGCGTTGTACCCCGACCCCGAGCGCTTCGACCCGGGGCGCTGGGCCTCGCTCCGGCCGACCCCGTACGAGTACCTGCCCTTCGGGGCGGGGCCGCGGGCCTGCCCGGGGGCGGAGTTCGCACGGGTCGAGATGGCGGTGTTGTTGGCCCGGCTCCTGCCGCGGGTGTGGCCCGAGCTCGTCGACGGCAGCCGCGTCGACGCTCGGCTGCGCATCTCCCTGCGGCCCCACCCGTCCCTGCCCGTGCGCCTCCTGCCCGCGGGCCGGGCCCCCCGCCGGGCCCACCTCCGCGGCACCTGGAACGACTGCGTCCGCGTGCCCCCGTAATCAGCCCCTACCGCCCCCGGAGGACGAGGGCCGCCGCGCTTGTGGGCGAGGCGCTCGTGCTCGGCCAGGGCCGTACGGGCGAAGGTCTGCTGGGCCCGTACCGCATTCGGCACCCGCCGACGTGGGCGCAACGCCTTCCGTCGGGTCCGCGGGCGTCGTAGAGTCCGCGGGGCCCTCTGGGCCCCCCTCTCCCCCTCGACGGCTGCCGAGACCGATGCCCCGCCACCCGCTCCCTGTCCCCCTCCTCGCCCGGCCCCTCAAGCCCATCGACCCGTACCGCCGGACGGCCGCCTACCACCGGATGCTCTCGGTCCTCTACCACGCCGAGGCCGCCGCGATGGAGGGCTTCTCCCTGCTCACCGACCCGACCTACGTCGACCGCTGCGACCTGTTCGACAAGGCCAGCCAGCGCCTCGTGGCCGACGAGCAGAAGCACCTCGACGACATCGTGTCCCTCGTGCGGCGCCTCGGATACGACCGGGTGCTCCCGCCCTCCCCCGCCGAGGCCGAGTTTTGGACGGCCTGGCGCGCGGGCGATCGGTTTGCCCTGCCGTACAAGCCCAGCGTGGCGGCCCTGTTCTGCCTCTTGAGCGAGGGCCTCGGGTACGCGGCCCTGCACCACCTGGCCGAGCTCACCACCGACGGCGAGTTCAAGGCCCTGCTCCGGGCCAACGTCGTCGACGAGCAGGTCCACCTGCACCTGTCGTTGTCGGTCCTGGGTCGGGCCCTCGCCGCGGCCCCCACGGCCCTCCTGCCCGACGTGATCATGTACGGCCTCGGGTACGGCCTCGCGGCCCGCCTCGCCCTGCGCGAGCAGCGCAGCCTCCTCGACGGGCTGGGCATGGATTTCGACGTGGTCATCGGCTCCTCGATCCGCTTCGTGGTCGACCTCCTGATGATCGCCGTCAAGGACGCGGGGCTCTACGACCGCCGCTGGAGGGTCCTCGAAGCCGCGGGCCACGCCCTGGGCGACCACCCCGCCCTCGTGCGGGCCCTGCACTGGTCGATGTTTCTGCCAGAGCCTCCCCTCGGCAAACAGCTCGTCTACGGCTGGACCCGCTGGAGCCCCCACCCCGCCGCGGCGGCCTGAGGCCACGATGAACCAACGACCGGACAACATGGCAGCCCCGAAGGCGGACCGACCCCAGATCGTGGTGTTGGGCGCGGGCCTCGCGGGGCTCACCGCGGCCCTGGAGCTGGCCCGTCGGGGCTGCGACGTGACCGTGGTCGAGGCGGCCTCTGTCCCGGGCGGGCGCACCTCCTCCTGGGACGACGCGGCGGGCCGGGCGGTCGACACGGGCCTCCATGTGGTGGCCGACCACTACGTCAACCTCATCGAGCTCCTCGGCGAGGTGGGGGCCTCCCGCGACCTCGTGTGGTTTCAGCAGCACCACTACCTCCGGGCCGGGCGCGACCCGCTCCTGTGGCACTTCACCCGCAAGGCCCCCCCGTGGCACCTCCTGCGCCCCGCCCTGGAGATGCCCCTGTCGATCGGCGAGCGGCTGGGCCTCGGGCGGGCCACCCTCGACCTCGCGGGGTACACCCAGGAGGGCCTCGCCGACCTCGACCACCTCAGCTACGACGCCTGGCACCGGCGTTACCACGGCGGGCCTCGGGGCTTCTGGCACGAGATCGCCGAGGCGGCCTCCGACGCGGCCACCTTCCTGTCGTGCGAGGAGGCCTCGGCCCGGGCCGTCCTGTCGTGGATGAAGTACATGGCCCGCGACGAGCACGCCGGCGACATCGCGTGTTTCCTCGGCCCCCTCGGCGACGCCCTGGTGGCCCCCCTCGTGCGGGCCCTGGAGTCCGCCGGGGGCCGGGTGCGCCTGTCGACGGCCGTGGTGGGCTTCGACCTGGAGGGCGACCGGGTGCAAGCCGTCGAGCTCGCCCCCGCCCGTCACCGCGGGGCCTTCCACGCCGCCCACGGACGCCCCGACACGGACGGCGACGCCCGCGAGCGCCTCGTGTGCGACCGGGTGGTGTGCGCGCTGCCCCCCCAGGGCCTGCGGGCGGCGGCCTCGTCCGACTTCGTGTTGGCCGCGGGCCTGGGCAAGGCCATGACGCTCGGGACCACCCCCGCGGTGTCGGCCATCGTGTGGTTCGACCGCCCCATCCGGCCCATTCCCCCGGGGGCCCCGCTCGTGACCGGGGCCATCATGCGGGATTTTATCGACCTGGCCATGCTCAACCGCGGCCCCAATACGGGCGGGTCGGCCTACCAGTTTGTGCTCTGCCGGGCCCGGGAGCTGCTCGGCCGGGACGACCGCGACATCGTCGACGAGATCGTCTCCGACCTGCGGGCGGTGTGGCCCGGGGCGACCCGGGTTCGGCCCGTCGACTACGCCATCGAGCGCATCGAGGCGGCCATGTTCGCCGCCGTCCCCGGGGCCCACGCCCTGCGCCCCGGGACCCGCACGGGCCTCGGGAATTTCTACCTTGCGGGCGACTGGACCCGGCACACCCTCAACGCCTCGATGGAGGGAGCCTGCCTGTCCGGACGCCGGGCCGCCGAGGCCGTGCTCGCCGACCTCGGACGCCCCGCGGCCCTCGTGCGCTCCCTGCCCGAGTCGCCCCTCACCGCCCGGCTCGAACGTCGGCGCCAGCGCGGCCGTCAGGCGACCGTGTGAGCGGCCTCGACGCCCTCTTCCTGGGAGCGACCCGCTTCGACGACATCGACGTCCCGGGCCCCGCCCGGGTGCCGGGCCTGGGGTGGCGGGGCAACGTCCTGTCCTTCTTCGCCGACCCCTTCGTGGGGCTCAACACCCTCTATCGGCAGCACGGCCGGCTCGTGGCCCTGGCCGACCGACACCCCGCGTTTGTGTGCGCCTTCGGGCCGGAGTTCAACCACCCCCTCCTCACCGACCGGGTGCACTTCGACCAGTTTGTCACCCCATTGCCCGTGCCCCCCGGGTCGGCCCTGGCCACGCTCCTGCGCAACCCCTTCACGGCCACCGGAGACGAGCACACCCGCCACCGCCGGGTGATGGTCCCGCCCTTCCATCGCAAGCGCATCGCCCGCTACCGCGACACCATGGCCACCCTCGTCGACGAAGCCCTCGGCCGCTGGAGGCCCGGCGACACCCTCGACCTCGCCGCGGCCCTGCAAGACCTCTCCCTGCGGATCATCCTCGGCCTCATCTTCGGCCTCGACGACCAGGGCTCCCGCCGCGCCGCCGCGGGCTTCCGCACGATCATCGAGGCCATGCTGGACCTCATGACCTCCAGCGCCTCCGTGTTCTTCCCCGTGCCCGTGCCCGGGGCCCCGTACCACCGCCTCCTGCGGCTCGCCGAGCGCTTCGTGGCCACGACCCGCGGCCTCATCGCCGAGCACCGCAGCCGCCCCCGGGCCGACGTCCTGAGCGACCTCATCGAGGGCCACACGGGCGAAGGCAGCCCCGACCCCGACGCCGACCTCGTGGGCGAGCTGTTCTCCCTCTTCACCGCGGGGCACCTCACCGTCTACTCCTCGCTCGCCTGGACGTCCCTCCTCCTGTCGGCCCACCCCGCCGTCCTGGGCGACCTCCGCGACGAGCTCGCGGGCGCCCTCCGCGGCGACATCCCCCGCCTCGAACAGCTCGGCGAGCTCCCCCTCCTCGACCGGGTCCTCAAGGAGAGCCTGCGCCTTCTGCCCACGGCCCCCTACGCGAGCCGCATCGTCAAGCACCCTGTCGAACTGGGCGGGCGCCTCTTCCCCGTCGGGTCCGTGGTGATCTACAGCCACTACGTCACCCACCACCTGCCCGAGGTGTTCCGTTCTCCCGAGCGCTTCGACCCCGCCCGGTGGGAGCAGTGCCGCCCCTCGCCCTACGCCTACCTCCCCTTCGGGACGGGGCCCCGCACCTGCGTCGGGGCCGACTTCGCCCTCCTGGAGATGAAGCTCGTGCTGGCCACCCTCCTGCAACGCTTCTGGCCCGAGGTGGCCCCCGGGCAGCGGGTCGACGCCCGCCTCGGCATGGTCCTGAGCCCCAGACAAGGGCTGCCCGTGACCCTGCGCCCCCTGGGGTCGCGTCTGCACCCGGCCCGGGTCCGCGGCAACGTCCACCTCGCCGTGACCCTGCCGCGCCCGTAGAGGGCCCCGACCCCTCAGGCCCGGTCGGGGTCGGCCTCTCCCTCGGCCTCGGGGGGCACCGTCGACTGGCGTTTTACGCAGCGGAGCCGTGTGATCCGGAAGCCCTCGGCCTCCTCCACCGTGACCCGGTAGTCGCCGATCGTGACCTCGTCGCCTACGGCGGGCTGGCGCTCGAGCTGCTTCAACACGAGCCCCCCGACCGTGTCGATGTCCTCGTGCTCGGAGAGGTCGCGCAGCCCCAGGGCCTCGGCCGCCTCGGCCAGCAGGATCTCCCCGTCCATCTGCATGGCTCCGTCGGAGAGGTACTCGATCTGCCGGGGCACCCGGGGGTCCTTCTCGTCGTAGATCTCGCCCACGATCTGCTCGACCACGTCCTCGGCGGTGATCACCCCCTGGAAGGAGTCGTGCTCGTCGTAGAGGGCGATGATGGGGCAGCCCTCGAAGATGTTGATCCGCCCGAGGGCCACGGTCTCGGGCAGGCGCTCGATCGGCAGGACCACCGCGGCCAGATTACGATTGCCGCGCATCTCGGCCCGCAGGACGTCGGCCTTGCGCACGTACCCGACGACCTTGTGCCACACCCCGTCGGTGACCACGTACCGGCTGTAACGGCTCTCCTCCACGCGCTTGAGGGTCTCGGCCCACGGGGCCCGCAGGTCGACCGCGGCCACGCTCTTGGCCGGGGTCATCACCTCGCGGGCGATGCGCTCGGAGAAGGCCAGGACGTTGCGCATCAGCTTGAGCTGGTCGGGCTGGATCTGGCCGCTGGCGTGGGCGTAGAGCAGGGCCTCGCCGATCTCCATGCCCTCCTCGTGGGCTCCCGCCCCGTCGGGGTGGTGCCCCGTGGCCGCCGCCACGACCACGTTGGCGATCCCGTTGCAGGTCTTGATGAAGGGCACCGCGACCCAGCGGAAGAGGCGCATCAGGGGAGCGGTGACGTAGAGCACCTGGGCGGGCACGACGAGGGCGATCCCCTTGGGAACGAGCTCGCCGAAGGTGACGTGGAAGAAGGCCCCGAGGACCATGGCGATCCCCGTGGAGTGGGCCGCCACGGCCCCGTACCGCGCGATGGCGTGGTGGATGGCGGGCTCCAGGGCCAGGGTGAGCCCGAGGCTCGTGAGGGTGATGCCAAACTGGCAGGCGGCGAGCATGGCGTTCATGTCGCGTTTCATCGCGAGGAGGGTCGAGGCCCCCGAGCGGCCGTCGGCCCGGTCGCGCTCGAGCACGCGCACCGACACCTTCACCAGGGCGAACTCGAAGGCCACGAACACCCCGCACCCCAGGATCAGCATCAGCGACAGCAGCCACGGGCTCTGGACCCCGGCCAGCACCCCGAGGCCCAGGAGAATGATCGTAAACACCGTCCCACGGCGACGAAAGGGGGGTGCAACCTCCGACGATCTCGCGCTCAACGCTCTCTCCCGTTCGACATCCCGAGCGACGTGCCACGATCCAACGCCTGCGGCAATCGTGTACCGCCGGGCCCCCCGCTCTCGTAGAATGTTCCCACGCCCGCAGCCTCAGCGTGGGAGCTTCCACACCACGAGCGAGGCCCCGTCGCGGGCGGCGTTGTAGGCGTCGTAGAGCACGTCGCCTCCGGGCGAGAGGGCGATCTTTGTGGGAGGGTGCGGGCGGCCCGTCCCGACCTCCCCCGCCGGGGTGCCGTCGATGCGCCAGAGCATGATCGCCGACCGGCCGTGGCGGCCCGCGGTGGCGAAGGTCTCCCCCGAGGACACGACGGCGAGGGAGGACACGGCGTCGCCGTGGTTCGCCGTACAACGTACGACCCCGTCGAGCCCGAGGACGTACGCGGTCCCGTCGTCGGAGCCCACCACCGCGGCCTCCCCGCCCGGCAGGAGGCGCAGGGCCTGGGCGTTGCCGCGGAAGCTCGTGAGGGTCGCCTGAAGTTGTCCCGCGGGGAGCGAGCGCACCACCTCCCCGCTCAGCCCTGCCCGCTCACAGGTCGCACGGCGGCACCTGGAAGGGAACCCGCGCGGCACGCAACGAGGCGACCACCGCCGGGCGCGACCAGCAGTGGTCTTCGGTGCTCTCGGCGGGCCACTGGGCGTCGAGGGCCCGCTGGAGGGCTTCGGCGGGCACCCCGAGGTAACGCAGGCACCCGATGCGCCCGACGATCTCACGAAACGGGGGACCTCCCTCGATCAGGCGCTCCGCGGAGGCCGGGGTCACCCCCGCGCAGCGCTGGCGCATCCACTCGCGGGCCACGGCGTCGTCGCGCGAGAAGCCCCCATCGGCGAGGGCGTGCACCACCTCCGGGACCCCGTAGAACACCGACGGGCCGCAGGTGTTCGGGGTGGTGAAGGGCGAGTCGGTGAGGAAGTCGGGGCGTCCGTCGCCGTCGACGTCGTGGGGGACCTCGGCGTCGACCCCCGCCCCGGGCGCATAGGGCACGATGGCCCCGTCGTGCACCGTGTAGAGGGTCGACCGCGCGTGGTCTCCTCCGCCCGGGATCCGGAGGCCGGCCTCGGCGGTCCCGTCTCCGTCGAAGTCGAAGAAGACGCTCCACGACGCACGGGCCCCGGCGATCCGCCGCCGAAGCACACGCCCGTCCGGCTGGACGAAGGCCAGGGTCCACCCGACCTCGATCCAGCGGATGGGCTCGTCCGCGAGGTCGCGACCGCGCCGCACGCGGGCCGCCCCCGGTTCGAGCACCCAGGCCCCGCGGCCTGCATGGAAACAGCGCCCCACGGCCTCGACGTGCGGGTCGTCCTCGGTCGACGGGGCGCCAGGCCCGACGGATGCGAGGGATGCCCTGCGCCGGGCCTCCATGGCCGCGCAGGCCGTGGCCACGGGGGCCGCGACGTCGTTGGGTGGGCTTCGCCGGGCGGCGGGCGTCCAGGGCCCTGGGAGGCCCAGGGACGACTCGGGCTCAGGCCCGATCGGGGGCGTCCCCGCGGGGGCCGGGCAAGCCCGCATGACCGCACGTTGGGTGGCCACGTTGGGCGGGACGTCCTCGGTGGCCGCGTCGGCAGGCGAGGACGCATCGTGCGGAGGAGAGGGTGGAGCCGGGGGAGTTGGGACGACCAACACGTCGGTCGGCGACGCGGAGGCCTGGGCGGGGGGTCGCGACGCGCGGCACCCGAGGCCGAACGCGACGAGGTACGCCCCGAGGGTGAGACGACACAGCCTGGACATGGGAGCGGAACCCTCCGCGCCGACGACGCGCCCGCCGCCGATCGCGGACGGCGTACTACAAGCCCGCGCGGCGAAAGGCAACCGTCACGGCCTGACGGCGGCCTCGATGCGGGCGAGATCGAGCGTACGAGCCCTACGCGCCCGCTTGCGGCTGAGCTCGACCCCGATCGCGTCGAGGCCCTCGGCGTTGGCTACGGCCAGGGCCGTTCCGACCCCGCAGAAGGGGTCGACCAGGGTGTGGCTCTGGGTGTGGGTGCGGACGAAGCGCACCGCCACCCGGGCGGCCTCGAGGCCCATGGCCCGGCTCCAGGACATCGTCCCGAGGGCGGGGAGCACATCGGCCGTGCTGCGCGACAGGTCCGCGAGCACCGTCCGCGAGAAACACAGAAGGTGCGCGTATCCGGGCCTTCCGGGGGTGGCCGTGCCCGCGGGGTGGCGGCACACGACCTTGTGCCACAGGAGGGGATGACCCGTGTCCTCGGCCGCGCGTTGTACGAGGTAGGCCTTGTCGATCCAGCGCCGCTCCACCTTGATGTCGGTCTGATAGAAGAGGGCCACCCCCTCGTCGGGGGTCTTGTCCAGGACACGCCGGGCGGCCTCGACGAACCAGGCCTTCCACGCGTCGAGGTCCATGGGCGACAGCTCGGACACGTCGGGCAACGAGGTGAAGAGGCTGCACCCGTCGAGGACGGGCGATCGCGCGAGCCAGGCCATGGCGTCCTCGCAGTGCACGATGCGGGTGGGAGGGGGCACGCGGATCGGTTTGTGGGCCGTGGGGAGACGGCTCAGGGGGCCGGGACGCTCACCCGGCTGAGGGCGTCCCAGCCGTCGCACTCCGCGGTGCGCCATCCGCGTACGACCTCGGGGGCCGGGGCGATGCGCAGGAGGGGCTCTCCCGTGGCATACGCCGGCCACTCCGGGGCCCCGGCCCCGTTAGGGTCGCCCGAGGCCGCGAAGCGGGTCCAGTACCCGAGGAGGGAGCCCTCGACCGCGCGGTCGCCCGCGGTGGGGGTGTAGCCGCCGCGGGACGTGTTCTGAAACACGTAGAAGAGCTCGACCCCGTGCCAGGCCCCGAGGGCCCGCACGACGGGCGTCCCGCCCTCCAGGGGCTGAGCGTAGAGGTACCGATAGGTGCCCGGCATCGCCCCGTTGCCTCGGGCTCCGGCCCGCGCCGCGAGGCGGGCCTGGCAACCAAACCGCGCGTCGGTAAGGGCCTGCACGAGGGCCGCCCGGGGCGTCCCGTAGCGGCTCACGGGGTACTGGGCCATCACCCCGTCGGCGAAGCTCGCCCCCCCCAACTGCACGAGGGCGTTTCGATAGGCCGCCTCGGTGGGGACGGCCGGGACCGTCAACCCCACCTCCTCGGTGTTGTGCCCCACCAGAAGCGCCACCCGGTTGTGCCGCCCCGCCGCCATGGCCTCCACCGGAACCTCCGGCAACCCCGCGGCCCCCACCACCGGCCCCCAACGCACCGTCGACGGGTCGAGCCCCGACACGTTGACCGCGGCGGGCAAGGTCCGCATCACGGTCTCCAGGGAGAGGCCTCGCAGGCAGCTCGGCACGTCGGGCGAGCTCGCGCATTGCGCCTCGCTGGCGTAGCGCATCCCCTGGGCCCGGGCGGCGTCGAGGATCACCCCCGCCCCGCCTCCGCAGCTCCCGCTCTGCATTCCGGCCCGCGAGAAGAGCCCCGCGGCCAACGGCGACGCCACCAGGGTGCAGGTGTTGACCGCCCCGGCGCTCTCGCCGAAGACCATCACCCGAGCCGGATCGCCCCGCAGGGCCCGGGCGTTGCGCTGGACCCACCGCAGGGCCTCGGCCATATCGCGCAGGGCGAGATTGCTCGCCGTCGCGGCCCCGCCCTCCTCGGCCTCCAGGGCCGGGTGCACGAGCCACCCGAGGGCCCCGAGGCGGTACTGCACCGTGACCACCACCACGTTGCCCCGGGCCGCCAGGCGGGCCGCGTCGTAGAGGCGCAGCCCGGCGGCGTTGCTCTCCCCGGCCGAGCCCACCACGTTGCCGCCCCCGTGTACGAAGACCATGATGGGCAGGGAGGCGTCGGAGGCCGCGGAGGCGGGGCGCCAGACGTTGAGGGTCAGGCAGTCTTCCTGGCCCACCAACGGGGCCATGGGGTCGAAGGGCTGCCCCTGCTGCTGCGGAATCTGCGGGCAGGCGGGGGCCCACTGGGTGGCGTCGCGGGCCTCGGTCCAACAGGCCGAGATGGGGGCCGGGGGGCGCCAGCGGCGGGAGCCCGTGGGGGGCTCGGCGTAGGGGATGCCCAGCCAGCGCAGCGACCCGTCGTCCATCACCCCCCGCACGAGCCCGCGGTCGGTACGGAGGACCACCGGGTCGGAGCTCTCGGCGACCGTACACCCCGCGGGGGCGTCGGTCGGGGCGGGGGTGTCTGCGGCGGCGTCCGCGGCCCCGGCGTCGGAGGGGGCGGGGGTCGTGGTGCCTGAGCAGGCCAGCAGGCCGAGGGGTGCGAGCGACCAGGAGATGCGCATGATGAGTGCCCGAACGCTACCACACCCCTCTCCCGGGCCGACCCTGACGGTCGACATCCACGCGGCAGGAGGGGGTCGGGGCGACCGACCGCGGTGGAGGAGACACACAATGCGCGTCATGGTGATCGTGAAGGCAACCCACAACTCCGAGGCGGGCGTGATGCCCGACGAGAAGCTCCTGGCGGACATGGGCCGGTACAACCAGGAGCTGGTGAAGGCGGGGATCATGCTGGCCGGGGACGGGCTCCACCCGAGCAGCAAGGGCAAGCGGGTGCGCTTCGCCGACGGCAAGAAGACCGTGCTCGACGGCCCCTTCGCCGAGACCAGGGAGCTCATCGCCGGCTACTGGATGTGGCAGGTGAAGTCGATGGACGAGGCGGTCGAGTGGGTGCGGCGCTGCCCCGACCCGATGCCCGGCGAGGAGTCCGAGATCGAGATCCGCCCGGTCTTCGAGGCGGAGGATTTCGGCGAGGCCTTCACCCCCGAGCTGCGGGCCCAGGAGGCCCGGCTGCGCGCCGGGATCGATCGGGCTCAGCGGTCGTAGCGACCTGATTCCGTCCGCACGTCATCGATCGGTACGGGCTTCGGTGGCAGATCGTCCCCGCGATGATGGACGAGCGCATGGGCGACACCGACACCGCCCGGGCGAAGCGGGTCACCGACGCGATGCTGAAGATGGTCAAGCTCGACATCGCCGCCCTGCTGCGGGCCTACCGCGGGTGAGCCTCCTCCCGGAGCCGTTGCGGTGCAGACGGAGGCGACCGCGACGTCCTCGTGGTGTCAATCGGGGTCGACGGTTTCGGCGCCAATTTGGTACACAGGGATCCATGTGGGTCGCGCGGGTGACCCGACCTGTGTGCTCGCCTGACGTCGGGGGGCCGTACGACCGTGCTGCCCCATCCTCGGCTCCAACACTTCGAGAGACACCGTGCAACAAGACCCCTCTTTCTTTCTTCGGCCCCTGCTCCTGCTGGTGGGCGCCCTCGGACTCGCGACGGGCTGCGGGGGAGACTCCGGGGTCGATCCTGGCGACGCGGCGACCTCGGACGTCTCGACGGCGGACGTCCCGGACAGCGGGGTTGTGTCGGACACGCCGACGCCGGGCGATGTCCCGATGGCCACGGACACCGGGCACTCCGACGACGCGGGCCACGGGAGCGACGCGGCTCACGGGGACGACGTGCATCACGGCAGCGACGCGGCCCACACCTGCATGGCCGGGGACACCGTGTACGTCCCGATGGGTCCGCACTGGGACTATACCCATCAGACCGAGTGGCCCATGCTGATGGGGTCGATGTGCGCGGGCATGACCCAGACGCCCATCGACATCCCGATGACCACCACGCCGGAGACGACCGGGCTCACCTTCAACCACTACGGCGACGTCCCCCTGCGCCTGGTGCACAACGGTCACACCCTCCAGGTCAACGTCAGCACCACCTACGGAATGAACGACCCCTCCGTGTCGTTCGGGGGGACGACCTACTACCTCCTGCAGTTTCACGCCCACACGACGTCGGAGCACACCGTGCGGGGGATGTCGTACCCCATGGAGGTGCACTTCGTCCACGCGACCGACAACACCCCGACGGCCCGGTTTCTCGTCGTCGGTGTGCTGTTCACCATGGGGGCCGACAACCCCGTGATGGAGACCGTGCTCACCCAGAACCCGGGCGAAGAGTGCCAGCGCGAGCGGCTCATGACCCAGGTCAACCTCAGCGCCCTCCTGCCCGCAAACCGCTCCCACTTTCACTACAGCCCGGGCTCGCTCACCACGCCCCCCTGTACGATGGGCCTCAACTGGTTCGTGCTCAGCACCCCGATCCCCGTCGGGATGACCCAGGTCTCGCGTTTCGCGGCGACGGTCCACGGGCACAACAACCGCAGCGTCCAGCCCCTCAACATGCGCACGGTGTACGAGTACACGCAGCCCTTGATGTGACCGATGAGGCCCCTCCGAGCCATCGCGACCTTGTCGCTCCTTACGGCGTGTACGCCGTCCCCGCAGCCGACCGCGACGGCCCGTGGGGCGGCGGCCGTCCCGATGGTCGCCACCGTCGACCTCGCCCCCGACGACCGCCCGCAGATGATCGGTCGGCGTTGGGCGCGGCAGCGGGCGACCCTCACCCTCCACAACGCCGAGGCCACTCTGCAGCTCGACGCCGCGTGGGGCGTACGCGACGTCCGATGCCCGGAGGAGCTCCGCGGCACGGCCATGCAGGGCTGCGGCAGCGAGGCCGACGCCCGGGCCCTCGAGGCCCGCATCGAGCGGGAGAGCACCGCCCTCCACGGCGCGGTGACCACGGTCGGCGACGCCCTGTCCCTCACCCTGCGCGGCGACGCGGGCACCTCGGAGGTCGCCCTGCGCTGCCAGCGCTCCGACGCGGGACTCGCCTGCGCGGAGGTGCGCGGGTGGCCGGTGCGCGAGGGGTTCCGTCCGCCCGCCGAGGTCCGCTTCGCCCGGGCTCCCTGAGCAATGCACGACGCCATCATGGCGCGGGTCGCACGACTCCGGGGCGAGACCACACCCTATCTCTCGCGCCCCGAGGCCCGCGCCCTCGTCCCCACCCTCGACGCCGGGGCCGCGGCGGGCGACCCGTGGGCCCTGTGGGTCCGGGGTCGTGTGGCCGACGACCATCTCCTCGACGACGACCCCACCGACGCCGAGACCCTGTGGACCCAGGGGGATACGGCGGGTCACCCGGGGTGCTCCTACGAGCTCGGGCGACGGGCCGAGAGAGCCCTCCAGACCGAGACAGCCTGCGCGCGGTATGGGCGGTCGGCCTCGGGAGGGTTCGCGCCCGCGGCCCTGCGGTTGGGTCTTCTGCGCCTGCGGCAGAGCGCGTCGGAGGCGTGGCGCCTGCCCGCCGAGGACTGCGAGGCCCTGCGGGCCGAGGCCCGGGCCGCGTGCACCCGGGCGGCCGAGATGGGCTACGCGGTGGCCTGGGACGACGTGGGCCTCGTCCTGCGCTCGCGCTTCGACGTGCCCGAGGAGGACGACGCGGAGTCGCAGCGATGCCTGCAACGGGCCGCCGCAGCCCCCGCCGCACAGCAGCTCGGTCACTGCCTCGAAGGGCTCCGTGGCCAGGACGACGTGGCCCCGGTTCCGCGGGAAGTCGAGGTGCTCCGGCGGTGGATCGCCGAGGCCGGGGAGGACGGGCTCGTGTGCTGGGTTCACGCCCGGCTCATCGAGCGGGGGGATCTGCCGGGCCCGCGGGCGCACGTGGAGGCCCTGTGGCAGGCAGGGGCCGAGCTCGGCGACCCGCGGTGCAGGTACGCCCTCGCCCTGTCGCAGGAGAGGCGCAGCAAGAAGACCGCCCGGGCCCTGTACGAACAGGCCGCGGGGCAAGGCCACGGGCTCGCGGCCATGCGGCTCGGGCAGATGGCGACGAAGTGGCCCGAGGCCGAACGTTGGCATCGCCGGGCCATCGCCCTCGGCCGGAGCGAGGCCTGGTTGCAGCTCGCGAAGGGCTATTCGACAGGCGCCCAGGGTGCCACGGTCGATCGGGAGGAGGCGTTTCAGTGCTGGGAGCGGGCCGCCGAGGCGGGGGCCCAGGGGCCCGCGGCGGCCATGGCCGAGGCGTACACGACGGGCCAGTGTGACGGGCTGCCCCTTGCCCGCGACCCCGACAAGGCCCGACGTTTCGCCGCCCTCGGCATGAACCTCGGCGAAGGCGGGGGCAGCCCCGCGTGTCAGCTCGTGATGGCGAAGCTCTACGCCGCCGGAGAGGGCGGCCTCGCCCGCGACCCCGAAGCCGCCGCCCTGTGGAGCCGCATCGCAGCCCGTCCGGGCGACCGGGTCGAGGCCGAGGCGCGCGCGATGTACGACACCCTGTGGTCGGGGCTCGACGCCGAGGCCCGGGCCCGCGTCGACGCCCGCGACCGGTCCCTGCGCCACCCGTAGCGACCTCGGCCCTGGCCTCGACGGGCGGAGACTCGTCAAGCGCGATGACTTCTCGACACTCGCGACCGCGGGGCGACAACCGCGACAACTCCGCGACACCGCCGCGCACCCTTGATGCAACGCGGTACAGGGGCGTGACAGACGGGGCGACACCGCGGGCCGTAGCCTTGGCATCCAGCGAGGAGGTGCTCGATGCGGTGGCGAGGGGTGACGGTCGCGCTGACCTGGGGAGTGGCCGCCGACGTGCGGGGAGCGGCCGTCGTACGAACGTCGCGGGCCCCGGTCGTCGCGACGGTCCCGGCTGCGTCCCCCCCGTACGCTCCCGCCGACCCGCTGCCCCCGCGCCCGCGCCCCGCGTTGCGAGGGGCCGTCGTGCGCTGGCATCCGGTCACGGTCCGGCCTGGGCGTAGGCTCCCCCTCCGGGCGGCCCCCGTCGGCGGCCCCCGAGGGCGCGTCACGGCCCTCCACCCGCACCGCCACGCCCTCTGGATCGGGACCCTCTCCGACGGGCTCCACCGCCTCCACCGCGGCCGCTGGACCCGGGTCGACCTCTTCGACCGCCGGGTCAGCGTCCTGGCTACGGGCCCCGACGGGGCCCTCTGGGTCGGCACCGCGGGGGGCCTCGGACGCGTCGACCCGCACGGCCTCGCGACGCCCCTGCGCGATCCGCGGGGCTGGTTCGCCCGGCACATCAACCGCATCGTGCGGGACGGATCCGCCCTCCGGGTGATGGTCTACCCCGGGGTCGTGACCGTCGCGATGCTCCACGGTCGCCCGGCCCACTATCGGTACCTGGGTCGCGACGAGAGCGCCGAGTTTGTCACCCACGACACCCCCTGGTCGGTCGACCCTGTCCCCCTGGCCCGGGCGAGCGTCTTCGCCGACCTCCCCGGCCCCGACGGCCGATGGCTGGCCACCGCCGAGGGCCTCGTGCACCTCGCAGGGACGCGGATCGGAGCCTTCACCGAGCTCGGGGGGGCCCTGCCCGACCGCATGGTCTTCGACCTCGCCCGACGCAACGACGGCCTGTGGGCCCTGCTCTGGCGTGCGGGCCTCGCGCGGGTGACCGACGGTCGCCTCGACGTGTGGCCCCTCCCCTGGCAGGCCCAGCCGGGGGGGCTCGTGGCGTGTCGGGGCGGGTGGCTCCTCGCGACCGAAGACCGCGGCCTCGTGCGACTGCGCACGCGGGGAGACGAGCTGGAGGTCACCGGGTGGCCAGCGCCCCCGGGAGCTCGGCCAGGGTTTTTCACCGCCGTCGCCCGGCACGGCGGACGGCTGTGGATCGGGGGGACCCATGGGGTCGCCTGGATCGAAGACGGCGAACGAACGCTCGCCACACACGGAGGTTGAGAGATGAAACGGCTGCACATCGAGCTCCTGATCGTCGGCATCGCCCTGCACGTGGGCCTCTTCCTGTGGATGCGGGCTCCGTCCGCACCCCCCGTCCCCGAGAGCCCCCCCAACTCCCTCCAGCCCTTCGACCGCGGGGCGGGGTCCACGCCGCCCGTGGAGGCCGCCCGCACGGAGCCCTCGTACCGCGGGGCCACCCTCTGCGGACGCAACGGGCTCGTGGGCCTGCCCCTGCGGCACACCCAGGTCGACGCCGAGGTCGTGGGGGTGATGTCGTCGGTGCGGGTGCAGCAGGTGTTCGTCAACGACGGGAGCGAGGCCCTCGACGCCACCTACCGTTTTCCCCTGCCCGCAGGAGCCGCGGTGCACGCCATGACCCTCCAGGTCGGCCCGCGGCGCATCGTGGCCCAGATCCAACGCCGCGACGAGGCCCGCAGCACCTACGAGGCCGCCCGGAGCCACGGTCAGACCGCCGCCCTGCTCGAACAACAGCGCCCCAACCTGTTCTCGTGGGACGTGGCCAACATTCGGCCCGGGGACACCGTCACCGTGTCGCTGGAGTACGCCCAGGAGCTCGTCCCGACCGGCGGGCGATACCTCTGGGAGTTTCCGATGACCGTCGGCACACGGTACATCCCCGGCGGGCACGAAGACCCCGCCGTCAACGGCCCCACGGCCGAGCGCTCGGGCCGCGACGTGGCCGTCTCCCTCACCCTGCACGCGGGGGTCGTGATGCGCGGGATCCGCTCCGACACCCACGCCGTCGGCGTCACCCAGGACAGCCCCCGCGAGGCCCGGGTGGTTCTCTCTGCCCACGACACCATCCCCAACCGCGACCTGGTCGTCGGGTGGCAGCTCACGGGCGATCGACCCCAGGCCACCCTCCTCGCACGCGACGAGGCCATTGGGGGCGGACACTTCCTGCTGATGGTCCAGCCCCGGGCCGCCATGGACCTCTCCCACACCGCCCCGCGGGAGTACCTCTTCGTCGTCGACACCTCGGGCTCGATGGGAGGAGCGCCCCTGCAGATGGCCCGCGGCGTGATGCAGCGCTGCCTCGGCGCGGTGCGGCCGGGCGACACGTTTCAGATCGTCCAGTTTGCGAGCGGGGCCTCGAGTTTTGCGCCCGCCCCCGTGGCCCCCAGCCCCGCCACTGTGGCCCGGGCCCTGGCCTGGGTCGACTCGATGCAGAGCGGAGGGGGCACCGAGTTTCTCCCCGCCCTGGAGCTGGCCTTCCGGCAGCCCCGCACCCCGGGTCATGCCCGGGTGGTGGTCTTCATGACCGACGGGTACATCGGCAATGAGGCCGAGGTCCTCGCGTGGCTGCACGCCCGCACGGACAAGGGCAACCTGTTTGCCCTCGGGATCGGGTCGTCGGTCAACCGCTACCTCCTCGAGGGGATGGCCCGCATCGGCCGCGGAAGGCCCTTCATGGTGCTCGACCCCGCGTCGGAGACCGAGGTGGTACGCGACCTCTTCGCGACCATCGCCCGCCCCGCCCTCACCGACCTCACCCTGCACTGGGACGGGGTCGCGGTGTACGACACCACCCCCGAGCACCCGCCCGACCTCTTCGCCGACCGCCCCGTGGTCATCACGGGCCGCTACGCCCGGCCCGGACGCGGAACCCTCACCCTGCGCGGGATGCTCGCTGGAAGGCCGTACACCGAGACCCTCGCGGTCGACCTCCAGGGCTACGGCGGAGCCCCCACGCACCCGGCCCTGTCGTACCTGTGGGCCCGTCGGCGCATCGACGACCTCATGGACGCCTACACCTTCGCGCCCCCCGACCGCCGCAGCCCCCTCGCGGCCCAGGTCACCGAGCTCGCCCTCGCGTACCATCAGCTCAGCGACTTCACGAGCTTCGTGGCCGTCGACCCGCTCGAACGCGGGGCCCCCGCCGATCTCCGCGTCGTCGAGCCCACACTCGAGCCCGTCCAGACGCCTGGGGTGCAGCCGCACGCTGGCCTCTCCATGGTGCCCCTCCAGGCGCCCATGGCGCAGCCGTACATCGCCCTCTCGCACGACCAGGTGGCCCCCGGCGACCCGGAGATCGCGGTGCGGGCCCCCGCGGGCACCCGGTCGGTCACGGCCCACCTGCCTGACGGCGAGACCCTGCCCCTCGTGTACGACCCGCGACGCGATCTGTGGGTAGCCAACTTCGTGGTGGCCCACGACACCCCCGACGGGGTCTACACGATCGGGGTGGACTTCACCCTGCACGACGGGAGCACCTTCACGCGCAGGGCACGGTTCGAGGTCGACGCACGGCCTCCGGAGTTTGTCGCGACCACCGAGCCCATGGGGCTCCCGGGGGCGGAGATCGTGCTGCGGGTGGTTCCTGCGGCGAGGGCTCCGGCCCCGGCTGTGGACTGGACCGACGTGGGCAGCACGACCTTCGCCGCGCGGGTGGGGCACGAGGTCGAGCGGGTCGAGGTGTTGTTGCCCGACGGGACGGTCGAGGCCGCGACGGCCGACGCCGACGGGAGCTTCTCGCTGCGCTTCCGGGCCCCTACGGCGCACGGGCTCCACCGGCTCGACGTGGTCGCCCGCGACGCCGCTGGCAACGCCACCCGCCGGGTCGTGCCGTTCACCGTACGCGGCGAGTAGGGCCGACACGGCCAACCCCGCGACGACGTTCGGTCGGACGGAATCGGCGGGGGGCCTCAAGCCCACGAGACGTTGGCTTCTCTCTCGGCATCGGCCCCCGACACCCGCGGGGACCTCGCACCGGGTACCTCATCACCGTGTCCTGGCGCACCGGAAGCCGACGTCGGGATATCGGATGATGGAGCCGTTGGCGTTGCGCGACCCTGAACGCAGATACTCGACGGGGTAGGGGTACGACCCGCCGCGGAAAGCCTTGGAACCTGTTCCATGGACGAGGCACAGGGGGTCCGTTCGCGATGACGTGCCCCAGCACCTCGGATCGCTGTATTGCTGGAACCAGTCGGCGGTCCACTCCGCGACGTTGCCTGCGAGGTCGAAGACCCCCGCGACGCCCGCGAAGTGTCCGACGCGCAGGGTTCGCGCGCCGTCCTCGACAGTGGTGCAGCCGCTCCAGTGCGCGCGGTCACACGCGGACGGCGCGGTGTCGCCCCAGGGGTAGAGGCGGCCTGGAGCGAGTCCCGGAGCAGCGCGGCCTCTCGCGACGAACTCCCACTCTGCGTCCGTCGGAAGCCGGCCTCCGTCCCACACGCAGAACTCCTGCGCCGCCCACCAGTCGATGCCGTTCATCGGATGCGCGTCGCGATTCGTCGAAGAGGGCGACCAGTTGAAGTGGAGGTTCACAGATCGCGTGTGGGGCTCCTCCGCGGCCGTTGGATTCAAGGAGATGATCTGGCCTCCGGGGTACACCACGGGCGCGCTCCGTACCGCTGCGATGTCTCGGGAGTGCACAGCCCAGAAGGCATTGAACCGTGCGACTGTCACCTCGTAGGCGTCGATCGCGAACGCTCCCACCGAGATCGATGACAGCCTCGGCGATCCGTAGTGCACACACGAGGGGTCGCCCGGCGCGATGACGCAATCAACGTCGCCACCCATGGAGAACGTGCCGCCCGCGACCTCGACGAGCCCGCATCCCGGAAGCGACGTCGCGCACGAACGCTGTGTCGCGATCGGCGGCAGCGGGGCGGGCCGAACACATCGAAAGCCAATGTTATAGTTCCTTGAGCCGGGCGCAAACGCCTCGCGTGTTGCGGCCCTGAAGCTCGCGGCATCGGAGTTGAACCACGACCCGCCACGAAACACGCGCGCGCCCGAGGTGCGGTCGCTGCACAGCGGATTGGTCGAAGGGCCGCCTCGCCAACATCCGCCGCCCCCGGTCGCATAAGGGCCCATCCAGTCCGCGTTCCATTCCCAAAGGTTCCCCGCCAGGTCGTGAATTCCATCCACGGCGCCGGAATCGAACGTGCCGACCGGGCAAGTCGACGGGCGCATCGTGCCGGAACCGCTCCAACAGACGCGCGCATCGTCGGGCGGAGCGACGCCCCAAGGATGGATGCGCCCTGAAGTTCCGCGCGCAGCGAACTCCCACTCTGCCTGCGTGGGCAAGCGACCGCCGTCCCACACGCAGAACGCCTGAGCCGTCGCCCAATTCACGCAGTTCATGGGGTGATTCTCGCGGTCAGTGCGAGGATAGTTCTGATACGAACTTACAGATCCGCAGCTGAACTCCGCTTCCGTGTTCACCGTTCCCTCGAACGGGAGAGGGCCGCCCGGGTACATTACCGGTCCGCTCGGCACGGGCCGCCCCGCGGCCACCCAACGCCGAAAGCGCGCCACTGTCACTTCATATGCATCGATGGCAAATGTCCGCACCGTCGTCCCCGGCTGCACGGGCGACGCATCGACGGCGGGTGACCCCTCGCCCATCGTGAAGGTACCACCCGGTACGATCACCTCCCCGCACCCGGCGACACCAGCGGCACAGCTTCGCTGGCGGTTGATTGTACAAACGCCCAGGATACACAACGTCCCTGTCCCACACGATCGACCACACGCGCCGCAATGGTTCGAGCTCGATGACGTATCGACGCACGCCCCCGCACACAACGTGAGCGCCGTCGGACACGCGTCCGGAGACCCCAGGTCCGTCGCCACGTCCGTCGCGGGCGGCACATCGGGGACGTCAGCCGGATCGGGCGTGTCCATCGTCGGCATGTCGGGCGGTTCGGACACGTCCGTTGGGGGCACATCGAGGGTGTCGGTGGCGTGGACATCGTGGGTCGCGACGTCGTGTGCGTCCTCGCCTACGGTCGCGTCCTGTACGGCATCTTCTGCGGACGCATCGGCGGCATCGGACGTGGTGGCGTCCAGGCCTGGGACGTCGTCGAAGGGGGCCCCGCTGTCGTGTCGGTCGATCGTCGCCACATCGGGCCGGTCGTCCTGCGCAGCGTCCACACCGAGATCGAGAGACACGGCGGCGTCCCCGGGGGAGAGCGATGGCCTCGGGTCGTCGCGAGGCACGATCTGCTCGGGAGGGACACACTCACCAAGGCGGCAGGTGAGCGTCGCGTCGCACGGCATGCGGGTCACACACAACGCGGAGAGGGTCATGTGGAGGTAGCGGGTGCGCTCGCGCTGGAAGCGCACCACGGCCTGCTGCGTAAGCGGCTGGCCCCCCACGTCACCCACCACGCGCACTGTGAGGGGGCGGGTGTCGTCGGGGTCGCGCGCCACCAGGGTCACCTCGCCCGGAAGCGGGAAGCGCATGTCGGTGAGGGCGAAGGTGTTGTCGTACAGCGGCGCGCTCGCGCCCTCGCGCTGCGCCGTCACGTGCACCGAGCGCAGCGTCGTACCCGGCGTCAGGTCGGAGCTCACCACAACCACCAGCTCAGTCTGCGGCACGGGCGCGCACCCCGCGGAGAGGAGGACTACGCTCACGCCGAGTCGAGGCAGCCAGCAGGCCATCTGCGCGCGCGTGTTGCTCATGGACCGACAGGGTCGAGCGCGCTGCTGCTACGGCGCCGCCGAGAGTTATGGTGGCGGCCGCGACGGGGAGCCGGATCCGCTTCGGCGGTTGCGGGCGTGTCCGCGGCGGCCGTGTTGGCCTCGGGATCCGGGGGCGCAGGCGCTGCCAGTGCGGGAGCCGCGGGCGCTGCGGCGGCGGGTGCGAGGGCCGCAGGCGTCGGCGCTGCGGGTGCAGGGGCCGCGGGCGCTGCCGCAGCGGGAGCCGCAGGAGCAGCCGGGGCCAGCGCTGCCGGTGCAGGAGCCGCGGAGCCGGGGCTGCCGCCGCTCAGGGCGCGCAGCAGCGCGGCTGAGCCCAACAGCACCACGGCGACCGCCGCGACGACGAGGAGGCCCTTGCGGCGTGCCGGAGGCCCCTCGGGCATTGACGACGCCGACGGGCGCTGCCAGGTGTTCTGGGTGGGCTCCTTGGCGGGCTGGGTGGGGGCGCTGGAATCGACGGGGCGGCTCGACCGCGGAGCGCTTCCGCCTGCCTGGGTGGGAAGGCTGCCGATCTTCTCTGCGCCGTCGCCGAACTCAGCGGGCGACTCCGTGTCCGCCGGCGGCCTGTGATCGATCGACCGGGAGAAGCGTACCGCCAGCGAAGTCATGCGCCCAGGGTCTTGAAAGGCGGGGCAGGCCAGCACGTCGTCGAGCATCGCGCGCATCGTGGGGTAACGGCGGTCAAGGTCGGGCTCCATCGCGCGGGCCACGATGGCGGCGACCTCGGGCGGGGCGTCGGGCAGGGCGTCGAGGAGCTGGGGGGGACGCTCGGTCAAGAGCTTGACGATAATGAGGTTGGCGGAGGGCGCATCGTAGGCCACCGAGCCAGTGAGCAGCTCGTAGAGCACCGCGCCGATGGCCCAGACGTCGGAGCGCGCGTCGACCACACGGTCGCCCCGGGCCTGCTCGGGCGACATGTAGTACGGGGTGCCCATGATGGTGCCCGTCGTGGTCTTGCGAGCGTTGGCGTCTTCGCCCAACACCTTGGCCAGCCCGAAGTCGATGAGCTTCGGCGTGAGATCGGGCGCCGAGCCCAGCAGGAAGATGTTCTCCGGTTTGATGTCGCGGTGGATGATGCCCCGAGCGTGGGCCACGGCGAGGGCGCTCATCACCGGCACGAGAATCTCCGCGGCCTCGAAGCACGACAGCCTCTCCTTCTTCGCGAGGTAGTGGTAGAGGTCTTCGCCCCGGAGAAACTCCTGCACGATGAAGACGGCCCCGGTGCGGGCGTCTTTGCCCATGTCGAGCACGTCGACGATGTTGGGGTGCTGCAACCGCGTGGCGGATTGGGCTTCGCCCTGAAACCGCGCCACAGCCTTGTTGTCGCCGGAGAGGGCGGGGAGTAGCACCTTGATGGCGACGCGACGTTTGGTCCAGGTGTTCTCCGACTCGTACACGGCGCCCATGCCGCCCTGGCCGAGCAGGCGGATCACACGATACCGCTCGCCGATGGTGTCGCCGAGCTGAAACAGCTCACTCTCTTCGTCCTGCATGGCTGGGATCTCTCGGCGGACGCCTAGGGTTCTCTCACGGTGGCCCAGTTGCCCTGGGTGGGGTCGGCCTCGCCGCGCGTGGCGATGAGGATTCCCAGCACTACCGCCGTCGCGACCATGGCGCCACCCGCCACGGTCACGGGCAGAACCCATCCCGCCCGCTGCCGGGCCGTGAGCACTGCGGACAGGCGCTGCGACGACCCGGGCGCGACCGTGACGGTCCGGCTCCACGGGGCGTACCCCGCGGCATTCGCCACGACCCGATGCTCGCCGGGCTCAAGAGGAACCGTCACCTGCCCGCTGCCGTGGGAGACACCGTCGATCGAGATGCTGGCGGTCGGCACGCTTGGCTCGACGGTGACCGTCGCGCGGGCGGGCGCGGCCTCGGGCGCGGGTACCTGCGGCGGGGTGACCGGGACGGGTGGTGTCGCAGGCAGCGCGCTGACGGTCAGGGGCTGCAGGTGCATCTCCAGCATCATGGTCATGCCGGCCTGGGGCGTAATCTCGCGGCGCGCGGCCTGGTGGTTGGGCGCCTCGATGTCGAGCACGTGGGTGCCAGGGTCGACACGGATCTCGTCGCCCGCCCGAAGCGCCTCGCGTCCGTCGACCCGCACGACGGCGTCGGCGGGTGTGATCGCCAGACGCAACCGGGCCACGGAGCGCAGCAGGGTCGGCAGCTCGTCGCGGATGGCGCGCAGCCGGGCTTCGGGCGCGTCGGCCTCGGGCGTCGCGAGGTAGCGCTCAAACGCCGTCACCGCCGCCGCGATGCGCCCCGCACCTCGATAGGCCAGCGCCAGGTCGAACCACACGGTCGGCGTCGGGTCGAGCCGCACCGCCTCCTCCAGCAACGGCATCGCCTCGACGAAACGTTGACGGCGCAGCAGAGACACGCCCTCGGTGAACGCGGTCTGGGCTTGAGGGTTTGTCGGTGTCTGCGCGTGCGCCGTGCCCGGGGTCACCCCCAGGGTAAACAACAGCAACCCCAAGGCCGCCCCACACCTCCAACAGCCCACCAGATGCACGCGCCGAGTACACACTCTGGAGTACACGCTGTCAAGCGAGGCGCCGGGGTGCGGGGCGGGCACGGGCGCCCTGTCACTCCGTCACGAACTTGAACGTGTTGCTCCCCACGGTGATGACGTCTCCAGAGAACAGGTCGGCCGACTTCGCCTTCTCGCCGTTGACCCGCATCGCGGGGAAGATCATCGCGCTCTCGGCGCTGTAACGCTGGCCGTTCCACGCGATGGAGATGCTGCCGAAGGCGAAGCCGCGCAGGCCCGTCGTGGCGTCCCCGGAGCGCTCCAACACCACGCTCTTGTCTTCCGCAAGATCGACCCGCCCAGCCTCTCCTCCCTGACCGTCGAGCCGCTCCAGACGGCTGCGGTTGGCCGTCCGGATCGCGCGCATCATCTTCTTCGCCGACTCCGGCGTCACGGCTGCGGTCTGAAGCCGCGGCGCCTTCGAATCGCTCTTGGACGGCGTCCGCTTCGCCTCGCCCGCATAGGGGTCGACGTCGACAAACTCCTTCCCGTTGCAGCGCGGGCACGTCGGGTTGGCCCGCAGCTTGGACACCAGCCCCTCCCAATCACAGCCCGTGCACCGGCTCCGCTGGAAGGCCGCATCGGCGTTGACGTACCTGTCCGCCTCGGTGGCGTTCTCCGAGAAGATCATGACGAAGGCCCCACCCACCAGGATCTCGTCGCCCTCGGACAGGACGACCTTCTCAGGGGTGAGGCGACCGTTGACCACGACGGGGTTGGTCTCCGACAGGCAGCGTACACCCCAGCGGCCGTCCAAGCCGCGGACCACCTCCGCGTGGCTCCGCGAGACTGTCTCGTCCGGGAGCACGATGTCGTTGTCATCGTCGCGGCCGATGCGCAGGGGGCTCTTGTCGCTGCTCACCTTGTGCGGGGGGCGGCCCAGGGTTTGGATGACGAAGGTCGGCATGGGGAACAATCTCCGAGGTGCGGGTGGCGTGGACGCGTACCGCACCCGTCGAAGCCCCCCGTGACATCTCGCGCCATTCCCAGCACGCTCTCGATCAGATGTCAACGCGACTGCCCCGCCCCGGGGCCCCTGCGGTATCCTCCGCGGTCCCAATGCCCTCCGACATCACCATGTGCCCCGGCGGGCAGTGCCCACAACGCAGGCAGTGCTACCGCCATCGGTCCCTGCCCGTGGGCCGTCAGGACTGGTTCGGCACGCTCCCGTACGACCCGCAGACGGGCCGCTGCGATGCCTTCTGGGACATCGCCTCCCTCGTCCCGACGGAGGCCCAGATCCGCGACCGGGCCTACGCCCTGTGGCTGGCCTCAGGGCGCGTGGACGGTCGCGACGAAGAACACTGGTTCGCGGCCCGCGCCGCCCTCGAGCGCGCCGCGGCCGAACAGCTCACCGACGCCCCCGAGGGCTGAGACACCGAAGCGCCCACAGCGTGCCCTGAACGGCCGCGCCCATCTGCGACGCTGCGTACGATGGTGGAGCCCGCGGCTTGCGCATGGCAGCTCGAGGACGCATGTTGCCCGCGACGTGATGGGTTGTCCTCTTGACGACCGCGCGTGCGCCGACTTCGGCCATACCCGCGGTCAATCAAAGGAGCCCCATGGGCGACGACAGTCTTGGGCTGAGGGGCCTTCGCACCCTCGCGATGCTCGGCAATCACCTGCCGAGACACTGCGGCATCGCGACCTTCACGACCGACCTCCTGGACGCCCTCGGCCGCGAAGTGCCCGCCCTCGACAGCTTCGTCGTCGCGATGAACGACGCGGGCCACACGCACGCCTACCCGCCCCGCGTGCGCTTCGAGATCCCCGAGGCTGACCTCGCCGAGTACCGACGCGCCGCCGACTTCCTCAACGCGGCCTCCGTCGACGTCGTGTCGGTTCAGCACGAGTACGGCATCTTCGGGGCAGAGGCCGGCGGGCACGTCCTCGAGCTCCTGCGTGCCCTGCGGATGCCCGTGGTCACGACGCTCCACACCATCCTCGCGGCCCCCGACCCTGCGCAGCGGGCCGTGATGGACGCCCTCGTGGGCTTGTCAGAGCGCGTCGTGGTGATGAGCAGCGACAGCGCCGCCCTCCTCCGCGACGTCCACGGGGTCGACCCGGCCAAGATCGACGTGATCCCCCACGGGATCCCCATCGTGCCCGCGCGGCGCAACTACGACGCCCCAGGCGCCGCGCGGCGCTCGGTCATCCTCACCTTCGGCCTCCTGTCCCCCGACAAGGGCATCGAGTACGTCATCGACGCGATGCCGGCCATCCTCGCCCGGCACCCCAACACCGACTACATCGTGCTCGGGGCCACGCACCCCCACGTCAAGCAGCAGCAGGGCGAGGCCTACCGCCTCATGCTCCAGGCCCGCGCCAGGAGCCTCGGGGTCGACGAGAACGTCCTCTTTCACAACCGCTTCGTCAGCCACGTCGAGCTCGTCGAGGTTCTGAGCGCCGCCGACCTCTACATCACCCCCTACCTCAAGGAGGAGCAGAGCACCTCGGGCACCCTCGCCTACGCCGTCGGGTGTGGAAAGGCTGTCATCTCGACGCCCTACCGCTACGCCCGCGAGCTGCTCTCCGAGGGCCGCGGGGCCCTCGTCCCGTGGCGCGACGCCGACGCGATCGGGCATGCGGTGATCGCCCTGCTCGACGACCCCGCGGCCCGCGCAGCCCTCCAACAGCGGGCGGCCGACTTCGGGCGCACGATGGCCTGGCCCCTGGTGGCCCGCCGCTACGTCGCCTGCTTCGAGCAGGCCCGGGCCTCCTACGACGCCCGACGCCGCGCGGGACTCGCCGCACGGACCCTCGCCCGGCGCCGCCCACTCCTGCCCGACATCGACCTCTCCCACGTGCGCCTGATGACCGACGACACGGGCATGCTCCAGCACGCCACCTTCGACGTCCCGCGTTACCACGACGGGTACTGCCTCGACGACAACGCCCGGGCCCTCCTCCTCATGACGTACGTCGAGGAGGCCGGCACCGAGGCCCCCGCCGTCGTGCGGGCCCTGATGACGCGTTACCTGGCCTTCATGAGCTACGCCCTCGACGAGGCGAGCGGGAGGTTTCACAACTTCCTGTCGTACGCGCGGCAGTGGCATGACGAGCCCGGCTCCGACGACAGCCAGGGCCGTGCCCTCTGGGCCCTCGGAGCCGTCGTGGGGCGCTCCGCCGACCCCGGGCGACGTGGCCTCGGGGCCCGGCTCTTTCACAAGGCCCTCCCCGGGGCGGAGGCCCTCACGAGCCCGCGGGCCTGGGCCTACACCCTGCTCGGCATCGAGGAGTACCTCCGGGTTTCCGCAGGGGACGGGCGCGTCGAGACCCTGCGGACCGAGCTCGTGCGGAGGCTGATGGAGCGCCACCAGCACGCCCGCCGCCCCGACTGGCCCTGGTTCGAAGACCGGCTCACGTACTGCAACGCGCGGCTCCCGCAGGCCCTCCTCGTGTCCGCGGCACGGATGGGAGACGCCGAGGCCGCGGCCGTGGCCGAGAGCTCCCTCACGTGGCTCGTGCGCCAGCACCTCGCCGACGACGGGACGTTTTCGCCCGTCGGGACCAACGGCTTCCACGTGCGCGACGCCCCCCGCGCGGTCTTCGACCAGCAGCCCGTCGAGGCCTGCGCCATGGTCTCCGCCTGCCTCGACGCCCAGCGGGTGACCGGGCAGGCCCGCTGGAGCGAGGAGGCGAGGCGGGCGTTCCAGTGGTACCTCGGGCACAACCCCCTGCGGGCGCAGGTGTACGACGCCCGAACGGGCGGCTGCCGCGACGGCATCCACGCCGACCGCATGAACGAAAACCAGGGGGCCGAGTCGACCCTGTCGTTCCTCACGGCTCTCGCCGAGATGCGGGCGGCCGACCGCCTCACCACGCAGCTCGCCCCCCCCGCACGCGACGTGATGGCGAGGTCTCGTCTGGTCCGCGTCGCACCCGCAATCCTCAACAACGAGGTGCCCT
Organism: uncultured Myxococcaceae bacterium; assembly: GCA_964447205.1. GTDB lineage: Bacteria > Myxococcota_A > Polyangia > Polyangiales > JAEUKH01. The sequence continues at coordinate 82,079 of CAYUSB010000038.1, forward strand.
CGTGAACCCCAAGCAGTCCTACGAGGTCCTCTTCGAGCGCCACGGGGCCAACCCCATCCTCACGGCGGCCGACTGGCCGTACCCCGTGCACACGGTCTTCAACCCCGGGGCCACGCGGCTACGCGACGGGACCACCCTGCTCCTGTGCCGGGTCGAAGACCGGCGCGGCCACTCGCACCTCTGCGCGGCCCGCTCCACGAACGGCATCGACGGCTGGGTCGTCGACCCCGCCCCCACCCTGCTCCCCGACCCCGAGAACTACCCTGAGGAGCTTTGGGGCATCGAGGACCCGCGCATCACCTGGGTCGACGAGCTGCAGAAGTACGTCGTGGCCTACACCGCCTTCAGCAAGGGCGGGCCCGGGGTCGCCCTCGCCACGACCGAAGACTTCCGCACGTTCGAGCGGCTCGGGCTCGTCATGCAGCCCGACGACAAAGACGCCGCTCTCCTGCCGCGGCGGATCCACGGCAACTTCGCCCTCATCCACCGCCCCGTGACCGATCACGCGGCCCACATCTGGATCTCATTCTCTCCAGACCTGAGCAACTGGGGCAACCACAAGCTGATGCTCCTCGCCCGCAAGGGCGCGTGGTGGGACGCCAACAAGGTCGGCCTCTCGCCCCCGCTGATCGAGACCGAACGCGGCTGGTTGATGCTGTACCACGGGGTTCGGCACACCGCGGCCGGGAGCCTGTACCGCCTCGGCCTCGCCCTCTTCGCCACCCACGCCCCGGAGGTGTGCCTGCTCCGTGGCGACGAGTGGGTCTTCGGCCCCGAGGCCCTCTACGAGCGCGAGGGCGACGTGGGCAACGTGGCCTTCCCCTGCGGCACGACCCTCGGACCGGACGGCGACACGATCTTCATGTACTACGGCGGGGCCGACAGCTGCATCGCCCTCGCGACGGGCTCCGTACGCGGCTGCCTCCGCTGGCTCGACGCCCATGGCAGGGCCCCCGAGCACGGGTAGATCGCGCGCCTCGCTGAGGTTCGTCGAGAGTTGACGCGTGGGCCGCGGGCGTCTTATCCAGCATCCCCGATGCGACGACACGATCCGCGCGTGATGACAGCCTGTCTCTGTGCCTCGCTGTCGATCGTGTTGTGGGCCGGCCCGAGCTGCGCACAACTCCCGGGGGCCCCGCCGCCCCGGTCGTGGTTCGCGCTCGACCTGGAGCCGAGCCTCATGCTTCGGGCCGCAGACTGGACGCCTTATTTTCACCTGCGCGGCAGGGCCGGTTATTCCTACATCAGAAACTGGAAGTTCTTCGATGTCACGTTGACCGCCGAGCATCTCACGGTCGGTCGTACGGCCTTCGGGGTCATGGGATCGGTCACCAGCATCGAACAGGGATGGACCGTACAAGCCGGGGCTACCGTGTCCCTCCAGGGTCAGCCGGGCTTCGCCCTGGGGCTGGGGTACTCCCTCTTCCGGGTCGAGATGCAGGTCCTCGTCGACGAACCTGCCCAGATCTGGCTCGGGGCAGGCGTTCGGATTCCCTTCGGAGCCATCGCCCACGCGCTCTGGGGGCCTCGGATCCGCTATCGGATGCCCGCCCCGGGCGTCGGACTCTGACGGAGCGCGCTCAGCGGCTCAACTGGAGCTGCACCGTGACACGCGTCGCCCCGGCCGCCGGGGGGCGCGCATTGCGCACGAGGTGCTCGACCAGACAACGCTCGAACACATCGGTCGGCATCGACCCCGACGCCTCGAACCGCCCGTCCGCGGTCACATCCAAGACGAAGGTCACCCGGGAGACTCCGCCCTGAGTCCCCCCATCACCACGACACGCCTGGGCCGCGTGCCGAACCGCCCCCGGGAGCACGGGCATCAACGCCTCCTCCCGGCCCCCCGGGGTGGTGTGAAGCACGCCTGCCCGCACGATCTCGCCGGGAAGGTCGACGCGCCAGCCGAGGCCGCTCGCGCCACTCGGGGCCGCCTCGTCGTGCGACGGAGCCCGTGTTGGCGGAGGCTCGCGTCGACAGGCAACGAGGGCGAGCATGCACGAGAGCGTGCAGACGAGGTGCGAGGTGTAGAGGGACATCAGGAGGAGGATACGGCAGGGACAGACTACATTACGCGAGGCCCAGCGCCCGGGAGGCGCTCAGCAGCTCAGGGCGAGCCCGCGCTGGTGCAGGTGAGCTCAGCGCCGGCCGGCGTACAGGCGTACACGCCGCGGAGAGCGCCGAACAGGAAGGCGTCGTTTCTGGCGACGTAGACGGTGCCGTTCGGCGCCACGGCGATGCCGCCGTAGCTGCAACCCATCGCGCCGAGCATCCCCATGAGCATTCCCAGAGCCACGATCTTACGCATGTGAATCATCCTTCGATGTGTGTGTGGTTGGACTGGGACATCGTCCTGCGGCCTATTCCGCCGACCACCGCCCCCGGTCTGCCCACAGACCCGATGGCAGTATCACAGGGTTTTGCGAACAACAAGAAAAAGAGCCACCCCTGTGCACGGGCTCAGAAGGTCCCGCCCAGGCCGAGCACGCTGCCCCCGGGGGCCACGCTGACGAGGGGAACGAGCGTGGACCGTGGGACGGGCCTGGGACGCGCATCGACGTCGCTGGAGAGCTCGTACCCGACCACGGCCCCTGCCAGGGGGAGCACGAGTCCCGCCAGGATGGGGACTCCGACAGGCACGTTGCCGTCCTGGGCAGCGACCGCCAGACCGAAGGCGGCGGCTCCCCCCGCGACCGAACAGAGGTACGTCCAGCCGAGGCCGCCGTTGCCGCGGAAGTTGTTGCCCACGAGGTAGACGCCCAGCGGAATGCCGATGCTCGCCCCGACGATGCCCCCGTAGAGCCCCGCCTGCAGAAACCCGTCGGTGCCCGCCCGCGCCCTCGAGTCAGAGAGCGAGACCGCGCCCCCGAGGAAACCCACGTAGAGCCCGGCGACGCCCAGGACGAGGCCCGCCGCGGCGCCGCCCCCGGTCTCGATCAGCACACGGTCGGTGCGCCTCCGCGAGGCGACGATGACAGGCGGTGGCGGCAACGCCGCGGTCGCTGCCGCGTTGGGACCCGGCAGCGGCGGCGGCGGGAGCGACGCCCCACCCCACGGCGGCGGGGTCACGGCCGTCACGGGGGGCCACAACGGCGCGATGGGCGGAGAGGGCAGGGGCGCACCCTCTTGTGTCACGCCCTGCCCGGCGGCGCGGGCGTCCATCATCAGGAGCGAGGCCCCCACGGTCGCGGCGAGGAGGACCTTCGTCACGGCCGTCGTGACCGCAGGGTGCGTGGGAGCGTCCACCCGCGGACGGGGGTCACGGGGGATATGGGTTGACATCGGGCGGCGGTTTTGGGGCGTAGACCAACGGGTTCGTGGCGTCAAGCCCAGGGCCGGGTGGAGGCGGCAGGGGGTCCCCGCGTCAACGCGCGCGACTGGGACGGCGGTGGCCCTGTCCGAGACCGCGGCCTGTGGGCGGGGTCGAGACGGCCGTGTGTTCTGCTGGGGACACGGTCGCGCGGCGGGGAGCGCCCTGAGCGACACCCCGCGGGAGGTGGCGAGCCTGCGGGGGGCCGTGGAGGTCACGCTCGACTACGACACGACGATCGACGCCACGCGGTGCACGATGCGCCCACCGCCGCGATGTACGGATGGGCGAGGTTGGCGTCTCCCGTCACCGGGCCGTTGCGCGGAAGGTCATGCTGATGCGCGGGCCCGCGCCCGGCTCCGCGGGCAGGCCGTGTTTCCAGGCCGCCTGAACCGCGGCGGGCGTCCACAACAACGACCCGCCGTGCAGCCGAAACGCCGCCGTGTGCGCCTTGTCGCCGATGCGCTGGAACACCAGCGTACGCGGGGCCCCGAGCGAGACGATCGCGACGCCCGCCTCGCCCACGAGCCCCGTCATGTCGTCGACGTGGAAGCCCATGCCATGCCCCCCGTGCTCGTACAGGTTGAGCAGGCAGTTGTCGTAGCGGAACCCGAGACGCACCACGAGCTCTTCCAGGACGGGTGCGATCCGCGGGTGCATGGGCGCGGGATCGTAGCTGATCTGGGCGTAGTTGTAGGGGGTTCCGTAGCTCGCGGTCTTGCGGGCGAACATGCGCTCGTCCCAGGGCACCTCTGCGCGGAGCCCGTGAAAGAGTGCGTCCGCGTCGGAGACGAAGTCTTCGAGGAGGAGGACGTCGGGCGCGTCGTGCATGGCGATGGGGTGGGGGTAGCACGACGACCCCGATCTTGAGGACGCCCTCGACGAGCTCGAGGCCAACGCGCCCACGGACGAAGGCCGCACGGTCCTCGACGCGATGGCCGCGATGATCGAGAGGGTACCCGGCGTGGTGGGATGATCGCCGCGTCGCGCGGAGAACGGAATCCTCTCCCTTTGCGGTTCGCGCGTTGCCACAGTCCCCTCTCCAGAGGCTGAGGTTTGCCCACGGATTTTCCTTGCTCTGTCGGCGTGGAAGTGAATCGGCG